>CAVQBB010000013.1:0-88753 GCA_963710655.1 uncultured Actinomycetota bacterium | reverse complement strand
ACCAATTACAACGCCGCCACCTCATCTCCTACCACCAGCATCACCATCGCCTCAGCTGCTCCATCGATTGCGCTGATCGCATCTCCTGCATCTACTGCAGTGGTCGGAACTCCACTGACCTTCACCGCCATCGTCACTGGAACATCGAGTGATACTCCATCTGGCACCTTGAATTGGAATCTCACCGGCGCTGCTATCGGAGGATGCAGCTCTCCTGCGACCGGTGTTCAAGATACTAATCAGAAGACAGAGACCTTCACCTGCACCATCCATACTCCTAACGTTGGCACCTATACCGTCAACGCCACCTATAACGGAGATAGCACCTACTCATCTATTACCTATCCAAGTGCGATCTCTATTAGCGTCACCAAGGCGACACCAACGGTGGTTGTCACCTCACCTGGTGCGCTCTTTGGTGGCACCATCGTCTACACCGCAACTGTCACAGGCCCAACGGGAGCAAGCGCTCCAACTGGCCCAGTTGCCTGGACGCTGACCGGACCTGCTGGAGCAACGACAACCTGCACCACCTCAACTGGTCCAAATGCAGGAGTAGGAGTGCAGAGCCTTTATACCTGCGCCATTCCTGCCTCACCTGCCGGCACCTACACCGCAGTTGCTACCTTCAATGGCAATAACGCCGATACCAATTACTCAAGCGTTGCCTCATCACCTGCTACTAGCGTCGTTATCGCTAAGGCAGTTCCAACAGTTGCGCTCACCTCCACTGGGGGAGCAACCTATGGCTCAACGATCACCTTCACCGCAACTGTCACCGGTACTACCGGCGCTGCTGCTCCAACTGATTTAAGCGCTAACGCTGGAGTGCTCTGGAATATCTCTGGCTCCGGTGGTATCACCGCCTGCAGCAATACCTCAACATCGGGAACTGGTAGCCCATCTGGCTCTGTCACCACCTATACCTGCACCATCACCAACGCCGGCAATGGCTCCTATGTTGTGATCGCTAACTATCAAGGCGATAGGAACTACACAACAGCTGCCTCCAACCAGGTCACCGTCACCATCGCCACCAACTCTGCAACCGTTGGCGCTATTACACCTACCACCTCACCTCTCGGTGGCAGCGTCACCTTAAGCACCGTCGTTACCGGCAGCTCTACCTTTGCACCGATCGGATCTGTCAGCTGGACTATCACCGCTCCTATCACAGGACTTCCAGTGAGCTGCAGCGCAACGAGCGGACCAATCGCCGGCACCGGAGCGCAGAGCAATACCGCTACCTATACCTGCACCATTCCAACTGCAACAGCGGGAAGCTATAGCGCAACGGCTAACTTCTCTGGCGATGTTCACTACAACTCTGCATCATCTGCTGCAGCGACTATCACCGTTGATAAGCAACCACCTGCTCTCGCCGTTACTGGAATTCAATCTTCAACCTCCAATGGTCAGATCATCACCTTCACCGGAACAGTTACTGGAACTACCGGCTCTGTTGCACCAACAGGTTCACCAACCTGGACCCTGACCGGTCCTAGCGGATCGATCTCATCATGCGCCTCACAGGGCACACCATCTGTCTCTACCGTCACCACCAGCTACACCTGCGTGATCAATGTGACAACGGCGGGCAGCTATAGCGCAGCCCTTACCTACCCTGGTGATAACAACTACACCGGACAAGGTCCATCGAGCGCTGCAACAGTGACGATCAATAAGCTCGCTCCAACTGTCACCATCACCACCTCTGCCGCTACTGCAAATCTCGGTGATACCTTCACCTTTACCGCAACGGTGGTCGGTGCAACAGGAGTTAATGCTCCAAGTGGCAACGGCTCCTTCTCGATTACAGGAGTCAGCGGTGCAAGTTGCACCAGCGCCAACCCAGTTGCTCCAACTACGGTGAACGCCACCACCGTTACCTATAGCTGCGTCGTTGTTGCCCACACGGCAGGTATCTATGTTCCACTCTTTACCTTCCTCGGAGATGCCAACTACTCCGCTACCACCCCTGCCTCTGGCTTTACCACCTCAGTAGCGAAGGCAGATCCAACTGTGGCAGTCGATGTTGCCTCAGGAACAGTGAACCTCGGTCAATCGATCACCTTCACCGCAACTGTCTCAGGTCCTACCAATGCAGTTGCACCGAGCGCTACCAATGTCACCTGGGCTATTACCGGAGTTGCTGGAGTAACTACCTGCACCAGCACAACGGGTCCAACTCCAAGTAGCAATGTTTCGACCTATACCTGCGTTGTTGTTGCAACCACCGCCGGCACCTATAGCGCCACCTTCACCTTCCCAGGAGATAGCGGTTATAACGCTGTTGCCACCGCTACCTCAGCTCATAGCAAGGTTGTCGCAGCTGCCACACCAACTCTCACACTTGCTGCAACTGGAACTCCAACTCTCGGCGGCTCACTGACCTTCACCACCACGGTGACGGGAAGTGTTAACGCACTTGCACCTAACGGTCTTGCTAGCTACTCCATCTCACTGGTCTCAAGCGCCGGCACCTCCACCCCAACATGCAGCAATGGAGCAGCCTCCACCACAGGAAGTTCTGTCGGAGTGATCACCACCTATACCTGCATCGTTGCTACTCCAACTGCCGGCACCTATACCGTTCAATCCACCATCGCGAGCGATGGCAACTACACCACCGCCTCATCATCACCTGTTGCAGTGGTGCTCCCTAAGGCAACACCACAGATCACCTTGAGCCCATCTGCTAGCCCAGCTCTCAACACTCCAATGACGCTCACCGCAACTGTTACTGGAGTATCGGGAGCAACTCAACCAAGCGCCGGAGTTACCTTCACCGTCACCTCACCTTTAAGCAGCGTCACCTTAAGTTGTGCTACTCCAGATACCACTCCAACGAGTAATCCATCTGCCAACGTTGCGATCTACACCTGCTCCTTTACTCCAACAGCGCTCACCGGCACCGGCACCTACACCGCAACGGCCACTATTGGAGGCGATACCAATTACAACGCCGCCACCTCATCTCCTACCACCAGCATCACCATCGCCTCAGCTGCTCCATCGATTGCGCTGATCGCATCTCCTGCATCTACTGCAGTGGTCGGAACTCCACTGACCTTCACCGCCATCGTCACTGGAACATCGAGTGATACTCCATCTGGCACCTTGAATTGGAATCTCACCGGCGCTGCTATCGGAGGATGCAGCTCTCCTGCGACCGGTGTTCAAGATACTAATCAGAAGACAGAGACCTTCACCTGCACCATCGCTACTCCTAACGTTGGCACCTATACCGTCAATGCCACCTATAACGGAGATAGCACCTACTCATCTATTACCTATCCAAGTGCGATCTCTATTAGCGTCACCAAGGCGACACCAACGGTGGTTGTCACCTCACCTGGTGCGCTCTTTGGTGGCACCATCGTCTACACCGCAACTGTCACAGGCCCAACGGGAGCAAGCGCTCCAACTGGCCCAGTTGCCTGGACGCTGACCGGACCTGCTGGAGCAACGACAACCTGCACCACCTCAACTGGTCCAAATGCAGGAGTAGGAGTGCAGAGCCTTTATACCTGCGCCATTCCTGCCTCACCTGCCGGCACCTACACCGCAGTTGCTACCTTCAATGGCAATAACGCCGATACCAATTACTCAAGCGTTGCCTCATCACCTGCTACTAGCGTCGTTATCGCTAAGGCAGTTCCAACAGTTGCGCTCACCTCCACTGGGGGAGCAACCTATGGCTCAACGATCACCTTCACCGCAACTGTCACCGGTACTACCGGCGCTGCTGCTCCAACTGATTTAAGCGCTAACGCTGGAGTGCTCTGGAATATCTCTGGCTCCGGTGGCATCACCGCCTGCAGCAATACCTCAACATCGGGAACTGGTAGCCCATCTGGCTCTGTCACCACCTATACCTGCACCATCACCAACGCCGGCAATGGCTCCTATGTTGTGATCGCTAACTATCAAGGCGATAGGAACTACACAACAGCTGCCTCCAACCAGGTCACCGTCACCATCGCCACCAACTCTGCAACCGTTGGCGCTATTACACCTACCACCTCACCTCTCGGTGGCAGCGTCACCTTAAGCACCGTCGTTACCGGCAGCTCTACCTTTGCACCGATCGGATCTGTCAGCTGGACTATCACCGCTCCTATCACAGGACTTCCAGTGAGCTGCAGCGCAACGAGCGGACCAATCGCCGGCACCGGAGCGCAGAGCAATACCGCTACCTATACCTGCACCATTCCAACTGCAACAGCGGGAAGCTATAGCGCAACGGCTAACTTCTCTGGCGATGTTCACTACAACTCTGCATCATCTGCTGCAGCGACTATCACCGTTGATAAGCAACCACCTGCTCTCGCCGTTACTGGAATTCAATCTTCAACCTCCAATGGTCAGATCATCACCTTCACCGGAACAGTTACTGGAACTACCGGCTCTGTTGCACCAACAGGTTCACCAACCTGGACCCTGACCGGTCCTAGCGGATCGATCTCATCATGCGCCTCACAGGGCACACCATCTGTCTCTACCGTCACCACCAGCTACACCTGCGTGATCAATGTGACAACAGCGGGCAGCTATAGCGCAGCCCTTACCTACCCTGGTGATAACAACTACACCGGACAAGGTCCATCGAGCGCTGCAACAGTGACGATCAATAAGCTCGCTCCAACTGTCACCATCACCACCTCTGCCGCTACTGCAAATCTCGGCGATACCTTCACCTTTACCGCAACGGTGGTCGGTGCAACAGGAGTTAATGCTCCAAGTGGCAACGGCTCCTTCTCGATTACAGGAGTCAGCGGTGCAAGTTGCACCAGCGCCAACCCAGTTGCTCCAACTACGGTGAACGCCACCACCGTTACCTATAGCTGCGTCGTTGTTGCCCACACGGCAGGTATCTATGTTCCACTCTTTACCTTCCTCGGAGATGCCAACTACTCCGCTACCACCCCTGCCTCTGGCTTTACCACCTCAGTAGCGAAGGCAGATCCAACTGTGGCAGTCGATGTTGCCTCAGGAACAGTGAACCTCGGTCAATCGATCACCTTCACCGCAACTGTCTCAGGTCCTACCAATGCAGTTGCACCGAGCGCTACCAATGTCACCTGGGCTATTACCGGAGTTGCTGGAGTAACTACCTGCACCAGCACAACGGGTCCAACTCCAAGTAGCAATGTTTCGACCTATACCTGCGTTGTTGTTGCAACCACCGCCGGCACCTATAGCGCCACCTTCACCTTCCCAGGAGATAGCGGTTATAACGCTGTTGCCACCGCTACCTCAGCTCATAGCAAGGTTGTCGCAGCTGCCACACCAACTCTCACACTTGCTGCAACTGGAACTCCAACTCTCGGCGGCTCACTGACCTTCACCACCACGGTGACGGGAAGTGTTAACGCACTTGCACCTAACGGTCTTGCTAGCTACTCCATCTCACTGGTCTCAAGCGCCGGCACCTCCACCCCAACATGCAGCAATGGAGCAGCCTCCACCACAGGAAGTTCTGTCGGAGTGATCACCACCTATACCTGCATCGTTGCTACTCCAACTGCCGGCACCTATACCGTTCAATCCACCATCGCGAGCGATGGCAACTACACCACCGCCTCATCATCACCTGTTGCAGTGGTGCTCCCTAAGGCAACACCACAGATCACCTTGAGCCCATCTGCTAGCCCAGCTCTCAACACTCCAATGACGCTCACCGCAACTGTTACTGGAGTATCGGGAGCAACTCAACCAAGTGCCGGAGTTACCTTCACCGTCACCTCACCTTTAAGCAGCGTCACCTTAAGTTGTGCTACTCCAGATACCACTCCAACGAGTAATCCATCTGCCAACGTTGCGATCTACACCTGCTCCTTTACTCCAACAGCGCTCACCGGCACCGGCACCTACACCGCAACGGCCACTATTGGAGGCGATACCAATTACAACGCCGCCACCTCATCTCCTACCACCAGCATCACCATCGCCTCAGCTGCTCCATCGATTGCGCTGATCGCATCTCCTGCATCTACTGCAGTGGTCGGAACTCCACTGACCTTCACCGCCATCGTCACTGGAACATCGAGTGATACTCCATCTGGCACCTTGAATTGGAATCTCACCGGCGCTGCTATCGGAGGATGCAGCTCTCCTGCGACCGGTGTTCAAGATACTAATCAGAAGACAGAGACCTTCACCTGCACCATCGCAACTCCTAACGTTGGCACCTATACCGTCAATGCCACCTATAACGGAGATAGCACCTACTCATCTATTACCTATCCAAGTGCGATCTCTATTAGCGTCACCAAGGCGACACCAACGGTGGTTGTCACCTCACCTGGTGCGCTCTTTGGTGGCACCATCGTCTACACCGCAACTGTCAGCGGCCCTACGGGAGCAAGCGCTCCAACTGGCCCAGTTGCCTGGACGCTGACCGGACCTGCTGGAGCAACGACAACCTGCACCACCTCAACTGGTCCAAATGCAGGAGTAGGAGTGCAGAGCCTTTATACCTGCGCTATTCCTGCCTCACCTGCCGGCACCTACACCGCAGTTGCTACCTTCAATGGCAATAACGCCGATACTAATTACTTAAGCGTCGCCTCTATCCCTGCTACCACCGTCGTTATCGCCAAGGCAGTTCCAACTGTTGCGCTCACCTCCACTGGGGGAGCAACCTATGGCTCAACGATCACCTTCACCGCAACTGTCACCGGTACTACCGGCGCTGCTGCTCCAACTGATTTAAGCGCTAACGCTGGAGTGCTCTGGAATATCTCTGGCTCAGGTGGCATCACCGCCTGCAGCAATACCTCAACATCGGGAACTGGTAGCCCATCTGGCTCTGTCACCACCTATACCTGCACCATCACCAACGCCGGCAATGGCTCCTATGTTGTGATCGCTAACTATCAAGGCGATAGGAACTACACAACAGCTGCCTCCAACCAGGTCACCGTCACCATCGCCACCAACTCTGCAACCGTTGGCGCTATTACACCTACCACCTCACCTCTCGGTGGCAGCGTCACCTTAAGCACCGTCGTTACCGGCAGCTCTACCTTTGCACCGATCGGATCTGTCAGCTGGACTATCACCGCTCCTATCACAGGACTTCCAGTGAGCTGCAGCGCAACGAGCGGACCAATCGCCGGCACCGGAGCGCAGAGCAATACCGCTACCTATACCTGCACCATTCCAACTGCAACAGCGGGAAGCTATAGCGCAACGGCTAACTTCTCTGGCGATGTTCACTACAACTCTGCATCATCTGCTGCAGCGACTATCACCGTTGATAAGCAACCACCTGCTCTCGCCGTTACTGGAATTCAATCTTCAACCTCCAATGGTCAGATCATCACCTTCACCGGAACAGTTACTGGAACTACCGGCTCTGTTGCACCAACAGGTTCACCAACCTGGACCCTGACCGGTCCTAGCGGATCGATCTCATCATGCGCCTCACAGGGCACACCATCTGTCTCTACCGTCACCACCAGCTACACCTGCGTTATTGCAGCACCGAGTGCAGGTACATACACAGGTAAGTTCTCCGTTGGGGGCGATGATAACTATCTCGCTGCTGGTCCTAGCAACACCGCAAGTGTTGACGTAACTAAGTTAAATCCAAGTGTTGTAGTAACGACAAGTGCCTCTACCGTATCTCTTGGCTCGACCTTCACCTTCACGGCAACGGTTTCAGGTCCTACTACTGGACCAACTCCAACTGGAACTGGTACCTGGTCAATAGCAGGGGTCAGCGGCGTTTCGTGTAATCCAACTACTGGTCCTACGGGCACTGGTTATAGCGTCACCTACACGTGTTCTGTTCTAGCTTCGGTTGCTGGAACGTACATTCCTGTATTCACTTATCCAGGAGATTCGAACTACTTCAACGTTGCTCCATCATCAGGAGCCACGACATTAGTTAATGCGGCAACTCCGACGGTTGCAGTGGTTGCAGGCGCTGCAACGGCAGCTCTTGGATCCACGATCTCATTCACCGCCACAGTGACTGGCCCATCGAGCGCGGTTGCTCCAACAGGTACTGGCGTTTGGGCAATCACTGGTGTCAGCGGCGTTACAAGTTGCTCGATTACATCTGGACCAGCTTCAATCAGCAATGTTTCGACTTATACCTGCACAGTGGTGGCCTCACATGCGGGAACGTATGGAGCCACCTTTACCTATCCTGGAGATAGCGCTTATAACGCCGTAGCACCTACCGCTTCTTCGACCTCAACGACCGTGGCAATTGCAACTCCTGCAGTCGTAATCGGTGCCTCAAATGCTCCTACCCTGGGTGGAACAATCACCTATACAGCCACGGTTACTGGTTCACTCGGCGCGGTAGCTCCTTATGGCGCTGTTAATTGGTCTGTATCCGGTACTGGAGGAGACACAACCTGTCCAACAACGAGCGGACCGATTAGTTCTGGCATTGTCTCGACGTACACGTGCATAATTTCAACCGCACAGGCTGGCACTTACATCGTCACAGCAAACTTCGCGGGAGATGCCAACTACGGAATCGCCTCTAGCAACACTCTTACATCGACGCTGGCTCAGCAAGTTCCCGCCATCACAGTTGCAGCGTCTGGCAACTCGACTCTCGGTGGAACAACCACTCTCACCACAACTGTTACGGGTGTTGCGGGAGCAACTCAACCAACAGGTGCGGTCACTTGGTCAATTACAGATCCTGCAAGTCAATCTGTGACGTGTAGTAATCCAACGGGACCTATCACCAACTCGAACGTATCAACATACACCTGTACCTTCGTTACATCGCTTGCTGGTAACTATGTAATCACGTCACGAATCGCATCAGATGTTAACTATCTCGCTGCAACTTCGAGCGCCATCAACATTAACCTTGGAACTTCCGTTCCATCAATCGCGGTTAACTCCAGCCCAGCTTCTCCAGTTGTTGGTGCCACTCTTACATTCTCTGCAGTTGTTTCAGGTAGCCCACTTCTTCCGGCCCCAACTGGAACCTTGAGTTGGAGCGTTTCTGGTGCGGCAACAAGTTGTACTTCTAGCACTGGTCCCGTTAACGGCGCTCATACCGCTACTTACACATGCACGGTCTTTGCAGCCAATGCCGGCACCTACAATGCAACAGCTACCTATAACGGCGATGGCAACTTCTCTTCACTCGCTCCAGAAGCAGCTACCCCGATCGTGGTAACTGCTGCCACTCCATCTATTTCTGTCAGCGTTCCGGTAATTACCCCACTTCTTGGTGGAGTCATTACGTACACCGCAACAGTTACCGGTGTCGTTGGCGCCACGCCTCCAGGTGGATCTCTCACATGGGGCTTTGTTGGCCCAGCATCATCGTGTGCCTCTCAAACTGGTCCAGTGAGTGGAGTTCAGGCTAACCAGACTGTTTACACCTGTACCGTGAATGCAACCCAGGCTGGAAATTACAGTGCTACCGCCACCTACCTGGGAGATACCAACTACACCAATTTGGCACCCGCTTCATCTACGGTTGTAACTATCGCGAAGACATCGCCTTCAGTTGTACTCACTGCCGCTGGTGGCACCTCACTCAACTCAACGCTCACATTTACCGCGGTGGTTACGGGCACAATTGGTTCTGCTGCTCCTATCGGCAACATGACGTGGAGCTTGAGTGGTCCTAATGGAATTAGTGCATGTTCTTCCACGGCTCCGACAAGTAATAGTGGGGTAGCCACAACGTACATTTGCACAATTACAGCTTCCAGTTATGGAACATATATTGTCACTGGGCACTTTGTTGGGGATGTTAACTACCTTGCTGGTGACTCAAACTCTGCCTCACTGACGATTTCTAACTTGATCCCAACTGTAACGATCACCGCTTCGAGTTCTCCAACACTTGGCGGAACAACAACTTTGACTGCATATGTAGCTGCAGCCTCTTCTCCGAACCCACTTCCTGCTGGAACAATGTCGTGGACCGTAAGCGATCCTTCAGGTAACACGATTGCTTGCACCAACATCGTTTCAACTGTTGATACAAGTGGCTATGCGCTTCCTACCACTTCATACCAGTGCACATTCCCAACTGCTACCGCAGGTAACTACAGTGCACAGGCAAACTTCCCTGGCGATAGCAACTACGTTTCACACAACTCTGCAACGATCACTATTCCAGTAGCCAAAGTTGCTCCAGTATCGATTACGGTTGAGGCCGTTCAATCAACTTCTGCAAGCGGACCAATCATCACCTACACCGCGAAGGTCACTGGAGTTACCGGATCGGTTGTTCCTTCTGCTAGCTCTGTAAATTGGACCCTTACAGGCCCAAGTACTACCTGCTCCTCAACGACAGGACCTGTCACCAGTGGTTTGACCGCAATTTACAACTGTGTTGTCCCAGCGGTTACTGCAGGGACATACACAGGATTGATCAACTACCCAGGTGATAGCAACTACGCTGCCGCTGGCCCAAGCACAAGTGCAACAATCGTGATTGCCAAGCTCGCTCCTACCGTGACTATTACGACTAGTACTCCAACGGCTACTGTGGGTTCAACCTTTACATTTACCGCGACTGTATCTGGCCCAACAACCGGACTCACTCCAACGGGTACCGGATCGTGGACTATTTCAGGCGTAACCGGAGTTACCTGTTCTAACACGGCAGGACCTCTTGGATCTACATACAGTGTTACTTATACCTGTTCGGTTCTCGCCAGCGTGAACGGCACCTACCTACCTGTATTCACTTATAGCGGAGATTCGAATTACTTCGGAACTGCTCCAACCTCAGGTGCTCAAACAGTAGTTTCTGCCGCGACTCCAACGGTTGCCGTCAGTGCCAACTCCGCGAGTGCTGCTCTTGGATCCACGATCGTCTTTACTGCAACAGTAACTGGACCTACGGGAGCAGTTTCACCTTCTGCCCTCGGTACCTGGGCTATTACCGGGGTGACTGGTGTAACAAGTTGTTCTGCAACAACTGGACCTGCTGGAAGCAGCAATGTTTCTACTTATACCTGTAGCGTCGTTGCGTCGCTTGCGGGAACATATGGAGCAACATTCACTTACCCTGGAGACACTTCATATTCGAGTGTGGCCGCAACAGCTTCAGCTAGCACGACCTTTGTTGATCAAGCCACTCCAACGGTCTCGATCAGCGCCTCAGGCACACCAACGTTGGGTGCCGCACTTATCTTTACTGCAACAGTCGCTGGCTCAACAGGTGCGGTTGCTCCTAGCGGTACTTTGACATTTGGACTTACTGGTACATCTGGTGTCACCACATGCACCAGCCAAGGTGGAGCCTACAGTCGCGGGAACAGTTACTACTTATACCTGCACCGTCACAACAATTCACGCAGGAACGTACATTGCTGTTGCCAACTACCCAGGGGATGGCAATTACAAGAGCGCCTCAAGTTCTTCTCTTACTTTGACTCTGGCAAAGCAGCTTCCAGCAATTGACGTTCGCGCCTCCGCTAATCCAGTGCTTGGTGGCACAACCACGCTCACCACAACGGTTACCGGAGTCTCTGGAGCTCTACAACCAACAGGTGCAGTTACATGGACTATTACAGATCCCGCAAACCACACGGTTGCATGCAGTAGCCCAACTGGTCCAAACACCACGTCGAATGTTTCGACCTATAGCTGCACATTTGTAACCTCAATTGCCGGTACCTATACCGTGACTTCAACGATCGCCCCAGATACCAACTATCTGACAATTACCTCTGCTCCAATTTCCGTGATTCTTGGAACTGCAACTCCAACAATCTCGGTTATCGGTTCTTCATCTCCACTATCGCAAACTGTCGGCAACCCAATCACCTTTACTGCGCTCATAACCGGAACTTCGGGTAACCCAGCTCCAGTGGGAACAATTTCCTGGACCGTCACGGGTGCTGCAACAACATGTACTAATACTGGTGGCCCAACAAACACTGGCGCGCTGACTGAAACCTTTACATGCCAGATTTCGACCCCGGTTTCTGGTGTTTACACCGCAACTGCAACCTTCAATGGAGACTCAAACTATTCCGCAGTCGCAGCATCACCTTCTTCATTAACCGTAGCCCCTGCAACTCCGGCTATTTCGGTAACTACTTCACCGGCTAGCCCAGTACTTGGTGGAACGATCACCTACACAGCGACGATTACAGGAATTAATGGTGCGACCGCTCCAGCTGGCACAGTTGCTTGGGTATTAACAGGTCCTTCCGGATCAGCAAGTACCTGCACATCTCCAACTGGTCCACTTCCTGGCGCTTCATCGAACCTCACGGTCTTTACATGCACTGTTTCAGCGATTCCAGCTGGAAGTTACAGTGCGACTGCTACTTACTCGGGCGACTCCAACTACACGGCTCTTAGCCCAGCCTCGTCTCCAACAGTTGTCATTGCTCAAGTGACCCCAACCGTTATCTTGAGTGGGTCTGGAACTGGCGCCCTTGGTTCAGTCATGACATTCAGCGTTGCTGTTACTGGATCTGGGGGAGTGGCTCCAACGGGAGTTGTCACATGGACCTTCTCTGGTTCTGGTGGAACGACTGTTTCGGCTTGTGATTCACCGGTCGTTCCAACAAGTTCTGGCGCAGTTACGACTTATGTTTGCAGCGTCACGGCGCACTCATATGGTAATTATGTTGTGACGGCTCGCTACGGTGGCGATGTTAATTACACCGCCGTTACCTCGAATTCAGTAACGCTCAATGTATCGATCTTGTCACCAACAATTACTCTTACCTACAGTGGTACACCAACTCTTGGTGGATCGATCACGCTGACTGCGACCGCAGTAGGACCTTCGGGTAAGCCGGCTCCTGCTGGATCAATGGCTTGGACCGTACTAGATCCAACTGGTGCTCCAGTAACGTGTGGAACTCCTACTGTTAATACTTTGAGTTTAACTCCGCCAACTACTGCTTACACCTGTGTCTTCCCAACCGTTCTTGCTGGAAGTTACTCGGCAACCGCTAACTTCCCAGGAGATAGCAATTACAGTTCGAGTAATTCCGCGATTTCCACAATCGCAGTTCCTAAGGCAAATCCAACTCTGAATGTCATTGGTGTCCAGACCACAACAAGCACGGGCCAAGTCACGACGTTCACTGCAACCATCACTGGTTCGCTGGTTCGGTTGCGCCTACTGGGGCTCCAGTCTGGATCTTGACGGGTACATCCGATACCTCATGCACTGCTTCGACCTCGACCATTACTGGTCCAGTCAATAGTGGAGTATCGACTATCTACACCTGCCAGATTCCATCGAACTCTTCGGGTGCTTACTCCGCCAAATCACCTATCCAGGAGATACCAACTACAACGCTGCAGGTCCATCTGCTCCATTTAGCATCAATATTGCTAAGGCAACTCCAACTGTTCGAGTTACGACCTCTAATGCCAGTGTTGCACTTGGATGAACATTCACCTTCACAGCAACGGTGACAGGTCCGACTAGGTGGCGCTGTTCCTACTGGTACGGGAGCCTGGACGATCACTGGCGTTACAGGAATTACCTGCACAAGCACTGCAGGACCAACAACGCTCTCGTCGATAGCTTCCACATATACCTGTCTTGTTACAGGTTCAAAGGGTGGTAATTACCTGCCACTCTTTACCTACAACGGGGATTCTAATTACAACTCAACTTCGCCAACCTCGGGTGACTCCACGACGGTAAATCCTGTAACTCCAACCGTGGCGGTAACTGCGAATGTTTCAACAGCAGCGCTTGGCTCAACAATCTCATTTACTGCGACCGTAAATGGACCTGCTCCGCGATCGCTCCTACAAACGCTGGATCATGGGCTATCACCGGAGTCGGCGCAGTTACCACATGCAGCACAATTACTGGTCCAAGTGTTGTGTCGCCAGGTGTATACACCTACGGATGTAGCGTTGTGGCTTCTGTGGCTGGTACATATGGTGCGAACTTCATCTTCACGGGTGATACTTCATACAACTTAGTTGCATCTACATCCTCTGGTGCTTCTGTGACCGTTGTTGGTCAGGCAACTCCAACGGTGGTCCTTACAAATTCTCCTGCTGCTCCAATCTTGGGTAATGGCGAGACCATCACCGCAACGGTCACTGGTTCAACCAATGCCGCACCTCCAACAGGAAACTTGAGTTGGACCATAGCTGGTACTGCAGGTGCCGGTGCCTGCCGCTTAAATACTGGAGCGAGCACTCTTGGCAACACAACGACCTACACCTGTACCTTCGACACGCCAAACGTTGGTACGTATACCGCGGTCGCTACATATGCTGGAGATGCCAACTATGTAACGGTCACAAGTAGCACGTTGACATTGACCATCCAGAAGCAGACCCCTGGAATTGCGGTTGTTTCGTCTCCAAACCCAATGCTAGGTCAGCCGGTCACCCTCACTACGACCGTTACTGGATTTGGTTTCGCTGTAGCACCAACGGGAGCTGTCACGTGGTTGATCACTGACCCCGTTAGTGCGCCAGTTACTTGCGGCAATTTTTCAGCCGGCACGATAGTCGGCAATGTCGTGACGTACACCTGTAGCTTCACACCACGTGTTCCTGGTACCTACCACGTCAATTCGACTGTTGCGGCAGATTCAAATTACAACACAGCAACATCTTCCACAATTTCGGTCAACTTGGGAACGGTGCTGCCAAGTATCAACCTAATTGCATCACCTAATTCTCCAATCGTAGGCAATGGCTTGACCTTCACTGCGCTTGTTACAGGTGTGGCCAATCTGCCAGCACCTACTGGAACCGTTGTCTTCTCGGTAAGTGGTAAGGCTTCAAGTTGTACGTCGAATCCTGCTCCAACCTCTACCAGTACAAGCACTACCTATACCTGCGACATTGATGCACCAACCGCAGGTATCTATACGGTGAGTGCTACCTATAACGGTGATACAAACTTTGCTACCGCTTCTGCCGGTCCAGTAAGTCTTACCGTCGCTCAAGCGCTACCTTCGATCGCTCTCGCAATTGCACCTGCAGCTCCAAGTCTTGGAAATGTAGTTACATTTACAGCAACTGTGAGTGGGGCAGTAGGTGCAGTTAAACCTTCTGGCACGTTGGTCTGGGCTGTATCTGGCGGTCAGAAAGCTGCATGTGACTCCCAAACCGGTCCAACCTCTGGAGTCACGGCAATTTCCACGGTCTACACCTGTGTAATTAATGCGCAGACCGCTGGAAACTACACAGTTACAGCAACTTACCCTGGTGATACAAACTTCACCGCACTGCCAACCACGAGCCCGCTTACCGTCACAATCGCTCAAGTAACTCCAACGATTGTTCTGACTGGTGTCGGAGATCCAAATAAGGGCGGAACTGCTGTATTCACTGCTACCGTCACCGGCCCAACTGGCGCTACTGCACCATCGGCCGCAGTTACATGGGCGATTAGTGGTTCCGGTGGTGCCAATTCATGCTCGGTAGCGCCAACTCAAACCTCATCGGGTTCAACAACTACTTATGTTTGTGACATTACCGAGGCGGAGTATGGCAACTACGTTGTCACAGCAACCTTCCCAGGCGACTCAAACTACCTAGCCGCAGTTTCTACTCCTGTTGCTATCGGTGTTCACAACTTGACGCCAGTTGTTTCGATCACGCTCTCCGCTTCAGGCACCGCAACACTGGGAGGCACAACAAAGATTACGGCTTTGGTTGTGGGTCCTCAACCGGAACGTCAGAGCAGACGCAACTGCAAATACGACATACAGTTGTTCACCCGTCTGTCGGCACGCTTGATGTTGATGGAACGCATTGCGATCCTGCACCAACCATCACGGCAGCTACTGCAACGCTTACCTGTCCTTCAGGAACCACCCTGACTGGGTCTACCTGTGTTGATAACTCGACGGCTGCGGTGACGACCCCATCAACTGTTTACAGTTGCGATCCTTCTGCTGGAGTACTCACGGGAGCTACCTGCGTGCTCGCCGCAACGCCAGTTGCTGCGACTCCAAGTACAACTTATAGCTGCCCAAGTGGAGAGCGTCTGGCTGGTTCGTACTGTCTGACCGGTGATTTTATTCCTGCCGGCACGATGCACTGGACAATCATTGATCCAAATAATTTAAGTATTGCCTGCTCCATGTCCCTTCAGGTCTCGATACCTCTGGGGATCCGGCCCCAACAACCGCTTACTCCTGCTCATTCCCAACAGCCTCGGCTGGTACTTACATGGCTACAGCAAACTTCCCTGGTGATACCAACTACGACTCGGCAAACTCAGCACCTGCTCCAATATCGGTTTCCCAAGTTACTCCGACGATCTCTGTCACCGGCGCAGCACTCACTAATCAATACAGAGCACCGATTATCTTTCACAGCAGTCGTCACCGGAGTGCCTGGTTCAACGGCTCCTTCTGGCGCCATCACGTGGAACCTAGGGGGCCCTCCTCCACCTGTAACGTTGGAAGTCAGTCGCCACCGGCTGTCTCTGGGGTTAGCACGACGTATACCAGTGCGAGATTCAAGTTAACGCACCGGGCACCTATACCGCGAATATCTCATTTGCTGGCGACTCGAATTACCTCGGCTGTTACAAATAGTGCCTCATCCGCGAGCGTGACTGAAGGTCCTCAAACGCCAACAATCACATTTACATCGATTCCTGCATCACCAAACTTGGGTGATTCGATGACTTTACCGCAACAGTTAATCCAACCCTGGCGCACCAACTACCTGGAGGAACAGTCACGTGGAGTCTGTCAGGTCAGCTGGGGCAACGACGTGCGACTCAACCCCATTCGGCGGAAATGTCTTTACTTGTATCGTGATCGCTCGAACTGCTGGAACATATATCGCAACAGCCGTCTATTCCGGGGACAACAATTACTACGCCATACTCAATCTTCAAGCACTATTAATATTGCCAAAGCTCTACCTACAGTAACAATCTTGCACTCCGGCAACCCAACTGCCGGTGGATCAGTTGCCTTCAATGCAGTTGTCACGGGTGTTAATACTGCCAATGATCCAACGGGCACTTTTGCTTGGTCTATTACTGGTACCGCTAATACTTCAACTTGTACCCCTACCGTCCCATCGATCAGCGTCGCACACGCGCTGACCTTTACATGTATCGAGCATCTACCAACTGTCGGAACGTATGTTGCCGCTGGTGTCTATAATGGGGATAGCAACTATCTTTCTAATCAGCGCAACAACCCCAGATGTTGTCACGATTGTTTCAAACGCTCCGCAATATTTGCCAGTCACTCTTGGCGCGATTACGAACTTCAAGGTTGTCCTGTGGTCATGACGCCGTGGTGCCAGTACTGCCACATGGGATCCCTCCAGGTGCAGGACAGTACGCGGTTCAAGTTGGTACCAGCCCAACTGCTTTGCAATCAGTTACATGCACCGACAACACGGCCAACCACTTGCACCATTCAACAACTTAGTTTCAGGAACCACGTACTATTTCTGGGTCAATGGATATCAATTAGATTCGAGCTAATACCGCAATCGGCCAAGGAACACCAGCACACTTCACTTTGCATCCTGCCGGTTTACTCACCTCCGATCGTTCCTCCAGCTTCACCTCCACCTTCTGGTGGGCTGCCTACGTTACAGTTCCACTTCCACTGGCCGCTCCAGTCCTCACCGGCGTCGGTGCAGACAAGCAAGTAACTCTCTCCTGGTCTAATCCAAAGGATGACAACAGAACTGGCTATCTGCTTGATTACAGCTTGGATGGTCAGACATTCTCTAAGGCGATCACTCTTGATGCCAGCGCTTCATCGTCGGTAGTCACAGGACTCACCAATGGTGTGGCCACCATCTTCCGCCTTACTCCGATGGGTAAGGCTGGAAATGGCGTTGCATCTATTGCTTCCGTTACACCGGGTGTTGTCGCTCAGCCACCAACGTCGCTATCTGCACAATCGGGCGATGGTCAGGTTGATTTGAGTTGGGTTGCTCCAACTGATACCGGTGGCTTGAAGATCAATAACTACGTTATTGAAGAGAGCACCGATGGAACCACTTGGACTCTTGCTTCAACGACACCAGGGGATACCACTGAAGTTAACTTGCAAGGTTTGAAGAACTTCACGAACTATAACTTCCGAGTTAGCGCCATCACCAACTTCGGTAAAGGTTTGCCTGCAACGCTAGGCTGCAAATGCTGCTGCGCTTCCAAGCGCCCCAGTAGCGCTGCATATTGTGAGCACCGCGTCTCAGACCGTCACAGTCGGTTGGACCTTGCCAACTGGTGCCCCAGCCGGTGCTATTACTGGCTTCCAAGTTGAGAAGAGTCTTGATGGTTGACCTGGACCACTGCACTTACAGCTGCTGGAACTGCGACTCAGCAGCGACCTCGACTGGGCTCACCAACGGATCAACATATGAAATTCGAGTAACTCCGATCTCTGGCGCTGGACTTGGTGCCTCTACTGTCATCTTGGCCGCACCTGGTGCGGCCCCAGATGCTCCTACTGCTCTATCAGCAGCTCAGGTGACCAGAAAGTCACATTGAGCTTCACCGCTCCGGCCAATAATGGCGGATACAGTGTGGATTACTACACAGTTCAGCAGGCAACATCTCCAAGTGGACCTTGGAACGCAGCAATTCCGAATACTGGTTCATCGCTGACTGTTGTCAATGTTTCTAATTTGAAGAATGGAACCACATACTTCTTTAGAGTCTTCGCTGTTAACCAAATTGGTACCGGTCCAGCCTCGGCAGTTGTTTCTGGAGTTCCGCAACCTGCAGCACCTGCTCCAGTAATGCAGGCACTGGTCTTGAGTAATACGACTGCAACGTTGAGTTGGATTCCAGCAATCGGAAGCAATACCAAGCAAATTTTGAAGTATTTGGTTGAGACCTCATCCGACGGATTGAAGTGGGCTACGGTTGCAACGCTTCCTGTAACGACCAGGACCTACACGGTCAATAGAAACAAGACCGCGCTCTTGGTACGTGTTCGTGCAGTGAGCTCGATCGGTCCAGGCGTTCCAACCCTTGGCGTACGTATCCCGGGTACCTTGCCAACACCTGGCACCACCACGCCAACTACTACACCCAGCGGAAAGCCAACATCGACTCCGTCATCTACGCCAAGCAGTAAGCCATCGAGCACGCCTTCGAGCAGTGGAAAACCATCCAGCACGCCTTCTAGTAGCGCTAAGCCGTCGAGCAGTAGCAAGCCTTCCACGAAGGCACCCACACCTAAGCCAACAGCCACCAAGAAGAAGTAAAGGCTGAAAGCACTTAATTAATTCTTACGATTGCCTCTGCCTTCAGAGCCTTCGGGTGAGGATTTATTTTGAGACGCCAATTTGGAGGGCGATTTTTTCTTAGGTTTTTTGGCAGGTTTGCGTCGTGGTTTCTTTTTTGAATTCTTATTTCTTATGCCAATGAGAAACCATGCGCCTCCACCAATAACAAGAAGTCCAACTGCAATAGGAATTATTGGTGCACTGCCACCCTTTGAACTAGAAGATGGGATTACAGGAGCTGCGCTTGGAGAATCTGTGGAGCTGCCGGTTGGAGTGGGTTCAACAGTCGGAGTCGTACCTCCGCTTCCATCGGCCCCAGGAAGGAAAGAGGCTGTTGTTCGTGGGTCAGGAATGGAGTTAGTCTCGACGAGTTCGACTGCCGATGCAGAGGTCAGTCCTAGCGATGAAGTGGCAACCACTTGATAGGCCGAACCGCCAATCACGTAGGGGACTACCGCTGTATTGATCCCGCCTTGAGTTGTTGCGATGGTAAACCAGTTGATGCCACCATCCCCCGATGCTTTGACGTCATATGTTTGAACATCTGGGATATCTGTTGGTGTATCCCACGTAAGGGTGATTCGAGAGTTCGCGATCGAATAATTAAGAGCAAAGCCACCAGTTGGAGCGCTAGCAATTTTGACCACCGCTGCATCTGAATAGTCACTCACTCCGCCGCCGAATGCCAGAGCTTTGATGCGGAATGTATAGGTAGTCCCGGGGGTCAAACCATCGATGAGATATCCTGATGATGGCGATCCGGAGTTTGCAGTAACAACTTTCCAGGTAGAACCGCCATCGGTAGATTGTTCGATCTCGTATCCAGTTACTGAAGACTGCGTCGTTTGGTCCCAATTGAGGGCCACCTGGGTCCCACTAGCGGTTGCGATGAGGCCAGTTGGTGCCGTGGGATTGTTGATCGGAACCGCGACCAAGGTAGTGCTAGGAATTCCAAGAGAGTTATCTGGCCAGATCCAACGAACGCGGAACCAATAGTTCTTCCCATCGGTTAAGCCTTGTATACGAACATGCGTGGAAGTTGGGGGTAGTTTGGAGACAGAGGTCCACGTGGTTCCTGAATCAGTGCTCTCCTCGATATCAATTCCATTGATGGGATCGGTAGGGGCAACCCAATTAATTAGTACTTGAGATTCGCCTGGTATCGAGGTGGCGGTCGGAGCGCCTAGCCCGACGGTCGTCGCGGCAGAAAAAGCCACGAGCGATTTGAGAAAGATTCCGTCAAGCACACTCAAGTCTAACGAATCAGAGAACTCTCGCCGACTTTTGTGGTTTTGGGAGAGCCACTAACTTCCGCGGCGTTCGAATGATTCAAAGCTCCAGAGATCAATGTTGTCGAGCGAGATTGCTGTGAAGCCCCGAGATTCGATGGCATCTAAGAGATGTGCCCGGTGCTCGGTGGCATGGAGCACGGCCTCAGCTAGGAGAGTGGATCTGAGTACCGATATTTTCTTCTCACCATCTTCAAAGGCAAGCGGTTCGTCATCGGCCAGAGCTGCACTCAAAATCAAGGCATCGCAGATTGCCAGTGTCTTCGCTAGGTTGCTCACGTCTGCAATCACCCGAGGTTGGGGGATGTCGTTCCACCCAGCTATCCCAAGGCAATAGACGTACCAGTCTGCTCCGGAGACGATGTGCTGGAGAATCTGTCTGGCAGTCCAATCTGGATTGACGATATAGGCGTCGAGGGCCTCATCTGGAAGGGTTGCAAAGGCTGAGTAGATTCGTTGATTTGCCCAAGCCATGTGGCGAAGTGAGCGGTCCATTGATATCGGCATGAGGAATGCTCCCAAAGAGTTGAGCTTCCGGTCAATTAAAGTGATGGAGCGGTAGCCAACTACTTCCCGAGTAATTACTCGCGCGAGAGGTAGATCAGTCCGCTGACAACTATGGCGACTCCAAGCCACGAGTATCCGTTGAGGCTCTCGCCCAATACAACAGCGGCTAACAAAGTAGCGGTTGCGGGCTCTGCCAAGATCAGCGTTGAGGCCGTGGCAACCTTGATTTTGTTTAATCCATAACCATATGAGGTGTAGGCAATTGCCGTAGGGACAAGGCCGAGCCAGAGGGCCATCAGAAAACCAGATCTTGTGGTTAGGAAATGGCTCTTTTCAAAGAAGAAGCAGGGCAGAAGGAGGATCGCGCCAACCCCGAAAATTTTGTACATGACTTCGGTGAATGAGATTCCTGAGTTCAAGGCGCGCTTGCTGGCCACGGCAAAGAGAGAATATGACCCACCTGCAGCAAGGGCAAGAAGTACACCAGTCACGTTAAAGTGCGAGAATCCTTTGGCCCCCGTTAAGAATACGATTCCAAGAGTCGTGACGAGTGTTGCTGTCAACCAGCGGCGGGATGGCATTTCTTTGTTGATGAGAAAGCTAAGAATTCCACTCAAGGCTGGAGCGGAGCCGATGGCAGTTAAGGTTCCCACTGTTACTCCGGTCGACTTCACTGCGGAGAAAAATGAGATTTGATAGAGGGCGACTGATGCACCTCCCATGAGTAGCTCGACACTTCCGATTCGAGCACTCTTGGTTTTGAGGCAGATATGGATGGCCCACAAGAAGATAGAACCTAAGAGCAAGCGTGCCGCACCAACTATTAGCGGAGAGCTACCCGCAGGCCCTAAAGCTTGCGCGGTCCCAGTGGTGCCAAAACAGATCCCTGCAAAGATGAGAGCGCCGTAATTCTTGAGGCGCTCATCCATTGCAAAATTCTAGCCGAGCAGTCCCATCTGCTGAGCAGCCTTCGTGAGTTCAGTTCGAGCATCCGGATGAGCGGCAAACTCAATGATGTTCTCTGCCTGCTCTCTTTCCGACATACCAAAACAGCGCGCAATCCCATTCTCGGTCACAACGTGGGAATGTTGGAAACTCGTTACTGCTCCATCGATCAGAGGGATGATCGTCGAGGTATTGGATTTGGCATGCCAAGAAGGAAGCGCCATAAATGATTGACCTCCCGTTGAGTGCAGAGCACCAGTTATGAAATCTGTTGAACCTCCGAAGCCAGAGTAGATAGTGCCTCGGACTCGAGAAGCGTTTGCTTGGTCGTATAAATCCACTTGCAGGGCGGCATTGATAGAGGTCATGCGCGCTTGCTTGCCGATCTGAGAAGGATCATTCGTCTTCTCAGTTCTAAACATGCGGATTCTGCGGTTGAGGTGGAGCCATTCATAGAGTCGTTTGGAGCCGAAAACGAATGAGGCGGTAATTGGAACGCCTTCATCGAGAGCGCTGGCCTCTTCCATATTGAGCACTCCATCGCTGAATGTTTCGGTCCAGATTCGCATGCCATTTCTAGCTTTTAAAAGTTCCAGAGTTGCATCGGGAACCGCCCCAATTCCAAGTTGGAGCGTGGAATTATCTTTAATCATTGGAGCAATGCGCTCGCCAATGGCACGGCCGATGGGAGTCAATGGTCCCGAGACATGTTCCGTGAGAGCCTCATCAGACTCGATCAAGAAATCAATTTCGTGTTCGTAAATTTGGGCATCCCCGTATGTATACGGCATGTGTGAATTGGCTTGTGCAATAACGAGGCCACCGTTGGCTCTCACTGATTCGATTGCAGCGGGGAGGATATTGACCTCAGTACCAAGTGAGACCGTGTCGAAGCGGGGGAGTGAGGTATGGATTAAAACGATATCTGGCTTGAGGTGACTCTTTATAAGCACAGGAAGTAAAGAGAGTCGGCTGGGAATATACGTAAGTTGTTTTGAATTTCTCATTCCCGGACCGATAAAGGCAGATTCGTAAGAGACTACCCTCGCGATGCGGAATGCCGACTTGTGCATTCAACATGTGGAGACGGTATTTAGGAACTTCGGCGTCGAAGGCGCTCATCAGAGCCTTTGGCATAGCAAAATTACCGGAGACGACGACACGTGGATTATCGGGTAGATCTTTGAGGACGGTCTTAAGCTGTTCGAAGCTAATTCTGCGCATGTAGTAATCGTAAAGCGCAGGGGTAGTTCTCTCTTGCAAGAAATGGATTCCAGAAGGTGAATAGTGTGGTGCCAGCCCTCAAATTCTGAGCAAAGCTGGAGTTCTTGTTACTCTCCTCACATGAAACCGATCGTTGTTGAATTTATCTTTCTGGGCGTGATGGTCGGAGCGGCGACCGCCCTTATCCGACTATGGAAGTAGATCGTAGAATTAATCCATGATCATTGATGTGTGGGCGGATGTGGTGTGTCCTTGGTGTTTTATCGGGAAGAGGCGGCTAGAGAAAGCTCTCGCCTCCTTTGAACACCGTGACCATGTGACCATCGACATCGCGCTTTTCAACTTCAACCGGATATTAAAGAGACGGTCCGGACTAAAGATTATTTAGCCGATAAGTATCTGGCTTCCCCAGATCAGGTCACGGCGATGCAAGCAAATGTCTGTGCGCAGTCGCTGATGGTGAAGGACTTTGCTACAACTTAGATGAGACTCTTTCCGGAAATACCTTTGATGCACATCGACTCTTATTGTGGGCGGCGACTCTTGGAAAACAAGAAGAACTCCTAGAAGTTCTCTTTCTCAAATTATTTTGAGAAATCTAAGGGAGTATTCTCGCATACCGATCTCGTTGCAGCAGCAATTCAGTAGGAATTGATGCAGATAAGGCTGATGATCTTTTAACCTCAGATCTATATGCAGATGAAGTAATTTCCGATCGAAATTTGGCAGCGCAATTGGGAGCAACTGGTGTCCCATTTTTCGTATTTGATATGAAGTTTGGTATTTCAGGTGCACAGCCTCTCGAAGCATTTACTCAGACACTCCAAAGTGCATGGGAGCAAGAGGTAGCCGCTACACAGCAATAGAGATACTCTTTTGGCATGACAAAGGAGTCACCACTTACTACTGCGCTGTCGCAATTACGAGGCGCAATCGATCAATTAGGCCTTTCAGAGAATGATTGGCAGACACTCTCTACACCGCGGCGAATTTTGCAAGTAGCGGTACCACTGCGGAGAGACAATGGCGAAGTCGAAATGTATGACGGCTATCGCGTTCAATATTCAACTACTCGAGGACCGTCAAAAGGTGGAGTGCGTTATCACCCTGATATTGATCTAGATGAGACCGTTGCGCTCGCCATGTTGATGACATGGAAATGTGCACTGACAAACCTGCCGTATGGGGGAGCGCAAAGGTGGAATCGCTGTAGACCCAGGAACGCTCTCACTTAGAGAAAATGAGCGACTCACTAGACGCTACACCTCGGAGATCTTGCCAATCATCGGCCCAGAACGCGATATCCCAGCTCCCGATGTTGGAACCGATGAACGCAATATGGCCTGGATGATGGATACCTACTCGGTTAATGCAGGTTTTTCTGTCCCAGGTGTTGTTACCGGAAAGCCAATCGTGCTTGGTGGTTCCCTTGGACGTACTTCGGCAACAGGTGATGGTGTGCTATTGCAACTCGTGAAGCGCTGCGAGTTCGTGGAATGGATATCACGGGTGCAACCGTAGCTATTCAAGGTTTCGGAAAAGTTGGATATTGGGCCGCCCGCGCCGTTGAAGAGATGGGTATGAAGGTTGTTGCAGTAAGTGACGTCAATGGCGGAGTAACTGGATTCGACTCCGTTACAGCGCTCTGGGAGTACTTCCTGGCGAATAAGAGTTTGAATATGCCTGGTACTGATCGACTCACCAATGAAGAATTGCTCCACTTGGATGTCGATGTGCTGATCCCTGCTGCGCTCGCCGATGCGATCACCGAGTCAACTGCCAATGGGGTAAAGGCCAAGATCGTTGTGGAGGGCGCAAATGGACCTACCACTCCTGGCGGTGACTCAATCTTGCATGACAAGGGGATACTTGTTGTTCCCGATATCTTGGCCAACTCCGGCGGTGTCATCGTCTCGTACTTCGAGTGGGTCCAGGATAAGCAGAACTATTTCTGGAGCGCCGACGAAGTTAAGACCAATCTTTCGGCAATCATGATGAAGGCATTTAATGAGGTCGAAGTAACCGCCCTCAATCACGGTGCAACGTGGAGGCAGGCGGCACTAATGTTGGGTGTGGGCAGAGTTGCCGAAGCCCACAAGTTACGTGGACTTTATCCATGATGCGCCCCCTCGGATATCTCTGCCTGCAGATTGGGTTTGGGATGTTCCAGCCCTGCCCACTTCCCGATAAGTTTCTCCTATGAGCGACCTATATAGCGATCCACTCGGAACTGCAGTGCTGGCAGCGGCGGAATTAGCCCGTCTGACCGGGAAGGAGAGTCACGATGTAGCTCTGGTTATGGGTTCCGGCTGGGTCTCTGCCGCTGATGCTCTAGGCACTCCAACCCATGAGTTTGAGGCCACTGATCTCCCTGGTTTTCCTGCTCCAACCGTTGCGGGCCATGGCGGCAAGATACGTTCCTATGATCTTGCAAGGAGCAAAAGGAACCATCCGAGCACTCGTCTTTCTGGGTCGCACCCACCTCTACGAGGGCAAGGGAGTTGAACCGGTAGTTCACGGGGTACGCACTGCGGTCAAGGCGGGTTGCAAGGTTGTCGTTCTCACCAATGCTTGTGGCGGAATCAATCGGGAGTATTCGGTTGGTCAACCAGTGCTCATCAAGGACCACATTTCATTAACCGCAGTAAGCCCGCTTATCGGAGCTGATTTCGTCGACTTAACTGATTTATATAGCAAGAGAATTCGTGCCGTCTTGCGCGAAGAAGATCCAACACTTGCTGAAGGCGTTTATGCACATTGGCGCGGTCCTTCGTATGAGACTCCAGCAGAGATCAACATGATCCGTGTTATAGGAGGGGACCTGGTTGGAATGTCTACTGTTCCTGAAGCTATCGCCGCTCATGCGCTAGGAGCTGAGGTCGTTGCAATCTCACTAGTTTCAAATGCTGCCGCTGGAATTACCGGTGAAAAATTAAGTCATGAAGAAGTGATGGCGGCGGGTAAAGCTGCTGCAGGGAAAATGGGTGAACTCTTGAGCAAGGTACTCCACAAAATATGATTACCGCAGAACTGCGCGCTGAAGTTGAAGAGTGGATTGCGCTAGATCCAGATCCCAAGACTGCTGCACAACTGCAGGCATGGCTCGACTCCGATGATGAAGCACAACTGCGCGCCGCCTTCTCTGGCTTTCTACAATTTGGAACTGCTGGTCTAAGAGGACCCCTTGGTCCAGGACCATCACGAATGAACCGAGCCGTAGTTTCACGAGCAGCTGCTGGAATTGCTGCTTATATGAAAGAGCGTGGACTCTCATCGGTTGTAATTGGTCGCGATGCCAGATATGGCTCTGAGGATTTCACCTTTGAGAGCGCTGCAATCTTTAGTGGCGCTGGTATGAAAGTCTTTGTACTTCCTCGACCTCTTCCAACACCTGTTCTTGCATATGCCGTCCGCGATCTCAAAGTTGATTGCGGAATTATGGTTACAGCTAGCCACAACCCCCCACAAGACAATGGTTATAAGGTCTATCTTGGGGGAGTAGTTGATGGAATCAATTACAACGCCTCACAGATCGTCTCACCTGCAGATGAGCAAATTTCGGCACATATCGCTCGTATGAATCATGAGTTGGTGCGTGGAACTGAGTGGACCGTTCTTAATGATGACGTCCTAGATCGTTATGTAGCGAGAACTGCTCTTGTCGCTCCTACAGTCTATGAAGTTAAGGCCGTCTACACAGCGATGCACGGCGTTGGCACCGAAACGGTAGAAAAAGTCTTTGCCAAGGCTGGTTATGCAGATCCAATTCTGGTGAAGGCGCAGACCGACCCCGATCCCGACTTTCCAACCGTCGCTTTTCCAAACCCTGAAGAGCCTGGAGCCATCGATCTCTCCCTTGAGGTAGCACGTCAAGCGGTTGGTGATGTAGTTATCGCCAATGACCCAGATGCCGATCGCTGCGCCGCGGCGATTAATGATGGTGGCACCTGGCGCATGCTGACAGGCGATGAGCTGGGCTCCCTCTTTGGAGAGTATTTAGCAAGTTCCGCTCCCGAGAAGTATCGTGATAAATCATTTGCCAATTCGATCGTCTCCTCTTCGATCTTAAGCAAGATCGCCAAGCACCATGGAATTGAGTTCCACGAGACACTCACTGGATTTAAGTGGTTGGCTAAGATTGAAAACTTGGGATTTGGATATGAAGAAGCGATCGGATATTCGGTTGACCCTCAGACGGTCAACGATAAAGATGGCGTCTCCGCAGCAATTGCACTCGCACGTATCGCGGGAGAATTGAAAGCCAGTGGATCTAGCATTTCGGAGTATTTAAAGAAGATCAACGCTAAGTACGGATTCCATAAGACGGTTCAGATCTCAATTCGAGTTCAGGACCTATCTAATATTGGCCGAGTCCTTAATTCTCTGCGTGCTACTCAGGCAGTTGATATTGCGGGTCTTAAAGTGTTGCGATTTGATGATCTTATGCGCCCAGATGGAGCGCTTCCTCCTACAGATGGATTGCGCTTTTACTTAGAGAGTGATGTTCGAGTCATCATCAGACCAAGTGGCACCGAGCCGAAGGTGAAGTGTTACATTGAAGTTGTGCGGCCGACAGATTCGGATTCAGATAAAGCTGCAGCGACTGCGATTGTGGATCGGTTGACTCCCGTTCTTAAAGGCTACTTTGCATGATCGTAGATTCATCAGAGAGTTCTTTAAAGGCATTTCTCAAAACCCTTCCTGCGGTCGACGAAGTTGGTGTGACATCGCGAGCCGCGATGCTAGCCACTCGAAGCATTAAGACCAGCAGTAAAGCGTGGGCGATTGATACCGCCATATCAATGGTTGACTTAACGACTTTGGAGGGAGCAGACACTCCAGGAAAAGTCCGGGCGATTTGCGCCAAGGCGGTCCGCCCCGATGCAACTGATTTAACCGTTCCATCCGTCGGGGCAGTCTGCGTGTACAACGATATGGTTGCAACTGCACGTGCTGCACTGGACTCGATCGGGGGAGAGGCTATTCCAGTAGCTGCTGTTGCCACCGCATTTCCATCTGGTCGAGCCTCGTTTGCAGTCAAGGCTCAAGACACGATGGATGCAATAAATGCTGGTGCAGCAGAGATCGATATGGTGATCGATCGAGGAGCTTTCCTATCTGGACGATATGGTGAGGTATTTGAAGAGATCCTCAAGATCAAAGAGATCTGTGGGGATAAGGCTCATCTCAAGGTGATTCTTGAAACTGGTGAGTTAGTAACGCTCGACAATGTGCGTAAAGCATCCTATTTGGCAATGTTGGCTGGAGCAGATTTCATCAAGACCAGCACAGGCAAGGTAACACCCGCTGCCACCGCACCGGTGGTGCTCGTAATGTTGGAGGCGGTTCGGGATTACTACAACGCCACCAAGGTCCGTATTGGAGTCAAACCCGCTGGCGGAATTCGAAATACCAAAGACGCGATTAAGCAATTGGTGCTAGTAAATGAAGTCGCGGGATCTGAGTGGCTTAATCCGGCGCTATTTCGCATCGGCGCTAGCGCTCTGCTAAACGATTTACTTCTTCAAAGAATGAAACTTCGGGATGGCTACTATGCCAGCCCCTCGTATGTGACCCTGGACTGAGAGTGAAAAAATGAGCTTATTCGAATATGCCCCAGCCTTGGAGTCGACTGCCATCGTAAATATCGCCGACAAATACAACCTCTTTATTAATGGGAAGTTTGTAGCCCCAAAATCGCGCAAATATTTCCCAACAATCAATCCCGCTACAGGCAAGCAACTATCCATGATTGCTGAAGCAGGTGCTTCAGATGTGGATCTGGCAGTGACCGCGGCTCGAAACGCCTACGTCAAGGTGTGGAGCAAGATGCCTGCCGCCGAACGGGGCAAGTACCTTTTTAGAATTGCTCGCATACTTCAGGAACGCGCTCGGGAGTTCGCCGTGCTCGAAACGCTCGATAATGGAAAGCCGATCCGTGAATCTCGAGATACAGATATTCCATTAGTTGCAGCACACTTTTTCTACCATGCTGGATGGGCCGATAAGTTAGATCACGCCGGCTTGGGCTCGGCACCAAAACCACATGGTGTTGTCGGACAGATCATCCCATGGAACTTCCCGATGCTCATGTTGGCTTGGAAAGTAGCACCGGCTTTGGCGACTGGAAATACCGTCGTGCTTAAACCCGCAGAGACAACCTCCTTGACGGCGCTTCTCTTCGCAGAGGTATGTCAGCAGGCAGGGCTGCCAGATGGCGTAGTAAATATTGTGACAGGTGCTGGGGCAACTGGTGCTGCGCTAGTTAATCATCCAGGTATCGATAAGGTGGCTTTTACAGGCTCAACTGATGTAGGCAAATTAATTGCGACATCGATTGCAGGGACAAAGAAGAGCGCGACTTTGGAGCTTGGTGGCAAGGCGGCCAATATTGTCTTCGACGATGCCGCTATTGATGAGGCCGTCGAAGGAATTGTGAATGGCATCTTCTTCAACCAAGGTCACGTCTGCTGTGCCGGCTCGCGGCTGCTGGTTCAAGAAAATATTCACGATGAGGTTTTAGAGAAACTTAAAGTTCGCATGAGTCACTTACGACTAGGCAACCCTCTGGACAAGAACACCGATATTGGAGCAATTAATAGCGAAGCTCAACTCGCTAAAATCAAGGAGTTATCTGCAGCGGGTGATGCGGAAGGCGCTGAGCGCTGGAGTCCGCCTTGCGAACTGCCAACCGATGGTTTTTGGTTTGCGCCAACGATCTTCACTGGCGTCTCCCAAACACATCGCATCGCGAGAGAAGAGATCTTTGGGCCGGTTCTATCAATTCTTACCTTTAGAACTCCACAAGAGGCGATCGAAAAGGCCAATAACACTCCATATGGATTGTCAGCTGGGGTGTGGAGTGAGAAGGGATCAAAAATTCTTTGGACCGCCTCAAAGTTGCGAGCGGGTGTGGTCTGGGCCAACACATTTAATAAGTTTGATCCCGCCAGTCCATTCGGCGGATATAAAGAGTCAGGTTGGGGTCGTGAAGGCGGTCGACATGGACTTAGCGCATATCTGAAGGCGAGCAACTGAGATGGCAAATACTCCAACTGAACGTATTGATGTACTTAAGACTTACAAACTCTTTATTGGGGGAGCCTTTCCACGCAGTGAGTCAGGTCGGGTTTACTCCGTTAAGGATGCCAAGGGCAACCACCTTGCCAATCCTTCGCTGGCGTCGCGGAAAGATTTGAGGGATGCCGTCGTTGCAGCAAGAGCTGCTTTCAACGGTTGGTCGAGTGCAACCGCGTATAACCGCGGGCAAATTCTTTATCGAATGGCCGAGATGCTTGAGGGACGGCGCGAGCAGTTAATTACAGAAATCTGCGCATTGGAAGGGGTCACTGCGAGGCAGGCCGCAGTTCAGGTACAAGAGAGCATCGATCTACTTGTCTGGTATGCCGGCTGGAGTGACAAGATTTCAACCTTTGCTGGATCAACCAATCCAGTATCGGGCCCTTTTTACAACTTCTCGACTCCAGAGCCGATGGGGGTAGTAGCGGTGTTCGCTGCTGCTAAGCCATCTCTGCTCAATCTAGTTGGGGCACTCGCTTCCGTGATTGTCTCGGGCAATACGGCAATCGTGATCGCATCTGAGAAGTATCCGCTTCCAGCAATCACCTTCGCTGAAATCCTAGCCACCAGCGATTTGCCTGCAGGCGTTGTAAATATTTTGACGGGAAGCAGCACAGAACTCGCGCCTTGGGTTGCATCGCATATGGATATCGACGCTATCGATGCGAGTGGTTTAACTGCTAAGCAGTTAAAGGAGGCACAAATCGCTGGAGCTCAAAATCTCAAGCGGATCAGAGTTCATTCCTCCATTAAATCCGCGCCAAGAATTTTGAGTTTTACCGAGACCAAGACTGTCTGGCATCCGATCGGTATCTAAATTATTCTTCACTGATTTTCTGATAGGCCGGTTTAACTAACTCTTCAATAATTGCCAGACGTTCGTTAAATGGAATGAAGGCGCTTTTGAGTGCGTTGACAGTGACTCGCTGTAGGTCTAAGAAAGTCCAGTCGAAAGCATCGACAACATGTGACATCTCTTGCGACATGGATGTTCCGCTCATCAAGCGATTGTCGGTGTTGATCGTGATGCGGAATCGCAATTTTTCTAAGATGCCGATGGGATGAGATGCGTAATCTTTAGCTGCGCCCGTTTGTAAGTTCGAAGTTGGGCAGAGCTCGAGAGGTATGCGCCGATCTCGCACATAAGCTGCCAATAGGCCAAGCTTCGGCTCTGGACCTGTGAAATCAATATCTTCAACGATGCGAACACCGTGACCCAAGCGTTCGGCACCACAAATTTGGATTGCCTGCCAAATCGATGCCGGGCCATAGGCTTCACCAGCGTGAATCGTGAAGTGGGCGTTCTCTGCTCGTAGATAATCGAAGGCAGATAGGTAATTCTTTGCTGGAAAGCCATCTTCCGGGCCGGCAATATCGAATCCGACCACATGTTGATCGCGGTATTTAACTACCTTACGAGCTACCTCATCGGACCAATCATTTTGGCGCAGCGCACATAAAATCTGTTCGACCCTGATTGAGAAACCTTCGGCCTTCGCATCCTGGATTCCTAATTGGAATCCTTCGGTGGTGGCCTCGATTACCTCGTCAAGGCTCATCCCTCCTTGAGTAAAGAGTTCTGGGGCTCCGCGCACCTCGGCATAAACAACTCCGTCTCGCGCTAGATCGAGGGCGGCCTCGCGAGCTACACGTACAACGGCGCTGTGAGTTTGCATGACAGCGATCGTGTGATCGAATGTCTCCAGATAACGCTCCAGCGATCCGGAATTGCAAGCCTCGTAGAACCAGTCACCTAACGCCTTCAGCCTCGGTGAAGGGGAGTTTGGAATATCCAATCTCCTGCGCCAACTCAATGATTGTCTGGGGACGTAGTCCGCCATCTAGGTGGTCATGGAGAACCACCTTGGGAATTCTCTTGATTTGCTCTGGGGTTGGTTTTTTATCCAGCGTCATGTTTTTAAGTTTATCCCGTTATCTTTTCGAGGATCAGTGGAAGTCTTTCGACCTTTTCGCCGGTTGAGGAGATCCGAACCGCGCCTTCCAGCGCAGCGAGAGCGCGTTCAAAGCGTGGAGCCTCATCAGTATGTAAGGTGAAGAGTGGGGCACCGGCTTGGATCTGCTCACCAGGTTTGGCATGGATCTCAATGCCGGCACCGGCCTGAACCGCTTCACCCTGCCTGGAGCGACCTGCTCCCAGTCGCCAGGCGCTTATGCCTACCGCGAGAGCGTTCATCTCAATGATTTCACCGGACTCGGTGGCAGTTACAACGTGCTGCTCCTTGGCTACCGGTAGAGCGGCATCTGGATCTCCACCTTGCGCTGAGATCATCTGACGCCAACTGTCCATCGCTGCACCGTTCTTGAGGGCTTCGGCTGGATCCATGAGCGGAGTTAATGCCTGCGGCATCGAGCATCTCTCGCGCCATAACAACCGTGAGTTCCACGATATCGGCAGGCCCGCCACCTGCTAAGACCTCGACCGATTCACGGACTTCTAGGGCATTTCCGGCGGTCAAACCTAGGGGGACATCCATGGCGGTGATGAGAGCTCGTGTATTTACACCTGCTCGGATTCCAAGTTCAACCATGGTCTGAGCCAATTCACGGGCCTTTGCCGGATCGCTCATGAAGGCGCCACTTCCGGTCTTCACATCCAAAATGAGAGCAGAGGTGCCCTCGGCGATCTTCTTACTCATGATGCTCGAAGCGATGAGTGGAATTGCGGGGACTGTTCCCGTCACATCGCGTAAGGCGTACAACTTCTTATCTGCTGGCGCTAAGCCTGCTCCAGCGGCGCAGATCACCGCACCACAACTCTGCAAAACCTGGAGCATCTCTTCATTGCTGAGTGAGGCTCTCCACCCTGGAATCGATTCAAGCTTGTCGAGCGTCCCACCCGTATGACCTAAACCTCGACCTGAGAGTTGGGGGACTGCGCCGCCACACGCTGCAACGAGAGGGGCAAGCGGGAGGGTAATTTTGTCCCCTACACCGCCAGTTGAATGTTTATCGGCGGTCTTTCGAGTGAGGGCCGACCAATTCATGCGCTCGCCACTATTGATCATGGCATCTGTCCAACGGGAAATTTCTCGCATATTCATTCCATTGAGCAAGATCGCCATCAAGAGAGAAGACATCTGTTCATCGGCTACAACGCCACGAGTGTAGGCATCTACGATCCAGTCGATCTGTGGATCGCTGAGCTCTCCCTTATCGCGCTTGGCACTGATGATTTCTACCGCTGCAAATGGTTCAGTCATTTCAATCTTTCTAGGCGTTAGGGAAGTTGATCGGGGCCGAAGGCCCAAGGAAGTATTTCAGACATCGGCAGGGCACCAGCCGGAGTCATTAATTGGCAGGTGGGTCCGCCATGCTCAAAGATTAATTGGCGACAGCGACCGCAAGGGGAGAGGAACTCGCCAGCTGCATCTACGCAGACGATCGCCACCAATTTACCTCCACCGCTGGCGATCAGATTTGAAACCATCCCGCATTCGGCGCAGAGGGTCATGCCGTAACTGGCGTTCTCAACATTGCAACCTGTGACGATACGACCATCATCGACCAGACCAGCTACCCCAACGGGGAACTTCGAGTATGGGGCATAGGCCATCGTCATGATGTGCTTAGCCTCTGCGTGGAGTTCGTCCCAATCAATATCTGGGGCGTTCAATGTGACTCACCGCGTTTATACGGTGTTCCATCTGCCGCCGGCGCTCGAACTCGCCCAACGAATCCGGTTACCGCTACCACAGTTACGAGGTAAGGGACCATGAGCATGAACTCTGATGGGATTGGAGTTCCGATGATTCCAAGCACGCTCTGAAGATTATCTGCAAAGCCGAAGAGCAGCGCGGCGGAGACTGCGCCCCATGGTGTCCATCGTCCAAAGATTAGTGCAGCAAGTGCGATGAAGCCTTTACCAGCGGTCATCTCCTTATTGAAGGCTCCTACTCCACCCACGGTGAAATATGCTCCTCCAAGACCTGCGACCATTCCGGCGATCATCACGTTCATAAAGCGAAGTCGATTAACTTTGATACCCACGCTATCGGCGGCTGTGGGATGTTCACCTACAGCGCGGGTGCGCAAGCCCCACTTCGTCTTAAAGAGTGAGTAACTAATTATGAAGACCACCGCATACATCAGATAGACGATGATGCTCTGATCAAAGAGGATTGGGCCAAGCACCGGAATCTTCCACAGAATAGGTAACTTAATTGCAGCCAGCGTGGGGCCCGAGTTCCAGGTAGCTTGGTATGGGATCAGAAGTTTCTTGTACAAGAAATCTGTGATGCCATAAACAAGCACGTTCAGCACGAAGCCCAGAATGATCTGATCAATCGCAAAGTTGATGGCAAAGACAGCAAGTAGGGTCGAGATTAAGCAGCCCGCGAATGGAGCAACAACAAGACCTAGGAAGGTGGAGTGAGTAAGACTTGCCACCACACCACTAACAAAGGCTCCAGCTAATAGCTGACCTTCAATTGCAATATTTACAACGCCAGAACGTTCACTCAATACACCTGCCATCGAACCGAAGATCAAAGGTACTGAGAGTAGGAGAGCCCCTTGGAGAAGGCCAGTGAATGGAATGAATTTTCCGGCAGCCGCCCAGGAGAGAAATGACATCATGATTCCGGCAGCGCCTATCGCGCTCGCTACTCCGATTGTCTTACCCGCGCGGAACTGAATAAATGCAATCGCTGAGGCGAGAATTGAGATTCCACCGAAAATCAGCGAGGCGTTGCGAGAACTGATCACCCATTGCTGAATGATGACCCACTCTTTGTCGAGGACGAATCCATATGTAACTACCTGGCCGCCTTTTTGAAGTAGGCCAAAGACCAAGGTGGAAAGGACGGCGAGTGTCGCCATGACATAGAGCGAGCGACGTCGGCGACGTTCTGCAGCGGATAGAGCCTTCATCCGTTCCATCCCTTCGCAGCCAATTCGCCAGTCGTTTTGAGATTCTTCAATCTAAATACCCATTTGACGACGGATGGCGCTGCAATAAAGAGCACCACTAGCGCTTGAATTACGAGGACGATATCAATCGGAGTATTTGTATTTGCCTGCATAGTTCCTCCGCCGGCACGGAGCGCGCCAAAGAGCAATGATGCGAATACAACGCCCATCGGTTTTGCTCGGCCCAAGAGCGCCACGGTGATTGCATCGAAACCAAAGTTTCCTGCGGTACCGGATGTAAGCGAGAAATCACTACCTAATACGTGTACTGCTCCGCCAAGACCTGCGAGAGCACCCGAGATTGCCATCACGGAGGTCATCACGAAGGGCACCGAAATACCTGCGGTCTTTGCTGCGGCAGAGTTGGCTCCGACGGCACGGAACCTGAAGCCCCAAGTACTGCGAGAGAGTAACCACCAGACAAATGTTGCTGCCGCAAGTGCTACGAATATTCCGAGATTAACTCGATAGTTAGATCCTGCTAGAAGAGGCATGCGAGCTGAAGGCAAGACGTCAGGGGAGATTGGATCACGGCGACCCGGACGAAGAAATGTTGTTGTACCTAGGAGCCACATCAAGAAGTAGAGCGCAACGTAGTTGAGCATGATGGTGACGATTACCTCGTGGGCGCCGGTTCGCGCCTTAAGTAGTCCAACCAAGCCACCCCATAGCGCTCCCGCGATAATGGCGGCAACGGTTGCGGCGATCACGTGAATTCCGATCGGCCAATGAAAATGGAATCCGACATAAGAAGCCGCGATTGAGCCGAAGATAAATTGGCCTTGGGCACCAATGTTAAATAGTCCTGCCCTAAATGCCAGCGCAACAGAAAGTCCCGCCAAAATGAGAGGAGCTGCGGTAACTAAAGTCTCTGAAAGTGGGTACCACGACAAGAGCGCATCATGAGGGGTAGCAAGGCTTGGGTTGTAGACCGAACCCTCGAAAAGTGCGAGGTAGGACTGCCATACCGCAACACTTGCAGCCTTAATGAAACTCCACGGATGGCCTATGTGTTTGAGGACAGTTGAGTCCGAGAAGGCGATGAGCAGCGCGCCGAAGGCCATCGCTAATAGAAATGAGAGACCGGGAAGGGTCAATGCGCGCAACGATGGGCGCTTGATCTTTAACTTACGCATGTACAACACCTGCCATTAGTAGTCCGAGCTCTTGCGCGCTCACGCCTGATGGAACGATGGAGAGAATTTCACCGCGATACATAACAGCTATTCGATCGGCTAACGCCAAGACCTCATCGAGCTCGGTACTAAATAACAGAACTGCTCGGCCGGCGTCTCGCTCTTCCAAGATACGTTTGTGAACGAACTCGATAGATCCCACGTCGAGGCCGCGCGTAGGTTGCGATGCAACCAGTAGTTTGACTGGGCGGGAGAGTTCGCGCGCCAGGACAACCTTTTGCTTATTTCCGCCAGAGAGGGAAGAGATGGGATCCGTCACCGACTGTAAGCGGATATCAAATTCAACTTTGCGCTTCTCAGCCTCAGAGAGCACGGTATTTGGGGACATTTGAATCCCTTTGGCATATGGCGGGAGATCGTGTAAATCCAAGGATGAGGTTCTCTGCAATCGACATCGAGGCAATGAGACCATCGAGTTCACGGGATTCAGGGACAAAGGCGATGCCAGCGTGGAGCGACTCCCGAACACTCTTGCCGATGACTTCTGCGCCATCCAAAATGATCGAGCCTTCGACATGCTCTTCTAGATTGACCATGGCTCGGGCAACCTCTGATTGACCATTTCCTTGGACACCGGCGATGGCGAGAACTTCACCAGCTCGAACTTCAAAATTAACGTTGTTTACCAAGGCGCGTCCAGAATTATCGCGAACCGTTAAGTCTTTAACGGTAAGGACTGGCTCGCCGATTGAATGCGCGCCTTTATCAGGAGCTAGTTCAACCTCACGGCCAACCATGAGCGATGCCAGCTCCTTTTGAGAGGCATCGGGGGAGGCGTTGCCAACGACCTTGCCACGTCGAATGATCGTAATTCGATCGGCAACCTCTTTGACCTCACGCAATTTATGGGTAATGAAGATGATTGAAGTGCCCTGCCCCTTGAGCTCCTTCATAATCTTGAGGAGGTCATCGGTCTCTTGCGGCGTAAGTACCGCAGTAGGTTCATCAAGAATCAATACTTTGGCGTCGTAGATGAGAGCGCGGATAATCTCAACGCGCTGCTGAACTCCAACCGGTAGTCCTTCGATCAAATCGTCGGGATTAACATTGAAATTAAATTGATCAGAGACCTTTTTGATCCGTTCGCGAGCCTCATTGAGATCAAGGCGTCCCGCAAAACCACTCTTCTCATGTCCCAGAACAATATTCTCGGCAACGGTAAAGACTGGAACCAACATAAAGTGTTGGTGCACCATTCCAATACCGGATGCGAGAGCGTCGCTAGGCTCTTTAATATTCTTTACAACATCATCAACTAAAATCTCACCACTGTCAGGTGCTACGAGCCCGTAGACGATATTCATCAAGGTGGATTTGCCAGCACCGTTCTCACCCAAGATGGCGTGAATTTCGCCGGTCTCGACACGTAGATCAATCGAATCATTTGCGAGCAGAGCCCCAAAGGACTTGGTTATCCCGCGAAGTTCTAGTGACACGAAAATCCTCTCTTCATCAGCTGGGCAATTAAATCAAGATTTATTAAAAAAACCGAGAGGGTTATCAAATAACCCTCTCGGTTTTAAAGAACTAGTGTTCTAGTCCTACTTAGTTACATCAACAGCACCAGAAGAGATTTGTGCGGCCAATGAACGGATCTCTTGCTGTAGAACAGCAGGAACCTTACGTGCCAAGTCGTGGAATCCAGCAAGGCCTGTTCCCTTGTTAGCAAGAGTTCCAACATACTGAACGTTAGAGAACTTGCCAGCAGCGACGTCCTTGATAACTGCAGCAACTGAAGCGCCTACGCCCTTAGTTACTGAGTTAAGGATTACAGCCTTGACCTTTGGATCTGTGACCTGTCCCCACATATCGGAGTCAACACCGATGGTGACTGACTTACCTGATGTGACTGACTCGCCAGCAGTTGCATTCTCAAGTCCACCAGCAACTGGGAAGATTACATCCGCACCCTGTTGCTCGAAGTTCTTAGAGATCTGAAGTGCCTTGTTTGAATCGCTGAAACCACCAACGAATGTTCCATCTTGCTTAGCGGTATCCCAGCCGAGAACAACAACCTTCTTGTTCTTCTGCTTGTTGTAGTAAGCAACACCGCGGGCAAAGCCATCCATGTAGATGGAGACTGGTGGAATATTGATTCCGCCGTAGGTTGCTACCTTTCCGGTCTTGGAGTAACCAGCTGCGAGGTAACCTGCCAAGAATGCAGATTGGTTAGTTGCGAAGGTCAAACCACGAAGGTTTGCTACTGCCTTGTTGTTAACAAGTCCTGGATCATCAACCTGAGCAAACTTAATATTTGGGTTTGCGACAGCTGCAGCATCGATAGCTGAAGTGATCAAGAAGCCAACACCAATGATGAGGTCGCACTTTGCGTCTACCAGAGACTTAACTTCGCCTGTGTAATCAGGGTTGTTTGCATCTGCAACAACGTATGAAACCGTTGCCTTGTTTTGCACTGACTGTGCGCCAGCCCATGCTGATGCGTTGAATGAGTGGTCATCGATACCGCCGGTATCGAGAGCCAAGCAGACCTTTGGCTTTGCGGCTGCGAGTGACGCAGGGGCGTTAACAATTCCAACCATTGAGATTGCAAGTGTTGAAGCCGCTGCGAGAGCAGTGAACTTAACTGTTTTCTTCAAGATTTCCTCCCGAGGGTCCCTCGTTAGTGAGGGGTTGAGTGTCTGTAACTTACTCAATTTATTCCTGATAGGCATACCTGCAAGCACCACTTTTTACGGCGTTTATCTCAACCATTACTTGAGAGTTCCCCAGATCACATTTACCTGAGAGGTAGCCCCGCGATTATGCCTGTACTCAGGGGTTCCCAAGGTTCATGATTACTTCTGAGAGGAACTCGGGAAACTATTGAAATACGCGGTTTTCAACTCGTTCCTTACATCGACGAAAGGGATTACAGTGAACAGAAAAGTGTTAGACAAGATCGCAAGTGGCCTTGGCCTATTGCTAGCCGTGGTGCTTCTAGTTGCGGGTGGATTACTCACCTGGGGTTCAAACTTCACAAATGACCAAGTTAAGACCCAACTCTCCGCACAAAAAATTACATTCCCTCCTGCAGGAAATGCTGCGATCACAAGCCTTCCAAAGGCCGATCAACCATTCATTGCAAAGTACGCTGGTCAACAATCTTGACCGGTCGCCAAGCTGAGGTTTATGCCGATCACTTCATCGCCGTTCACCTTGGTGAAATAGGTGGAGGCAAGACTTACTCTGAGTTAAGCGCAGCCGCTATAGCAGATCCAAATAACGCCCAACTCGCTGGACAAGTTGCAGCTGTCTTCAAGGGCGAGACCCTTCGCGGACTTCTTCTCTACGGATATGCCTTCTGGCAGATCGGTCAGATTGCAATGTATGCCGCATTGGTTGCCTACCTCGGAGGCGTTCTGTTCCTACTTCTCGCCTTGCTTGGATTCGTCCATGCTCGTCGTGTGGAACAAAACTCCTAAATATCAAAGAGTAGATATCAAGGATCGAAATAAAACTAAATAACAACTCAATAAGTTTGTGGCAGGCGATACTGGACAAATTCAGAGGCCGGCGTATACGAGTCATACAAGACGCGGGCTCGGGTATTGCTCTCTTTAGTTGTCCAGTAGACCCGTCCAGACATCTTGGCACGGGCGGCCGCTATCACCGCGTCGATGAGTGACCGCCCGGCGCCAGCCCCGCGAATATTTTCAGATACAAATAAATCTTCTAAGTAACAGTAATCATTAACGGCCCAGCTCGATGGCCTAAACAAATAGTGAGCCAATCCAACTAACTTCACCCTCATGAACTGCGACGAGCCCATTGCAAGTTGAAATGTGGATCGTGCAGCCTCTGCCAGGTGAGTTCAGTTTATTCTCAGGTGAGAGAGTCGATTCATAAAACGTTAGATATCCATTCCACAGTTCGAGCCAACGCTCTTTATCACCGAGTTCAATGGGGCGGATCGTGACTGAGGAGCTTACTCAATTTACTTGAGAGTTCCAGCCAAGGCGATATTGAGCACGGTCAAACCCAACAAAGTGGCCCAGGTAGCGCGCGAAATAGATTCAGCCTTTGCATGCTTGAATGCCAGAACGAGAATTACTACAAGCACAACCAATTTGGCCGCAATAGTTCCATAGTTATAGACAGGATACGCAGCCGCGTTGTTGTGGTGCTGAGCATCGCCGGATTCCGACGATTGCGATTCCAGCAACCAGCGCCGTTAATCCAGCGTGAGTTAATCCTTTAGGGACGACTTTCGTTGCCTTGCCAGCTTGAGTTAGAAGTAGGATCACGATTCCAGCCACGCTTAAGAGGTGAATGATGATGAAAATGGTGGATAAAGCCTTCATGTGAGCCTCTTCTTTTATTTACTAGTTGAAGTGATTAGTCAATGTTTATTTATTCGAGCGCTATTCGATATGGCGAGCGCAGATCATTCGACCATCCGGCCCCTCTTGCAGGTGTTGACATGGAAGTCCAAAAGATTCAAAGGCGGCATCGCCAAAGTGGGTGCGATAGGCGAGTGCTAGAAGCACTCGAACATTGGTGTCACCATCAGAGGTGATGCCGAAAACACGTGCCGAGCGCGAAACGGTGTTCTCGATGACCTTCTCGGTGTGAGCAGTCTCGTGAGCGATCGCGGCATTGGATTTGCCCTTGCAGAGCAAGTCAAGGACAAGGTGCTCAAACGGCGTGAGCTCCCGCTGCATAATCGTTATATCAGTCATGGCCGCCCCAGGTCGTGGTTCTTGCTTGCGGAAACTCTAGCAGGAGAGCCAGCACTCAGTTGTGAAGTAATTGCCCAAGATGAGTAGGCAGTGCCTACTTTTGTTAGGAGAAAGGCGCCTACCTTCTCCGCATGGGAATCTTTCATCACTTCATGAACCTCAAGGCGGTATACATACATTGGGGTTGGTTTCAAATATCTATCACGAATCTCCTTGTCATCCTCTTCATGCTCGTGCTCTTCGGGCTAGCGCTGGTACTTCCATTCCCAGGTAATAAGAAAGGGAAGGATCAAAAATGAGTACAGATATCGAAAAGGAGATGTGGACGAGCAAGCTTCGTAAAGGCTGGCAGAAGAACCTGCCAATCGAGAAGTTGCTGCCCGATACTCAACCAGCGTATGTCGCATCATGGATCTACCTCTTTGGTGTCGCCACACTCGCCGCTTTAGGAGTCATCATCGCCTCCGGGTTAGTCCTCTCTTTTGAAGGTGCGAGCTGGTACCACTATTCCAGCGTTGGGCACTTCGTTAACAGCATGCACTTTTGGTCGGTGCAGTTCTTCTTTATCTTTATGGTCGTTCATCTCTGGGGAAAGTTCTGGATGGCCGCGTGGCGCGGTCGTCGCTTGCTCACCTGGATCACTGGGGCGCTCGCCTTTGTCGGTTCGATAGCAACCGCATTTACTGGCTACTTGATTCAAACCAATTTTGATTCGCAGTGGATCTCCTACGAAGCAAAGGATGGCTTCAACTCCGTAGGAATCGGTTCTCGATTTAATGTCACCAATTTCGGACAGATGATCTTGCTGCACGTGGCATTTCTTCCCGTGATTATCGGCATCATTACCTTGATCCACGTACTACTCGTGCGAGCGAAGGGTGTTGTTCCGCCTATCGATGCATTTAATAATGAGTTAGGGGAGCGCAAATGAGCGATCGCCGCACTGAACTCGAATCAGCACCTTGGTCAGGGAGAGTTCGACGTTACGATTTAATTAAAGAGGGAGTGGCAGCGCTAGTAATTGTCGCAATTGTGGTTGCCGCACTCTCCACCCTCTTCGGCTCTCCAGATGACAAACAAGTCACCTTCAAGCAGTGGGCGGTTGCTGCTCCAGCAGATTTCTATGCAACAGCGGTACAAGAACTTGCGGGAACAAGTGGCACTGCAGGTTACGGAGCTCCATACAACACAGCATCAGATGGGGTTAATCTGGGTCCGCTACACCTAGCCAAGTGGGCAGGTGTTACTCATCCAGTTGATACGGTCAATGATTTTGTAATTACCCCGCTAACAACTGTGGCGAATGCGGCGCCTGTGGCAGATGCTCTTAAGCAATGGCAGGGCTCGGATGCAAAGACCCAATCTACGTGGGCTACTAACTATGACACAGCTCTCACTAAGGCGAATCAGGATGCTTCTAAGGTGCCGGCTGGTAACTATGGGCCAGTCCCCGCTCTTGCTGGGGGACTTCTTACGATGGCACAAGCAGGCTCGCTAGATGGTGCACTCCTATCCCAAGGAAATTATTTCCAAAGCGATAACACCAAACAAACGCTCTTTTTAGGTGATGGAAGTTACTTCAACGATCAGAGCACCGCGTCGAACCTGCAAGGCTCAACGTGGGGCATGATGAATGAGACAGGGCGTTACCCGGGTCAGGCATGGCTCTGGTTGTACTCATTCTGGTATCAGATTCCGCCATTTAATAATGGTGACAACCATCCATTTGGTGCCAATGCGGATGCCTGGATCATGTTGATCATGGGAGCGCTCTCAATCGGATTGATATGTATGCCACTTATTCCCGGAGTGCGCTCACTCCCATACAAGATCAAGATTCATCGATTGATCTGGAAAAATTTTTATCAGGAGGAAAATCTCTAGCCTCGGTAGAGTTTGGGCATGACCTTAAAAGATTATGCCCAAAGCTACGGAGATTCCACTGCAGCATTTATTGAAGCAGTTGGGATGGTGACTCCCGAGAATATTGATAAGGCAGATCATGCGGGATGGACTCCTCGCCAGATCATTCATCACATGGCAGATAGCGAGTCCCAATCAGCTGCGCGCCTGCGCAGGATTTTGGCGCAACCTGGAACTCAGATTCTGGGCTATGACGAGAACGCGTGGTCGGAATGTGAAGCACTTGGATATCGCACCTTGCCAATCGAGAACTCATTTGCAATGTACAAAGCCTCACGAGCATCATCTCTAGAAATTCTTAATAATTTGAAGGAATCGGATCTAGAGAAATTTGCAATCCATAGCGAGCGTGGAAATTTCTCTGTTGAGGATTGGCTGCGTGTTTACAGCAAGCATCCGGTAGACCATGCCAACCAATTGCGTGAAGCGATCGGGGAATAGTTTTAGAGCGGATAGACGGCAAAATTATGAAAGAGAGAATGGCGAATCGCTTTCGCCAAATTGTGTCTGGTTCACCAGACGGGAGACCGGACTGGGTAAAACTGATCGCCCATGGAGAAGGCGTTGGACTCTTTGGTCCAGGCAGCGCCGTTTGGCAGGTGCACGGGACTGTTGCAACTTTGGTTGGCGGAATCCGAGCACTTCTTTTACAGGCGACTCATCCCGCCGCCCTTACAGGAGTCAGCCAACACTCTCGATATGAATCTGATCCACTGGGTCGCCTGGCAGGAACATCTAGATGGCTAACCATTACCACTTTTGGATCCACTCGAGGCGATCGCTAACGAGGCGGCTCGCGTAAACGCGATGCACGGCCACGTAAAAGGTGAATTCCAAAGCAAGTCAGGCGAGGTCCGCCCCTATCGCGCCGCCGACCCGCGCTACCTACTGTGGGTGCACTGCGCCTTCACCGACTCCTTCTTGACGGCACATCAGGCATTTGGTTACCCCATCGACAGGGGAGCGGATGCATATGTCCAAGAGTGGAGTAAGAGTGCGGTTGGGCTCGGGCTAACAAACGCCCCGCAATGGTTGCTGAACTCAAGGCAACGATGGACGATTTTCTTGCTACCGATCTGGCTCCCAGCGCCGCCACACCTGAGGTCGTGAAGTTCATTCTGAAACCGCCTCTGGGTACCGCCCCTTTGATGTTTTACCGAGTCCTAGCCAAGACCGCCATATCGACCTTGACCCCGGAGCAACAGAAAATTTTGGGGCTCAAACCGGTTAGCCCAGCTTGGCGTTGGCTCTGCGCTCGCCTGCTCAAACTCTTGAGCCTGGCGCTGGGTAAAGAGTCGCCGAGTCAAGAAGTTGCCCGAGAGCGCATCGCAAGGACGGTTAAAGCTCAAGATAGTTGAAAGTTCAACTATCTGCTAATATCTGACCATGGCACTGGCACCAGCTCTCTACATAGGTCACGGCGCGCCTCCGCTATTGGATGACCCGCTATGGAGTTCACAGTTCGCCGCGTGGGCAAACGAATTGGAACGTCCCAGCGCGATTTTGGTTGTCAGTGCGCATTGGGAATCAGCACCACTCACCATTGGATCTACCAGTGGTCAGACCCCTCTTATTTATGATTTCGGTGGATTCGCGCCAAAGTATTACAACTTGCAATACCGAGCTCCGGGAGCGCCAGATTTGGCGGCACGGATCAAAGGTTTGATGAGTGAGCATGTTGCCGAACAACCCAACCGCGGACTTGATCACGGTGCATATGTCCCGCTCCTAAAAATGTTTCCTAATGCAGATATCCCTGTTCTGCAGATGTCTATCCCAACGCAGGATCCCGAAAAACTTTTTAAGATCGGTCAACAACTCGCACCACTTCGTGACGAAGGTGTTCTAATTATCGGAAGCGGTTTTCTGACACATGGACTGCCATTTCTGCGCGACTTTAGTATTGATGCAACGCCTCCAGGGTGGAGCGTTGAGTTTGATCTCTGGGCGCAAGAAGTTTTGAGTCGGGGCGCTGTTGACGCGTTGATGAATTACAAAGCGTTAGCCCCAGGAATGCCGTATGCGCATCCGACGGTAGAGCACTTTGCTCCTATATTTATTACCTTAGGTGCGGCAACACAGGCCGATGCAGCTCCAGACACTGCGATTGACGGTTACTGGATGGGATTGTCCAAGCGATCTTTTCAAGTCGCCTGACGTTTTGGATTTCCAGAGTAAAAACGTCCTAGAAATTCGCGCTTGAATTCGAAGAAATCACCGCTCTCAATACTTAGGCGCATTTGATCAACTAATCGCACAATAAATCGCTCGTTGTGTATCGTCGCGAGGGTTCCTGCCACCATCTCTTTGGAGCGGAACAAGTGAGCCAAGTATGCCGCGGTGTAATTGGAGCAGGTGTAGCAATCGCAGTCGTCATCGATGGGGGAGAACTGTCTTTGATATTTGGCGTTGCTCAGGTTAACCCGACCATCTCTCGTTAAGACGGCACTGGTTCTAGCCTGGCGACTAGGAGCTACACAGTCGAAGGTATCTGCGCCATTTTCGACTCCAATAAAGAGGTCGTCAGGCTCTCCAATCCCAAGCAAGTGGCGAGGCTTATTGCGGGGGAGCTCCTCACACATCCACTCCACGATCGTTCCCAAATTTTCTTTATCGAGCGCGCCGCCAAGACCAAATCCGTCGAATGAGATCCCATCTTCATCGAGGGCAGATAGGTCACGAGCAGCCTTGCGCCGTAAATCTTCATATTGGGCACCCTGGAGCACTCCAAAGAGAGCTTGATAGGGGCGATGGCTGCGTTCCCGAGTCAGCCGACCATGCTCAACCAGGCAGCGCTTGGCCCAAAGCCGGGTGCGTTCAAGGGAGCGTTCTTGGTACCCCCGAGTGTTGTGGAGGGTGGTGCACTCATCGAAGGCGAAAATAATGTCGGCTCCGAGTTGGTGCTGGACCTGCATAGAGATTTCTGGGGTGAAGCGGTGCATGCTGCCATCGAGGTGTGATTTGAAGGTAACCCCATCATCGTCAACGTGGGCCAAGCGCTCTTTATTCTCAGCAATGACCTCATCCGACCTGAAGGTCTCGGTATCCATGGCGATGACCTTCTTAAAGCCAACTCCTAGGGAGAGAACCTGAAAGCCCCCGCTATCTGTAAAGGTAGGTCCGGGCCAGTTCATGAAGCGTCCCAGCCCACCCGCCTCATCAACGATCTCTGGGCCGGGCTGAAGGTAGAGATGATAGGCGTTGGCGAGAATCGCTTGCGCTTCAAGCTCCTTCATGGACTCAGGAAGCACTCCTTTTACGGTGGCTTTGGTTCCGACTGGAATGAAGGCTGGGGTCTTGATCTGACCGTGGGGAGTGGAGATAACTCCGGTTCGGCCCAAGCTCCCAGGCAGTTGCCTGTCTTCTGCAAATGAGAAGATATTGCCCGAACTGGTGCCATAGGTCATGCCCGTACTGTATTGAAAAGAACCCGACAAATAGGGCAAGATGACCCCACTTGGTACCCCTCGTGCGGGCTAGGACTGCTAAAGCGCAAGTTTTGGCGGAACGGGCTTGCTCACCTATTAAGGAGAAAACATGAAAGCACGCCTCAAGACGCGTACTGTCGTCGCAGCGGTCTCCGCAGCGTCGATCGCGTTAGTCGGCTTTGTTGCTGTACCAGCTCACGCTGATACTCGCACCACTGTCGTGGTAACGGAATCAAATCCGTTGTCATCATTGAATCCTGGAACTCCGGATACAAACTTGGTGACAAATACTGATCTTGGATATTTAGTTTCTGCTCCATTCTGGTACTACGACAACAAGGAGCAGGTCGTTCGTAACACAGACTTGGGTTCTTATGACGTCACTGTCAATAAGGTGAATGACTTTGAAGTCAAGTACACCATCAAGAAGGGTGCTGTCTGGTCAGATGGAGTACCAATCACCGCAGGTGACCTTCTCCTCAGCCATATCTTGAATTCCAGTGCATACTCAATCAAGGCTGGTCTTGGCGATCCAAACGGAAACACCACTCCTGCATTCAACAGCGTCAACTACGGTGGTCCATATGACACTGCAGTCAACGGACTTCCTGTTGTTTCAGCTGATGGATTGTCTGTCACAGTCAAGTACAGCATCCGTGTAGCAAACTGGGACATCTTGGGACCAAGCCCATTCCCTGTTCACACATTGGTCGAGCTTGCTCGCGGAGACAAGGGTCTTCCTTCAGTCTCAACCGCAGCCGCTGATACTGCACAGTTCGTAAAGGACTTCCAGTCTTACAACACTGCAAACCTCAAGAAGTATGGAAATGTTTGGAGCAACAGCTACAACATCTCTGCTGTTGATAGCTCAACAAACCCACTTCTTCTGGTCAGCAATGGTGGATACATCCTGCAATCAGCAGTTACAAACCAGAGTGCAACTCTCGTTGTTAACCCTAAGTACAACGATGGACCAGCTCTTAGCGGTATCACAACATTCATCTTCAAGTTCGGTATTGCTGATGGTTCACCTTCAGCTCAAGCACTCTCCAACAAGGAAATTGACGTATACGACGGTCAGCCAACCGCTGATGCAGTTGCATCTCTCAAGACCCTTCCAGGTGTAACAACCGTTGGTTACAACGCTGCAACTTATGAGCACATTGATCTTCGCGTAGGCGATGGACCAGGAACTACAGATCACTACACCGGTCCATTTGCTGCTTCAGGAGGCCAGAAGGCTGCCGACCTACGTCGTGCATTCTTGCTCGCCTACCCACGTGCAGATATCGTCTCTAAGTTGATTGCACCAATCAACTCTGATGCACAGGTCTTGCAGTCAACATTCGTGCTTCCTGATAACGCCGATTACAACAGCGTAATTGGTTCTAACGGTTCTACGATTTACTCTGGAACCCAGGCTCAGCGCACAGCTACTGCTCTTGCATTGGTAAAGAAGTACTACCCAACAGCGGGTACTGCTACTCCAATCAATGTAAACCTTCTCTTCGGACAACCTTCGAACACTCGTCGTGTTTCTGAATCACAGTTGGTTAAGGCTGCAGAAGCTAAGGTTGGCTTCAACGTCAACATCACACCTACCTCTGGTTGGTCTGCTCATTTGTCAGAGAACAAGTGGGATGCTGAGTTCTTCGCATGGTCAGCATCAAGCATCCAGCAACAAGGTAACTGCCCTAACTTCGAGACAAGCGGTGGAAACAACTTCATTGGCTACTCAAGCCCAGTCGTTGATGCTGCTTGTAAGGTTCTATCCGGCGCTGCAATCTCGCACGCTGATGAACTTCGCCTCTATGACAAGGCAGAAGGCGCTGTAGATCGTGATGCAGTCTCTCTGGGAATCTTCCAATTCCCATCTGTAGTTGCTTACAACTCAGCACTCTCAGGCGTAAAGCCTGGTCCACTTGCTCCAAACATTGTTTGGAACTACTGGACATGGCACTTCTAAGAAGTTAACTTCTTAGAGAAGTTCTAAGAGAAGGGCGCTCTCCTCTGCGGAGGGCGCCCTTCTCTGCTTGATTAAGGGGCTTTTGGCAGGGCTTTAGCCTGCGAGTTCATTTAATGTTATCCAGCAGTTTGCCCTAGTATCGCCTCTACATGCATTGCCTGTAGAACCTTGGATTCCTAGTAGGAGGTCGACTCGAGTGTTTGCCTATATTTCACGTCGCATAGGCGCTGCCTTTATTGTCCTCTTTGGATCGACCTTTATTCTTTTTAACCTTGAAGCGATCTCTGGAGATCCTCTTTCGGATCTGCGAACAAGCACCAGCCCAACAGCAAAAGCCCAACTTCATGACCTCATTAGAACGCTGCATTTGAATGTTCCGGCTCCAGCGCGGTACTTCATCTGGCTCAAGGGAGTTCTCAAGATATTCACTGGTCACATTGATTTGGGTACCGACCGGCAATCCACTCCTATTCCCACCGTTCTAGGAACTGCTATTCCCACCACAATTAGGTTGGTTTTGGCAGCAACCATTTTGGCGATCGTCCTGGGAATTTCAATCGGAATCATTTCTGCGTTGCGCCAGTACAGTCGTTTCGACTACTTCATGATTTTTGTTTCGTTCTTCCTCTTCTCACTCCCCATTTTCTGGGTCGCAGTATTGCTCAAGCAATTTTTAGCTATCTCATTTAATAACTTCTTAGCCAATGGTCATATTGGCTCATGGTTTATAGTGATTATGAGCCTGATTTCTGGGATTTTTTGGGCTGGCGTTTTCTCGGGGACCCGAAAGAGAGTTTTCACCATTTTTTCTGTAGTCGCCCTCGTCAATGCTCTCTTGCTCTGGACTCTCAGCATTACAAAGTGGTTTACTCATCCGCGTCTCGGCATCGAAGGCATATTTCTCTTCGGAATCGCTATTGCGTTTGCGGTAACTCTCGTCTCTACGGGACTCGAGAATAAGAATGCGCTCAAGGCTTCGCTCACTATGGCGCTGGTTGGAACTATCTTGTATTTCCCAGCTGAACATATTCTGCACACGAAGGGCAGCCTCTTCTTAATTCTGGTCTTTGCAGTCGTCACCTTTGCTATCGCAACGCTCAATGGTCGGCTGTGGTCGAAGATCGATCAAGGTCCGATCGTCAGATCCTCGAATTTAACCGCCTTCTTTATTGCAATTTTGATTCTATTTGACGAGATGATGCATAACTGGGTTCACTACATAAACACAGATGCGGTAAATGGACGTCCAATCTCTACTATCGGTCAGAGCAACACCCAATTGCCTCCGGGACACTTCTGGTACAACGTTATCGACACTGCAACTCACTTGTTCTTGCCAACGATAGCTTTGACCTTGATCTCCTTCGCCGGTTACGTCAGATACTCCCGCGGAACAATGTTGGAAGTCCTTAACCAGGACTACATTCGTACCGCGCGCGCTAAAGGACTAACTGAGCGCACAGTTGTGATGCGACATGCCTTTAGAAATACCATGATTCCTTTAACGACCATCATTGCTCTCGACTTCGCTGGGATCATTGGTGGCGCCACGATTACTGAGACCGTATTTGGTTGGACTGGCATGGGTAAGTTATTTGTAAATGCCATTTATTCTTTCGATGAGAATCTTCTTATGGCAACATTCTTAATTACTTCTATCTTGGTACTACTAGCGACACTGCTCTCAGATCTACTCTACGGAGCCCTCGATCCACGAATTAAGGTAGGAGGAAACTAATCATGGCTCTATTTAGACGCTCCAAGAAGAACACGGAAGATCTTGTAAATGTAGAGGGTGGCCTCGAAAACCGTGAAATTGAAGGTCTTACACAAGGTCAGATAGTTCGTGCTCGTTTCTTCCGCCACCGTGGCGCAATGATCTCTATCGTTGTATTAGTTGGAATTATTCTCCTGGTCTTCTCATCTGTTGGTGGAAATATTTTCGGCATCAATTACTCAGGCTGGTGGAAGTGGACGATTACTGACATGCCTGATGTGACTCAATGTCGAGCAGGTATTGTTGGTTGCCCAACTCTTTCAGTCATTCCAAAGTTTCTTGGAGGCGCTGGGATGCACCTCGGGCAACATCCGTTTGGGCAGGATGACATTGGTCATGATTACTTTGCATTAGTTATGCGCGGCACTCAACGTTCGATCATCATCATGTTTGTCTTGGGAATTGTTGCTGGCCTCGTAGGCACAGTGGTTGGTGCTGTCGCTGGTTACTTTAAGGGTATTACGGATAATCTATTGATGCGCCTCGTTGAGTTCATCATCATCATCCCTGTCGTTATTGTGGGAGCCGTAATTGGATATCACTTTGGTAGCCTGGGAGTGATGGTCTTGGCTCTGATGCTGGGACTTTTCTCCTGGCCAGGTTTAGCTCGTCTGGTTCGAGGCGAGTTTCTCTCGTTGCGTGAGCGTGAATTTGTTGATGCTGCCCGGGTAGCGGGTGCCAGCAATTCCCGCATTATCTTTAAACATATTTTGCCGAATGCGGTGGGTGTAATCATCGTCGCCGTGACCCTTTTGATGTCCCAGGCAATCTTGTTGGAATCTGCTCTCTCATTCCTTGGATTCGGTGTAGTTGCTCCAGATGTCTCCCTTGGTCTCTTGATCAGCCAATATCAGGATTCATTTACAACTAGGCCCTGGCTCTTTTGGTGGCCGGGTCTCTTTATCATCGTTATCGGCCTAACCGTGAATTTCATCGGCGATGGATTGAGAGATGCATTTGATCCACGCCAACGTCGCAGGATTGGACGTAAGGAGCGCGAGGAGTCTCGCCAGGCAATTGCGAGCCACAGCGTTGGAGAGAGCAAGTAATGATTGCGGTGACAGCGAGGCGCGAGAATTCGTTACTTGTGAAAGAGCAACATGACCGCCGCGATGACTCCAATAAGCGCTGCGCTGCCAATGATGGAGTAATTGCGCTCGAATGTGTCTTCAATGATCGTGGGATTAGCAATCCTGCTGAAGTCAACCATTCTGTATCTCGCTATAGTAGCGGCCGCTCCAGTATCGCTCTCTGGGAGGTCTGCGGGACCAATTTGAACTCCGCGCTCCAGTCCCAAAGTTCTCGGATCTATAGCCTCAATCTTGTCCAGCCGAGTGGCCCTTCTAGCTTGTCTTGGAGTGGGACCAGTAGCAGCCCAGGCGCTAATTCTCTTTTCTCGGGTGTAAATCATCAGTGTGAGCCGAGCTTCGACGTTTTGGACACTCTTCCAACTCAACGTATAGGTCTCGATTGGATTAACAATGGTGAGACCTTCATCGTAAAAGATGATTTTAGGGCGAACGTAAGCAGCGCTTGCCAAGATAGTAAAGAAAGCGCACCACAGGGTTACATCAATCGAGTTGTATCTACTGCTTGTGTACCAGGTGCTAATTACGATACCCAGAAAGAAGAAAAGCAGAAATCCGAGCATCAAATAACCTTTTCGAGCGCGGAATACTGTCGGATTAGTTCGATTGCTCTCACTCATCATGCTGTAATAGTGTCACAAAAGGCGGAGAAATAATGACAAGTGGTGGTACACCCGTACTCAAAGTTTCAAATTACAGCGTCGAGTTTTGGGTCGATGGTGTTTGGTACCCAGCGGCGGTCAACCTCAACTTTGAACTCTTCCCAGGTAGAACTCTCGCACTTGTAGGGGAGTCTGGATCAGGTAAGTCAACTGTTGCAATGGGAATAATGGGTTTGCTCGCCTCCAACTCGAGAACATTTGGTTCGGTCAAGGTAAAAGATGTTGAGATGGTAGGTGCACCGCCCGCTACTCTACGTAAATTCCGTGGCAAGGAAGTTGCTTATATCTTCCAGGAGCCAATGACAGCTCTCAACCCGGTTTACACAATTGGTTTCCAAATTATTGAAACTATTAGGAACCATTTCGACATGGGACCTAAAGAGGCCAGAGCCCGTGCAATTGAACTGCTTACACTGGTTGAGATTCCAGATCCTGAACGTTCGGTCGACAAGTATCCTCACCAACTCTCTGGTGGGCAGCGCCAGCGTGCCATGATCGCCCAGGCACTAGCTTGCGATCCAGCTCTCCTGGTAGCCGATGAACCAACCACGGCACTGGATGTAACGGTTCAAGCCGAGATCCTCGATCTCATGCGTGGATTGCGTACCAAATTAAATTCCGCAATTTTGTTAATCACTCACGATATGGGTGTAGTCGCGGATATGGCCGATGACATCTTGGTGATGCAGGGTGGCAATACCGTTGAATATGGAACAGCCGATCAAATTTTTAATCGCCCCCAGCACCCTTATACCCAACAACTCTTGGCGTCGGTTCCTAAGATCGGTTCCACCAAGATGCGTATTCTTGAGTCGAGCCAATCTGCTGCAAGCCCAGTTCTTAAACTTGAAAACGTAACGATTGAATATCCAAAGCGCGGCCGGATCCCAGCATTTACCGCTGTTAAGGATTTCTCCCTCGAGATTTTCCCTGGCGAAATTGTGGGTCTTGTAGGTGAATCTGGTTCTGGGAAAGACCACGGTGGGTCGCGCCTCAATCGGATTAATTCCAATCAAAGCCGGAACTCTCAAAGTCGTTGGTCAAGACATTAGCCATGCCTCAATGAAGGACCTGCGCCAAATTCGTCGCAACACTGGAATTGTCTTCCAAGACCCTGCTAGCTCGCTCAATCCACGTCTACCAATCGGTGAGAGCATCGGAGAGCCAATTTATTTAGCAGGAATTGCCAAGGGCCAAGAGCTCGGCAAGATGGTTGAAGACCTGCTCTCCAGCGTTGAATTACCGCGCAGCTATAGAAACCGTTACCCACACGAACTCTCTGGTGGTCAGCGCCAGCGCGTCGGTATCGCCAGAGCACCTCGCATTGGCTCCAGATATCTTGATCGCCGATGAACCTACTTCTGCGCTAGATGTCTCTGTTCAGGCTCGCTTCCTTGACCTGCTCCAAGAGTTGCAGGCGAAATTAAAGTTCGCCTGTCTCTTCATCACCCACGATTTAGGTGTAGTCGACATCCTCTCGCACCGAATTGCGGTTATGCAGAATGGTCGCCTCGTTGAAATCGGTACCAGAGATGAGATTCTCAACCATCCGAAGGATCCGTACACCCAGCGTTTGTTGAGCGCGGTTCCTGTTCCAGATCCTGCCGAGCAGAAGCTTCGCCGTGAAGCGAGATTGGCTGCAAAGTAACTCCAGGCGCTACCTGATCACCAGATTCGAACTCGTTCGGACTCGGGTAACCAGAGAGGATCGCCCTCGACCACTCCAAAGGCTTCATAAAATTCTGGCAGGTTCTTCAGAATTTGATTTGCTCTAAATTCTGCAGGGGAGTGTGGATCGGTAGCGATCAACCGTTTTGTCTCCTCAGGACGTAATTTCCCATTCCAGATCTGGGCGTAGCCAATGAAAAATCGTTGCTCACCTGTCAGACCATCAATAACGGGCGCAGGTGCCCCTTGGAGCGAAATTTTGTAGGCTTGATAAGCCACACAGGCGCCACCTAAATCTCCGATGTTCTCGCCGATCGTGAGGGCTCCATTGACATGGACCTCCGGCGCATTGGAAGGATGTAGCGCCTCGTACTGGTCAATCAACTTGCGAGTGAGCGCCTCAAATTTGGCTCGATCTTCCTCGCTCCACCAATCGTTGAGATTTCCATCGCCATCAAATTTCGAGCCTTGATCATCAAAACCATGACCAATCTCGTGACCAATTACCGAACCGATGCCCCCGTAATTGACGGCATCATCGGCCTCGAGATTGAAGAAGGGAGGTTGCAAAATCGCTGCCGGAAAGACGATCTCGTTGTAGAGCGGGTGGTAATAGGCATTTACCGTCTGTGGCGTCATGCCCCATTCGTCACGGTCGATAGGGGTACCAATTTTGGAAAAGTTGAACTCTTGAGCGAAGGTTGTAACCGCTTCTAGATTTGCGATGAGGTCATCAGGAACGATGGTGAGTTTGGAATAGTCGCGCCATTTATCTGGGTAGCCAATTTTTGGGGTGAATTTATTTAGCTTATCGAGAGCCTTGGCTCGAGTCTCGTCACTCATCCACGTGAGATTTGAGATATCGACACGGTAGGCCTCAATCAAATTGTGAACAAGTTTGAGCATCCGCTCCTTGGCTTCTGGTGGGAAGTGGCGCGCTACATACTCTTGGCCAATTGCTTCTCCGAGGGCACCTTCAACGAGAGAGACTCCGCGCTTCCAGCGTTCGCGAAGCTCTGGAGTTCCAGAGAGAGTCCTTCCGTAAAAGGCAAAATTCTCTTCTACAAAATTGGCAGAGAGGTAGGCGGCGCTTCCTGAAATCAGATGCCAGGTCAGCCAGGAACTCCATGATTCGCGGTCGAACTCATTGAGTAGCTGTGCCATTCCGGCAAAGTGGGATGGCTGTTGAACTATCAAATCCTCCATCACATGCTGCGGCACTCGGGCAGCGTGCATCCAACGCTGCCATTCAAAACCTGGAGTGAGTTCCTGCAAACCAGCAAAGTTGTATGGGTTGAGCACCTGGCTCATGTCACGATCTTTAACCTGATCAAAGTGATTTGCCGCGATCTTGGTCTCTAGCGCGAGTACACGCGAGGCGTGCTCTGCGGCGTTCTCTACCCCTGCCATCTCCAACATCTTTGTGGCGTGTGAAAGGAAAGCCTCGCGGATTGGCGCGTACTGCTCTTCACGATAGTAGGCCTCATCAGGCAGGCTGATCCCGCCTTGCGACATATACATGACATAACGATTGCTGTCGTGAGCATCGACCTCTACGCCGATATAGAAGAGGCCGCCGAGTCCTCGAGCCTCCAAGCCACCCATGACTTCAAGGAGTTCATTAGCGCTTTGAATAGCGAGGGTTCTGGAAATGTCATCTGCGATGGGGGAGATACCGAGCGATTCAATCCGTTCAACATCCATGAACGAGCGGAAGAGATCACCAATCTTCTGAGCGTTTGAACCCGGCTCCGCAGTGCCGGCAGATAGTTCTTCGATGATCTGACGAACATGGGCCTCGCTCTGCTCTCGCAAGACAGTAAAGGCGCCATAGCCCGCTCTATCGGCTGGAATCTCAAAATTCTTTAGCCAACTCCCATTTACATAGCGAAAAAAGTCCTCGCGGGGTGAGACAGATGTATCGAAGTGGTCATGGAAGATTCCGCTTATTAAATCGCTCTGTGAACTCATTCCTCTAGCCTAATAGAGGTAGGCCTCAAACCTCTGGTTCAGAACTAATACAACTTTCAACTATCCTCTATTCAAAGTAAGATTCGGGTATGCCAGCCAAGAAGATTGACCCAAAGTGGCTCTCCCCACGAGAGTTAAAGGCGTGGCGTTCTTACATCGTCGCCTCGCGTCGCCTCTGGGATGCCATGGAGACCGATCTATCTCCTCATGAATTATCGATGTCCGATTACGAGATTTTGGTCCACTTGAGTGAGGCACCCGGTCGACAGATTCGAATGAGTGAACTTGCCGAGAGCGCCATGATCTCTAAGTCTCGCCTCTCTCATCGTATGAAAGTTATGGAGAAGGCAGGTTGGGTAAGGCGCGAAGTCTGCAAGGTTGATAAGCGTGGTCAATTTGCCATCATGACTGACAAGGGTTGGAAGGCGATTGTTAAAGCTGCCCCAGATCACCTGGTAAGCATCCGCTCCCGATTTATCGATCACCTCACCGCTAAGGATCAGGAGGATCTAGCCCGGATTTTTGAGCGGGTGAGCGAGAAGATGCGCGAGCAATTTGAAAAGGGATGCGACTCTTAAATTAGGGAAATAAAAAACCCCGCCACATGATGTGGCGGGGTTTTTCAATGTTGACTTACTTCTTTGCAGCAGCCTTCTTACGAGGCTTTGCAACCTTCTTAGCAGCTGGCTTTGCAGCAGCCTTCTTACGAGGCTTTGCAACCTTCTTAGCAGCTGGCTTTGCAGCAACCTTCTTAGCAGCGGCCTTCTTGCGTGGCTTAGCAGCAGCCTTCTTAGCAGCTGGCTTAGCAGCGGCCTTCTTGCGAGGCTTAGCAGCGGCCTTCTTAGCAGCTGGCTTTGCAGCAGCCTTCTTACGTGGCTTTGCAGCCACCTTCTTTGCTGGAGCTGCCTTCTTAGCAGCGGCCTTCTTACGACGCTTTGGAGCTGGAGCTGCCTTAGCAGCTGCCTTCTTGCGACGCTTTGGAGCAGTTTTCTTAGCTGCAGCCATTTACATCTCCTATCAGAATGGTTCGATCCGTCACCGAACCTGTTCAAGGAGAATCGTGACAGTAATTACATGAAGAAGCCACTATTTTCGATATAAAAGTGAGTGCGTGTCGCAACAATATTTTTTTGATTTTTTGTGCTGTTTTGCAGATTTGATAGTCGAACTTCTAACTCGGATCTTCTCCGATTCGTTTTTTATTTCGTTGCTCAATTGCATATGGATTTGTTTGCAGATCGAAATTTCGAAATTCGGAGAGTTTTGCCGATGTAAGCGAGACCAATGCCATGCAGAGCAAGCCACCGGAAATAACTGAAGTCCGCAATGAGGTAAGTGCGGCGGTCGTACCGGCGCGTAACTGCGCCGAGAGCGGCCCCACTGAGTAAGAAAGCAGTTCTAATCCGGCCAACCGGCCACGGAATTCATCATCAATCGTCTGATTCCACATCGTATTTCTACACAGAGCGCTGACCTGGTCAGATGCTCCCGCCAATCCAAGAAAGAGAAGGACCATCCAGAGTGAATTTGTGGTTCCTGCAAGAGCGATGCACGCCCCCCAACCAATCGCTGCGATGGCGATGGCCCTGCCATGCCTGTTGAACCCTTTAATCCAGCCGCTTGTGGCAGTTACCACGATTGAGCCGAAGATTCCCGCAGAATAGAAGAGACCCAAAGCCCATCGCGAATGAATCTGATCCGCCCAAAATGGAAAGAGCGCGTTCGGCATAGCAAAGAACATCGCGATGAGATCGATGATGTAGGTACCCAACAGATCTTTACGTGATGCGGCATATTGCAGTCCGCCAAACATCGCCTTGATTGACTTGGTTGCCCCATCGCGAATTGGCGGAACAGAGGCGATGCGCAGCATGAATCCGACCGAGATTACATAAGAGATGATGTCGATCCCAAATGCGGTTTTTACACCGCTCGTAGCAATGATTACTCCTGCAATTGCCGGCCCGATGATGGCGCTAAATTGCCAGCGCAACGACATGAGGGCCATGGCCGATGGAAGATCCTCGTGCTCCACTAATCGAGGAATCATGGCGCTGTAACTCGGTCCTTGAAGTCCATCCACCGCTGAAAATCCCGCGCCAACCAGGTAGAGAAGGAGAAGATGGGGGTGATGCAGTAGCGAATTTCCTAGAAGTGTGCCCGAGAGAAGAAGTGCACCAGCTTCACATCTCCAGACCATCTTCTTGCGATCCACGGTGTCAGCTAACACTCCACCCCAGAGCGCAAAGATTATGAGGGGAATGATTTCGACCGCCCCCATCGCACCGACCGCGATGTAGGAATTAGTGAGTTCCTTGATCTGAAAGGGGAGAGCCACAATCGTAAGTGAAGAACCAAAGCGCGTTACGACCCCAGAGATAAATATGTAGCGCAGATTTTTATTTTTACGAAGAGGTGAGAGATCTACTGCGAATCGCGCCATCCGTCGAGCCTAGTGAAAAGTCTGTTCTTCGGAAGGAAATTTACCTTCAGCAACATCTGAAGCCCACTCTTTAACTCCATTTGAGATTTCATCCCGGAGATTGCGATATGCCTTCGCAAATTTAGGGGCTCTCTCTGTCAGACCCATAAGGTCAGTCCAGACAATCACCTGAGCGTCGCAGTCTGCTCCTGCGCCGATACCGATGACCGGTATCTGCAGAGTTGCTGAAATCTCCGCTGCTAACTCCGCTGGAACCATCTCTAGCACAATTGCAAAAACACCCGCGGCCTCTAACGCCAGAGCATCCTTGATGATCTTTTCGGCGCTATCTGCCCGTCCTTGAACCTTAAATCCACCCAAAGCAAAGACAGATTGAGGTGTGAGCCCGAGATGGCCCATGACAGGGATTCCTGCACTTATCAGTTTCTTGATCTGCGGAACCACTTTCTTGCCACCCTCGAGTTTTACGGCATGAACCTTCGCCTCTTTGAAGAGTCGGGTTGCACTTTCAAGGGCCCACTTTGGTGATTTCTCGTAACTTCCAAAGGGAAGATCGGCCACCACCATCGCGGTTGTGGAACCTCGAACCACTGCCCTCGAGAGCATGATCATCTGATCAAGGGTTACTGGAATCGTGTTCTCTTCGCCGAGGAAATTGTTTCCTGCGCTATCTCCCACCAAGAGAACGGGGATTCCCGCTGCATCAAATATGGAGGCGGTCATCTCTTCATAACTTGTGATCATCGCCCATTTTTCGCCACGAACTTTCTTGGCCGCTAAATCAGAGATAGATACACGACGAGTGTGTCCGTTAGACATGGTTTCCCCTTAAGGCTCGCGGCCAGTTCTGGTCCGCGGCTAAAGCAAAGTCTACCTTCATAGGCCTGAGAGCACTTCTTCAAGGCTATGGGCAGGCGTACAGAAGCGCAGGTAGGATTCTTACATGAGCCCACAGGCGAGTGGCCAATTACGCGTAGCTTTAGCGCAGATCAATCCGACTGTCGGCGCTTTGGAATCCAACTCCAATCTCATCTTCGACTACGCCCAAAAAGCCGTCACCGCAGGTGCGCACCTGTTGGTCTTGCCAGAGATGGTGCTGACTGGCTATCCCGTTGAAGATCTAGCAAACCGCTCCTCATTTCGCCAAGCCTCTCGTAAGGCGATCTCCGTTCTGGCAGAGCGTCTTGGCGCATGCGGGGAATTAGTGAGCATTGTCGGCTACCTCGATGAGAGCCCATCGCGTCGCCCGCAAAACGCTGTAGCAGTGATCCATCGCGGCGCAGTTGTGGCAACGTACATAAAACATCATCTTCCGAATTACGGCGTCTTCGATGAATTTAGGAACTTCGTTCCGGGAGATAAATCTCTGGTCTTTAGATTGCATGGAATCGATGTGGGTGTTGCCATCTGTGAAGACATTTGGCGTGAGCAAGGTCCGGTTGCGGAGTTGGCTTCACGGAAGGTGGGATTGGTAGTCGTCCCTAACGGCAGCCCCTTCGAGAGAAATAAAGACGATGTGAGAGCTGCACTAGTTCGCCGGCGGGCTAGAGAGATTGATGCTCCTGTCCTCTATGTAAATATGACTGGCGGGCAGGATGATCTCGTCTTTGATGGGGATAGCATCGCAGTCTCGGCAAATGGAGTGACCATCGCCCGAGCTCCACAATTCGATGATGGTCTGATGGTTGTGGACGTTGATGCCAAGTATCAATCGGGTAACCCTGATGTGATCATCAGCGAGGCAAAAATTCCTAGCTACCCAAAGATCAATCATGGAGCGGCACAAAGGTTAGAGACAGAAGCAGAGATATGGCAGGCGCTCGTCGTAGGACTCCGTGACTATGTCAAAAAGAATGGCTTTCCATCAGTTCTTTTGGGTCTTTCGGGTGGAATTGATTCAGCCGTTACAGCGGCGATTGCAGCTGATGCTGTCGGTGCTAAAAAAGTCTTTGGCGTTGCTCTGCCAAGCCGATACTCCTCTGAACATTCCTTGAGCGACGCTGCAGAATCGGCACGGCGCATAGGTTTAAATTTTCGAGTCATCGAGATCCAGCCCATGGTCGATGGTTTTCTCAACTCACTCAATCTGACCGGTTTGGCCGAAGAGAATTTGCAAGCGCGAGTTCGTGGAACCACCTTGATGGGGCTTTCGAATCAAGAGGGTCATTTAGTTTTGGCGACCGGAAATAAATCCGAGTTAGCGGTGGGCTACTCCACACTTTATGGCGATGCCGTAGGTGGCTATGCACCTATTAAAGATCTGCTGAAATCCGAGGTATGGGCGATTGCTCGCTGGCGCAACAAGGTGGCGGCTAGCCGGGGAGAGCAGCAACCAATTCCAGTTAACTCGATCATCAAAGAGCCCAGCGCTGAATTGCGTCCGGATCAAAAAGATACCGATTCGCTTCCTTCATATGATCTACTCGATCAATTGCTGACGATCTACATTGAGAATGATGGAGGTCTGCAAGGACTTCTCTCGGCTGGATTTGATAGCGAACTGGCGACAAAGGTGATTCAGATGGTCGACCGCGCGGAGTACAAGCGACGTCAATATCCACCAGGGCCGAAGATCTCCAGGCGTGCCTTTGGAAAGGATCGCCGCCTACCAATAACCTCTGGATGGCGCGAGAGAAGTGAACCCCACTAGTCGCACTAGAGATTTTTAGAGAGATTTCTAGAGAGATTTGTCATCTGGCGCACATCTCCTTATTATTTGGCTAGGTCATGAGTTCCAGGTTTTAGCCCCGGCTTACTGGACGGCAACCCTCCACCACGGTGGGGTGCTCCGGGTGAAGACCAGGCTAGTTGCACAGTGCAATTGGCAAGCGTGGGTAGATGAAGGTATCGGGGCGACCCTACTTTCGCGCACCCCCTAACTTCACGGGAGGTATTTCATGTCATTTTCACCAGAACAAGCGGCCTTTGAAACTCGCCAAATCCATGCTGGTCAGGTTCCAGATCCATCAACAGGCGCACGAGCGCTTCCACTGTTTCAGACGACCGCCTACGTATTTCGCGATACCAAGCACGCCGCCGATCTCTTTGGTCTAGCAGAGCTCGGAAATATTTACACCCGTCTCATGAATCCAACTCAAGATGCAGTAGAACAACGCATCGCTGCTCTTGAAGGTGGAGTCGCCGCTTTGTTGGTCGCTTCTGGATCTGCGGCAACAACGTATGCGGTTTTGAATGTTGCGGAGGCCGGAGATCACATCGTTTCGTCTCCAAGCCTCTACGGCGGAACATATAACTTGTTCCACTACACACTTCCAAAATTTGGCATTGAAGTTACATTTGTCGAAAATCCAGATGATCCAGAGTCATGGCGCAAAGCTGTTCGCCCAAATACAAAGGCGTTTTTTGGAGAGACAATTTCAAATCCTAAGAACGACATTCTCGATATTGAAACTGTTGCCAAGATTGCCCATGAAAATGGGGTTCCGCTAATCGTCGATAACACGGTGGCCACACCATTTTTGATTCGTCCAATCGAGCATGGTGCCGACGTCGTGGTTCACTCAGCAACCAAGTTCTTATCTGGTCATGGAAACTCAATCGTTGGAGCAATTGTTGACTCTGGAAACTTTGACTACGCCCAACAGAAAGCTAAGTATCCAAATTTCAACGAGCCAGATCCTTCCTATCATGGCTTGGTTTATGCTCAAGCTCTAGGTGTTGGTTCAGCTTTTGGCGCTAACCTCTCCTACATTTTCAAGATTCGCCTCACCTTGCTCCGTGACACAGGTGCAGCAGTGAGCCCATTCAATGCCTGGTTATTGGCGCTGGGACTTGAGACTCTCTCACTTCGTATTGAGAGGCACGTTGAGAATGCCAAGGCGGTAGCGGCATTCCTCGAGTCGCATCCTCAAGTTGAAAAGGTGAATTACGCCGATCTCGCCTCATCGCCATGGAACCACCTGGCAAAGAAGTACGCGCCTAATGGAACCGGTGCCGTTCTCTCCTTTGAGATCAAGGGTGGAATCGAAGCCGGAAAGAAGTTTGTTGAAGGTCTAACACTTCACTCCCACGTCGCAAACATCGGTGATGTGCGCTCCTTGGTCATTCATCCAGCATCGACCACTCACTCACAGCTCACACCTGATGAGCAGTTCACAGCAGGTGTTACACCGGGACTTGTTCGCCTCTCTGTTGGTTTGGAGAATATTGCGGATATCAAGGCCGATCTTGAGGGGGGCTTTGCTGCGGCAAAGTAATTACAGATATGAATGAGAGCGAATGTCCCGTAACGGGTGCATGGTTAGAAGACCATGACCCGGGGGCGCGCCAATTCATAAAAATTGGAGACCTCACCCTTGAATCGGGTGAGGTACTTCCAGATATCACGATTGCCTATCAGACATGGGGCGAGTTAAACCAGAGTCGAGATAATGCCATCCTGGTCAATCATGCGCTGACAGGGTGGTCCGATGTTCCAGGGTGGTGGCCATCTATTGTCGGTCCTGGACTGCCGCTCGACTCAAATAAATATTTCATCATCTGTCCAAATGTGATCGGTGGATGTCAGGGAAGTACGGGTCCATCCTCACTTGCTCCTGATGGAAAACGTTGGGGATCTCGTTTTCCAGTGCTGACGATTAGGGACATGGTTGCCGCGGAGTTGGCGCTGACCGATCTACTTGAGATCAAGAGCTACGTATTAGCGGTCGGTCCTTCACTGGGCGGCATGCGCTCTCTGGAGTGGGCTATCGATCATCCAGATCGAGTTGAAGCAATCTGCACTATTGGATCATCAGCCGTGGCGACGGGGGATCAGATTGGTGGCGCTTCGATTCAGATCCGCGCTATCAAGAGCGATCCCTATTTCAATGGGGGTGACTACTACGAGCAAGATCGCGGACCGACTGAGGGAATGGGAATCGCCCGACGCATCGCTCACCTGACCTACCGCACCGAGTCGGAGATGGATGTGCGCTTTGGGCGCGAGCTGCAAGGCGATGAGACCGGTCGATACGCGGTGGAGTCTTATCTTGATCACCAAGCCCTCAAATTAGCCAAGAGATTCGATGCCAACACCTACATCGTTCTCACCGAGGCGATGAACTCCCATGATGTCGGGCGTGGTCGCGGGGGAGTAGCCGCGGCGCTCTCGAAGATCACAATTCCAGTCTCTGTGGTCTCGATCGATACCGATCGACTTTTCCCACCTCGCTTGCAGGAGGAGATTGTTGAGCTGACCCCTACGGCAAGACCTCTGGCCACCATTTCCTCGCCATTCGGCCATGATGGATTCCTGATTGAGGTTGAATCTATGGGGGAGTTGCTTCGCCAAGCCCTTCCACGCTAATAAACCGCCAAAACGAGGTCGAAAAGCGACCTCTTGGATGTGCATTTAGGGCTGTGGACAAATTATAATATGGGTATCGATTCCACTGGTCAGTAAAGTTAGGCCAGGTAAACCAAAGGATGCTCCGTGGCTGTAATTCGTGCGCCCAAAAAAGGCGACCAGGCAAGTGGTACCACAGCTAAAAAGAGCGTTGCCAAAAAAGTGGCAGCAAAGAAGGCTGCTCCGGTAGCAAAGAAAGCCGCCACCAAGAAAGTGGCCGCTAAGAAGGCGCCGGCAAAGAAAGCTGTTGCGAAAAAAGTTTCTTCGGGTCCACATCGCTTTCCGACAAAGGCTGAGATTGAAGCCCTGAGATTGCAGCGCGAGGAAGAAGAGCGCATTAAAGCAGAGCGTAAAGCTGCACATCGTTTCCCAACTAAAGCTGAGTTAGAGGCACGTAAGGCTGCTGAAGAAGCGCTAAAAAATCCTCCTAAAGTTGAACCAGTAATAGTTTCAGCACCAGTAATCACTAAGATTGATGGCGAAGAAGTCGAACTAGAAGAGATCGAATTAGAAGATCTCGACACGCTCGTTGAAGAAGTTAAAGAGATCGTTGCTGAGGAAGAAGAGAAGGCTGAGATCCGTGTTGTAAATGTCGCGGAAGAATCTCAAAATGAAGAGAATGCCTTCACCATTAAAGATTCTGAAGAAGATGATGCTCCAGCGCAGACCGTTCTTACTGCTGGTGCTACCGCAGATCCTGTAAAGGATTACCTCAAGTTGATTGGCCGCGTGCCACTTCTCAACGCTGAGATGGAAGTTGAGCTCTCACTACAAGTTGAAGCTGGACTCTTTGCTGAAGAGAAGTTAGCTCACGATAAGAAGTTGGATAAGAAGCTAAGGCGTGAATATGAGCAATTGGTGCTCCAAGGTCGTCGCGCTAAGAATCACCTCCTAGAGGCCAACTTGCGCTTGGTTGTATCGCTCGCAAAGCGCTATACCGGACGTGGAATGCTATTTCTTGACCTGATTCAAGAGGGCAACTTGGGTCTCATCCGTGCAGTTGAGAAGTTTGATTACACCAAGGGTTATAAGTTCTCTACATATGCAACATGGTGGATTCGTCAGGCGATCACTCGCGCCATGGCCGACCAGGCTCGCACAATTCGTATTCCGGTTCACATGGTTGAGGTCATTAACAAGTTGGCCCGCGTACAGCGCCAGATGTTGCAAGATCTTGGTCGCGAACCTACCCCTGAAGAGTTGGCAAAAGAACTTGATATGACTCCTGAAAAAGTTGTAGAAGTTCAGAAGTATGGTCGCGAGCCGATTTCGCTTCACACTCCATTGGGTGAAGAGGGCGATTCAGAGTTTGGTGACTTGATCGAAGACTCCGAGGCGATCGTTCCTGCCGATGCGGTCTCCTTCACCTTGTTACAAGAGCAGCTTCACTCAGTACTCGACACTCTCTCTGAGCGTGAAGCGGGTGTAGTTGCGATGCGCTTTGGATTAACCGATGGTCAACCAAAGACCTTGGATGAGATTGGAAAGGTCTACGGAGTTACGCGTGAGCGTATTCGTCAGATCGAGTCCAAGACCATGTCTAAGTTGCGCCATCCATCGCGCTCCCAAGTTCTCCGCGATTACTTAGATTAATCTTTGACTGTAATTCAGGCGCCTTATGAGTGAGAATCCCAAGATATATCGCAATCCCAAAAGTGGATCAATGCGCTTTACTGGAACCGCAGACTTTGTCGATCAAGATGGAAATATCATCGAGACTAAAACTGACTTCAAACTCTGTGGATGCGGAAGGTCGCAAGGAGAAGCCCTTCTGCGATGGCTCACATAAAGAGATGATCGCTGAAACACCTCAAAATTAGACAGATTCTCTAGGTAAAATCTCACCTTTTAACACTTTTTTCAAACTTTAACCCTAGATTCCTTGTTTCCGTCACATTGGGTGGTTAGAGTCGGCAACTTGAGCGACGACGCGAATAATCGATTAACCAGATTTGTGAAGAGAAGGAATTAATAATGGCTTCACTCAGCGCGCAAGAACGCGAGGCTAGAAAAGGCATTCATCCGACCAAGGAAGAGCTCATCAAGACTGTAGTTGTGCTGCTCGACAATCTCACCCTTGATGAAATAACTAGCGAGAAGGTGTTAGAGATCTCTGGCATATCTCGAGGATCTCTATACCACCACTTTCAAGACTTCGCCGAGCTCTTAGAGCTCGCACAAGTGCGACGCTTTGCCAGTTATGTCGACCGATCCATTGAAATTCTGACTGACCTCTTTGCGGAAGTTAGCAATCGAGATGAACTCGTAATCCGATTGACGGAGGTATCCAAGACCTTCCAAGCGCCAGAGCTCTCCAATACTCGAATTGAGCGGTTAACTGCGATTTCAAAGGTTATGCATAATCCGAGAATGGCTAGTGCGCTGGGTCAGGAGCAGGAGCGTTTGACCGAGAGCATCGCTGATTTATATCGCGATTTGCAGGCTCGCGGGCTAGGAAATCCGCTACTCCACCCACGTACCGCTGCCGTAATGTTTCAGGCATATACCCTTGGTCGCACGGTAGATGACTTCACGACAAACCATATGGATCAAGAGAATTGGCTCTACGCAGTCTCTTTAATTGTTGAGAATATTTTCTTTCCCGCTCGATAAATAGTTCACCCCCAAGCGTGAAACCAACCGCTTGGGGGTGATAAAAAACAGGTTATTCAGCGACTACAGGTGTCTCAATCAACTTCGCTGTCTCGTCTTGAATCTTAGCCACTAGAGGCTTAAGACCAGCGGCATACTCTTTAGCGTGATGTCCGCAGAAAAGTAACTCTCCACCATTCAGTAATGTGGCACGAACATAGGCCTGTGCTCCGCAACGGTCACAACGATCAATTGCATTTAGAGGGGTAGGTTCGAGGATCAACTGCTCGGTCATCGACTTCTCCTTTTCTGTGTGGCTTGCGGTCTGCTTAACTTCTTCTTGCGATAGTGGAACAGTAAAGCACGGTTAGTTTATTCCCCGCACGCCACTTGCGCTTGTTTATTTAAATTCACAGAAAAAACTATCCATTTTCTCTCTCAATAAGCGATTTATGGCAAATCTGCCCGATAACCTTGCGCCTCATGGCGACCGATGATAAAAGCACGACTACTGCAAATGGCTATACCGCCAAAGATCTTGCAGTCCTCGAGGGCCTTGATGCGGTTCGCAAACGTCCCGGCATGTATATCGGTACTACTGATTCCCGTGGTCTTATGCATTGCCTGTGGGAGATTATCGACAACTCCGTTGATGAAGCGCTCGCGGGACACTGCACCAAGATTGAGATCAATTTAGAGGCTGATGGATCGGTTGAAGTTCACGATAATGGTCGTGGAATTCCCGTGGATAAAGAGCCAAAGACTGGACTTACCGGTGTAGAAGTCGTCATGACTAAGCTCCATGCTGGTGGCAAATTTGGTGGGGGATCGTATGCCGCATCAGGTGGACTCCATGGAGTTGGAGCATCTGTGGTGAATGCGCTGGCCTCACGCCTTGATGTTGAAGTCGATCGCGACGGAAAAATTTATTGGATGTCATTCCAACGGGGAACACCCGGCATTTTTGATGGGGATGGCCCCAAGGCTCCTTTTGAGGAGAAATCAGGGTTGCGGGTTATCGGCAAAGTTCCTGCCAAAGTCACTGGAACTCGGACCAAGTGGTGGGCCGACAAGCAGATCTTCCTCAAAGAGGCAGAACTCTCTATCGAAGATATTCATGCTCGCGCTCGCCAGACCTCCTATCTGGTGCCAGGTCTGCAACTCACCGTTAACGATAATCGCGGCAAATCCAAGACATCTGAGATCTTCCTTCACAAGGGAGGTATCTCTGAGTTCTGTACCTTCTTGCGCCCTGATGAACCCATTGGTGAAGTTATTCGTTTAACCGGAAGTGGCGAGTACACCGAGACCGTTCCGGTCTTGGACGATAAAGGCCACATGATGCCGACCGAGGTTAATCGGACTATGGGCGTCGACATCGCTATGCAGTGGGGCAATGCCTTTGAGACCACTATGTCATCGTTTGTAAACATCATCGCAACTCCCAAAGGTGGAACGCATACTCAAGGTTTCGAACGCGCGATCACCAAGGCATTCAATGATGCACTTCGTGCAACAAAGACTTTGAAGAACAATGAGGCCGATGTCATCAAGGATGATGTGCTTGAGGGATTGACGGCGGTCGTAACTGTTCGCATGTCCGAACCACAATTTGAAGGACAGACCAAGGAAGTTTTGGGAACAGCCGCAGCTGCAAAGATCGTTGCCAGCGTTGTTACAGATGAGCTTAAGAATTTCTTTAATTCAACGAAGCGGATCGATAAGGCAACAGGCCGTGCCATCTTGGAAAAGGTTGCAGCGGCATCTCGCACTCGCATCTCTGCTCGAGCACATAAAGACTTACAACGTCGCAAGAGCGCGCTAGAAAATAGTTCGCTGCCCACAAAGTTATCGGATTGCCGCTCTGATGACACGGCACGAACCGAACTCTTTATTGTTGAGGGAGATTCGGCGCTTGGAACGACCAAAGCCGCTCGAAACTCAGAGTTCCAAGCCATCTTGCCGATTCGCGGAAAGATTTTGAATGTCCAGAAGGCATCTCTCTCTCAGATGCTGGAGAACAATGAATGCGCCTCCATCATCCAGGTCATCGGAGCTGGTTCTGGTGCATCCTTTAATTTAGAGGATGCGCGTTATGGTCGAGTTATCTTGATGTCAGACGCAGATGTAGATGGGGCGCATATTCGCTGCCTTTTGCTCACCCTGGTCTATCGCTATATGCGCCCCTTGATTCAAGATGGGCGAGTATTTGCCGCAATTCCACCACTCCATCGAATCGATGTTATCGGTGGTAAACGTGGTGAGGTTTATTACACCTACTCTGATGATGAGATGAAGAAATTGCTGGCTGATCTCACCAAGAGTGGCAAGCGTTGGAAAGAGCCGGTTCAACGCTACAAAGGACTTGGCGAGATGGATGCCGATCAATTGCGCGAGACGACTATGGATCCAGAGAAGCGCACCTTGCGTCGGGTAACAATGAACGATGCCAAGGCCGCTGAAGCCATCTTTGAACTGCTGATGGGTAACGAGGTAGCGCCTCGAAAAGAATTTATTTCAACTGCAGAGATCGACCGCGATCGGATCGATGCCTAAGCTGTAGTTTTGTTAAGCAGCACCAATTCGAGTTCGTCGTGGCGTTGCAAAATTCTTTGAGACGGCAGTTAACTCAGTAGCGACCTGAGCCTTGATATTCGCCTCGCTGGAGAGAAGTGTCTTGAGCGCAGCGATAGTTTCGCTGAGTTGTTTCTGCTCTGTCTCGAGCTCCAGCTTGCTGACCTTTGTCAGTCTGCGAAGTGGCATATCCAGAATGTAGGTAGCTTGTTCATCGCTCAACTTGAAGCCTTTGATGAGGGCATCTTTTGCGCTCTGTGCATCCTCTGATCCACGAATAATCTTGATGACTTTATCGATATCGATAATCGCTTTCAGAAGGCCATCGACCAGTGTCAATCGCCCCTGCGCCTTAGCTTTACGGAATTCCGATCTGCGGCGCACAACTTCGATGCGATGAGCAATAAAGACTTCGAGCAGCTCCTTGAGACCCAGGGTCTGTGGCTTACCATCGACGAGGGCGACCGCGTTAACAGAGAATTGATCCTCCATAGGAGTTAACTTGTAGAGCTTCTCAAGAATCTCTTCTGGTTCATAACCGTTTTTAATCTCAATAACGACCTTTGTTCCCTGCTGGCCATCGGAGAGATCAATGATGTCCGAGATCCCAAGAACTTTCTTTGACTTAACGAGATCTGCGATCTTCTCAACGACCTTTTCAGGTCCAATGTTGTATGGGAACTCCGTAATAACGATGCCTTGCTTGCGGGAGGTGACTTTTTCGATGACGGCGGTGGCGCGAACCTTGAACGAACCGCGACCCGTTGCGTAAGCATCTGCGACGCCCTCAAGACCAATAATCTCGCCGCCGGTCGGAAAGTCTGGGGCAGGGACATACTTCATGAGGGATTTGAGAGTCGCTTTGGGATTATCAATGAGGTGTTTTGCCGCGGCAACCACCTCGCCCAAATTGTGTGGCGGCATGTTGGTTGCCATACCCACCGCAATTCCCGTTGCTCCATTTACAAGGAGATTAGGAAATGCGGCCGGAAGTACCAGGGGTTCTAGTAGTTGACCGTCATAGTTTCCACCAAAGTCCACGGTGTCTTCGTCGGCCTCATCAACCATCGCCATCGCTGCTGGCGCCAAACGGGCCTCGGTATAACGCATTGCGGCGGGACCGGCATCGAGAGAGCCGAAATTTCCGTGACCATCGATCAGGGGCAGACGCGTCGTGAACGGTTGAGCTAGGCGAACTGCCGCGTCATAAATCGCACCATCTCCGTGCGGATGCAACTTACCCATTACCTCACCGACGACGCGAGCACACTTGACGTGACCCCTGTCTGGGCGAAGTCCCATGTCGAACATCTGGTGCAAGATGCGGCGCTGAACCGGCTTAAGACCGTCGCGGGCGTCAGGAAGAGCTCTCGAGTAAATAACGGAGTAGGCATATTCGAGGAATGAATCGCTCATCTCTTTTGAGACGTCGATATCCACGATCTTGCCTGGGTTCTCTCCAGCCTTTGGGAGAACGGCTTTAGGGGTGCGTGCCATGGCGCGTATCTTGCCACGCAATTTACGGCAGGATGGGGATGTGGGCTTAGGACTGGCAGATCTGTCGCAATCTATATTTGCCTCTCTCGGACTCCCGGGGGTTGATAATCAACTTAACCTCTCGCCATCTCGCCGCAGCGCTCTCTTGCTGGTCGATGGAATGGGATCTACATCACTTGAGAAATATTCCTCTCAATTTCCAATCTTTAACCAAGTCATAACCGCACACTCATTGCAATCGCACTTCCCATCTACAACGGTTACAAATCTGACAAGTTTAGGAACAGGTGAATTACCTGGAGTGCATGGAATGTTGGGCTACACCGTGCGCGTCCCAAACTCAGGAACGCCTGGACGCTTGTTGAATGCGCTCAAGTGGGATGATCGCGTTGATCCGCTCTTCTGGCAGAAGGTTCCAACTCTTTTTGAACGCGCTAAGGAACATGGAATCACCGTAACCAATATTGCAGAGAAGCGATATGAAGGAAGCGCCTTCACACAAGCTGCACTTCGTGGTGCAGATTATGTTGGAGCAAATCACGCCGAACAGATGGTTGAAGCAGCCGTACGTGCTTTAGCAGAACCAAACTCATTTACTTATTTGTATATCAACGCCCTTGATCACGCCGGGCACAACGATGGCGTGGGTAGCGAGAAGTGGCTTACTGCGCTCTCGCAGGTTGCGGATTTGATCGGGAAATTGCGTGATCGTCTGCCACGTAATACAGATCTCTACGTCACCGCTGATCACGGCATGGTAAATGTAAGTGAGAAGATTATTTTGGGTGTTGAGAACAATCTGATGCAGAACGTAACGCTGGTTGGCGGTGAACCACGCGCTCGCCACATTTACCTAAGAGATGGCGCTCTTGAAGAGACTCTGGTGCAGTGGCGAGAGTTTTTGGGGAATAGGGCTGCGGTTCATTCAAAATCAGAGGCGATCAGTGCAGGGCTATTCGGCAGCCACATATCAGAGGATAGTTTTGATCGAATGGGTGATTTAATAGTTATTGCAAACGATGAGGTTATTTTGATTGACCCAACTCGAATTTCGCAGGAGTCGGCGATGGTAGGTCACCACGGTGGGATCACCGAATCAGAGACCGTTATTCCTCTTCTGAAGTTCCTTTAGATCCACCAAACATAATGTCATCCCATGAAGGGATCTTGAGTCGTTTGGTGATGCCATCTCGCTTCTCTGCCTCACTTACCTCAGATGAAACGCTCGGCCCGGTATCGATGATTGCATCAAGACTAGAAATTCTTGGAGTATCTGAAGACGGTCTTCTCGTCACCGTTTTCACGTACCGCAACCAGGCGCGGAGCCGGAGTGGTGGGGTAGACGATTCCATGCGATGGAGTTTGATGGCGTGAATCGATCTCATCGCCAGCGATCCATGCCGCACCGTCATCGAGCGCTTCTAAGCTGCGATTTGCCAGGTCAAAGGTCCAATTCGCTTCGCTTATCGAGCCATCTTTTGTGGGGTAGTAAAGGACGATATTCCATGAGCCATCAGAGTTGCGCCAGGTATTCCACTCGACTCGCTCCATATCAACTCCGCGCGGAGAGAGTTGAGCAATCGTGGCTGCGGAAAGTGTTGGCGCATATTTCTCGCGACGAAGTTGTGCCGCGAGAGCAAGTCCAATGACATAGGCTCGCTCCTGCAAGATGGGACCTGAAAATTTCTCTACCTTCTCCGTCGACCACTGAGTGGTTCTAGCGATGGAGTCGATGCTCTCACCACTGCGCAATCTGGCTTGGATCTCTTTTACGGTAACGGTGGTCTCTTCATCAGATGGCACAACTGCGACTAGGCGAGGTTGGTTCACCAATGCTCGTAGCTGATCGCTAATACGAAGAGTATGAGTGGTTCCATCCTGTGACTGCAGCTCTAACTCGCTGCCATCTTCAGATCGTCCAATTAACCGTAGATCGCTCACGAGCAAAGAGTGCCACAACTGCGGGTGGAAGTATGGGATCTCTCAGTCATCGACCTCAGTGATCAGCAATCTTGCGCCAGGTGCGTAGAAAGGGGAGCGTTCCCAGATTAGCCAAGACGAGACAGATGATGGGCACGATAAAGGCCTTACTCGCGCCGCGTGAATCGATAATGTGTCCGGTCAGGGTTCCAGGGAGCGCGCCGCCTAGGGATAGTCCAGCAATTACCCAAGCCAGAGTCTCAGTAACTTTTTCGGCCGGCACCGATTTCTCTGCTACCCCATAGCCAGCGACGATGAGTGGGGCCACACCCATTCCCGAGAGAAAGAGCGCGGCGGCCAAAATCACCATCGAGTGGATGAAGAAGAATGGAATTGAAAGTACTGCAATCGCAATCAGGTTAATCCGAAAGCGAGAGGCATCTTTGAGTTTCCACTTTATGGAGCCGTTAAATATTGCGGCGACACCGCTGCCTGCGGCCCAAATGGCGAGCACTAATCCGGTGTAAGCACTGTCGTGATGCTCCTGCGCATAACCCACTACGGCGAGATTTGTTGAGCTAAAGAAAGCACCGATAAAAATAAAGGGAAGAAATACCGCTTGCACAATCGGCAAGGCGAGGACGAATCCTTTTGCACTTGATTCATCTGGTTTAAAGGGAGCCGGTTCAGTAGAGCGTTGTGAGATGAAGAGAGTCGTTCCGATTGCCATGAATGAAAAACCCATTGCCATTCCTGCGGCAGGAGATATGAATGTGGCGGCAGATGTGGCGACAATCGGTCCTACAATGAAAATGATTTCATCCATTAGCGCCTCATACGAATATGCCGTGTTAATGAGTGCGCGATCTTCTCCGAGTACCCAAAGCCAACGTCTTCTCGTTAATCCACCTACGTTAGGAAGAAAGATCTCCGCCAGAAAGATTGCGGTCATCCAGATGTATGTAGGGGCGTGGTTATAGATAGCGAAGAGAAAAACTAGGTCGAAACTTATATAAAAAGGGATGGTGAATCGGAGCACCTTTCGCTGGCCCAGCCTGTCGGCATATCTAGACCAGGTTGGGCTAAATACCGTTGATATGAGGGCGGCGCCTGTCGAGACCGTTCCTGCCAGCGTGTAGGAGTGCTTGATATGGACAATAACAAAGGTGATCGAGAGCAAAGTCATCGAGATAGGCAATCGCGCGATTGAGCCTGCGATTGAGAAACGTAACGCACCCGGTACCGCGAAAAGTTTGCGATACGGTGAAAACATACCTAGATTCTATCCATGAAGCAGAGTGGGCAAACCGAGTTAATTGATGAGCTACTTGTGCTCGCAGAAGGAATTGCGCAGAAAGCTGGAGAATTACTCTCAAATCGCCCTGATACCTTCGATATAAATCAGAAGAGTTCTGCACGTGATTTTGCAACACATATGGATCATGCGAGTGAGAAGTTAATTGTGAGTGAAATATTGGCTGCGCGACCAGGCGATGGAATCATCGGTGAAGAGGGAGCGGCTCGCGAATCGACCTCTGGTATCACATGGGTAATCGACCCAATCGATGGAACCGTTAATTACTTTTACAACCTTCCAGGCTGGAATATCAGCATCGCTGCTAAGGACGATCAAGGTGTTCTTATCGGGATCGTCTATGCGCCAACCTTGAACTCTTTGTGGCGCGCCAGTCGTGGTGGTGGGGCCTACCTCAATGATCGCAAGATTCACGTCTCCAATGCCGATACCTTGAGCGACTCCTTGATTGCGACCGGTTTCTCCTACGACCTCGCTGAGCGGGTGCGTCAGGGGGAGATGATTGCTCACTTGATTCCGAGGGTCCGAGATATTCGCCGAAATGGGGCTGCGGCAGTAGATCTCTGCCACGTGGCCAGTGGGGCGGTTGATGGGTACTTTGAAACTGGGCTGAAGGAGTGGGATTTGGCCGCTGGAGGGCTCATCGCCCGCGAGGCTGGCGCCTTGGTGACGGGCAGAAATGGCGGCGCCGGCGGGGGAGGCCATGGTGATCGCAGCCGGACCGGCCCTCCACGCCCTGTTGACCCACGAAATTGGCTAGCCCTGCCCCCATGTGGCAAGATACGACCTTCAGCAACTCTTTCTACATGACGGACCCTCTCAAGGGGGCCCCACAAGCAAAGGATTACCCATGAACGTTTTGGATGCGGTTGATGCCGCCTCGCTCAAAAAGGGCATTATTAACTTCCGCTCTGGCGATGAGATCAAGGTCCACGTTCGTGTTATCGAAGGTTCCAAGAGCCGTATCCAGGTCTTCCAAGGCGTAGTTATCCGCCGCCAGGGTTCAGGCGTCCGCGAGACCTTCACAATCCGCAAGCTTTCATACGGAGTTGGCGTTGAGCGTACCTTCCCAGTACACACCCCAGTTATCGAAAAGTTTGAAATGGTTCGCCGTGGAGATGTCCGTCGCGCCAAGTTGTACTACCTCCGCGATCTACGCGGTAAGGCTGCCAAGATTAAAGAGCGTCGTGGCGCTAACAATGAGTTCATCGTCGAGGATGTAATTGTTGAAGATGTGATCGTTGAGGAAGTAATTACTGAAGAGATCATTACAGAGGCAGTTATCGAGCAAGAAGTTGTTGCAGAGGTAGCCGCTCCTGAGGCAGTTGTCGAAGCTCCTGCAGCCACTGAAGAGGTTGTTGCTGAGTCTGAAACTCCAGCTGAACAAGCTTAATCACTCTTAAAATGCGCCTTCCCAAGAAGGGTTCGCTACTTCGAGAAGTTCCGATCATTGTTGTGTCGGCGCTGGTAGTCGCGGTCATTATCAAGACCTTCTTTATACATTTCTTTTACGTGCCTTCTGGTTCGATGCAGAACACCTTGGGCATTGGCGATCGCATTGCCGTCAATAAATTCTCGGCTTTATTTAGCGATATTCGTCGCGGAGAAGTTGTTGTATTCAAGGATCCCGCAAATTGGTTGGGATCACCTCCTGCTCCAAGTGGAAATGTTGTAACACGTGAATTGAAGCGCGGATTAGTTGACGTTGGAATTCTTCCTGACCCAGCTACCCAATATCTTGTTAAGCGCACAATCGGTGTCGGTGGCGATCATGTTGTCTGCTGCGATGCCAAAGGACGACTGCAGGTTAATGGCGTCTCTATTAACGAGAATTATCTATACCCCGGAAATACTCCGAGTGATTCCAAGTTTGATATCACCGTGCCTAAAGGATTTATCTGGGTAATGGGTGATCACCGTGCAGCGAGTGCTGATTCACGTTTCCACACCGACGATGTCCATAAAGGATTCGTTCCGTTGAGTGATGTAGTGGGTCGAGCCGAATTCGTTGTGTGGCCTATTAATCATTTCAAATTCCTCTCTGTAGGCCACGACTTATCGAAGGTTCCGGTTAAAAAGAGCCCCTAATGGTGGGGATTGAAAGCTCTCTTCGTGAAAGTGGAATTTCGCGCATTGCTGGAGTCGATGAAGCTGGCCGCGGTCCATGTGCCGGTCCACTTGTAGTAGCCGCAGTAATTCTGCAGAACCCCAACTCGCAAGAGCTTTCGTGCGTTCGCGATTCAAAGGCTCTAACTGAAAAAGTACGCGAAGAGCTCTTTGAAGTGATCCAGGCCGAGGCTCTGGCCTACTCAATTATCGAAATATCCCCTGAAGAGATAGATCGAGTAGGACTTCACAAATCAAATCTTGCAGGGATGCGTCGTGCTATCAACGCGCTCTCAACTCAACCCGAATATGTCTTAACCGATGGTTATGCCATCGAGGGTTTAGCAATCCCGAATCTTGCCGTCTGGAAGGGCGATCAAGTAGCGCTCAGTATTAGCGCAGCATCTATCTTGGCCAAGGTCTATCGCGACAGGATCATGATCGACCGCTGACTCTCAATATCCCGGTTATGGATTTGCCCAACATAAGGGCTACATCACCGCGGCGCACACGCAAGGCGCTGGGGGAGTTGGGTGTTTCGCCGATTCATCGGAAGAGCTTTGCAAATATTGCGGCTATTTCTATCAACAGGTAATTATTTTCAACAAGGTGCTCATTGCACAACTGAGTTATTTTTCACTCTCATTACCTTTGCCATATGGCGCGAGCATTACAAAGAATTGGCGCAGATGGGGAGACCCTGGTCGCCTCCTATTTAGAAGCGCAAGGAATCGCAATCGTTGCCAGAAACTGGCGAATAAAAGAGGGCGAGATTGATCTCGTTGCACGCGATGGAGGGATGCTCTTATTTGTAGAAGTGAAGAGTCGGACTAGTTCACGATATGGCCACCCCCTCGAAGCCATCACTCCTATCAAAGCTCTTCGATTACAGTGGCTAGCTTTGGCATGGATCGCCACTCATGATCAGTGGGGGGCTGACTACAGAATTGATTGTGCTGCAGTTCACTTTAGGAGCGGTTTAAAGCCTGAGGTTGAGTATCGTGCGGGAGTTTTGTAGTGACTCTTGCCCGCACTCAAAGCATTGCACTTATTGGATTGCACGGTGAACTCGTTGACATAGAGGTTGATATCTCCGATGGATTACCGGGCTATTCGCTCCTTGGGCTTCCTGATGCCGCACTCATGGAGTCGAAGGAGCGAGTGCGTTCGGCGCTACATAATTCAGGAGCGCAGTGGCCTAACAAGCGGGTGACTGTCTCACTCTCCCCAGCGTGGTTGCATAAAAGCGGTTCAGGCTTTGATCTTCCGATAGCAGTTGCATTGCTTATCGCGCAGGGGGTTGTTACAAAGGTCAACCACGATTTTCAAGTAATCATGGGAGAGCTCTCTTTAGATGGATCAATCAAACCAATCCGTGGTGTACTGCCGGCTCTTATTGCCGCACAGGAGTTGGGGATTGAGAGTGCAATTATTCCTGCGGAGAATCTCACAGAGACGCGAGGTCTCACAAGACTTAAACCGATTCCCTTTGCTCACCTGAGCCAGGTTCTTCAATACCTTGAGGAGGGGGTGATTCCCGACGTTGATCTGAAGCAACCCGTTCTTCACGTGCCAGAGATAAAAGATCTGAGCGAAGTAGTCGGCCAAAGGTCTGCCAGATTTGCACTTGAGATTGCGGCTATCGGTGGACACCATCTGCTCTTCTTGGGACCTCCAGGTACTGGAAAGACAATGCTGGCAGAGAGAATTCCCTCGGTGATGCCAGAACTTAGCTCTCAAGAGTCGTTGGAAGTTGCAGCTATCCATTCGATAGCGGGAGCGCTAGCAGAGCGACAGGTGGATTCCCGAACTCCTCCCTTTGTCGCCCCACACCACACGACGACATCTACCGCAATGGTGGGAGGGGGTGCTCATTCAATTCGCCCGGGGGCTTGCTCACTTGCTCACAAGGGGGTGCTCTTCATCGACGAAGCCCCGGAGTGCAACGCGGGGGTCCTTGATGCACTTCGCCAACCTTTGGAGTCAGGGACTGTTGCCATCTCTCGAGTTTCTGGAACCATCACCTTTCCCGCGGACTTCCTACTGGTTCTTGCCGCAAACCCATGTCCATGCGGACGATTCAACGGGAGAGGTCTGGCTTGCACATGTTCATCTGTTCAAATTAGGCGTTATATGCAGAAGATTTCCGGCCCCTTGCTAGATCGAATTGATATTCGATCCTATGTAGAAGTTCCGTCTCGCGTTGAGTTGTCTGCCATTGAACCTGGGGAATCAAGCGCTGTTGTGAGAGCCAGAGTCATCCAAGGTCGCGAAGTCGCGGCCGAGAGATTTAAAGCAGAATCTTGGAAACTCAACTCAAGAATTCCAGCTAGTCAGTTGCGTCATAAATATCGAGCTAGCCGAGAGGCGATGGCATTTCTTCATGCCGAACTCGATCACGAAAGGTTGAGCGCTCGCGGTTATCACAAGGTTCTACGCACCTCTTGGTCAATTGCTGATCGGCGAGGTTCAACAATTCCGGGATTACAAGATGTGCAAGATGCACATCGGCTGCGAGAAGGCTCCCAGATACTGTGAGCCCATTAGAGGTGACAGAGCATCTCTTGCTACTTGCCCTCTTCGAAGGCGGGAATGAAATCTGGAGCACGCATTATCGCCAGTATGGAGCCTCTGAATTCCTAGATCGCATAAGAGCAGGTCAGTATGCAGAGAACAAACGTGGAGGAAAATCTCTACAGGAAGCCCTTGCCTCTCTGAATGGGGAACGATTATTCGAGGAGCTTGAAAGTATTGGTGCCTTCCTTATTTCGCGGGAAGATTCAGATTGGCCTGCTTCTCTCGAAGATCTGAAAGCTCCGCCTATCGCGCTTATCGGCCGCGGTAATCGTGAAGCCCTTGAAAATGCAGAGAACTCAATAGCAATTGTGGGAACTCGAAACCCGAGTGACTACGGCTCGCGTATTGCTGGCGATTTTGCGGCAGGTGTAGTTGATCGCGGATGGAGCGTGGTAAGCGGTGGGGCATACGGCATAGATAGCGCGGCTCATCGCGGTGCGACTTGTTGCAGAAGGGGAGACCATCGCAATCCTTGGCTCGTGGAGTTAACTCAATTTTCCCTAGTGGAAATGATCGACTCTTTCGTCAGATTCTCGAAGGCGGTTTGCTGCTCTCGGAGGTATTGCCGAATGTGCACGCCATACCTGCCAGGTTTTTGATTCGCAATCGACTTATTGCTGGGATCTCTCGTGCCACGGTTGTTGTTGAAGCTGCCTTTCGAAGCGGCTCACTTAGGCACCGCACGTGATGCTGCAGAGATTTTTAGACCGGTTTTTGCAGTTCCGGGACCAATTAATTCTCCAACGAGCGATGGGTGTCATCGACTTATCGGGGAGCGCACCGCAGAGATTGTTACTTCAGTTGCGGATCTCATGGAGTTGGTTGGGCCGTTAGCCGTTTAATGGGAGACTATGCCTATGACAACAGAGCACCGCGCCGGATTTGTTGCGGTTATTGGCCGACCTAATGTCGGTAAATCCACGCTGGTCAATGCTCTCGTCGGCAAGAAGATTGTGATCACTTCGAGTCATCCCAACACCACTCGAAATCCGATTCGCGGCATTATTTCGCGCCCCGATTTCCAGATGATCTTGGTGGATACGCCTGGAATTCATAAGCCAAAGACTCTGCTCGGAACGCGCCTTAACGCGATGGTTCAAGAGAACCTCGAGTCGGTTGATGCCGCTCTACTTTGCCTACCTGCGGATGAAGCGATCGGCGCGGGCGATGAGTACATCGTCAAGCAATTAGGTCATATCCGGCATCTTTACATCGCTGTCACCAAGGTAGACACCACGAAGAGTGAAGATTTGATTGGCAAATTGGTTGAAGTCTCCAATTTCATCTCCAAGACTGGAATCACGGTTGATGAGATTGTTCCTATAAGCGCTAAAAATTTAGAGCAGACCGATCTCTTGCTGGATCTCTTAGCAAAGGCGCTTCCAGTATCCCCATCCCTCTATCCAGAGGATATTGATACGGATCAAGCGGCCGAGCTCCACATCACCGAGTTAATTCGCGAGGCAGCGATCCAAGATCTCTACGAAGAGTTACCTCACTCTGTCATGGTCACGATCGATGAGATGAGCAAACGTGAGGGAAAGAACTTTTACGATATTCACGCCACTATCCATGTGGAGCGCGATTCTCAGAAGTCGATCATCATCGGTCCGCAAGGAAGTCGATTGAAAGATATTGGAATGCGCGCCAGAGCAGGCATTGAAACTTTTCTTGATGCCAAGAGTTATTTGGATCTGCATGTAAAAGTTTCTAAAGAATGGCAGCGCGATCCAAAAGCTTTGGCTCGATTGGGATTTACCGAGTAACTGGCTTTCTGCTGGCGAAATACGATCCAACGAGTACGAGCGGCAATCCCTACGATTATTCCCGTAGTCAATTTCTCGTGGAGAACAATCACTCCGATCAAGACTGCCACTCCAGTATTGACATAAGCGACCAGTGAAGATCTTGCATTGCCAATATCTGCCATGAGTTTGAAGAATAGTACGAAGCAGATCGCCGTTGGAAATATTCCAAGCGCTATCAGTGAGTAAATTGAATTAACCCGAACATGATGAGTTGGCCAGTCTGCGATTGCAAAAGGTGAATAAATCAAGCGCGGTGATGAACATGGCCAGTCCATTAACTGCGGCCCCATCGATCTCGTGGAATCTTTCGACGCGCCATGGTTGGAGCGATGGCATAACCGATCGCCGCCAGCAGCAACATCAAGATCGCAACTACGTTTACCTTCCCTTTTAAGCTCTCAATACCAACCACGAGGCAGATACCAATAAATCCAACTGCCAGACCAATGAGGCGAGTGGAGTGCCAAACGGTTTTATCACCGAGTGCTCCATTGAGAATCGTGGCCCAGATAGCGACCGTGGCAATAAGAAGTGCTGCTAACCCTGAATTTACCTTTGTCTCACCCTGGCTGATAAAGCCCCAGGGACCAACCATTTCAATTAGGCCATATGCAGCGATCCATTTCCATTGACGAAGTGCTGGCTTAAGCACTCCGCGTTTGATCGCATAGGGAATAAGCAGCGCGGCTCCAATTGCTACTCGCGAGAAGACTACGAAAGCGGGGGTGAATTGACCTGGCGCTACAGCGACTCGAATGAATAAGTACGGTACACCCCAGAGCACGCTTACGAGGGCGAAGTAAATCCAACTTGTACGCTTCACCCAGTTACCAATTCACTGTTGCATCGCGCAGGGTGCGGTACTTATCAAGAACATGTGGGGTTGGATCGCTTTGCACGTGAGTGACCTTACCTAAATCCCATTCTGGGGCGTGACCTAATAAGGCCCACGCTGCTTGGCGGGCGGCGCCATCGGCAACGTATTCACCCACAGGTGGGATTATTACCTCACGTCCAAAGAGCGCTGAAGCTATTTGTCCTACCGCAGGATTCTTTGCAGCTCCGCCGACCAAGAAAATACGATTGATCGAAACTCCAAGTTGGGATAGCGCATCAACTGCATCTGCTAAGCCGGACAACATTCCCTCGATCATGGCGCGTGCAATGCACTCTGGATTGGAGTTTGTCAGATTCATTCCAGCAAACACACCGGTGGCATCAGGTCGGTTCGGCGTCCGTTCTCCTTCGAAGTATGGAAGAAGTGTCAGTCCGTGTGCTCCTGCAGGGGCACTCAGCGCGAGTGTCGAGAGTCGATCAAAATCCACTCCGAGAATGCGAGTAGCAGCATCAAGGATTCGTGCCGCATTGAGAGTGCAGACAAGTGGAAGATAATTTCCCGTAACATCGGCAAATCCCGCAACTGCACCAGATCCATCATGAGTCGGTGTTGCGGATACTGAAAAAGCAGTTCCACTGGTGCCGAGTGAGACAACGACATCGCCTGTTCTTGCTTGTACTCCAAATGCAGCACCTGCATTGTCACCAGCTCCAGCGCCGATCTGCACACCGCTGGGAGTTGCTCCGCCGAATTCATTGCTGGCAACGATGCGTGGAAGATAAATATCCCGCTCGCTCTTTATCGCGCGAGCCAAGATATCGCGGCGATACGTTGAAGTGGTTGGATCGAAGTAACCAGTGCCAGAAGCATCGCTACGATCGGTGAAGAGCTGCGAGAAATCCTGAGAGCCTTGCAATTTCCAGGAGAGCCAGTCGTGGGGTAGTGCGATAGCGGCGATTCGCGCCGCTAACTCTGGTTCGTGATCGGCCATCCAGCGGACTTTGCTCGCGGTAAATGAGGCAACCAGAACCGAACCGACTGCATCGGCCATTGCTTGGCCTCCGCCAACCTCGCGGTTGAGATCGGCTGCGGCATCTGCCGAGCGAGTGTCATTCCAAAGAAGAGCCGGGCGAATGACCGTACCCTGGCTATCTAGTGCCACTAGCCCGTGTTGCTGCCCGCCCACAGAGATTGCTGCTACATCCTCGAGGCCGCCGGCCTCAGAGATCGCCTTTTGTAACCCCTGCCACCAGTGCTCGGGATCCACCTCTGTTCCATCGGGGTGGCTCGCCCGCCCCTCGCGAATTAACGCCCCGCTTTCCGCCTCTCGAATTACGATTTTTACCGATTGGGTCGAAGAGTCCACGCCTGCAACAAGGGTCATGGCGCAAGGGTAGACTCTGCCAGTCAGCGTTGACCACAGCGGGAGCCCATTCCCGAAAATCAAGATTTAAGCCTAAGTACTGGAGTTAGAGATGCGTTTTGGTGTTCTTACAGGTGGCGGAGATTGCCCCGGCCTCAATGGCGTTATTCGTGCGGTAGTCCGTAAGGGAATTAAAGAGTACGGATACGACTTCGTCGGCTTCCGCGATGGTTGGAAGGGCCCCCTAGAAGGCCTCACCACCACCCTAGATCTGAACACAACCCGAGGCATCTTGCCTAAGGGCGGAACCATCCTTGGCTCCTCACGCACCAACCCTTTCAAGATCGAGGGTGGCGTAGAGAGAATTCAAGAGAATCTCAAGAAGCTTGGCATTGATGCGCTGATCGCAATTGGCGGAGAAGATACTCTCGGCGTTGCTACAAAGCTCGATGCACTCGGCGTAAAGGTCATCGGAGTTCCAAAGACAATCGATAACGACCTCAACAACACCGACTACACATTTGGATTTGATACTTCTGTAAATATCGCCGTTGAAGCGATTGATCGTCTGCACACGACCGCAGAGTCACATCACCGCGCACTCGTTGTAGAAGTTATGGGTCGCCACGCTGGTTGGATCGCTTTGCATGCAGGTATCGCGGGTGGCGCAGCAGCCGTATTGATCCCAGAAGTTAAATTCTCAACCGATAAGGTCGCTGCTTGGGTTAACTCCCGTTTCGCGGATGGTTTTGCTCCCATCATCGTTATTGCTGAAGGTGCAATCCCGCAAGATGGCGATATGAAGGTTAAGGATCAGACCCTTGACGCCTTCGGTCACGTCAAGCTCTCTGGTATCGGCGAATGGCTATCACAGGAGATTGAGGCTAAGACTGGTCACGAGACTCGCACAGTTGTGCTCGGACATATTCAACGCGGCGGTTCTCCAACCGCCTTCGATCGCGTTCTCTCAACACGTTTTGGACTCGCCGCAATTACAGCTGCACACGAGGGCAACTGGGGCACAATGGCTGCGTTGCATGGAACATCAATTGAGATGGTTCCACTTGCATCAGCAACCGGCGAACTCAAGTTGGTAGATCCTTCACGTTACGCGGAAGCTGAGGTCTTCTTCGGATAATTAGTCGTCACGCTGACTTCTAACCTCCGTAGGCTCACTCCATGACAAATCTCGATTCCATATTCACCCCTGGCCTCGTTGCGGCACAACAACCGCAATGGCCAGGTGGTGCCGATGGCGCCGCCGTTGCTCAAGCCGTCGCAGAACTTAAGAAGTTGCCACCGCTTGTCTTTGCTGGTGAGTGTGACAACCTCAAGGCCAAGATCGCAGAGGCACAAGCTGGCCGAGCATTCTGGTTGCAAGGTGGAGATTGCGCCGAGACTTTTGCTTCGGCCACGGCTGATTCAATCCGAAATCGAATCAAGACAATTCTGCAGATGGCTGCAGTACTGCAATATGCCTCCTCTTTACCTGTCATCAAGGTGGGACGTATGGCGGGACAGTTTGCGAAGCCTCGCAGCAATGACAGCGAGACTCGCGACGGAGTAACCCTTCCTGCGTACCGCGGCGATGCGGTCAATGACATCGAATTCACCGAGGCAGCGCGCCAACCAAACCCACAGCGTCTGGTTCAGGTCTATAACACCTCAGCTGCCACGCTCAACTTGGTACGCGCCTTCACCCAAGGCGGTTTTGCTGATCTGCGTCAAGTACACGAGTGGAACAAAGGTTTTGCAACGGATCCTCGCTTTGGTCAACGCTATGAGCAGATGGCAAATGAGATCGGTCGCGCTTTAAATTTCATGACATCTGCAGGAGTAGATCCTGAAAGTTTTAAGAAGGTTGATTTCTACTCCAGCCACGAGGCTCTTATCCTTGAATACGAGAAGGCGCTCACGCGTATCGATTCGCGTACTGGAAATGCCTACGATGTTTCAGGTCACTTTGTCTGGGTAGGGGAGCGCACTCGCCAACTCGACGGCGCGCATATGGATTTCGCCGCAAAAATTCACAATCCCATCGGAATTAAGTTGGGACCAAAGTCAACGCCTGAAGATGCGCTGACCATGATCAAGATCCTCAACCCAGATAATGAGCCAGGTCGTCTGACCTTCATCACTCGCATGGGGGCAGGATTAGTGCGCGAGAAACTTCCTGCGTTGGTAAAGGCTGTCACAGAATCTGGGGCTCACGTTCTGTGGGTCTGCGATCCGATGCACGGCAATACCTACGAGGCGCCGAGCGGCTACAAGACCCGTCGCTTTGACGATGTCCTCGATGAGGTTCGTGGCTTCTTTGAAGTGCACAAGGCTCTAGGAACACATCCTGGTGGAATTCATATCGAGCTCACTGGCGATGATGTAACTGAGTGCGTGGGCGGGGGAGAGCAGATCTCTGAGGCTGACCTTGCCAACCGTTACGAGACCGCCTGCGATCCTCGTCTGAACCACACTCAATCTCTTGAACTCGCCTTCTTAGTAGCGGAGATGTTGCGCGACCGTTAAAGGTTATTGATTTTTGGGGTCTATCTATTGGCCCATCCTTGAAATACGCTTCGCTAATGCTCTTTACCGCAAGTCAGAAGACGCCGGTAGGTTCCTTGCAATTAATCGCTCACGAGCACGTCTTGCTCGCTGCTGGCTTTGGACCGTTACGCGAACTCAGTGCCCGCTTGGATAAATCCGACTACGACTTAGGGTTTAAAGCGGTCAAAGAGATTCCGATTATCAGTGATCTCATTAAAGATTATTTTGATGGAGATTTTGCCGCCTTAAACGGGATCAAAGTCCGTCAACCAGGGCCAGAATTCTCGCAAGCGGTCTGGAAAGCGATGCGCAAAATTCCTGCTGGTAAAACCATGAGTTACGCCGAGCTCGCAGATCGTGCTGGTTCACCTAATGCGGTTCGCGCCGCTGGATCTGCCTGCGCGCGTAATCTCATTGCGCCGATCGTGCCCTGCCATCGCGTAGTGAAAACCGGTGGTGAACTGGGCAACTATGCCTATGGGCTGCACTTTAAAGAGGAGCTCTTACGCTTTGAAGGCGCGCTCCACTAGTTCAGGAAGCACCGAATTTACCTTCGCAATGTCCGCTGCGCTGACATCCAAGTGAGTAACTAGTCGCAGCGTCGTTGGTCCGATCGTACTAGCCAGAATGCCAGCGGCTTTAAGTTCAGCGTTGATTTCAGCGGCTGTTGCATTAGCCCCCGTTAGATCCAAAACGACAATATTTGTTTCAACCTCTGCGGGATTAACTACCTTCGGGGCAACTGCCGAAACGGCTTTCGCGAGAGATGTGGCGTTGGCATGATCATCGGCCAAACGTTCAATGTTATGGTCGAGTGCGAAGTGCGCAGCGGCAGCGAGCATTCCGATCTGTCGCATTCCTGCACCGTATCTCTTGCGCCAGATTCGTGCGCTCGCGATGCGTTCTTTGTTGGATAGCACCATTGAGCCGACTGGAGCACCGAGCCCTTTTGAGAAGCAGACTGAGACGGTATCAAAATATTTGCCGTACTCAACAAATGAGACACCAGTTGCTACATGAGCATTCCAGATTCGAGCGCCATCTAGATGCATGGTGAGTCCCATTTTGAGAGACTCGGCGCGCAGGGTTTTTATCTCATCCAAAGGCTGCACGGTTCCGCCACCGAAGTTGTGAGTATTTTCGACAGCAATTGCGGTTGTAGAAACTTGGTAAGGACCAGAGTCAGGTCGGGCGATTCGTAGTGGATCTGACGCTTTGAGAGAGCCGCGAGGCGACTCCCACGTGCGCGTAGTAATCCCACTAAATGCCGCACCTGCGCCAAGTTCTGCGCGAACAATGTGGGAGAAAGTTTCGGTGATGAGCTCTTCTCCAGGTTTTACCAATTGTCGAATGGCAAGTTGATTGGCTAATGAGCCGGTCGGTGTGAAGAGTCCAGCTTCAAAACCAAAGAGCGCGGCGACTCGCTCTTCAAGTGAATTCGCGGTGACATCATCACCATAAACATCATCGCCTACTTCTGCCACTGACATTGCAGCGCGCATTGCATCACTTGGTTTCGTAACTGTGTCAGAGCGCAGATCAATCATGGGGTTATCTTCTCATGGCTGGGAGTATTGGCATGATCAACAGGTTCCTCAAAGAGGATTGCGAGGTACACGCCGGTCATCATCAATCCACCACCTACAAGCACTCTCCAAGTGAGGTGCTCGTGCACAATTGCGATCCCGAAGATCGCAGCAAAAATATATTCGGTTGTAAGAATAATCCCGACGCCAGTTGCTGACATAAATGATTGGGCCCAGGTTTGAACTATGAAGGCGAAGGCACTTGCGAGGAGCGCGCTGTAGATCACGACGACCCAGACGCCATGATCATGCGGGGCATGAAAACCGCTCTTGAGAGAGGCGAGAAAGGCTAAGAGACCCACCGTGGCCATTTGAATCATGGTGAGCGCGTAAGGGTCACGGCCAGGGCTCCATCTGCCAAGTCCGATAATGTGCAGGGCAAAGAAGAGGGCGCCGATCAAAACTAGAAATTCGCCTCTTCCTAAGGCAAAGCCATGAAGAGAGAGGACCGCTGTCCCTGTGATTGCGAGTCCCACTGCAACCCACTGCATCCTGGTGATGTGATGTTTGAAGAAGGCAGCTGCAATGAGCGGCACAAATACCGCATAGAGCCCAGTAATAAAGCCGGTCTTTGCCACAGTGGTGAGAGTGAGTCCAAAGGTCTGAAAAATATATCCGGCACCCAGCAGCAAGCCAGCGCAGATTCCCCGTAATAGGAATCCAGGTGTTATATGGCGAAATGATTTCGGGCGAAGCAGCGCCATTCCAAGCGCTGCAATCACAAATCTCCACGCTAGAAACGAGTTCACATCGATTCTGCCGAGCGAATCTTTCATGATCGCAAAGGTGCTACCCCAAACCAGCGCGACGCTCAGAAGAAGAAGGGTCGGAATCGATTTATGTTCTTTTAAATTCACTTCCGTTTGCTTCTCATTTTTTTCAGCAGCGCGATCTCTGCACCATGCTCTGGCTCTTGACCAGGGGTTTCCAGAATGAGTGGAGCATTTGCTACGGCAGGATGGGCGATTAACTCCTCAAAGGCCTTAAGTCCGATCTCGCCTTCGCCTAGATTTTGATGGCGATCTTTAAGAGCGCCACAGACATCCATGGAGTCATTGGTATGAATTAATTTGATGCGATCAACACCTACGAGCGAGACGAGCAGATCAAGCGTCTCGGTCATTCCACCTTTTTTAGCGATGTCGTGACCCGCAGCAAAGACATGGCAGGTGTCGAGACAGACGCCAACTTTGGGATGCCATTCGAGAGCTTCAAAGTACATGATGAGGTCATCGAGTTTCTTAACCAGAGATTGACCTTGTCCCGCGGTCGGTTCCAAGAGCAACCAAGGATCTTCATCCTTTAATTTCTTGAGAACAGGCATCATGCCCTTTTTGATCTGCTTCCATGCAGTGGGAACATGAGTCTCATCGACCGCAGAGCCGGTATGAATGACAGTTCCAAGGGCACCGATCTCTTTGGCGCGCTTGAGTGAGTAGGCCGTTGAAGCGAGAGAATTTTCGTAGGTGCTTTGAGTAGGAGAGCCGAGGTTAATGAGAAATGGAGCATGCACATAGGTGTGAATATCTAACTCAGCGGCGCGATCTCTAAAGGCAGTATCGGCGGCCAGATTTGCCTCGGGCATCGCCCAACCTCGCGGATTGGATGCAAAGACCTGGATCGCTTCGGCCTCGGTAGTGAGGGCGTATTCGATAGATCGCTTGGCCATTCCACCTGAGGTTGGAGTGTGGGCTCCAATACGAGGAGTTAAGCGCGGAGTGCTGGTTGGACTCATAGGACGAGCCTACCCGAGCGTTATGACCACCGTTGAGCCCCGTTTGACCTGAGTTCCGACCTTTGGGGACACGTTCGTGACGTGCTTGCCATTTCCGATCTTGCGAACAACTACTTTGAGTTGCAGATTCTCGAGCTCGGTCGTCGCATAACTACCAGATAATGAATAAACATTTGGAATGTAAACGGTCGAGGATCCTTGCGAGACGATCAAAGTAACAGTGGTTCCAGGCAATACCGGGCTAGAACCATCTGGCGTCTGTGAAATTACATCGCCGATGGCAACGGTATCGCTATAGGCGAAGGCTTGATTGACCACCATGCCCTGTGCCGTAAGTTCACTCTGCGCTTGATCGCTCGTGAGACCTACATAGGACTTAATAGTTACTGGTACCGGGCTACTTGAAGAGCTTGGTGTTGGAGTTGGGGTGTTGGACGGCGTTGGGGTCGGCGTCGGTGTTGGAGTTGGGGTCGGCACTACTTGTGCTCCCAGTGAGATCGTTAGCGCAACAGTCCCGCCCTTTTTGAGGTGGGCGCCGCCACCTGGGGAGGAGGAGATAACTTCACCGGCAGGCACGCCAGAATCAATCTCCTTGAGCGCAACAACGGTTTTAAGACCGATGCTGGAAAGCGCGCTGGTTGCATCCGTTTGATTCATACCGACGACCGATGGGATGGAGACCCCGCTTCCTGCGCCAATTAAGAAGTAATAAGCCGCACCGATGAGAAGAAGTACGACGACGCTGGAGAGAAATCTGATTCGATTACGTCTCACTCTTTTAGAAGTTTTGCGACGAATTTCTCCGCTATGACTCAAAGCAGGTACCTCGGTATTTCTTTCTAGTTTTCCTTCGGGGATGAACGTTGGCTTGGTGTTGGTATTTCTCACGCGAGTAGGTTCGGTCATGCTTTTAATTCTGGTAACCAATGTATTTCCGACGCGCACCTCGGGCCTGGCGCCTTTGCGTTTAGGCGTTGGAGTTGGAAGCGGGAGGTCGAGATCC
>CAVQBB010000012.1:0-42947 GCA_963710655.1 uncultured Actinomycetota bacterium | reverse complement strand
CTCGCACCTGCGAAACGTGAATCTGCTTGGCAGCTCCACCGTTCTCACTCACAAATGCTCCGCCGCCTAGAGATGCAAACCAGCGGCGATAAAGGGCTGGTGAACTCACCACTCCCACAACAACCTCCCCCTCGGGATTGCAGAGCCCGATCAACGTTGCCCAGGTGGGAATTCCACGCAAGAAATTCTTGGTGCCATCAATCGGATCGATCACCCAGTAGTACTTGTCACCAGTGAGATCAGGTGTTCCGAACTCTTCACCCACGATTAGGTCATCTGGACGTTCTACGGCCAAGATCTGGCGAATTTTGGTTTCCACCGCCTTATCCGCGTCCGTGACTGGAGTTAGGTCTGGCTTTGTCTCAATAACTAGGTCGAGTGATTGGTAGCGATCCTTAGAGATAGCATCTGCTGCATCTGCCAGTCGCTGGGCTAATTGTAGGTCTGCGGTGAGATCTCTCATGAGTTCAGTTTACCTTCGCGTAGTAGCCCACGCAGATTTGCTAACCGCGCGAGAGAGTTGGGATCTGTAATCATCGAGTTGAGGGCACATCCCTCTTCATCATGTGAGCAGTTTCGGGGGCAATGTTCAATAGCTTCGGCGAATTCACTAAATGCACCAATGACGCGATCTCGTTCGACATGGGCCAGTCCAAAGGAGCGGACCCCAGGTGTGTCGATGATCCATCCGGAGTTGTCATTTAAAGGAAGTGCGATTGCACTCGAAGAGGTATGCCTGCCTCGGCCAGTTACGTCATTGACATCGCCGGTCGCCCGATGCGCGCTCTCTACGAGAGCATTTACCAATGTGGATTTTCCGACACCAGAATGACCGAGGAGCACAGTTCGTTTTCCAGCAAGAATGGTGCGCAACGCAGTGAGATCTGCTCCTCGTTGAATTTGGAGCGACTGCACATCTAAATCTTTATATGCTGAAAGGAACTCAGTGGGATCAGCGAGATCGCATTTGGTCATGATGATGATTGGTGTGATGCGTTGATCAAAGGCAACCACGAGAGCGCGATCTACAAAACCATGGCGTGGCTCTGGATTGGCAGCAGCGAGAACGATTCCTAATTGATCCACGTTGGAAACAATCATGCGTTCCATGCCGGCATCATCTTCGACGGTGCGGGTGAGTTCATTACGGCGTGGCTCAACAGCGACGATACGCGCCAAGGTATCTACCTTGCCCGAGGTATCCCCAACGATTCGGACGATATCCCCAACAACTACTGATTTTTTACCAAGTTCTCGTGCCTTCATCGCTGTGACGACGATCCCGGTGGCTTCGATTAAGGCTGTGCTGCGGCCGCGATCAACCGCAATAATTCGAGCTAATTCTGCTTGCGAGTAATCGGGGCGATCTTTTGTGCGCGGACGCGATGAGCGTTTCGGACGTATCCGAACATCATCTTCATCTAGTTCGCGAGCGGTCATCGACTACCGTTCAGAAGTTCACTCCAAGCTCCAGGAAAATCCGGGAGCGTCTTGCGAGTTGTCTCAATATTTTCGACTTCAATATCTGGAATGCGTAGGCCGATCATGGCACCAGCAGTTGCTAAACGATGATCATCGTAGGTATGAAAAATCCCGCCATGCAACGGACGCGGAATGATGCGTAGCGCTGATGGCTCTTCAATAACCTCGCCACCAAGGTTATTAATCTCTGTTGCCAGCGCAGCTAAGCGATCTGTCTCGTGGGTACGCAGATGTGCGATTCCACGTAGATACGAGGGCGAATCGGCAAAGACACAGAGCGCTGCGATTGAAGGAGTGAGTTCTCCAACATCATGTAAATCTATATCGATGCCATGAATCTGATCTCCAGTGATTGCCAGATCATTTCCACGGAACTCCACGCGCGCGCCCATCTGCGTAAAGATCTCGCGCAAGTCATCACCTGGTTGTGTGGTGATGTGTGGCCAATCTCGAATCACAACGGTTCCACCGCTGATCATCGCGGCGCCCATAAACGGAGCTGCATTAGAGAGGTCAGGTTCAATAACTTGATCAGCTCCATGCATAACAGTGGGCTTGACGCTCCACTCGTTATCGCCGACTGTGACCTCGACGCCTTTTTCGCGCAACATTGCAATGGTCATCTCGATATGGGGAAGTGAGGGGAGCGAAGCTCCAACGTGCTTAACCGTGATTCCCTCTTTAGTCGCAGGGGCAACAAGCAAAAGTGCTGAGATGAATTGGCTCGATAAAGTGGCATCGACTTCAACGGTCCCACCTCTGAGTTGGCCATTGGCGTTGATGGTCATCGGCAACGAATAGCGGGAGCCGTGTTCGATGCTGACACCAAGGGACTCCAGAGCTTTAATAACCGGACCAAGCGGACGCTCATGCGACCGGGCATCACCATCGAAGTGGATGATTCCTTTGGCCATAGCGGCGACTGGTGGCAGAAAGCGCATAACGGTTCCGGCGTTGCCGACGTCGATCGAGGCGGGTCCATACAAAGTGCCAGGGGTGACGATCAGGTCGCCATTGGCATCTTCTGTAATCCCGACTCCGATCGCTTTGAGCCCAGCGATCATGAGTGCCGAGTCGCGGGAGTGGAGCGGCCGGCGCAAGAATCGAGGGTGAATCACAGAGCGCGGCCAAGATCAGCGCCCGATTGGTCACCGATTTAGAGCCTGGAATCGTTAAGGTCGCCTCAACCGGAGTGTTCCCTCGGTAAGGGGCGAGCCAGTGATTCGTCATATCGCAAGCCTACCTGAGATACCTTTACGCTCATGTGCGGTCGTTATGCTCTCAACGCAAGCCAAGATGAGCTGATGGATGCCTTTGAAATTTCGACTGATTACGCCGGCCCCATCTTGCCTGCGGATTGGAATATCACTCCGACCCGCGAGATTTATGTGGTCCGAGATAATCGCGAGGGGAAGCGAGAACTCGCCACGGTCTCATGGGGACTAATTGCACCATGGTCAGATAATCCGCAGGATGCGCTGCGTACGCAATCGCAGGCGATCAATGCTCGCACTGAGACGGTGCATGAGAAGCCAACTTTTAAGAGCGCATTTCATCAACGTCGTTGTCTGATTCCGGCATCTGGTTACTACGAATGGGCGACGGAACTTGGTCCATACTCGACCAAACAACCATTCTTCATTCACGGCAAAGAACTGATCGCATTTGCAGGAATTTGGGATAGGTGGCGCGCTCCCGATGGGAGCTATCAAGAGAGTGCGGCGATCATTACGCGACCGGCAGTTGAATTCTTGGCAACGGTGCACCATCGCATGCCAACCTTCTTGCCAAAGGATCGCTGGAGTCAATGGCTCGACCCTCAGGTGACATCCACTCATGAGATCCGCGCCTTGATGGCGCTAGAGCACCCAGCCGCAGGTTTATCGGCATACCCGGTCTCATCGCGGGTTAATTCGACCGCGAATAATGGCCCATCGCTCATCGATCCCATCGAATTAGGGGAGCCAGAGACCCTTTTCTAATGGACATGCGTTGGCCTCCTCGGTCACATGGGAATAAAGGGTTCGCTCAGGCGGTTCTCACCGTGTGGGAGTAGCCTTGGCCGTCATGGACGCCACTGATTCAGAGCTCGCGGTTGTAGACCGCGCCGCGGAGAGTGCTGCCCAGAAGAAGGCGCGATTTGAGCGTGATGCGCTCCAATATACAAATCAGCTCTACGCAGCTGCCTTGCGCTACACCAAAGATCCGCACGATGCCCAAGACCTCGTCCAAGATACCTACGCCAAGGCCTTCGTCTCCTTTCATCAATTTGAACCAGGTACCAACCTCAAGGCTTGGTTGTACCGAATCCTCACCACAACCTTTATCAATACCTACCGCAAGGATCAACGCCGTCCGCAGATCAGCGATGGCGAACTTGAGGATTGGCAGATCTATGACGCTGCCAGCCACACCAGCGACCAGGGGCGCTCTGCCGAAGATGTAGCCCTTGATGGAATCGCAGATTTAGATGTGCGAGCAGCTCTTGCCGCAATGCCAGAAGATTTCCGATTGGTGGTCTACCTCGCCGATGTCGAAGGCTTCTCCTATAAGGAGATTGCCGAGATCGTTGGCGTTCCTTCGGGCACTGTGATGTCGAGATTGCACCGCGGCCGTAAGTTGCTTCGGGCCTCACTTGCAGATTACGCCAAAGAGCGAGGATTTAATCGTGGAGGGGGCGATCATGAATAACATGAATCAGATTCCTTGCGATCAGGTGCTTCAAAGTTTGTTGCTCTTCATCGATCACGAGTTGCCATCTGACCAGGAATACCAGATCTTCCAATTCCATTTCCAAGAGTGCCCAGACTGTAACGAGGTAATGGTCCATGAGAGCGCGGCGCTCGCCTTTATGCAGAATCTGCTCCGCAGCAGTTGCAACGAAGAGGCTCCCCAAGATCTTCACGAACGCATTAGGCAGCAGACCGAGGCGCTAGCGGGCCAGTCCCAAGTTGAGTTCTTCTCCTCCTCAACTACGACAATTACTAACTTCAGCCTTTGATGGGACAACCTCGATTCAAGTGACCCAAGAGTTCACCCACGAGATTCGCCACGACTTTACTGAAGGCGAATAACTCCACTTATTTACGCGGGCATCCATTAAGTTTTAGGCATGCAAGCGGAGCAATTACTCGGTTCGGTGGGGATGGCCTCACTCACTGTCCGTCCGCTCGATACTGGAGTAGCTCAAGGGCTAAATGACTTGCCGGTGCTGGCCGCGAACTCTGCTCTTAATGTGATCGAATCGGCGTGCAGCGCTGCCATCGCAGAATTTTTTGAGACCGGAGAGACCTCGTTCACCATTGGGGCTGCGATTCAGATGCGCGGTGCGGTTTCTATCGGGGGAGAGATTCGCGCTCTCGTTAAAGCAACTGAATTTGAAGATAACACTCTGACCTTTGAGTGCGAAGTACACCAAGACCAACGAATAATCGCCGTCGCACAAGTGCAACGGCGATTAGTAGATCGTGTTTCGTTTATGGCGCGCAGCGCAGCAGAGAATCTGCCACGCAATAGCGCCGCTAGTTAATTCTCTTACGCCTTCTTAGTGGCCCAGAAAATCTCTGCGATCTCATCGATCTTTGCCAGCAACTTATCTGCAACTGCAACATCGGTTGAACCCTTGGTTCCGCCAGCTCCGGCAGCTTTGTTGCCTCGTTGAAGAGTGAGTTAAGTTGTGGGTATGCCTCAAAGTGTGGGGCCTTGAAGTAATCGGTCCATAGAACCCAGAGGTGATGCTTAACGAGTTCTGAACGCTCTTCCTTTACCGCGATTGCGCGAGCTTGGAAGACTGGGTCGCTGCTGGCGTGGTACTTCTCGATTGAAGCTTTAACAGATTGTGCCTCGATCTTTGCCTGTGCTGGATCGTAGATACCGCATGGCAGATCGCAGTGGGCATATCCAACGAGAGTTGGCTTGAACATAGATGCTCCTTCTTCAATAAAGATTGGTTGGTCCTGTGTGTCAGACTACTACTCTCATGGCACGCCTTCCATTTAGATCTTTAAGAGCTATCGCCGTCAGCGGCTCTTCGATGCTTCCTACGTATAACGATGGCGATTGGCTGCTCTTTAAAACCTATATCTCCGCCGGATGCAAAGAAGTTGCAACACCTAGTAGGCAAGGTCGTTGTCGTTGAACGCGAAAGTTATCCGGGAGTTCACTTCATCAAGCGGGTTATTCGAGCAGATTCCAGCGGGATCTGGGTTGAAGGGGATAACAAGGAGGCAAGTACCGATTCACGAAACTGGGGTGCTCTCACCCCAGATGAAATCGTTGGCGTCGTGCTGCTTCGCTACAAGAGAGCGCGTATTAGCGAGTAAATGCCTCGGTAATCAACGCGTGCTGCTCCTCCTCGTGCAAGTGGTGTGAACCCGTTGCTGGGCTGGCAGTTGCGCGACGAGATACCCGGCGCAAAGTGCGACCTTCCAAAGCCTCAAGGGTATTGAGAGCGACAAAAGGATATGGACCTTGGTTGGCAGGTTCATCTTGTACCCAGAGCAAGTTTGCCTGGGGATGCTTATTGGCAACCTGGATGAACTCTGCGATAGGGAATGGATAGAGCTGTTCAACGCGGACGATAGCGGTGCTGGTCTCGCCAAGCTTTGCGCGTTCTGCAACAAGATCCCAATAGATTTTGCCAGAGCAATAGATAACGCGTGAAGCGTTGGTAACCGTAGTGTCATCGATCAGTGGTCTAAATGATCCAGATGTGAAATCAGCCAGACCAGAGGCTGCAGCTTTGAGACGCAACATTGATTTTGGCTCGAAGACGATCAGTGGGCGGCGCGCTGCATTCTTCATGTGCCAACGCAACAAGTGGAAGTACGAAGCAGGCGTGCTGGGTTGTGCCACGGTCATGTTCTGTTCTGCGCACAGCGCCAGATAACGCTCGATACGAGCTGATGAGTGATCCGGACCTTGACCTTCATAACCGTGAGGTAGGAGCAGAACTACTGAAGAACGCTCGCCCCACTTTTGAAGTGCACTTGATACGAACTCATCGACGATTGACTGCGCACCGTTGGCGAAATCACCGAACTGCGCCTCCCACAACACGAGAGCGTTTTCGCGCTCAACGGAATAACCGTATTCAAATCCCATCGCTGCATATTCAGAGAGCAACGAGTCAAAGACGAAGAATTGATTGTCATCATTGATCAATCCACGCAATGGGAACCAATCTCCACCGGTGTTCTGATCGACGATTACTGCATGTCGATTAGAGAAAGTACCGCGACGAACATCTTGACCGGCAAGTCGAATTGGATGGCCTTCAAGTAGGAGTGATCCGAATGCGAACATCTCACCGGCAGCCCAATCAACAGTTCCCTCATCCAGCATCTCGTTGCGCTTAGCAAGTTGTGGTGCAAGGCGTGGATGGACGACGAAACCTTCTGGGGTGGCGATCTGTGTTGCTGCGATCTGACGCAAGGTGCTCTCGGCAACTCCAGTAACAACCTGATCCGGAGGGGTAACCGCAGGAGCGTGATTTGATGATGGAGCCGGTTCAACATTATGGACCGCGGCATAGACGGCATCGAGTTGAGCCTGGTAATCGCGAAGAACTTCTTCAGCCTCTTCAACAGTGATATCGCCGCGGCCAATAAGAGCTTCGGTATACAACTTACGAGTACTGCGCTTTGCATCAATGAGTTTGTACATCATCGGCTGAGTGAAACTTGGCTCATCACCCTCATTGTGGCCACGGCGGCGGTAGCAGACCATGTCAATCACAACATCTTTGTGGAACTCTTGGCGATATTCGAATGCCAGACGAGCCACTCGGACTACAGACTCTGGGTCATCGCCATTGACGTGGAAGACCGGCGCCTGGATCATCTTGGCGATATCCGTTGAATACGTGGATGAACGTGCTGCGTGAGGTGATGTGGTAAATCCGACCTGGTTATTTACGACGATATGAATAGTTCCGCCGGTGCGGTATCCCTTGAGTTGTGACAAGTTAAGTGTTTCAGAGACAACGCCTTGACCGGCAAAGGCTGCATCTCCGTGAACCAAGATAGGAAGCACGGTGTATGACTCGTGTACGCCATTGATATCTTGCTTAGCACGCACAATTCCTTCAAGGACTGGATTTACCGCCTCAAGGTGAGATGGGTTTGCAGCCAGATAAATTTTGGTGGTCTCGCCAGAGTCAGCTTTAAATACTCCAGCGGTTCCTAGGTGATACTTAACATCGCCGGTACCTTGCACGGAGTTCTCGGCATAGTGACCTTCAAACTCTTGGAAGATCTGTCCGTATGACTTGCCACCAATATTGGCCAAAACGTTGAGACGACCGCGGTGTGGCATTCCAATACAGACTTCTTCTAGTCCGCGTTTGGCAGAGCTATCCAAGATGGCATCAAGCAGTGGAATCAGTGACTCTCCACCTTCTAGTGAGAAGCGCTTTTGACCAACGTACTTGGTCTGCAAGAATGATTCGAACGCTTCTGCAGAGTTGAGTTTGCGCAGAATGCGAAGTTGTTCTTCACGTGGGGTGCGCGGAGCACCGACCTCAACATGCTCTTGCATCCACTTACGCTCGACTGGATTCTCCATATACATGTACTCAACGCCGACACTGCGGCAATATGAGTCACGCAAAATTCCAAGGATGCGGCGCAACTTCATAAATGGCTTTCCGCCAAATCCACCTGTTGCAAATTCGCGATCCAGATCCCAGAGCGAAAGTCCATGAGTTACAACATCAAGATCGGGATGGCTGCGTTGGCGATAACGCAGTGGATCGGTATCCGCCATCAGGTGACCAAAGGTGCGGTAAGACTCGATCAACTGTTGAACGCGAGCGGTCTTGCTGATCTGATCATCTTTAGAGAATTGGAAATCAACGGCCCAACGAATTGGCTCATAAGGAATGCGTAGCGCAGCAAAGATCTCATCGTAGAAATGCTCCGCGCCAAGCATGATCTCGTGGATGCGACGTAAGAAGTCACCAGATTGTGCGCCTTGAATTACGCGGTGGTCGTAGGTGCTGGTAAGTGTAATGACCTTTGAAATCGCTAGGTTGGTGAGGGTCTCTTCGCTCGCCCCTTGGAATTCAGCAGGGTAATCCATTGCACCAACGCCAAGGATCAAACCTTGACCTTGAACCAAGCGAGGAACGGAGTGAACTGTTCCGAGTGTTCCTGGGTTAGTGAGTGAGACAGTTGTACCGGCGTAATCTTCAACGGTCAGTGTTCCACTACGCGCCTTGCGGACCGTCTCTTCATAAGATGCCCAGAACTGCCCGAAGTCCAGCGCCTCGCATCCCTTAATAGATGGAACAAGAAGTTGGCGCGTGCCATCTGGCTTTGCCAGATCGATAGCAATTCCAAGATTGATATGTTCTGGTCGGCCAAGCACTGGCTTACCATCTTGCTCTGCAAAAAATGTATTCATCTCTGGCATGGCGCGCAGAGCTTTGATCATTGCGTAACCGATGAGGTGAGTGAAAGAAACTTTTCCGCCGCGGCCACGCGCTAGGTGATTGTTGATCACGGTGCGGTTATCAATCATCAATTTGGCAGGAATTGCGCGCACACTTGTTGCAGTCGGAACGGTGAGCGATGCCTCCATGCTCTGCACGACTCGAGCGGCAACTCCGCGAATTGGTTCGAGCGTAGAAGCGCTTGGGGTAACAAGAGTGGGGATTGGCTTAACGATTGGATCTGCGGGCATCGCCGAGGTCGAGGCTTGTGGTGCTTGAACAACTGAGGTGGGTTTTGGTGCTGCTGGAGCAGCTGGCATAACTGGTGCAACTGGAGCCGCAGGTTGTGTCACAACAACTTGAGTTGCAGTTGGAACAACTGGTGGTGTCGTAAGCGTGGAAGATTTTGGAATTGGAGGTGTGCCTGCCGCTGGAGTTGCTGCTGATCCATTTGATGTAGTGCTCTGGGTTGGTGGTGTGTAGTCAGCAAAGAAATCCCACCATGCCTTATCGACCGATGATGGATCTTGTTGATAGCGCTCATACATCTCATCGACGAGCCATTCATTGGGTCCGAACGAACCACCAAAATGATTTGCTGGGGTATTAGATGCCGACACTGGCGCTCACTCCGCTTCTTAATCAGTTCGGATTAGCAACCGCTACGGGTTAACTTCCGAATGAAGATCAGGTACGAACTAATCTTAATCGCCTTAGCCAAGAGCGCACCGACTGGCTAGGTGTGAGGTATGGCTCTAGGCTCACATTTATGGGAATTGCGCTTAATTACGGGTGGCAGTCGCGGCCTCGGACTGCAGTGCGCCAAGGAGATGGTGGCTGCCGGACATGAAGTGATTCTGGTGGCTAAGGATCCAGAGCGATTGGCGGCCGCCGCGGCCCAACTGGGGGCCAAATTTCGGGCGGTCGATCTAGAGGATCAGGCGGCAACTCGCGCGGTATTTTCGGAAATCCTGGCCACCTTCGGCGCCCCCGAGATCCTGATGTTGGCTCACGGCGTCATGAGCGAGAAGATGTCCAAGACCCTGCGCACAACGGATCAAGAGTGGCGTCGAGTTATGGCGATCAACTTGGACTCCACATTTACCATCGTCAATATCTTGGGTGCGGCGATGGCTGAGGCCAGGCACGGGCGGATCATCATCTTTAGCGCCTGTCTTGGGTCGGATGTCCGGACCAGGCAACGCCGGGGGACTTGCTCCCTACCGAATCAGCAAGGCTGGAGTAAATGCCCTGGTGCGAAATTTGGCTCACGAGACCAACCATGGCACCCGTGGGCTATTAGTCGATGCCATCTGCCCCAATCACACCCGTACCGATATGGGCGGACCAGATGCACCGCTCTCCGTGGAAGAGGGAGCCGATACCGCGGTCTGGCTAGCAACCCGTACCTTCGATCCTGCGGTAGATAAGACCGGATTTTCTCTGGGAAGAGCGGCGGATTATCGAGTGGTAGTTACTCTCGATATCCCAGCACGCATGAGCCGGTCGTTACGAAGGCGAGCAGCCCAAGCGGAATCGCCCCGATGTAAAACTTTCCTGACAACATGAAATATGCAACGCCCAGTGCAATCAAGTTTGCCAGCACTGCGGGTGCACGCCCCCAAGATTTACCTCGTTTAAAACTTATAGAGCAAGCGAAAAGTCCCATCGCACCAAGAGCTAGGCCGATGAAATCACCAGCCAAGGCAAGTGGAGCGCTCAGAGGTTTAGTGCGGAAGGCGTCGAGCAGCGCTAAATAAATAATGAGCCCAATCAGGATAAGGACTCAAGGCGCAACAATGAAATTGCCGCCTTACGGCTTCTCTCAAATAGAGCATCGCTGATCGCCATTTCAGAAGCGTATCCAAGTAACCTTACGAAATGGCTGATTTTGACCTTCGCGAGATCGGAATTCCGAGCGACGGCGTTACTGATTCACTTACCTCGTGCATGGCTCCAGCGTTGTTTCATGAGAATCTCAAACGCGAAATTGCCACTGCGGACGTGAAGATCGCGAGACTCACCATTGTCAGTATTGTCGTGAATCCAGAAAATTATTCATCAGCGGGGGAGTATCAAGAGAGTCTGATTGCGCTCGCCTTCGCACTCGAGAAAAATCTACGCGGCGGAGATTTCTTCGCGCGAATATCTGATTGCGGATTCTGGATTTTGTTGCGTACTGATGAGTGCAGCGCAGCAGGCGTTATTGATCGTTTGGATCTTCCGCGCCGCGAAGAGTTAACGATCAAACTCGCGGCGCGGAAATTATCGAATTACGGAGAGTGGATCGAAAGAATCGATCAACTCCACTTTCAATAATCGATCTGATTAATTACTTGCCGACGCAAGCTTTGAGCGCAGCGAGGATCTTGGTGTTCTGCTTATCAAGACCGGCTATCTGGGCAGCACTTGTAACTGGAAGACCATGTGAGTTGAGGCAGGCGAGATAAGCAGCGCTGGTTCCTGTCTTAGGAACAACTCCACCTGTCGCACCTTGACTTGTTCCCTGTCCTGCTCCGCCGCTTGCTCCACCAGTTGCTCCAGCACCGCGATTAAATCCACCGAAGGATGGACGAAGCGCAGCGCACGCAGTAAATGCTTTTTGTTGCGTAGGTGATAAAGAGAAGGTTGGGCGCGGACGAGGAGTGGTTCCAGTTCCTGCTCCAGGTGCTCCTGATGGCCTCGTACCAGGTGCTCCAAAGCCACGACCGCCACCAAATGCTGGCAACTTGATTCCGGCTTTTGCTAGGCATGCGGTGTACTTAGCGAAGGCTGCAGAGTTATGACCTGCACCAAAACCACCAGTGCGAGGCGCGCCAGATACGGCTGGCTTTGGAGTCGTTGCTGCTTTTGTCGCAGCGTTCGCAGGTAGGACGCTGATGGTGAGTAAGCGCGATAGCGGCAAGAGAGATCGCAGATTTTTTGAAGGTCATGGTCTAAAGGTAAGTCATCAAGATTCGAAGACAAGGAAATTTTCCTTATTTTTGGCTGAGAATAATGAGGAAGGTAGGCTCACCCCATGTCCAAAGTCCTCGCCTCCCTGCCGGTCGGAGAAAAAGTCGGAATCGCCTTCTCGGGTGGTCTCGATACCTCCGTGGCCGTGGCCTGGATGCGTGAAAAAGGTGCTGTTCCTTTCACCTACACCGCCGACCTTGGCCAATACGATGAGAGCGATATCGATTCGATTCCGGGTCGCGCGCTGGCATATGGCGCGGAGAACGCTCGCCTCATTGATTGCAAATTAGCCTTAGTTGAGGAAGGTTTAGCTGCGATCGCCTGCGGCGCCTTTCACATTCGCTCCGGTGGTAAGCAATATTTCAACACAACTCCTTTAGGCCGCGCAGTGACTGGCACCTTATTGGTGCGCGCTATGTTGCAAGATGATTGCTCAATCTGGGGTGATGGCTCCACATACAAGGGCAATGACATTGAACGTTTCTACCGTTATGGCTTACTGGCAAATCCAGCGCTTCGTATTTACAAGCCATGGCTTGATGCAGATTTCGTCACTGAACTTGGCGGACGCAAAGAGATGTCTGAGTGGTTGGTCGCTCACAACTTGCCATACCGAGACAGTACTGAGAAGGCCTACTCAACTGATGCAAATATCTTGGGTGCAACTCACGAAGCTAAAAATTTGGAAGAGCTCGATGCATCTATTGAAATTGTCGATCCCATCATGGGCGTTAAGTTCTGGGATTCATCGGTAAAGATTGATTCAGAAGATGTCACCATTGAATTTTCGCAAGGTCGCCCCGTAGCCATTAATGGGAAGTCGTTCCCGGATTCAGTAGAGCTAATGCGGGAAGCTAATGCAATCGGTGGTCGCCATGGACTTGGAATGGCAGATCAGATTGAAAATAGAATTATTGAGGCAAAGTCACGTGGAATTTATGAAGCTCCCGGAATGGCGCTGCTCTTTATTGCCTACGAGCGTTTGATCTCTGCAATTCATAACGAAGATACCATCGCTAACTATCACGCAGAGGGTCGCCGCCTTGGCCGCTTGCTCTACGAAGGTCGTTGGTTCGATCCCCAATCATTGATGCTCCGTGAATCTCTCACTCGTTGGGTGGCCTCCGCAGTAACAGGAACCGTCACGATTCGCCTGCGTCGGGGAGATGACTTCTCGATCATCAACACGACTGGCCCACACTTGAGTTATCACCCAGAAAAGTTATCGATGGAGCGCAACGAGAATTCTGCCTTTGGTCCTACTGACCGTATTGGTCAATTAACTATGCGCAATCTCGACATTGCAGATACCCGCGAAAAGTTAGAGCTATATACAAAGCAGGGCCAACTTGGAGCGAGTGAATTTAAGTTAATTGGTGAGATAGAGAGTAATTAGCTCGCGGGCGACCTGCGAATGCTTTGCAAATACTTTTTTCCGCACTGAAACTTGCTAGAGCATCTGCTACCTTCGTTCCATGACTGCCGCTCATCACCCTCGACTTAGTGCTGGATTCACTAAGCGCAGAGTGATTGATTTTATGCGGATAAATTCTTCAGCCTGTCTTTAATCAGCTTCATTGTCTGACCGCACTCGCATCACTTTCTAATCATCCGTAACAGAACTCTAAGAGGAGAATCAGTGAAAATTTATAACAACATTTCTGAAGTTTTTGGCAACACCCCACTAGTAAAGATTCAACGTTTATTTCCTACCTCCACTGCCACTGTTGCAGCAAAGTTGGAGTTCTATAACCCAACAGCTTCGGTTAAAGATCGCCTTGCAGTCGCGATGGTTGATGACGCCGAGAAGAGTGGTGCGCTCAAGCCTGGTGGAACAATTGTCGAGGCAACATCAGGTAACACCGGTATCGCACTTGCATCAGTGGGCGCCGCGCGCGGCTACAAGGTTGTTCTTGACCATGCCTGATTCAATGTCGAAGGAACGTCGCGCACTTTTGCGTGCACTCGGTGCAAAACTCATCTTGACACCGGCCGCTCAAGGTATGCGCGGAGCGGTCGAAGCCGCTGAAGCAATCGGTGCCGAAGAAGGTGGCGTTCTGGTTCGCCAATTTGAAAATCAAGCGGGACCTGCAATCCACCGCGAGACAACTGCTGCTGAAATTTGGAACGATACCGATGGCGAAGTTGCCGCTGTTGTAATGGGAATCGGAACAGGTGGAACTATCACCGGTGTCGGTCAAGCCCTGAAAGAGAAGAATCCCAACATCAAAATTTTCGCAGTACAACCTGCAGCCTCACCTGTACTCACTGGTGGAACTCCTGCCGGGCATCCACTGCAAGGAATTGGTGCAAATTTTGTCCCACCGGTTCTGGATACGACGATCTACGATGAAGTTCTCTCTGCCCCAAATGAAGAGGCATTTACATATGCCAAGCGCGCCGGTCAAGAAGAGGGAATCCTCGCAGGTATTTCATCTGGTGCAGCGCTCTGGGGTGTCTCACAGATTGCAGAACGTCCTGAGTTCGCTGGCAAGATTATCGTTGTTGTTCTTGCATCCTTTGGTGAGCGCTATCTATCAACTCCTCTCTATAAAGAATTTATCGACGAGCCAGTCGCTCCATCGATCTAAGAAATTCTCCGTACCTATGTCAGTAATCTCCGAAGATCTCGAGACCGCGCTACGCAAAGATCCCGCTGCGCGCGGTCGCATTGAGGTAGCCCTGACCTATCCAGGCTTGCATGCACTATGGGCTCATCGCTTTGAACATTGGCTCTGGAAGAAGAATCTGCGGTTTTTGGCGCGAGTAATTGCCAATCACACTAGGGCTCGTACTGGAGTCGAAATTCATCCAGGCGCAGTTATCGGGCGTCGCGTCTTTATAGATCATGGGATGGGCGTTGTAATCGGCGAAACTGCAATCGTTGGGGATGATGTAACTATTTATCACGGCGTCACCCTCGGGGGACGGACGCTCGAAAAAGGAAAGCGCCACCCAACTATTGAGAACAATGTGATCTTGGGAGCTGGCGCCAAGGTACTCGGCAACATCACTATCGGTGAAGGCAGCACAATTGGTGCAAATCAGGTCGTTACTCGCTCGCTCTCTCAGCGGACTGAGGTTGAGTTCTACATTTAAGTCCTATTCTTAAACCTGTGAGAATTCGCTTTGATCGGCTGCTACAACAATTCGTAGTTCGCTGGTTCTGGATTCAACAGGTTTTAGTCACCGCTATCGCCGCATCCATCTCGTGGGAGGTGGGCAACAGTGTCATTAAAAATGGTGGCCTCGTTGCCGCTGTCGTCGCCTCGTTGACCGTCCGCTCCTCTCTTCATAAATCAACTCGTGACGGAGTGGGACAAGTTCTTGGCTCTTCGGTCGGTGCTGGAGCGGCATTGTTGGCCCTCCATTTCTTCGGTCTGGGAGTCCTCACCGTAGGTATCACCGTTTTGATCTCGCTTGTGGGTGCGCGTTTGCTGCACCTTGGTGAGGTAGCCGCAATCAACGTCCCAGTTACTGCGTTGATCGTTCTAGGTCCTGGCCTCAGCGAGACAACTGCAATCAATCGCCTCACCTCAACAATCGTGGGCGCCGCGATTGCGATTGCTCTTTCTACATTCGCTCACCCCAAGACTCCCGCCGGTCGCACGATAGATCGCATCTCTTCGCTCACCGATCGCTGCGCTACCTTGATGACTCAGATGGCAGAAGGACTGGTTGATGGATACACCTTGGATGATGCTGGACGTTGGCTAGCCCGTGGACGTTTATTGGTTGAAGAGATTCCATCGATTCGAAACCAAGTAATTGAAGCGCGTGTCTTCGCTAAATGGTTGCCCGCCTCCAGATCTGCCAATGCCGAAAAACTTTATCTGCGCGCTATCGCCGTTGAACATTTGATCATTCAGGTTCGCGCGACTTCACGAATTCTCTATGACCTCAGACTTAATGGGGGAGTAGAACCAGAGATCGCACATGGAATAGGCAGTCTGCTCTCAACGGCTAGTTACGCGCTAACAGTCAGCGCAGAGGATTTTAGATTTGATCCATATGCGCCGGTTAAAGATCCATTGACAGCTGAGATTCGAGCTAGCGCGGATTCACTTACAGAGTTGGTCTTATCGGATCACGACGCCATCGATGGCGGGCAACTCGCGCGAGTTTTAGCTGCGGTATCTAGCACCATAATAATGGCCGATGCTCTTGATCAAATTTCACCCGCAATTCGTAAGGTGCCTACCCCTGAAGCACCATCTAGTCAACGAGTTCTTCAAGTCTCACCACTGGAGCAGGCACGCACATGGCAGAATCGCCTCTATCGTTTACTCCCGGAGCGCATCCGCTCCTACATAGAAAGAGGCTGACGTGTCCGGCGCCTCCTTAGCCCTATTTATCTCGGTCTTCCTCGCCTGCTCAGTTGAAGCAGTTGAAGCGGTAACGATTGTTCTTGCGGCTGGAACTGCCCGCGATTGGAAATCCGCGCTGCGCGGTGTTTATGCCGGACTTGCGACTCTCGCTGTCATCATCGCCATATTCGGACCTGCCATCTCACACCTACCGATTTCGGTTTTGCGGATTGTCGTAGGCGGATTGCTCTTGGTCTTTGGCCTTACCTGGTTGCGCAAAGCGATCTTACGTTCCAGCGGTTTTAAGGCATTGCACGATGAGGAGAAGATATTCCAAAAGGAGTTAGAAGCAGCTCGCGCAGCCGCTAAGTTGACGCGCCATGGAGTTGCAGATTGGTATGCCTTCACTCTCTCCTATAAAGGGGTATTGCTCGAAGGTCTTGAAGTGGTCTTCATCGTCCTCACCTTTGGAACAATTGCTCACAAAGTTGGGTTGGCATCCATAGCGGCGTTGGTAGCGGTTGCAATCGTCTGCGCAGCAGGATTTGCGCTGCGCGCTCCCTTGGCAAAAGTCCCTGAAAATACCTTGAAGTTTGTGGTCGGAATTTTGCTTACCTCATTTGGAATATTTTGGGGAGCTGAAGGTAGCGCAGGTACTTCAGCAAAATGGCCGGGGGATAATTGGGCAATACTCGCTCTTATCGCAGGTGTCTGGGCCTTAGCGGTTCTGATTATTTTCATCCTAAAATCGTTGCACCGCAAAGAGCGCGTAACCGTATCCACTAAGAGCGCTAAGGTAAAACCAGTAAAAGTACGGAGCAAGCCACTTCAACTCGCCAAATCATTTATCGATTTCTGGGTTGACTTCATAGTTGGTGACGATTGGCGAATGGCGGCGGGAGTTGTGATTGGATTTGTAATCACAGCCAGCATCAGCGTCTCGGCCTTGACGTGGGCGATCATCCCGATCTTTGTGGCAGCGTCACTGAGTTATAGCTTGTCGCGCGCCATCTAATAACTCTTAAAGCAGCGGTTTTGGTTTTGGAGTATTCGGGGTTGGCGTTGGAGTAGTTGCCGGCGCTGATTGAGTTGGAGCTGCAACAACGCTCCACTTAAACCACTTAGCCACTAGTGGAATTTCGGCTCCGACAAATACATAACTATGACCACCACTTAGGTTTGTGCTGAGCGTGTAACTCGCCTTAACAGTCTTCAACTTTGCACCCCATGCCGCTGCTTGTCCGCGAATCAACTGGGTGTAATCCTGACTTGATTCACCTAAGAACCAACGCATTTTATTTGCCACCTTTAAGTAAGTACTTGGAGTCTGGCTCAAATGCTTCTTATCTGTTTCCGCACCTGGGCCAAAAGCTCCCGTCAGGTCATCAACTACAAAATAACCCGCCAGAGTTACTACTTGGCCGAACAATTCTGGATGATGTAATCCGATAATCGCCGCACCGTAACCACCCATAGAAAATCCGAAGATCGCGCGATCATTTCTGGTGCGTCTGTTTTTCGCTTCTACAACTGGAATTACGTTTTTGGTAATCCAGGTCTCAATCATCGCCTCACCATCAAACGAGTCAGCCCACTCTGAATCTGAATGTGTAAGCGCGTTGCCATCTGGGAAGACCGCGATAAAAGGAGCAGCACCTTTAGAGAATGCTGTGAGTAAAGGAGTTTGCACGCCCGCTATTAAGCCGTTGGGAGAGCCTGGCCAGCCATGAAGCATGTAGACAACAGGCAGAAGGTCTACATCATTTGACGGTACTGGGGGAGTTAAGACCCAGACATTGCGGATAGGAAAATCCTTCTCAGGACTCTTTACGTGCAACTCCACGATAGTTGCTTTGGATATCTGAGCGTGAGTGATGGATTGCTCTGATACTGCCACTAGCGTGAGCGAGCTGAGGGCAATGAGTAGGCCGCGTCCTAACTTCACATTGCGATAGTAGTGGTAGACCTTGTGAGAATTAGGTGGATAATGGATAACGTGAAACGGTCACTGCTGATCTTGGGGCTCGGATGCTCCCTTTGCATCACTGCTGCGCCCGTGCACGCAGTTACCACGACTCCGGCGCCAACACCAGTGACCACAAATTCTGCTGCGCCACAGCCAAGTCAGAGTTTTACACCGGAGAGAAAACCAAATCCGCACCCCAATCGACCAACGCCTTCTACTACCTCAACGTCACCATCATCATCGGTGCAACAAAGTAGAAAGGCCGCGCGCGATGCAGCGAGAGCCACATATCAAGCGGCTTTGGTAGAAGCACAAAATGGCACGCGACTTAGCTTTCGCCGATGCCAATGCCACGCTCATGCAGTCGTTGCAAACGGCGGGTAAAGATCGAGTAGCAAAGCAAGCAGCTCGCGATACTTACAAAGCGGCAGCGACCGGAATTATCAACGCCTATAAGCAAGCAATTGCGAACGCCACAAGCAGATTTATAAGGCTGCGCTAGCCGCTATCGGCGGGAAGTAACTACCCAACCATCTCTGCATTGCGCTCACTGTATTCATGAGTGCAGGCTTTGTTAGCGCTATCTTGCGCACAACTGTCACAGAGCAAAATTAGTGAGTGACAAGAAATCTTGCCGCAGTTATAAAACTGCTTGGTAGCGCCGCCACATTTTTCACATTCACCTAACACTGGGGTGTGATCAGAGAAATCTAAAGTCATGCGACCATCAAATGTGTAGAGCGAGCCCTGCCAGAGCGCATCATCGCCATACTTTTGTGCATAGCGCACGATGCCGCCATCGATCTGATAGACCTCTTTAAATCCGCGCTTGACCATGACGGTAGATAAAATCTCGCAGCGAATTCCTCCTGTGCAGTATGTGACGATCGGCTTATCCTTTAGGTGGTCGTACTTACCGGATTCAATCTCAGAGACGAAGTCGCGGGTATGAGATACATCGGGGACGATCGCATTCTTAAACTTACCAATCTTTGCCTCGTACCCATTGCGACCATCGAAGAAGAGAACATCATCACCGCGCTCTTCGACTAACTTATTTACCTCGTACGGCTTTAAATGTTTGCCGCCGTTGACCACACCTTTCTCATTGACCACGACATCAATCGGAAGACCAAAATCAACCAGCTCGACTTGACCTTTACTTTAAGACGGGGAAATTCATTTCCCGTTCCTTCAGACCATTTGAAATCAATCTTCTTAAATCCCGGATATTTCTTGGTGGCGCTCACATATTTCTTAAGGTCTGACATATTGCCACCTAAGGTGCCATTGATGCCGTGCTTAGAAATAAGAACTCGACCCTTGAGATTTAACTCTTCGGCGAGTTTGTATTGCCACAGGCGAATAGCTTCTGGGTCAGGTAACGGCGCAAAGCCGTAGTACAAGATGACCTTCTGCAGTTCCATGGCTGCAATTCTACGGATTATTTTTTGCGTTGTATCCCACGCCTACCCCAGTAGACCCAGAGCGCAAGAACGCCCAAGATAAGGGCGAATCCAAAGGCGATATCTTCTAGTGGGGCGCTGGCTAAGCGCGGCCCCAGGATCTGGCGCTTGTCATACATCACGATATTGCGCGAGGTGAGCCACCAATTAGTAAGAAGTTGGAAGGGCAGGATGATCACGTACGAAGTCCAAAATGCTTTGCGAGTCAGCAACTGGTTCAAGAGATTAGAGGTCGAGCGCTGCGGCGCAGGCGACGGCAAAGAGGGCGATCTGGGTATAGCTCACGATTCATCCCCGATCATCCAGTGGGGGCGACGAACCTCACTGCTTCTAGCGTCATCATCGCGGCAATCGGGACGATTATGAAGAAGAGGTACTCCTCGAGCGGGATATTAAATGGTCCATATATTTTCAGGATCTGAGTCAGATCAAAGTGCCAATGGTGGCGCGAGATGGCATAGGCATCCCAACCTACAAAGAGAAGTGCGATTGGAAGGATGCTCAGGGCAAGTCCGCTTACCCGCTTGAGCACCCCGACTTTGAGAAAGATCTCGAGCCAGAAAGAGCCTATGACTGTAAAGATAAGCATCGCCATATAACCCCAGCTGCGCATGGCTCATTATTTCAGACATTATGAGGAGCGCTGAGTTAAAATCGCGCCATGACTCCTCTTCATCTTGTCTGGCTCACCTTTGCCGTTGTCTGCGCCGCTTGTTGGATTCTCTCCATCGTCACCAAAGAGCACTCCTGGGTAGACCGGATGTGGTCGATCACTCCGGTGATCTATGTGGGGGAATTTGCCCGCGGAGCCCACTTTCATAACGCTCGCCTTAACGCGATGGCAATCTTGGCTCTGCTCTGGGGAGCCCGTTTAACCTTCAACTTTGCTCGCAAAGGCGGTTACTCCGGCACCGAGGATTATCGTTGGCCGGTACTTCGCGCCAGCATGAGTAACTGGCAATTCCAATTGTTCAATATCTTCTTTATTGTCTTGTATCAGAACTTCTTATCGTTCTGATCTCACTTCCTGCACTGACCGCTTATCGCCATCAGCAACTGCTTTTAATGGCTGGGATCTTCTACTTTATTGTGATCTTCGCGCTCTTCCTGATTGGCGAGACAGTGGCCGACCAGCAGCAATGGAACTTCCAGCAGACAAGAAGAAGATTATTGAGGCAGGGGGAGTTCCCGAGAAGCGTTTTCTGACGACTGGTCTCTTTAAATATTCCCGCCACCCTAATTACTTCTTTGAAATTTCGCAGTGGTGGGTGCTCTACTGATCGGCGCAACTCCTTCAACTTGCACTCTTCCAGCGCACCATCTTGGTGCAGTGCTTCTCACGCTGCTCTTTGTCGGCTCAACTAGTTTCACGGAGAAGATCATCCCTGGGCAAATATCCGGAGTATGCCGATTACCAGGCGACAACCTCTGCGGTAATCCCTTGGTTTGCTAAGCGTCGCCTTCGTAAGCAAAAGGCGTGAGGACAAAACGTCAGACCTTCTGGGAGAGGCTCTGGGCCTCGACCATTATTCTTATATACCTTTGCCGCCACCTTTGTGGTCTGGAAAGCGCTACACAAGTACGGCGTTAATCCGTATATTTTCTTTGTTGTGGATCTGATTACATCCTGGTTTTACGGATTGCATCTGCTCGACTTGTGGTTGCAATCATTCATAGGCGCTGGTCTGAAACACAGAAGTGGGGTTGGTTATCTGCCCTCAACTTTATGTTGCCGCAGATCTACATTTTGGCCTCTGCGCGACACGTACCCAAGGATGTCTACATCATCATCTATAGCGCTATTAGCGTTATGGTGATCTTTGCGGTTGTAGGAGTGGTTAGTCAAATCGAGTCGCCCGCAAAGAGAAACCAGAGAGCCGGTGAGTAGTTGATGAAAAACTGGAGCGGCAATGTCACCTTTGATCCTATACCTTCTGGTTCATCCCACCAGCATCGCGCGATATCAATCAGCGGTAGTCGCTAGCGGAGGCTCGAGTCGCGCACTTGGGAGCGCGCACTCCTTTAACAAGATCGCTGATAGCGAGATGTTTTGATCTCTTTTGAGCACTTTCCTAAAGATATCGAGATCTACACCGCGGCCAAGCAAGTTCGCGTCGCTGCCGGGGTGCGCTACGGCGAGTTCGCGATCGCGCTCAACATTTCGGGTTTAGCGCTTCCCAACATGGGCTCGCTACCCCACATCACCGTTGTAGGCGCAACTAGCACAGGCACACACGGTTCTGGTTTAAGTAATCAAAATTTATCTGCAGCCATCGTCTCGATTGAGCTGATTACGGCAAGCGGTGAAGATCGCACCATTACCGGAGATGAACTTAATGCTGGCCCGAGTCGGCTTGGGTGCGCTCGGAATGATTCATCATCTCACCTTGCAGGCAGTCCATGCTTTTGAGGTATCACAGAGCGTCTATCTGGATCTGCCCTTTGAAACTCTGACTCAGGACTTCGATGCAGTGATGGGTGCTGGTTACAGCGTTTCGGCATTCACCATTGTGGCGTGATTTCACGTCGATCAACTTTGGGTCAAATCCCGTGTTGGCATCGACACTCTGCCCGGCGATGAACTCTTTGGAGCCAAGCCCGCCTAAGAAGAAATTTCACCCACTTGCAGGTGCATCCACCGAGAGCGCGACCGAGCAGTTGGGGAGCATCGGTCCATGGCACGAGCGCTTGCCGCACTTCAAACTGGATTTCACGCCAAGCTTTGGCGAAGAGTTGCAGAGCGAATACTTTGTTGATGTAAACGATGCCGCCGCTGCGCTTAGACGCTGTACACGATCTGCGCCACGAGATTCAGCCATTGCTCTTGGTGCTCGAGTTGCGCACCATTGCAGCAGATGACAATTGGTTGAGTGAGGCTCATGGTCGCGACAGTCTGGCGATTCACTTCACCTGGAAGCCGGATGTTGAAGGAGTCAGCGCATTTCTTACCAACTTTGGAGGAGCCCTAGCTCCATTTAAGGCACGTCCTCATTGGGGCAAGTTATTTACAGCGAGAATGCCTTTAACTTTGCTGAGTTGTATCCACAATTTGGCGAGTGGCTTAAATATCGCGCCGGGCTTGATCCCGATCGCAAGTTCATCAACGAGCAATTGTCCTCTTGGGGTATCTAGCGCCACATTAAGATCCGTCTATGAACGTTGATGGTCGTTCCTCTCGATAATTTGCGTACTCGCACCAGCGAAAAGTGGACTGGATTCGACGCCGATGTTTTGCCCATGCCAGTTGCCGAGATGGACTTTGAATTAGCCGCGCCGATTCGCGATCCTTGATCTCGATGATCATAACTCCGATACTGGTTACATGGGCGATACCGAGCACCTCAATCGCAACTTCGCTGCATTCGCCAGCAGCGCGTGGGGTTGGACGATCGATCAAGAACAACTTTTCTTATGTACCGATGTAGGTGTCGGCATGATCGAGATGGCGCGCACCATCGTGCAACCAGGTGACACGATCATGATTAACACTCCGGTCTACCTCAATATGTTCAACTGGATCCGCGAACTTAAGTGTGTGGCAGTATGACGCGCCGATGAATAAAGATGGCATGCACTACACCTTAGACCTTGCTGCCATCGAGGCAGGATACAAAGCTGGGGTAAAGATTCATTTCATCTGCAATCCGCAGAATCCAACCGGGACCGTCCATACTCGCGACGAACTCTCTGCGATCGCCGATCTTGCCAAGAAATATGGCGTCTATGTCTTTAGCGATGAGATCCATGGACCCTGGTCTTTGCCGACTCAGATTCATCCGTTTTTAAGTATTAGCGATGCGCGCGTGAGGTCGGAGTCTGTGTCACCGCAGCTAGTAAGGCCTGGAATCTTGCAGGACTCAAGTGTGCATTTATCGTCACTGAATCTGAACGGATAGCGGCGCTGGCTCAGAGCATGCCGCATTCGGTCCGCTTTCGTGCCTCACTCTTTGGAGCACATGCAACTGCTACAGCCTTTGAATGCACCGAGTGGCTTGAGCGGCCCTGATGCAGACACTTAGATGCAATCGCCACTTTTTGAAAGAGCAGTTGGAGGCTAAATTACCTAATGCTAACTACCGAATTCCCGATTGTTCCTACCTTGCCTGGATTGATGTCAGCGAATACAACTTGGGAGAGCACCCACCCGTAGTCCTCGAGTTAGGCAAAGTTAGCTCTTATCCCCGGGTAATATCTTTGGAGCAGATTGCGAGCAATTTGTCAGGCTTAACTTCGCCACCAGTCAAGAGATTATCGCTGAAGGTGTTGATCGCTTGGCGCTGCAGTCAGCAAAGCCCAGCATAATTATTTAAAAGGCCTCTTGCAGATCGCGGATCAAATCGCCCGAGTATTCAAGTCCCACTGACAATCGAGCAAGTGAAGGTGTAATTCCCATTGCAGGTTTTGTCGCTTCATCTAAGCGGCGATGAGTTGATGAATAAGGATGGGTAATCAAAGATTTGCTATCGCCAAGTTGTTGCTGATATCAATCACGCGCAAGATTGTTCATCACCTTATAAAGCGCCTCCTGGCCACCAGCAACTTCAAATGACAAGGTAGTTCCGCCGCCGGACATCTGCTTGCGGGCAAGTTCATGTTGTGCGATGTGTGGCAAGCCCTGGGTAATTAACCGAAGATACCTGGGCAACGTTTCTAAGAACTCGGCGACTGCCTGCGCATTTTCGTTCATGCGATGAACTCGCATCGACATGGTCTCGAGCGACTTAACCAATACCCATGCGTTAAATGGGCTAAGTGATGGCCCGGTGTGACGCACAAAGGGATTGAGGGTGTTCTTGATGTAATCCTCGGAACCCAAGATTGCGCCACCTAGAACGCGGCCCTGACCATCGATATGTTTTGTTGCGGAATACATCACGATATCTGCGCCGAGCGCGAGTGGCTTTTGCAAAATAGGCGAGGCCATCACATTATCGACGATCACTAGCGCGCCGACCTTGTGAGCGAGATCTGAGATCATCGCGATATCAACGAGTTCCAGCATTGGGTTGGATGGAGTTTCGAGGAAGACCGCTTTTGTTTCGACCGCAAGCGCCTTAGCCCAAACATCTGGATCATTGCCCGTTACAAATTCAACGTTGACGCCCCATTTAGGTAGAATTTCCGCGAGCACAACCCAACACGAGCTAAACATTGATGCGGCGGCAACAACGCGATCACCCGCTGATACCAGCAAGCAAGTGATGAGAACATGGCCGACATTCCGCTGCCGGTTGCCGACACAGAGTCTGCAGCACCTTCGATGGCAGCTAAGCGATTTTCAAACATCGAGATAGTTGGGTTAGCAAAGCGACCGTAGACATAATGGTCGATTTCCTCGGCAAAGGCGCTGTTGGCTTGTTCTACGCTGTCATAAGTAAATCCGCTAGTGAGGTAGAGCGCTTCGCCGGTTTCGCCGAATCCAGAGCGCGCCAATCCTGCGCGCACAGCCAGGGTATCTTCGTGCAAGACCCAATCTGGCTTTAAACCATCGCTGGTGTTGCTATAGCCCCAGGGGCGGTTTTGATGGGTCACGCCGTTAGTTTAACTGTTGCCTACCTATGCTTAGATAGCGCTTATGACAGAGCAGGCAGCAATCCCACCCGCGGCAAAGAGGTTTACGACCTAGATCGCGCTCATGTATTTCATTCCTGGTCGGCACAAGGCCAGATCTCTCCGATGCCAGTGGCCGGTGGACAAGGGAGCTACTTCTGGGACTTTGATGGCAATAAGTATCTCGACTTTTCCTGTCAGTTGGTCTTCACCAATATTGGCTTCCAACACCCAAAGGTTGTTAAAGCGATCCAAGAACAGGCGGGCTTACTTGCCACCATCGCCCCACAACACGCTAATGAGGCTCGCGCCGAGGCGGCTAAGCGCATCACCGATCGCGCTGGAGCTCACCTCAACAAGGTCTTCTTTACCAACGGTGGCGCCGACGGAGTCGAAAATGCCATCCGCTTAGCGCGCCTCCACACCGGCAAGCACAAGGTCTTATCTTTTTATCGCAGCTATCACGGCAACACCACAACTTCAATTACTGCCACTGGTGATCCACGTCGTTGGCCAAATGAGAATGCGACTGGCCACGTTCATTTCTTCGGTCCATATCTTTACCGCACCGCTTTCTGGGCAACCACTGAGGCAGAAGAGACCAAGCGCGCACTCGAGCACTTAGAGCAAGTAATCATCTTTGAAGGTGCCAGCACGATTGCCGCAATCTTGATCGAGTCCGTTGTTGGTACCGCGGGAGTCTTGATTCCACCAGCAGGTTACTTAGAGGGTGTTCGCGCACTCTGTGACAAGTACGGCATCAAATGGATCGCCGATGAAGTCATGTCTGGCTTCGGTCGCACTGGTAAGTGGTTCGCTTATCAACACTCATCTGCAGAGCCAGATCTGATTGTCTTTGCTAAAGGCGTTAACAGCGGTTATGTCCCGCTCGGTGGAGTAATCATCAGCGATGAGATCGCAGCAACATTTAACGATCGTGTATTCCCAGGTGGACTTACTTATAGCGGTCACCCACTGGCAACCGCCGCTGCCGTCGCAACAATCGATGCGATGACTAGAAGAGAAGATGGTGGAGCACGCCGCCGAGATTGGAGAGAGCGTTATCAAGCCAGCTCTTGAAGCGCTCGCCGCAAAGCACAAAGTAATTGGCGAAGTTCGCGGACTCGGCGTCTTCTGGGCTATCGAACTGGTTAAGGACCGCGCAACCCGCGAGCCACTTGCTCCTTATGGTGGATCAAGTCCTGCGATGGGTGAATTCATGGCCGCCTGCAAGAAGGCCGGCATGATTCCATTTATGAACTTCAACCGAATTCATATCTGCCCACCGCTTAATGTGAGTGAGGCAGAGCTCAACGAGGGCTTTGCGATCTTGGATACGCGCTTGCTTCAATCGCATGCGCACTACACCGGCAAATAATTAGCTAATAAGGCGTAACTAGCTGTCGATGACCGCGGTTGATTTGATGACACTGGCGATCGACTGCGGTGGCTTGAGCATCAAGGCTTCGGTCTAGATGGCAAAGGCACTTTGCATGCCCAACCCATTGCTACGCCCACGCCTTACCCGTTAAGTCCCACGAAGTTGATCGAGACCTTTGAGGAGTCGGCCGATAAGTTACCGCCCTTTGATCGAATCACCATTGGCATGCCGGGAATGATCCGCCATGGCGTCGTCGTACATACCCCGCACTACATCAATACCAAAGGCCCGCTCACAAAAGTCGATCCAGAACTGCTCGCCGAATGGCGCGGATTTGATATGCAAAGCGCTGTCGCAACTCACTTTGGTAAACCCGCCCTTGTCATGAACGATGCCGAAGTCCATGCCGCAGGGTTAATCACTGGTTCTGGCCTTGAGGTTGTATTTACCTTGGGTACTGGCCTTGGTTTTTGCATGTTCGATGGCGGCAAGTTGGCACCGCACTTTGAGTTTTCGCACGCACCCATCCGTCGCGCCACAAGTTATGACACCTGGATCGGCGAGCATGAGCGCCGCCGATTGGGGGATATGTTCTGGTCACGCCGCATTAAGTCGATGGTAGAAGATCTGCGCCCAGTCTTCTGGTGGGATCGGCTCTACATTGGCGGTGGAAATTCTCGCCGCATCAGCCCCGCAGTTTTGAAACAATTGGGGGATGATGTCGTTATCGCTTCTAATACCGCAGGAATTTTGGGCGGAGTGCGAGCCTGGGAACTTGCGGGCTAAGTAGGGTGAAGACACTTCTTCGGATTGTTCAGAACGAGACCTTTTCGGCATACATACTTATTCCAGTCGGATTAATAGCCATTGCGCTGGGAGCGCATTTCGATAGTCATTTCTTGGAGCAGGCTCGTCAGATTGCTGGATGGCACTTCACTATTCGTGAAGCAACACTCGATTATCTACTTGGATTCTTCTTTTATAGCGTCGGGCTACAACTGCGCTTTGAACTCGTCAAGGGAGCCTTGCAAGATCGCAAGGTCTTGATCGTTAGTGCGGCTGCGGCTGGAATGGGTATGGCGACTCCAGCTCTTCTCTTCTTTTTCTTTAACAAAGTTCACGGAACCCCCACCACCGGTTGGGGGATCACCATGGCAACCGACCTGCCCGTTGTTCTAGCGATGTTGGTGGTGCTCAAGCGCAATAGCCTCAAAGGATTTGTCTTAGCCTTAGCCACGATCGATGACATCGGCTCGGTCCTTGTTCTCTCGCTAATATTTAAATTAAAAGTTAACCTCCTAGCACTTCTCTTTTTGGCTCTCATTCTGGTCATCTATTTCTTCGCCAGTCGCTACCTCAACTCCCGGCTTTTACTAGTCGCCATATTTATTGTGGGGCTAGCTTTAGGACACCAATCTGGAATACAGACCTCGCTCGTTGCCGTTCTCTTTGGAATGCATCACATCGCGCCACCGCGAGGATTCGCGCGGCCTCCAAGAGCGCATGCTCAATGCGATTGAACCTCTCTCTGCCTACCTCGTTATCCCGGTCTTCGTCTTTATCACCCTCTTTAGGCGCTATTACGTTCTCGTGGAGTTCGCCACGACCTCAACTCTGGTGCTTTCGCTAATAATCGTTCGACTAATTGGTAAACCACTCGGTATTTTCCTAGGAGTCTTGGCTTTCTAAGCAGCGCAATTAGATCGACCCTCCCATTTTCACTCTGGGATCTGCTTCTGATCGGGGCACTTGGAACTTTGGGTCTAGATGTTTCGCTCATCTTTGCTCAGAAAAATTTCGTGGGGCACCTCGAGAATCTGGCGATTATGGGAATTCTCTTCACCATTCCTCTAGCGAGTTCTTCTCTCCGTGAAAGTTCATCTGCTTTCACCACAGCCGTAAAACTCTGTAAGTTTCGCCCATGAGCGAGCGTGAAAAATTAAGCTACGAAGAATTTGGCGTTGCCGTGCGCGAGCTGGGCCGCACCATATTGTTGTCGGAATACAAGCCAGACATCATCTTGTCGATCGCCCGCGGTGGCTTCTTCTTAGGCGCCGGCCTTGGTTACGCGATCGACGTTAAGAACTCCTTCACATTAAGCGTTGAGTTTTATACCGGAGTAGATGAGCGCTTGCCGATGCCGATTGTTCTGCCACCAGTTCCTAACCGAGTCGATCTTAAAGGCGCCAAAGTATTAGTCGCTGACGATGTCGCCGATACCGGAGAAACTCTGCGATTGGTTAAAGAATTTCTCTCAGGATATGTTGCAGAAGTTCGCTTCGCAGTCCTTTACGAGAAACCCACAACAATCGTTAAGCCTGAGTATGTGTGGCGTCACACTGACAAGTGGATCGAATTCCCTTGGTCGGTTCAAGGTAAAGTGCAGGTATGAGATCTTCCCTTAAGAATTCACTTTTATCACTTATCGTTCTAGCTACCTCCTTAATTGCTCTCGCTCCAACAAATCGCCGCGACTCAGATTTACTACAACAACTGCGGAGCCGCAGCCGTTGTGAAGCCCGTAACGATTACGCAATATTGCGCTGATGCAGGTGCAGGAGTAATCGATATCAAATGGAGTACTTGGGGTAAGACTTCGGCCAAAGGTGCTGGAACATTTTATGTAAATGACTGCACACCAACATGTGTTTCGGGAAAGATTTATCGCACACGCGCCAAAGTAGTGCTATCTGATTTAACTCTCACGCATGGCAAGAATTATTTGTTGAAAGTCACCGTTACCCCTGCGGCCGCAAAATATTTCTTCTGGCCCAAGAAACAGAAGCCGATACCAAGCAAGATCTCTTGGGTAACAGATACCTGGCGGGGCTAACTCTCAAAACTTTTCAGTAATACACGCTCCACATATTGGAATTTTTGTGATCTGCCCCTTTGAGTGCCAGCCCCACGAATTGGGGGCTACAAAACTCATCTAGAAGAGCAATATTGCGCTGTCTAGAAAAGAGGCAGGCGCGATGTTTCAGGTAAGAATTCATGGACGCGGTGGGCAAGGCGTGGTCACCGCAGCCGAACTATTAGCAGTTGCCGTCTTTGATGGCGGCAAACATGCACAGGCATTCCCGAGCTTTGGTTCCGAGCGCACAGGTGCACCTGTAGTCGCCTATTGCCGCATATCTGATCACGAGATCCGAGCTCGCGAACCAATCATGGAGCCCGATGTTCTCATCATCCAAGATGCGAGTTTGATCAAGCAGATCGATGTCTTTGCTGGATTGCAACCACGCGGCTATGTGATCATCAATAGCACTGAGAGCGCCGCTGAGTTACAACTAGCAGACAAAATCAAAGTACCTCACTCCCTTGCCATTTTGCCTGCAACCGAAATTGCTCTCACTCACCTTGGGCGCCCAGTACCAAACGCGGTGTTATTGGGCGCCTTCAGTGCTCTCACAGGCGTTGTGCCACTAGAGGCAGTCGCCAGCGCTATCAACGAAAAATTTAAACCAAAGATTGCGGCCGGCAATGTTGCCGCAGCAACCGCAGCATATGAATATGTAATGAATCAGGTGGCCACTAATGCTTAGACAAGTAGAAGGATCCAAGGCGGTAGCTGACGCGGTTGCCGCCTGCCAACCAGAAGTTATCTGTGCTTATCCCATTAGCCCCCAAACCCACATCGTTGAGGGTCTTAGCGTTCTTGTTAAAGATGGCACCTTGCCTGGTTGTGAGTTCATCAACGTTGAATCCGAGTTCGCCGCAATGTCAGTCGCCATCGGCTCTAGCGCAACCGGTGCCCGCACCTATACCGCCACCGCCAGCCAAGGCCTGCTCTACATGGTTGAAGCGGTCTACAACGCATCAGGCCTCGGGCTACCAATCGTGATGACCGTTGCCAACCGCGCTATCGGTGGTCCTATCAATATCTGGAACGATCACAGCGATTCGATGTCGCAGCGCGACTCTGGATGGTTGCAACTCTATGCAGAGAACAACCAAGAGGCAGTTGACTTACACATCCAGGCTTTCCGCATAGCGGAGGAGATGTCGATGCCTGTCATGGTCTGTATGGATGGATTTATCCTGACCCACGCTTACGAGCAGGTCGATATTCCAACGACGGATGAGGTCAGAGCTTTCTTGCCACCATTCGTTCCTCGCCAACATTTAGATCCAGCCGAGCCAGTCTCAATCGGTGCCATGGTCGGACCTGAGTCATTCATGGAAGTCAAATACCTGGCCCACCAACGCATGATCGATTCACTCGACAAAGTCCAAGAGGTTGCTGCAGATTTCGAGAAGCAATTCGGTCGCAAGACGGGCGGCCTATTGCGCAGCTATCGCACCGATGGCGCCGAAACAGTTGTTATTGCCCTGGGCTCGATCATCGGCACCCTCAAAGATGTAATCGATGAACTCCAACTCGATGGCAACCCGATCGGACTGATCGGACTCACCTCATACCGACCATTCCCTTACGCCGCACTCGCTGCCGCACTCAAGGGAGCAAAGCGCGTCATCATCCTAGAAAAAGCCTTCTCGACCGGGACAGGTGGGATCGTCACACTAGATGTAGCACGCGCTATCGAGGGCATGGGGATCAAAGACTTTACGGTGATCGCAGGTCTAGGCGGTCGCCCCATCACGATCTCATCGCTGCGCAATTACTTGACCAACGCGATGGCCGAGAACGTCGAACGCCTTACCTTCTTAGATCTTGAAATCGACACCGTCGAATTGGAAATTAATAAAGAGAGGACGCTGCGATGAGCACTACCCAAGTTAAGTTCTATCAAGTCGGCTCATTTGCAGTTGGCAATCGCCTCCTGCGCGAGGATGAGCGCAGCGTGCAATCCGATATGGATCGCACCAATGCACTCACCTCTGGCCACCGCGCCTGCCAAGGATGCGGTGAAGCACTTGGCGCCCGCTACGCACTCGACGCTGCAATGCGCGCGACCAATGACCAACTGATCGCGGTCAACGCCACCGGCTGCCTAGAAGTATTTTCAACGCCTTATCCAGAAAGTCATCATGGCGCGTCGCCTGGCTGCACAGCCTGTTTGGCAATGCCCCAGCCGTAGCAACAGGTGTAGCCGCCGCTCTCAAAGCCAAGGGAAACACCACCACCCGCGTAGTCGCCCAAGGCGGCGATGGAGCCACAGTCGATATCGGACTTGGCGCCGCTGAGTGGAATGTTTGAGCGCAACGATGATGTCTTGTACATCTGTTACGACAACGAGGCTTACATGAACACCGGCGTACAACGCTCTGGTGCCACACCTCCTGCCGCTCGCACCGCCACCACCCAAGCAGTCGGCGCTAACCCCGGCAATATCTTCGGTCAGGGTAAGTACCTGCCAAAGATCGCCATGGCCCATGACATTCCATATGTAGCAACAGCAACCATCGCAGATCTGCGCGACCTAGAGGCAAAGGTCGAGCGCGCTATGACGATGCGCGGCGCTCGCTACCTACACGTCTTAGTTCCTTGCCCACTCGGTTGGGGATCAGCATCATGTGACACCATCAAGATCGCTCGCCTAGCAACCCAGAGCGGCTTGTTCCCAGTCTTTGAAGCAATCAATGGCGAGGTCGTCGCATCGAGCAAGATTCGCAAGCGCGTTCCGGTTGATGAGTATCTCAAGCTCCAAGCCAGATACAGCCACCTCTTCTCGCCACAACGCAACGATGAGGTCATCGATCACTTGCAACGGATCGCAGATAAAAATATTGAACGCTATGAATTGATGGGGGAGTAGCCGTGCAAAAGCCATATGCAATCACCTTGAACGTTGGATCAAGCCTGGCCAACCACACCGGTTCTTGGCGCGTAGAACACCCCGAGTATGTGCACCGCATGCCACCATGCAACAAGGCCTGCCCTGCCGGTGAAAACGTGCAGAACTGGCTCTACATCGCCGAAGATGGTTCCTACGAACAAGCCTGGCGCGAACTCATCAAAGAAAATCCATTCCCCGCAATCATGGGCCGTGTCTGCTACCACCCTTGCCAGACCGCATGTAATCGCACCTTCTTAGATGAAGCAGTCGGCATCAACTCTGTCGAACGTTTCTTGGGCGATCACGCTCTAGAAAAGGGTTGGAAGATCGATCCACCTGCGCAAGAGACCGGTCTTGCTGTTCTCGTCATCGGCGCTGGTCCTGCTGGTCTTTCTGCCGCATATCACCTGCGTCGCATGGGCCACCAAGTAGTCGTGCGCGATGCCACCCACCAACCTGGCGGAATGATGCGTTATGGAATTCCAAAGTATCGCCTGCCTCGCGAAGTTCTAGATGCCGAAATCAATCGCATCAAAGATATGGGAATCGTCTTCCAACTCAACACGCGCGTTGATGATGTGCACGACGCCCTAGAAGAAGGTTTCGACGCAGTCTTCATGGCAATCGGCGCCCAACTTTCAAAGCGCACCTATATCCCTGCTGGTGAATCAGCTCGCATCTTGGATGCAATCCAAGTCCTGCACTCCTTTGAAGATGGCCAGAACCCACTCTTGGGTCGCAAGGTTGTTGTCTATGGTGGCGGAAACACCGCAATGGATGTCGCCCGTACCGCAAAGCGCTTAGGCGCCGAAGAGGCGATCATTGTTTACCGCCGCACCCGCGATAAGGCCCCAGCCAACGATCAAGAGATCGAAGAGGCTCTAGAGGAAGGCATCTTGATCAAGTGGTTATCGACCGTTAAGTACAAGGGTGATGACGACATGATGATCGAGAAGATGGAGCTCGACGAGAAGGGCTTCCCACAACCAACGGGGGAATTCGAAACTCTAGAAGCCGATTCACTGATCCTCGCCCTCGGACAAGAAGTTGATTTCAGTCTGCTCGGCAACAACGTCGACCTTGATGTTAAGAGCGGCGTCATGGATGTCGATAGCAACATGATGACCATCCACCCCGGCATCTTCGCTGGTGGCGATATGGTCGAAGGCGATCGCACCGTCACCACCAGCATCGGCCACGGCAAGAAGGCCGCCAAATACATCGATGCTTGGCTGCGCCAGACCCAACGTCGAACCAAAGGTCGAAAAGGAGGCAGTCTCGTTCGAAGACCTCAACACCTGGTACTACACCGATGCCCCACACGCCGTCCGCGAACGCCTAGATGCAACCCGCCGCATCAACGACTTCAGCGAAGTCGTCCAAGGCCTCGATGAATCCACCGCCCTCTATGAAGCCCGTCGCTGCATGTCCTGCGGCAACTGCTTCGAGTGCGATAACTGCTTCGGAGTCTGTCCCGACAACGCCATCAAAAAGCTCGGCCCCGGCCTCGGCTTCGAGATCGACTTGGACTACTGCAAAGGCTGCGGCATCTGCGTCAGCGAATGTCCTGCGAGTGCGATCGAGATGGTTTCTGACCTGTAATTCACTAACCGTCTGTGACACAGACAGTCAAGACGCCGCTTTAAGCCATAATTGCCCCATGGGTAATGCAATCGTTTTAGCTCTCAATAACTTTGCTAACTTCTGCGGCCGAACCAAGCGCCAAGACTTTTGGCTCTTCTATCTCTTCACCGTCCTAATGACGATTCCAACCTCAATCCTGGACCGCCTGCTCTTTAGCGGCCACACCTACATCGAAACCTGGGCTGGGATCTTCCTTTTTCTTCCCTCAATCGCCGCAGGCACTCGACGGATGCACGACGTCAACAAGCGCGGAATTTGGATTATCGTGCCCGTCGCAAATCTCTTCTTTGCTGTTCAACCATCCGGCCCAATGAATAGGTTTGATGTAGTCATTTAATCTAATGCCACAATCTAGAAATATTCCTATGCTCTGACAATGAGCCAGCCATCAGTCGATAAATCTAAAGGTACTTCTTTCTTCAGTTGGTTCTATCGAGCTCGCAAAAATAGTATCTCGGAAGAAGAGAAGGATCTGCGCCGAGCCGAATTCACCCAAAGAAGTGGGAGGACTAGTCCTGAGAGATTTCGAGCGCGGATGGCTGAAACTAGAAAAGGCCTATATTTTTACATTTCAATTCTGCTAGTGATTCAATTTGTTAAGGTCAATTTCCTCCACCGTCACTTCACTATTGATCTTTGGATCTGGATTCCGTTAATGATTGGCCCGGTTTTGCAACTTCGCGTGCCAGTCACCAGGAGACTTCACGATGTAGGTGTAAGTGGGGAAACTTTTTTAAAACCCTGGCACGCAATTCCGTTACTTAAGTTGCCTTCGGACGGACCAAATGAGTGGGGAAACGCACCTGACTCTATAGAAGAAAAGAATTGACAATGAGCAATCAAGATTCAAATCCACGTTTCATCTCTTCAGATGAATTGAAGAATCGTGATTTTTTGGGGAGGGCCAAGAAAGCAACTGGTTCTGCGGAGGGAGTGGTTGAGTACTACGGGAATTCCTGGGTTGATTTTCTCCTAAATCGTCGCGGCAAAGCCAAAATGTCACCGGAAGAGCAACAACTTATTCGTGAGAATGCATTTAGATTAAAGGCACGAAAATCTCTGAAGGCGTATAAAGCTGACGTAGTTAGTGGACTATTTGGCATGGCAGCTTACGGACTCTTGATGATGATTTGGAATTTTTTACACGTGGGTTGGTTAGGAATGACTTTCATTCTCGTCATTTATGGTGTTGGTTTATTGTTTATCCCGTCGTTTCAACGCATCCACGATGTTGGTAGAAGTGCTTGGTGGCTTCTCATCCCCGGATACAACATCCATCTGTTGACCCGGCCAAGTGATGCTCCGAATCAATACGGGGACGCACCTTACAGATAATCGATCGTCAACCCAGCTGCGAGCTCAATGGCTCCTTGGAGTCTGAGTTTCGATCTAGAATTGAACAGCCAGTATGTTTACTTGACAACCTCCTTAACTGATACTTGCGCGATGGAAGAAACCCAACCCGCGACTCGAGAGTTACCATTTTACTTAGCCTCCCGAAAGCATCGATTTGGTGGGTCAATGGTCGGACTCGGCATTGAATTCACCATCGCCATGGTCTGTGCGACGGCTATCGTCTTAATGACTCCGGTCTTTGCGGAACGGAACTAAAGGAAATTTTTCACTTCCTCAACTCGCCATTCTCTTATTCCTTGTGATGTTTTGGTCGATCTTTACCTGGGCGAGCGGTCGAACCCCTGCGCACCTAATCTTGAGAATGCGGGTTTATTCCACGGACACGGGAAAACCTGCGAGCTGGCGTCATATGGCATTGCGCTGCTTTCTAATTCCTGCCGCTTTTACTTTGATCCCAGAGATCATTACCCAAACTGGCAAGCATGTGTTCCATCATCATGCCTTAGTGATTCTCGGCGATATTCTCTTCTTTGGTATTGAAATTGTGGATGGCCTCTGGATTTTTAGGGGAAGCGAGAATCAACGGCTGGTTGATGTATTCGCCCACACCGTCGTCGTGAATGAGTGTGAACCTAATCCCTATGCAAATTCTGAAAATGCAGATCGAGAGGGCGAGCGAAGTTCAGAAGGGCATGAAGAGCCACTGGTTTAAGCGCGCCCATTGAAACCACTGTAGGTTGAAGTCATGAGCAGTCGTCTAATCGGTATGGCTAAAGCCACCCACTTTGGCCCGACCGTTCTCGTTGTTTCGATTTCCTTTATTCTCTCAATCACTCAACTCTCGGCAATTAAATCCTTCTGGATCGCATTAGCAATTCTTGCCGGCCAATGCGTTGTTGGTTGGACGAATGATTTGCTCGATCACCCGTTGGATACGCAGCCGGTCGCGAAAAGAAGCCCTTGGTGAATCGAAGCGGTTTCTCGAAAACAATTACAGGTAGGGATCTGGACCTTGCCCTTACTTTGGCAGTCGTGCTTCTCCTTCTTTGGTCCCCTTGGGAGTTAAGGGAGGATTGCTTCACATGCTTGGGTCTGGCTAGTGCCACGATCTACAACTTCGGGCCAAATCCACGTGGTTTTCCCCACTGCCATACGCAATTTCTTTTGGAGCGCTTCCTTGGGCAGTTTATTCTGTCGCTCAAAAAACCCACCCCGTTGGCTCTTTGTTGACTTCATTTTGGTTTCACTCTCATTCCATTTCCTCAACGTGATCAAAGATTTGGAATGGGATCGGACGCAATCGGTACTTGGCCTGCCTCAGCGAATCGGCAAGACGTGGAGCACAATAACCGCTGCGGTATCGGTCATTACCGCAGTGCTAGTTATTACCTTTCGCTAGTTTTACTCATTATACTCGCGCACCTTCGCCACAAGGGCATCGAAGTAAGGCATATCTTCTATCGCCCGGAAATCCCTCTACGAATCTGCCGATCCTCACCTGGATCAAAAGAACTCCGCGCAGAAGATTCAGGTCTTCCGGAAATGTCCCCGATTTTGTCCAAACCTCGTGAATTTCGATCCCACGAGATCTGGTCAGATCCCAGTCCTCAATCAGATTCTGATCGAATTCGTGAGCAAATTTGATGTAATCGTTGAATCTCTCGTCCATATTTAGAAAACGAACTTTGACTTTAAAGGGATAGTTCCATCAAAAAGATCATTTATGAATTCGTCTCCACGACCTCTCGAGGACAATTCAAGGAGGGCTTCAAGAATTGGAATGGAATCATCGAACCCATAGCGAATCTTGATAGTCAGAATCACCTGGTGACACTACAAGGATGGTCTCTTGATCCGGTTCAGAAACTCCTCCGTACACTTCATAGTTGATCTCCATATCGCCATTATCTTTTAATTGATAAATCGCGCCGGTTACCAGAACCGATCACCCTGACTCCTTCGCTCATGCCTGCCAGCCCTCTCTTTCGAATCGAATTTCCTCTTCAGTTTGGCGCCTTACGAGATCCATCTGAACTCGGGCTAAGGGTGCACCCGAGTACAAAACCAAGATGATGCCCAAGGGGAGGCCAATGATGGTCACGCAGACCACCAAACCAACAAGCAGAATCGGCACTCCCTTAAGAAGAGCAATACTGCACTCCTTGTTCCAGTAAATAGGCTTAGACACTAAAGGCGGCTATCGCAGTGGCTAGAGGATTTAGGAGCTTAGGTGTTACCTCATTCTTTTTAAGTATGGCAAAGACTTTGTTGTAGTACTCAATGATCGATTGTTGATCCAGGTTAAAACGGTCCCACAACTGGGTGCCGCTGATCTCCAAATCAGTTGCAATCGCTCTCGCGTTGTGCAATTTGTCCGCGGCCGTCACGAGCAAAACATCGAGAGAAGCCGTTTCAAGTTCGGCAAGGTGTTTTTCCTTGCGCTCCTTCGAGGGGGCTTTTGTTCCTCTGTTGAGGTGAGGGAATCGCTACACCCTCGAACGATCGCCTCGACATGATCACCAAACATCTGCTTGATATCCGCGAGACGAGGTTCCCCGCCGCAATCTTCGGGAACATCGTGGAGAACACCAGCAATGACCTGATCTTCGTCACACCCGGCTTCGATGAGCAGAGAGGCCACACCAAGTGGGTGACAGATGTAGGGAATATCGGTTGATTTTCGCGACTGGTCGCGATGAAGTGTGGTGGCATAGGTGACCGCGGTTATGAACCGGTCGGTCAATTGGATTTTTGGCGGGACGGATTTCTTCATGCTTTTCATTCTTTCTGTTGAGAAAACTCTTCTTGGCACTCGAATCCCCAAAGTTTGAGGTCATGTGCCATCTGGTCATAAAACTTTTCAGCCCATGCTTCAATCTGGTCATCCGAGAAGGAGGCAATATCTGGCGGCAGGGCGTAATAACGGCAGTTCCGCTTCCTCGTTCTTCGTGAGTCCCATCTTTCGAGTTCGTCATTTTCTAAATCCTCTCGCTCTTCCAGGCGACTTAAATATGCCCAGCAGTCTTTCCCCATGGACCACCGAAACGCGTTGATGCGGTTGGTAGGAAATCGGCTATGGGAGGCATTGATCTCCTTCTTGAGTAGTTGCAAGGTAACAGAGGGGACTGACAATCAACGGGGGATTAGTGACAGTGAAATTGTGCGCTCGGAGATCTTCACATTGCACGTCACTCTATCTAATCTTCCAGAATGCGATACTGGTGGGTCAACCAAAACCAGACCTATCGCTTTGAAGTGCCCGGAGGATTTCTCTGGTCTCCGAAAACCCGGGCCGATGGGGGTCGAAACCACTTTTACGAGACGATGAACGAAGTTCTTCCCGGAGACATCGTTTTCTCCTTTTGTGACACTTTCATCAAGGCGATTGGAATCGTGCAGCGACGAGCGGAGACAACGCCCAAGCCGGACTTCAGAACAGCAGGGAGTAACTGGTCCGAGACCGGTTGGTTTGTAGAAGTTGAATTCGTCGAGTTGCCAAACCCCATTAAACCAAAGGATTTCATTGATCAGATCCGGCCACTACTGGCACCTAGATATGCTCCACTGCAAAGAAACGGGAACGGTCTTCAGGGAATATATTTGACGGAAATTTCAACAGCATTCGGTGAACTACTGATACTTCTTTCAAATGCCAACCTTCCAGCGATCGAACAGGAATTGGCACCCATTATCAATTTGGAGTCTGATTACGACATCAATCTTGAAATTGTCGCTCGACACTTAGAGGGAGATTTGGAAAAAATTCAAGAAACGAAGTCTCGTCGTGGACAGGGTGTATTTAAATCTAACGTCAGGCTTGTGGAGAATCGCTGTCGAATTACTGGGGTCACAAATGTCAAGCACTTGCGTGCCAACCACATAAAGCCATGGGCCTCATCCAATAACATTGAAAAGCTCGATGGATATAACGGACTCTTGCTCTCTCCACATGTGGACCACCTCTTCGATCAAGGATTTATTTCTTTTCGAAATTCAGGGGATCTCTTGATTTCCTCCAAGTTGAACACCACGTACTCGATAGGTGGTCGATTTCTTCGAATCAAAATGTTGGTGGATTTAGGGAACCTCAGAAGCCTTATCTCGAGTACCACCGGGACGAAGTCTTTAAGAACTAACCCTTGGGTACTACCTAATCTCAATAATCCGATCAGGATCCAGAAAACCCTCCCACCCACACTCTGAGCACGCGACGTTGGGTCCACCTAGGATCACGCAGCAGCCACCAGACGCGTATCTTTTAAAGTCAAAATCGGGTGCTGGCAATCCATAAACGATTTCACGAATCGTGCCGGTTTCACCGCATTGGGAACATCTCATCTTCTTATCCACCAATCTGATTCTCTTCTCACCACTCTGGGTGAATAATTTCTTTAATCGTTTGGATCTGAGCCTCGGCCTCCTCCGCCATGGAACTGCGATCAGCTCCGGTGAAATACCCAGGCACGCTCGGACTGAATTTGTATGATGAGATCCCAATCCATTTCATACGAATAACATCTCACCGCGGCGTAGTAAGCCTGCTCTAGCTCGCCATTGGCAACTACAAAGTCACCTCTAGAGCTTGAAGCTTGACCCAGTCGCAGATACGCCCAAGCCATCATGACTCGCTCTTGCATCAGTTGGGCAACGTGAAGTGCTTTTGTCCCGTAGGAGTGGGCACTTTCGAAATCACCGGCTTTACGGTAGGCATCCGCCAACTGGATATCACACCTGCCCACGTGTGGAACCATCTGCAAGGTTTTAAACATTTCACGGGCCCGCAGAAGGCATTTGATCGACTCCTGAAAGTTGTCCATGTTCATGTAGGTAATGCCTGCACCGATCCAAGAATTAGCTTCCCACTCGGCGTTGCCATCGATTTCATTCAGGCGAATCGCCTCTAAGTTACTTTGCAGAGCGCCTTCCCAATCACCCGCCTGGTTGCACCAAAGTGCCTTCGTGCGGAGCAGATTGTCCACATAAGGGTCTTGAACTTCCTGCAGGATCTCGATTGCTTTGCCCATTACTTCGATGGCGTCTTGGTTTCGATCGAGTTTCCGTAGTGCGTGGGCAATTCCCTGATATGCGTTGGCAACGTCCGAAGGGGCCACATAAGCACCGGAACTCTCGTAAATCCCCTTTGCGGTTTCAGCTAGGGTAAGAGCTTCCACAGCTGATTTTCGATCCAAGGCTTGGTTACACAGGTCAAGGAGCAGTTCGGCCTTCACGTCTCCCTCGGCGAAGGGGAGTCGCTCCCAGAGTTCGCGTTCGGAAGTTGATTCAGTATCCATAATTACCTGCACTTTCTGCAATTAAGTTTTTGATAACGCAATTTGCACCCGAAGGATAAATTTGGAAGCTAGTTGTAGTTTTCAAGTTACGAATTATTGGGAAACGAAACTTAACTCGGAGCGCCGACAATGACTCTGTGGGAAAGTTATGCACAAAACTCACTCGTCCCTGCCCGGCCAGAGCTTGTACTCCTCGACCGTCATCTCCCGAACCTCTTGGGCTCGCCTGCCAGACATATATCTATGCCAGCCCGCCCACGGGTTTCCCTTCAACGGCCGGTGCAGTCCGATCCCTGGAGCGCTCGAACTCTTTTTGTTGCTTGGTTTTCTGAAGGGTCAACCAAAGCTCGCACTCTTGGCACGATCCTGGCGATCGCAACACATCGCAACTGGTTTTATCCATGGCTGAATCGGTCCTGTCTGGACCCCGATGCTTTCGCTGGAGATCCGCACTTCTAGCGGTGTCTTTCATCGCTAGCAGGTCTTCCATCGGAACCACCGTGCGCGGTTAGCGCGGTTGGTACTAAGCAAGCCGAAGGGCTTAACGCTTAGGTTCTTTGACCTGCGGGAAGGGTAGCAGAAGAGAAGAGTGGCGGGAGCGCTTTCGGATCCGAAGAATAAAGAATGGCCATGCCCTTCCAATTATTAAGGAAAATTAAGATACTTCTCCACAACAAAGACATGAGGCGCATACTCATGCTGTTCACGGAAGAATGAGAAAGTATGACATCACAGGTAGTCATCATGAATTTCAATGGAATTGCAGTGGCATCGGATACTTATGTGAGTCTTACGACTTCCGAAGGTATCAAAACCATGGGAAACACGGAGAAGATATTCGAATTAGGACCTAAACATAAAGTACTGATTTTACATAGTGGAAATACCTCAGTACCAAATGGCGTCTCTAACTGGCTCCAAATTAACGAATGGATCCTCACTCTCGAAAATCCGTTATCTACTCTTCAAGACTATGTTGATACTTATCTCAATTGGAGTAATACGAGTAAAGGTCTTCATATTCCGGATCTGAAACATCTTGCATGAATTACTGCTTGAATGATCACTATTACTATATCAAGTATCGCATCCAGACAGGTTTTGAAATATTATCTGAGCAAGTAAACCAAGAAGAAAATCCATTATCTAAGGCTGATTTTGAAGAAGAATTTAGCGAATCGATAAAGAGAATTATTGAAGATGGAAAACTGTACTTGGAGAGTCTGAATAATTATCCGAGCTTTTCAGATAACGATGAGCCTACGCGCTATCCAAATCCGGAATTGATCTCAAGGATAAACTTGATTACATCTTTTCTCAATATCCATTACAAGAGGAAGATTATGTGAGTCTATCAATGCAGGCATCCCTAGTTCTAGCGCGTGCACAAAATATGGATTCAGATTCGATTTTGGCATTTGCAGGTTTTGGCGTCTCCGAACCGTTTGGAGGCAGCATTCGAGTGCGACTGCGTGGATATTATGCTGGTGGACTGAGGGCTCAAGTTGACGAGAAATTTTCTGTCTCGCCGGGTGGCAACAAATCCACTATTTCTCATTTCGCTCAAGGTGGAGCCATCTATATGTTTATCACAGGCTTCCACACCCAGATTCGCAACAAAATAATGGATTTCGTTGAAAATTTGGTTAACTTACGGATTGAAAATGACTCTGGAGAAAATGTGGGTGCGGAATCGTCGACGATTTGGTAGAAAAGCTCGATGAATTTAGCCAGAATAATTTTGTAGGCCCACTTTTGTCTACTGTTGAAGGGATGAGCACACTAGGTTTAGCTGATTTCGCAGAATCTTTGGTGGGACTTCAAATCACGTCGACCTACAGCCAGAATTCTACAGCCACAGTTGGCGGTTTTATTGAGGTGGCGACCATAGATCGCGCACACGGCGTTGTTTGGAGAAAGCGCCTTAGTAAATAATTTGATTCGTGCCGCAATAGTCAGTCAAAGATAAAACCAGGCCGAGTTTGCTGTACCCAAATCTAAAATAAGTGCTAATTCTATTCAATTTCGATTTGAGTCTTATTAGGTTGACTCCCGCCCGCCAATCTGAATTTCTCATTCATCGTCGGATTGCCACGAGTTAGCTTCTTAATAGTCAGGTCTTCTGCCTTGTCATTTGCTAAGCGGCAGATTTCGTTCAGATCCCACTAGAGCATCTTTGGTCTTTTGAAGATGCTTAATCGATTCATCAATCTCTTTGATTGCTGTTGCAAACTTTTCGGAGTAAAGGCGGTAATTCTTACTAAATCCATCTTTAAATTCTTCGAGTTCCGTTTCAAAATTAGTGACATCAATGTTTTGTTCCTTGACCCGAGCTAAGCTCTTTCTTATACTCGAGCACACTCCTTGAAGCGTTTC
>CAVQBB010000011.1:0-133072 GCA_963710655.1 uncultured Actinomycetota bacterium | reverse complement strand
ATTGTAGCTGTTTCCTTAAGCAGGATCCATTTCTGCTATCAACAAATGGATTGAGTAAGCTCAATAACTGAGAAGCGAGTCCTGTTATTCCTCAGTGGTGACTGTATTAGTTAGGCTTGCGCGGCTCTCCATTGAGGGACTTGAGGTACATATATGCAGAAATTCAAGTATTGTATACTATGCCTAATCTTCTCGTCTCCAGATTTTCTTTCTTGTAAGGTAGAAAATTCATGCGTCCTTTGTTCTCAATGACTTTCCATGGGATGCAGTCCGTGAAGCACCAGGAACCGAAAGGTAAAATCAGTCATCCGGCCCGCTTCGCCGGAGGTCTTTTCAACCCACATTCATCATTCAAGTCCTGAATTGGCTAAGAGAACCAAAGTCAAACCCATTAGCTACTCCTTCGGGAAAAAGTTCGTGGGATAGTACGAATAGTGTGGGAGCTTGCTGCAGGTGACTTAATCTTGAGTTGATGTCTCTTTGACAATGTCATTTCTGTGGAGCTTCATAGCGCAAGTGCACATCCTTCCAGCTGCTACCTAAATCAACTTCAAACATTCCACATTTAAAAATTGAGGAGGCTCTATCACATTCGACTAAACTTCCATGATCCCGACCCCGCAAAATTGAACTGTTGTACCATAAGGTAATCTGGAGACGCCTTGCTTGGAGTGATTGGTTACTTTAATTCCAGGAGTCCATGCAGAAGTGACAAGATTTTCTGGGTCAGTTCGACCACCCAAGCTATGTGGGACGACATTATCCCAAGTCGCGCAAAGGACCAGGTATGACCACTCATTTCGGAATTCTTGACTCCTAGAGGGGATGATTCGTTCCCGAGAGCCATATGCAGAGCTTTAAGTCTCTTCGTAAAAACCGTGTGTGAACAATAAGAACACCGAAAATTGTCCCGTTCAAGAATTAGAGTTAAGAACTTCTAAAAATCCTTATTGGGATCCCAAAATTTCACCGGCCACAGGAGTGGCTTTGCGCAACGTTTTTGCCTCTCTATTCCCCGCAATTTTGGGCGTGCTTATCAAACCACTCCCGTCTCAGCGTCCCCGGGATGAGGGGCAAGTTGTTGCCTTGAACTATCAATGTCGTTCGACTGTACGAGGTTAGTACCCGCTTAAATTGCTCCCAAGACTCTTTGAAAGACGCAGGTCTAGGTAAAGGCGTCTGACGACTCCATAGGGAAATATCCTGACCCAGTTCGGAACACCAGGTACTTCCCTCTTGAAGGCACATCAGAACTTAACAACCACCGAATTGGTAAACCAGTCGTGATACCCACGACCCTCTTTGGTGAAAATGGCTGGGAAAACAAGGCAGATAAAGAGCGTCCTTTTGAAGGCTCGGAAGGCTGAAATCCGTCTCCCAGTTGAAGCATCCACGACTCGGAGCCGGACGATCCGTTGACCTGCTGAGGAGCCCTGAAGGGCGGTCAGGATGCCGACTTCAAAGAAAAAGATCCCTAGAGGCAGGAATTGGGCTCCCCCGGCCAGATTTCGATGAATTAGGTGAGCAATCCCCAGGCACATGAACCAATCCAGGAGGAATGCCACGAATCGGCGGTTGAAGGCGGCTTGATCTGGCACGGCTGAAGGGTAACATTCACCCCATAACGAGGCCCGTCGATGTGCCTCGCACCCCCCTTTAACTATCCGGCCGGTTCAGGCTGAATTGGGAGAACAATGTTTAAAAATTCTGCTGAGATTTTCGCATACATAAAAAAGGAAGATGTAAAGCTCATCGACATCCGCTTCACAGATCTTCCAGGAATCCAACAGCACTTCAACGTTCCAGTTGAGTCCTTCGACGAGGCTGTCTTCACCGACGGCTTGATGTTCGACGGTTCATCCGTGCGTGGTTTCCAAGCAATTCACGAGTCAGATATGAAGTTGCTGCCTATTCCAAGCAGCGCATTCATCGATCCTTTCCGCAAGGAGAAGACACTCGTTATCTTGTTCTCCGTTCACAATCCAATTGATGACACTCCTTACAGCCGTGACCCTCGTGGAGTTGTTGCTAAGGCAGTTGAGTACCTCAAGTCAACTGGTATTGCAGACACCGCTTTCTTTGCTCCAGAAGCAGAGTTCTATGTATTCGACGAAGTTAACTTCTCAACTTCTCAGAACCAATCACACCACTTCATCGATTCGATCGAAGGCGCCTGGAACACCGGTAACGACATCGAGTCAGATGGCTCTGCCAACCGTGGTTACAAGACACGTTACAAGGGTGGATATTTCCCAGTATCTCCAACCGATCAACTCGCTGATATTCGCGATGAGATGGTTATGGAACTCGGTCGTGCTGGACTTTTGGTCGAGCGTTCACACCACGAAGTTGGAACTGCAGGACAGATGGAGATCAACTATCGCTTCTCTGACATCTTGCAGGCTGGCGATGACGTTCTAAAGTTCAAGTACATCATCAAGAACGTTGCTTGGAAGAATGGCAAGACTGCAACCTTTATGCCAAAGCCACTCTTTGGCGATAACGGTTCCGGTATGCACGTTCACCAATCACTTTGGAAAGATGGCAAGCCATTGTTCTTCGGTGATGGTTACGGCGATCTTTCAGATATGGCCCGTTGGTATATCGGCGGACTTCTAAAGCACGCACCAGCACTCCTTGCATTCACAAACCCAACCGTTAACTCATACCACCGCTTGGTCCCTGGCTACGAAGCTCCAGTAAACCTCGTTTACTCTGCTCGTAACCGTTCTGCCTGTATCCGTATCCCAATCACAGGTAAGAATCCAAAGGCAAAGCGCATTGAGTTCCGTTGCCCAGATCCTTCATCGAACCCATACCTCGCTTTTGCAGCAATGTTGATGGCCGGTATCGATGGAATCCAGAACAAGATCGAACCTCTAGCACCAGTCGATAAGGACCTCTACGAGTTGGAAGGCGCAGATCTTGCTGCTATCCCACAAGTTCCAGGTTCACTTCCTGAGGTACTAGATGCCCTCGAAGCCAACAGCGACTTCCTCACAAAGGGTGGCGTATTCACACCAGACCTAATCGAAACATGGATCAACTACAAGCGCACCGCTGAAGTTGATTATGTTCGCTTGCGTCCACATCCAGCAGAGTTTGAGCTCTATTACGACATCTAAGAAGTAGCCGAGTCACACGCTCGAATCCGTCCAAAAGGCGGGATCTGAACGGGAACCAAGCAAGTTGGTTCTCATCAGTTCCCGCCTTTTTGTATTGGTTTACGATGTCTTGTGCCCCGAATGTGCTCCAACGATTCCAGGAAGAGTTTAGGAAGTTGTCCGAGAGATGGTGAATAATTCTGAGGTGACTGAAAATGACTTCATTTTGATTGTAAGTTGTATTGACTCTTGCCTCGGGTATCTATTTTCGATGGAGCGATCATCTTCGAAACCCGGAAAATTCAAATGCAAACATGCAGGCAGCTATGCTGTTCAATTTCAGGAAAATGAAAATTGGATGGATTTGACTCTTCCACTCTCCATTACCACAACCAGTGGGAAAACACTGATTTTAGAAAGTATGCAGTTTAAATTTATTGACGCAGGAGTTGAATCCGCTCCAATTGCCGCTGGAACTATACAAATAGACACCTCGGGAGAATGGGCAACGAAACTTTGAGAACCCGCTTCCCCGATCGCATTCGCAAGTCATGAAAACAAACTCATCTTCGCAATTTTCCTCACTGCAACTTTAGAATTTAAGACCCAAAAACGTCCCTATCACGTTCAACTACAGGCAGTAATGTCCAATTCTGAAGAACCAAAAACAATCGCTGAATTCTCCTTGCATTTTGAAAATGCAACAGCTCAGGCTGGAAATCGTACTTACGTTAATTTTGCGAATCCTAAAAAATCTGGTAGCAAATAAAGACTATAGAAATAAATTAGTTTTTCAGTTTCTTCACAAAGTCGAAAATATTTCTGACTTGATGAAGCGTCCGTAGGCATGAGGTGGGTATAAACCCGTAAAGTAAATCCAGGGTCTGAGTGCCCCAAATAGGTGGAGACCGCCTTGATGCTCACACCATTACTAAGCCAAACAGAGGCACAAAAATGCCGGAGCCCGTGCATTCCGTTTATTCTCGATCTTGGCAGTCCTGCTCGCTTTATCGCCGGTAGCCAAATCGCAGTATTGAAATAGTTTTTGTTTATAGGTTTTTGCTCTCGAAGATAGAAGATCAATCCACCGACCGACGGTTCGAGGGTTCTTTCTCCTTCTAATGGCTCGTGAGTCGTCAAGTGCTCTTTTAAAAGTATCGGCTACAAAGGATGGGAGTGGAACCGACCTTGTTCGCCGGTTCTTGGTTAGCACAGGGGTTGGTTTGTAATCAAGAGCCGTTATCTGCTGGCGCACCGTTATCACGCCTCTTTCCAAATCGAGATCCTGCACTCGAACGCCAAAGATCTCGCCTTGCCTGAGTCCGCAGGTACCGCCGAGAAGAGCCATCAGTTTCAGCTTCCGGAGGCAGGGCTTCGAGGATCGCCTTGAACTGGTCGGGTGACCAGACTTCCAAGCGCTGGTTGGAGACGGGTGGGAAACTGAAGTTCCGAGCTATGGCGGGGTTCTTCGTCAACAGATCGTCACGCACGGCGACCTCTAGAACAAGCCGAAAGTTTGCAAAGACCAAACGAACATAACGCGCGGAAGGTTTATAATGGCTCAAGTCTAAGTTTGTGCTAAGGAGATGACGATGTTTCTTACTCTATTAGGGGTAGCGTGCGCGATATTTGGGTTTTTTTTCTCAACATATTTTGGAAAGAAGGAAACTAGAGAAAAGGCGAAGCAAGTCAAAATATAGATGCTGATGAAAGATTGGCGTAAGGAGCCAATAGTGGTACTTGATTCCCTTGCATCTTCGGGTGGAAGGGCAGGAAGACCTCAAACGGTGATCTTGCATGCGCAGACGCTCTCATTAATGTGAAAACACGCATGCAAAATCCCTAGCAATAAAATTTAGAAGAAATGTTGGAATTGATTTAGTTGACTAAAAACTACACCTTAATCATTACCGAGTTAGAAAACCAATCCTGATAGCCTCGCCCATCTTTTTCAAATAGAGCAGGAACCACAAGACAAATAAGCAGCGTTCTCACAAAAACTCTTCCTACTGTGACTCGACTGTGAGAATTCACATCCACCACTCTGATTTTTAATATTCGCTGCCCGGCAGATGCGCCTTGCAAAACAGTCAGAACAAAGACTTCGCAAAAAAACACAGCACTCGGCATTAAAAATTTGCTTCTTGCGAAGTATGTCTACTTACTAGCTGCGACACCCCATCAGACATGAGTCCATCAATCAAAAAAGCACCTAGTCGTCGCGCGAAACTTACTTGACCGAACACTTTCTAAGAATACCATTCCATTCAAACCTAATAAAAAGTGGAACATCTATGCCTTGTCTTGGGATTATCGGAGTGTTAAAGAGTACAAGTTCTCCTCAATGTAACTCCGTGCTCCCAATGTGCTCCAAAAAGCAATAATCAGTAAATATGAGCGTCGAAAACTGTTTTAGTACACTATTACGACATCTAAGCCCTAACCCTAAAAGAAGCTCGATCCGTCCAAAAGGCGGGAAATGATCGGGAACCACGCAGGTTGGTTCTCATCAGTTCCCGCCTTTTTGCATTCGTTTCAAGTACCATTTTCGCGGAGCATTTCTTAATAATTATAATAATGCTTGCTTCATACATCAGCCGAAACTAGAAAAGGACTTGTATGGACGAATTAACAGACGGAAAAGATGCAAAAGGAAGTAAATACGAGAAGCAGATGGCCGATTCACTCGAGTATGCCAAATGGCGAGATGCCTTCCAACGTAAGAATTTTGATTATCAAGAGCGTTGGCATGGATGGCAATCACCCATAGGTCTTGGTGGAGTCATTTTGGCAAGTTGCATTGGCGTCTATTTCTTGAGTTTGGCTTGGACCAACCTCAGGTAATCAGTAACGCATCCCACTTCCCGAAAAGGCGGAAATTGATCGAAAGCCATGAATTTGGCTCTAATCAGTTCCCGCCTTTTCTCATTTCTTCACCTACCATTCTCAAATGAGAGCTCGGCTTCTGACCGCAATTGCGATCATCATCGGGGTCAACTGGATCTTTTTTGGGTTCAGCGCCGGCAATGGAGGCGGATTAATTTTTGGACTTCCTATCATTGGTGTTGGCGTCGTCTACCTCGGTAGGAAAATTCAAAGGGATCATGAGACTGCTCTTGGCGATCATTCCGATCCAGATGGCGAATCGATCTCCAATGCAGAGACCGATAATCAACAGATTCTCAGTAAATTCAATCTGAAAAACTTCGTGATTACTCTGGCAATAGGAATTGCGGTTTTAGTTGCAGTTGGAATTTTTCACGAGAAATCGACCAGTAACTCGTTGGAAAGTCATTACTCCATCAATTATTCGCAGTTCAGCAAAGCAATCGAAAGCCAACCGACCGCTCAGCTCAACACTATTTCGTGCAAGTACGCCGAACTTTGGCTTTACCTAGGAATGCAGGGAGATGCCGCAAACCCCACTAAGGGTGCAATCTCTTACGCAAATGCGAAAAATTTATCGACGAATTTAGCCCAACTCTCTGCTCACACTACCGATCCCCTGCACGCCTCGTTGGTACTAGTAGCCGCAGATCTAGGGCGCCCCATGGACAAGGTAGCTGCCCTCAACTCCAACGCCCACAATGATTCCCAACCGTTGACATCTCACGTTGATTCGTTGATCAGAATCTGCGACAAACAATCAAAATAGTCTTCTTTGCGGCGAGCCCTCGCGCAATTTAGTATCCTTCCCAAATGTCCAAGCCCGCTGAAGAGAAGAAACTCTCCAAGAGGATTTTGGGCTTCTTTCTAATCTTGTTGGGAATTCACTACACCGTTGATACCTTTGTGGTAGAACGTGGAAATATATTCCTTTTCTTCGTAGGGTATTCTGGAATTTTCGTGGGTCTAGGTTTGGTTGTTGCTTCCACGAAATTATCTTGGGGCAAAGAACCCCAAGAATTGCAATGTCTCAACCAATTTGAGGCTGAAGAGACTGTTCCAAGTCCTGGGAGTAGTTGGCGCAAGGCTCAATCGGAGAAGCCTTCTCTTCTAGACAAGATACTTGGGATAGCTACATATAAGAAAATCGCGGCAGTTTTATTCGTTATCTTGCTCTTTGTAGCTGGTCACATTGCAAGTCATAGGGCGACTCAGGTTAGAAATGGGATGAACATCGTCATCGGGTTCACGCCCACCAAAGCGACGAGCTATTTAGGAAGTGACATCATCGGCTGTGGGAGCAATACCGCCGGAACCCTTTATTCAGACCCAAAAGGCGCGAAATATATCTTTGATCTTAATTGGAATGTGGCACATTTTAGATTACAAAATGCCCAGGGGCAGGTAGTAGAGTCCCTTGGGAGTTTGGGTGAGCTAGCAACCAATAACGGCACTTGCCAGGTCTCCCTCTCATTCACCAAATTAAGAGACTTCACCGCTCCGATTTACTTAGTCGATGACAATGGTCTCAAATTTGAATTAAATGCAACACAAATTGCAAGTAAAGATATAGAAGTTGTGGGCGACGGTCTTCATTTGTAGAAATGCATTTTCGTGACAGATATCTTCGTTTTGCCTCATTTAACTTCTCTTTATAAATCGCCAGTAAAAGGCTACGTATAGCATCACGATTCCAATGTTTGCAATCAATCTTGCACCGGTGTGATGCCTAAAGAAGAGAAGATCCACTGTTACTACCGTAATAATCATTACCGCTGCGAAGACAATGCCATGCGTGAGTTTTCCCATACCTAATGTTTAGCACCATTGCCCTGAAGCAGCAATCAAATTTCATTGAATTGGCTGAGAGTTGTATGGGGTTTGTGAGTAATTACTCCGGCGCAATGTTAGGTGGAGTATAAAGTTGGCTTCGTTAGATTTTGGCTAGGGTGATTATTAGGCGATTTTGGGAGCAATATGAAAAGTAAATTTGGTCTCGCATTTATCGCTCTTGGCTTAATCGGGCTGACGGGTTGCTCGAGTAGCTCAACCCCCAAACCCACCACTACCCCAACGACCTCGCCGATCGCCTCACCAACTCCGACGGTAACCCCGGCCTCGTTGGTCTGTGATTCATCCCAGTTATCCCTGTCTCTTGGAGTTGAGGATGCTGCGATGGGATCCCGTGGAGTGACTGGCATGGCATTTCAAAACATATCCAATAAGAATTGCACTCTCGAGGGATATCCGATCGTGCAAATGATCGATACCACCGGAAAATCGCTGCCAACATATGTAACTCATTTTGGTTCGTTTAATGCACCGAAGTCCCCAGCTACTTTGGTGACTTTGGCCCCCGGTGCCAAAGCTAAATTTGATTTACTTTATGAGGCTCAGACTGGTTATGGGAACGCTGTCTGTCCGACCTCCTCTAAAGTCGACTTCACTCCCCCGGGATCAACAGTTGCCCTACCCCTGGATTTGAAAATTCAGCCGTATGGTGGAGGGACAATTCAAAAGCTCCGATGTGGCGAGATAAAGGTTTCTCCAGTTTATTTCCCTTAATATCAGCCAATGAGCGCATACCCCGACCGCAATAAGAAGGCCCTGATCGTTATCGATGTCCAAAACGGGGTTGTCGAGTATGCATGGCAGAAAGATGCCACAGTTTCTCGAATTAAGACTTTGGTGGATCGGGCTCGTGAATCGAAAACTGATGTGATCTGGGTTCAGCACTCCGAAGACGATATGCCCATTGATAGCCAGTATTGGCAGATCGTCTCTGAGCTCAAGCCAAACCCCGACGAGAAGATCATCCACAAACTTTGGCGTAGTTCTTTTGAGGAGACCGATTTAGAAGAGGTCCTTGAAGATTTGAATGTGGATCACCTCATCGTTACAGGTGCCCAAACGAACTACTGCGTTCGCCACACGGTGCATGCTGCGATCGAACGCGGACTCGACGTAACGCTGATAGAAGATGCCCATACCACTATCGACGAGTCATGGAACGGTAAGCCGATTCCAGCCGAGTTGATCATCGCAGAGCTCAATCGTTCCTGCTCAAACTATGAATTACCAGATAGCAGGGTTGATGTTGCTAGCGCAGAGACCATTTCGCTTCTAGTAGTTGTGCGTTTTAGCGGCTGATCTGATCGATGTGGCCAATTCTGTGATTGGTCGTCAACTCCAATAGAGCGCTCAAAGTTAACTCTCCGCGTTCAACATGCATCCCGGTGCGATTCCAACCTGCTTCATTTACGTTCTTTAAAATATCAACCAGATGGGCACAGGAACTCTCGATTGCCGTCAGCGAAGTAGCGATATTGCGATTTTGATAATCGAGTGCGCCAGGAAATGTGGACTCATCAAAAGGAACAATCGCAGGGCGATCCATGCTTAAAACGTTGATAAAGCGGACAAGGAATTGAGCATCGGAATCAGCTAGGTGGTGAATCACATACGAAGGGGGCCACTCCCCCTCTGCTGGAGCAATCTCGAGCTTCTCTGCGGGCACTGATCTGGCTGCATTGAGAAATTCATGAGTCGCACTTTCAAATCTTGCAAGGATCTCTTTTGTCATAACGTTATTTAAGCAGACCGACAGGTTTGTAGGTGGACATTTTTGTTGGGTCCCCTACCACTTGGCCAGCGACGTTATCCGCCTGAACTGCTGTTATCGACTTCTGATTGTCAGAGATGCCCTGCTTGACCTTGCTCAGAGGAGTTGTCGGATAGCACTGAGGGTTCTTAAGGAAATAGTTGTACTCGGCAATCGCAGCTTTGAAAACTGCGATGTAACTGTCGTTGTAATTGAGTCGGTTGGTTAAGTTCTCATTGGCAATATATGCCTTTGCTGCCTGAACTACTCCGTACTGGAGGGCGACATAGACCTTGTCAGCGTTGATTACCTCGGTGGTGATCTTCTTGCACGCGGTGGGAATAGCCGCCGCCTGCGCCGAGCTCGATGTCATCGCTAATCCCACACAGGAGATGGCAGCCAAGACGGCAATCGCAGTAAAGGAGCGGCGTGACGTGCACGGCCCGGATTATTAGATCTCATGGCAGGAATTTACACGGTAGTTGGCTACTCAAATGCTGAGAATAGACCACCTGCTCATTGAATCTGCGAGGAAGCAGACTTAGATTATTCGTACCGAAGCATTGGAGAAAAGTGCTCTTTAATCGACGCAAGAAGTTGCCATTAACTATCGATCCCAACGATCTAGCTGCGATAGCCCATGAAAAGGAAGTCCTGGCCCGCGAGGAGCAAGAGTCTCATGCAAGTGGAGAGACGAGTATTCCTACAGAGATTGGTTTCGAAAAACCCGCATCTCAGTCATTTCGAGGTCTTCGTTCGACCGGAGGAAACCCTGCAGTTAAGAGGTTCACCTTTGGGAATTTTGGATTCATTGATGATGAGGACATAACGCAACCTCCGAAAGATCGAGATTAGTAGTCAGTTCACCTTCTAGTGATCGGGGCTACGTGAGGGAATTTGGACTCATTGCTCATTGCAATTAGCCTGCGGAGTCTTTAGATTTAATACAACTTTAGATCGGAGAAAAGTGATCTTTAATCGACGCAAAAAATTGCCGCTCACCATCGATACCAATGATGCCGCTGCAATTGCCTATGAAAAAGAAGTTCTGGCCCGTGAAGAGGCTGAATCCCTTCATGGTTCAAACTATTCGACACCATCAGAGGTCACCTTTACTGCGATGGATTCAGATCTTTCAGATGGTTGGTCGGCCCAATTGCCCAATGTTATAAGGGGATCGGGTGCGCGCATGCTCGGACCATTTCGATTTACTGGTTTAAGAGCCCCAGAACCCGAAAAGGATCGCGACTAACTCAAGAAGGTATTCGAGTCGCATCGAATGGGCATGAGAGAATCACGCCATGAATAGCCTCTCCACTGTGTCAGCGTTGACCTTCGGGATCCAAGCTTTTGTAACCCTCTTTGTAATCCTTGATCCCCTTGCGGCTCTCCCTATCTTCTTGTCATTGGTTTCAGGAAGAAAGAAGAAGGAGCAGATCAGCCTTGCCTGGCAGGGTGCAACCTCGTCACTCGTCATCATTGTCGTCTTTGCCCTCTTTGGGCAGGTCATCCTCAATTACCTTCATATCTCACTTAATGCTTTGCAGGGTGCCGGAGGATTTCTTCTTTTCTTGATTTCGATGGAACTTTTAACCGGCAAGGTCGGCGGAGAAGCTGCACAGAACGAAAAAGTTAATATTGCGATGGTTCCGATCGGAACTCCGGTTCTGGCTGGACCTGGTGGAATCGTTACCACGATGCTCTACGTTCGTTATGCGCACTCAACCGGTGACAAAGTAAGCCTTGCTGCAGCGATCATCATGGTGCACGTGGTTATCGGATTGATCTTGATGTTCTCAACGGGAATTCTGAGTTTGATTAAGGAGTCTGGAGTCACCCTTATTACGCGTGTGGCAGGTCTTCTAGTTGCAGCAATCGCTGTCGATATGATCGTTCAATCTATAAAGGGATTCTTTAGCCTGGCGTAGGTGGCATAATCGCCGCATGCATGAGTTCAACGAAGAAGTCGAATCTCTGGCGCAAGAAATCTTGGCTTATAGCCTCAAGCGTCTGAAAGATAATCCTCCGCTTGATGGCCCGCAGAGTCCCGAAGAACTCTTTGCGAAGGTGGGCAACACAATCACTGAAGATGGTCTTGGTGGCCATGAGGCTTTGAAAGTTTTTACCGATACCTTGGCGCTGGCATGTATCTCTACTGATCATCCTAGATACCTCTCCTTTATCCCCTCTGCCCCATCTGAGCACTCCAACCTCTTTGATTTAGTGGTTGGCTCCAGCGCGTTGTACGGCGGTTCTTGGTTAGAAGGTGCCGGTGCGGTCTTTGCAGAGAACCAAGCTCTGCGGTGGATCAGCAACCTCGCGGGGCTGCCTGAGAGTTCAGGCGGCGTCTTTGTTCAAGGTGGAACGATCGGAAATCTCTCTGCACTCGTGGCGGCGCGAGTTCATGCGCGAGAGAAATATCCAGATGTGTCTCGCTGGGTAGTCGCTTGCTCTTCTGAAGCGCACTCATCCATCCAATCTGCTGCTGAGATCATGGATGTACTTGTATTGAATGTTCCTGCCGATTCTGATGGAGTGATGACAGGTTCCAGTTTCGCCACCTCAGTTGATCAATATCTGACGGAACACCCAACTCACCGAGTCTTTGCGGTCGTCGCGACGGCTGGAACTACCAACTTGGGAATTATCGATGACTTGAATGGTGTGGGAGTTGCAGCGAAGGAACGCGACATTTGGTTTCATGTAGATGGCGCCTATGGATTAGCAGCACTCTGTGCGCCTAGCGTTCGCCCGCTATTCAATGGAGTGGAGCGGGCAGATTCGCTGATTGTCGATCCACATAAGTGGCTCTTTGCGCCCTTCGATGCCTGTGCGCTGATCTATCGCGATCCCTCTATCGCAAAGCGAGCACACACCCAGCACGCCTCTTACCTAGAGACCTTAGAAGATCCCAACGAGTGGAATCCATCGGATTACGCCATTCATTTAACTCGCCGGGCTCGCGGATTACCTTTCTGGTTCTCGCTGGCGGCAAATGGAACTCGGGAATATGCCAACGCGATGCAGCAGACCCTGGACATCGCAGCTCATGCCGCCAAGTTGGTACAAGCTCATCCCAACCTAGAGCTCATCCACAAACCTAAATTATCTATCGTGGCGTTTAAGAGAGTTGGCTGGAGTAGCGCAGATTACGAACGTTGGAGCGACAAGCTCTTGGCGGATCAGATCGGCTTCGTCGTTCCTTCGGCGCATAAAGGAGAGCCGATACTTCGCTTTGCCATCGTTAACCCTTGGACAACCGAGAAGGATATTTCGGATATCTTGGCGACGCTTTAGTAGTTAGCGGTCCAGAACATTCCTTGTACGATCGTAAACCTGACCAGTGCGCTTATAAGCAATTGCACTCAGAGCTTCTAGGACGACTCGGTTAGCCAAGATCGCGGTGATATCTGCGGTATCAAATGGCGGTGCAACTTCTACGACATCGAGGCCAACCACGGGAAGTTCTAGACAGATGCGGCGCACAGTTTCTAAGAGCTCACGGCTGGTCATTCCACCTGGCTCAGGTGTTCCAGTTCCTGGCGCCATACCTGGGTCAACGACATCGATATCGACTGAGAGAAATACTCCATCGCATTCATCGGTAAGAATCTTGAAAGATTCATCCAGAACAGCATCGAGACCTCTGTTATGAATCTCTGTCATCTCGAAGGAGCGCATACCTTGATCGCGCATCCATTTGAGAGTCACATCATCAGGCCAATATCCGCGGAGCCCTAATTGCAAGAAGCGATCACCCCGAACCGCGCCACTATTTATCAGTTGACGCATGGGGGTTCCGTGACCAACCAGAGCGCCAAATTGAGAGTCAGCAGTATCTGCATGTGCATCAAAGTGCACCATCGAAATCTTGCCCTTGCCGCGGTGGTTAGCGATACCTGCTACATCTGCTGACGCAATGGAGTGATCCCCACCTAAAACAACGATGAAGGCACCAGTACGAGAAATCTTCTCTGTAGCTTCTTCCAACACCTTGAGCGAAGCGACTAAATCATGACCTGGCATCATCAGATCGCCAGCATCAACCACCTTGAGATCCTTAAGAGCATCAACGCGCAGCGCTAAATGAGGCCGTTCGGCATCATGAGGTAGGTAATCCCCTCCGCGAATTGCTTGTGGACCAAACTTGGCGCCTGAGCGATGGGAGGTACCGGAATCGATCGGCGCCCCGACGATCACCACATCTGCATCTTGATAGGTTGAAAGATCATCCAAGTCGCATTGCGGGACACCTAAGAAGGTAAAAGAGGGTCCATACATGTTGCCCAGGTTTGCCATGGGTTAAACCTTATCTCACCCCTGCACGCCTACGGCCAACGAATTGACCTAGCAAGACGATGATCAAGGCGATCAAGAACATAGAAGAACCAATCACATTCGCCTGTGGCGGGAGGCCACGTTGCGCCGAAATGTAAACGAACTTTGGAAAGGTATTTACATCTCCGGAGTTGAAGTTGGTAATGATGAAATCATCAAATGACAAGCTAAAGGCCAAGAGTGCTGCGGCTGCGATTCCGGGAGCTACTAGAGGCAGGGTAACTCGGCGGAAGGTCTGGCGTTCATCTGCATATAAATCCATGGCTGCTTGCTCTAAACGGGGATCCAGGCTTGCGATACGAGCTTTGACGGTAACCACTACGAAAGAGATACAGAACATCACGTGTGCGATAACGATGGTCCAAAATCCCGGATTAAATCCAAATGAGATGAACATCGTGAGCAGCGATGCCCCCATAACAATCTCTGGAGTTGCCATCGGCAAGAAGATGAGGATATTCACGACAGAGCGTCCGCGGAATGCATAGCGACCCATAGCAAATGCCATAAGCGTTCCAAGCACCGTTGCGAAGAAGGTGGCGAGTACTCCGATTTTGAGAGAGTTACCTAACGCATTGCAGACATCCGGCGCTCCACAGGGATTGAGCCAGTTATTCCAGGTGAATCCCACCCAGACCAAATTGCTCTTGGTGGAGTTATTAAATGAGAATACGAAGGTGTAAATGATGGGAAGAAAGAGATAGGCGAATCCCAAGAAGGCATAGATCCGGATTAAGTTGCGAGAGAACCACCTGGTGAGTTGGTTCATACCAACTCCTCTGTTCCGGCACGTTTAACGTATGCCATAACTAGAATCAAAATCGTCACCATCAATATCAGAGAGAGCGCAGCCGCTCCCGGGTAATCCACTATCTCTAGGTAGCGCGCCTCAATGACATTTCCGATCATCTTTGTTCCCGGATTGCCAAGAAGTTCGGCATTGATGTAATCACCCGCCGCCGGAATAAATGTCAGCAGAGTTCCAGCAACCACTCCAGGCATAGATAGTGGAACGGTAACTTTCCGAAATGTTGTTAACGCATTTGCGTATAAATCTCCCGAGGCCTCCATCATGCGGATATCGATGCGCTCCAGGCTGGCATAAAGCGGAAGCGTCATGAACGGCAGGAAGTTATAAGTTAGACCCGCGACCACGGCAAAAGGCGTTGCGGTCAGGTGATCTTGCGCTCCCAATATATGTGCAAAGCGCAGGACTTTAATGACAAGTCCCTGCTCCCCCAAGATCTGTTCCCATGCGACAGTACGAAGCAAGAACGAGCAGAAGAACGGTGCGACGATCAAGACCAGTAACGTGTTCTTCCAGCGACCTGATTTAAAGGCCACCGCATAAGCAAGTGGGTAGGAGATGATCAAGGCGAAGAGAGTTGCTAGAAAGGCATATTCAAAGGAGCGTATTAATTGCGCTTTAGAGGAAGTGATTGCATCAATGAAGTTGGCGAATCGATAAGTCTGGACATATGTGCCAATTCCATAGCCCTGAGTTTGAGTCGAGGTACTTATAAGTTGGTAGATCGGGACTAAGAAAAATATGACAAGCCAGATGATTCCAGGCGCCAGAAGCCAATATGGAAGCAACTTCTTCTTACTGAGAACAGCCTTCTTCTCATGGGTGCCCGTATGTAAGAGCGCGGTACTCATTCGCTATCTGGATTCGCTTCCGAGCCGGCATTGGCATCTTGGTCACCGGCAAGCCCAAAGGTAAAAATTGGCTCCCACGAGATGGTGACGGCATCACCCTTAGCGAGTGGCGGAGTTCCATCATCATTCTGCTCAAAGACCATGAGTTCTTGACCCCATGGCATCTCCACCTGGTACTGGGTGCTTACGCCGATATATGAGGCATCTGAGATAACTCCACCAGTAAGAATATTTCCGTTCATGGAAGTTCCCGCCGGTTGAATACGGATCTTCTCTGGTCGAATTCCGAGCAAGACCGAGGAGTCGTGCGCATGATTTCTAGCTGCTGGGAGTGCGATCTTGGCACCAAAGATATCGACGACCTTGTTATCTCCAGAGGCATCAACGATCGATCCCTTGATCAGATTAGATTGCCCCAAGAAATTAGCTACGAATGATGTCCGTGGATTGTCATACAGATCAGCGGGCGATCCCATCTGCTCAATCTTGCCCTCGTTCATAACGGCGATGGTGTCGGCCATAGTCATGGCTTCTTCTTGATCGTGGGTCACGTGGACGAAGGTAATTCCGACCTCAGTCTGGATCCACTTCAGCTCAATCTGCATGGCGCGGCGCAACTTAAGGTCGAGTGCACCTAGTGGTTCATCCAAGAGCAGAAGTGCCGGTCTATTGACGATCGCACGCGCCAGAGCAATACGTTGCTGCTGACCACCTGATAACTGATTTGGTTTACGGCTGGCTAAGTGGGTGAGTTCAACGAGCTCCAAAGCCTTTTGAACCTGGGCATCGACATCCTTAACTCCCCTGCGGCGTAATCCAAATGCCACGTTCTCGTAGATAGTCAGATGCGGAAAGAGCGCATAGTTTTGAAAGACAGTATTTACCGGGCGCTTATAAGGCTTCTCATAAGTGATATCGGTGTTGCCGATAAAGATTGAACCTGAACTTGGCTCCTCGAGTCCTGCAACCATCCGTAGCGTCGTGGTCTTGCCGCATCCAGAGGGACCAAGGAGTGCGAAGAACGACCCCTCTGGAATCACAAGATCTAGATCATCTACAGCAACAAAGTCACCGAAGCGCTTAGTTAAATTCTTGAGAGTGAGATCTCCATGTGCCGAAGTAGAAGCGTCAACCACTATGCGTTACCACTCGCCTTCTGAAACGCCGTAGAGAATGAGATCTGCTCGGCCTGTGAGAGGTCGCGGAATACCTTGAGGTTCTTCCACATTGCATCATCGGGGAAGATCAATTTGTTGCTGACCTGGGCAGGGTTGACCTTCTCCATTGCTTGTTGCGCTCCTGCAACAGGACAGATGTAGTTGATGTAATTGGCAACCCGCGCCGCAACCATTGGGTCGTAGTAATAATTGATGACCGCTTCGGCATTGACCTTGTTAGGTGAGAGCGCTGGAATCATCATGTTGTCAGTAGAGAACGTTCCGCCTGACTCAGGGATCGCAAAACCAAATCGATTGGAGTTTTGAGCATTGAGTTGGTTGATATCTCCCGACCAACCAATGACCGCAACCGCGTCGCCGCTGATGAGATCCTCTTGGTAACTCTGTCCCTTTACTTGTCGGATATATCCATCGTGAATCATCTTCTGCAAGAAGTCGATGGCATTCATAAATTTATCTCCGCTAAAGGGCTTGGTGATATCGACCCCTTGCCAGAGCATGATCAATCCGATGGTGTCGCGCATCTCGGACAAGACTTCGATCTTGCCCTTGTTGGCAGGAGCAAAGAGCTGCTCCATGGTGTGAATTCCCTTTGGATTCTTCTGGTTGCTCCACGCAAATCCAGCAATAACACCTGCCCATGGGAGCGAGTAGTGACGGCCTGGATCTAGGGGGCGATTAAGCAAAAATGGCAGAACATTCTTCTTATTAGGGATCTTGGTGTCATCGAACTTGGCGACGTACTTACCGTTAATCCAGCGGGCAGCCATCCACTCGGTGAGGACCACAATGTCGTAACCGATATCTTTCTTCAATCGAAGTTGCGGCGTTACCTTTGCGGTAAAGGTGTCGTTGTCATCGACGACCTCCATGTAATTAACGGGAATGCCGGTCTTCTTAGTGAAATCAACCAGGGTTGGATAACTCTTCGTCTTGTTGTCGTAATCCAAATAGAGCGACCAGTTTGCAAAGCGCACAGCGTTCTTGGTGCTCGCCGCTTGCGCTATCTCTTCATTGGAGAGACCAAGCAGTGAAGCAGCCCCAAGTCCGCCTGCAGCTTTGATCAGATTTCTTCTGGAGATTTCAATTGCCATAATCAACCACCCTCCAAATTGCCGCTTCTAGATATCCGATCCTATGACCGGCTACGACTACTTACAATCATTAAGATGTAATTCCCTCAGTCGATTCTTCGCGAATATGCCAACTGGTTCCATACGAGCTAAGCAGATCCAAGAAAGGCTCTGCGGGGAACCATTCAGGACCATTAACTCCCGCAGGCTTCCAATCCCCTCTTTCAATTAACTCAAGTGCAATGAGTGGGTTAATCGCGGTCTGCCACACGACGGCTTGATCACCATACTCCCCCATTGAGAATGCGTTATCGACGACGTTGTAGATGTAAACCGCCTTCGGTTCACCTTGCTTACCCAAACCTTTAACTTGAATACCTGCACATGTCTTACCTGACATGCGAGAACCAAGTGTTGCCGGATCTGGCAAGAGAGCAGCGAGCACATTGCGCGGAGAGACTGAAACTCCCTGCACGCTCACAGGTTCAGTTCTATCAAGTCCTAAAGTATGAATCGTCTTTAAAATTTCAATAAAGTGCGAACCGAGTCCGTACTTGAATGCAACTTTTCCAGCATCAACTTTGCGTGGAATCAGCGCTACTTCTTCATGTTCTACGTTCACGCATTCGACCGGACCAATGCCATCGGGGAAATCAAAACTCTCGAGTTCAGAGAATGGCTCCGTAGTAAACCAACCGCGACCTTTCTCCCACATCAGTGGTGGATTGAGGCACTCCTCGATCGTGGTCCAAATAGAGAAAGTAGGAGCGAAGTCATATCCCTCAACAACGAGATTAGAACCGTCATAGACGATCGCAGAATCGATACGTGAAAATAAATTGTCAGCGGCATAACGGGCAAATACATCGCTAAGCCCAGGTTCAACCCCGATACCAACAACCGCGTAAATTCCTTTGGATTTAAATGAATCATCGCGCGCGAACTGCTCTTCACCGAGCATCAATCCAACCTCTGTATGAGGGTTAGTTGGGTGCGCCTTTGAAAGCGACATTGCCATATCAAGGTAGTTGACGCCTTCTAGCTCGCAGGCCTCAAAGATGGGCAGCACAAAACGTGGGTCAACCGCGTTGATCACAACGTCGGGTGCGACACTTTTGATAAGTGAACGAATATCCTCAACGCTCGATGCATTGACGGTTGCCGCGCTAAACCTTGAATCCTTGAGCCTGGCGACTGCGCTTTGCGCGCGAGCCAGATCTCGGTCGGCGACGACCATCTCTGTAATGAATGTACGACGGGCTGCGATATTTGCAATCGCACTACCTACACCACCGGCTCCAATAACGAGGGCCTTCATAAAAATCAACTCCAAACGGTTATTTCGAGTCTATCCCCGCTCGATAATGAATTCCATCACCTAAAAGGGCAGGTCTGACTCCAATTTTTTAGCCAGTAAGATTAGGTAGTGATTGCGACCCAGAGTGTTGAACTGCGTGCTGGGGCCAGACTCCTAGTAAAAGATGTCACCGTTCGAATCAATCACGGCGATCGAATCGGATTTGTTGGTCGAAATGGTGCAGGCAAGAGCACCTTGGCAAAAGTCCTGGCTGGTGAAGGACTCCCGGCAGGAGGCCAAGTTTTGCGGACTGGAACCATCGGGTATCTCCCCCAAGATCCACGCACAGGCGATCAAGAAGAGAGCGTTATTAACCGAATTCTCTCGGCTCGCGGTTTAGACCAAATCGTTACCCGAATGCGAAAGGCAGAAGAGGCGATGGCAACCGCTTCGATGGATGAGCTCGAAGTTGCTATGGAGCGTTATAGCCGCGTTGATCAGGAGTTCAGCGTTGCAGGTGGCTACGGAGCTTCTGCGGAGGCTGAATCAATCGCAATGAATCTGGGACTTCCCGAGCGGATATTTAACGACAGTTTGGAAGGTCTCTCCGGTGGACAGCGACGTCGCGTAGAGCTGGCACGTCTACTCTTTGGCGGCTCAGAGACTTTAATCCTCGATGAACCTACCAACCACCTTGATGCTGAATCCATCAACTGGTTGCGCGAATATCTCGGCAAATATTCCGGCGGGCTCGTCATCATCTCGCACGATGTCAACCTCATTGAAACAGTCGTTAACAAGGTCTTTTACATCGATGGCAATAGAAATGTCATCGACGTGTACAACATGGGGTGGAAGAAATATCTCCAGCAGCGTGAAGATGATGAACATCGCCGCAAGAAAGAGCGTGCTAACGCCGAGAAGAAGGCTGCAATCCTTGCTAAGCAAGGCGAGAAGATGCGTGCCAAGGCTTCTAAGGCAGTTGCAGCTCAAGGTATGTTGCGTCGCGCCGATGCTCTATTGGCGGGACTTGAAGATGTACGTAAATCCGACAAGGTCGCAAAATTGCGCTTCCCTACCCCAGCTCCATGTGGCAAGACGCCACTCATGGCGCACGGACTTTCTAAGTCCTACGGCTCGCTCGAAATCTTTACCGATGTCGATCTAGCGATTGATAAGGGTTCACGCGTTGTTATCTTGGGTCTTAACGGTGCTGGTAAGACCACGCTTCTCAAGATGCTTGCGGGAGTAACCGAATCAGATACCGGTGAGATTGAGCCGGGTCATGGCCTCAAGATTGGTTACTACGCCCAGGAACACGAGATGTTGGACTTTGAACGATCAGTTCTCGAAAACATGATCTCTTCCGGTGAAGGAGTCGGTGAACCGCAAGCTCGTCAGGTACTTGGTTCATTCCTCTTTAGCGGCGATGATGTGCAAAAGCCCGTAAAGGTATTGAGCGGTGGCGAGAGAACCCGATTAGCCCTGGCAACCTTGGTAGTCGGAGCGGCCAATTTGTTGTTGCTCGATGAGCCAACAAATAACTTGGATCCTGCCTCCCGTGATGAGATTTTGGCAGCGCTCTCCGAATATCAAGGCGCGGTTGTAATGGTGACCCACGATGTTGGGGCTGTTGTTGCGCTAAAACCTGAGCGAGTCTTGCTACTACCCGATGGCGATGAAGACCTTTGGAATGATGAGTACTTCGATCTCATCGCCTTGGAGTAATAGGTAGTTACATTTAAGCGCGGAGCGCCGCTGCAATCTGGCGGAAATCTTCCACCAAGATATCAATCTCGTTCTGCTCATGCGCCAAACTGATGAGCCATTGCTCATCGAGTCCTGGAGGCGTAATGATTCCGCGGTTGAGTGACCATAACCATGAAAGCTCGGCGACTTTGAAATCAGTTGCCTTGTAATCACGGTAGTTACGAACTGGATCGATCGACCAGGTGATACATCCCTTGATTCCAAATCCCACGGTATGCGCAGGAAATTCGTATTCGTTGATGATCTCGGTGATGCGATCAAGTGCTTGGTAGTTGAGAGCCTCGGCCTTACCCAAACTTTCTGGCGGTGCAGACCTTGTCCATTGCGCGAACACCAGCCATAGCTAATGGATTGGCGTTGAAAGTTCCAAAGTGGTGGAAACGTCCATCGGCAATCGCGTTCATGATCTCTTTCTTGCCACCGAATGCTGCAAGTGGAAGTCCGCCACCAATTGATTTAGCGAGACAGATGAGATCAGGCTTGACACCAATGCGTGCAGCAGCACCCTTAGGCCCTGCAGTAAGCCCGGTCTTAACTTCATCGAAGATCAAGATGATTCCGTATTGATCACAGAGCGCGCGCACTGCGGCGAGGTATCCCTCATCTGGAAGTACGATCGCAAGATTTTCTAGAACAGGCTCCATGATGATGCATGCAATTGTCTTTGCATGCTCCTTGAATACCTTCTCCAGAGCGTACCAGGTTATTAAATGGGACGACGTAGATCTCACCGACATTTGCGCCGGCAGGAATTACAGGTGTTGGTGCATCGGCAGGGCCAGCCAACTTAAGATCTGGCTTTGCAGAAACTGTAAGTGGGTCATAGCTACCGTGATAGCCGCCCTCAATCTTTACGAGCCCATCTTTGCCAGAGTAAGCCTTAGCCAAACGAACCGCGTACATCGTGGCTTCGGTACCTGAGTTGGCGAAACGAATCTGATCTACATCAAAGCGTTTGCAGATTCGCTCAGCGCCGTCGCGCGAGATCGGAGATGGCGTCACAAAGAGTGTGCCGGTGTCTAAGGCGCGCTTGGTCTCTGCGACAACCTCAGGGTTGAGATGGCCAGCAAGCATTGCGCCGAAGCCCATCGAGAGGTCAAGGAGCTTGCGACCATCTACATCGGTCATCCAAGCGCCCTTAGCGCTCACGATCGAGAGTGGATATGGATCCCAGTGCTGGAAACTAGATGGAACGCCTAAAGGCATTGAGCCCAGGGCAAGGTCGAACTCGATGCGCGAGGCGAAAGAGGACTTTGCGAACCGTTCCCATTCAATAGCGAGTAGCGATTCAACTCGGCTTACATCGATCGGACGTGGATTCTTACTTAGCTTTCTAAATGTTTGTGGCTCTAGTGTTTGAGTCATTTTCGAACGTTGTGTGCATCGAGGACTCTTGGCTGGTGCCAAGACACGATGACAGTCTCCCCTAATAGTTTTCGCTTCCTTTGATTTCTCCGTAGCCTTATTTAAATTAAATAAGTGACCTAGGACTCAAAAAACGCTATGGCGAAGGTAGCAGATCGCCACCTGAAATTCACCTCTGGCAGGGTATTCAGGGCGCGCCTTGGACTTTTTTGCGAATAAAGTTCAACCTTACGCGGTGAAAAGCCACAATTTTCGGAAGGTTTTCGATGTCCAATCAAGAAGTAACGAAAGGTAATAATAAGCACCATTGGCAACCAGGTGATGAAGGTCTAGATCCAAATCGTTGGTACGCCCTTGTTGTAATCGCGATCGCATCTTTGATGATTGTTCTTGATGCATCAATTATTAACTTGGCGCTTCCAAAGGCACAGAGTTGCCCTGCACATTTCTAATGCAAACCGTCAATGGGTTGTTACTGCTTACTCACTCGCTTTCGGTTCACTCCTTCTTCTTGGTGGACGTATCGCTGACTACGTAGGTCGCAAACGCATCTTCATTATTGGTCTGATCGGATTCGCTGGCGCATCAGCACTCGGCGGATTTGCAACAACGCAAGGACTTCTTTTCGGTGCTCGCGGATTGCAAGGCGCATTTGCCGCACTTCTTGCACCATCAGCGCTCTCTCTCATCAACGTAACTTTCACAGTTCCTAAAGAGCGTGCCCGAGCATTCGGTGTGTATGGCGCGATCTCTGGTGGCGGCGCTGCGATCGGCTTGATCGCCGGTGGCGCACTTACTCAATATGCAAACTGGCGTTGGTGCTTGTTTGTAAACGTTCCAATTGCTCTGATTGCAGTTCTTCTCGCTATTCCTAACCTGCATGAGTCAAAGGCTGCTGGAGACAATAAATATGACATCCCAGGCGCTGCAACAGTTACTCTTGGTCTAATCAGCTTGGTCTATGGCTTTAGCCAGGCTGCAAATAATGGATGGGCAAATCTTCACACCTATCCTTACTTCATTCTTGCCGCTCTCTTTATCGGAGCATTCTTGGTTGTCGAGACTCAGGTAAATAATCCTCTACTTCCACTTCGTGTTGTCCGTGAGCGCAATCGTGGTGGTTCTTACCTCGACCTCACTTCTCACCGGAACTGGTCTCTTCGCGATGTTCTTGTTCCTCTCTATCTACATGCAGAACTTCTTGCACTACTCCCCTCTCCACTCAGGTTTTGCGTTCCTGCCATTTAGCGGAGGCATCATCGTCGGTGCCGGAGTTGCCTCTCAACTCCTTCCAAAAGTTGGACCTCGTCCTTTGATGGTCGGCGGTTTGATCGTAGGAGCGGCTGGCCTCTGGTTGCTCTCAGGCATCACTCCAACATCTAGTTATGTGAAGGATCTGCTGCCTGCGATGGTCATCATGTCCCTTGGATTGGCCTTCGTATTTATCCCAAGCGCCAGCACTGGCCTACATGATGCCGGTGAGCACGATGCTGGAATCGCCAGCGCCATGCTCAACACCAGCCAGCAGATCGGTGGCTCACTCGGAGCAGCCCTTCTCAATACCGTGGCGCTCTCTTCAACCGCCGCCTACATCAAGGGCCACGCCTCTCTCGGGGCTAAGGCTCCTATTTATGGAGCAGTCCACGGCTTTAGCACCACTTTCAAGATCGGTGCAGGCTTCCTGCTTGCCGCCGCCCTCGTCTCTGCCACCTTCATTAACGTCGGCAAGGACTCGCTCGTTGAGCATGAAGGGGGCCCTGCCCTCTAAATAAATCAGGACAATCGCACCTTCTTGCGATAAATTACTACTTGCGAATCGTTCGCAAGTAGTAAGGATCAGGAGGAATCCATGAACGCACCTGCGGGTCTCCAAGCGAAAAGATCGAAGAATCCATTCTCGAGCCTCTCTAAAGATGAGGCACGTCGTCTTTTGGCTATGTTTGGAGTTATCTTCTTTCTTCTCATCGGTGGAACGATCTTGATGGCACTTGCTACCTCAAGTCACTACAAGTTATCCGACGGAACCATCTTTGGATGGGGTACCGGATTCCTGGCACTCACTCTGGGCATGCGACATGCCTTCGACGCCGATCACATCTCAGCAATCGATAACACCACTCGTAAATTAATGGCTGATGGACAACGTCCAATGGGTGTTGGTTTCTTCTTCTCGCTCGGCCACTCCTCCGTGGTTACAGCTCTTGCCATTGCTCTTAATTTTGGAATTAAGTCACTCGGTGTGCAGGTTAAAGATGACAACTCATCACTTCACCACTACACGGGACTCATCGGGACGACAGTAAGCGGAACATTCTTGATGCTCATCGCGATTCTCAATCTTCTCGTGTTGGTCAGCGTTGTAAAAGTATTTATTGAGATGCGTAAGGGACTTTATGATGAGACTGAGCTAGAAAAGCATCTGAACTCACGCGGATTCATGATGCGTTTCTTTGGTCCTATTGCTCGCAGAGTTGATAAGAGTTGGAAGATGTATCCGATTGGAGTTCTCTTCGGTCTTGGCTTTGATACCGCCACCGAGGTAGCGCTTCTTGTTCTTGCAGGATCATCTGTCATTGCCGGACTTCCTTGGTGGGCGATCCTCTCTCTCCCAATGTTGTTTGCGGGCGGCATGAGCTTGCTCGATACCATCGATGGTTCTTTCATGAACTTTGCTTATGGTTGGGCTTTCTCAAAGCCGGTCCGCAAGGTCTACTACAACATGGTCATAACAGGTCTATCGGTCTTGGTAGCTGTATTTATCGGCGGACTCGAGGTTGCCCAAGTTATTGCTGGTCAACTTAATCTCACCGGCGGCTTTTGGGATTATGCCAACGCCTTTAATATCAACAAAGCAGGCTTCATTATCGTGGCAATCTTTGTAGTTGTCTGGGCGAGTGCTATCGGCATTTGGAGATTTGGAAAGATTGAAAATCGCTGGCACGAGCAAGCTCACAGAGCTCAAGCAGCTCGTGGAGAAATCCAAGATGATGCCTCCGCTGGAATAACACCGGGTCCCATCACCGATGGATTTAAGATCGATTGATTTAACGCAGAAAAAACCCCCGCAGCGAAAGATCTGCGGGGGTTTTTAATTAACTTAGAAGTTAGCGCTCAAGCTTTCCAGCGATGAACTCCTCTGTGCGCTCATGAGCTTGCTCATCAGTGTATTGAACAGGTGGAGACTTCATGAAGTAGCTGGCAGGTGAGAGCAAAGGTCCACCGATCTTGCGATCAAGTGCGATCTTGGCGCAACGAAGCGCATCGATGATCACTCCAGCTGAGTTTGGTGAATCCCATACTTCGAGCTTGTACTCAAGGTTAAGTGGGACATCTCCGAAGGCGCGGCCTTCTAGACGGACATAGGCCCACTTGCGATCATCGAGCCATGGGATGTAATCAGATGGTCCGATGTGGACATTCTTCTCGCCCAAGTCATGCTCAAGTTGTGAGGTCACAGACTGGGTCTTTGAGATCTTCTTTGACTCAAGACGATCGCGCTCCAACATGTTCTTGAAGTCCATGTTTCCACCAACGTTGAGTTGATAGGTGCGATCTAGGTGTACACCACGATCTTGGAACAACTTCGCCATGATGCGGTGGGTGATGGTTGCACCAACCTGTGACTTGATGTCGTCACCGATGATTGGAATACCGGCCTGTGTGAACTTATCTGCCCAGACTGGGTCAGATGCGATAAAGACTGGAAGAGCGTTAACGAAAGCAACGCCGGCATCGATTGCACATTGTGCGTAGTACTTTGCAGCTTCTTCTGAACCAACAGGCAGGTAGCAGATCAATACATCGACCTTGCGCTCCTTGAGTGTGGCAACGATATCGACTGGAGCCTCTGTGGACTCAACGATGGTCTCGCGGTAGTAACGACCTAGACCATCGAGGGTGTGACCACGCTGCACGATGAGTCCAGTTGGAGCAACATCTGCAGAATTTGATTGTGTTGTTCTCGGAGGCCCAAATCGCATCGGCGAGATCGAGACCAACCTTCTTGGCATCAACATCGAATGCAGCAACGAAATTCACGTCGCGAACATGGTAACCACCAAGCACTGCATGCATTAGTCCAGGGATCTCGACATCAGCTGCCGCATCCTTGTAGTAAGTCACGCCTTGGATGAGCGAGTTTGCGCAGTTTCCTACGCCGATAATCGCTACGCGGATTTCTTTACTATTAGTCACGAGGACTTCCTTTCGGTATTGATCATTTCTTGTAGCCAAGCGATTTCACGCTCAGCAGATTCCAATGAGTGACGACGCCACTCAACTAAATATCGATCGATTCCTTCCGGCGACTTCTCAAGTTCGCTGCGAAGGATCATTGCCTTCTCTACTAACTTGTGATGACGACCTTCTAGAATCTGAAGTCGATTGCGCTGTGGGGTTGGCCCAAAGAATGCGAATCGGACTTCAAAACTTTCATCTTCCCAACTATCAGGATCGCTACTGGCTGAGATCGCCTCGAAGCGAGCCAAGCCAACTTCCGTAATTGCATAGACAATTCGAGATCGGCGACTTACCCCGGGATCGGTCGAGAGACTCTCTTTAATAAGTCCTGCCTCCAGCATGCGATGCAGTTGGGGGTAGAGGACCGAGAAAGAGAGAGCCCGGAAGGGGCCATAAATTGCGGTCATCCGCTTGCGGAGTTCATACCCGTGGAGCGGTCCCTGGCTAAGAACGCCTAATAGGGCGAACTCAAGGGATTCACTACGCGAGCGCATCTATAGACTCCATACTCATAAGAACCAATTGCTTGGATCAGATTTAGCTAACTTAGATCGAATAGATCTATCGATTCGATATAACGATCCGTAACCTATCGAATCGATACAAAACTGTCCACCTCGACTCGCCCGGTTCAAGTACCCTCCGCGAGTGACCTTGATCATCCCCTCCCGCTTCTGGGAGTACCTCATCGCTACCACGCTCATCATTTGGGTCCCAGGTCCCAGCGTGCTCTTTACGATCGCTAGGGCAGTCTCCTGGGGGCGTACGGTGGCTTTAGCAACTGTTTTAGGCAACGCTCTGGGGCTCTTCACCATATCTGTGTTGGTTGCCGTGGGTCTTGGCCCGATCCTGGCCCACTCGCATCCCTTCTACCTGGGTGTTCAGTGGCTAGGTGCCTTCTACCTGATCTACCTCGGGATTGACGCCTACCGCCACAGTCGAGAGCATGCTGAATCAATGACCGATCTCAGCGGTGGCAAACCCTCTGTCATGAAGACAATTCGGCAGGGGTATCTGGTAGGCGTCCTCAACCCTAAGAGCTTGGTCTTCTTCGCGGCAATCTTGCCTGAATTTGTGGATCGGCCAAGGGGTCATTTAGTAGATCAACTACTTTTTCTCGGTGCGGTGTTCTGCGCCATCGCCCTCATCTCAGATGGAACCTGGGGCATCATCGCCGCCACCATTCGAGGCTGGCTCTCATCGGATCCTAAAAGGTTGGAACGCCTGCGCATGGGAGGCGGCGTCGTCATGGTCGGACTTGGCCTACTGACCTTTGCCAACTCTCTCATCAACGGGTAACACAACCTCCCAATCACGATCGTGGCGTAACGAGCGGCTGTCACCGCTTTAGTACACACTTCGGCTATAAATAATTCGAGGGCTCTAGTCCCTCGCTCCGAGAGAAGTAGGTCATCATGGGCGAACCACGTGCCGCCATTAGTCCAAGCCACCTTACGTACGCCTGGGGTGATTGCCATCGCTGCCTCTGGCTTCAGTACAACCACTCTGTCGCTGCCCCGATGCAGATGCCGCTTATCGGTGACCTTGCAGATATGCAGGAGCGCTACTTCATCGGCGCCAAGACTTCAGATATGCACCCCGATCTTCCTGAAGGCAGAGTCCATTCACATGGTGGTTGGGTAGTCTCTAAAAACATCGTTGTTGATGGCGTGGACTCCGGGTTATTCATTCGCGGCAAGTACGACCTCTTGCTCGAGTTTGCTGATGGAACCTATGGAATTGTTGACTGCAAACTTCAGAAGAAGGATTACGACAAGAGCACTTTCTACGCCCCTCAACTCGAGGCATATGCATTTAGTCTGGAGAATCCGCAGAAAGATGCACCGAAGCAGATCTCTTTGATTGGTCTATATACCTGGTCTCTAGATCGCGCCTCTGGAAATCTGACGACTGGCTTCGGTTATCGGGTCAACAGTTCCTGGTTCCCTGCAGAGCGCAATCCCATTGCACTTCAAGAACGCTTAGCCGACTTAGTTCGCATGGTCCAAGGTGAATGTCCACCTGCTAAAGATGGTTGCGGAACCTGCGAATATGTTTCGGCCCGCCGTGAGATTTTAGGAAACGGTTAGTCCTCTTCGCTCTTCTTCTCTTGCTTGCTCTCTGAAGCTTGCTTCTCTGCCGCGATCGCATTCTTGGCATCAGATGCATACATATCTACATAGACCTGACCGGAAATCTTTTGGATACCTTGCATGATCTCATCAGTCACTTTGCGTAGGTACTGCAGATCGCTGGAGTCACCATTGAAATACATAGGCTCTCCAAAGACCATCTCAACTCGGCGGACTTTTGGAACAACCTGTCCCGTAGGTTGAATCTCTGCAGTATTGAACATGGCGACGGGAACTACTGGAGCACCTGAATCAATTGCCATGCGGGCGATACCCGTACGCCCCTTGTACAAACGGCCATCAGGAGAGCGCGTGCCCTCAGGATAGATGCCGATGCAATTGCCCTCTTCCAAAAGCTTAAGACCAGTTCGAAGAGCGGCCTCGCTACGACGACCACCAGAACGATCGACCGGTACCTGGCCTAAGGCCTGAAAAGTTATCTTCTTAATAAATCCCTTGATTCCAGGTGAGGTGAAGTACTCACTCTTAGCCATGAAGGTGACCTTGCGCGGCACTACCAAAGGCATGAATACCGAGTCGCTAAAGGAGAGGTGATTGGAGGCGATGATGACTGGGCCGAGGTTTGGTACGTGGCGCAATCCGCTCACTTTGGGACGGAAGAGCACCATCAAGATGGGGGTCAAGAAAGACTTTAAAAAGGTATAGGCCATAGTTGATCTCCCCTCATTTCCATTCCGTCGATTAGCGTGCAGCCCATAAGCGCCTCGCCGATCGAACTCCGAGGGGTCTAATTTAGGGGTTAAAGCCCACTCTGTGACACCATCTGAGCGTGACGGATATTGCAAACTCAGAAAGTTTCTACCTTTCTGGGGGTAAAACTGGAGTTTTGATGCTCCATGGCTTCACCGGATCCCCCGCATCCGTGCTTCCCTGGGCGCAGGGAATCCATGAGGCGGGCTTCACCGTCAGCGTTCCGCGTATTGCCGGGCATGGCACCAAGTGGCAAGACCTCAACCGAAGCACATGGCAGGACTGGTACGACTCAGTTGAGTCAGCCCTCCTGGCCCTTAAGAGCAATTGCGATCGCATCTTTGTCGCTGGCTTCTCTGTCGGCGGCGCACTCGCATTGAAGTTGGCGCAGGCGCGCGGCAGCGAGATCGAAGGTTTAATTCTTCTCAATCCATCGATCTTTGACGATAGAAAATTTTTTAAACTTGTTCCCGCTCTCAAACACATAGTCTCCTCTGTTAAAGGTGGGCCAAGCGATGTGGCACAACCAGGTGCACCCGTACATGGATACGATCGAATCCCCCTTAAGGCTTTGGATTCGGTGCGAGAGCTATGGAAAGTTGTTGAACGCGATCTCTATCTCGTAGATCTTCCACTTTTAATCGGATACTCAATAAACGATCATGTAGTAAACCCAAGTTGTAGCCATACGGTCATAGACAACGTCACCTCACCGAGTATCCGCGAAATCATTTTTGAACGTTCATTTCATAATGTCTCACTTGATTATGAGGTCGAGGACTTGATCGCCGAGAGCGTCGAATACATTCAAGATGTATTAACTGGTGAGTTTGAAAGTGCCAACGAGAACGATGAGAACGAATTAATCAATGCAGAATTCGAATCAATAGTTTCACAACTCTCACTCGATGAATCAGCTCCAACTACCTACTTGGATGAACTCGATGCTCGCGGTGACGAACATTTTGTTCACCCAGATCCAAAGTTGCCGCATGTGGATCAATCAGCACGCATTGCAATCGCCTGTCTTCTTGGTGGACCCGCCTACCTCCTGCTCGAGTACACGACAGGATTCTCCTTCTTTGGGACGGGACCGTGGCCAGGCTTCCTCTTGTTTACTGGTGGAGTGGTCGCATCCATTATCCGCCTGGCTCGCAACGATGATGACTATGACGATGGAGCAGAAGTTTAAGCCAGTCAGTCTGACCCGACTTATTTAGTGGTAATACTCCACATATTTAGCGCATCGTAATTCCACTGCTGCCATGTCATCTGCAAGATCTGACCCCATGTGATTATCACGGGCCCCTTTGGTGAATAGCCATGTATATCTATCCAGTGATTGCCACTCTTTGAAATCTGATAGCCGGCAAAATTTTTACCAGCGGTTAAGTGAATCTGCGCTATTAGCTCTCGGGTATTGGGTGTATCTAATAATTTTTTCAAAGTTAGTGGGTCAAGAGGATGTGGAATTGCGGTATCTAAGTAAGTATCGCCGATTCCAAAGCGACTCCAGTAAGAGAATACTTGATCATTGGTTAACTCCGCATTGGTGTTTCCAACCGCTTCTTTGTACTCCACTTATGATCTGACTACTACTCCTTGCGATTCCAAAGTAAGCCTCTTCCCAGTGGGCTATAGCAGCGAAGGTGCAATCACCTAATAATTCTGGGGAACTATTTCCAAAGGTCGAATATTTTTCAAATACTGGATCCACGTTGCACCAGTTTACGAAGTTAGCGCAAGGCTCAATCACACCAGTGTTTGGGATGATCGTGCAATATTTTGTGTATAAGAGCCAGTTTGATCTGTGGCCATGATCGTAGAAGAGCTTTCCATCAATGGTATTAGGCAAAAGGCAATAGGTCTTTACGGTCACGCATGTCACCGCATCCGGAGTCGCTGTCACCGTGTATGAGATTTGGCCTTTGCCAAAAGGTGCGGTTGCCGGACACCAATAAACTCCGAATTGATCGGATCAATGCCACGACCGTTAATTTAATCGGCTGAACTTGAACTCCATCCGGGATGATCTCCGATCAATCTCTCCGCTGCCCTGACAACCTAAGTGGGGATCGTTGGTGGGAGGAAGAGCGGGCTCACCTACGATGAGATTTGTCCAATATCCTGACCTTTGGCGCAAATCGTTGCGAATGCGCTGCAAAAGAAGGCGGACTTATGAGTTCATTAAAAAACGCTCTTAGAGTGATCGCGTGAACAACCGCTGTAACATAAATATTGGTGGAACTGTGCGGAGTCACGGTGAATCCGCTTGGAAGTCCATCAACTAGAATCTCCGCCTTTGTGCCTTTTGGATAAGAGTCGAAATTCTTGTCGAATCCACTCCACCAAATATTTAATTGCACCTGTCCAGGAGGTTGTCTGGTGTTGACGACAGTAGTGACATCGTCCACAGAGAAATTCGGTGCGAGTAAAGTTTTTTTTACATACTCCGGCTTTACAGCAGAATAAGTTTTGGCGCTGGCACTTGGTTCCAACTGACCGATTTCAGAGTTGGCAATCACCAAAAATAAGATTATGAGCCATCGCAATTTGCCTAGCCGCATCACGTAGACAATTGTTCCACTTGTAGCGAAAAGAGAACAGAGTGAATCAGCGACGAGCTAGATCGGCAACTCCCACGAGTCCGGCATCGTTTCCGAGTTCTGCAACTAGAACTTTTGGAAGCTGGATGTTTACCAGAGAACGGCATGTACTTTTCAATTGCAAATCGAGTTGGCTTCATCAACAACTCACCTGCATCAATGACACCGCCGCCGATAACAACACAGGCGGGATCAACAATGACACACAGTGAGGCGATACCAGCACCTAGCCAATCCCCCGTTGTATTAAATGCTTCAACGGCGATTGGATCTCCCTCTCGGGCGGCATCTGTAATGTGATTGCCCTTGATTCCCTCAATCGTTCCATTGCCTCGTGCCAATAATGAAGTGGCTCGCGACGGGTCTTTTTCAATCGCTTCCATCAAATGTCGATGGAGGGCTGAACCGGAGGCATATTGTTCGAAGCAACCATACTATCCACATCCACACAGGTGTCCGCCCGGAACCAAACGCATATGTCCAAACTCAGCCGCAACTCCGAATGCTCCGCGATAGAGCTCGCCGTTGTTTACTAACCCTCCCACCAATACCTGTGCCGACGGTGACCATCATAATTTCGCTCTCACCACGGCCAGCGCCATAAATCGCTTCGCCCCAGGCAGCCGCATTCGCGTCATTTTCAATTACAACAGGAAGATTGATCTCGCGCGAAATCTCCGCCTTGAGATTGATGCCGTTCCACCCAGCAATATTTGGGGTGGCGAGCATGGTCTGGCGATCTGATGAGACAAATCCTGCTGCAGAAATTCCTACAGATGTTGCCTCATGTTGCGCCAGCAACTCTTGAATAACCCCGATAATCGTCTCGGTAAGTTCGGCGCCACCAGCCTTAGGCGTATCTTCGCGGTGCGTCGTAAGGATATTTCCAGATGAGTCGACAACTCCACCGAGAACCTTGGTTCCCCCGATATCTACACCAATGCTGAAGTTCTCCACCAGCGAAGATTACCTTGCGATAGCCCATGAAAGTTCGCGCCTTTCCCACTAGCGTTCTCGCATGATTGAGACTTACCTGCCGGCACTGGTGCCGCACCCAACGACGGGGAATATCACCAACATCATTACCGATCGGGCGGCCAAGGAGCCAAACCGGGTTCTCCTCTCCCGGCCGTTGGGAGATGGCTGGCAGCCAGTCACAGCAGTAGAGCTCGATCAAGAGGTTCGCAGCGTTGCCAAGGGTCTGATCGCCTGGGGGTTAGAGCGCGGAGATCGCGTTGCGATCATGGCGAAGACTCGATATGAGTGGACCATCTTGGATTTTGCAATTATTTATTGTGGCGCGATCACAGTGCCCATCTACGAAACTTCAAGCGCCGAGCAGATCCGTTGGATTTTGAGTGATTCAGGTAGCGCGCTTCTGATTGTAGAGACGCCATCTCTTGCGCAATTGGCCACTCCTGTTCTCCCAACTACATGCCGAGATGTCCTCACGATCACCGAGGATGCTCTCCCTAACTTGGTTGCCGCTGGTCGCTCAATTCCTGACTCTGTACTTGATGAGCGATTGGCTTCCATTGGGCCAGAAGATCTCATGACATTGATCTACACGTCCGGAACAACCGGAAATCCAAAGGGCGTCACTTTTACTCATGCCAACTTCATGTCAGAGTGTGCAAATGTCGTGCTCTATGCGCGAGTCGAATTTCTAAAGCCAGGCGGCTCCACACTCCTCTTCCTTCCGATTGCCCATGTATTCGGTCGCATGATTCAGTTCGGCGCAATTCATGCCGGTCTACACCTCGCCCATTGCGGAGATATCAGCCGTCTGCCACAAGATTTGGGGACGTTTAAGCCAACATTGGTCTTAGCAGTACCGCGAATATTTGAGAAGGTATTCAACAGCGCCGAGACGAAAGCAATTGAATCCGGTAAAGCCAAGATCTTCAACAAAGCGGTAAGCACAGCAGTGGAATATTCGCAGGGGCTCGACTCTGGAACTATCTCGGCAAAGGTGCGTGCACTCCATCTCGTCTTTGACAAGCTGGTCTATTCCAAAATTAGAACCGGCCTTGGCGGTCGCGTCGACGCGGCTATTTCTGGTGGGGCACCTTTGAGTCCACGGCTAGGTCATTTCTTCCGTGGCGCTGGTATCAACATCCTCGAGGGTTACGGATTAACAGAGACAACGGCGGCATCAACTCTTAACGTCCGCTCTGCTCAGAAGATTGGCAGCGTTGGTCGACCGATCCCAGGTACGCGCATCAAACTCGCAGAAGATGGTGAGGTCCTTATTCAGGGCGATGTAGTTATGCAGGGTTACTGGAACAACGAGGCCTCAACTCAAGAGTGCATGACCGAAGATGGGTTTTTCAAGACGGGTGACCTCGGGCATATTGATGGCGATGGTTACCTCAGCATCGTTGGTCGCAAGAAAGAGATCATCGTAACTTCAGGCGGAAAGAACGTTGCACCCGAAATCTTAGAAGACCGGCTGCGCTCGCATCCCCTCATCAGCCAATGCATGGTCGTCGGAGATAACAAGCCATTTATCGCCGCCCTGATCACCTTGGACCCTGATTCTTTGAAGACCTGGGCCACAAACAATAAGAAGGCCGGGGCAACAGCAGCAGATCTCGCCAAAGATCCTGCCTTGATCGATGTTATTCAAGCAGCGGTGGATGAGGCGAACAAGGTTGTGAGTCGTGCAGAGTCGATTAGAAAGTTCACCATCCTCCCTCAAGATTTCACTATTGCCGATGGTCAATTGACGGCGAAACTTTCCGTAAAGCGCCACGTTATCAATCAACAGTTTGCCCAAGAGATCGCCGATCTATTTGGCTGAGCTCTCGCATGAACGCAGCCGCATCGCTCGCGAATTGCATGATGGAATCGCGCAAGAGTTAGCGGCGATTGGATATGCCCTCGATAGCGAGATCGGAAGATCAGATACCTCAGCAGAATCTCGCACCGGATTGCGAAAGATTCGGGAGCAAGTAACTGGATTGAACAAGAAGATCCGCGATGAGATCTTTCTACTCCGCTCTACCCGAGATGATGTACAGAGCAATTTCTTGGCCGCCTTGGATTCAATTCCCGTTGACATTCATGTGACTGGCTCCTTACCGGATACCGAGAAAGGTCTGGAACTCGGAAAAGTTTTAGTCGAACTGACCAGAAATGCGGTCGACCACGGTCAAGCTAGCGCCGTCAGCGTAGATATAACACAAAGTGAGATCCTCTTCGAAAATAATGGCGCGGCATCTGGACCAATCAAGAGCGAGCGATACGGACTCGTTGGAGTTGCTGAACGACTTGATTTGATCGGATGGAGTTTGAGTATCGAATCGGATTTTGCTCGTGCTACCTTGAAAGAGCTAATTTAAATGTTGATTCTCATTGTAGATGATCATGAGTTGATCCGGGCGGGGCTGAAACAAGCCCTGCAAGCTGCGGGTCACAACATTGTTGGTGAAGCCGCCTCGTTAGCAGAGGCGCGCGCCGAATTACTTTTCACCCAACCTGATCTTGTGCTCGTTGATGTGAACTTACCCGATGGCTCTGGTTTAGAGCTCATCACTCCCCTGCTTCGCTGCATCGTTCTCACGTTAGGTGATGATCCGACATCCTTGCAGCAAGCGCATCGACGCGGGGCTGCTGCCTACGTTCTTAAGGGAGAGCCGGTTACGCATCTGCTTACGATTATTGAGCAACTAGAGAACTCCACGTATCACTTTGCCGCTCCAGCGCTTCCGCAAAATAGATTTGATCTCACCCAGCGCGAACTTGACGTTATTCAGATTCTGCAAACGGGCTGGAGCGCCAAAGAGATGGCCTCTCATCTATTTCTCTCCGAAGCGACAGTGAAGACTCATTTGGCATCGATTTATCGAAAGCTAGGAGTAAAGAATCGAACTCAAGCGATCGTTGTTGCGCTAGCAAACCACTTAATAGCCGAATAAAATCTCGCGGAAGCGCTCTCCCCAGATCTTCCAGCTCCAACGCTCCTCGGTCCACATGCGACCAGCCGCTCCCATCTCAGCAAGGCGTGAAGGATTGTCCAGAAGTTCGATGATTGCCTCGGCAATCTTCTTTGGATTTGTTCCATCAACGATCTCACCGGTCTTGCCAGGAATAACCGCATCTGGGGCTCCACCAGACTCTCCGGCAAGTACTGCAATTCCACTCGCACTCGCCTCCAGGTAGACGATTCCAAGTCCTTCAACTTCGAGCCCAGCAAGTCTGGACCTGGAAGGCATGACAAAGAGATCTCCCAGGCGAAAATACTCAGGCAACTTGTCGTATTGAACTCGACCAACAAATCGAACAAAATCAGATAGATCGTGCTCGCGTACTAATTGATCCAACTTCTTTTTGCGGGGACCTACTCCTACAAAGAGCAGAACAACATCGGGATGTGTGAGCAAAACCTCTGGCAACGCCTCGAGTAACTTATCTTGTCCTTTTCGATGCACAAGTCTGCCTACTGATATTAAAACTTGTTTGCCTTGAAGATTTAACTCTCTTACAAGGGATTCGGATTTTGCACCCGGAGTGAAGTGGTCCACCGAAATTCCAGGTGCAATCTGCACCATCTGACAATTTTTATTAACAACAGGTGCCATTGCTTTGCGAGTGAACTCACCCAGATAGGTAAGAATCGAGATTGACCTTGTGGAGCGAGCAAATATCTGACGAAATACCGGAAGCTTGGCCCACCAGACCTCATGTCCATGGGTGAGCGCAACTATATGCTTGGCACCAGCGCGCTTAAGCAGCCGTGACATCCACGCTAGAGGCATCGCTGCGCCAAACCAGATTACCTCTGATTGATATTGCCGCAGCACTACTCGAACTCGTCGATTGACCCAGTATGTAGGAAGCAAGATAGAACTCTTATCCCTAATAATGATCGCACCAGTCTTTGCCGCGAGCGCGCGATCGAATTCGGCGCTACCTTCTTGCTTGGCTGTATAGATGACAATCTGACTGCCATCTAATTGGTCGAGCAGCCCCAAAATAAATGTTTCTATTCCACCGGCACGAGGACCAAGATCATTGGTGACGAGTAGTACTTTCCGGACGGACACTCCGCAAGGCTAGTGAGCCCGCTCTGAACTACCCAAATTTTGCGAGCACTAGGCGTGGTAGCGCAGCGGAGGCACCAGACCTTTATCTGAGAGAGTGGAGATCGCGCGGAGCTCGGCAGGTGAGATCTCATCCTGAGGTCGATCAGAGATAGAGAGAAGGACGGATACGACGCAATCCGAACAAGCCAGATCGCGCATTGTGCAGGTTTCGCAGTCGATGATCATGTCCTAAAGAATAAAGATCACCACTGACACCTAAAGTTCGGGTATGGCAGCTCGTGTCGCGGCGAATCTCATTTTGGGCAGTGATGGCTCAACCACCTTGGCGGGAAGCTCCGCGGGGCTCTCCTTCCCCGCTGATCGCCAGAGATTTCACCAACTTCGACAGGAGTTCGGAGCGATCCTGATCGGTGGAAATACCGCTCGGCATGAGCCGTACACGACGACTCCGCTACCCCTCATCGTTCTTTCGCACGGTCCTCTCCCCGATCGCCTACTCGGCAATGAGACGGCCCGAGCATGGGATCTGCCTCTAGATGCCGCAGTAAAAAGGGCTACCGACGAATTTGGAGATCTTCTCTTTGAATCGGGCCCTGCGCTTTTAATGGAGGCGATGCGCGAAAGATCTGATCCAAGAACTCTTTCTCACGATCTCCGAGAAGGCCGGCGGTGAGGGTCTCATTGATCCAGAGGAATTAACGCGGGGAACAGTTCTGATATCAAGTGATGCGGTTCCAGGGGGTCAATTCCTGCACTATCGCCTCGCGCCTTCCCACGATTAACTGGCGGGCAAATTACCCTTATCCCATGGCCAGTGTAAAAAATTTCGATGAAATCCTGGCTGACATTCGTAGCATCGCGACGCGGGCGGAGCTGATTCTGGAGGAGATACCTGCTCCTCAAAAGCTCGCTCCATTCGCCTATGCCATGACCGCCGATACTCAAGATGAGATTGGAACTGCTCGCTTTGTTCTCCTCCATGATCCAGCTGGACAAGAGGGATGGGGCGGTGACTTTCGCTGTGTCACCTTTGTCAGAGCAGAGGTAGATCAAGAGATGGCCTCTGACCCCATGGTGGCTAATGTCGGGTGGAGTTGGCTCATTGAATCACTTGAAAAATTTGGTTGCTCTTACGTGCAGCCAAGTGGAACGGTCACGCGGGTGGCATCCTCCTCATTTGGCACATTGGGTGAGCGAGCAGATGACTCTGAACTCGAGGTGAGGGCCTCGTGGACTCCGACCGATTCTTTTGCAATCGCAAACCATGTCAGAGCCTGGCTCGACTTGCTCGAACGTTGTGCGGGATTAGAACCGATTCCCGATGGCGTAACTCCCCTGACTCGTAGCAACCTATCTCAGTAATACATTTGCCCAATGCCCGAGCCATTACTCACCCCGCGATCGGGCTTGCCTGAACTCATCACTGATGGCACAGGTTTTAAAAAGGCCTTGGATCAACTCAAAGGCGGTCACGGCCCTATTGCCGTCGATGCAGAGAGAGCATCCGGGTATCGCTACAGCCAACGCGCATATTTAATTCAGATCTACCGCCGCGGTGGCGGGTTACATCTCATCGATCCCATAGCCGTTCCAGATCATGAACTGTGGAGCGAGATGAATAGTGCCTTTCAAGATTGTGAATGGATCATCCACGCCAGCACGCAAGATCTTCCTTGTTTGCGGGAACTAGGAATTGATCCGCAACATCTCTTTGATACCGAACTAGGTGGGCGAATTGCGGGATGTGAGCGCGTTGGGCTTGGCCCACTCTGCGAATCACTTTTGGATATTCAATTGGCAAAGGAACATAGCGCAGTTGACTGGTCGATTCGTCCATTGCATTCAGATTGGTTGACCTACGCCGCACTCGATGTTGATGTACTAGTGGACCTACGAGATGCTGTCGAAAATTTATTGCGTGAGCGTGGCAAGTTGGAGTGGGCCTTAGAAGATTTTGCGCAGATTTTGAAAAATCCTGCGCCCGCACCGCGAGTAGATCCCTGGCGCCGCACTTCGGGCATGCACAAAGTCCGAGATCGTATGACGCTCGCGATCATTAGAACTCTGTGGTTAGCGCGCGATGCATATGCTCGTGAGATTGATATTGCACCTGGTCGAATTTTCAACGATGAAGTTCTTATTGAAGTCGCAACTAAACGCCCAACAACCGTTGATGAATTTAGCAAGATCATTAAGCGACGCACTCGAGCTCAACAAGCGCCAACCACTGAGTGGTTTGTTCTCTATCAAGAGACCCTGAAACTTCCAGAGAGCGAACTGCCCATCCTGCGGGTACCAACCGTTGGATTGCCGCCTATCAAGTTGTGGAAAGATCGCAATCCCCTAGGACATGCCCGGCTTACTCACGCCCGCGCCGCAGTGATTGAGCGAGCGGCAGAGCTTGAGATGCCGATCGAGAACTTGATCTCCCCAGAGGCCATTCGCCAACTTGTCTGGAAGAACCCTCCTGCGTCAGAACTAGAGAGTTATATCGAGGAACTTTTAGAGTCCAGCGGGGCTCGCAGTTGGCAGATCGCTCAGATCAAAGATGTATTGGTTCAACCGCTCCTGGAGACAGAACCTTTGGTCACCCCAGAGCCGCCAGCCGCTGAAGAGCCAGCCGAGTGATGCGAATTACGCAACATAAAAGTTGCGTAATTCTTCTGACCCTAGTTACGCTGGCGCAATGATCCCAACATTCGTGATCTTCCTTCGAGAAGGCTTCGAGGCCTCGATGATCGTCGCCATCCTCCTCGCCTACCTCAAGCGTATGGGACAGCGCCACCTCTTTAAGAATGTCTTCTGGGGGGTCGCAGCGGCCTTTGGATTGATCTTTGCCGGTGGAATTGCGGCATATCTGCTGATCAAGCAGTACGACGGCTCCAATGTCCAGACCTACTTCGAAACCGTGACCTACCTGTTAGCTGCGGCGATCCTGACCTACATGACCTTCTGGATGCAGAGCCACGCTCGCGGTCTAGCTCATGATTTGCAGGCGAAGAGCGATGCTGCGATCTCACGCGGAGGACGTTTTGGTTTAAGCCTGCTGGCTTTTCAAGCAGTAGGACGAGAAGGGCTTGAGACCATGGTCTTTACCCTCGCCATTATCTTCGCAAATTCCAAGCAAGCGGCCACTCCGGTTCACGGCGGCTTAATCTGGCTGGGAGCGATCCTTGGACTCGCCACCGCTCTTGCTATTGCACTGGGTATTTATCGCCTTGGCGCCAAGATCAATCTACGCCTCTTCTTCCGCACTCTAGGTGTTGCACTTATGGTCTTTGCCGCGGGACTACTCACCGACGCGATTCAGAATATGCAAGAACTTAACTGGCTACCTTTCCTACATCATCAACTCTGGAATACATCAGGTTGGATCTCTGAAGATTCCAGTTTCGGAGATGTTTTGCATTCACTTCTCGGCTACGCAGAGCGTCCAACTACTCTGCAAGCGATTGTCTGGGTGGTCTACTTGGTTGCTGGAACAACTATCTTCTTAAGAATGGGAAAGAAAAAGAAGCCAGTCTCAGTTTGATTCTTGGTGAATGGAACTCTCTTGCTCTTGCGAAAGATGCAGCTCTTTAAGAGTGAGTGACCAACTAACAAGCGAACGTGTAATCGTTTGAACCGTTATACCTAAATCGTTAAAGATCTCATCGCGCTTAGAGTGCTCCAAGAACTCAAGCGGAACGCCAATGGAATGAATAGGAATTGAGAGCCCCTCCTCGCGGAAGAGTTCTGAAACTGTGCTGGCGATACCGCCATGCTTGATTCCATCTTCAATAATCACAATGCTCTTGTATCTGCGCGCCATAGTGACGAGCGAACGGGGCAAGGGCTTAACCCAGCGCGGATCAATAACTGTTACTCCAACACCTTCGCGATATGCCTGTGCTGCCGCTTCAACCGCCATTGTTGCCATCGCACCAACGCTCACCAAAAGAATATCGGCGCTCTCACCGCGATAAAGGACATCAATGCCATCGCGACGTTCAAAGGCAGGAATATCTTCACAGAGCGTTCCCTTGGGATAGCGAATCAAAGTAGGCGCATCGCTGATATCAACGGCCTCGCGGAGAACCTCACGGAGTCTGGCGCCATCTCGCGGAGCTGCAACGTGCAGCGTTGGAACGATCCCAGAAAGTGCTAAATCCCAGATTCCATTGTGTGATGGGCCGTCATCACCGGTAATGCCGGCGCGATCCAAAACAAAGGTGACGCCTGCGTGATGCAGCGCGACATCCATCAACAATTGATCAAATGCCCTGTTAAGAAATGTGGAGTAGATAGCGACAACGGGATGCAGACCGGCAAAGGCCATACCTGCAGCCGACGTTGCGGCATGTTGCTCTGCGATTCCGACATCGAAGGTGCGATCTGGGAAGGCCGATTGAAATTGATCTAGACCTGTTGGGCCGAGCATGGCGGCTGTAATTGCAACAACATCGGGACGCTCGCGTCCGATATCCACCAATTCACGGGCGAAGACCGAGGTCCATGATGGGCCGGACTTCTTGAGTGGTTGACCGGTCTGCGGATTTACCACCCCGACGGCGTGAAACTTCTCCGCCTGATCATTTATCGCTGGAGCGTGACCGCGACCCTTCTCGGTAATGACGTGAACCAAAATTGGTCCATGGAAATTCTTAGCTTGAGCGAATGCACTTTCCAGCGCCTCGATATTGTGGCCATCGACAGGTCCAAAATACTTAAGCCCTAAATCTTCAAACATGCCCTGCGGGGCGACAATATCTTTGATTCCTTTTTTGACACCATGAAGCGTCTCGTAGATCGGCTGTCCAACTACAGGAGTGCGTTCTAGAACGGTCTTACCCCAGTCGAGGAATTTTTCATATCCACTCGTTGTGCGCAGAGTGGAGAGGTAGGTTGCGACTCCCCCAATCGTTGGAGAGTACGAACGTTCGTTGTCGTTAACGATAATGACAAGTGGGAGCTCAGGGTTTGCGGCGATGTTATTGAGGGCTTCCCATGCCATTCCACCGGTCAGCGCACCATCACCCACGACACAGACCACGGTGCGATTCTTGACTCCTTGAACCTTAAAACCGCGGGCAACGCCATCGGCCCACGAGAGCGCACCTGAGGCATGTGAATTTTCGATGACATCGTGTTCGGATTCGGCTCGACTTGGATATCCGGCAAGGCCGCCACGCTGACGCAAGGAATCAAAGCCCTCTTGTCGACCCGTCAAAATTTTATGTACATACGATTGATGGCCGGTATCAAAGAGGATTACATCTTTAGGGGAATCAAAGACCTTATGCATAGCGATCGTCAGCTCAACGACTCCAAGATTCGGTCCCAGGTGTCCGCCAGATTTTGAGACCTTCTCAATCAAGAATTCGCGGATCTCGCCGGCGAGAAGATTGAGTTGATCATTCGATAGCGCTCGCAGATCCGCCGGCCCCTTTATGGCGGGCAAGATCCGAGGACTAGACATCTTTGAATTCTACGCGAGGAGCCCCCTCAATGCGAGGTTAGATCGCCTCCTGTAGGTGTGAGGTTCTTGACCAGGATTAGTTGATCAGCGAGCGAAGTACGTACTGCATGATGCCCCCGTGGCGGTAGTAATCCGCTTCTCCAGGTGTATCGATACGTAATTGCGCTTCAAAGGTGATCTCTCCCGCTTTCACGGTCAAGGTCTTAGGTGCTGGACCGTGATTCAATGCTTCGATTCCTGTGATCTCAAAGGTCTCGGTGCCTGTGAGGCCCAAGCTCTTTGCGTTCTGACCATTTAAGAATTGCAGTGGAAGTACGCCCATGCCGATCAAATTAGATCTATGAATACGCTCGAATGATTCAGCGATCACGGCGCGGACACCAAGAAGCGCTGTGCCCTTTGCAGCCCAGTCACGAGAAGATCCCGAGCCATACTCTTTGCCAGCCAAAATCACGAGTGGTACACCAGCAGCCTGATATTCACTTGATGCGTCGTAGATGGTTGCCTGTTCTCCATTGCGTAAGAAGTTGCGGGTGTATCCACCCTCAACGCCATCGAGCAGCAAGTTCTTCAGGCGAATATTGGCGAAGGTGCCTCGAATCATTACTTCGTGATTACCACGGCGCGATCCATAGGAGTTGAAATCAGCGCGCTCAATTCCATGAGCCGCCAAGTACTTACCCGCTGGAGAATCGACCTTAATGTTTCCGGCTGGTGAGATGTGATCGGTCGTCACAGAGTCACCCAAGATTGCTAATACGCGAGCACCAGAGATATCGGTAACTGGCTTTGGTTGACGTGGCATTCCTTCGAAGTAAGGAGGTTTGCGAACGTAGGTTGAGTCAGATTCCCACTCGAAGGTCTTACCTGTTGGTGTCTCTAAAGACTTCCAGCGGTAATCGCCATCGAAAACAGTTGCGTAATCCTTTTTGAACATATCTGAAGAGATGCATGAGGCAATGACCTCATCGATCTCTTGCGCTGTTGGCCAAATATCCTTGAGAAATACTGGCGCACCGTTCTGATCGTTACCGATCGGATCGCTCTCAAAGTCATGATTCATTGTGCCGGTAAGCGCATAAGCAACAACCAGTGGTGGTGAAGCGAGATAGTTCATCTTGATATCAGGACTGATGCGTCCTTCAAAGTTGCGGTTGCCTGAAAGCACTGCAGTAACAGCCAGATCGTTCTCGTTGATTGCCTTAGAGATTTCGACAGGTAGTGGACCTGAATTACCTATACAGGTCACACAACCATAACCAACAAGATCAAAGCCAAGCTGGTTCATGTAGTCAGTAAGTCCGGACTTGTCATAGTAATCCGTGACAACTTTGGAACCCGGAGCAAGAGTGGTCTTTACCCATGGCTTGCTGCGCAAGCCCTTCTCAACAGCCTTCTTTGCGAGCAGTGCTGCGCCGATCATCACCGAAGGGTTGGAGGTATTTGTGCATGAGGTAATGGAGGCAATCGCAACAGCGCCGTTGGAGATTGATGTTGCTTCACCATTGACCGAAACATTGATCGCCTCGCGCGAACTCTTCTCACTCAAATAAGTAGGGATGATCTCGTTGAAAGACTTTTTGGAATTCGATAGCGAGATGCGATCTTGTGGACGCTTAGGTCCTGAGATCGATGGAACAACCTCAGCTAAATCAAGCTCCACATATTCAGAGAAGCGAGGCTCGACTGATGGATCGTGCCAAAGTCCATTGCGCTTCGCATACTTTTCGACGAGTTCAATCTGTTCTGCAGAGCGTCCTGTGAGGGTGAGATAACGCAAGGTCTCATCATCGATTGGGAATATCGCACAAGTTGATCCATATTCAGGAGACATATTTCCGATCGCGGTGCGATTTGCCATTGGCAAAGCAACAACACCTGGACCATAAAACTCCACAAATTTTCCAACCACGCCATGCTTGCGCAGACGCTCTGTGATTGTGAGAACCAGATCAGTTGCTGTAGTTCCGACTGGAAGTTCACCCTTGAGTTTGAATCCGACGACGCGAGGGATCAGCATGGATACAGGCTGACCGAGAAGTGCAGCCTCGGCCTCAATTCCACCGACGCCCCAACCGAGTACACCTAATCCGTTAACCATTGTTGTGTGTGAATCGGTACCTACAACTGTGTCTGGGTAGGCGCGGAGAACTCCATCAACGGTGCGAGTCATTACAACGCGAGCTAGATACTCAATATTTACCTGGTGGACGATGCCTGTCCCTGGTGGAACAACTTTAAATTCATCAAAAGCGGTCTGGCCCCAACGCAGGAAGCGATAGCGCTCTTTATTGCGTTGGTATTCAACATCGGTGTTCTCTTCAAATGATTGAGCAGTACCAAAGAAATCAGCGATGACAGAGTGATCGATAACCAACTCAGCAGGTGCGAGAGGATTGACCTTGGCCGGATCTCCACCGAGGTCGACAATCGCTTCGCGCATCGTTGCAAGATCTACGATGCAAGGAACGCCTGTGAAGTCCTGCATGATGACGCGAGCTGGAGTGAATTGAATTTCGGTATCTGGTTCGACCGTCGGATCCCATTGAGCGAGCGCTTGAATCTGACTCGCGGTGATATTTGCACCATCTTCAGTGCGCAGCAGATTTTCAAGGAGGACCTTGAGGCTAAAGGGAAGCGTTGTCGCACCTTCAAGGCCATTGATTTCAAAGATCTCGTAACTCTTGCCAGCAACCTCGAGGTTGCTCTTCGCGTTAAAGGTATTTTTGCTCATCGTGGCTAAATCCTATCCCACCCCGATTGAGGCGCTTTTGGGGCGCCCTTTAGGCTGGAATGAATCGCGCCACACACTCCACGTGTTGGGTTTGCGGGAAGAGGTCATAGCCCACCAGATAATCCATCCGATAGCCGCTGGCTAGCAAAATTTTGGCATCTCGAGCCAGTGAAGCGGGATCGCAGGAGACATAGACGATCGCCCGAGGATGAGTTCGGGTCATGACTGTAATTACCTCTTCGCCCGCCCCTGTGCGTGGAGGATCGAGCAGGATTACATCAGGATCAGAAATTTTAGGAAGACGGGCTTCTACGGTTCCTGGGTGGATCTCAACATTGCCCACTCCTTTAAATATCTTCTGGGCATCGGCGATCGCACGGCGATCTAACTCGATGAGATGAACCTTGCCGCGCGCACCAACTGCTGCTGCCATTGGCGCCGAAAAGAGCCCAACTCCCCCATAGAGGTCACAGACCACTTCGCCCGGCTCGAGTTGTAGCAGCGCTAGAACCTCTGCGATCAAAGTTGAGGGGGCAGATTTGTGCGCCTGCCAGAAACTCTGCGGGGAGATTTGGTATGTGAAGCCATCTACCTTCTCAACCAGTTGTGTTGGTCCAGAGATGCTGCGGCCTGCCCTACCAACGCTGACCTGGCCAGTGCTCGTTGAGGCTACTTCGATGCGATCATCACCATTCCAGCGGCGCTGGGCAAGTTGATGTACATCCATCGCTTCATCGGCTATGACACAGTCTTCTACCTCAATAACCTCGTTACTACGGTTAGCGTAGAAGCCAATTCGTCCTGAATCTCCAATCGCGAAATCCATTCGAGTTCTCCAGTGCAGACCATCAGAGGGCGCAACAGCCTTGACTTCGCATTGGACTTCTAGTCCGCCAAGTCTAGAAAATTGCTCCACGATGACCTGTGATTTCAGGGTGCGCTGATAACTGAGCTCTATATGTTGGAAATCGCAACCGCCACAGCCGCCGGGGCGGGCATACTGGCACGGGGCCTCAGTGCGATGTTCTGAAGGCGTCAGGATTGAGATTGCATCTCCCCGCGCCATCTTGGAATTTACTGCGGTGATTTCTACTAGGGCGCGCTCGCCGGGAATGGCATGGCGAACAAAGATGACCTGACCTTCAAAGCGGGCAACGCAATGTCCGCCATGAGCAATCTTCTCGATATCAACAGTAACCTGCTGGCCGACTAACAATCTCTCACCCGTAGGTACCGCTGTGTTCATACTTCAATCCTATTGGGGTGTAAGTTCTCCCCCGTGCATGTAGTCATCATGGGGTGTGGCCGAGTTGGCTCTGGACTTGCAAAAGAGCTTGAGGCGGCCGGGCATTCTGTCGCCGTCATCGATCAAAATCGCGAAGCCTTCCGGCGCCTAGGTCCTAACTTCAACGGGCGCACAATCGCTGGAGTCGGATTTGACCAAGATATCTTGCTGGAGGCTGGCATTGAGAACGCCGCCGCCTTTGCCGCAGTATCCAACGGCGATAACTCCAATATTCTCGCCGCTCGCGTGGCTCGTGAGCGTTATAACGTCCCCAATGTAGTTGCACGTATATATGATCCAGAACGCGCCGAGATCTATCAGCGTCTAGGTATCCCAACAGTTGCAACGGTCTTGTGGACCACCGATCAGATGATGCGCAGACTCGCTCCCGAAGGATCGCAGTCGGAGTGGCGTGATGCCAGCGGAACAGTTCAGCTCTGTGAAGTCTCGCTCCATCGCGATTGGTTTGGAAAGCCGGCTCTTTTAATTGAGGAAGCAACTGGCGCTCGCGTCTCCTTTATTACGCGCTTGGGTGAAGGTCTCATCCCTAACTCTCACACTGTTTTGCAAGAGGGCGACTTAGTACATGTAACTTTGATCGAATCTGAGCGCGCTCGCATCGATGAAATTCTCTCCCGCGAACCAGAAGTGAGCTAGGGCGAAAAATGAAGATAGCAATCGTAGGAGCTGGAAATGTGGGGCGAGCTATCGCTCGTGAGTTGATCGAAAATGGTCACCACGTACTTTTGATGGATCGCGATCCAAAATCGCTCAAGATGGATAGCGTCCCTCAAGCAGAGTGGTTGCTAGCTGATGCTTGTGAGATCTCATCACTCGATAATGCAAAGCTCTCTGGCTGTCAGGTTCTTGTTGCTGCCACCGGAGATGACAAGGTAAATCTCGTCTCCTCTTTATTGGCAAAGACTGAATACGGTGTCCCTCGCGTGGTTGCTCGCATCAATCATCCGAAGAACGAGTGGTTGTTCGACTCCTCCTGGGGTGTAGATGTTGCAGTATCTACTCCAAGAATTATCTCGGCACTTGTAGAAGAAGCGGTGACTGTAGGAGATGTCGTACGGCTATTCTCGCTCAAGCGCGGCGGGGCAAACTTGGTTGAGATCACGCTTCCTGAAGGAGCATCGGTATCTGGAAAGACTGTTGGGGAGATTACCTTCCCGACTGGAACTTCACTTGCCACCATCGTTCGAGATGGACATGTCATTGCACCAAAAGATCAGGATCTACTTATGAGTGGCGATGAATTAATTTTCGTTGCAACCACCGCATCCGAAAATAGTTTGAAAGAGTGCCTACTCGGCCGCTGATTCAACTTTTACTGTAGGAACTTTCCGCAAGATCAACCAGGTTCCCCAACACACGAGAAGAAATAGTGGGGTTCCCATAACTAATCTGGCGGTGCCCAGCCAATTGATGTGGTTGGTCTTATATAGCGGATACTGAACCAATAACCGTGAGACAAAGAGCGTAACCCAGAGCCATCCCGCTCTGCTGTACGCCTTCTTGCGTGCAGATACTTTGCGCCATGCCAAGTTCTCGCCGAGAACTGGACCAAGTAATACTCCAAGGACTGGCCACCCAACGAGATTGGCAATTGTGTAAACAATCCCATAAATCACATTGATGATCAGCCCTGGTAGATAAAAATCTGCAGCTTTACCAGTATGTCTTGCAAGCAGAGCGCAGAAGGCAACTCCAATTACTCCTGAAATTGCATGTTGCAAAGTCTCTCGCTTGACCAACCGAGCAATGGCAAAGATAACCGATAGTGCGATAGCAACAATCGTTGATTTGTTAAGGTTGTGGGTGATGTTAAAAGCAATCAGGAATACGATCGCAGGAAGCCCACTATCTAGTAGTCCTCGAGTTCCACCGAGTGCTCCTAATACTTTCGCTCTATCCTCTTCGTGACCTTCATAACTCATTGGGATGATGTTCCAGTCGATCCAAATCCACCCTCAGCGCGCTCTGAACCAGGAAGTTCATTGACCTCAATAAATTGAGCCGCTTCTACACGTTGAATAACTAACTGCGCGATGCGATCGCCCTTCTTGAATGAGATCGCTTCGCGTAAATCATGATTAATCAAAATTACTTGGAGCTCACCGCGGTATCCGGCATCAACCGTTCCCGGAGTATTGACCATAGAGACCCCGTGCTTGATCGCTAAACCAGAGCGTGGATGTACAAATGCGGCAAAACCAAATGGAAGTGCGATCGACAATCCCGTTGGAACGAGAGCTCGCTCCCCTGGCTCGATAGTGATATCGACGCGCGTGGTGATATCAGCGCCTGCATCTCCCGCCTTGCCATATTTTGGCAGCGGGACCGAAGGATCTAACCGTTTAACTAATACCTCAACACCATTCATGGATTAATCTCGAAATCTGGATCGACAAAGGCGAGCAACTTTGGATTTTCGCGGATGTGATCGATAAATTCTTTTGGCGCCTTCTCTAAGAAGTGCGACATAGGCACAATTACATAGAGAGAACTCGCACGGACCGCTACCGGACCTTCGTATGACTCAAGATGTCCTTCGGCTTCGGCGTAAACCTTGCGACCTGATTGTCCAGTTATCTTTGCAGTGATGTAGAGCTTGGCTCCAACTGGAACTGGTAAGACAAAATCTGTCTCTAATCGCGCGGTAACTGCAGGTGCGCGCAACAGCCACATCAACTTACCGAGGGCCTCATCAAAGGCAAGGGTGAGAAGACCGCCGTGCGCCAATCCAGGAGCACCTTGGTGGTTATCAGTGACGGTAAAGATCGCGGTGATGTTCTGACCTTCACCAGCGTGTGCGACAAGGTGCAATCCCGTGGGATGCAGCTCTCCACAACCGAAACAGTTGGCGTAGTGCGATGGAATCTGGGTTCCTGGTGCCGGCGCGAGTGGGTGGCGCTCTGGAATCACTGCATCAGGAGGCGGAGTGGTGCTTGCTACTCGACTCATGGCGTGAGCCTAATGGATTGGTGCGCGCTTACGGGTAGCGTGGGGTTGTGAGAAAAAACTTTACCGAACGATCTCCCTGGCCGATCTGGCTCTGGCTCTTCCTTCTCTTTCTGGCGGCAACCCTTGCCTTGGCTTTCTGGGCCGCCTTAGGTAATCGATGGGGAGCAATTACAGGACTCGTCGAGTTGTTGCTTCTTCTCTACACCTCTCAACGCAGCACCCTTGAAATCGAAGTCACTCCCGAGGAGTTACGGGTGGGTAGCGCACATATCGAAAGAAAATTTCTCGGTGAGATTCAAGCGCTCTCCCCAGAGGAGATGCGCAAATGGCGCGGACCGCTCTCAGATCCAGCTTGTTACATGGCGCTTCGCTTCTGGATTCCAGGCGGGGTAAAAATCGCGATCAATGATCCTAAAGATAAGACGCCGTACTGGCTTATAAGCAGCAAAAAAGCGCAGCCATTGGTGGCTGCGCTTTTAGACAGAGATTAAGAGGGCTTTACTCGCAGTCTTTACAGACCGCCTTGGCGCCTTCTCCACGAGCTAATTGAGAGCTGTGATGAACTAAGAAGCAGCGCGAACAGGTAAATTCATCTGTCTGCTTTGGCACGACGCGAACCGTTAACTCTTCGCCAGATAGATCAGCACCTGGAAGTTCAAGGTTCTCCGCGGCATCTTCCTCATCAATATCGACCTGCCCTGATTGAGCATCAGCCCGACGAGCTTTTAACTCTTCGAGGGATTCCTCATGAAGTTCTTCATCCGTCTTTCTGGGTGTGTCGTAATCGGTTGCCATGGTGCACCTCCTTCACATCTTTGTGGGAAAGTTCATTCGGGCCGGAATGGCGCAAACACAACTTCCTAACGGGGCGGATAATGTCTTATAACGCACCGCTATGGCTAATCAACGTACGGCGTGTCGGGATTATTCCCCGAATATTCACAACTCGAGGCGAGTATGGGGTTCGCCACAGGTGGCTAGAGCCCTCATAGGAGTCTTAGGGGCTCTTGTCCGCGAGCAATTAGGCGTTCAAAGTGAACTTCACGCTTGTCGACAAAGGTCGCTACATCTGCGCTGGCCTTCTTTAAGAACTCTGCGAGCTCTTCACGAGCCTTTGCGCCCTCGCCTGTCAGCGTTGTGAGCTCGAAGATTCCCCAGGCACGTAGAACTGGCATAACGACATCCTCTAAGTGCAGTTTGAGGTCATAAATTCCAGCGAGTGCAATCTGAACCGACTTGCGACCCCAGCCAGGCATACCTGCTCCTGGCATCTGGAAGTTAACGAGCACATCGGTTATTGCGCGCATGGCGGCGTTAGGTTCTAACTTAATAGCCTCGGCAAGAAGGTTGCGATAGAAGAGCATGTGGAGATTCTCATCGAGTGCAACGCGAGCCAGCATTCCCTCACAAATCGGATCATCAGAGATACGACCAGTATTACGGTGAGAGATTCTGGTGGCGAGCTCTTGGAAAGTTACGTACGCGATCGTGTGCAGCATGTCGTTTGGATATGGAGTCTGGTAACCAACTTGCATATGAGCCATGCGAAGGTCTTCTAACTCATTCGGATTTACTCCGCGAGTTGCCATCAAGTAATCGCGCAAGACGATTCCATGGCGCGCCTCTTCAGCGGTCCAGCGATTGATCCAGGTATTCCATGCGCCATCTCGACTTGTAGCGAAAGCAATTTCGGTGTGATACGAAGGCAAGTTATCTTCGGTAAGAAGATTGAGCACTAAAGAGTCTTGTGCTACCGCTGTGAGTTTTGAATCTTTGGCTTCCCAAGCATCTCCATTGAGAGGTCCAGCAAAGGTGCGACCTTCTGACCACGGGACATACTCGTGTGGATACCACTCACGTGTTGTACGAATGTGACGTTCGATTTCGATCGCTACTGCAGGTTCGAGATCGCGAATCAAACGCGACTGAATCTTTGGATCGGTCTCGGCCATTAATAAACTCCTCTAAAACTTTGGTAGTAGCACAACGGTACCCTGCTGATGCGGGTTACTAGCGAGTTCGCCCATCTAACTCTCCATTGAGCTTGGAGGTTCTAATGCGGGCCTGCTCAGCACGCCAACTCTTAATGAGCGCATGATTGCCGGATAACAGAACGTCAGGAACTGATAGCCCACGCCAGGTGGCGGGTTTGGTGAAGTTAGGGTATTCAACGACATCATCCGGGAGGGAGTGTGACTCCTCCACAAGTGAGTCAGGGTTGCCCAAGACGCCAGGAATCAATCGAATAATCGCCTCCATTGCGACGAGGGTCGCAACTTCCCCTCCGCCCAAGACATAATCGCCAATAGACAGTTCGCGAACCCGGACGTGAGGCACGCTTTCGTAGTACTCCGTTACGCGGTAATCAATGCCTTCATAACGGCCACACGCAAAGATCAGGTGCTCGCGATGTGATAACTCTTCGGCAAGTTTCTGGGTTAACTTTTCTCCAGCGGGAGTAAGAATTATTAAATCGTGCTCCTCCGCAACGGAATTTTCGAGCACCGAATCTATGGCTTTCCCCCACGGTTCGGGCGACATCACCATGCCAGCGCCACCTCCGTATGGGGTGTCATCTACGCTCTTATGAACGCCTTCAGCCTGATCGCGAAGATCATGGATGGCGATTGAGACCAGACCATTCTCTTGCGCTTTGCCAATAAGTGAGAGTTTGAGCGGTGAGAAATAGTCGGGGAAGATCGAGATGAGATCAAAGGAGATCTTAGGCATCGGCTTCGCTCCCCTCTTCAGCTTTATGCAATTCCAATAATCCAGCTGGAGGAACGACGGTGATTCTTCGAGTTTCTACATTTACATCCGGAACAAATTCGGTGACAAAGGGGATCAATATTTCACCGCTCTCACTTTCGATTGCTAAAACATCTTGTCCAGGTAGATTGAGTACATCTGTAAGCACGCCAATCTCTTCACCAGACTCCAAGACGACGGCGCAACCTATGAGTTGTTGAACGTGATACTCATCTTCGTACTCGGCTTCTTGTGCCATATCAACATCGGCAAGCAAGAGAGTGTCACGAATTTTTTCGATTGCAGTGCGATCTTTTACCTCTGCAAATTTAAGAAGCAAAATTCCATTGTGATCTCGCGCAGATTCAATCGTTAAAGGACCATTTTTGGCAGGATCAGTCTGCAGGCGCGCACCAACTACAAACCGTTCATCCGGTAAGTCGGTACGTATTTCGATGGTAGCTTCACCAAGTACTCCATGCGCCCGGCCTATTCGGCCGACCACGAGCAACATTGTTAGCGAGCCTCGTCAGCCTCGATGAGATCTACTCGAACTGATCGACCAGCAATTGCGCTGATCACTGTACGAAGGGCGCGTGCAGTGCGGCCATTACGACCAATCACCTTGCCAATATCCTCTGGATGCACGCGCACTTCTAATGTTGTTCCACGGCGGTGAGTCTTCTCAGTAATGACAACCTCATCTGGGTTATCAACGATTCCCTTTACGAGATGTTCGAGAGCCTCGTCGATCATGGTTATTCAGCGCTCGCTTCGGTGGTTGCCTCAGCAACAACTTCTTCAGCTGGAGTCTCCTCGACAACTGCCTCTACTGCTGGAGCAGCATCTTCAGCCGCGGCAGGATTCGCTTTAGCTGCCAACTTATCTGCAGCCTTCTTCTTAGCAGTTGTTGCGCCATCAGCCGGCTCGTTCATTGCATCTTTAACGGCTGCCTCGTAAGCAATTCGCTTATCTGGCTTTGGCTCTGCAAAACGAAGAGTTCCCTCAGTTCCAGGAAGACCCTTGAACTTCTGCCAATCGCCGGTGACCTTCAAGATTGCCTCTACAGCCTCTGTAGGTTGTGCTCCGACTCCGAGCCAGTATGCAGCGCGCTCACCATTGACCTGAATGACTGATGGCTCAGCATTTGGGTTGTAACGGCCGATCTCTTCGATAGCACGGCTATCGCGAGCGGTACGAGCATCTGCAACGACGATACGGTAATGCGGGGTGCGAATCTTTCCGAGACGCATCAACTTAATTTTAACGGCCACGTGTGTGGTTACTCCTTGGGTGATTCGGTTCGATCCTCGCTCTGTCAGTGGGAGCGACAGGCGAATCTCAATCCATATTGGATGGGTTGTGGAGGGGTAGAGGGCCCTTCACAGGGGGCCAATCTTGCCATCTGTTCAGGCCTGGGCCAAATTGGCGTCAGCCATATTGGCCCTGATCAGATTGGGCCAAATTGGCGAAGCCGCTGGGGTCTAGCGCTCTTCGGCCGCCCGCTTGGCTGGGTTGCCCGATTTGGACTTCTTCTTGGGTGGCAGGGGCTTGTTGTATTTGGGCATGGCTGGCATGCCGGGGATATTGGGCATCCCCGCGGGCAGACCTCCCCCGTTTCGCAGTTGGCGCATCGCCTTTTGGGCGGCGGTGAAGCGATCGACCAGGTTATTGACCTCAGAGACGGCCCTTCCACTGCCCTTAGCGATGCGGGCCCTGCGGGTGCCGTTGAGGATCTTTACATCAGCGCGCTCTTTCGGGGTCATGGATTGGATGATGGCCTCTGTCCGAATCAGTTCACCCTCATCGAGGTTATCGAGCTGCTTCTTCATCGCTCCGCTATTCATGCCCGGCAACATTCCGAGCATCTTCGACATTGAGCCCATCTTCTTCATCGCCTGAAGTTGGCTCAGAAAGTCAACCAGGGTGAAATCGTCACCGCTAACAAATTTCTCTTCAAGTTTCTTGCTGAGCTCTGGATCGATCGCCGCCTTCGCCTGTTCGGCCAGTGTTGCGACATCGCCAAGACCCAAGATTCGAGAAGCCATCCGGTCGGGATGGAAGAGATCAAACTCGTTTGGCTTCTCACCTGTCGCTGCAAACATGATGGGGCGTTCGGTAAGCGAGACGATTGATAGAGCAGCACCACCACGCGCATCACCATCAAGTTTTGTGAGGACTACTCCATCAAAGCCGACACCCTGCAAGAAACTTGTGGCAGTTCGTACCGCATCTTGACCGAGCATCGCATCGACAACAAAGAGAATCTCATCTGGTTTAACGGCATCGCGAATTCTTGCTGCCTGATCCATCAACTCTGCATCAACACCTAAGCGACCAGCGGTATCGACGATCACGAAGTTATGTAATTTATCTTCCGCAAACTTCTTACCAGCTTGCGCAACTTTGACTGGATCTCCGACTCCATTGCCAGGTTCTGGAGCAAAGACCGGAACTCCAACATCTAAGCCAACCTGTTGAAGTTGGTTCACGGCATTGGGGCGTTGCAGATCCGAAGCTACGAAGATCGGGGTGTTGCCTTGGCTCTTTAGGTAGAGCGCCAACTTTCCTGCGAGAGAGGTTTTACCAGCGCCTTGAAGGCCGACCAACATAACAACCGTTGGACCTTTCTTCGCCATGCGGATTCGACGGGTTTGGCCACCGAGCACTTTGGTGAGTTCGGTATTTACAATCTCGAAAATACCCTGTGACGGATTGGTGCTCTTGTTGATTTGATCAAGAGCGGCTAATGAAAGCTCTTTAATGTTCCCACTGAACTTGGTTGCAACTTCAAGCGCCACATCCGATTCGATCAGCGCGCTTTGGATCTGGCTGACGATATCGTCGATATCTGAGGATTTGATACGACCTCGAGATCGAAGGGATGAGAAGGCGGATGAGAACTTCGCCGATAATGAGTCAAACACGGCGTAAGGGTACTAGTCCTGCGAGGACAAGATAATCTCTAATTGGGCCGCTAGTTCCAGCGCCTTCTCAGGTGGAAGCGGAGCCCCATTCAAATCTGTGACATACAAGGTATCGAAGGCCTCAGCACCCAGCGTCGAGACAATGGCTCCGCGAATATCGACACCAAATTCTGATAGAGCTGTCGACACCGTATGAAGCAGCGCCGGTCGATCATGCATCCGGACCTCAATGATCGTAGCGTCCGTCACGATTTGAGTTATCGCAGATACAACGGGAGGGGGTACCAAAATTCCTGGGCGTCTGCGGTAGGAGCGAATTCGCTCATCTATACGAACCTGGAGATCTTCAGAGCTCACTAAAGCGCGCTCGATCTGATCTAAGAGCCGTACTTGAGAAGGTATCGGCACATTGATATCGACGTTGACGATCCAATTCATGACAGCCATGCCATCGACTGTTCTCGTTTTCGCAGAACGCACATCAAGGCGCATCACAGTAAATACCGCAGAGATCGCAGAGAGCAATCCCACGCGATCTGGTGCAACAATTTCAATGTCGAGAATATCTCCCCGCTCAATAATTTCGAGCGACAACTCTCGTTGAGCCACCTTTGCGATTTGATCGGGGGTGAGTTCCGGTTGAGGAGGTGGAGCCACACCTTGCATCGCACCCAACGTACGAGTGACTAGGTTTTCGACGAGTCCTGCTTTCCATTCAGTCCACGCGGTGCGTCCGGTTGCTTCTCCATCAGCAATGCTCAACGCATGCAATAGTTCAAGAAGCTCAGCGCTAGCAACGAGTGAGAGTACATACTCAATAGTTTGGGGATCATCGATATCCCGACGGGTAGCGACGGTTGGCAAGAGCAGATGATGTGTGACCATCTTTGCCAAAGTTTGCGCATCACTCTCGCTAAAGCCCATGCGTTGCGCCAATGGTTCTATAAGTTCTGCGCCATATTCGGAATGATCCTCACCTAAATATCCCTTGCCAATATCGTGAAATAAAGCCCCAACGAGAAGGAGGTCGGGTCTGTGAACCTCACGAGTGAGGGAGGCAGCCCGCACGGCAGTTTCCAACATGTGACGATCTACAGTGTGATGATGCAAAACATTTCTCTGCGGCAAGAATCGAACGTGCGACCACTCTGGAATCCAACGCGCGAAGAGATCCTCTTGATCCAATGATTCAAAGACATCCACCATCGCCTCGCCCGCGCCAATGAATGCGACTAAATCTTCTCGAGTCTGCCTCGGCCATGGAGTAGGAATTGGAGTGAAATCATCTGCAATACGCATCGCGCTCTCGAGAGAGATTCGGACACCTCGCTGTGCTGCAATAGCAGCCGCCCTCAGCCCAATACCTGGGTCAGCCTTAATGTCATATTCATCAAGGACACCAATCTCGCTGCGATACCGGTAGAGACCCTTTGCTATGGGAACGCGCTTACTCCTGCGAAGAGAAATTCGGTGCAAGCGCTCTTCTATGCGATACCAGGCCAACTGCATCACGTAATCTACCGAGCGCGCTGCTCTAGAGAGTTCCAGCATAAGAGCATCGGCATCAGCGAAATCCAGAGCCGCAGCAACGGCATCTTGCTCAGTGAGCAACAACTGATCACGGGTTCGACCGGTGACCAAATGCAGACGCTCTCGCACATTTCCAAAGAGGGCCTCGGCGGCAGCTAATCGATCGAGCGCAATCGGAACAAACTCACTCTTGGCCAGGTTGCGAATAGTGTTGATATCGCGCAGTCCGCCGCGCGACTCCTTGATATCTGGCTCTAGCAAGAAGGCCATCTCTCCAAAAGCTTCTGTGCGCGCCGCTACCGTCTCTCGAACCATGGGTAGATATGTACGGATCTTTTTGCGCCATTGTTTTGATGCATCGGCTGCAACGCCTTGAGTTAAAAATTCATTGCCAATGATGTGACGAATATCGAGAAGACCAAAGATGACCTTTATATCCCCGCTTGCAACCGCCTTGGTCTCTTTGCGGGTACGTACCGAATAATCAATCTGACGGCCTTCACTCCACAAAGGATTGAGCATCGCTTTCACAAAGGCGCTCAACGTTTTTTCAGATAAGCCCGTGTGAATAAAGAGAATATCTAGGTCGGAGCCGGGTGAGAGCTCTCCCCTTCCAAATCCTCCGACTGCAGCCAGCGCGATCTGCCGTTCGGTTACCCCAGCAATGAGAAGAGCGCCGCGAAAGAGATCTGCGAGTTCACGATCACTCGCATCTGATCTTTCGCGGCGCTCCCTAGTACCCATGTAGGTAGCCTACTTAAGTGGTTCCTTAAATAGCGTCGACTCCACGCTCGCCGGTACGGACACGGACGATGTGGTCTACAGGAACTGACCAGACCTTTCCGTCCCCAATTGCACCAGTTGAGGCAGCCTTGACGATTACATCGATGACCTTCTCAGCATCTGCTGAGTCAACGACTACCTCAAGACGAATCTTTGGAATCAGATCAATGGTGTATTCCGCACCGCGATAGACCTCGGTGTGGCCACGAGTACGACCGAAGCCCATTGCTTCTGAGACGGTCATACCAGTGATACCAAATGCGTTGAGAGCATTCTTTACATCATCCAACTTAAATGGCTTGATGATTGCTGTAATGAGTTTCATTTTTGCCCCTTAGTGGATTAGTTGTTAGAGGTGAAGTTGGAGAGGAAACGAGATCCATCACTAAAAGTGGCGGACTCGTATGCAGTTTCTGCATGCTGTGAGAGGTCAAGACCAGCGGCCTCATCCTCTTCAGATACGCGCAATCCAACCGTCTTCTCCATGACAAAGGCAAGGATGTAAGTGACGACGAATGAGTAAGCAACAACTGCTACGACTGCAAGCGCCTGGTGACCCATGAGAGTCCATCCGCCCTTGTAGAAGACACCGTTTGCTCCGTTAACCATGGCTGTTCCGAAGAGACCGATCAAGAGAGCTCCCAAGATACCGCCGACTAGGTGCACGCCAACTACATCGAGAGCATCGTCAAACTTGAAGATGTTCTTGAGACCAGTTGCCAAGCAGCAGACTGCTCCAGCTGCGAGACCGATCACGATTGATCCAACAGGGCTTACGAAACCACATGCAGGTGTGATTGCGACAAGACCAGCTACAGCACCAGAAGCGGCACCGAGTGTTGTTGAATGGCCATCGCGGAACTTTTCGGTGATGATCCAACCGAGAAGTGCTGCGCCAGTTGCGGTGTTGGTGTTAACGAATGCATAAGCAGACAAGGTGTTTGCAGAGAGAGCTGATCCTGCGTTGAAGCCGAACCAACCGAACCACAAGAGACCTGCACCTAGAAGTACGTATGGAACGTTGTGTGGACGCATACGCTCTTTAGGCCAGCCCTTGCGCTTGCCGATAACGAGAATTACTGCGAGTGCTGCAGCACCTGCGTTAGCGTGAACCACAGTTCCGCCAGCGAAGTCTTCCGCACCCTTCTTAGCCAACCAACCTGCTGGTGAGAATACCCAGTGTGCAACAGGTGCATAAACCAGGATCAACCAGAGTGAAGAGAAAGCAACCCAGCTACCGAACTTCAGACGGTCTGCTGTTCCACCAGTAATAAGTGCTGGTGTGATGATGGCGAACATCAATTGGAATGCAACGAAGACCATCGGTGGGATTGTGAGGGACAATCCGGTTGGTTCCATCCAAATGTGATTCAGACCAAAATTCTTGAGATTTCCAATGAGTCCATTAGAACCTTGGAATGCAAGTGAGTAAACACCGAGAATCCAGAGAACTGAAACGGTGCCCATCGTTACATAGTTTTGTGCCAACATTCCGAGAACATTCTTACCGCGAACCATTCCGCCGTAGAAGAATGCAAGACCCGGTGTCATAAGTAGGACGAGTGCGGAAGATGCCAAGAGCCAAGCGGTATCAGCATGGTTAGTGGCATCAGTTGCTGTATTGACAGCAGATACAGCGGTGCCCATTAAGAAATGCATAGATTCTCCATTTTTATTTTAAGGTGAGGAGATCTCATCATTGAGAGGTCCGAAGAAAGTTGGCCGACACTGGCACGAACTATTTCGTCTTACGAACGGCGTAAATTTAACAGACGATTCGCCTAATCGGAACCAATCAGCCCAGAAATATAAGTGTCTGCGTCGAATGCAGCGAAGTCCGTGGCGCTCTCGCCAGTACCGACAAACTTGATGGGCACTCCGGTTTCGCGCTCAATGGCTAGGGCGATCCCACCCTTTGCCGATCCATCCATCTTGGTCAAAATGAGTCCTGTGACCGCCACGCTCTCGATAAAGCTGCGTGCCTGAATAATCCCATTTTGTCCCGTTGTGGCATCCACGACCAGTAGCACTTCGTCTACTCCCCCGGCCTTTTCAATGACCCGGCGTATCTTTCCGAGCTCATCCATCAGGTTTGATTTTGTGTGAAGGCGTCCTGCGGTATCGACGATCAAATAATCAGCGTGGGCTTCACTTGCGGCGCGCACAGCATCAAAAACGACCGAGGCGGGATCGCCTTGAAATTTTCCGGCAACGACTTGAACCCTGATGCGTTGACCCCAGGTTTGTAACTGCTCAATGGCGGCAGCACGAAAAGTATCCGCGGCGGCTACGACAACTTTCTTGCCTTGAGTGGAGAGTGATTGCATCAATTTAGCAACCGACGTTGTCTTACCTGTTCCATTAACGCCGACGACTAGAACTGTCGTAGGGCGTGTTCCAGCAAATGCCAACTCACGTGAACTCGGTGTCAGGGCTCCATGAAGCGCGGTTGAAATGGCCGAGACCGGATCATCGCCTTTATAACTCTGCGCCGCAGCGATCAACTCTTCGCTGAGTGCCGCACCGAGGTCTGCCTCAATAAGAGATTTACGAAGTTCTTCCCAATCAGATGCACTAGCGCCACCGCCAAGAATCTTGGCAAGGATCTTGCTAAAAAGCGCCATGAGTTAATCCGTTTCGTTAGACGGATTCGGTCTCGCGCAGACGCTGCGAGATAACTTCTGATACTCCATCGCCTCGCATGGTGACTCCATACAAAGCATCAGCAATCTCCATAGTGCGCTTCTGGTGAGTGATGATGATGAGTTGCGATTTTTCGCGTAACTCTTCAAAGACTCCGAGCAAGCGACTCAAGTTTGTGTCATCGAGAGCTGCTTCAACCTCATCCATTACATAGAACGGACTTGGTCGTGCCTTGAAGATCGCCACAAGCATTGCGACAGCGACGAGCGAACGCTCTCCACCCGAGAGAAGCGATAGACGCTTCACGCGCTTTCCAGGAGGACGCGCTTCTACATCAACGCCAGTTGTCATCATGTTGCTCGGATCAGTAAGGATTAGTCGACCATCTCCACCAGGGAAGAGACGAGCAAAGATCTTCTCAAATTCGCGAGCAGTGTCGTGATAGGCCTCATTAAAGATTTCAACGACCTTCTCATCTACCTCTTTGATGATATCCAGGAGATCTTTCTTGGTCTTCTTGAGATCTTCTAATTGTTCTGCAAGGTACTTGAGGCGCTCTTCATGAGCCGTGTACTCCTCGAGGGCCAAAGGATTAATTTTGCCGAGCATCGCAAGCCCACGTTCTGCTTGCGCTAAACGCTTCTCTTGCTGGTCGCGGCGATACGGAATCAGATCACCTGGAACGAAGTTTCCTTCTTCATCTTCTACAACGGTCGGCACATCGTTATGAGGTCCGTACTCATTGACAAGGGTTTCAATATCAACGCCAAGTTCCTCGACCGCACGCTGTTCGAGCTGCTCAATGCGCAATCTCTGTTCTGCGCGAACGATCTCATCGCGATGAACGCTGGAAGTGAGGTGTTCAAGCTCGGTTGTAAGTTCGCGAATCTTTCCGCGGACGTTGAGAGTCTCGCCTTCGCGATCGGTACGTGAAGCCTCTAAGCGTTCACGCTCCGCTAGCGCCTTGGCCAAAGTCACTTCTAGTTGAATGAGCGCCTCATAGGCTAGATCAGCAATCTCACGCGCCTTGGTCGCAGCGATGGTGCGTTCTTGCATGCGAGCAACTGCCTTTACGGCGTTATCACGTTCTGCTTGTGCGCTCTGCTCCAAAGTTCTGGCGCGATCTGCAACTGCAGTAATCCGCTCCTCCATGGTGCGAAGCTCAAGTCTGGCTTCTACTTCAACGGCGCGTGCGGCACTGACTCGGTTGCGAATCTCTTCCAACGAGTTGAGATCAGGTTCCGGTGGTGTTTGATGAGATTCAAATTGCGCGATTGCGGAAGCAAGATCGCTCTCATCTTTAGCGCGTTGCTCACTAGCGGCGCTAATGGATGCATTAAAACGTTCGACCTCGGCTTGAGCATTCTTAACATTCTGTCCCGCAACAGCCATCTGCTCTGCCAGTCCAGACATCTTTGCATCTGATTCATTGAGTCCGGCTAAGGCTTGATCATGCTTCTTCTGTGCGATCTCAACTTCGCTGAGTGATTTAGCGAGTTCAAATTTCAATGAGTCACAACGGGAGACAACTTCATTGAGTGCGGTGCGCGTTTTTTCAATCGAGGCTGAGATTTCGATTGCAGAGTTAGAGGCAGCTGATCCTCCGCGAACGCGATTTCGACTTACTAAATCTCCTTCGCGCGTTACCGCAATGAGTCCAGGATTTTGGGAGACAATTTGCTCAGCATCTGCGAGATCATCTACTGCAACGATCCCCCCAAGCAGAGCCTCGATCATCGCCTCAAGACCGTCAGATTTAATCAGAGAGGCAAGTGATGAGAGTCCTGCAGGAACTGAATTGTGCGCAATGAATTCGCCATCAACGACGAGCAACTCTGATTGGCCAGCATCCTCAGTCTTAAGCATGGCAACTGCATGAACTGCGGCCGATAAATCTGAAACCACGATCGACTCGGCTAGAGGTCCCAACGCTGCGGCGACTGCTGCCTCCCAGCCAGATGCGACTGAGATGAGAGTAGATAGTCGTCCGCGAGATGTTGCTCCCCCACGCCCGTTGAGAATTGCTTCACCACCATCACGATGTAGAAGAGATTCTTCAAGTGCTGCTAGACGTGCAGTAAGCCCGGCTCGCTCGCGACTGGCGCTCTGCTCGCTTTCAAGAAGCGCTGCATGAGTTGCATTGACCGCTGTTAGCTCAGCAAGTGCCTTCTCATAATCTGCATCGAGCTCTGGCTCAAAGCGATCCACTCCGGCGATCTCTGCTTCCAGAGAGGCAAATTCAGTTCTGAAATTATGTAGTCGCGTCTCTGCATCGATGCGAGCAGCGGTGAGGCGTGAAATTTCGGCGTTGGTGGCATCGATGCGAGCTCGCAGACCATTGATATGACCTTCTTGTCGCGCTGTACCTTCGCGAGCGTCGGCGATAGCCCGTAGTGCGGCAGAGACTTGATTCTCTTGCTGGGCGAGTTGGGCCTCGGTAGCGCGCAGGGCTTCGGTGATCTCATTGAGTGAGGCGCGAGCGGTCGCACCTATCTGACGAAGAGAGGTCTCCTCTTCACGAAGTGCTGCTGCCTCGGAATCCATACTCTCTGGATCGCGGCCATTGGCTCTCGCCTCGTCACGTTCTTCTGAAAGGAATCTGGCACGCTCTGAAGCGAGGGATTGAATTCCACGGAATTTTTCGCGTTGCGCAGTCAGGCGATAGAAATTCTCTTGCGCTTGCACAAGTTGTGGATTTTCTATGAGAGCTTGTGCATCGAGTTGTTCTTCACGGGCACGTGAATCGGCGAGCGCAGCCTCTACCTGATCGCGGCGAGCGCGTAGCGAGGTCTCATCGGCCACATCAGCATCGAAGCTCTCTTTGAGGGAGATTAAGTCGTCGGCCAAGAGTCGAAGCTTTGCATCACGAACATCTGATTGGATCGTTGTTGCGCGGCGAGCTACCTCAGCCTGCTTACCCAGAGGTTTGAGTTGGCGGCGAAGTTCGACGGTCAGATCTTGAATACGGGCGAGGTTCGCCTGCATAGAATCTAATTTTCGAAGCGCCTTCTCTTTACGTTTGCGGTGCTTGAGAACTCCCGCAGCTTCTTCAATAAAGGCCCGTCGCTCTTCGGGATTTGCCAGCAGAATCGCATCTAGCTGACCCTGCCCCACAATCACGTGCATCTCGCGACCGATACCGCTGTCACTCAACAATTCTTGGATATCGAGCAGGCGCGTGGTCTCCCCATTGAGTTGGTACTCGCTGGTTCCATTGCGGAAGAGAATTCTTGAGATCGTGACTTCGGCGAAATCGATAGGTAGGGCGTTATCTGAATTGTCGATCGTTACCGATACTTCGGCGCGGCCTAAAGGTGCACGTCCACTAGTTCCGGCGAAGATAACATCTTCCATCTTGCCGCCGCGGAGCGATTTAGCGCCTTGCTCACCCATGACCCAGGAGAGAGCATCGACCACATTTGATTTTCCAGAGCCGTTCGGTCCAACCACGCAGGTGATCCCACGCTCAAAGAGCAGGGTCGTGGAGGAGGCAAAGGATTTAAATCCTTTGAGGTTTACGCTCTTCAAATACACGGGGAAAACCTATCTCTATCCGAGGGCAATTCCAGCCAAGAACCGCTAGAGCCGTTGGCAGCGCGGACAGAAATGAGAGGAGCGACCTCCGACGATGATGCGTCGAATCTGGGTATCACAACGTGAGCAATTTTCACCGTCGCGTCCATACGCTTCGAGCGAGTGTTCAAAGTAGCCACTCTCCCCGTTGATATTTGTGTAGAGAGAGTCGAAGGATGTGCCACCCTCAAGTAGTGCTTTAGACATTACAGACTCTACGGAACTTAATAGCCCTTTGATTTTGGCTCGTGACAATGAGTCACACGAGCGCTGCGGATGAATCTTTGCCAACCAGAGCGACTCATCGGCATAGATATTTCCTACCCCGCTCATCAGATTTTGATCTAAGAGCGCTCGCTTAATCTCGGTTCGCTTAGAACGCATTCGATCAACGACTGCTTCAGTATCAAAGCCCGGATCGAAAATGTCAGGAGCAATCGCCTCGACGAGATCTGGTACTTCACCATTCATCTCGGAGACGGCAAGCCAACCGAAAGTCCGCTGATCGATAAAACGAAGTTCCTTCTGGGTATTGAGAGTGAGCTTCGCTCGCAAATGTTTCTCCGCCGGAATTGATGGATCTTGAATTCGAAATTGTCCGCTCATGCCTAAATGAGCCACAAGGGCTTGCGGTCGGTCTAACTCAAACCAGAGAAACTTGCCGCGGCGAGATAAACGAGTAATCCGCGCACCTTTGAGAGAAGAGATTCTGGCAAGCGATCTCGGATTTGTCGCTCGCGGATGGAAGGTCTGCGCTTTAACTATTGTGGTGCCACGTGCCCAATGCTCCAGGCCTAAGCGAACTGTCTCTACTTCAGGAAGTTCGGGCATGTAATACTTCAAGCGCTAACTTTGCGGCAACTTGTTCCGCCTCGCGCTTACTCTTTCCAGACCCCGGTGCAAATCTCTCTCCTGATAACACCACAACAGCTGTGAAACTCTTGTCGTGGTCGGGACCAAATTCCTCGATCTCGTATTCGGGTACACCCAAGTTCTGCGCAGCTGCCAATTCTTGTAGCGCGGTTTTTCCATCGATACCGGCGCCTTGTGCGTTCGCGGATTCAATGAGAGGACCAAACCATTCCAATACTTTTGTTGTTGCAACATCAAGCCCATGCTCTAGATAAATTGCACCAACGAGAGCTTCGAGCGAGTCTGCCAAAATGGAGTTCTTATCGCGCCCGCCAGAGGACTCTTCGCCCTTACCAATGCGCACATAATCGCCGAGTGATAGTTGGCGTGCGATCACTGCCAAGGCTTTGGTATTTACAACGCCAGATCGAAGTGGCGAGAGACGACTCTCATCTAGATCAGGAAATTTTGCATACAACTCTTGCGTGATGATTAAACCCAGAACGCTATCGCCCAAAAATTCGAGGCGTTCGTTGGTGGGAAGACCGCCCGATTCATAGGCAAACGAGCGGTGAGTTAAAGCAAGTTCAAGCAGGTCGGCTGATACCGAAATGCCCAAGTTCTTTCCAAGGCTTTCGGAGAGGCCAGCGGACAGATCAGACCTCGATGACCTGACGGCGGTTATAGGTACCGCAGGTTGGACATGCTGTGTGTTGCAACTTTGGTTGCTGGCACTGAGCGCAAGTTGAGGTTGCAGCAGGAGTTGTCTTCCATGAGCTACGACGAGAGCGAGTGCGCGAGCGCGACATCTTTCGCTTTGGGACTGGCATGGTTTTACTCCTTCTAATACTGCTGGCTGTTACGAGCTAATTAATAAAGTTCTAGCGACGACCGCTGGGCGGAAGCCTCTTCAAGAGGAAAAGTATCCCCCATAGCCCCAAAATAGTAAAAACGAGGGAGATCAGGAGTTGGGCCCCTTCCAATCAGAGAGCCCAGCCCACCGGATATCTGCCGCCCCATGAGCGTGACCCTCTGGGAGGGTGGCCCATTTGACCCCACAGGTGGGGCAGAGCCCCTCGCAATCCTCGGAACACAATGGGTTGACCGGAAGGTTTAGCACCAGGGCATCTCGGATGGGACCGTCAAGATTGATGAAATCTCCCTCCATCTCCAGGAGTTCATCCTCGTCTCCAACCTCAATCTCTTTGCCCTTTGGCTTCTGTCGATAATCCACCTGGTAGAGAAAAAGCTCTTGGAATGTCTCATCAATATCGAAGGTGACGGGATCCAAACAACGAGTGCACTCACCGATCGCGTCTGCTGAAATTTTGCCAGTGGCCAAGACTCCTTGCGCAACAGCCTCGATACGAAGATCTACATAGATAGCGCCGTCGCTGGGAACAGCTAAGAGCGGAACGCCAATAGGCTCGTGATCATCGAAGGTGAGTTCGTACTCACGCATCTCCCCCGCGCGCCGTGGCAGATCGTGGCAACTAAATAAAAATGGATTCTTCTGATTCATGAGAATGCTATTAATCACTCGGCGAGGTCCGGAGAGGATATGTTTCTCCTCAAAGCCCTGCAGCTTCTCGCGGCCACGATGAACCACATCAAGGGTCTTATTGAGAATTACTTCTAAAGTGGCAAGGCGCGAATCAATATATGCCTCAATCTCTTCGCGTTCCGCGCGTGCATCTTCTTCAACAGCAGCCAAAATTCTCTTCGCTTCAGCATGAGCAGCACTGACAATCTCGGTCTGCTCCACCATGCGAGCGACTTCCTCGCGGCCATGTGCAATCAAGGCATCGGCGCTTATGCGAGCCTCTTCCAAAATCTGCTCCCGGTTTCAATAATTTGTTGCGCTAAAGCAAAGTCATGCGGAAATGAGTTCCGCGCTCCATCAAGAGTTCGAGTAACTCACCGCGGTGAACGACACAGCTTGCAGAGAGCGGGACTCCTCGAGCCTCTTCGACGAGAGAAATTGCGCTTTGTACGCGATCAACTGTCTCCATTATTTACCTCCATGTACTTGCGACAAACGAGCCTTTAATTTTTCGAGCAGCGGCGCTGGAATGTAGTTGGAAACATCCCCGTTGTAACTGGCAATCTCTTTAACCAGTGATGAGGATAAAAAGGAGTGTGCGGGGGCGGTGGACATAAATAGCGTTTCGATTCCCTTTAGTTGCAGATTGATCTGGGACATCTGAAGTTCGTAATCAAAATCGGTGACAGCGCGTAACCCTTTAACGATGATATCGATCTGGTTTGCCTCACAATAATCAACCAATAGGCCGGACCAAGAATCAACCCGCACATTTGGGAAAACTGCTGTAACTTCGCTGATCATCTCGATTCGCTCTGGAACAGTAAATAGCGTGCTCTTTGTCTTGTTAACGAGAACCGCAATGACAACCTCATCGAACATCTTGCTGGCGCGCTCAATAATGTCTAAGTGTCCAAAGGTGATTGGATCAAAAGAACCAGGACAGACAACGCGTTTCACGATAAAACGGTAGCAGAGTAGCCCCCGTAGTAGATACTGCCTTGGCCATATGAGCGCACTTTGATCGCCTCAAGTGGGTGCGGCCAGGTAAATGGCGCACTCTTGCTCTCGCGTTCAATCGCCACAATTCCGCGTGGTTGTAGCAATTCGCGCGTGATGATGGTTTGGAGTAACTCCTCAATCACTGCATTGGATACCTCGTATGGAGGATCCATAAAGATGATGTCGTACTGTCCTTTTTCAGCCGCATGATCCGATTCGAGGAAGCGTTCCGCTTTGGTATGAAATACTCGATAAGAACCGGATGCGTTCTTTACCAGCTGGAAATTCGAAATGGCGATCGATCCCATATCTCCTTCAGATTCGACCGCGTGTACGAGTGCAGCTCCTCGTGAATATGCCTCTACCCCTACCGCTCCACTACCAGCGTAAAGATCTAAGAAGTTAAGTCCGACAAGCGAGGAGAATTCGGAGTCAAGCGAGGAGAAGAGTCCTTCTCGGGCGCGATCAGATGTAGGTCTTGTTCTTGAATCCGGTGGTGAGGTGAGAACCTTGCCCTTTGCTGATCCCGCAATAATTCGCATCACTATCCCTTATCTACAAATGTACTTGCCTCATCTGCCGCCAACTCTTTGACCGCAGCGGCCAACTCTGGAAGTGCGGCAAGAGTTGGATCCGCTTCAATAAGTTTAGTTCCAACTAAGCGCGCCTTCTCGATGAGAGGTTCATCGCGCAATACTTTTAGGAGTCGCAGGTGAGAGCGCACGCCAGATTGCGCCTTTCCAAGTACATCTCCCTCGCTGCGTTGATCGAGATCGATTCGTGAGAGTTCAAAACCATCCAAAGTACTTGCAACTGCGCTGAGGCGAGCCATGGCGCTCGAATCCTCCGCTGCTGCGGAAACCAGTAGGCATAAACCTGGCACTCCTCCACGTCCAACGCGTCCGCGCAGTTGATGGAGTTGTGAAACTCCAAAACGATCGCCATCCATGATGACCATCATCGATGCATTAGGGATATCTACACCTACTTCTATAACCGTGGTGGCAACCAAGACATCTATCTTGCCCTCGGCAAATGCCTGCATCGTTGCATCTTTGAGCTCAGCGCTCTGTCTTCCATGTAGCGGCGCAACACGTAGCCCTTTGAGAGCTCCTAGGGCCAACTTTGGTGCCAACTCTTCGACCGAAGTCAGCGGTGTCTTCTCTTCCTTATCCCCATCAAGCAATTTGGCGATGGCACGATCTATATCGGTCATGCCTTCAGGTTCACTCTCGGTAGCACTGATTCGAGGGGCGACGATGTATGCCTGATGACCTTTTGCCACCTCTTCCCGGATGCGCTCCCACGCCCGATCAAGGTAGTGAGGCTTTTCGAGAACCGGTATGACGTGAGTTGCAATTGGTGTGCGTCCAGCCGGAAGTTCGTGCAGCGTCGAGATCTCTAGGTCTCCAAAAATTGTCATGGCAACGGTGCGCGGAATAGGAGTTGCTGTCATGACTAGTACGTGCGGTGGCACCTTTGCCTTGGTACGAAGTGCATCGCGTTGTTCCACTCCAAAACGGTGTTGTTCATCGACTATTACCAACCCAAGGTCATGAAATTCCAATCCTTCGGTAAGTAAGGCATGTGTACCTATAACAATCCCCGCATCACCAGATGCAATCTTGGCGTAGGCATCCCGCCGAGAGGCTGCGGTCATCGAACCAGTGAGCAAAACGACCTGAGTCCCATCTACATCTCCACCTAGAGTTCCAGCCTCAGCTAAGGGACCCAGTAATTTCGAGATTGTTTTGAAGTGTTGTTGAGCTAGTACTTCTGTTGGAGCCAAGAGAGCCGCCTGTCCCCCAGAGTCGACAACTATGAGCGCAGCCCGCAATGCGACCACAGTTTTACCGGAACCAACTTCTCCTTGAAGCAGTCGATGCATCGGGTGGGTTCTTGCCATATCTGATTCGATCTCGGCAGCAACTTCTTGCTGACCTTTAGTTAATGTGAATGGCAGTAGAGACTCGAATCTTGTTACCAATCCATTTTGCTTAACTCTCCGCGCAATTGCTGGCATGGAGCGATACTGCGCACGTCGTTGTGCTAACAACAATTGAAGTAATAGAGCTTCATCAAAGGTAAGTCGCTGACGAGCGAGTGCAGAATTTTCAAGAGATGTGGGTTGATGAATCTCGCGGATAGATTCCACGAAACTTAAGTACCCCATCTCTTTCACTATTTCCGCAGGCAATAGATCCGGAATATCTTCTAGACCATCTAGAACTATCTCGACGCACTGTGAAATCTTCCACGATGGGAACTTAGATGCTGACGGGTAGACCGGTAAAAACTTTCCAGCGAAGCCCGAAATAGCCTCATCGACATCATCGCCATCTGGGATCAATTGGTAATCGGGGTGGGAGAGTTGGCGCTTGCCATTAAAGAGCCCGACCTTGCCGGCGAACATCCCGCTCCGTCCTACCCGCAACTCCTTCTCCCGCCAGGGTTGATTAAAGAAGGTGAGCCACAATTTCGCTGAACCATCCGTTACGACAACCTCAAGAATGGTCCGACCTGTCGCCCGGCGCAGGTGGACTGCCGCGATCTCAGCCAGGACGGTGGCCTCTTCCCCTTCGGCCAATTCGGAGATGTTGCTCAACTCTCCCCGAAGCACGTACCGCCTGGGGTAGTGACGCAGTAAATCCCCAACCGTCTCCATCCCAAAGGCCTTGTTGAGGGCGGTGGCAGTCCTATCCCCTAGCTCGCGCTTGAGCGGGGTTTCTAGGGTCGACATGGCGCCATTGTGCCAAGTAGAGGGGCCTGGATTAGCCTTTTAGGCGCGCGGGGCGGTAATCTTCACCACTTAGCCCATATACCGTACTGGAATTTCACCGTACCTGAATTTAAAGGAGCCATCGTGGCATCAAACTGCGACATCTGTGGCAAGGGCCCGAGCTTTGGCAATAACGTCTCACACTCTATGCGTAAGACCCGCCGCCGCTGGAACCCAAATATCCAACGCGTCCGCACCCTGGTTGCAGGAGCGACAAAGCGTCAGAACGTTTGTTCATCCTGCCTCAAGGCTGGAAAGGTAGTCCGCTAACCCCCTCTTCCTTAGAGTAGGCACGTGGCTCCAACCAAACCCCTGATCTATGCCCATCGCGGGGCTTCATTTGACCATCCTGAAATGTCTCTCGAGGCATACCTTGCCGCCGTTGAACAAGGCGCAGATGGCTTTGAGACCGATCTTCGCCTTACAAAAGATGGAGTCATTGTCTGTTGGCATGACCCCGATATGAAACGTGTGGCGGATTGCGACTTAGTAATTGCAGAGAGCACATATGCCGAAATTGTCGCCGCATACCCCGTACTTCGACTCACCGAACTCATAAATCTGGCAATTCACCATACGAAAAATTTGGCGCTAGAAACCAAACATCCAGTCCCTACGCGCGGTGAGGTAGAGCGTGAGCTTCTCAAGGTTTTAGAGAGTTATCGCACCCAAATCGAGTCCGCCGAAATATCAATTTCAATCATGTCATTTTCATGGTTGGCAATTGCCAGGGTTAGAAGAAGCAGTTGGAACAGCGTCTTTCTGATTGCACACCGATGGTTTGCACTATTTAATCCAGGAGATTCAATAGGTCCTTCAGTTGCTGCTCTTAAGAGTGTGCACCATAAGAGAATCGGTCACCGAAAATTTTTTGTCTGGACGGCAAATACTCCCGAGCAAATCTTGTTATGCAAGGAGAAAGGTGTCGACGTGATGATGACCGATCGACCTTCATTTGCCCGCGCTATTCTGGAAGGGCAGTAAAACCCCGATGGACCATCGCCTCTCCATTAACGCGAACGCCTTTTCCTAGAACTACCCTGCCGATTTCAATAGCTTGGCGTGGGAATGGCAGGTGCGGTGAGATAGTTGCAACGAATACATGATCTTCACCGCCGTGAAAATCAATCTCCTCATCGGTTCTGATCTCAATCCCAACGCCAGATGCTTTGGCAATATGCGATAGCTCCGAAACTAATCCATCGCTGGTATCTGACATAGAGGAGACTCCAGCCAAGGCGAAATCTCGCGCGGCAATGTAATTAACAATGGGTCTGCGGTGCGGCAGAGTCCTTTCATCTTTAATCCCCTGCTTCAACAAATCCCAGCCCACTTGAGACTTGCCAGGTAAGTCGCTCACAATCACCAGATCTCCGACTTTCGCACCACTACGAAGTATTGGCTCTTTAACGGATCCATAAACGGAGATAGATATAACCAAGACTGGTGAGGCACTTAAATCACCGCCTACAACTGTTGCGCCAACTTTCGAAGCCTCGTCAACTATTCCTTTGGCCAACTCTTCAATTTCTGGAATAGAGAAATCAGGTGGGATGGCAGCAGCAACCAATAAGAACTCCGGTTTGCCGCCCATCGCGTAGATGTCGGCGAGATTTGCCGCGGTGACTTTTGCCCCTATCTCAAAGAGGCTCGACCATTCGCGCTTAAAGTGCACACCCTCAACTGCCATATCTGTGGCAAGCGCCACTTTTCCCTTTGGTTGGGCGACTACGGCAGCATCATCTCCAATTCCAACTATTACTCGTTCATTGGCTGCGGCCTCAAAGATCGCTTGAAGTGCGGCGATGAGCTCTGATTCGCTGGCCATTGAAAATACTCTTCCCTCAACCGTAGGTTCTGGGAGTAGCCTAGAGCCCATGGGGCCAGGGTTGCTCCCGTAGAATTTTCAATAAGCGCAAGTGAAGGAGTCCACATGTCAGTTCAGGTTTACATTTTAATTCAAACCGATGTCGGCAAGGCTTCCAGCGTTGCTAAAGCAATCTCGCAGATCGCAGGCGTCACCCTGGCTGAAGGTGTTACAGGCCCCTACGACGTGATCATGCGCGCCGAATCCCCAAGTATGGAAGAGCTAGGTCGTGGAGTGCTCGCCCAGGTGCAAGCAGTTCCAGGTATCACTCGCACATTGACCTGCCCGGTGACTTCCTACTAAGGCATGGCGCAACAAAAACCAATAATCCTCGCCATTCAAAATGACGAGACAGATGCTCCTCACTTAGTTGGGCTCTGGCTGGAAGAGATTGGCTTTGAGATCAGGGTGCTGCGTGCCTATGCCGGTGAAGAAGTTCCCACGAGCGTCCCAGATTTCGCCACTGCGTTGCTTCCACTCGGTGGCCACATGAACGCCGAAGAAGATCACCTCCATCCCTGGCTAGCCACCAGAGCGCGCCCTCTTAAAGGATGCGATCGATCGCGATATTCCTATCTTCGCCATCTGCCTTGGTACCCAGCTTCTTGCCGTTGCCGGTGGAGGTAGAGTTGAAAAAGCCGCAGTTGGTGAAGTCGGTATCTACGAAATCAATCGCCTTGATGTTGCCGATCCAGTATTTAATTTTGACTCGGCTCCTGCCGCACAATGGCATGAAGATCAAGTAACTGTGCTTCCGGAAGGTGCCACTCTCTTAGCTTCGAGTGAACTCTGCGCAAATCAGATTTATCGAATCGGTTCCAAGACATACGGAGTGCAGTTCCATCCAGAGATTGATCTAGAAGTAGTTAAGTGGTGGGAGGCAGAGGCCGATAACGCCTTTAAAGATTCGGGGAAGAAAACAATCCAACCTGAGATGGCTGCCGCAGAAGCAGAACTCATCAATACTTGGAAGCCCATCGTGCAGAGTTGGGGCCGGGAAGTTCTGGCGGGACTTTAGAAATTATTGCGCAGTCATTCCACCATCTGCGGAGATAATCGAACCTGTAATAAATGAGGCCTCATCTGAAGCCAAGAAGAGAACTAGGTTAGCGATTTCTCGCGGAGTTCCAGGACGACCAATTGGTTGGAATGAATCAATAGTTTCGTAAACATGATCCAATCCCCCGAGCATCTTGGCATGGGCATAATTAATCGGAGTATCAACCCAACCAGGGCAGATCGCATTACAACGAATTCCTTGTTTGGCGTAGTCAAGTGCGATACCGCGAGTAAACATCACGATCGCACCTTTGGATGCGGAGTAAACACTCAGGAATGGCTCTGAGACCAATCCGTTAACGCTCGACATATTTACGATGGAGCCGTTACCGCTTTTTAGCATGTGAGGGATCGATGCTCGAGTTAGATACATTGCGCCTTTAACATTCACATTGAGTGTGCGATCGATAGTTTCATTAGTTACTTCATGAAAGACACCCGGAAGATTTACACCAGCATTGTTTACCAAGATATCGATGCTGCCATGATCACGCACCGTTTGATCTACTAACGCAGTGCACGCATGGAGTCCGAGATGTCGATGCCGCATAGATTGCCTGTCCACCAGTTGCACCTATGGAATCTGCCGTGGCCTTAGCAGCATCCTCGTTGATGTCAGCGCAAATAACGGTTGCACCTTCTTCTGCCAATCGCACAGCACTCGCCTGTCCAATTCCAGAACCAGCACCAGTAACAATTGCGACTCGACCTGCGACTCTGCCTGACATTCTCAGCTCCTCATCGAATTGAAAAAGAAATTCACCCGCCAACCTTTAGGGCTGACGGGTGAATTCTACTTAGTACTTGGTATTACTGATCGATAGTACGGATAGGACCCTTGAAGTGATCCTTGGCTCCAGCAAACCACCAGATGAGTGAGCCGCCGAGAATGACGATCACCGCAACTGGGGTGTAGTTAAAGCTAGCCCATGAGAATCCCTTACGGAATGGAATAGCCGTTGGGGATGCAGGCATGATGAAGTAGATCGAGACGATGCTTACTTCAACACTGCAAGAGGAGCAATCCACTTCCACTTCGTTCCCAAGTTCCATTCGCCTTGAACGAACTTATCGCCCATGCGCCAGCGTAGGAAGATTGGGATTGCGAAGGCCGAAAGAGTCCGATAACAGTTATGGATGTAACGGCAACGAATGCAACTGTGAATGCAAAGCTGGCAAGGTCAAAATGAAGGCACCGAGCGCTAATCCAACCGCGGCATTTGAAGGGTTACGGTTCTTATCGAGCTTAGAGAAGAACTTATTTCCTGGGACTGCCTTGTCACGAGAGAAGGCGAAGAGCATGCGCGAACCTGCAGTTACGCAAGACATTCCGCAGAGGAACTGACCTACGCAACTGATGATCACAACGAGCTTTGTCCAGATTCCAAGTCCAAGGACGGTGAAGATGAGAGCACCGGAAGATCCGCCACCCTTAGTGATTGCATCTTCTTGTGGACCAACTACTGCGAAGAGCATTGCGAGGAGCATTACCCAACCAGCGACGCCTGAGTAGACGATTGACTTCCAGATACCCTTTGCAGCTTCTGTTGAAGCTCCGCCAGTCTCCTCAGAGACGTGGGCCGATGCATCAAAGCCGGTAAGGGTGTACTGAGAGAGCAAGAATCCGAGAGGGAAGATGTACCACCAGAACTTGCCATTACCTGTGCCAAATCCACTGTTATTAATGTGGTGGCTAAAGACCCAAGATGCAGCTGGCATGGTGCTTTGGTACGAAGATAAAGATCACGATGATGAGCGCGACGCCAAAGACGTGCCACCAAACATTCACGCTCTGGAATTGGTGGATCAACTTTGCGCCCCATACGTTGATGATGACGTGCAAAAGTAAAATAACTGACGAACAAGAAGAATGCTCTGCTTCAGGTTAGTTGGGTTAAACCACTTCCAATATTGAGCGGCAGCATTTTGAGCGAAGAGCGCCAGACCGAAGTCAACGCCAGCGGTAACTGCGATCAAGCCCATGAGATTAAGCCAGCCGGTGATCCATCCATGGATTGGCTTACCCAGCTTGAGTGACCAGTAATAAATTCCGCCAGCGGTAGGCATAGCCGAAACCAACTCGGCCATCGAAAGTCCAACAAGGCTTACGAATATTGCAATGATCGGCCAGCCGATAGCGACGGCTACTGGGCCACCGTTATTCCAAGCCTGGCCAGAAGGTTGTAAAGCAACCAGAGAGAATCGAAATAATTGAGAAAGAGATTGCAAAGTTGTTAAAGCCTGACCACTTGCGATCAAACTCTTGTTTGTAGCCAAGTTCGGCTAATTTTTTCGCGTCTGCATCCATAGCACTACTCATATTGTTGCGTCCCATCCGTTAGGTCGGTGATCCGATTTCCGGGCGACGCCAGGGGCGCGACTGCCGCGGATTGAACAGAAGTGTGCCTTGTCACACATCAATTTGGAAGGGAACTCGGCGGGTTTTCACAGACATTTTTTCTATTCATCTTCGCGATTCGTCAGCCTATTGTGCGCCCCTTTCGCCCCTAGTAGCCTCACTTCATTCACCCATTCGAACCTCAGGCGTTCGATCTATCGGAGGTATTTGTGTCTCTCTCCTTGGAGCAGTTAAAGGAAGATGTAGCTAACGGAAAAATCGACACCGTCGTAGTCGGTGCGACAGATATGCAGGGCCGATTGCAGGGAAAGCGAATCCACGCACCTTTCTTTGTCGCCGACACTATTAAGAATGGCACCGAAGGTTGCAACTATCTCCTCGCCGTAGATGTAGATATGAATACCGTGCAGGGGTACGACGTCTCCTCATGGGAGACCGGTTATGCCGATATGGGATTGCATCCAGATTTCGACACCCTGCGATACCTGCCCTGGCACGATGGCACAGCCTTTGTGATCGCAGATTTTGTGGATCACCACAAGCACGGAATCTCTGTCTGCCCGCGCACTATCCTCAAGAATCAACTTGAGCGCCTTGATGCGGCCGGAATGATGGCTCTCTGCGGGACCGAGCTTGAATTCATCGTCTTCCAAGATACTTATGAGCAAGCGTGGAACAAGGGCTACAGAGACCTCACCCCAGCCAACCAATACAACGTTGACTACTCACTTATTGGTACTGCACGAGTCGAGAAGTTGCTCCGCGCGATCCGACTCAACATGGATGGCGCTGGATTGATCGTCGAATCAGCAAAGGGCGAATGCAATTTCGGTCAGCACGAGATCGCCTTCCGATATGAAGACGCTTTGCGCACCTGTGATAACCACTCCATCTACAAGATGGGCGCCAAAGAGATTGCGGCCCAGCAAGGTTGCTCCCTCACCTTCATGGCTAAGTTCAACGAGCGCGAAGGCAGTTCGTGCCACATTCACCTCTCGTTCCGTGGCAAAGATGACAGCGCCGTTCTTGCTGGGGATGCTGGCGACGGCCTCTCCCCGCTTGGTCGTAACTATTTGGCAGGAATTCAGGCTCATATGCGTGAGCTCACCTTGCTCTTCGCTCCTAATATCAACTCATACAAGCGCTATCAGTACGGCACTTTCGCTCCAACCGCTCTCAAGTGGGGACGCGACAACCGCACGTGTGCGCTGCGCCTTGTTGGCCAAGGACACTCACTTCGTATCGAGAACCGTGTTCCAGGCGGAGATGCCAACCCATACCTAGCTGTTGCAGGAATGGTGGCTGCTGGTCTTGATGGAATTGAGAACGAACTAGTTCTTGAGCCTGCCTTCGAAGGCAACGCTTATGCGCTAGATACCGCCCGCGTTCCAACCTCATTGCAGGAAGCTCGTGATCTCTGGGCTAATAGCGAATGGGTCAAGAAGACCTTTGGGGCGATGTGCAGAAGCACTACACCCATATGGCCGACACCGAGATCGATGCCTTTGGGCGCGCAGTCACCGACTGGGAGCGCTTTCGTAACTTCGAACGCATGTAAGGTATCTATTTATCATGAGCACATATACCGTCATTAATCCTGCCACCGCGACGCCTGTTAAAGATATTGAGCTCGCGGATCTTGCAACTGCCGATCGCCACAATTCAAAAGGCCAACAAGGCATTTGAAAGTTGGCGCAAAGTAAATCCCGGAGATCGCGCCAAGTTGCTGCGCAATTTTGCACGCGTCGTCGATGAGCACATCGAAGAGTTAGCTCAACTCGAAGTCCTGAACTCTGGCCACACCATTGGCAATGCACGGTGGGAAGCTGGCAATGTGCGCGACTGCCTTAACTATTACAGCGCCGCACCAGAGCGCCTCTTTGGACGTCAGATCCCAGTTCCAAATGGAATCGATATCACCTTCAAGGAGCCACTGGGAGTAATAGGAATCATCGTTCCATGGAACTTCCCAATGCCAATCGCGGGGTGGGGATTTGCTCCCGCACTTGCTGCCGGAAATACCGTTGTATTAAAGCCAGCAGAGCTCACACCACTAACCGCGATCCGCCTGGGTGAACTCGCCCTGATGGCCGGAATTCCTGAAGGCGTCTTCAATGTCATCCCTGGTAAGGGAAGCGTTGTCGGTCAGCGTTTTGTCACCAACCCTCTCGTTCGCAAAATTGTATTTACCGGCTCAACCACTGTGGGCAAGGGCATCATGCGCGGGTGCGCCGACCAGGTTAAGCGCCTCACGCTTGAACTGGGTGGCAAGAGCGCAAACGTCATCTTCGCCGATGCTGATATCGAGAAGGCCGCGGCGAGAGCACCCGGCGCTGTCTTTGATAATGCCGGACAAGATTGCTGCGCGCGCTCTCGTATCTTGGTGCAACGCTCTGTACTCGACTCATTCCTCGAAAAATTTGAGGTCGCAGTCAAGAAGTTCCGCGTCGAATCCCCTGAACTAGAAACTGCCGAGATGGGTCCGCTCATCTCGGCGGGTCAACTCGCTCGCGTGCGCGAATATGTTCCAGAAGGGAGCGAGATCGCCTTCGAAGGTACAAAACCAGAGTGGCGATGGTTATTGGATGGCTCCAACTGTTCTTCTTGCCAAGTCGACATCAGATCGCGCCTATCGTGAAGAGATCTTTGGACCGGTTGTTTCGGTTCTGCCCTTTGAAGATGAAGCCGATGCGATCAGGCTCGCAAATGATTCGGAGTACGGTCTATCAGGTTCTATCTGGACGCCGCGACATTGGCCGCGCAGTCCGCGTCTCGCGCGCAGTTGAGGCAGGCAATCTTTCGGTGAACTCCAACTCTTCAGTCCGGTACTGGACCCCATTTGGTGGATACAAGCAATCAGGCCTTGGCCGTGAACTTGGTCCCGATGCACTGGATGCCTTTACCGAAACCAAGAACGTCTTCTTCGATACCAATATTTAGTATTTAACCCACTAGGGATCGGATTAAAGATGTGTCGGTTAATGGGCTTTGTCTCAGTGCAAGAGCAGACCTCTGGTGGAGGCGGTCAGGCAAGAGTTCGCTGAGTTCGCCGCGCTATCTGCTCGCCACGGCGATGGATGGGGAATTGCCGCTTGTGATAGCAGGAATCATCCGCAACTTTTAATTGAACCAACTCGAGCCAAGGAGAGTAAAGCCTTCGATCAAGCGGCCCACAATCTCAAATCAAATGGCGCGCTGCTCCATCTGCGCTGGGCTACCGGAAAGCTTGCGATTAACGAGGGCAACACCCACCCCTTCACCTATCGTGACTATTCATTCATGCATAATGGGGCGTTGATCCCACCGGAGTCCATTGATTCATTTATCGAGCCTAAATTTGCAGCTCTCAAGCGAGGCCAGACCGATAGTGAAAGTTACTTCTATCTGATTGTCACCGAGATCGAAAAGTTTGGCGTCGAACAAGGAATTCGATCAGCAATCAATATCATCCGAGCCAATGCGGTCTACTCCAGCATTAACTGCATGTTCCTCACTCCAACCGAGTTCTATATTGTGAACGAGCACAATGATGAGCGCATCCCACATGGTGAGTTACCTGGTTATTACGACCTCTTCTACCGCAACGATGGCAAAGAGGTTCTTGTCGCCTCTAGCGGTTGGACTCAAACCGGTTGGGAAGAACTTCGGAACCACAAGTTGATGAAAGTTGATCGCGCGACTCTCTCAATCGAGATTAGCGATCTTTAACGCGTGACGTGCGCTGAGCGAATCAGCGCGGCATCAATCAAACATGTAATGAGCTCTGAATAGTTCAGACTCCTGCGCGATTCCAAAGTTTTGGATACATCGATGTTGGAGTAAAACCTGGCATTGTGTTGAGCTCGTTGATAATGATCTCGCCATCATTTGAGTAAAAGAAATCAACGCGCGCTAAACCTTCACAGCCAAGTGCCTTGAAGGCGGCGATCGCAGAATCGTTGTATCTCCGCTTCGACTCCTTGTGGAAGATCATCGGGGAAGATCACAGTCGTGGCATCATCTAAATATTTCGCCTCGAAGTCATAGAACTCGTAATTGCCGAGGAATTGAATCTGACCTACTGGAGAAGCATTTGCTCTTCCTGAAATCTCAAGTACTCCACACTCAATCTCGCGGCCCACAATCGCCTCTTCGATCAAAACTTTGGTATCGAATTGAAAACCAAACTCGATAGCGGCAGATAGATCGGCGAAGGACTTCACCTTTGTCGTTCCTCTGCTTGAACCACTCCGCGCCGGTTTTACAAAGAGCGGGTATGAAAGGTTCTCAATCTGGCCCGCCGTCCACTCCCCCTTCTTGAGAACAATTCCGGGTGCAACCTTGAGACCCACGGCTTCAAAGATCGGCTTTGCAAAAGATTTATCCATCGCAACTGCGCTAGCGAGAACTCCAGATCCGACGTAGCGAATCCCTGCCATCTCGCATAAACCTTGCACCGTTCCATCTTCACCATACGGACCATGAAGGAGTGGGAATACAACATCAATCTTCAGAGGTGCTCCATCAACCATAAAACTGTGGATATCGGCATTGATTGCAGCAAGTGACTCATCGACTTCAGGCATCTTTCCATCACGAATTGCAAGTGAGGTGCTCTGATCTACCAAGACCCATTTTCCGCTACGAGTAATACCGATGAGGATGGGATCAAATCGGTCACGATCTATGGCAGCAAGCACGCCGCCAGCGGAGATGCAGGAAATTTCATGTTCGGAAGATTGTCCGCCAAAGAGAATCGCAACGCGGGTTTTAGACATTAGAGCTCAGCCAGCGTGCTGACCGACATAAGTCGTTGCATCGCCTCATGTGGAGTAATAGATCCCGTCACTGCATCTGCCATGACTTCAATGATAGGCACTTCTACGCCAACTCGGTGTGCTAACTCGCGAATAGCAGGAGCGGAAGCGACGCCCTCGACGGTTTTAGCAACCTCTCTGCGCGCACCTTCAATGCTTCCGGTTCGACCATAGGCCTCACCAAACTGGCGATTGCGCGAGAGAGCAGATCCGCAACTTGCGACGATATCTCCCATTCCGGCAAGACCTAAGAAGGTGAGCGGATTTGCGCCATAACTTTGTCCGAATCGTGCAACTTCAGAGAGTCCGCGCGTGATGATCATCGCCTGCGTGTTCTCACCTAAATTCATTCCGATAGTCATTCCTACGGCCAACGCAACGACGCTCTTCGCTGCGCCGGCTAGTTCGCAACCGACAAGGTCATCAGAAGGATAGATTCGAAAATAAGGAGTGGTGAAGAGATCGACCATCAACATCTGGATGCTCGCACTCTCAGATGCTGCAACTGCGCCAGCGGGCTCTCGGAGTGACAACTCCCCCGCCAAGTTAGGTCCGGTTATTAATCCAATATCTGCCAGATCAGTGTCAAGTTCTTCGCGAATTACCTCTGTCATACGGGACATGGTTTCGGCCTCGATACCTTTGAGCGTTGAGATGATCGGACGCTCCTTAGGAAAACCTTCTTTCCAATTACGAAGATTTTCTCGCAACGATTGCGCAGGGATTGCCAGCACTTGCGATTCACCAAAATGAAATGCAGCACCAATATCAGCCGTGGCTTGCAAATTACTCGGCAGAATTATCTCTGGAAGGAATTTATTGTTGGTGTGCGAAGAGTTGATCTCATTAACCACATCTGTATTTCTGCCCCAGAGCAAAACTTCATGGCCAGCATCGCAGAGCACTTGAGCCAATGTCGTACCCCAAGCGCCAGTTCCTAAAACACTCACACGAGCCATCTACTTATTCTTCCTCTTTTTGTAATTTCCGATGCGCGGTAGATCAGAAAGATGCGGATCATATTTTTCGGCTGGAGCGCTCTCTCCGCGTATTCCTTCCAAGAGATGAGTAATTGCGGCCATGGCATACGCGGTCGCCTCGACCATAGCCTCGTGGTCATTCTCTTTGCCGTACCACGGTGAAAAATCAAGCGCCTTACCTGCAACGACCGTAACTCTGGTACGCGGAAACAACTTCGGCTTCTTGCTGTAAGGCTTGAGAATCTCGGTGGCCCCCCATTGTGCGCATGGAATAACCGGTGCCTTACTCATCACGGCGAGCCTCGCTAACCCCGTCTTCGCCACCATCGGCCAATGATCGGCATCGCGGGTCAAGGTGCCCTCTGGATAGACGCCAAGGCAGTGGCCAGCCTCTAGGAAAGCTAACGCATGAGAGAGCGCCGCCGTCCCTGCTCCCTTCACCTCACGTTCGACTGGCACCTGCTCGGCATGGCGTAACACCCAACCAACAAGTGGAACTCGAAAGAGAGAGGCCTTGCCCAGAAAACGAGCAGCGCGACCATTGCGATATAGGAACTCGGCGAAAATTAATGGATCCACATACGAGATGTGATTGCAGATTGCGATCATGGCGCCGGATTTTGGAATGTTCTCAGTGCCACGCCATTTGGGTTTTGAGATCAGGTGCAATAGCGGGATAAGAATTGCTGCGCCTACATGCCAAGTTGCATTAGCACCGAGCGGGCGACCTCGCGGTGGCCTGTACTTGGGTTGTAATTCGCTACCCTGATTAGCCACACCACGAGTTTAGTGGTTACCCCACTGGATCAAATAAATATGGGGAGACGAAATCGCCTCCCCATATTAACCTCAGATTAATTTACTTCTTGACGACCTTCTTAGCAGGAGCCTTCTTAGCTGGTGCTGCCTTCTTTGCAGGTGCTGCCTTCTTAGCTGGTGCTGCCTTCTTTGCAGGAGCCTTCTTAGCTGGTGCTGCCTTCTTAGCTGGTGCTGCCTTCTTAGCTGGTGCTGCCTTCTTTGCTGCTGCCTTTACAACTGGCTTTGCAGCAACTTTTGGAACAACCTTTACTGGTGGCTTTGGAGCAGCCTCGAGCTTACGTGCGCCAGAGATGATCTCCTTGAGCGCCTTTGCTGGCAAGAAGCGAACCTTCTTGCTTGCCTTGATCTGAATGGTCTCGCCGGTGAAAGGATTGCGACCCTTACGAGCAGGACGATCAACCTTCTTGAACTTACCGAAATCATTGATCATGACATCGTCGCCCTTTGAGATGTTGCGAACGATTGCATCAAAGACAACGTCGACAGCGCGTGCTGCCTCTTTCTTGCTATCTCCAAACTGTGGAGCCAAGTATGCGATGAACTGGGCCTTGTTCATTAGTTCCCCTTAAATACGCTTATTTATTAGGCTTTTGCCTACATAAAAGAAATCTACGCGTGTCATAAGAAAAGCAGCCCTATTAATTACGGTGTGTCGCATGCGAAAAATCGCACTTTTTACGCGTAAAAAACTCTAAATCAGCGGTAGAGAGTTCTCGCCCCGCTGATTGCAGATGCGAATTATGAGCGTGCTGGAAGGGTTTTAGGCTTATATGACGGGCGTGCGCTCTCGTAAGCGCTTACTGCATCAATGTTTTTCAGCGTTAATCCGATGTCATCGAGGCCTTCCATCAAACGCCAACGGGTGTAATCGTCGAGTTCAAATGGGTAAACCTCATTACCTAATCGGACGTTCTTGGCTTCAAGATCAACTGTCACTGCAGTCGTTGGATCGGCTTCAATAGCAGACCAAATCTTCTCGACCACATCTTGCGGCAGGATCACAGTGAGCAATCCACCCTTAAGCGAGTTACCGCGGAAGATATCGGCGAAACGGCTAGAAATAACCGCTTTAAAGCCGTAGTTCTGCAAGGCCCACACAGCGTGTTCACGAGATGAGCCGGTTCCGAAATCGGCGCCTGCAACCAAAATCGTTGCATCTTTGTATTGAGGTTGATTCAATACAAACTCTGGATCGTTTCGCCACGCAGCGAAGAGACCATCTTCAAATCCGCTCTTGGTAACGCGCTTCAAATAAACGGCAGGGATGATCTGGTCGGTATCTACATTTGAACGACGTAGTGGAATCTGCAGTTCCCGTGTGTGAAATAAATTTCTCCATGATGTGCTCCTTAGAGATCTGCCGGGGATGAAAGTGTTCCGCGAATTGCGGTAGCTGCTGCAACGAGTGGGCTCACAAGGTGAGTACGACCACCCTTGCCCTGACGGCCTTCAAAATTTCTGTTTGAGGTAGATGCAGAACGTTCTCCAACAGCGAGTTGATCGGGGTTCATTCCCAAGACACATAGAGCAACCTGCGTTGCGCCATTCGGCTCCAAAGTCTATAAATACCTTATCGAGGCCCTCTTGTTCGGCCTGCAGACGAACTCGAGCAGATCCAGGAACAACCAACATTCGAACCGAGTCAGCTTTCTTCTTTCCCTTCACGATATCTGCTGCAGCGCGTAGATCTTCGATGCGGCCATTTGTGCAAGAACCTAAGAAAATGGTGTCGACCTTGATTGACTTGAGTGGAACTCCAGCTTCTAGTCCCATATAGGTAAGGGCACGCTCTGCAGCTCCGCGCTCTTCAATATCAGCAATATCCGCTGGGTTTGGCACCGAAGCGTTAAGTGGAAGTCCTTGCCCAGGATTTGTTCCCCATGTAACGAAATGGAGCTAACTCTTCGGCTTTGATGAATATCTCTGAGTCAAACTTTGCACCTTCATCAGTGTGCAACGTCTTCCAGTAAGCAACGGCAGCATCCCAATCTTCGCCTTGAGGTGCGTGAGGCTTGCTCTTTACATATTCGAAAGTTGTTTCGTCAGGTGCAATAAGACCCGCGCGAGCTCCTGCTTCAATTGACATGTTGCAGATCGTCATACGGCCTTCCATGGAAAGATCACGAATTGTAGAGCCGCGATATTCGATGACATATCCCTGTCCACCGCCGGTACCGATTTTTGCAATGATTGCAAGGATGACATCTTTTGCAGTAACACCTTCAGGCAATACGCCATCAACATTGATCGCCATAGTCTTTGGACGTACAAGTGGGAGGGTTTGAGTTGCAAGCACGTGCTCAACTTCCGATGTACCAATTCCAAATGCCAGTGCCCCAAATGCACCGTGTGTGGAGGTATGTGAATCACCGCAGACGATTGTCATTCCCGGTTGAGTGATACCCAGCTGTGGACCGACAACGTGCACGATGCCTTGCTCTGCATCACCGAGCGAGTGAATGCGAACGCCGAATTCCGCGGCGTTCTTGCGCAGAGTATCCACCTGCAATCGTGAAATGGGATCTGCGATGGGTTGATCAATATTTAAGGTGGGAGTGTTGTGATCTTCTGTCGCAATGGTGAGGTCCGGGCGACGCACCTTGCGACCTGCCAGCCGGAGGCCATCGAAGGCTTGCGCAGAAGTCACCTCGTGGATGAGGTGGAGATCAATGTAAACGAGGTCAGGCTCGCCCTCAGCGCTGCGGACAACGTGGTCGGCCCAAATCTTCTCGGCGAGTGTTTTGCTCATTCCTGCTCCTTCGTTTGGCGAAATTCCCCTCAGATTTAGCATCTCAAAGTGCGAGATGCTATTATCAGAGTATGGACACTAAGAATAGCGGAGTCGGAGTATTAGACAAATCGGTCCGTATTTTGGCTGTCCTTGAAGCCGGCCCTCACTCCCTCGCTGAACTAGTTGCCGCTACTGGAATTGCTCGCCCAACGGCTCACCGCCTTGCTGTTGCTCTTGAATTCCATCGTTTAGTTACTCGCGATCTGATGGGTCGATTTGTTCTTGGAGCGCGCGCTGCAGAGTTGGCCTCTGCTGCCGGTGAAGATCGCTTGCTCTCTGTTGCAGCTCCGGCACTTGCCGCGTTACGCGATGCATGTGGTGAAAGCGCGCAGTTGTATCGTCGTCAAGGAGATCAACGAATCTGTGTCGCAACCGCTGAGAGACTTTCAGGACTTCGCGACTCAGTACCTGTAGGAACAGTTCTCACAATGCAGGCTGGATCGGCTGCCCAAATTCTCTTAGCCTGGGAAGAGCCAGATAAGTTGCATCGTGGATTGGTCAATGCGAAATTTACCGCCGCAACGCTCTCTGCAGTACGTCGTCGTGGATGGGCTCAATCGGTTGGAGAGCGTGAGGCAGGAGTTGCTTCAGTAAGTGCACCTGTGCGCGGTCCCAACAACAAAGTTATCGCCGCAGTAAGCATCAGCGGTCCAATGGAGCGATTGGGTAGACAACCAGGGCGCGCACATGCTGCTCAAGTTATGGCTACCGCTGCACGTCTGAGCGAGTACTTAATTCAGAGTAAGTAATTCTTTACTTTAAATAGACTGCGAAGAAATCACGACTGCTTGGACTCAGATATCTATTGGCAGGGCGATCAAAAGTAACCAACTTGAATGGAACTAGCGTCGAACTCGTGTGTGAATTTTTGTACCACATGTAAGAGATCCACTCGGCGTTGATATCGAGCTCCATTGCGCGAACTGCGCCAGCCGTCTTAAGCAGATCCGCCAAGCTCTGCACCGATAGAGAGTTGCCGGCCACGTAAATAACATTTCCGCTGGCGTCGACACCAATGCCTGATCGCCAAACAAAGTGCGCATTCTTTACAGTCCAGCCCCATTTTGCCAACACACTCTTATTGAGATCAGGAGCTTCAACTCCGTTATCGATCAAGAGACTCAAGTTCTGTCTCACGGAAGTGACATTCTGGTTCATGGTCTCTTCACTCCCCCATGAGCCAATATCCAGGTGCCCATCTGAATAGATCACAAGCGAAGCTTTGCCAGTGACCAAAGGTTTAACCATCACTCCATTTTGATAATAACCACCAAGAGAATCTTTCACTTTGAAGGCGCTATTAAATGTCGCCACCAAACCTTGCAATGACGGACCTTGCAAAACATCGGTGGAACCGAGTTTTTTGAGCTGCCCAGGTTCTGAAAATCCCGGGTGCTGTTCGAATCTCAACAGAGCCCCGTTCATGATGGCTATTCCAGCAAGGTACGAGGTGTGTTGCTTATCTGGGCGAAGGTAGCCGACTTGAATGAGAGGAACCTTGCCCTTTGCGAGGACAGTCTTTAAATCTCCTTCACCGGGCAACGCTGGCGTGACGAGGGTGGGTACTTTTTTAGCGTACTGGACCGCGCTCTGCGCCAGGGTCGCAGATGCACTGCTATCTAAACTGCCACCGACCTTCGGCTTGTTGATGTCGTACTGTGCATTCTCCAAAGCTGTAACGACGAACCCCAGATAGTGATTGCGCCCCCATTCTGCCAATCGAGCTGAGAGTGGGTCGGTGCCGGGGGCGAGCAGCGCGGTCGAGATCGACCAGAGGACAACCACAAGAAATAGCGATGGGACCCCAATAAGGGTTCGCTTAAGTTTGCTAGCGCTTCGGATGCGGGCCTCGATGAGAGCCAAACGCTCCTTCAGCCAATTCATAGTGAGAATTTACCAGTCAACGATGTGAAATCTTCCTGAATACTGATGGAGGAAGTGATTTGAAAATGAGCGCTACATATTTCAATATTGACGGTGCCCACGTCACAAGATCTCTTAGATTTCAAAGCAGCGACTCCGTACTTTCCGCATTGCTGCACCGTTATTGCAAAAGGCGCAATCTCCATTCCCTCCGTCATCTTGCTCTTCACAAAACCAGGTCGCAGAATTTTTAGTGTTACTCCGCTCCCTTGCAAAGTTGAAGCTAGCCCACGCGCATAAAAATCAAGTCCTGCTTTGGTGGATCCGTATCGAAAGTTGTCATCGCGAGGTCGCACCTGGGCAAATGAGCTAATCACCAAAATAGTTCCATGTGCCTGTTGTTTCATTCGATCGGAGACCAGTTCTAGTAAATGCAAGGTACTCAGATAGTTCACATCTATCGCGGCCAAGAGATTCTCTGCAATGCTCAATTTTGGGTCATTACCCAGCAAGCCCACAGCAATCACGACTAGGTCTACATCACCTGAGTCAAAGAGTTGAGCAATCACTCGTTCGCGCGCCTGCTGATCGGTAACGTCCAGTGCATATTCTCCTGTGCGACCAATCAAAATAATCTCGCGAGATTTATCCTCTGGCAACTGGGTGACAATAGAAAGCCCAATCTCACTTTGACCCCCGATTAAGGCGACTCGACCCGGATTCTTAAATCCGTTTAACATAAACGCAGCCTCCTGGCTTGATCGGATTGCCATAACCCGGCGGGATCCATGGTACTTCTAATGGAACGCCACTTTTCTATCTCGGGATACATGAGCGGAACTAACGAATGACTTACGCGCGAATCCTTAATTAAATATATGCGGCCACCTGCCGCAACCAACTCTTCATCAAATCCTTGAAGAAATTTCTCCAAGCCAGGGACAGTGGTCGGATAGTCCAGCGTGAGAGTCCAACCTGGGCGGGGAAAGCTAAGAGGTGCTGGAGAGGCGGCTCCAAACTTCTTTAAAACTCCAAGAAATGATGCAGCTTTAAGAGATCGCAGTCCAGCAAATAACCTTTCAAAGATCTCTTCACCTCCCTCATCGATCACGAATTGATATTGCAAGAATCCTGCATCGCCATATATGCGGTTCCAATTGTTAACCCCATCTAGAGGATGCATATATTTATTAAGGGCCACAGTGCCGTGCTTGAGCGGCTTACGAAACCAGAACTCATTAAAAGCTGCGACGGTGAGCGGGGTTATGAAATTAGCACCGCCTATTGATGGCAAAGAAGGTCCGCTCGATCCACTGCTACGCACTTTGACTTTCTGGGAGCCGTAATTTCCCAGACTCACTACTCCCCTGCCGCGGTAATCTCCAGATAGATCAATCCAGGCGACGGTGTGTTCGTAATCTGCATCAGATCTCCTGAGTAACTCGACCATGGCGCTCAAGTCTTTAACACGGACTTCTCTTACATCTGCAGAGTTTGAAATAACTTCACGCAAATTGAGTTCGAGTTCCAGAATTATTCCCGTCAAGTCCAAGTCCACCCACCGTTGCCCAAAACTCATCATCCGTCGGAAATAACTGAACGATCTCACCCGAGGCGAGAAGTACTTTGATCCAATTTATGCATTGTGAGAAGGATCCAGTTTCGTGATGTGACTTTCCGTGAATATCCGCAGCGACCGCCCCACCCATCGAGACAAATCCCGTCCCCGGAACAACTGGTGGGAAGAGTGAGTGCTCTAGCGCCGCCTGCTCCAACTCCCGGATCGTGGTTCCTGCACCAACAGTTGCGGTGCGTGCAACGGGATCGATGACTATGCCGTTAAGAGCAGAGAGATCAATCAGAGTTCCCCCTGAGTTGAGAGCGGAATCCCCGTAGCTTCTATGTAATCCAACAGGAAGCAATCCTCGAACATCTTTAGCCTGCGCCAGCAATTCCTGAGCTTGCTCAATTGATGAGATTGATGCGCGCTTACTGAGCGATGAGAAATTCCTTCCCCATCCCGAAACCGGAATCGGATCAGTGATCAGCATAAACCGTGAGGACTAGCAGAATTGCCGTTGCGGCGACCGAGCCCAAAAAGTACCAATCTCCATACATCACTTCCTCTGGAGATTCCGCGCTATCTTTCTCAATAGCCAATATGTAGCGCAGTAATCCAAAGGTTACGGTGATGACAGATATTTCCGCATATGGCCTACTGCTCGAGAGCGAGAAAGCCCACAAGCTGTATGCCGTAAGGGTGATGCCAATTGCAACGGTAAGAACGAGTTGCAAAAACTCTGATGTGTATTGTGCAATTACGGGACGCACGGTAATCGCGCTTTGATTTTTCCGCTCTGCAATTCTCTTTGCGGTCACGATCACGAGCGGTCCGAAGGTGGCGACAACAAGGAACCACCGCGAACTTGGAGTATGAGTGGCAGTTGCTCCCCCGATCGCTCTCAAGGCGAAACCGAAGGAGACGATTAAGAGTTCGACAATAGGTTCATGTTTAAGTCCAAAAGAATAGAGCAGGGTCAAAACTACATATATTGCTAGAGTAATTTGGAATGCACCTGGAAGCAACGCAGCGAAAAATATGGAGAGCGCTGCACAGATGACCGCTGTTACTAAAGCGCTTGGAACGCTCATCTCGCCCGAGGCTATGGGGCGATGAGATTTCTTAGGATTGGTTCGGTCCCGCTCAACATCTTTAAGATCATTGATGATGTAATTGAAGCTCGCTGCGAAGGAGAAGGCTAAGAAGGCCCAGAGAATTTTCGCGAAGATTGATTTGTGAAATGCATCTCCTGCGGCAAATGGCGCGACAAGCACCAATAGATTCTTGCTCCATTGCTGGATGCGTATTGCTTGCAGGTATTTCATTACCCGAAAACTCCCGATCAGTTGCGTATTCTCAGTAAATTCTGACGCAATAAGCACAATATTAGCCCAGTAGCTACTTGCTCTCTCCGAACCGCCTTACGGTAACCTAACACAATGATTTTTAGAGGTTTGGCCAAGCGAGGTATTGCTTGGATTCTCGCCTCCACATCGGTAGCGGCCTTGCTCATCGGAGCCGCTCCCGAAGCCGATGCCGCACAATCAATCGCGGCAGTACAAGCGCAGGTAACCTCCTTACAGATTCAAGCCTCGGCTATCGCAGAGCAAGCACAACAGTCCCAGGTGGATCTCATCGCATTGCAACGCTCGCTCAATTCGATTCAAGCCCAAGATAGCGTCCAAACTTCAAGTCTCACTGCCCTTAAGAAATCCATTGGAATCTTGGCATCTGAGCAATACAAGAATGGTTTCCTTGGTCAAGGCATGACCTTGATGTTCTCCTCTGATCCAACTCAATATCTCAACAGCGCCCAATCTCTCAGCGTTGTAGAAGCCCAGAACGCGGTCAGGATGCGCAAAGTTCGCCGCAGCGGATATCGCCCTCAAAAGCACCGCTCTTACGTTGAATCAGAAGGTGGCTCTGGTCGCAGCGGCCAAGGCGAAGTATCAAGCCCAGGAGGTTGCCGCCCAGGCCAAATTGGCACAGGCACAAAAATTATTGGCAGGACTCACCAAGGCAGAGCGAACCGTCTTGCCGCCCTTGCAAGCCTCACAAGACAGCGCCTATCAAAAGCGCTCGCTTGGCCCTGGCAAAGGGAAAGATCGCCGCGACTGGAGCCGAAGCAATCGCACTTCGATACGCGCTCAGACAATTGGCTCACGTTATATGTTTGGTGGCGCAGGTCTGGTCTATTGGGATTGTTCCGGTCTTACCATGCGAGCTCTGCAGCAGGCAGGAATTTCTGTCCCTCACTCCGCATCAGCACAAACGGCTTATGGCAAGCGAATTCCACTCAACCAGATTCGACCAGGTGACCTCGTATTCTTCGGCCAACCGGTCTCACATGTGGGAATTTATTTCGGAGGTGGCAAAATGGTTGATGCCCCTCATACCGGAGCCCGAGTTCGAATTGAATCGTTTAGATCTTGGTTTGGCGGCGAAAAGTTTGTCGCAGCTCGTCGCTTCTAATCTTTCTTTGGATCGACTGAGCAGCTAGTTTTACAACTCACGCCCATGCACGGCAAAATTCTAGAAACATGCATCTGATAGTGAAGCGCCTCTGGGTGTGCTTCAAGTAAGAGAGCATCTTCGAAACGTGCTTTTATATTGAGGTCAACGATCAATAGCGCTTCTAAGATCCAGGCAAGTCCCGAATCAGAAAATCCAGCCATCCCAGATCCGATAAGAATTACAGCTAAATACATGGGGTGGCGCACGCGATGATAGATACCAGATTCAATGAGCGGCGAATTCGCTTTAGGAATTGGAGAGATACGAAGCGAGGGTCTTAATGAATATCCTGCAGCGGCGATGACCAGGAATCCGATGATTATGGAACCCGCCTCTGCAGCCAGGTAGTCGTGTTTTGGTTTGGAATTATTATGTATCCCGATTACACCGAGCCCAAACAAGATCGCAAATTGGGCGATAACTAGAACTCTTGCTAAGAAAATTCTAAGAATTGGAGAGAGACTGAGAAATCTCATTCGCAATCCCACCAGATGGTCGCCAATGACCGTTCGGTGATCTGAGGCTGATCTTTAAGAAATTCAAGTACCTCTGCCTCACGTGAAGCGGGCAAGCACAATCGTATCCGTGAGTAATGGGCAAGCTCTTCGAGAGAACTTTCACCTCGCATGGGACCGTTCCAGAGTTCCACGTGAGCCCTTATCCCCAGTTCATCCAAGACCTCCATGAGTTGTTCTGGCGTTGGATCTATGGGGCGATCTAGATTCCAAAAGCGCTTCCAGAGCGGAGCGCTCGTAGAAAGAGGGTGGCGCTGAGGGAGTTCAAGAACTACACGCTTTTTAGCGTGGTCGTTCATTGAGAGTAAAAAATCCTCAATTTCTTGTACGTTGTATACAACGTGATGAGCAACCGCAACATCCGTCTTCGGAACCTGCGAAGCTAGGGCCGGCCAGAATCCCTCGAAAACCTCCGAAGTTATTCCGCGAGCAATCGCATTTGCGGCAAACATCTCCAACATCTCAGGTTGATGATCAACGCCAATTACATGTGTTGCAGGTGGGGTAAGCGCAAAGGCTGCGATACCTCCGCCGCAACCGATATCAAGAACACTCCCACCAACGGGAAGAACTTCACGAGCGCGCTGATGCGAGATTGAATCCGCAATGGTCGCGGGGAGTTGAAAAAGGGCAGGCGGATGTATCCAAGGATCCTCTGGAGCTTGCTCCAAAATAGAGGCTGGAATCGCCCAAAGGCTCAATGCAGTACGCCACCGATAACCGGCCTCACTCTGCATTTGTCTGATCTCTACTCGTCTGCACAGTTATTACTTGCCCGGAAGCCAAGCGGAGAGATCTGAATTGCATGCACAACGTTGTTCCTCTGAAAATGGGGCCAGGGCTTCTTCGATATGTTCACCGCAGCCGACCCAGGTTGCCTTGCCACATCGATCGCATCTCACCGCACTACACATATTGACTCTCCCCTACTTCTTTCCAAATAACCGTGAAAATAAACCAGGCTCTTTTGGATCGTTCTGATGACCTTGACAACGCTGTGACTTTGGAATGCCTCGCATGACTTGTTCGACATGTTGCCCGCATCCGGACCAAGAGGCCTTTCCGCATTTACGGCAAGTAGTTTTACTGCACATTATTTTTCCACCTTTTCCATATTTTGTTTGATTGAATTTCTTCCAACAGGAGAGTTACTCCAGGTCATATATCCGCCGTCGAGATTTATCGCCTCATAACCCATCTCTCGGAGTAAGCGGGTAGCGGCATGCCCACGTTGACCAACCTGGCAGGTCACGAGAATCTTCCCGGCAGGTATTTCCGCCTGACGTTCGCGGATTTCATCGATAGGAATATTGATGGCTCCTGGCAGGGATCCTCGATCTACTTCACCGGAGGTACGAACATCGACGATCGTGTAACCAGCCTCAACTAGGGACTCGACTTCACTCCACTGCGCGGTGGGAGTAAGTCCTGATAAAACATTCTCTGCAATGTAACCCAACATATTTACCGGGTCCTTTGCGGAACTGAAAGGAGGTGCATATGCCAGCTCTAGATCGGCAAGAGCGGGGGCTGTTATGCCTCCGCGCATGGCAGTGGCTATGACGTCGATTCGCTTATCTACTCCTTCGCGGCCAACACCCTGGACACCCAAGATCTCTTGCGTCAGGGGATCAACAAGTAACTTCAAGGACATTCCTTGTGCGCCCGGGTAGTACCCAGCATGCGAGGCGGGATGGTTGTGAATAGCAATATAGGGGTGATTTGCAGCTACTAGTCGCTTCTCGTTCCATCCAGATGTCGCGACTGTGAGATCAAAAACTTTCACTATGGCGGTTCCCTGAGCCTTGACCTCACGAACTACTTTGCCAGCAATGTGATCGGCGACGATGCGACCGTGACGATTCGCCAAATTCGCCAATGGCACCAAAGTAGCGTTGCCGTCTAACGCATCAATCTTCTCGGCGGCGTCGCCGATCGCATAAATATCTGGGTTGCTAGTGACGTTGAAGGCATCGACAACAATTCCACCTCGTGAACCGATGGTTAATCCTGCCGCATTAGCTAGCGCCGTATCGGGGCGAACTCCAATCGCCAAAATTAACATTTCAGCTGGAACTACTCTTCCACTTGCAAGGGTTACTGAGTCGACCTCAACTGATTCAAGCGCATCTGAGAGAATCAAATCGATTCCGTCCTTGACGAGTTCATCTGCGACAAAAGTTGCCATTTCGGGGTCAAGTGGCGCCAAAACTTGGTTCTGAGCTTCAACAACCGTGGTGCTTATCCCGCGATGTCTGAGGTTTTCAGCAAGTTCAATTCCAATAAATCCCCCACCGATAATTGCAGCGCTCTTGGGATGTTGTGAAACAGAATTTTCCATAGCAACGACATCTTCGATATTTCGAAGGGTGAGCCCTCGCTCAATCCCAGGAATATTTGGTCTGATGGGTGAGGCGCCAGGGCTCAATATCAATTTGTCATACGAGAGATGCTCCAATGAGCCCTCACGCATATATGTAACACTCTTCTTGGCTGGGTCAATCTCGATTACTCCGGCGCCAACACGCACATCTAATCTAAATCTCTTAAAGAGGCTCTCTGGTGTTTGTAGCAACAATGATTCCTCATTTTGAATCACTCCTCCCACATAATAGGGAAGGCCGCAGTTTGCGTACGAGACGAAGCCACTCTTCTCTAAAACGACGATTTCAGATTCAGCATCCAAGCGCCGCAGACGCGCCGCTGCAGACATCCCGCCAGCGACTCCTCCAATGACTACATAACGTTTCAAATTCACGCCAGACTCAAGAATAGTTTTCGCAGTTTTTCAGAAACTGCTTTCTGGTCGCTTCGGCCCTCAATAATGCATTCTTCTAGGCTTGCTGAAATGAGAGTAAAGGCGGCGGTGTGAACCGCTTTGCTTACAGCTGACATTTGAGTCACGATCTCATCGCAACTTCTGCCCTCTTCAAGCATCTTAACAATGCCTCCAAGTTGCCCCTGCGCCCGCTTAATACGAGTCATGATTGCTGCCACTGTCTCTTCATTTTGCAAGATATGCGTTGGGGTATTAGTGCCTGCCATTTACTTAACCTTCCTCTCCATCGGATGGTGCCCTTTACGAATCATTTTGATCATCTTCAGATTGATCGCACAAAATCTCATCAGCTGAATCAAGATATTCTTTCTTTGCTTAAGCGTCTGCTCCGTTGGTAGGGGTGCCCGAGCAATACTTTCATTTGGATTTTCCATGACCATCTCCCTTACTCCGGAATCAAAAACCAGCCGAAGCGGGCTTTAGCCTTGTAGATAAACATGTAATGAAGGGCGAGCTTGATCCAGTGTCCTGCTAGTCCAATTTCACCGAAGGTATCATCGACACTACGTCCGGTATTCGGATATTTAACGTAATCAGGGACAACCGGATACATCGTCATCGATGCAGCCGAACCAATACGTAATCCAGATCCAGCTGATGCGACACATGCAGCTCCCATATCAGCCATCGACGCTGTTCCTACAGCCGCGGATGGCCCTGAACTAATGAGCTCTTTAATACTGATAACGGCTAACTTGCCCATGATTCCAGATGGCATTCCAGTGCGTGGAGGAGAAGGTGCAATGAGAGTTCCATTTGGAGATTTGCGAGGTTTGGAGATTTGATGAGGTGGCGCAAAGGCGATACCTACCGCAAAGATATTTGGATAGAGCGGATTGCGATATGTCTTAGGCCAGTCGGAGGCTAACCACTCTTCGTAAGGCTTTGGGGTGTATTCGGCATCCACTTTCATAAAGCCAGATGGGGCAAATAGTTTCTCTGATATGTCAACACCCTCTTTATCAAACCCCTTTAGGTCAACGCCTCTAAATGGAGGAAGCAGCATGGCGAAATCAAATTTGAGAACCTCCTTCGTGCCATCAACAAGTTCATAATGAACTTCACCAGGTTCAATCTTCTCTACGTGAGCTCCCAGAATGGCCTTGATGCCGCGTTCACGGAAGAGTGATTCAGTCCATAACTTGCTCGTGGTCTGAAAGCCAGATTGCGAAAATACCAATCCCCCAACTCCAAAGTCACCGAGTTCGTACTCATTGGTGATGTAGGTGATATCAGCCATATCACGCACACCTGCAGCGCGAATTTCGTGTTCAACGTTGAAGGTGTATTCGAAAGCTGCGCCTTCGCAGGTACATGTTCCGTGCCCCACGCCGATTGCCAGAGCCTGTCGCTTTCCAGCCTTCATTGCTGCAATCACTTCTTTAAGCGAGTGAGCCGCTTCAACCGCATGGCTGTAAGTGCAGACCGAAACAGTGTGGCCATCTGGTCCCAGGCCTGGGGTTGCGGCAAAATTTAACTTTGGTCCCGTCGCGTTGATCAAGTAGTCATATTCGATCTTGGCTATCTGCCCGCTACGCGCTGGGTCGGTGTAAAGAATCCTCACAAACCCCTTCGGGGTCGCTGAATCGCCTTCAGGATGTAGCTCCTGCGCCAGAGCTTGATGGAAGGTAATTCCCTTCTTCTTATAAACAGGGGCCAGTGAGAAAGTAACTTGCTCGGCCGACATCTTTCCAACGCCAACCCAAATATTAGAAGGAATCCAGTTGTATTTGGAGTTTGGTGAAATAACTACTATTTCATGCTGCTTTCCGAGCATTCGCTTAGCGTGGAGCGCAGCCGTATGGCCGGCTACCCCCGCCCCTAGGATTACGACTCTTGCCACGTGTGAACTCCCAAACATTTGAAGGCTGCGTTGCCTCTGGAAGAGACTATACCCCTAGGGGTATAGGTCTGCAAGATCGAGAAAGCGAAACGCCGCCCGCCAAAGGAGATCCTCGGCGGACGGCGTCAACGGTCGTTACTTAATATCGATCAGGCGGGGCTTCTTCTCCTCTGGGAGTTCACGCTCTAGTGAGATAGTCAAAATCCCATCCTTGAGCTCGGAGCCGGTGACCTTTACGTGGTCAGCCAAGGCAAAAGTCTGACGGAATTGACGACCAGCGATCCCCTTGTAGACGTAGCCGACCTCGTTCGCATCCTCAGTGGACTGCTTTGAACCTTCGATGGTCAACTGGTTATTGTGGAGTTCAACGCGTAGATCTTGCTTAGAGAATCCAGCTACCGCCATCTCGATCTCATAGTGATCTTCGCTGAGTTGCTTGATGTTGTATGGAGGGTAGGAAGATGTTCCGGCCATCAAATTGTTCTGGAGCTGCTCAAGAAGGCGCCATTCGCGATCAAAGCCGACCGACCAGGCCTCAACATTTGGGAAGTACTCAGCGATAGATGGAAATGAGTTGCGACGATCATTCTTAACGAGTGTGTATGACATTTAGATTTCTCCTTTTAATTAGCGAGATACCTACTTGCCCAAGTGAGTGACTACGGCAGTGGAGCCAACTCACCCAGTGCCATCGGTGAACCCCCGTTTGGCGAGTTCATCTGAGTAAACGGACGGGCGAAAAGAGTTATTCCCGGCCCCCACAAAATTTTTCAAAAAATTTCACAACCTTTCCCGGATCTGCCAAGATGTGGCCTACCGGGATGTAGCGCAGTTTGGTAGCGCACCAGGCTGGGGGTCTGGGGGCCGCGGGTTCAAATCCCGCCATCCCGACGCTGACTACCGCGTGATCTTGGGTTTGCCGTAGATCGAGTGGATCAATCCGCGGATATACCCCAGGGCGAAGAGTCGACCCAGAGTTTCGTAGGCGGGTCGCTCATTGCTCTCGCCATACATGGTTGGCACATGGTCAGGGCGCATCGGCCCATCAAAACCAACCTCCTGGTAGGCGCGGATGCAGGCGGGTAAGTCGTTCTGCCCAGCGTCATGGAAGGTCTCTTCAAAACCGCTGGCATCACCCACGATGTCACGGAAGTGCACAAAAGCGATGGCATCGCGCGCTCCGAACTCGCGAATAACGCTCGGAAGGTCATCGGTCATCAGTGCAAAGTTTCCCTGGCACAAGGTGATGCCGTTAGAGCGCGACGGATATAGATCCAGAAGGCGGCGATAGTTGTCTATCGAATTCATGATGCGCGGCATTCCACGCATCTCTTGCAAAGGAGGATCATCTGGGTGCATCCCCAATCTCACATTTGCCTTCTCTGCGACAGGCACAACTGCGTCGAGGAAATATTTAAGTGCATCCCATAACTGCTCCGAGTTGTACTGCCCAGGCTCTGCAATCCGCGACATCCCCTCGGTATCTGAAAGTTTGAAGCCAGTTACTAAGGCCCCTCCGCGCGAAACGATATCTGTACGAGTTCTCGCCCAACTCGAAACAGCCATCCAGTTATAACAAAGAGTTGTTATACCCAACTCGCCCATCGCCTCAATCTGCTCGATGATGTGCGCGATCTGTTCATCTCTGCCAGGTAGTCCTAGCCGCACTAAATCCATCGGAGCTGTATCTTCAATGCCGATCATCTGGATTCCATATGCCGCAAAAGTCTCTTTGTCGCGCTTAATTCCTTCAAGCGACCAAGGAACGATCCCATCTGAATAACCCGCAGCAAGCTTTCCATCACCTACCGAAGCGAACATTCTCTGTTCCTGTTCTGCGCCTTGAAGGAGTGAAACGGTGTTCGCTACTCCGCATTGCTTCACAAGTTCCCAGAGCGCTGATGGTCTGGCAGAGAGTTGTTCGCTCAAATGGATCACTTACTTACCCTCCTTAGGTGCGGCTGCAGCCAACCGAGCGAGTAGCCCACCATCGACCCGAATGTCATCGCCCGTCATGAATGTTGCGCGCGGACTTGTAACGAACGAGATAACCGAACCTAACTCTTGAATCGTGCCTGTGCGCCCAAGGGCGTGAGCCGAACCCCAGTCATCGACGAGAGCCTGCATGCCGGCTGGTGAACCATCACTCAGAAGGCGTGCGGTATTGCGTAACATAGGTGTATCAATGGTTCCGGGACTTACTGAATTTACGCGGACTCCATATGGGCCTTCATCGACCGCCATAGCCCGAGCAAGTGAGAGCAGTGCTCCTTTACTCGATGTATAGGCTGCAACGTTTGCCTGAGTAGCGCTTGCTTGGACCGAGGCAATAATTGCTATGGCACCAGCTTGGCTCTTGCGGATCTCAGGTAGCGCAGCTTTGCAAGCGAGAAAAACTCCTTTGACATTTACATTAAAGACTTCATCCCAAACTTCAATCGGAGTATCGAGTGCGGTTCCATACCGTTGAATTCCAGCTGAGGTTACAAGCACATCGAGTTGACCATACTCGGATAGCGCGACTGCAACAGCGGATTGCGTCGTCTCAGGATCATCGATTGGGCCTGCTGCCGCGATTGCGGTTCCACCAGCGATGCGGATCTCTTGAACAACAAGATTTGCCTCATCGATCGTTAGGCCATGCACCACCACCGATGCACCTTGACGGGCTAGCTCGTTAGCCGCACCACGACCGATTCCGCTAGACCCACCGGTTACAAGCGCAACGCGACCGCTCTGCTCCCCCTCGAAATTACTTGTTGAAGACATACGGCACCTTTCCTTTTACATCTATCTCGATCGTGAAGAGAGCTCCTGCAAGTTCATGTTCATCATGCCAACCATTATCACCTGTTGCGGTTGTTACTACTAGAGTCGTGAGGTCTTCTCCTCCAAAGGCACAACTAGAGACAAATCGCACGGGAAAATCAATCACCTGCACCAATGAAAAATCAGGCGAGTACCTTTTAATACAACTTCCATTCCAAAAAGCGATCCAGATTCCACCTTCACTATCAACGGTCATGCCGTCGGGGTACTGCTCGGCCGCTGGATCGAGAGTTAGGACAGCGCGCTGATTGGAAATTTCTCCGTCAACGTAATCAAAGGCGAAGAGTGTTAACGCGACGGTGTCGATCAGATAGAAGATTGAACCGTCTGGACTCCAATCCATCCCATTGCTCAAGCCCATGCCAGATAAGACTCGTCGCATCTGGGTGCCATCGGCACTCAATCTATGTAGACCTATCCGATCGCTCGTGGCTCCATATGCGCTCGTTCCGATCCACACCTCACCACAAGGACCAACTTTGGCATCGTTCCATCGCATCGGGATTGGATCAGGCGAACCATCTGCTTCTGGGCGACCAGGGAGCCTAGTGAACGTGCCATCTGCATTTAACAGATCGGGGCCACTGGCAGTACCTAACAACCATCCCCCATTGCTTCGAGGCAGAACAAAGCTGACGTGCTCAGAAGTCATGAATTCACCGGATGAACCGCTCACGAGATCCCGCCACAGAACTTTGTTGTTCAAAATATCAACCCAATGCACCATGTCATGAGCAGCGCCTGTTACTACGGGACCTTCGCCCACATGACATTTCCGTAGATCTATCGCAGTTGGCTTCACGATCTTGATGCTCTCTTTGGATCTTCCACGACTATAACCTGGGATCCACATGAATCTTGGGGCCGGGTTTGGCATCCGGATTTCGATTTCCTTTAAGTCGATCCGCTACCTCATTGAACCCAATGACTTCGCTAATGAGCGGCTCTGGATTTACTGCACCTGATGCAAAATAATCAATTGCTCCCTGCAGACCAGGAGATGCTGACAAGATCCCAACTATTGTGACATCTTGCAGAACAGCAATCTTTGTATCGATCAAACTTGGAGCTTCAGAGAGCCCGATCAATACAACGCGACCACCTGATAAGACTTTTTGTAGAGCAAGCGCCGGCATCTCTGAATCACTGGATGCATCAATTACTGCATCGTATTCACGGATCGAGTTACCCTTTACTTCTTCAATCGTATGCGTATGCAGTACCCCGATCTGGCGAGCAAGATCGAGGGCGGATTGCCGAGAGCCGGCCACATGAACCTCTAGATTCTTAGCCAGCGCAAATTGCGCTGCAAGCAGACCAATGGTTCCTGCCCCAAGAATCAAAAGTTTTTGATTTTCACCGAGCCCGGTGGCTTCCACACAGCGCAGAGAATTTCCGGCGGGTTCAATCATTGCTGCTGCCGCGACCGAAATTGTTTCGGGAACCTCGAAGGTGAATCTCTCAGGGATAAGCATCTGCTCTGCTAGCGCCCCACCCCAACCATCGGTTATACCTAGTTCAATTCGCTCATCGCACAAGTAGGTCTTACCCGATGCGCACCTGGCGCATAGCCCGCACCCAAGCATGGTGTCACCCGTGACTCGCTTGCCGATCCATTCAGAGCTCACGCCCACACCAACTGCAGTAACAATGCCGGTCCACTCATGTCCAAGTTGCACAGGGAAGGTGGTTCGACCAGATTGAAAATAGGCCATCTCGCCAGTAAATAATTCGACGTCGGTCCCGCAGATTCCGACCCGTTCAACATCTAAGAGAATTTCACCAACTCCTGGCGAAAGGTCTGGTACTTCTTGAATCTCTACCGTATTAGGTGAAACCACTCGTAGAGCGCGCACGCAGTTCCCTTCACGGCCGGGTGTAACAAGATCACAATGCTATAGTTTTCTAAATGCTAATGCTTGGTTCCAACTAATGGAATAGTGAGTGAGCGGTGATGAGTGAGTTAAGAAGCCAAGGTTGGTACGGCGGTAATGATCGAAACTCCTACATACACCGAGCGTGGATGCGCCGAGGACTTCCCGATGATGCCTTTGATGGCACCAAGCCTCACATTGCAATCGCTAATACCGCATCTGATTTAACTCCATGCAACATGCATCTCAATGAGGTATCTGAGTACGTTCAAAAAGGAATTTGGGAAGCTGGTGGTATTCCACTGAATCTTCCCGTGGTCTCTCCCGGTGAAACTCAGGTCAAGCCAACCGCGATGCTCTGGCGCAATATGGCCGCCATGGCAATTGAAGAGATGTTGCGTGCAAATCCCATCGATGGCGTTGTTCTATTGGGAGGGTGCGACAAGACAATTCCAGCGCTCTTGATGGCGGCGGCTTCCGTCGATATTCCTGCAATTGTTGTTCCTGGTGGACCGATGTTGACCGGAACATTTAAGGGCCAACCACTTGGATGCGGTACAGATGTGTGGCGCTTAAGCGAAGAAGTTCGCAGTGGCGAGCTCTCCAATCAAGAATTTATCAAGTCACAATCTTCGATGATTCGAAGCAAAGGCCATTGCAACACGATGGGTACGGCATCAACGATGGCTGTTATTGCTGAGACGCTTGGAATGACCATCCCAGGTTTTGCGGGTACACCTGCCGCAGATGCTCGCCTACTCTCGCTCTCTCATGAAACCGGGCGACAGATCGTTGAGATGATCGCCGCAGATCGCAGACCTTCGCAGATCATGGTCAAAGAATCTTTTATCAATGCCATTGCCGCTGTGGCAGCAGTTGGTGGTTCGAGTAACTCTGTGGTTCACCTGCTTGCGATTGCAGGCCGCCTTGGAATTGATCTCACCTTAGAAGATTTCGACAGAACTGGACGCGATGTTCCTCTCTTAGCCAATTTGGCTCCATCGGGTGAATTTTTAATGGAAGATCTCTTTAGGGCTGGTGGGCTGCTTGCACTTCTCGCACAGATCCCAGAGCGTTTCTCTTCTGTTCCAATCACTGTCACGGGACGCCCGCTCACCGATTACCTTCCCGGCAATGAAGTTTTCGATAAGAAAGTGATCATGAGCCCTGCAGATCCACTGATGCAGAACGCAGGCATCGCTGTCCTTCGCGGCAACCTCGCCCCCAATGGTGCGATTATCAAACCCAGCGCGGCGACTCCAGAACTTTTAACTCATCGTGGACCCGCACTCGTCTTTGAGAGCATCGAGGATCTACATGCTCGCATCGATGATCCCGATCTTGAAGTTACTCCAGACACTGTTCTTATATTGCGTGGATGCGGGCCGAAGGGTTATCCCGGGATGCCTGAGGTCGGAAATATGCCGCTACCTAAAAAGATTTTGGAACAAGGCGTTCGCGACATGGTCCGAATTAGCGATGGTCGAATGAGTGGAACCGCCTACGGAACCATAGTTCTCCATGTCTCCCCCGAAGCAGCAGCAGGTGGTCCATTAGCGCTGGTTCAAACCGGCGACATCATCGTGCTGGATGTACCAAACAGGTCCCTCAACATCGAGATCAGTGAAGCCGAATTGAGCGCTAGAAAGCCGAGTGCCGCAAGCGCCGCTGCTTATGCAACTCCAGTACGCGGTTGGGCAAAGATTTACGTGGACCACGTTCAAGGCGCCGATACAGGTGCCGACCTCGATTTCTTAATTGGATCGAGCGGAGACAAAGTAAGTCGTGAGTCCCACTAACACAATAGGTCCGCTTGATGAATTGATCTCAACGCGTGCCATCGATCGTTATCGGACATCTTCGGACGCTTCGCACTTTCATCTAATTCCCGAAGCAGTTGCCACACCACAGAACGCTGAACAGATCGCGCAACTTTTTAGGCATGCCAGCGAACACAAAACGAGCGTTACATTTAGGAGTGGAGGAACCAGTCTTTCTGGGCAGGCGGTGAGCGAAGGAATCCTGATCGATACCCGCAAATTCTTCAGGAAGATTGAAGTGCTCGACGGTGGCGCACAAGTTCGCGTTCAACCCGGTGCCACTGTGCGAGCAGTTAATGCAAGATTGGCTCGCTTTGGTCGCAAGCTAGGACCTGATCCAGCCAGCGAGATTGCATGCACGATTGGCGGGGTGATTGCTAATAACTCCAGCGGAATGGCATGCGGCATAACAGATAACACTTACCGAACGCTGCAGAGTGCCACCGTCGTTTTGTACAACGGTTCGATCATTAACACCGCGGATTCTGATGCAGCGGAACAGTTACAAAAGAGTGTTCCGGAGTTATATAACTCAATCATTGAGATCAGAGACCATATCCATGCGCAGCCCGCGCTGATAGAGAAAATTCGCAGCCACTATCTCATCAAGAACACAATGGGATACGGCCTCAACTCATTTGTCGATTTCAAAGAACCTCTAGATATTTTTCTGCATCTTCTTATTGGAAGTGAGGGAACACTTGGGTTTGTTGCCGAAGCGGTGTTCAACACCGTTCCGCTTCTCGGCAAAGCAGCCACCACTTTGCTGATATTTGAAAACCTTAATGCGGCGACCGCCGCACTCGACACATTGGTTGCCAACAATCCCGCCACAATCGAGCTTATGGATAGCGCCTCGCTGCGAGCAGGCAAGGTCGATATGGGCCAGATCGAGCTCAAAGAGCATGCCGCGCTACTCGTTGAATATCAGGCAGCGAGCGATGCCGAGTTACATTCACTTATAGAAGCTGCGCAACAGACCCTCAACGCAGTAGGCGCTCTCAATGAGCCTCTGCTGACAACAGACCCCGAACTTCGCGCCGAGCTCTGGCATATCCGCAAAGGACTCTATGCCACAGTCGCCGGGGCTCGCAGATCTGGCACGACTGCCCTCTTGGAAGATATTGCTGTTCCGGTGAATGAGTTGGCTGCTACCTGCATCTCGCTTCAAGAACTCTTTGCAAAGCATGGTTATGACGACGCAGTGCTATTCGGTCACGCCAAGGATGGAAATATCCACTTCTTAGTAAACGAGGATTTTCAGGATCCAGACAAGGCGGAGCGCTATCGCCTCTTTACCGAAGAGATGGTGGATCTCGTTCTTTCCAAAAAGGGATCACTAAAGGCCGAGCATGGAACAGGTCGCATGATGGCGCCCTTCGTGGAACGCCAGTACGGTTCTGAGCTCTACACAATTATGGTGCGAGTAAAGCGCGCCTTCGATCCCTCACACCTTTTAAATCCTGGAGTGTTGATCACAAGCGACGCTCTCGCACATATGCACAACATCAAACTTAACCCCACCATTGAAGCCGTGGCTGACCACTGCGTGGAGTGCGGTTACTGCGAGCCAATCTGCCCGAGCAAAGATTTAACCACTACTCCTCGCCAACGCATTGTTTTGCGTCGTGCCTTAAAGAGCGCAGAGATTTCCGGCGACCTTACTCTTGCCGCCGAACTCCGCAAAAGCTCGGAGTATGGGGTTGAGGAAACATGCGCAGTAGATGGTCTATGCGAAAGCTCATGTCCCGTAGGAATTAACACAGGAACTCTGGTGACAACTCTTAGAGCAGAACGTAACGATGGAATCCCAGAGGGTATTTGGAATCAACTTGCCCTTCGTTGGGCCGGTGCCATCAACGGAATCGGGGCTGCTTTAACCGTTGCCTCGCATCTTCCCAACTCAATAACGGAACCGATTAATCGAGGCTTACGAAACATTTTTGGCGCAGATCGAGTTCCGCTCTACTCCAAGAGCCTGCCACGCGGTGGAAAATACCGATCACCAATCAAAGAGCCGAACGCAGATTTCGTTCTCTTCGCTTCCTGCCTTGAAAGCATCTTTGAGGCCGAGAGCAGCGCTGCTCTGCAATCTCTGACTACCAAAGCGGGTCTTCGATTTGCGATTCCAGAAGGTATCTCTGAAATGTGTTGTGGTACTCCCTGGAAATCTAAGGGTTTGACTGAAGGCTACTCAACGATGGTTGATCGGACCTACCAGGCTCTACTCAAAGCAAGTGATAATGGTCGACTTCCTATTGTCTGCGAAAACTCCTCGTGCACCGAAGGCCTACTTAAGGCGTTGCGCTCCAAAGAAGATTCGCAACTTCAGATTATCGACGCGGTTGATTTCACAGCCGCCGTCCTACTCCAAAGGCTCGAGGTCGCACAAGTTCTCAACTCAGTACTCTTACACCCGACCTGCTCCAGCACCCTTCTAGGATCGAACAAGAACCTTGAACTTCTAGCAGCCGCCATATCGAAAGAAGTAACCACTCCCCCTGACTGGGGTTGCTGCGCTTTTGCGGGAGACCGCGGGATGCTGCACCCAGAACTAACGGCGAGTGCCACACGAGCAGAAGCAGAATCGATTCGTGGCCGTCGCTTTGATGCCTACCTTTCGACCAACCTCACCTGCGAGATTGGAATGTCTCGCGCTACAGGTCAGAAGTACCAACATATTCTCTGCACAGTTGACTCACTCACGCGATCAAAGAAGGAAGAGATATGAGCAGCGTTTACACGCCAGGGCAAGAGTTTGCCGGACTTGTTGCGGTGATCACTGGTGGAACAGGTGGAATCGGTAGTGCAACTGCCGAATATCTCTCTGCCAGAGGGGCCAAAGTCGCAGTATTAGATGTGAACCAGTCCACTGAATCCACTTACTACTCTGACCGCTGTGACATTACCGATGACGCGGACGTGCAGCGAGCGATCACCGCGATAGCAAAACATTTCGGGTCAATTGATATCTTGATCAATAATGCTGGCATCGGTGCGGGTGGTGATGTGACTGCTAATAGCGATGAAGAGTGGCTCAAGGTCTTTAACGTCAATCTCTTTGGCGCAGTTCGTGTTACACGAGCCGCTATGCCATATTTAAAGCAATCTAAAGTGGCCTCAGTCGTGAATACTGCTTCAGTAGTAGCCGACATTGGACTTCCCAATCGCGCTCTCTACTCCTCCACAAAAGGTGCGCTAGAAGCTCTTACTCGCGCCATGGCCGCCGATTACATCGCGACTGGAGTACGAGTAAATGCCGTCTCCCCTGGTACTGCAGACACTCCGTGGGTGGCCAGACTGCTAGCAGAGTCCGCTGATCCCGCCGCAATGAGCGCAAACCTCGTTGCACGCCAACCAATGAAGCGACTCATTACCGCGCAAGAGGTAGCCCATGCAATCGCATACCTCGCCAGCCCACTCAGCTCATCTACAACAGGAACGATCCTGCCGGTAGATGCCGGGTTACATAGCTTGCGCACTTCCTGATAAGTTTACGAATATTGCGGATGTAGTGAAGTGGTATCACGTCAGCTTCCCAAGCTGACAGTGCGGGTTCGATTCCCGTCATCCGCTCCAGATTATCTGCGTGTGATACGCGGTAAATTCCAAGAATATTTAATGGATAACTCGCGAACGATTACTACGACTAATCCACCAACGATTGCGGGAATTGCCTTGTTCATGTGGAATTCGTTGAGCGCAACATAGACAACCGCTCCTGCGAGCGCAGAGGTTCCGATTGTTTCGCGGTGTAGTAAAACTGGTTCGGTTTGCGATAAGACATCACGCAACAATCCCCCGGTTACCGCTCCTGTGATTCCAAGAATTACGGCGATTACAGGCGTTACATGAAAACCTAGGGCGTAGTTAGTACTGGAAACAGTTGCGACTGCTAGACCGAAGGTATCGAGGGCGAGCAAGAAACGTCCAACTGGCTCTGAACTCTGGCGAATAATGGTGATCAAAACGGCGGCCAAGACCGAGGCAAATAACCAAGGGTTGAGAACCCAGGCGGGTTGATGAACTAGGAAGAGATTTCGGAAAGTTCCACCGGCGAGCGATGAGACACCAGCAATCAAGATGATCCCGCCGTAATCCATGCCCTTAGCGGCAGCCACGCGGGCTCCTACAGTTGCAAAGGCGAAGGTAGCGATGAGATCGCAGATATTGACGAGAGATGACCACTGCATGGGTATCTGCTCCAGTCTTAGCGCGGAAGTGGTAGCCCCGAAGGGATTCGAACCCTCGTAGCTGACTTGAGAAGCCAGAGTCCTAGGCCACTAGACGACGGGGCCGCGCTATTTATTTGTCCATCTTTGGTGCTGGTGGTGCTGGAGTAAAACTTTTACTGCGCTGGGGTACCAGGACTCGAACCTAGACTCGCTGAACCAGAATCAGAAGGGCTGCCAATTACCCCATACCCCAATTTTTTCCAGGCACATTGTCCCAAACCACCTGGCCTTTTGGGCCAGAGGAGAAGGATAACCTGAAAATCCGATCCAAGATTACAGGGCGGCCTTGATCCGCTCCAAACTCTTGGCGGCTCCGAGGAGCTCCATGGACTCAAAAAGTGGTGGAGAAATATGGCTACCAGTGACGGCGATGCGGACCGCTCCAAAGGCGATGCGAGGCTTTAGCCCCATCTCTTCGATAAGGGCAGCCCTAAGAACTGCCTCGATGGAATCGTGGTTCCACTCGGTAAGCCCGGTAAGTCGATCCAATGAGACCTGGAGCACTTTCTTGCTCTGTTCGTCTGCGATCTTGACCGCTGATTCTGACTCAACCGCGAAATCTTTTGTGAACAAGAATTTCAGCATTGGCGGAATCTCTGAGAGCGTCGTGATGCGCTCTTGAATAATCGGTAGCGCCTTCTTCACAAGAGCGATCTCATCATCAGTACCGAGGATGACACCCGCATTTTTTAGGAATGGAAGCGACCAGTTGAGAAATGCCTCTGGGGTAAGCGCGCGAATCTTGTCACCATTAATGGCTTCAAGTTTCTTCATATCAAAGCGCGCTGGGCTGGAATGAACTCGCTCAACGGTGAAGAGTTCAACCAACTCCTGCATGGTGACATCTTCGCGATCTTCGCCAGGTGACCATCCGAGTAGAGCTAAATAGTTACAGATCGCCTCGGGCAGATAACCAGCCTCGCGATACCAGGCAATAGAGACCTCACCATTGCGCTTTGAGAGCTTGGCATTGTCCTGTCCCATAACAAATGGCAGGTGAGCAAAGAGTGGGTAATCCTCTGGCTTTACACCCATGGCTTGATAGACACGGATCTGACGAGGTGTCGAAGAAAGTAAATCTTCACCACGAAGTACGTGGGTGATCTTCATGAGTACATCATCAACTGCGACAGCCAATGTGTAGAGCGGAGAGCCATCGGCGCGTACTAGTACAAAATCAGGAACGAAATTGTGATCGAAGCTCACTTCACCACGAATCAAGTCAGTGAATGTCGTGGTTCCTTCTGGCATCAACATACGCACTACAGGTCTGCGACCTTCAGCCTTATAAGCAGCTACTTGCTCTGCAGTCAGATTGCGGCAATGTCCGTTATAACCTGGTGCAACATTGGCGGCGCGTTGCGCTTCGCGAACAGCTTCCAACTCTTCGGCTGAGCAATAGCAATGATAGGCAAAGCCTTCATCCAAAAATTGCTGGGCGTACTTTGCGTAAATATCTAGACGTTGTGATTGCAGATATGGACCGTAAGGACCACCGACTTCTGGACCCTCATCCCAATCCAATCCCAGCCAGCGCAGAGTTCCTAGTGCGGCCTGAATATATTCATCGGTAACGCGCTCGGTATCGGTATCTTCAATACGAAAGACAAACTTGCCACCGGTATGACGGGCATAGGCCCAATCAAAGAGAGCTGTTCGGATATTTCCGACATGCAACTCCCCTGTTGGTGATGGGGCAAAGCGAACTCTTACCTCTTTGGTGCTAGACATTCTTTGAACTCACCTTATTGCTCAATACACCGATACCTTCGATGCTTACCTCAACTACAGAACCAGCGGCCATTGGTCCAATGCCAGCAGGCGTGCCGGTCAAAATTACATCGCCCGGTAATAGCGTCATCACCTGGGTTACAAAAGCGATGATCTCTGGGATCTTGAAGATCATGGAGCTCAGCGGCTCGAGCTGCTTGACCTCATCATTAACCGTTGTCTGCACAATCTGTTCACCTGGAACAAATTCGGTCTCAACCCAAGGTCCGATCGGACAGAAGGTGTCGAATCCCTTAGCGCGGGTCCACTGACCATCTTTGCTCTGCAGGTCGCGTGCGGTTACATCGTTGGCAATTGTGTAGCCAAAGATCACATCGCTGTAGCGCTCTTTAGGGACATCTTTACAGATTCGACCAATGACAATTGCAAGCTCGCCTTCAAAATCAACGCGATCTGACATACGCGGCCACTGGATCGTGTCGTTAGGTCCGATAACCGATGTGTTGGGTTTTAAGAAGATGATTGGTTCAGTTGGAACCACCGAGTTCATCTCAGCGGCGTGATCGGCATAGTTCTTACCGATACAGACAACTTTGCTGCGAGGGATGATGGGAGCCAGAATCTTCACATCCGCCAGAGGAACGGTCGTCTCTGTTGGGATGATCCCAGAGTAGATGGGGTCACCCTTGAGGACGAGGATTACATCCTTATCGTTCAGGACTCCAAAATGGGGATCGGTGCCGATGCCGACAGATTCATTCGGCGTAAATCGAACAATACGCATAAGCCAACCCTACCTGCTTATGGGGCCTACTTAGGCTGGGCTTGGTCGAGGGTAGGTTGGGCCTTTGTGGCAAGCACAGTCGCGATGCGGTGACGGCGTCCTACGGGGCGCTCTGCCACCAAATTCCATCCCTCAACCGTGATCTCACTTCCAGGTATCGGTACTCGACCCAACTGCTTAGCTAGCAGGCCACCGACGCTATCGACATCTTCGCGTGCCGACTCTTCCAACTCAATCTTGAAGGCGCTAGCAAAATCATCAAGGTTTAAGCGGGCAGATAGCCTTGCTTGGCTATCCGAAAGCCACTCAATCTTTTCCGCCTCATCATCGTATTCATCGGCAATTTCACCGACGATCTCTTCCAAGATATCTTCAATCGTTATGAGCCCTGCGGTACCACCGTATTCATCAATGACAATGGCCATATGAATTTGATCCTTTTGCATCTCTTTAAGAAGATCTGCAGCGGTCTTATTCTCTGGAACAAATGAGGCAGGGCGTAAGTGCTCTGCGACCGTTTCGCTCTGTTCGGATTCATGATGTTCATGAACGCGCCGTGCTAAATCTTTTACATACGCGATTCCGATGACCTCATCTAGGTTCTCATCGATAACAGGAATACGAGTGAAACCTGAACGAAGCGCGAGAGATAACCCCTGACGCAAAGTTCTATTTCCCTCGATCCAGACGATATCTGTACGTGGCACCATTAATTCGCGCACCAGAGTCTCGCCCAGATCTAACACCGATTGAATCATCTCGCGTTGCGAGTCGGCAATAATGGAGCGCTCTCCTGCCTGGTCAACAAGTTTGCGCAGATCACTCTCATCATTAAATATCGTGGGAAGCGTTATGCCATAACTTTTAAGTTTGCGAAGTACCTTGGTCAGCATTAGCGGACCTGCCATTGAGCGAGGATCGAGTCTTGCAAGCCAAACATGATCAACTCTTCTTCCGGTTCCGCATGGTCATAACCCAGACAATGCAAGATGCCGTGAATCGTTAAGAGGTGAAGTTCGGCCGCCAAACCCTTCTTGGCTTGCGCCTCAGCGAACTGCGGGCAGAGAACAATATCTCCGACTATCCCCGGTTCTGGAGAATGCGGTTCTACCTCATCCATCGGGAACGAGAGAACATCGGTTGGTCCTTCAAGTCCCATCCACTCTTCGTGCAACTCACTCATGCGCGGTTCATCGACGATAGAGATCGCAAGATCACAATCTTCATGGAGACCCATGCGACGCATCGCAAACTCTGCGACGCTCACAATGTCAGCCTCGTTTATCTCGACACCCGACTCGTTTGAAAGTTCTATATTCATGGCGCGCGCCAAAGGCGGTTAGCGATCACCGCTTCCAGATGTTCGAAGCGGCCTAAAGTTAGCTGGCTTTGCTGCATCGAAGCGGCCGTATGCACTCACGATTTCACCGACCAAGCGGTTACGAACTACATCCTCTGCGGTCAGATGCATGAAGCAGATGTCATCGACCCCGTCCAAGATCTCGCCTACAACTTTGAGACCAGAAGGAGTTCCGTTGGGAAGATCGACCTGTGTTACATCGCCAGTAATAACCATCTTTGAGCCGAAACCCAGGCGGGTGAGAAACATCTTCATCTGTTCTGCCGAGGTGTTCTGCGCTTCATCCAAGATAACAAAGGCATCGTTCAGGGTGCGACCGCGCATGTAAGCAAGAGGTGCGATCTCAATGATTCCAGATGCCATCAGGCGCGGAATTGATTCTTGATCAATCATGTCATGCAGTGCGTCAAAGAGTGGGCGGAGATAAGGATCGATCTTCTCTTGCAGCGTGCCAGGCAAGAAACCAAGACGTTCGCCGGCTTCAACTGCAGGGCGAGTCAAGATGATGCGATTAACCTCTTTAGCTTGCAGCGCCTGAATCGCTTTGGCCATCGCTAAGATAAGTTTTACCTGTACCGGCGGGGCCTACTCCAAATGTGATCGTGTTCTGATCGATCGCTTCGACATACCGCTTCTGGTTAGCGGTCTTTGGGCGGATCGTCTTGCCACGATTGCTCAAAATATTGAGCGATAAAACTTCTGCGGGGTGATCCACCGGAACATGTTTAACCATGCCGATCGCATGATGGATCGCATCCAAACTCAAGGTCTGCCCAGCGCGGATGAGAACAAGTAACTCTTTTACGAGTACTTCGAATTGAGAGGTCTCTTGGATATCGCCTTTAACAAAGATCTCATTGCCGCGGAAGGTAATCAGGAGGCCAGGGAATGTTGATTCAAAGATGCGTAGGTAGGAATCTTGGGGTCCAGTAAGCGCGACCATAGGAATGGCGGCTGGAACGGTAATCAAAGGTCTCTCCATTACTTCCAAATCCTACGGTTAACCAGGCGGCCAAGCGAATGGGCGACCACCTAAAAGATGAAGGTGTGCATGAAAGACGCTCTGACCAGCACTCGCTCCCGTGTTAAAGGTGAGGCGATAACCATCTAAACCGAAGTCGGAGGCGATCTGACGCGCCGCTCCAAAGAGCTCTGACATGGTGGCCGAGTCGGCGGCAGCTAACTCCGCTGCATTTTCATAGTGAGCCCGTGGAATCACCAGCACGTGAGCAGGCGCCTGGGGATCTAAATCTTTAAATGCCACCACGCTCTCGCTCTCATACAAAAAATCGGTCGGAATTTCGCCGGCAGCGATTTTGCAGAAGATGCACATACCGAAAAGCCTATTACTACCAGCGCCCGGTGAGGGCGGAAATCGCAGCGACCGCTGCAAATCCGGCATGTGCCGCCCGGAAGACCTCATTTCCAAGGACGACGATTGATGCTCCGGCTACTCCGAAATCGCCCAACTCTTCACCGCTGATACCACCCTCGGGACCAACGACAAGAATGATTGGACCTGCATTAAGGCTCTGCGTTGCCTGCGAGAGTTTGGTTGTTCCTGCTTCGTGAAGAACAATGAGATTGGAATTCCCCCAAATCTCTTCGCGATCTGAGCGGTTGTTATGGGACTCTCGATCTCTGGCAAGGTCAAGCGGCGCGATTGCTTTGCAGCCGCGATAGCAGTCGACAGCCACTTCTCCCCTAAATCTGGTTGCCACTTTGCGATTGATCGATCCGATTGCCACGGAATAATCGTCGAAGCGCCTGCAACAGTTAGTAGTTCGATCGCCTCTTTGGCGCGATCTGATTTCATCGAGTGCTTGGATCACGATGATCTCAGGAGTTTGCGGTTCTGGCAATTCCGCGTTCTGCGACTGTGAGAGTAAAACTCTTCTTTGATATTTCCGTTACGGCGCCTCGCACCCATGCACCGCTTCCATCTGCGAGGAGCAACTCCTCGCCGATTCTACCCGAATAACTTTTATTGCGTGATGTGCCTCATCGCCTTCAACAACTACGGTTGGCGCCGACCCTAGATTAGGGACGAAGAAGAGAGTTAACATAATCAGAGATTAAATGCGTCGCGGAAGCGGCCGAAGAGGCCTTGATCTTGATGCTCTTTCTTGCGGCTGTGCATCTGGAAAGCGCCACGTCGTTCCCCACGCATAGATGCAAATTTCTTTAAGTAGCTCTTGCTCATCTTTGGAGAGCTTGCGAGGAGTTTCAACTTCAACGTGAACGATTAAATCTCCACGCCCTCCGCCACGCAGTTTTGTTACACCAAAGCCGCGCAGAGTGATTGCATCAGCAGATTGAGTCCCGGGGTCGAATCTCTACCTCTTGTTCTCCATCAAGAGTATCAACCTTCACGAGAGTACCCAGCGCTGCAGCTGCCATCGTGATTGCAATCGAAAGATGTAGATCTTTGCCATCGCGAATCAAGAAATCATGCGGCTTCTCGATGATCTCGACGTATAAATCTCCTGCAGGTCCCCCTCCAGGTCCGACTTCACCTTGTCCCGCCAAATGAATTCGATTTCCACCTTCGACACCCGCTGGAATTTTTACGTTGATGTTGCGGCGAGAGCGAACTCGACCATCACCGGCACACTCACTGCACGGAGATGGAATCACTGTTCCATAACCACCACAGTTGTTGCAAGGGCGACTGGTCATCACATTGCCGATGAAGGATCGTGTTACTTGTTGAATCTCACCGCGACCCTTACAAATGCCGCAGGTCTGAGGCTTACTGTTGTCAGCACAACCAGAGCCACCACATTTCTCGCAGCGCACCGCGGTCTCGACAGAAAGTTCGCGTTCGGTTCCAAAGCAGATCTCATGCAGGGTGAGTTCAACACCAATCAGCGCATCTTGGCCGGCTCGTGCCCGTGAACGTGGTCCACGCGTTCCGCCTCCGCCAAAGAAGGCATCCATGATGTCGCCGAAGCCGAAGTTCTGCGCTCCCCCACCAAATTGCGAGAAGGGATCTCCCCCGAGGTCATATTTCTGACGCTTATTGGGATCGCTCAATACCTCATATGCAGCAGTGATATCTTTAAATTTATCCTTCACCGCAGGGTCGGGATTTACATCAGGGTGATACTCCCGGGCCAATTTGCGATACGCCTTTTTGATCTCGTCGAATGATGAATCGCGGTGGACTCCGAGTACCTCGTAAAGATCAGCCAATCGATGTTCCTCCTAGAAACCTGCCAATGTATCGAGCGACGGCATTTACCGTTGCCATCGTCTGCGCGTAATCCATGCGGGTGGGTCCAATTACTCCCAGCGCACCAGACGATTGTCCTTCAATTCCATAACCCACGCTCACCAGAGATGTGGTCTGCAGACTTTTCTCTGGTTGTTCATCTCCGATTCGAACTTGAACATCATCACTTGCGTCAGCCAAGAGGCGAAGCAGGATGACCTGCTCCTCGAGCGCCTCCAAAATTGGATAGATAGAGGCCGCGGTCTCTTGAGCACTACTGCGCGCTAAGTTGGCGGTTCCAGCAAGTACAACCTTGTTCTCATCAGGATATTGAATAACGGCGACTTGCTTAGTGAGCTGGGCTAAAAGTTTTGCGGTGCGCACAAAGAGATCTTCGCGATCATGTGCATGTGAGAGAAAAGTTTCGATGGCGCGGCGCTCCGCGTCTGAGAGCGGTTTGATCTGAGCCAACTTATCGACGAAGAGTCGGTAGCCCGTATTAGTAGGAATTCGACCGGCGCTGGTGTGCGGCTGTGTAATCAGACCAGCATCTTCCAGGATCGCCATATCGTTTCGAATCGTGGCAGGCGAGACCCCAAGTGGATGTCGTTCTGCGATGACCTTAGAACCAACCGGTTCTTGCGTAGCGACATACTCATCCACAATGGCTCGGAGTATTTCTAATTGGCGCTCTTGCATGGTTTTCGTAATCTACTACACGAGTATTTCGCGCACGATTCGATCTGCCACCAGCCTGCCCGTTGGGCTTAAAACTAGGCGACCAAGCTCCCAGGCAGCTTCTATCCAAGTGACCTTCAGCAAGGAAACCTGGCAGCGCCTTCGCCTCGGTCGCAGATAAAGAGTCCAGAGCAATTCCAGAGGCAAGTCGAATCTGCAACATGATCTCTTCGCTACGTGCCTCATCGCTAGTGAGAATTTCTTCTTCCTGCATAGGGTTTCCAGATTCAATGACCTTCTGAGAGTACGCGGCAGGGTGTTTCACATTCCAAAATCGCCGTCCCGAAATGTGGGAATGGGCTCCGGCCCCTGCTCCCCACCAGTTGTCACCGTTCCAGTAGGCGATGTTGTGGCGGCATTCTGAACCAGCTTTAGACCAGTTGCTGAGTTCGTACCACTTAAAACCAGCAGCAGAGAACTTCTCATCGGCAAGGAGATATTTATCGGCGGTTTGATCATCATCCGGCATTACAACTTCCCCGCGCTTTACTTGTGCGCCGAGCTTGGTGCCGTTCTCAACGATCAACGCATAAGCAGAGATATGCGAGATCGGGAGTGCTAGGGCGGTATCAATCGTTAACTCCCAATCGGCGATCGACTCCCCTGCCGTTCCATAAATGAGATCGACGCTGACTTCTTGGAATCCCACCTCACGAGCCCAGCTCGTTGCCTTTACGACATTCTCCGGATTGTGAGTGCGGTCAAGTGACTTTAAAACATGGGGAACGGCAGATTGCATTCCAAAAGAGATGCGATTGAATCCTGCCTCGCGCAGCGCAGCTAACTTCGCCATTGTGACGGTATCTGGATTCGCCTCCGTTGTTATCTCAGCATCGCGAGCAAGTTCGAAGTTGGAGCCGATCGCAGAAATCACTCGCCCCAGGTCTTTGCTCTCCATCAGTGTAGGTGTACCCCCACCAAAGAAGATTGTGGGAACAGTAGTTGCATCAGAGGTCGCGCGAGCGAATTCAATTTCACGTATAAGGAGATCTATATACGAGCGCGAGGTAGCAGAGAGGTCGCTACTGATAGAAAGTTCTGCGGGCGTATAAGTGTTGAAATCACAGTAACCACAACGCCTCACGCAGTACGGGATATGTACGTAGAAGGCGAGGGTACTCATTCGCGCTCTTTGGCTTTGGCCTTTGCCTTATCAATATCAGCATCGGTGGTGAGTGCGGCAACGAATGCCTCTTGTGGGACTTCGACGCGGCCCACCATCTTCATGCGCTTCTTACCCTCTTTCTGTTTCTCGAGGAGTTTGCGCTTACGAGAAATATCTCCGCCATAACACTTAGCCAAAACATCCTTGCGAATCGCGCGAATACTTTCGCGAGCGATGATGCGACCACCGATTGCAGCCTGAATAGGAATTTCAAATTGTTGCCTTGGAATCAGCTCGCGCAACTTGCCGGTCATCATCGTGCCATAGGTATAGGCCTTGTCACGGTGCACGATCGCACTAAATGCATCAACCTTCTCGCCTTGCAACAAGATATCGACTTTGACGAGTTCGCCCTCGGCCTCACCGATTGGTTCGTAATCCAGCGATGCATAACCGCGGGTACGGCTCTTGAGTTGATCAAAGAAGTCAAAGACGATTTCAGCAAGTGGCAAGGTGTAACGAATCTCGACCCGATCTTCGGAGAGATAATCCATGCCAAGCAAGGTTCCGCGGCGATCTTGGCAGAGTTCCATGATCGTTCCGATAAATTCTGAAGGAGCCAGAACCGTGGCGCGCACAATTGGCTCTTCTACCTTTTCGATCTTGCCATCGGGATATTCAGATGGATTTGTAACCGTAAGGAGTGTTCCGTCGCCAGTTGTTACTTTATAAACCACGTTTGGAGCGGTAGAGATAAGTGTGAGATTGGATTCGCGCTCAAGTCTTTCGCGCACGATCTCCATGTGGAGGAGACCTAAGAAGCCGCAACGGAATCCAAAACCTAGTGCTGCAGAACTCTCTGGCTCATAGACCAGCGCCGCATCATTGAGTTGAAGTTTGTCCAGCGCCTCGCGGAGCAATGGGAAATCTGCGCCATCGATTGGGAAGAGCCCAGAGAAAACCATTGGCTTTGGATCTTTATAGCCTGCAAGTGCGACTTTGGCAGGATTGTTATAAGTAGTGATGGTGTCACCGACACGAGATTGGCGTACATCTTTCACTCCAGTAATTACATAACCTACTTCACCTACACCAAGTCCTTTAGAAACCACGGGTTCAGGTGAGATAACTCCAACTTCGAGCATCTCGTGGCGCACGCCGGTTGAGAACATCTGGATCTGATCGCGAGTAGATAAGTGGCCATCAACAACGCGGACGTAGGTAACTACACCGCGATAGGTGTCGTAAACCGAGTCAAAGATCAGCGCACGAGTTGGCGCATCTGCATCGCCGACAGGTGCAGGGATCTGACGCACGATCTGATCAAGAAGTTCGGTAACGCCAGCACCAGTCTTACCCGATACGCGCAGACAATCCTCTGGCTCGCAACCAATCAACTTGGCCAACTCTTCAGCAAACTTCTCTGGTTGCGCAGCTGGTAGATCAATCTTGTTAAGCACCGGAATAATCGTGAGGTTGTTCTCCATCGCTAAATACAAGTTAGCGAGTGTCTGCGCTTCGATACCTTGGGCGCAATCGACAAGGAGCACCGCGCCTTCGCATGCCGCAAGAGAGCGAGAAACTTCGTAGGTGAAATCGACGTGACCCGGGGTATCGATCATGTTCAGGATGTACTCCTGATTATCGATTCCAGAACGCCATGGCAGACGGACCGCTTGCGATTTAATGGTGATGCCGCGTTCGCGTTCAATATCCATGCGATCTAAATATTGTGCGCGCATGTTGCGTTGTTCTACGACCTCAGTAATTCCGAGCATGCGATCTGCCAGGGTGGATTTACCGTGATCGATATGCGCGATGATGCAGAAATTGCGAATCTGCGCAGGGTCAGTTTGCGAAGGTTGTGGAGCTTTCGCTAATGGAATGGCTGGCATGGCTTAGCCGTTAGCCTCTGTGTTGAAAGTGTTATTTAGCAGAAGTCTTGTTGGCAGCTTTTGCCATTGCAGACTTCTTATTTGCTGCAGAGTTGGCGTGGATGACGCCCTTTGAAACTGCAACATCGAGCGCCTTTGATGCAGCGCGTAGTTCTGCGGCAGTGGCAGCGACATCTCCGGTAGCAGCGGCATCCTTGAAACGGCGGATGGCGGTCTTGATCGATGAGCGGACAGACTTGTTACGAGCCTGAGCCTTCTCATTGGTTCCGATGCGCTTGATCTGAGACTTAATGTTTGCCACTTATTTGACTGCTTTCTTCTTTAATAAAACGTCCAAGAGCTGGCCACGGTGGTGACGAGCAGGGGTGAAGGCTACCAGCCAGCGGACACTAGGCTCAAACTGAGCTATTTAGAGTGTGATCTGCTGCGAGAGATCGAGATGATGGTCCGCTCCAGCGCATAAATCGGGTCGGAGGCCGCTCCTTTGATATCGGCATCGGCCTGAGCCAGTGCAACGACCGCCCCGGCCAGGGTGGCTGGGCTCCAGCCAGATAGTTGGCGACGGGCTTTATCGATCTGCCAGGGCGATAGCCCCAGTGGACCGGCCAATTCGAAGGACTTGCTACCTCGGTTGGCACCCGAAACCTTGGCGAGCGCACGCAAGGAGCCAGCGAGCGCGGAGATAATCATGACCGGATCGACCCCGGTTTCTAGCGCCTGGCGCAGCGTGACCAGCGCCAGATCGGTCTTTCCCTCTAAAACTGCATCGGCCACATCAAAGCCAGTGGTCTCAACCCGACCTTGCTGGAATTTGGCGACATCCTCTTCGGTAATTGTGGCGCCTGCGGCAACATCAGAGGCCAATTGGGAGCAAACCCCAGAAAGCTCGCGCATATCTGAGCCCAAGGCTCCAACGATCGCGGTGACGGCATCGCCTGAGACCTTGCGCCCCAAACGAGTGAATTCGGCGCGGACAAAGTCGGCTTTATCTGACTCCTTCTTGATTGCCTCCGCAGCTACAAGGGTTGGCTTGGCCTTCTTAATCTTGTCGAGCAGCGCCTTACCTTTGACTCCACCTTTGTGCCAGAGAACCAGGTGAACGCCCTCATCTGGGTTCTCGATGTATTCGGCGATCTCATCGCCTAGTTCTGCCGCCAAATCTTGAATCTCTTTGATCACAACTACCCGTGCATCGCCGAAGAGTGATGGTGCGAGTGCGTCGGTGATCTGACCGAGTTCTAGGGTATCTGCACTGAGATGAGTGATGGTGGCTCCAGGGCTCTGCGCCACAGCGCTAGAGATCGCGCGATCAGCGAGTAACTCCTCGCCGCCTTGAATCAGAGTGATCCCCACGAGCGCCATCTTAAAGCGATGTACCCACACCCGAGAACCGCCACGGCAATAGCTGCGCCGGCAAATCCCTTGGTTAGGTGCACTACCGGCACTTTGGCGAAGGTGGTCGCCACCCAGACAATCACACTCGAAAAAGGCTTCTGCGTCAGCGTCAATAGATAGGAGAAGCCAGATGCGAATGGTGAAACGAGCGCTGCGATAAATCCCACCACCGTTATCGGTGCCACGACTGGTTCCACCAAGAAATTGCTTGGAAGTGACATGAGCGAGAACTGTCCAGAGATCGCCACGCTGAGCGGGGTACAGAAAATGTTTGCGGCGATCGATATTGCTAGGAGTTCTGCGATCTTGCGGTGACGCAGATACCTAACGAGCCACTCCGCAACGGGATCTGTCAGCAACAAGATTCCGCCTGTCGCTGCAACAGAGAGTGCGAATCCCGGATCGATCGCCTCAAAGGGATCGATCAAGATCAGCAGACTGATTGCAAGACCCAACCCCGCTAGCGCCGATGTTCGCAGACCCCGTGCCTTGGCGATGAGCAGAACACTCACCATCACCGTTGCACGAAGTACCGAGGGTGATGGCCGCACTAAGAAGATAAAACCAAGGAGAACAAGTGCGCAGATAACCAATCTCGCCCTCAAGTTGGGAACGATCCACTGCAAGATCCAGATCATGAAGGCTGCGATGATGGCAAAGTTTTCACCGCTTACTGCCGTGAGGTGAGTCAGACCTGCAAGCAACATATCGTTCACGAAGGTATGGGTTTCAAGTGAGGTATCTCCTAATACCAATCCGGGTATCAGTGCGCCACTTGCGCCACCAACACGCAAAGAGATATTTCGAAAGTCAGCTCGTATAGCACCGGTAGCGCGACCAATCAAACCAGCGCCGTGAATAACCGTGATGGTTCCGCGCTCTGCAAATAAACCCGCGACTCTCTTCTCAGGCGTTGAGTATGCGATTCCCGTACACGAAATAACTGTGCCTGGCAGTGCAACAAAATGTTCGGAGGTAGTAAGACGCATCGGAAAATGCACAACCCGAGTTACGTTATGAACTTTGATGGAAATAACAGAGACAATTGCGGTGGTCGTTGCGGGCTTTACATACCCGTGCATCTGCTTTGGCTCACCTAATTTTGGATCAGTTACTACCGAGGCAACGATATGAAAGGAGATCTTCTTATCGAGGAGCGGTGCCACTGCACTGGTTTGCAGCGCACGTTCGTGCAGCGCCATCAACCCTGATCCTGCAACGAGCGCCGCAATGAGTACCCATCCACTAGCCCGCTGACGTCGCAGAATCCAAATACAGACCGGAACAACCAGCAAAAGCCACACTGGAGCCAGCAATCCAACTCCAGCGGCTCCCAGCCATATTGCGACTCCTACAAGCGGTAGCGCTAAATCCGGACGAAGCTTTTGAGGTTGGCGAATTTGCTCTTGCCCATCCCGCTCACCTTCGTTAGATCATCGATCGTTGCAAAGAGGCCATGCGCAGTTCGGTACGCCAAGATGCGCGCAGCCATTACCGCCCCGACACCGGGCAACTCCTCGTATTGCGCGACCGTTGCTGTATTGATGTCGATCGTGCCAGTTGTGATCTTGCCCTTGGAGGATCCACTCTTCTTGGACTTCGATGAGGTTGGAGTAACAGGAGGTGCGCCTACAATGATCTGTTGACCATCGGTAAGGACTTCGGCGAAATTGATATCGGTGAGCGATACTCCCTTGAGTTGCTTGCCAGCAGCCTTAATTGCATCAATCGCCCGCGATCCTTGGGGCAACTTATAAACCCCAGGATGCAAAACTTTGCCCGCTACATCCACCACGATCAATGCGGGCGGTGCAGGTATTGGTGAGTAACTCGGCAGCGGAGTTATGGATGGAGTCGCGACTGGTGCGGCATTTCCATGTGCCAAGGAGAAGAAGATTGCACCAACGCCAAGTGCCATTGCTAAGACTACATAAATTGCGCGACGTTGCAGATCGCTAAAGTGAGGAAATTCGAACATGGCGCAACTTTATGAAACGCGCCATGTTCTTGAATTATCTAGATTTAGTTCTGTGGATTAAATAACGATGTTGACGAGCTTTGGTGCAACGGTGATGATTTTCTTGATCGTAGCCCCAGCAATCTCCGCCTTAATCACATCATTTTCTAGCGCCAACTTTTCGAGCTCATCTTTGCTTATGCTTGGAGAGACTTCGATGCGATCTTTAATCTTTCCGCTGATCTGCAAGACAACGGTGACATTATCTGCTCCAAGCAGTGACTCATCGATCGTCGGCCAGCCAGCGAGAGCGACCGAAGGCTTATGACCTAAACGCTCCCACATATCTTCGGCGGTGTATGGAGCAACCAGTGACAAGGAGATCGCAATTGCTTCAGCCGCTTCACGAACTGCAGGATCTGCTCCCCCGCAACCAGAGTCGATTGCCTTGCGGGTTGCATTTACCAATTCCATGATGCGAGCAACCGCTACGTTGAAGCGGAAAGATTCGACTGCAAATGAGATATCGAACAAACTCTTAGCGGTTACCTTGCGAAGTGAGATATCACCCTTAGTGAAATCAACTCCCGGTTCGCTGGTCACATCACCAGATATGCGCCAGGCGCGATTCAAGAACTTGAATGATCCACTTGGTGATACATCTGCCCAGTCGATGTCATCTTCTGGTGGACCAGCGAAGACCATCGATAAACGAATCGCATCGACGCCATGGGTAGCAAGCTCATCAGAAAGGCGCACCAGATTGCCGCGCGACTTTGACATCGCTGAACCATCCATCTGCACCATGCCTTGGTTCAGCAGGCGGGTGAATGGCTCTTCGAAATCCAAGTAGCCCAGGTCGTGCAAGACCTTGGTGAAGAAGCGTGAGTATAGAAGGTGCAAGATCGCGTGGGTGACGCCACCTACATATTGATCAACTGGCAACCAAGTCTTGACCTCGTCGCGTATCAAAGGCGCGATCATCGAATTGGGTGCTGGTGTAGCGCAGGAAGTACCAACTGGAGTCAAAGAAGGTATCCATGGTGTCGGCATCACGCTTTGCTGCAGCACCGCAGTTAGGACATGGAACGTTGACCCAATCTTCGGCAGCGCCAAGTGGAGATGTGCCCTTTGGCTTGAGATCAAGCCCAGCAGCATCAGGAAGTTCGACAGGTAATTGATCTTCAGGAACCGGAACCTCACCGCACGATGGGCAATGAATAATTGGAATCGGAGTTCCCCAGAAACGTTGACGCGAGATCAACCAGTCGCGCAGGCGATAGTTCTTGGCGGATTTGCCCAAGTTCTTCGCGGCTAACTCTTCGATGATCTTGGCGATCGCAGCATCTTTGGTAAGTCCATTGAGCGAGCCAGAGTTAATCAACGCGCCGTCACCGGCAGTTGCGGTTCCGCTGACAGCAGGATCTTCCTCACCAGTTTCAACAACGACACGAACAGGTAACCCCATCGCGCGCGCAAAATCCAAGTCGCGTTGATCATGCGCAGGTACCGCCATGATTGCGCCGGTTCCATAATCTGCCAAGACATAATCAGAGGCCCAGATCGGAAGCTTCTCGCCATTTACAGGATTGATCGCATAACGCTCTAAGAAGACACCACTCTTTGGACGGTCAGTCGCCAGGCGATCGATATCACTCGCCGCCTTCGTCTGCTCGAAATAAGTATTGAATGCAGCTTCAACTGGTCCGCCTGCAGCAAGTTCGGCCGCGAGCGCACTGTCGACTGCAACCACCATAAATGTTGCGCCATACAAAGTGTCAGGGCGAGTTGTGTAAATCGGTGATGGGCTCGGCGCGACCTTCGATTTCGAAGGTAACTTCGGCGCCTTGTGAGCGTCCGATCCAGTTGCGCTGCATCATCAAAACTTTTTCAGGCCACTTACCTTCAAGTGACTTCATGTCATCGAGCAAGCGATCTGCATAATCTGTGATCTTGAGGTACCACTGATTGAGCTTCTTCTTGGTGACAGGTGTATCGCAACGTTCGCAGAGCCCAGCGACTACCTGCTCGTTAGCAAGAACCGTCTGATCTTTAGGGCACCAGTTAACGGCAGAGTCTTTGCGGTAGGCCAAGCCCTTCTTGTAAAACTCTAGGAACAACCATTGGTTCCACTTGTAGTACTCGGGGTCAGAGGTATGCAGCACGCGATCCCAGTCGAAGGAGCAGGCGTAGCGGCGCATCGAAGATTTCTGGACCGCGATGTTTTCGTAAGTCCAGGCGCGCGGATCGGTACCGCGCTTGATGGCGGCGTTCTCGGCAGGCAGACCAAAAGAGTCCCACCCGATCGGGTGCATGACGTTAAATCCCTTTTGAACCCAGTAGCGGGCGATCACATCGCCGAGGGCATAGGCCTCGGCATGGCCCATGTGCAGATCCCCGGAAGGGTACGGGAACATATCCAGGACATACTTCTTGGGACGTGGGTCATCTGGGCGACCAGATTTAAATGGCTCTATCTGATCCCAGACGGGCAACCACTTCTCTTGAATTCCTTGGACGTCATAAGCCTCATGCATGAGGCGAATTCTCCCATGCCACGCCAGTCAGTTCTTCCGATACCTGCCAGAGGTTGGTTGCCAGCTGCTGGTCGTAGGCCAGCGCCTTGCCATGGGTGAATTTTGGTGATCCCTTTGAGTTCCATAAAGCCATCTGGCCCAATAAAGGCGGTGTGATTAATCCCCTCAAGTACCGCGCCACAGAGCAAAGGCAAGCGCTCCCTGCGGCTGCGCTCTGTGCCAACTTATCGGCGGTGAGATTCACTCAACCTTGAAATCAGATCTTGCTTCTCAGGTCCACCAAAGAGATTGGTGCGTGCCCAACCTGGGTGAGCCGCAATAGGAATAGCCCCATAACCGCGCGCCACACGACGGCGTTCTAATTCATTTACGAAGAGCAGGTTGGCCAACTTTGAATCGCCGTAAGAGATCCACGGGGAATACTTGCCGATTCCAAGGCAACGATTCTTGATCGTCTCTCGTGGTCTGATCACCAAAATTTCCGAGGCGATGGGCAAAGCTGGAGGTAACCACCCAACGCTTGGTGACATAACGCTCGATCAACCCTGCGAAGGCAAAGTGACCGAGATGATTGGTACCCATCTGCGATTCAAAGCCATCGACGGTCTTCGAGAACGGCGGAACCATAATCCCAGCATTCAAAAAGACAACATCATAAGATTCGGTCATCTTTGCCGCAGCATTGCGAATTGAAGAGAGATCCGCCAGATCCATCAGAATAAATTCTTGTGCGCCGCTCTCCGCCATCGCAGTCGCACCTTTAACTTCGCTACGAGCAGTGATCGTTACATGTGCACCTTTTGCAACCAGTGCTTTAGCGGTTTCAAGGCCCAAGCCACTATTGGCACCAGTAACTAAGTAACGCTTCCCCGTCTGATCTGGAATGCCGAGTCGTATTCCAGCCGCGCAGGAAGATGTGGTTGGGACTTCATGTACTTCACCGGTTCCTAATTGTTCATACGTTTGCCGGCAAGAATTTTCTCGGCATATTTCTCGACGCGAGAGACGCGTGTCTCTTCCTTCTTCGCGCTATCAAAATACATCATGTACTCACGTTGGCAACTTGGAGTTAACTTTTTAAACGCAACGGTCAGCCCAGGGATCTTCTTCATCGTTGCCGCAATATCTGTAGGGAACTCGACGGGAGTTGGCTTCTTCATAGGGACTTCAATCCCAGCTTCTTCCACCGCGATCGCCTCAGCCATATACGACTTAATTACTTTCTTAGCTTTTGTGATCTCTTCCAAATTCTTAAAGCGAAGCTGGCGCCCAGCCTGAACATTGGGAGTCTGCTGGATCAACAGGCTCTTTGGATCTTTCATGATCACGCCCTTCATAAAGAAGACCGCGATGTACTCCTTAAAGGAGTGGAGCAAGAAAGATATTTTTCCCATCGAAGGTGTAGCAAGGTTGCCCCCACTTGAGATCTTCTTCAAGTCCCGTCGCCAGCGCTATCTCGCGCAGGACGGCATACTCTTCCTGCCACGTACTCTGCTTCTTCATGAATACATTAACTCTTGAGTTCATATTTCCTTCCTTCATACTTGCTCCGCGCCTTTAATCCATCAAATTAATCCCAAAAAATGAATGCGCTCTCTCTGGCCTCAGGAGTTGCTTGGAATTTACCAAAGCACCGATGCCCCAAATTCGGATATCTGCTATCCATAACATTCAAAAATTCAGGTCTGATTCCATCTTCCTTTGGTCCTGATTGTTCCTCGATCACAAAACCAAACGTAAATTGAATTGCAGTCATCAAGGTATAGAACGCGTGCTCTTCTTCCAACCCACCCGATTTCAATAAAAGAACTTGTCCATCTTCAAATATTTGTGCCAAGGTCTTGGTTGGACTTAAATGCGCGCCGGCAAAACGCGACCTCCATCTGGATATGCCAACATCGCCTTTCGCAGTTTCGACATATATGCGGCCAACCACTCCTGCCACGATTCATCTTCGCCGCGCACTCGGCTCCCCGAAAATTCTTTGCTTCAAAATTGCCTCAGCCATGTAATCAACGAGCTCGGCCTTATTCTTGAAATACCAATAAAGAGCGGGTGCTCGAAGGTTGTCTTCTTGGCTATGTCGCGAAGAGAAAGATCGCTAAGTCCATAATTTCTTAAAAGTTCAAGAGCGGCAGCAATCGCCTCCTGGCGGGTATTGAGACCGCCGTTGATTTGGGAAAGTTGCTTCTCAAGTCGTTTGTTGATTCGAGCCTTCTCACGCTCAAATCGCTCATTGACCGCCTGGCGAACGGCCTCTAACTCCTCCTCCGTCGCCTTAGGGTCAAATTGTTTAGCCATGCGTCCAGCATAGTTGACCTTTTTCTTTAACACTGTTAAATTAAACAATATTCGTTGAACAATGTTAAGGAAATTACGATGACTCAAGAAACATCCTCAGTTTTAGCCGTTGAAGCCCAGGGACTTATCAAGGTTTTCGGTGATAACCGAGCCGTGGATGGCATTGACCTCAAAGTCTCCCAAGGAATGATTTATGGAGTTTTGGGGCCAAACGGGGCGGGAAAATCAACCGTCATCAATATGCTCGCCACCCTCTTAAGTGCCGATAGTGGCTGGGCCAAGATCTTCGGACACGATGTCTTTGCCAATCCGCAAAATAGGCCTAGGCAATTGATCGGAGTGACTGGTCAAGCAGCCACCGTCGACGAACTCCTCTCGGCGACTGAAAATTTGGTGATCTTCGGCCGCCTTTTGGGTTTGAACCACGGTCAAGCAACCAAGCGGGCTGAGAGCTTTTGGAGGAGTTTGGTTTGCAAGAAGCCGCGCGTAAGCCGCTAGCCAAATTCTCTGGGAATGCGCCGTCGCTCTAGATCTTGCCGCCAGCCTCATCGTGCAACCTCCGCTGATTTTCTTAGATGAGCCCACCACGGGATTGGATCCACGGACGCGAAATCAATTGTGGGAAACAATTCGACGATTGGTTCAAACCGGATCAACCATTGTTCTGACGACCCAGTACCTGGAAGAAGCAGATCAGTTGGCCGACCGAATCGCGCTGATTGATCATGGTCGAGTAATCATCGAGGGAACGCCTGATGAACTTAAGGCTGCAGCAGGTGTAACCACTCTTCATTTGGGTTTGGCTAACGGAGCAGATATACCTGGAGCAAAGCAATTGATCGAAAAAATATTTTTAGGAGTATCCCCAACTTCTGTTAATCCGTCAGAAATCACGGCTCCCATGACAGATCCTGACTCCATCACCGATCTACTTATAAGCATGAGAAATGCCGGAATTGTCTCGTCGAAGTAAGCGTTCAAAAACCTACTCTTGATGAAGTCTTCTTAGCCTTAACAGGAAACCAAAACTTTCAGGAAGGAAACTGATCATGTCAACAATTCAAATCATTCCGGCAATAGCAGCGTACTTAAAAATCACTCGAGCGCTCGTCAAATTTTGAACAACTCACTCACTATGGCTTACCGAGGCTTACTCAAATTTCGCCGTACACCAGAACAATTTTTCGATGTAACTCTTCAACCAATCCTCTTTACTTCAATGTTCGTGGTCATCTTCGGAGGAGCAATAGCAGGAAACGTACACAATTATTTGCCAACTCTAATCCCCGGAATCTTGGTACAAACTGTAGTTACTGCTTCTCTGGTTACTGGAGTCCAATTGCGAGAAGATATGGATAAAGGCGTTTTTAACCGTTAAGTCACTTCCGATCGCTCGAATCGCACCGCTGGCTGGAGCGCTTCTTGCAGACACAGTTAGATACGCAATCGCAGTCACTCTGACCTTTAGCATGGGTTACATCCTCGGATGGCGTCCTGGATATGGACTGCTCGGAGTCTTCAGTAGTGGCTTGCTCGTGATTTTCTTCGCTTGGTGCATTAGTCGCAATTCGCTTACTTTGGCGTGATTTCCAGAAGTGCTGCGGGAGTGCAGGGAGTATCAATATTGATTCTCTTCCCTCTGACGTTTCTTTCAAACGCATTTGTTCCCGTTAAAACCATGCCACATTGGTTACAGCCTTTTGTCAACGGAAATCCCGTCTCGCTTCTGATCGGAGCCGTGCGACAACTGGCTAGTGTAGGAACCATCGGGCACGACTTTTGGTTTTCATTGGTAGGGGCACTAGGTATCGTTCTCATCTTCGCACCCCTTACAGTTAAGGCTTACATGCGAAAGGCATAGGTTCTAAAGCGAAAGAAATGGCTACTGGGATCGGAGTCTTTGAGCGGGTCCAACACAATGACCTTCGTGAATTTTGTATAGCTCGTAATCGTCTTGGGCTTAAAATCTTGTATTGGCTCCTTAGTTGCACTACACCTACTGCCCACCGGGTTCTCCCCGACCGCAATCCAGTAAGTCAGTACGGAATCTCTAAATATTCCCTGGGATATAGATTGCAAACCTTGAGTTTTGGAGTCGCGGCAATTGCAAGCGCAATCGGATTGATCGCACTCCCCTTCAGAAGTTATTCGATCATCATATTTTCGCTGATATTTGCAATAGCTCGCCTCGCCATAAGCTGGTTCCCCATGGATAAACCTGGTTCCAGTAGAACTTCTACGGGGCGCCGTCACGGTTTGTTGGCGATCATCGCATTTCTTTCCGCAATACTCGCCGCGAACAAGGCGGGAAATTTCACCGTGGACGTTGGAGGTTCACAGCGCTTCTTACTTAGCACTGGAGTCCAACTTCTCCTCTGGATTGGCGCAGTAGGAATGTTCCTTTCACGTCGGCTAAAAATGAACATATTTGGAGTCGTGGAAAGAATTTTCTATCTGGGAATGATCGGTTGGTTAATAGAAATGGCCTGGTTAATTTCCGCTCGATAAGAGTGCCGAGTTCTAAAGCGAAATAACTTGGTCAGCCGCCTTCAGCAGAAGTTCATTTCGAGTACTCATCACCACGGTGCCGCCACCCTGTAAATAGGTATAGAGCAACTGAATAACCTCGAGAGTCCGCTTATCGTCCATCTGCGATGTAGGTTCATCGAGCAAAAGAAGTGGCCGTGCCTCACTAATTATCTTGGTGAGCTCGATTCGTGCCCGCTCACCTCCCGAGAACGAACTCAAAGGACTCTTCCCTCGTTGATTAAGCGCACCACCCAGATCTACCTCGGTCTTATCCAAATAATCCGCAAGCGAGAGATGTTCTAAAGCACCGTCGCGCTGGCCCAAATAACTCAAGTTCTGGCTCCGCAATTGCGCTCTGCCCGCCCGATCGAGTTCACCTAATGGCTGATCCGCTAACTTGATTTCGCCTTCGGTAAACCCTTGCACTCCCGCCAAGATTCGGAGCAGAGATGACTTTCCAGACCCCGGTGAGTGAGTCGAATCCAGAACGAGCAACTCCCCAGCATGGGCAACAAAATTCAATCCCGTAAAGACCCGCTTGCTTCCATAACTCAAGCCCAAGCCTTCGACTTCAAGAATAACTTGAGCACCAGTAGACTTCAATAACACCCCTAGTCGGAACTTCATGTGCAATCTCTTTAACTCGCATCCAACCAAATTCATCGACAACGCTCTGCTCAGCCTGTCCTGGAGCCCACTCTTCGCTGATACGACCTTCCCGGATTCGCACGATCCTGGTCGCATATTGATCTGCCCGTGAATCATGGGTCACCAAAATAACGATGGTCTTTGCGGTAATCGATTGCAGAAGCCTGTAAATAACCTCCGCCGACTTATCGTCCAATTCCCCCGTTGGCTCATCCGCTATCAATACCTTTGGATTGGTCGCAATTGCAGCAAGCAAAGAGACGTACTGTCTTTCACTCGCCGATAACTGCACTGGTAACTTGTTGCAAGATGACTCAGCTCATGCTCCGCTAACACCTTCTCAGCATGCACTCGATAGTCCGAGGCAGTAGCTTCCGACAACGAATATGCCAACTCCAGATTCTCCAAGACCGTTAACTCCTGAATTAAATTGCCCCGCTGATCAAGGCTCGAGATAACTTCGCGCCGCAACTTGATCGGATCAATCTTTGCAATATCTTCGCCATCCACGATTACCTGGCCCGCAGTTGGCACGTAATACCCGGTCAACAATTTAACTAAGGTCGACTTTCCTGAACCGTTCGGTCCCTTAATAACTAAACACTCACCGCTATTTGCTTCAAGATGCAACCCCCGGAGCGCAACGATGCTCTCGCCATTGTTCTTATAGATATAAAAGAGATCCTTGATGAGGATATTCATGACGAACTCCCCTCCATCTGACTTTCAGTAAAGAAGGTTCGCGAGAAAATTCGACCCGCTACTTCAAATGTCACTCCAATCACAATGAAGAGCAACAATTCATTGTGATAAGGAATCGAGGATGAGACAAATATTCTTCCGACCACAATTCCCAGCACGGCTCCAATAGCCAATCCTGCAAGAGCAGCCGTCCTAAGTGAACTTCGCATTGCCGCTCTCAACTGCTTGGGAGTCGCCCCGACAGATTCAAGATGGAAGAAGGCTCGCCTTCCCTCACGATAAAGCAAAGGAAGCGCAGATAGAACAATCAAAAGCGCAACAAATAGAGCGGTGATCAAAGAGGTTCGATACGCCGCAATTGTTCCGACATCGCTTGGATTTTCCCGAAATTCCTTCTCCAAAGCGCTTCTACTTTGGATCGTCAGGCTGCCAAAACCTCCACTTTCCAATTTCTGAATGTATGCCTTTGGTTGGGAGTCTTGACCCATACTTCGATCGGATCTATCGATCCCAAATCACTCTGACCTAAGATGCTCTGCATTTGACTCAAATTCATCACCACGAAGCGATCCCCAGCACTTGGAAAACTTTGACTTATCCCACCACCCTCGCTTGAAAATAAGTGTTTGCTGCTCCGAGCAAGGTCAGAATTCCATTTACGGCGGACGCAGCTGTTACAGGATCGGTCACCACACTCGGAATTCCGATATTGCTCTTGGGTTGTACGTAAAGACCTTGGCCATCGAATGCAAAGGCGAAATTCTGTGAACCCCAAAGCTTGTAAGGCAGATTTACCTCTCTCGTATCAAAAAGCACTTTCACAATACTTCCGGTGCCCCTAATTTCAGGAACAGAGAGATTTCCTTCCCCAATGGCATGCAATCTTCTAGATAGCTCATTTGACGACTCTTGAAATTCGAAAGCGATGAGCGTGCTTCCAGCAGGTACTTGACCACTAAGTGCAAGTGTTCTAACCGTTGAGCCACCCGCAAAAGTGGCGCTGATGTGAGTCCCTTTAGGCGTTAGGAACCAACCGAGAAGATCTATCTCCGGCGGAATCCCTAGTAAGGAAACTGAGATCTCTTGTGCTTTTCCCACGCCGATCCCATATTCAGCAGGAAGCGCATTAAAAGCTTTGTTGGTCGCAATATCCTTCAAATTTGGTGCGGCTAATTCCATTGCTCGAGGAGGCAAACCGACGAGTGCGACGGTATCCGAAACTGTACTTGTGCCTCGAACAGAGGTACCAGTGCGCAAGATTGGAAATGCTTCAGAATTTGGAAGTAAAGAGGCATAGTCACTAGCCCCCGCAAGATCTAACGGTCTTATCAAATTTGAACCAGTGGAAAGTGAGATATCCAAAGGAACCAAGTTTCGCGCTTGTGTAGTCACTTGTTGCGATAAACCGGAGCTGTAACCAAGAGTTAACATGGCAAGCAAAGCCGTCAGCGCCACCATGGATGCAACACCTTGCCAAAGCCCGAAAAACTCCTTTAATACAACGAAGATTTCTCGCCTTCTGGAACGCCAGAATGTGACGAACAGTCGCAAAGCCACGTAACAGATCAATACGGGTCCGGTGGCGTAAAGGAACGGAATCGTTAAATACCGCGAGTCAGATACGTGGTTCTGTTGTAAATAAAATAGAAACGAGAGGATGCTGACTGCAAAGCGCTATCAGTTGAACACGTCGCCAAGGTCTATCTTCCAAAAGTGATAGCCCAAAAACCAGCGCTTCTCCAGCCACAATAAGCAGGAGATATCTAGGCCAGCCAACATAAATATTCGAAAGTCCAGATTGGAATCCAAAGCCTCCCAAAATTTTTGGGAGAAATAGCGAGATGGCAGCAGCCAGGAAGGTTCCAATAGCAATCGGAAGCAAAGCCTCCAGCGAAAGTTCTCTTGAGAGCGTGGATTTTGGAGTGCCGATTCGACTCAATGAAGTTCTGAATTGGAAATGATCTCGCCGATTCCTAATTGCGATCAGCGACAGAAAAGCTAACAACAATGTAACAACCGCAAAATTAAGAAGTGTCAGCTTCCCCGAAAATGCCACGGCTTGATCACTCGCATTGCTGAGTGCATCTTGTGGCCATGTAACAATCAGACTGGGGAAATCAATAGACAAATGATCCTCAATCGCAACTACTCTTGATATGAAGTTATCAGTTCCAATCGAGTTGATTCTCTTAACATCAATTTTCTGCACCCAACCATCGGTTGCAGAAAATGAGGAATGAGAAATCGCGGTGGCACCAGAAATCCCATCTCCAAGTAATAGCGCTGTCCCGACTGGAGGACCTAAAGTTCCCGAGAAGAGCAGGTCATTTTTAATAACTCCACGACCCACGATGGTTAACCCAAAAGCGGATGGACGCGGAGGAACTTTAGGATTGCCTCCCACTTGGATTACTTCACACTTTGACGCGCTACATGGTTCCGGGAATCGACCACTCACCAATTGAACAGAACCACTCAAGTTGTCGATTGCACCAAAGTAATAGTGGACGTTGTGAGGATCAGAGAGCTCACGATAAATGATTTCTGAATCAACAGGATTATCAGAGATGCTCTTTAACTTACTTCGTAAGTACCGGTCAGCGGCCTGGTATTGACTAGAGGATGCAATCACCTGCGACGAATTAATGGTTATATTTTCTTGCCCCGCCGGGAGTTTTGAAAGGGAGTAACTAACCAGGGAGTTACCTGTGGCATACGAAATACCCTGAATCGCAAGTAAGGAGACGAAAGACAGCGCCACGACCCCGCCTGTAGACAGGGCGCGAAACAAGTTCTTTCGGAATCTGGCACTGACCAGAAGCCAAACTTGAGATCGCATTTCGCTAATTTAGCCGAGCAATTCAACGCTGCCTATTGATTTCGGATTGAAACCAGGTCGATTATTCGCCCTCGACCACCGTTTAAGTGCTTCGAGCCGCAAATCCCATTGCCGCTCGAATTCAGCGATAAAGGCTCTGCCTTCATCAAGTTCTTCTTATTAAGGAGCACCTGAGTATCTCGACCCTTTGACTTTAACGTGACAAGATCCGAATCCACCAAATTTGCAGGTGCTTTCTTGCACCCTGTCTGGTGATTTCGAGTCCTTGCGAGACAGTGTTGATCGTGTAAGTTCGCCCGAGGCAGAGACGCTTAACCATCTCTATTCGATTGGGATCACCAAGGCTCGAAAAAGTTCCGCGACCGCCATTAGTTTTCTTCAACAATTTTCTCAAGACGATCAACCATGTACTGCCAGCCACCCGTATTCTGATTGTGCATTGCGTCTGCGTATTCCTCAGGCAATGATGCAAATCCCGATTCCTTGACAGTGACTTTGGTTCCCTCCGGGATCGATTCAATCAAAAACTCAATTAGCGTATTGGGGAGTTCCAGTACATGCCGTTCGGCCCATCCTTAGGCCCGGGTGCCCAGCGAAAAAGAGAAATCAGCTGACGGGATCTGCGGCCACAATTATGACTCGGCGACGGCTCTGCCCTCGACGAAAGATGAAAGTTGGCTCTTGGCCGGCTCCAGTGAACCTCCCTCAACTGCCTCCGGGAACCATTTTGTTATTTCATTAATGTCGGTGATAGTCCGATAAACCCGCTCTTGAGGGGACTGCTGGAGGTAAGCAAGGGCTGTGGCATTGTCTTCAATGATGAAGTAGATTCTCCCCTGGAAAGCCATCCAAAAGGGTCGTTAACGCGTGAATACAAGTGCATTGCCCTGGTCCAGTTGCCATTGTTTTCCTCATACCGCGCGAGCATCATAATGAGAT
>CAVQBB010000010.1:0-156325 GCA_963710655.1 uncultured Actinomycetota bacterium | reverse complement strand
CTTTGCAACCTTCTTGGCTGCCTTCTTTGCGACGGCCTTCTTGGCAGCAGCCTTCTTAGCAACCTTCTTTACAGTTGCCTTCTTCTTAGCTACAACCTTCTTAGCGGCTTTCTTCGCTGACTGCCTTTTTAGCAGTTGCCTTCTTGGCAACCTTCTTGCCGCCTTCTTTGCAACGACCTTCTTTGCTGTTGCCTTCTTAGCAGCCTTCTTTACAACTTTCTTTGCAGCTTTCTTGTGCTACTGCCTTTTTAGCGGTGGCCTTCTTGGCAACCTTCTTAGCAGCCTTCTTGGCTGTCTTCTTCACTGCAGCCTTCTTGGCAGTTGGCCTTCTTCTTAGCGGCAGCCTTCTTTGGCTTAGCTACCTTTGCAACTGCAGCAGTTGCAGTGCTCTTGTGCGCTCTGAGTGTTAGCAATGACGCTATCAATCAGCTGATTGAGCTGTGGGTCTGTAGGTGTAGTTGATGACATGTGGTCTCCTTGAAGAGTCTGGTCGGTGGACGGATCGGAGGAACGCTGGAGTTTAAAGAGTTGCGAAAGCTTCATCAAGAACGCTCAACGCATCTGCCAACAATTCGTCGGTGATTACGAGTGGTGGTAGGAATCGGATCACGTTGTTATACGTGCCCGCGGACAGGATGAATACACCGTTGGCGGTGCAGTACTTAAGAACCTTTGTCATTGCTGCGCTATTTGGCTCGATAGAACCAGGTACAACTAGTTCGATAGCCTGCATAGCGCCACGACCACGAACTTCACCAATCACTGGATACTTTGCGGCAAGTGCACGCAATCCCTCACCCAAGATCGTGCCGATATGACGAGCACGCTCGATCAGACCATCCTCTTCGATGGTGGCGATTGCGCCCAATGCAGCGGCGCAAGCAATTGGATTACCGCCGAATGTTCCACCGAGGCCAGAGATATGGACAGAGTCCATGATCTCGGCGCGACCAGTTACACCGGCAAGTGGCAAGCCACCACCGATTCCCTTTGCGGTGATCAAGATGTCAGGAACAACACCTTCTTCTTCGACAGCAAACATGTGACCTGTACGAGCAAATCCGCTCTGCACCTCATCGGCCATGAAGATAATGCCGTGTTCGCGTGAGTACTCAGCGAGCGCAGGCAAGAATCCCTTTGGTGGAACGATAAATCCACCCTCACCTTGAATTGGTTCGATCAAGATTGCTGCAACATTATGTGCGCCGATCTCTTTCTCAATCTTGTGAGTGATCATCTCCATTGCATCTTCTGTAATCGTCTCTTTAGGACCGATCCAGCGATATGGATATGGCATAGGCACGCGATAAATTTCTGGAGCAAATGGACCAAAGCCCTCTTTGTAAGGCATGTTCTTTGCGTTCAGTGCCATCGTTAAATTAGTCCGGCCGTGATAAGCATGTTCAAAAACAACAATCGCTTGACGCTTTGTGTAATGACGCGCGATCTTTACTGCGTTCTCAACGGCTTCGGCGCCAGAGTTTGCGAGCATCGACTTCTTCTTGTGTGTGCCTGGAGTCAAACGGTTAAGAGCTTCGCAGACCTCGATGTAGTTGAGGTATGGGTTGACGGTAAAGCAGGTGTGAGTAAATGCCTGAACTTGCTCAATTACATTAGCGACCACGCGCGATGCAGAGTTACCGACGTTGGTCACTCCGATACCTGAACCCAGATCAATAATCTGGTTGCCATCGACATCGAGCAAGATGGCATCACTGGCACGTTCAATTGCGACAGGGAATGTAAGACCTAGTCCACCTGAGACAGCTTCTGCGCGGCGCTGGATAAGCGCATTTGAATTAGGTCCCGGAATAGCCGTGACCACGCGGCGTACTTGCTCGAGGTTTGTAAGTGTTGTCATGGGAAAAGTGTACGACCAGTTTTCTAACGCGCGCCCCTCAGGGTTAGGCTCTGAGAGTGAACTCAAAGAGAATTTCGACTGGTACTCACTCCGGTGGGCACTCGCATCAACCACTACGAGAACTCGCACCTCTCTTGGATTCCTACCTCTCTTACTTTGAGAAGACGATGGTTCCCTTCACCATTCCCGGGCCATAAGCAGAAGGCGAACAAGCTCGATGCTGGCCTAGGTGTTGTCGTTGATCGTGATACACCTCTCTATGGTGGGCTCGATGAGATCAAGTTAACTCATGGAACCTTAAAGAGGGCCGAGCAGCTGGCCGCGCATTTGTGGGGCGCCGATTACGCCAGATTTTCTACAGGTGGTTCTACCCACGCCAACCAAGCGATCATCTTGGCGCTTGGACAACCTGGTCAGAAGATTGCAGTTTCTAGAACTGCGCATCGCTCTGTCTTGAGCGCGTTGGTACTCGCGGATCTGCAACCAATTTGGATGGCACCAGATATTGATGAGGCGACTGGCTTCCCCATGGGAATTGGTCTTGGCCGAGGTACAACGCGCGCTACTTCAGGATCCGATCGCAATCTTGCTTACCGAACCTGGCTACCTGGGCACCATTTCAGATTTGCGCCCGTTGATCGAAGCGGCACATGCGCAATCGGTTCCCGTGATTATCGATGCGGCTTGGGGTGGGCATTTTGGATTTGCACCAGGGACTCCACAGCATTGTCTGCAACTTGGCGCGGATGCCTTAATCACCAGCATTCATAAGGCGCTACCTGGCTATAGCGCGTCTGCGCTTCTGTTAGCACAGGGGAAGTACCTCAACTTGGCTCGAGTCGAGCAGAGTTTTGAAACCACGCACACGACATCTCACCTGCAGGTGCACCGCTGGCATCCATCGATGCAACACGTGCACTGCTCGCGCAACGTGGCGAGGAGTTACTGACCCGACTACTCGCCAACGTCAACGCATTTAAAGCGCGAGTGCAGTCGCACTTTGATATTCCTATCTTTCTTAACACCAGCGACTTTCCTGTCGGTCGATTTGATCCAGTCAAGATTGTGTTGCGCGCTAACCAACTCGGAACCAGCGGAGTCTCTGATCGAGAACGAACTTATTAAATTTGGTATCCGAGTTGAGATGGCGGATTTCGACACCATGGTCTTTCTGGCGACTCTGGCAGATGATGTCGATGACTTTGACCTGCTTAGGGGATCGCTTGATCCCGATTCTCGAGAAGTTGCAATCAGACCCTCGGCAATCGGCCACTGCGCTTAGTTGGTCGGTTGTTCCACTCGTTGGAACCACTATGCGCACCGCTTACTTTGCGAATACCGAGATGGTCGCGGCTGACAAGGCGGTCGGGCGAATCAGCGCCGATTTGATCGCGCCCTACCCACCTGGAGTTGCCGTTGTTGCACCGGGAGAAATCTTGACGGAGGAGATTCGGAATGGGCTTGGCGGCGTCGAAGGCCGCTGGAGTTCGTATCGCTTATGCGACCGACTCAACGCTTGCGACTTATCGCGTTATTTTATAAGGCTCTTGTAGAGCGCAACCGTCTCTGTGGGCGATCGAATCCCAGCTGAATTGATCGATTGCACGGACACGACCGGCCTTACCATACTTTAGTAGGAGTTCGGGATCGACCCATCAACTCATTAATTCGATTGGTGAATGCCGCCTCAAACTCTGCTGCATCACCTGAGTAATGAATCAGCTCACCCGTCTCACCGTCGGCAACAACCTCTGGAATTCCACCAACATCACTTGCAAGTACCGCGGTCTCACATGCCATCGCTTCTAGGTTGACGATGCCAAGTGGCTCATAAATCGAAGGACATAAGAACAGTTCCGCACCTGAAAGAAGTGCAATGACATCTGCCTGTGCAGCCATCTTGCTAATCCAGATCACATTCTCGCGCTCTGCCTGCAGCTCCTCAATTGCCGCTTGAACTTCTGCACCGATTCCGGGTTCATCTGGGCTACCTGCACAGAGCACCAAACCAAATTCGGATCAACCTCTTTCCACGCCTTCAAGAGATGGGCTAAACCTTTTTGGCGCGTAATTCGCCCGACGAAGATTGCATAAGGACCTTTCACTCCGAGCGACTACCAGAAGTTCTGGATTAGCCTGCGGATAATAAGTATTTGTATCGATGCCATTCAATATCGCATGCACTTTGTTGGGGTCGAGTGTTGGGTAAGCCTTAAGAACATCGCGACGCATCCCTTGCGAGACAGCGATGATCGCATCGGCAGATTCGTAGGCGGTCTTCTCGGCCCAGGAAGAGATCCGGTATCCGCCACCGATCTGCTCCTCTTTCCAAGGGCGATCTGGCTCTAGGGAGTGAGCGGTGATGACATGCGGAATCTTGTAGAGAATCTTGGCAAAGTGGCCAGCCATATTGGCGTACCAGGTATGGGAGTGGACGATATCGACTCCCTCTAAATTGGAAGCAATCTGCGCATCGGTGATCAGAGCTTGCATGGCAGGGTTAAGTTGCCAGCTCGGCTCAGCTCAATTCATATGCCGTGGCATCGGGGCGATCCTCGCCAAAGCAGTGCACATCAACATCGACGAGCGCCTGCAAACTCTTGGCCAGGTATTTGACATGGACCCCGGCGCCACCATAAATAAATGGGGGCCACTCTTTGGTAACAAGTCCGACTTTCATGCCAGCTCCGATCCGAGGGGGACTCCCTTATCTTATGGGCAAAATTAAGATACCGTTTTTCCATGGGCAGTAGAGATGAATTAATTTCCATAGTCCTAGCCGGCGGCGAAGGAAAGCGCCTGCTACCCCTGACCCACGATCGCGCGAAACCAGCAGTCCCATTTGGTGGCGCCTATCGCTTGATCGATTTCGTGCTATCAAATCTCGTCAATGGAAATATGCGCAAGATTGCGGTGCTTACACAATACAAATCTCACTCGCTCGATAAACACATCACGACAACATGGCGCATGTCTTCGCTTACTAATAACTTTGTCACAACCGTTCCAGCGCAACAGCGCCTCGGACCACGTTGGTACACCGGCAGCGCCGATGCCATTTTGCAGAACTTCAACTTGATCCACGATGAAGATCCGGAGTATGTTCTCGTCTTTGGTGCGGACCACGTCTATCGCATGGATCCAGAGCAGATGTTTGACTTCCATAAAGTCATATGGCGCAGCGGTAACGGTTGCTGCGATTCGAGTTCCACAAAATCAGGCGAGTGAATTTGGCGTCATCGAACTCGAGCCGATGGGATAACCATCAAGGCCTTCCACGAGAAGCCTGCCAACCCACCATCAATTCCTGGCGAGCCAGAGTGGTCGCTCATTTCGATGGGTAACTACATCTTTAATCGCAAGGCGATGGAAGAGGTTTTGATTGAAGATTCGCGCAACGAATCTAGTAAGCACGACCTCGGCACAAATATCATCCCGCTACTTTCTAGTCGCGGCCAGGCTGTTGCATACGACTTCAATCTCAACATTGTCCCTGGCGAGACAGAACGTGATCACGGATACTGGCGTGACCTCGGAACTATCCAGTCATACTACGAAGCACACATGGATCTAGTTTCTATCCACCCGATCTTCAACTTGTACAACCGTGAATGGCCAGTACTCACCACTTGCCACCTCTACCTCCTGCAAAGTTCAGTGGTGCAGGTTCAGCTGTTGACTCCATCGTGGGTGCGGGTTCGATTATCGCTGGCGGCCGCGTTGAGCGTTCAGTTGTTTCGTATGATGTTCGCATCGCATCAGGCGCAGTTATTCAAGATTCCGTAGTCATGCCTAATGTCGTTATTAGTGGCGGCGCGATTATCCGCAATGCGATTATCGATAAGGGTGTAGTTGTGGAGGCTGGAGCGCAACTCGGGGTGAATCTTGAGCGCGATGCCCAGCGTTATACGGTTACTGATTCTGGAATTGTTGTAGTTGGTAAAGGTCAGATCGTTACTTAGCTATTTCTTGATCTCTAACTCACATACTTTTTTTAATTCTTGAAGCGGTTGGTCAATGGTTGCGCGCACAATTTTGCCGTCCACCCGAAAATATTCGTGAGTAAGAATGTTTCGCATTCCAGCAATATTCAATTCTGCCTATGCGATCGATTATGTCGGTTAATCTTTCGAAAATAGTTCGAGATGTCAAAGCGGAACAGCCTCACTTAAGGCACTTTCAAGCACACTGTGCTTCAACACCTGGACTGGGGAGACCTCAACTCGTTCACCCAGTAGTTCCGAAAGTTTTTGGTTTAGTTCAATAATCGGCAGGAGGCCGAGATTGACGTCAAAATCGACCAGCAAGTCGATGTCGCTCGATTGATTATCTTCCCCCCTTGCCACTGAACCAAAAATGCGCGGATTACTCGCACCTGCTTCAGATAACAGTGAGTTAATTTTGCCTCTCTGCTTTCTGAGTTTGGCCGCACGTTTGGACGAAAGGTCGCTCGCTTTTACGGCTACCAAATTAAGTTGCACTTCAAATCCCGCAGCTCTGGTGATTCTTTGCAAAGTGGCGGTAGAGGGATTTGAATCCCCACTTTCGTATCTAGCAATTGCAGCCTGCGAAGTGCCGGAACGTCGCGCCAACTGCGCCTGAGTCAGGCCGGCCATCCGGCGCACCTCGTCGATTATTGCTGCACTGTCCAGGGTCCTCATAGAATGAAATTATACCTCTAGAGGTATAATTTCAGAAGTTTATTTTCCACAGATTGAGACTGTTTTCAGGGATTGTTACTTAGCCGCAATCGTTCGGTTTACTAGCCAGACCTGCACAGCGTGAGCCTGCAAGATGACCTTGCTCCCTGGTGCCGCTAAGCGCGGTGAGTAGTGGAGCACGTTTTCGGCCGAGTCAAAGACAGAGCGGAATGAGTCTCCGAGGTGACTGCCTGGCAGTGTGAACTCTTTTTGAATGATCGAGCCGTTAAACATCAATAGTAATCCGCGATCTTCACCGGCCTCTACGTACATCATGAGATTGCGGTTATCGAGTTTGTCCCAATCGGCTTGAGTCATTTCTTGTCCATTGCGAGTGAACCAGGCTAAATCTTTGCGCGAGGTATTGAGATCAAGTTGTCCGGTAAAGAACATACGGGCGACTGGCATCAAGTAATTTTTGCGAATCTGAATCAAACTTACTGTCGTCTCGAGCATATCTACCTGATGAGCATCGTATTTCCAACTTAAAGCCCAGCCGCCGTTAAATGCGGAATCAGCGCGCAGCACTTCTGGCTCAGATGAATTGGGAAGCGAGTACGCATTGTTAGAACCCATCTGACTTCTGCCAACTTCATCTCCCATGGTGATCATAGGAATACCTGCAGAAAGTAAGAGACAGGACATCATCGATTTCTTGAGGCGTTGTCTGATCTCGTTGATGGTGAAGTGGTTTGTAATGCCTTCAATACCAGCGTTCCATGAGTAATTTGAATCGCTGCCATCGCGATTGTTCTCGCCATTTGGCTCGTTGTGTTTACGCGTGTAGGTGACGACATCGTTAAGAGTAAATCCATCGTGCGCAGTTAAAAAGTTAATGGTGGAAGTCGGACCGCGATAGGCAAAGATGTCATGCGAACCGGAAAGTCTGGTGGCGAGCTCGCCAACCCCAGTAGGCGCTGCTCCACCAGCTTCAGCCAGCCAGAACTTGCGGAGGGCATCGCGGTACTTGTCATTCCACTCACGCCATGGGTATGGAAAATATCCGAGTGCATATCCACGGGTATCCCATGGTTCGGCAATCAATTTACGTTCACGCAAAACAGGATCGGCCACCATGGCGACAATCAAGGCAGATATTCCATCGATCTCATCATGGCTACGCGCGAGCGCAGCAGCCAAGTCGAAGCGGAAGCCATCAATACCGATCTCTTCACACCACCAGTGCAATGAGTCGATAATCATCCGTACTACGTGCGGACGGCGGACATCTACCGTGTTGCCGCAACCAGTGAAATCGTCGTACGTGTCCTCGGTGGCGCGGCGATAGAAGTTACGAGAGTCGATGCCGCGGAATGAGAGGGTTGGCCCGCCGGGGCCTCCCTCGGCGGTGTGGTTGTAGACAACATCGAGAAGCACTTCAATACCTGCCTCGTGCAATTTCGCTACCGCTTCGCGCAACTCGCGAACTGGGTCATCGGTGGCGGCATAGCCCGCGTGCGGAGCGGAGAAGGCAATCGCGTTATAACCCCAGTGATTTACTCGATCGCGAGCCGCGACGGCAGGTTCGGTAATAAAGTGGTGGATCGGCAGTAATTCCAGCGCTGTGATCCCAAGGGTTTGCAGGTAGGCAATAGTGCTGGGATGTCCAAGCGCCTTATAAGTACCGCGCTCCTCTTCAGGAATCTGATGGTTAAAAATGGTAAGTCCGCGAACATGGGCTTCGTAAATAACGGTCTTGGACCAGTTTGTGATGGGGCGAGTATCTGGAACGCGAGTACTTGCCACTACAACCGAATGAGGGACAAACTCTAAGTTGTCCCGGGTATCCATCACATTGAGATCACCAGTGCCTACGCCGTCGGTAGCCACGTGAGCATAAATTTCTGGAACGTACTGCAGCTCGCCAACAAGGGTATGGGCGTTGGGATCGATCAATAATTTATTGGGATTAAAACGCCAGCCCTTATCTGGTTCCCAAGGTCCATAAACCCGGAAGCCATATCGCTGACCGGCTCGGACGCCTTGGAAGTAACCGTGATAGATGGGACCGTTGCGATCCACCAGATCATGGCGGGTTTCTACAAATTTTCCATCAACTACATCGATCAGGCAGAGTTCGACTTTGCTCGCCGATGGCGCCCAGATGGCGAAGTTAGTTCCCTCGTGGGTGAGATGAGAGCCTAAGTAACGTTGATCGCCGCGTGCCACCGGGACACAATAGCGTCACGAGGGGCCGGTCTAGAAAACTACTTGATCTAGAAAAGCAACTAGCCCTCTGGGGTGAGCCAAATCGTGGCAAGTGGCGGAATGGCGAGGACCGTGTGCGTTGGTTGCCCCTTATATTCCTCATGGATTGTTTGTATATCTGCAGGAGCTACTCCAGAACCACCAAATCGAAGATCATCGGTGTTGAGGGTTAATTTCCAGCGATAGTCACCTGGAAGTGGCAATTTGTAGAAGAGCTGTGGCACTGGCGAAAAATTGGTGACCGATACAAGCGGGCGGCCATCATGACCGTAGCGAGCAAAGGCCACAATATTTGCCGCACCATCATCAACGACCATCCATTGAAAACCTGATGGAGTGATGTCACGCTGCCAGAGTTCGGCGCGGCTCTTGTATAGTTGAATTGAGTTCGGCAACTGTGCTTGAATTTGATGATGCTCCGCATATTGCGTGAGGTGCCAATCGAGTGATTGAGATGCGTTCCACTCCCCAGATTGCGCGAACTCGCATCCCATGAAAAGCAATTTCTTGCCAGGGTGGGCCCACATAAATCCGTAGAGAGCGCGCAAATTGGCAAGTTGCTGCCAGCGATCACCAGGCATTTTGGCAACGAGCGAACCTTTGCCGTGTACTACCTCGTCGTGCGAGAAGGGAAGCATGTAATTCTCTGACCAGGCATACAAGATTGCTTTTGTAATCTCATTATGGTGATAGACGCGGTTAATGGGATCCTCTTGAATATATTCCAAGGTGTCATGCATCCAACCCATGTTCCACTTAAATCCAAATCCCAACCCACCGCTTTCGGTAGAGCGCGTAACACCAGGCCAAGCGGTGGACTCTTCGGCGATAATCATGCACCCGGGAACTTCGCGATAACAGGTAGCAGTTAACTCCTGCAAGAAGCGCACGGCAGAAAGATTTTCGCGACCGCCATGTTCGTTGGGAATCCATTCGCCTTCGTTGCGCGAATAATCGAGATAGAGCATTGAGGCAACTGCATCGACTCGAATTCCATCGATATGGAACTCTTGCAACCAATAGAGGGCACTCGCAACTAAGAAGTTGCGAACTTCATTGCGATCGTAATTGAAGATCAAGGTACCCCAGTCGGGATGCTCTCCTTGGCGGGGATCGGCATGTTCATAGAGGGCGGATCCATCAAATTGAGCCAGCGCCCATTGATCCTTAGGGAAGTGGGCTGGAACCCAATCCATAATCACGCCGATATCTGCTTGGTGCAGTGAATCAATCAGGTAACGAAGTTCATCGGGAGAACCGAATCGAGATGTTGGTGCGAAGAACGAGGTGACTTGATAACCCCATGATGGGCCATAGGGATGTTCGCAGAGTGGCAAGAACTCCACATGGGTGAAACCCATCTCTTTCACATAATTGACCAGCTCTGTAGCAAGATCACGATAAGACAATCCCGGCTTCCATGAACCGATATGCACTTCGTAAACAGTGAGCGCCTCTTCCCACGGTTTGGCATGTGCACGTTTTTCTAGCCAGGCAGCATCTTTAAATTCGTATCTGCTCTCGGTGACAACAGATGCAGTGTGCGGCGGATGTTCGGTTGCGCGAGCCATGGGATCTGCGTGATCCACCCAGTTGCCGCCTAAACCTAAAATTGCATACTTATAAGGAGTATCGGGGCCAACACCAGGAACAAATAACTGCCAGATTCCGCTTGAACCCAAACTCTGCATCGAATGGGAATTTTTATCCCAATAATTAAATGATCCGATAAGCGCTACGGCACGAGCATTGGGAGCCCAAACCGAAAAATTAGTTCCTAAGAGGTTGCCTGACTCGTCGCGGCGCACTTGAGAGCCGAGCGCCTTCCATAACTCCTCATGACGACCTTCACCAATTAAATAAATATCTAAATCGCCAAGACCGTTGCTCATAGAGTCACTTTCAGAATATGTCCGACAGGAGTTCCGGGAGATGCCGGATCAATTCGCACCCATGTATGAGGTGTGTATTCAAAGGAATGTCCGGTAATTAGATCTTGTACATTAAATGAGCGCTCAGCTAAGCCGAGATCAAAGAAGTTCCAATGCACAATCGTCTCTTGGGCATGGATCGGATCCAAGTTAACGATTACCAAAATTAGATTCTCGCCTTCGCGTTTGGAGTAGGCCAAGATCTTGTCTGAGTCGGTTGCATGGAAGCGCAGATTGCGTAGGCGCTGCAGCGCAGGGTTCTGTCTGCGAATTGAGTTGAGGAGCGCAATAAATGGAGCCAGGGTTGGCTTAGTCCAATCGCGCACCTTGATCTCGTACTTCTCTGAATCTAAATACTCTTCGGCGCCTTCACGAATCGGAATATGTTCGTATAACTCATAACCCGCATACATCCCCCACGATGGAGTTAGCGTTGCAGCGAGAAGTGCGCGCATCGCAAATATCGATGGCGCCCCGCTCTGTAAATGGAAGGGCAAGATATCTGGAGTATTAACCCAGAAGTTAGGTCTGAAGAAGGCGCTGGTCTCTGTCGCAACTTCCGTGGCGTATGTAGTGAGTTCATGCTTAGTAGTACGCCATGTGAAGTAGGTGTAAGACTGTTGGAACCCAGCTTTACCGAGTGCGTGCATCATCGCAGGACGTGTAAAGGCCTCAGATAAGAAGACAACCTCAGGATGTTCGCGATTAACGCGAGTAATCAACTCATGCCAGAACTGCACCGGCTTGGTGTGAGGATTATCGACCCGAAAGATCTTTACGCCCTTTGAGATCCAGAGCGATAGAACTCGATATGACTCATCGAGCATCCCCTGATAATCCTTATCAAAGTTGATCGGATAAATGTCTTGATACTTCTTCGGTGGGTTCTCCGCATAAGCGATCGTTCCATCAGGACGGATAGTGAACCACTCGCGATGATCCTTCGCCCACGGATGATCGGGAGAGCACTGGAGTGCAAAGTCCATTGCGATTTCGATATTGAGTTTTGCAGCGGCCTTAACAAAATTTTCAAAATCTTTCATGGTGCCAAGCTCGGGGTTGATGCTGTCATGACCACCATCAGCATTTCCGATCGCCCATGGCACTCCGGGATCTGTCGGTGTTGGCGTCAAAGTGTTATTGCGACCTTTACGGATATGAGTATCCGATGGGATGAATCGGCGGAAGATAGAGAACATCAAAATTCATATCTGCCACGCGTTGAAGTGATTTCTCCGCCGTCTTAAATGTTCCGCTCACGATTGTGCCGTCGGCTTTACGAACTGCGCCTTCGCTACGCGGGAAGAATTCGTACCAAGCACCAACGAGCGCACGAGTCGGTTCCGCGTAAATCGGGTACAAAGATGTTTGCGAAGCAAGAGTTCGATCCTCACTCAGCGCTTCAATATAGAAATGCCACACACCAACGGAGGTTGGGCGAAGTTCTGCCTCATAACGGTCAGTACCTGGCCAATATTCACGCATACCAACGCGATCAACTTCGACACCTTGAGGATCGATCAGAACCGCCTCGACAACCAATTTATCGTGGCCTTCGCGAATGACCGTGGCCCGTACATTGAGCGCCTCATCTGCGATCGCTTTTGCGGGGACCAACTCTTCGCCATACATAACTGCAGGCCAGACATCAAAGATGGGAAAGCGATTTTCCATACTGAAACCTTACCCGTTGAGGTTGGTCATCACGTGCTTGATCCGGGTGTAATCCTCGAAGCCATAGGCGGACAAATCCTTGCCATATCCCGAGTGCTTGAAGCCACCGTGCGGCATCTCCGAAGGCAAGGTCAGGTGGGTGTTGATCCAAACGGTGCCAAAATCAAGTGCCTTAGAGAGTCGCATCGCTAGTCCATGATTAGTGGTCCAGACGCTTGACGAAAGCCCATATGGCACGCCGTTGGCAAGGGAGATCGCCTCCGCTTCGCTATCAAACTTTTGTACGGTGATAACTGGCCCGAAAATTTCGCTCTGCGTGATCTCGTCATCTTGGTGAACACCAGCAACCACAGTGGGATTGAAAAAATATCCGGGGCGATCAACCGATGTCCCGCCAGTAACGACTTCTGCGTGCTCGGGGATGCGTTCAAAGAATCCTTTGACTCGCGCTAATTGATTAGCGTTATTGAGTGGTCCATACCAAACATCTTCATCAGGCGCTCCAGTCTTGATCTTGTTCTGGGCATATTCTGCAAGAAGCGCCACAAATTTCTCATAGGCTTTCGCTTCTACAAGTACACGGGTGGGAGCGATACAAGCCTGGCCCGCATTCCAGTAACCCAGATGTGAAATTGTTTGAATTGCCGCCTCCATATTTGCATCAGCAAAGACAAGTACCGGTGCATTGCCACCAAGTTCCAAGTGAACACGCTTGAGATCACTACCGGCAGATTTTGCGACTTCTATCCCAGCCCGAACTGAGCCAGTAAGCGAAACCATCGATGGGATCTTATGTTCGACAAGTAGTCGACCCGTATCACGGTCACCGGTAACTACATTAAATACACCAGCGGGTAAAAACTCTGACATCACCTCTGCCATGAAGAGCGTAGATGCGGGAGTTGTCTCACTGGGTTTTAATACGACGGTATTTCCTGCAGCGATGGCGGGAGCCCACTTGAAGGTCGCCATCGTCATGGGAACATTCCAAGGAGTAATGGCTGCGCAGACACCAATAGGTTCGCGACGAATAAATGAGGTCATGCCATGCATGTACTCGCCTGCTGACTTACCTTCTAGATGACGTGCTGCACTTGCGAAGAAGCGGATCACATCAATCATTGGCAGCGCTTGGGCATAGCGCCCTTGGCTAAGTGGCATTCCGATATTTTCAGATTCAATAGCAACGAGCTCATCAACCCGTGACTCCAGAGCATCAGCTATCTTGAGCAATGCTCGCTGACGTTCGGCCGGGGTTGTTTCGCGCCATTCTTCAAATGCGCTTTCTGCCGCCTTGAACGCCACATCTATATCTTCTGCATTAGATAACTGGGCCGTGGCATAAGCAATGCCAGTTGAAGGATTGATAATTTCCGTCACGAGACCCGAGCGAGATTCAGTAGCCGAACCAGCTACAAAGTTGCGAAGGTGTTTCATGCCGCAACTCTAGGTGTGGAGGTAGGTCACAATCTAGAGGTTGAGGTTGGTCATCACGTGCTTGATCCGGGTGTAATCCTCGAAGCCATAGGCAGACAAATCCTTGCCATATCCCGAATGCTTGAAACCGCCGTGAGGCATCTCTGAAACAAATGGAATATGGGTATTAATCCAGACCACGCCAAAGTCCAAGGCCTTAGAGAGACGCATCGCGCGACCATGGTTTGAGGTCCAGACACTTGATGCAAGTCCATAAGGAACGCCGTTGGCGAACTTGATTGCCTGAGCCTCATCGCTGAACTTTTGGACGGTGATTACTGGTCCGAAGATCTCACTCTGGGCGAGTTCATCTTCTTGCTGAACTCCTGCAATAACAGTTGGAGTGAAGAAGTATCCAGCGCGATCAACAACTGAACCACCAGCAACGATTTCGGCATGGTTAGGTGCGCGATCTATAAATCCTTTTACACGAGCCAATTGGTTAGCGTTGTTGAGCGGACCATAAAGAACATCTTCACCAGGAGCACCAGTCTTAACTTCGTTATTAGCTTGATCTGCAAGAAGCGCTACGAATTTTTCGTAGACCTTATCTTCAACCAATACGCGGGTTGCTGCGGTGCAATCTTGTCCGGCGTTGAAGTAACCGGCGAGAGCGATTGCGGCTGCTGCGGCTTCTAGATCAGCATCGGCAAAGACAACAACGGGAGCTTTGCCACCGAGTTCGAGGTGAACGCGCTTGAGATCACTGCTTGCTGATTGGGCAACTTCCATACCGGCGCGAACTGAACCCGTGATGGAGACCATCGCAGGAATCTTGTGTTCGACCAATAGTCGACCAGTGTCGCGATCGCCAGTAACAACGTTAAATACACCTGCGGGTAAAAACTCTGACATTACTTCGGCCATGAATACGGTAGAAGCAGGCGTTGTATCACTTGGCTTGAGCACGACGGTGTTACCAGCGGCGATGGCAGGTGCCCATTTCCAGACAGCCATCATCATTGGGTAGTTCCATGGGGTTACTTGTGCGCAGACGCCGATGGGTTCGCGACGAATAAATGAGGTCATGCCGCGCATATATTCACCGGCCGACTTACCTTCCAAGATGGCGAGCGGCACCGGCAAAGAAGCGGATCTCATCGATCATAGGTGGCACTTCTTCGGAGAGGGTCAGGCCTATTGGCTTACCGGTATTTTCTGACTCGATGGCGACAATCTCATCTGCCCGCGACTCGAGAGCATCGGCAATCTTGAGCAGAGCGCGTTGGCGTTCAGCTGGGGTGGTCTCGCGCCACTCCTCAAATGCTGTAGCGGCGGCCTTGAGGGCTCGGTCGACATCAGCCGCATTGGAAAGTTGGGCTGTGGCGTAAGCGCTACCTGTCGAGGGATTGATTATTTCGGTCGTTGCGCCGGAGCTAGATTGCGTTGATGCGCCAGCGATAAAGTTGTTGAGGCTTTTCATGCCCCCACTCTAGACCCGGCGTAAACGAACTCCCAAGAGGTACATCTTGCAACCAAGGCAGTAGCCGAAGGCAGAATTTAAAAAGGCGGCAAAGAGGGCGAAGGATGTGGCGATGGTAAAGAGCAGCCAGAGATGGCTTAGCGCGCCTACGGTGGCGAGGAGTGCAAAAATAAATCCGACAAATTGCGCGAATTGGGGCGGGCGAACATCTTCGGAGTCAAACTCTTTAGAGAGTCGAGGCTGAACAAAGCGCTTATAAAGCCAAGCGTATGGTGACTTTGGGGGACCAGCAAAAGCTCCAATACCGAATTGCACTAATTGAATAATGATCACTATGGGCGAGCGAGTAATAAGTGCAATGATCAAAACTATCGATGTCAGACCAGCCGACCAACGTGGACCACGTGCATCAATCATGAATTAGTTCTCCTAGATTCTGGCAAGAGCATTTACAACTTGATCTCGTTTAGGAGCTCCAACAGCGCGAGCAATCTCCCTACCAGCAGAGTTCAAAAATAAAGTTGTTGGGGTCTGTCGAATTCCTAAACGACGAACCAGTTCCAATCTACTTTCGGCATCCACTTCAACATGTTTGATCTTTGGGTAATGTGAAATGACCGAGGCGAGTGTGCTTCTCGTTGCGCGGCATGGAGTACAGAAGGCACTTGAGAATTGAAGCACGGTTGCAACTTCACCCAACTCGCTGCCGATCTCTTCCTTGCTTACTTGGTGTGGAGATTCCACTTTAATATTTACCTTGCCACTTCTCTTGCGATCCACAGACTCCAAAGGTGAGCGCAAGAAGAAGAACTGCGCCAACTATGAGGATCGAATTCATGGCGCAATATTGACATCTTCCTCTTGATAAACCTAAACGCGGATTATTTGCAGAAGCGATTTACTCTTGTGCAGGACTATTCAAATTTGGGGACGGGCTCCAACATTTGCGACGCACCTAGCTGCGAAAGTTGCTCCATTGTGCAATGACTCCAACAATCGATTCCTATTGATCCAGGCCTGAATAAAACCTGCTGCAAATGCATCACCGGCACCAGTCGTATCTACAACGTCAACTGCAATAGCAGGAATCTGTACCAAAGCGGCCTCTCGCGATTGCGCCAAGGCACCATTACCACCGCGCTTTATTACAACCAGCGGTGTTAGCTCCAATAAATCAGCTGCCGCCTCTACTGGATTGTGTTTTCCACTGAGGAAGTGCGCCTCTTCTTCATTGAGAATCACGACATCAACCAATGAGAGCCATTCGCGAACTTGGCTCAGTCCAACTTCAAGGAGCACACCGACTGTTGAGGGATCAAAGATCACGGTAAGACCGCGATCTTTGACGGCGTGCAATATTGCAAGCGCGCCATCACGAGACTTGGGATTTACCAAGGGATACCCAGAGAGGTAGACCGCTGTGAAACCATCAAGGATGGTAGATCTGCCAAACTCAAACCAGAGTTAGCTCCCGAATCAGGGAACATAGTGCGCTCCCCTAAAGCATCGACCAGCACAATTACAACTCCAGTACCAACTCCAGGGACGATTGTCTCGGAATGTTCTACCCCATATTTATGAAGTTCGGCTATGACGGTCTGCCCGGCAGCGTCATCTCCCACTCGAGCAATCAAATGCGATGGCGTACCACTCACTGCCAACCAGGATGCAACATTTGCTGCCGCTCCACCACCGTGGGTCGAAATTACCGCGCGAGTTTCCACTCCCTGCCGGATAGGAGCGCCGACTACTGCGGTGACATCTAGCATGATGTCACCGATGCAGAGAACCTTGGTCATTTAGTTGTTGGGAGTAGCTGTATTAAGGGAGATTGCAATCTGCGCAGCCAGAAGTGAATTCGCCTTGATAATGTCGATGTTAACGCGGAGGGATTCTCCTTTACTTTGAGTATGGAAATACTCCAGCAAGAAGGGGGTCACCGCTTTGCCAGTGATGTGATTCTCTTCAGCAGACTTCAAACCAGATTCCAATATCTCATTGTGGAGAGCTAGATCCATTTGATTGACTACTGGATTTGCAATCACGATAGCTCGATCCTCGGTGCGCAAACCAAATCGATTACTCCAGATCTGGGTAATCTCTTCAACGCTATCAACTCGATGTTCAACCTCGTAACCCGACTCCGTGAGGTAGAAGCCCGGGAACTTGTTAGTACGAAAACCCAGTACAGGAACTGCAAAGGTCTCAAGTCGCTCCAGAGTGCCAGGTACATCGAGGATTGATTTCACTCCGGCGCAGACGATCACTATTGGGGTCTCAGCCAGGGCGATCAGATCGGCCGACTCATCGTAGGAGTGGCCGCGATGAACTCCTCCAAGTCCGCCAGTTGCAAAGACTTTAATTCCAACTAATTCGGCAAGGTGAGCAGTAGCGGCGACGGTCGTTGCAGCTGAGCGCTTAGTGGCCTCAATAACAGCGAGATCTCGAGTTGATGCTTTAACGACATCGTCATCGTTGGCAATTCGCTCCAGTTCATCGCGTTCCAAACCTATGTGAACCACGCCATCAATGAGAGCGATGGTCGCGGGGACCGCGCCTTCGCTTCGAACTATCGCCTCAACCTCTAGCGCAACCTCCAGATTGCGAGGGCGAGGTAAGCCATGGCTGATGATGGTGGATTCCAGCGCAACGATCGGCCGACCGGCGGTGATCGCCGCGCTGACTTCTGCAGAAAAATTAATCATGCTGCAGTTTAGAAGGCCACCAGACCTTTGGACCAATGCTGTGAACCAGGGCCGGAACCAAGATGGAGCGCACGAGCAGCGTGTCGAGCAGCACGCCAAATGCCACTGCGAAACCTAGTTCAGCAAGGAATACCAACGGCAAAATTCCAAGCACGCTGAATGTTGCAGCGAGCACAATTCCCGCGGAGGTAATAACTCCACCAGTCACTGTTACACCTTTGGTCATACCTGCTCGAGTTCCAGATTTGATGGTCTCTTCACGAACGCGAGTCATCAAGAAGATGTTGTAATCGATGCCAAGTGCGACCAAGAATACAAAGGCGAAGAGTGGGAAGGATGAGTCCTCACCCGCAAAGTGGAAGAGGTGGTGGAAGGCGAGAGAACAGGCTCCCAATGTCGCATAGTAGGAAATAACGACAGAGCCCAGGAGCAGTAGCGAATGCTGCAATTGATCGCAGGAGCAAGGCCAAGATCAAGCGAGATCGAGCAACAAGATGAGAGGAATAATCACCTTTTGATCGTGTGCGCGTCGCGGCATCAATGTCGTAGTAGATCGACGAATGTTCCACCCACAAGCGCACGTCGGGTCAATCTGGCGGGCCTCCGCTGCGAATTGGCGGTATCAACTTGATTGCCTTCGCCGTATCTGGACCATATGCCAGCGTCACGTTCAGCAAAACCTTGCCACCTACTACTTTGACCGCGGTAGACGTTGGACTTTCCATCTGTGGAGCAATCTGGCTAACTCCCGCGAGGGTCAGCAACTTGGTTGCTACAGCCTTGAGCTTTATCGGCAGCTAACGACGACCTGTGTTGGTTGACCTTGCCCTCCAGGGAAGTAGGTCGTCAATTGTTCTTGCCCGATAACCGAGTCCGTGGGCTTGGTGAAAGATTGCGCCGTTGAAAGGCCATTCGGATGCAGGGTCACGGCAAAGGCTGCCAGAATTACCAGGACTAGAATTGCAACCGCTCCGTATTTACGGGGATTTCGCTCAGTAGAGTCTGCCACCTTTGACCAGATCCCTGTGAGCTTTTCATCTTCTGCACGAAACTTTGGAATCTTGGGCCAAAAGATCCAGCGCCCACATAAAACCAGCAGTGCAGGTAGCAAGGTCAAAATAGTAATCATCGCGCAGATGATGCCAATCGCACCAACCGGTCCCAGACCTCGATTGTTGGTGAGTTGGGAGAGAAGCAGAACCAAAAGACCCAGCGCAACGGTTGTTCCGGAGGCAATAATCGGTTCAACGACGCCGCGCCACGCCACCTTCATCGCATCTACACGATGTTCGTAGTGATGGAGTTCTTCGCGATATCGTGCAATGAGCAAGAGTGCGTAGTCGGTCGCCGCACCGAGAACAAGTACGGAGAGAATTCCCTGCGATTGTCCATCAAGAGTGATTACATTGTGCTTAGCAAGTTCGTAGATAACTCCGCCGGAAAGTGCGAGTGCCAGTATGGCTGAAATTAAAGGCAAAACCCCTAGCAACAATGAACGGTAGACGATAACCAAGATAACGTAGATGACAATTCCAGTAACTAGAAGCAAAGCTGGAATCAAGACCGCTAAAGGCATTAAAAAGGTCGCCAAGAAGTCCACCTAAGCCAGTTGTATGAGTGATGAAACCATTGGCTTGCGCGTATTGGGTTGCGTAAAAACGAACCGTCGTAACAATCTCGAGTAGAGCTGGCTTCTTATCAGGAAGAGTCTTCTGTGAGAGGTTCGCATCGACCGGAAGATTGGCCAAGATTGCATCACTCTTCGCAGAAGGGAATGCAGAGATTGGCGCCCCAGGCGAAAGGTATTTAGAGATTGGAATCGAGATTGGGTTGCCTTTAGCATCCTTAATGAGGGTTCCCTTGGAATCCACGAGATTCTTGCTAGCGAGAGATTGCACAAATGCATTTGCTGACGCAACCTTGCTTGCATCAACTTTTCCTTCAAAGAGGATCAGAGTTGGAAATTGGCTATTAGAGGTGGTGTCAGAAAACTTCAAGATGGCATCTGATGCGCGCGAGGCTTCTGAGCCAGCCGGCAAGAATTTAGAGTTATCGTTTTTCTGAACACTCGAAAGATTTCCGAACAAGGGACCTGCTACGCCACCAATGAGTAGCCAAAGAACAATGGCAGATGATGCAACCCAAATAAATCGGCGATGGCTCTTCTTTACGCTGGTCGTATCGGACACAGAATTCCCCTTTTAGGTCGATGAACCAGGCAATCCTAAGGAAGGCTTAGAGCCCCTGCAATTGGACCGACCGCGCGGGGCCGTTAGAGAGCCAACCAAAGTTTTGGTGTGACGCAGAGATAACTCGATTTCTTAGAGTGCCAATGTGGACAATGTGTACAGTCACTACATCGTCGGGGGATAGATTGAAATCCAGCGATGGCACGAGGCCAGTTCCGGTGCTCAAGATTGCACCTTGCGGAAAGCTCATATGCAGAAATAGATAGTCAACTAGTTCTTCAAATTTTCTGTGCATCTCTCGGGTTGAAGTGCTTCCCTCCCACACAATCGCAGCGTTACGTTCCACGGTAATAGAAATATCGAGAGCGTACATATCCGCAATCTCCCAGATTGGAACAATTCCGGGACCGACCGCAGCCGATCCTAGATAGACCTTTGCCTGCGGCAGATATAGAGGGTTCTCGCCCTCAATATTGCGGGAGGAGACATCATCACAAATAGTTACTCCTGCTATTTCACCGGAGCTGTTACAGACTAAAGCCAACTCAGGTTCAGGAGCATTGATGGTCGAGTCGGCTCTTACACCGATCGGTTCTGCGTGCCCGACCACTCTCCAGGCAACGCTCTTAAAAAATAGCTCTGGCCGCGCTGCATCATAGACTCGCGAATAAACATCGGAGTGATCGCTCTCTTCTTCTCTGGCCGCACGCGACCTCTTGTAGGTAACGCCCGCCGCCCAAACCTCGGTCAATTGGTCCACCGGAGGCAACAGGTATCTGATCTCACTGCTGATACCACTAGCAAGCGCGGCTTCGACGGCTATGCGGAGATCGGGCAGTGAGAGCATTAAAAGGCTTGCCATAGATTCGACTGGAATTAAATACGCTGAGCCTGAATCATTACTTCGAATACCAACCTGTACCTCGTTCTTAGCATCTAAAAATCGAATCAATTGGGTAGGCATAGTCTTCTCGATATCTTTTTTAATGGGCTAAATTTGGATGGAACTTCTGTATTTCCTTATTTTGAACATCTCGACTTGGCACGCATAGCCGCTGAAGTGGAGCGCCACGTCAGGACTTTAGCCTAAAGAGAGAGCTAAAAATATAGGTGAAAACTCCTGCTGGGAGTGCCACCACCCTCCCCAATTCGGTGAAGAGTGTTTATCCTGAATACAACGGCGCAGCAGTTAATCTGTTATGGGGGTAAAAATGGAACCTGATTTTCAGCTTCCTAAGCCTGAAGAAGACCCTCGCTTCAAAGAGATTTTGGAATTCCTAGAAGGTAACTTCTTCTCAGATTTTTCTAGTTCCTTGCCCACCGATTGGGAGGGAACGGCGGGAGATGTAGCTCGCACAATAAATCGGATTGCAAAGTTAGGGCCGATTTTTCAGAGCAATTAATTGCGGCTTTTGATCAGGTGAAAGAGGAGGGTCGCCTTGATGCGCCAATAGATATAGAAATATGGCCCGGAAAATACAGAGATATAGCAGCAGATCTCAATGCTGTCGTGGAGAATGCCGGAAAACATATGGAACATGTCACTCACTTATTAGATGACATGGCAAACGGAAAATTAATTGAGGAACTAAGTTCAGATTGCTATGGAGATCTCGGCGTACTGTCGCCCAGCATCAACAGATTGATTGGTGCTCTCCGTGAAGCCGAGGAGCGAAGAAAGCTACAGAACTCAATTGCAAGCGAAATCGCATCACTCAGTTATCTAGTGCAAACTGAAAGTAATCTAGAAAAAGTAGCTGAAGCAGTGCTCACTGGAATATCTAATGTGTTAAGCGTAGACACAGGCGCCCTGTATCAAAAGCCAATAATTGGCAAGGGTTCGAATTATTCGCTACTAGCTCAAATGGAAGATATGCAATTTACGAGTAGTACAGTTAGGAGCACAGATCTTCCTGTGGCCATAGTGCCGCTGACATCGGAAAGCGAGGTCAGCGTTATATGTGATGACCCAGCAAATTACCTGCACTTTGCGAGCCCACCTATTGAAGCAAAACCTCGTTTATTGCTCGAGTTCCGATCGTTTTTGCCGAGGAGACTTTGGCTGTACTGATTTTAGTAAAGGATGTTTCGTTCACACCTGGTGAAATTGAATACTTAAAACAAGGTGCACCGATCATGGGGTTAGGCATTCACAATGTCAGAAATATCAATATCTCGCGCGATGCTCTTGCCGAATCGCTCGAACTCACAAAGCAACTCAATATTAAAGCCCGAGAACTGGAGTTAAACTCCAAATACAAAACACAGTTTCTTTCGAACATGTCGCATGAACTCAGAACCCCCTTGGTAAGTCTGTTGATAATTTCTGAACTTTTAGCTGAGAACCCTGACGGCAATTTGAGCGATAAAGAAGTTGGGTTTGCAAAAATGATCCATGAAGCTGGGACTGATCTCTTGAATTTGGTCAACGATATATTAGATTTTTCTAAGATTGAAACGGGGAATATCTCTCTAAATTACACCCGGGTGGATCTCGAGGAACTAGTAGATCGCATTTACAAAATATGTTTTCCCATTGCCGTTAAGAAGCAATTGGAATTTAGCGTCACACTTGCAGATGACTTACCAAGGAGCGCGATCATAGATGAAATCCGCGTGCGACAAGTAGTAAATAATCTGCTTTTCAATGCTATTAAATTCACGAAAGAAGGTCGCATTTCTCTTCGGGTAGAGAAGGTTGTTTCCAGCGGAGGGAACCTTATAACCCCTGCAGAAACTGCACAATCCGCGGTGAGGTTTCTGGTTACAGATACTGGGATCGGGATTCCCGAGAGCGACCACGAAATTATTTTTGAAATGTTTCGTCAAGGCGATGAAGAAGTATCTCGTAAACATGGAGGTGCGGGGCTTGGGTTATCCATAAGCCGCGACTTAGCAGAGATGATGGGAGGATCCTTGATTTTGTTACAGAGCGCACCTAACAGAGGAACGACCTTTGAGTTCATCCTCCCGATGAGTCCCAAGGTGGATTACGAAATTTAAATTAATTTGAGCTTTTAGGGCTTTCACCACTGCTTCCGTCCGTGAAGAGACTTCTATCTTTTGAAATATGTGATGAAAATGAGCCTCCACTGTTCGCACGCTCAAGAAAAGTTCTCGCGCGATTCGTTCATTAGAGGCGCCATCTGCCGCTAATTTTAATATTTGAAGTTCACGATCCGATAGCTTGGTGGCAGTTTGATTGGGTTTGTTTAGATCTTGTATCAACTCACGTGCCACAGCAGGGGTCAACACCGATCCGCCGGCCATTACTTCAACGATAGCCTCGTGTAACTCTTTGCCGGTCACGGTCTTGAGCAAATACCCATCTGCCCCTGCCTGCAAGATTGCTTTCACATCATCAACTGAACCTGAGGCAGATAGGGCAATTATTTTAATTTCTGGATAATCTCTCTTTATCTTTGCAGTTGCACTAATTCCATCCACGGAAGGCATATTGACATCCATTAAAATCACCTGCGGTTTTAAGGCTGCCCGCCAATTTATATGCTGAATCGCCATCTTCTGCCTCACCAGCCAAAAAGAGTCTCTTCACCAATGCGATTGATTCGCTCCGATATTCCTGCCCTAAAAAAGGGGTGGTCGTCTACTACTAAAACGCTTAATAGAGCCTTCGATGCTGTGTGGTGTATCCATCAAAACACACTCCTTTTTCCTAGTGCTCTAGGCCTTCAACTCGACTACCGATTCGCGCGTCGTCATCGAGATAAGGAATCGGCTTTAATTGTAAGTACTCATCCCTAGTGGAGTAAGGGTTTTCCCATTTATTTTTGCTCGGTCTTCCACGCCTCCTTTTGAGGTATTCGCCGATGTCTACTTCCTCGCGCTCAGGCAGATTACAGACATCGAAGATCAGTTGATCTCTTAGGTTCTGTAAGGGGTTGAAATGGGCGCTAAGGCACATAAGCTCTCAATCCTCCGCACCGTGGCTGGTACAACGCTTGGAATTGTCTGCTTAGGACTCCTTTTTTCTGGAGCTCACCTACCTGGTGCCACCGGTGCCTTTGTGCCAAATGGCACGCACGGCCACGTAATGTCAAAGGTCACATCTACCTCAGCCACGACTCCAACTAAAACCTCCTCGCAAAATGGTCTGGCAGATCAAAATAGCGGGGTCGTTCAACCATGTGCCGCAAACCTTGTCGCCTGCAACCTAGGCCCTGGAGTCATCAGCTTCCCAACCTATGGCAATGATTCTGTATCTAAGTTACAAGACTGCACCTTCGCCGCCGTTGCCGACTGGGAGCAGATTGCATTAGGCAGCGCCCCATCTGAGTCACAGATAGAAACCGAATATTCCAAATCTGTCGGAGGTAGCCTCGGACTTAGCAATGATCAAGTCTTTGAATATTGGATGGCCAATGGAATCGGAGGCTCTTATTTGAGCCACACCAATCTGATAAATCCAGATTCGCAGAGCGTTATGAACGCTATCAACGACCCAAGCGTCAAGGCCTTGATCGTTCAACTTCATTTCACAGTCGGTCAAAGCTTCGCTGGCCGGCAAATGCCCACAGATTCCTACCACTGGGTTGTCGTCGACGGTTACACCCCTACTGGCCCAGTCGTTGTCACCTGGGGTCAGACCCTGCAGATGACCTGGCAGCAATGGAACCTCGAAGAACTATATGCATGGGGTATTTCAGTTAAGTAGGTGCGAGGTACGCGTGAGTGGGCCCCGTCGGGCTCGAACCGACGACCCACGGATTAAAAGTCCGTTGCTCTACCGACTGAGCTAGGGGCCCCAATAACTAACTAAACGTGGAGCCGTACTCTACAGGAGATTATTTAGGCGATTTCCGAGCAATCATTCGATGAAGGCCGAGCGTTGCAATCGGTCGCGAATGGCTGCAGCCAATCCATCGCCACCTGGTTGAAGGACAACAACAACCTCAAGCCCAAGTTGATCGGCCTTTCGTAAAGCCAGGTAGAGCTCGCGGGCATATTCCTCTATGGAACTCGGAGCCGAGAGACGAACTACTCCATTGGGAGTTGGGATTTGATCTGGGGCAATGAGTCCATCTCCCGATTGAGCAACTACATCTAAGAGAACTTTTGCTTTGGGCGAGTAGTGCGAATTAAGGGATCCCGAAACTCTGATCGCTGCAGGATTTGATTCCAACGCTAACAGCCCAGTGGACTCCTCAACCATAAGTGGCGTAATTGCACCAAGGCGCAGAATCATGGGAGCGGGGCCGGTGCAATCAATGATGGTGGATTCAACTCCCACTAGACATGGGCCACCATCCAAAATCAAATCATCTGCTAATAAATATTGTGCAAGTTCTTCTTCCACTGCCGATGCAGTTGTAGGAGAGACTGCACCGAATCGATTTGCACTAGGGGCTGCGATACCGGTACCGCCCTCGGCTGATGAATTCCTTAATAAGAGCAAGTGCAATTGGGTGGGCGGGGACTCGCAAGCCGACAGTATCTTGTCCACCAGTAATAAAGTCCTGTGCTAACCCTGATCTCTTGAGTACCAAAGTCATAGGCCCGGGCCAGAAATCTCGAGCCAAGGTAATTGCATATTCGGGAATATCGCGACGCCCATTCGCCCAATCCATCCAGGAGGCGATATGGACAATTAATGGGTGATCGGCCGGTCGACCCTTCGCCTCATATACCCGCGCAATCGCCTCAGCATTAGTTGCATCCGCACCGAGTCCATAAACGGTCTCAGTAGGAAAGGCAACTAAATGTCTATTTTTTAAGGCTAAGGCTGCATCCCTTATCGTCTCTGTACTGCATACCGATAAGAAACTCATGACAGCATTCTCTCACTATTTATGGATACAAAACTCAGATAGGCATGGGAAGATTCATCATGAAAATATTTCGCGGAATCTTCTTTGCAATTCTTACCTTCTCGGTATTAGCGATTGCAATTCATCAAAATCCCTCAACAACACAGCGTTATGTAACTGTAGTTGGTACCGGAACTACGACAGTCGTTCCTGACGCAGTTCGCTTAGATGCCAGCATCACCAGCAAAGGCAATAGCAGTGCTGCCGCTCTCTCTAGCACAAGCAAGTCAGCGCAGACCTTCCGTCAGACCCTTATCTCTTCTGGTGTACTTGCTAAGTACATTCAGACTCAACTCTGAATGTATCCCCAAACTATGTGTACTCACCTAATGGAACCTCAAAGATCTCTGGTTACCAAGCAACTCAACACTTCACTGTAATTATTCGCAACGCTGCAAACGCTGGAGCTATCGTCTCGGCTGCGCAAAATGCGGTAGGTAATGCCCTCCAGGTAAATGGCACATCTTCTTATGTCTTTGATGAGAGCGCTGCAGAAGCAACTGCTCGCGTTCAAGCAATTGCCACCGCTAAGGCCAAGGCGGCAAGTTATGCATCGCTGGCAGGCGCCAAGTTCGGAAAGATTTTGACGATCGATGAGAGCGTTCAGAACTCCAATCCCGGTTCCTCTCGTTATGGCAATGGCAAAGACTGATGCCGCAGCTACGACTCCGGCTCAGATCGACCTCGGACAACAGTCGGTAACGGTCTCTGTCACTACCGAATGGGCCATTAAGTAAATCTCGCTCACCTGATTAAGCCTCGGAAATCATCGATTTCCGAGGCTTTTTAACTGGTTTTGATTGGGCTCAACTCTCCGATACCCTTAGCCTTCGCTTCTAGTCCCCATCGTCTAGAGGCCTAGGACATCGCCCTTTCACGGCGGTAACACGGGTTCGAACCCCGTTGGGGGCACTCTCGCCAACTGGGAACGGTTGGGGAGCGCAGTAAGCGAAGTAGTACAGCTAACTTATGAAAATAAGTTTGGCCCAGTAGCGCAGTTGGTTAGCGCGCCGCCCTGTCACGGCGGAGGTCGCGGGTTCAAGTCCCGTCTGGGTCGCTAAATACCTTTATCGCACGCATCAAAAGCGTGAGAAATATTGGCTCGGTAGCTCAGTTGGTACGAGCGCGCGACTGAAAATCGTGAGGTCGACAGTTCGATCCTGTCCCGAGCCACGCTTAATTAATTACTAGAAATTCCGCCCGGAATCGATTTCAAAAGGGCAGTTACCTCAGACTCTTTGTAACGACGATGGCCACCTAAGGTTCGAATACTGGTTAATTTTCCTGCCTTGGCCCAACGTGTGACTGTCTTGGGATCAACTCTAAATAATGCGGCAACTTCCGATGGCGTTAGCAAGTGTCTCTTGTTCGCTCATCGTCGCCCCCGTTGGTGATTTGGCGAAATGTCCATTTCGCACCGATATGGGTGCAGTATTCCTGTTATCAGACCGTTATGACAAGGGGTTGAGCAAAATTTTTTCTGGGTTTATGTGGCCTGTTCTAGCGCCGCGACCTTGCGCCACCTGGAGATCAATCGCTCGTATCCGAGGCCAGCCTTTGCACCGTCGCCAGTGGATAAGCCGCCGAGTGAGAGCTGGATATCTTCGACCGAGGAATCTGCTTCGAGTCCTTCAAATCCATCTTCTTTGAGGGTCTGCTCCAAATAATTAGCCAGCCCACCGTAATCGAGTTCCACGAGTGATTCGGGGTGGAACATATTGAGCCACTCCAAGAGATCTGCAATCTCTTGCTCGATGGGTCCATTTCCAAATGCACCAACAACGCTCTGATGTGTGAACATGCAACGCTTCTTGGCATTTGAAATAGAGGTGCGTAAGACAGTGAATGCGCCATCCTCATTATGACCGCGCAATCTTTCATCTGGTTCAAAGAGCGAGAACCAGCGAGGTGGAATCACCCAGGTCTCGGTAAAGATGTGTGGGACTTTATCTTCAACGCTCTCTGAATTAACCAGGATCGCTTCTTCAACATTTGATGGGACGAAGTAGCGCGCCACATTAACCGGCATCGACTCTTTAAAAGTTGCGAGCGCCGCCCATGATCTAGCGGCAGTGCTCCAAGGCGCAACATATCGCTTTCCCTCAAATTCGAGAATATGTGCACCATCTGCCGTGAGCGCTGGGGGCTCTGCATGAGATCAATCTCGAAGTGCACGGATCTGCTCGTCATAACCGGTCGAGGAGGTAATCGGGATTGCCTCCCAGCGCAACTGATCTGCTGGCTCAAAGGCGCTTATTGGCTCATACACCCGCAGGGATGCAACATAGGGTGTTGGACGCATGTAATGAATTATTGCGCGAATAAATTAATTACGCGCGCTTGGCGTAATTGTCATCTGCATATGGATCTTCATCACTCTCATCGGTGACCGTTGTGCTTACTGGCACCTCACCGTGAAGTTCCTTTGCAAGACGCTCTAGATCCATATCTGGACCGGAATATTTAAGATCGCGTGCGACTCTGGTCGCTTTAGCTTTCTGTCGGCCACGCCCCATAGCGAGACCTCCTTCTTCTATATATCTATTCTTATGTGTGTAATTTCGTCAGGTGCGAAGGTTATCGCGCTTGGTAGTTACCTACCAATGCGGCGCCACTTTCGGCGGTTCTACGCTCAATTTTCCCACAGACCCAGGCCTTCATGCCGCGGGCCGCCAGGCTCCGCAGGGCTAGATCGGCTGCGAGCGAGTCCACGATGGCGACCATTCCAATCCCGCAGTTCCAGGTCTTCTCTAGATCAGGTTGGGCGACCCCTCCGACCTGGGCCAAGTAGGCCATTTCTGCAGGAAGAGCCCAGGTGCTCCGATCAAAGGTGGCGCTGAGGTGGTCAGGGATAACTCGGGCGGTATTGGCCGCCAATCCGCCCCCAGTGATGTGGGCATATCCATGGAGCTGCTCTTTTAGGCCGCGGTGCAGCGCCAGGCAATCCAAGGCGTAGATCTCGGTTGGGGTGAGGAGCACCTCTCCAAGAGTCTTACCAAATTCGTCATGATGCTGAGCAAGATTGAGGTTCTGATTCTTAATGATGTGGCGCACTAAGGAGTAACCATTGGCATGCAACCCCGAAGCGGGCATCGCAATAATTGCATCGCCCTCTTTGATCAAATGTTCGCCTAACAGATTTTCGTGATCGACTGCACCGGTTGCAGCACCCGCAATATCAAATTCATCTTCACCCAAAAGTCCAGGATGCTCCGCGGTCTCGCCACCAACAAGTGCGGTACCCGCCTTTTGGCAACCGATGGCAATGCCTTTAACGATCTCTGCAATTCGTTCTGGGAAAACTTTTCCGACAGCGATGTAGTCGGTCATAAAGAGTGGTTCAGCACCACACACAACCAAATCATCCACGACCATCGCGACGAGATCTTCGCCGATGGTGTCGTACTTTCCGAGCAGGCGAGCGATCTCAGTCTTTGTACCAACTCCATCAGTGGAGGTTGCAAGAAGTGGGCGATTGAATTTCTTAAGTGCGGAGATATCAAAGAGGCCGGCGAAGCCACCGATATCACCAACAACTTCCTTGCGTCTTGCCTTGGCAAGATGCGCCTTCATTAATTGAACTGCTGCATCTCCCGCTTCAATATCTACCCCAGCCTCTTCATACGAACTCATTCGTATCGATTCACAATCTCAAGAAGATTTTTGCCGGCCGATAGATCCGTTGGAATATCAATGGGGTATTCGCCGGTGAAACACGCGGTGCAGAGTTTTGATTCAGCAATTGTTGTTGCTTCGACCAAGCCTTCCATCGATACATAACCCAGAGAATCTGCACCAATGGAACGACGAATCTCTTCTACCTCAAGTCCTGCGGCAATAAGTTCAGCGCGTGAGGCAAAATCGATACCGTAATAGCAAGGCCATTTAACTGGAGGCGATGAGATACGAACGTGAATCTCGAGAGCTCCCGCTTCGCGCAACATACGAATTAAAGCGCGTTGGGTGTTGCCACGAACAATGGAGTCATCGACGACAACGATGCGTTTGCCCTCAATGACATCTCGCAGGGGATTGAGCTTCAAACGTATGCCCAGTTGGCGAATTGTCTGGCTCGGTTGAATAAATGTGCGGCCAACATACGAGTTTTTTACGAGCCCTGCCCCATACGGAATACCTGATTCGCGGGCATAACCAACCGCAGCTGGCGTGCCTGACTCTGGAACCGGGATAACTAGATCAGCCGCGACCGGATGTTCTTTAGCGAGTTGAGCACCTAGAGCAACGCGAGTGGTGTGAACGTTGCGACCCGCGATCGAGGTATCAGGACGAGCCAAGTAGACGTACTCAAAGATGCAGCCCTTAGGCTCCGGAGTAGCCCAGTGTGTAGAGCGCAGACCGTTCTCATCGATCGCAATGAATTCACCGCACTCGACCTCGCGGACAAATGCTGCACCCACAATATCCAGCGCCGCTGATTCAGATGCAACAACCCAACCATGATCGAGTTTGCCTATAACAAGTGGCCTTACACCGTTGCGATCGCGCGCTGCGTACAAGGTGTGTTCATCCATAAACACCAGTGAGAAAGCTCCCTTGAGCAATGGCAAAACTTCTAGAGCAGAACTTTCAAAGTTCTTTCCCTTTTGAGCCGCGATGAGTGCCGTCATAATTTCGGTATCGGTCGTAGCGTTCATGCTGTTGTCGTTCTTCGGTGCGATCTTTGCAAGTGTCTCTGCCAGATCTCCCGTGTTAGTTAAATTTCCATTGTGAGCGAGCGCAAGTGTCCCGTGATCTGTTGAGCGAAGTGTTGGTTGCGCATTGGCCCAGGTAGATGAACCGGTTGTCGAGTAACGACAATGTCCGATCGCTAAATTTCCAGTGAGCGTCGCTAAATCATTTTCAGTAAAAACCTGCGAGACTAAACCCATATCTTTGTAGACAACAATTCGCTTGCCATCAGATGTTGCAATACCCGCCGACTCTTGACCACGATGCTGCAACGCATAAAGTCCATAAAAAGTTAGTTTTGCGACTTCTTCATCAGGAGCCCAGACACCAAATACGCCACACTCATCTTGCGGGCCTTTTTCACCAGGGAAAGTCTCGAAGGTGAGTTTTCCATCTGGGCGCTTTGTCACTCTGCAATCCTAATTGTCGCGGCGGCCTGCTGAAACAACTGAGAGAGATCGGAGCGTTCCCCACTCGCAGTAATGCGACCATCTCGAATTCCATCCGCCCAATCGAGGGATCCATCTAAGAGACCAATCAATTGCTCGGCACCCATCTCAACTACGTTAGGCGGAGTACCTCGAGTGTGCTTTGGTCCTTCGCAACATTGAATTGCAGCATAGGGAGGGATGCGAAGTTCTACCGCGTGACCTGGTGCGATCTGGCTGATCTGATCCAAGAGCGCCTTGACCTGCGCCAGAACTAAAGGATCACGGGCCATGACTACCTCTTATCCAAATAGCCGAGGCAGGGTTTCGGTATGGGCGGCTCGAAGTTCTGTGAGTGAAATAACCGCCTCATTGATGACCAGGCTATCCCCGCCGCTTACTCCGAGCTCATGCATCGGAACTTCATAGTTGGTGGCGAGGGCGGTAAGGGCCTCTTGGTTCTTTGGGTCAACCGTGATGAGGACTCGTCCAGGGGTTTCAGCGAAGAGGGCAGCGGCCACACCTCCCGGGATGTACTCACCAGGGAGCGAGATTGTGGCTCCAACGCCATTTCGCAGGGTGGCTTCGGTTATCGCGGCAGCTAAACCACCATCGCTCAGGTCGTGAGCAGATTCCAAGAATGGTTGCGCCTCGAGCATGAGATTGATCAAACGAACCTCAGCGGCAACATCTGGAGTTGGGGCGTGATCGCCCATCTGTCCATGAAGGTGAGCCCACTCAGATCCGCTGAAATTATCTGCGGTATTTCCTAATTGGAAGATCTGCAGACCAGCGGCGGGAATGCCCATCTTGGTACGTGTGGTGACATCTTGAATAACTCCGAGCACGCCGATTACTGGAGTCGGCAAGATCGCGACGCTTCCAGTCTGGTTATAGAAGGAGACGTTGCCACCGGTTACTGGCAAGCCCATCTCTAAACAGATATCTGCCAGGCCGCGAACTGTCTCGGCAAATTGCCACATAACTCCTGGATCCTCAGGGGAGCCGAAGTTGAGACAGTTGGTTACAGCAAGAGGTTTGGCTCCAGTTGTAGCAATATTGCGACAAGACTCAAGAAGCGCCAACTTTGCGCCGTTGTATGGATCGAGGTAAGACCAACGAGCGTTTGCATCGGTCGAGATCGCAACGCCTAGATTTGTCTTCTCGTCAATACGGACCATTCCAGAATCTTCTGGTTGAGAGAGCACAGAGTTACCTTGGACATATCGATCATATTGATCGGTGACCCAAGATTTATCTGCGATATTGGGAGATGAGATCAATCTCAAAAGTTCGGACTTAATCGCATCTGCTGAATCAACAGCGGGAAGAGAAGTTGGAGTAAGGGTCTCTAAATAGGCAGGCTTTGCGATTGGGCGGTTATAAACCGGACCATCGTGTGCGACAGTGCGTGGTGGAACATCAACGATAAGTTCACCATTGAAAGTAATTTCAAGACGTGTACCTTCGGTGACTTCGCCGATCACAGTTGCCGTTACATCCCACTTCTTACAAATCTGCATGAAGCGAGCTAATTTTGCGGGTTCGATAATCGCGCACATGCGCTCTTGTGACTCAGACATCAGAATTTCTTCGGGTGACAATGAGGGATCGCGCAACGGAACTTTCTCAAGTTGGATCGACATTCCGCCAGAACCAGCAGATGCCAATTCACTGGTTGCACATGAAAGTCCAGCACCACCAAGATCTTGAATACCTACAACCAAATCCTCTGCAAAAATCTCCAGAGAACATTCGATAAGAACTTTTTCAGCAAAGGGATCGCCAACTTGAACTGATGGACGCTTAGCGGCTTTGCCGGTAGCAAAGGTCTCAGAGGCAAGTACCGAAACTCCACCGATTCCATCTCCACCAGTCTTGGCACCAAAGAGAACCACTAGATTGCCGGTTCCATGAGCGGTTGCTAGCTTGATATCTTCATGGCGCATCACGCCAACGCACAAGGCATTTACTAATGGATTGCCCGCATAAGTAGCGTCAAACACTACTTCTCCGCCGATATTGGGAAGACCCAAACAGTTTCCGTATCCACCAACGCCAGCGACAATTCCCGGGAGTACGCGACGCGTATCAGGAGCATCCGCAGGACCAAAACGGAGAGGATCCATCACTGCGATGGGACGTGCGCCCATCGTCAAAATATCGCGAACAATTCCACCGACGCCAGTTGCTGCGCCTTGATATGGCTCAACGAAAGATGGGTGATTGTGTGACTCAATCTTGAAGGTGACTGCATAACCCTGACCGATATCAACCACGCCGGCGTTTTCACCGATGCCAACCAGAAGTGCATCAGAGTGCGGAGCTTTCTCGCCAAATTGTTTTAGATGAACCTTCGATGATTTGTAGGAACAGTGTTCAGACCACATCACCGAATACATTGCTAGTTCAGATGCAGTTGGACGTCGACCTAAAATCTCTTTGATGCGAGAGTACTCATCCTCTTTGAGTCCAAGTTCGCGCCAAGGCTGAACAACTTCTGGATGTGCCGCAGCATTTGCAACAGTATCAAGCGCCATTATCGACCCACCATGCTCTGCAGAACCGAGGTAAAGAATTTCAATCCATCTTCACTTGGACCAGTCAGTGATTCAACTGCTTGCTCTGGATGTGGCATCACGCCAACAACATTTCCACGAGCATTTGTTATTCCAGCGATATCGTTTTTGGAACCGTTGGGATTCTTGTCAGCATAACGAAGAACGACGCGTCCCTCTGACTCCAGCTCTGCAAGAGTTTGTGCACTAGCTTGGAATGAGCCTTCACCATTTTTGATCGGAATAACCAATCGATCACCTTTGGAGTACCCAGATGTCCATGGTGTGGTGTTATTTTCAACAATAAGGGGTTGATCGGTGCAGACAAAATGCAGACCTTGATTGCGAGTCAGCGCTCCAGGCAATAGATGCGATTCGCAGAGAATCTGAAATCCATTGCAGATTCCAAGTACGGGAAATCCATGTTCTGCAGCGATGATGATCGATGACATGATCGGAGCAAAACGCGAAATTGCACCACAACGCAGGTAATCACCATATGAAAATCCGCCAGGTAGGACAACAGCCTCTACCTCTTTCAAATCATCACTGGCATGAAAGAGCGGAACTGGAGTTCCGCCGGCCAGTCGAATCGCCCGAAGCGCAGATGTGTCATCCAGTGAGCCTGGAAAAGTTACGACTCCAATGCGCATTAGGCCTCGACCTTTACTAGGTAGGTCTCGATAACTGGGTTAGAGAGAAGGGTTTCGGCTGCCTTCTCGATTTCGGCCAATTGTGCGGCTGTAGGAGTGCCTTCTACTTCAATTTCAAAGCGCTTGCCCTGGCGAACTGCCTTAGCAAAGGTGAATCCCAAGCGAGGTAGGGCGGCGGCAACGGCCTGTCCCTGCGGATCTAGGATCTCGGGCTTCAGCATAACTTCCACGACAATTGTGGCCATTAGATATTCCTTCCGGTCAGTAAGGTGAAAGCGGCTTCGTATCGCTCGCGCGTCTTCTCAACGACTTCAGTTGGCAACTCAGGAGGTGGGCTCTTTCGATCCCATCCAGAGGCTAGGAGCCAATCGCGAACATATTGCTTATCAAATGATGGCTGAGCTCCACCTGGCTTCCAGGTATCAGCTGACCAAAATCTTGAAGAGTCAGGAGTTAAGGCCTCATCGCCAAGGCATATCTTACCTTCGTGGTCTCGGCCGAATTCAAATTTGGTATCGGCCAAGATAATTCCGCGAGTCGCCGCATAATCATGTGCCGTTGAGTAGAGCAGAAGAGTTAGCTCTTGGAGTTTCTTTGCATCATCTTCTCCCACAATAGTTGCGGCACGCGCAAAGGAGATATTTTCATCGTGATCTCCCATCTCAGCCTTCGTCGCAGGAGTAAAAATATTTTCAGGAAGTTTAGATCCGTCGAGGAGCCCTGCAGGAAGTTCTATACCTGTAACCGATTGCGTCTTTTGATACTCCACCCAACCAGAACCGGTGAGGTAACCGCGGGCTACACATTCGATGGGGAACATCTCTAGAGGTTTAACAATTACCGCGCGATCTTTAACTTCACGTGGAACATCAATCGAAATTAAATGATTAGGAACCAAATCAAAGAACATCTCAAACCAGAAGAGCGAGAGTTGCGTTAACAATTTTCCTTTACCAGGAATTGGTGTTGGCAAGATGTAATCAAAGGCAGAGATTCGATCGCTGGCAACAATGAGAAGTTCACCGTTGGTGTTTGTATAGAGATCTCTTACTTTTCCACTGCGCAGATGGTTCCAGCCCTCAATCACAGCGCTCACCGGATGCTGGATGGACGGTACTGCGCCGCTGCGGCGTGCTTTGATGTAATCGCTTCGATGCGATTGATAACGTGCGTGGTCTGTGCCATTGCATCACCAGTGAATTCGAGCGGTGAAGAGAGCAAAGCTTGTAGCTCGCTCTTATCCAATGGAATACGAGGATCTGCAGCAAGTGCATCGATCATGGTGTTTGGTTTTCCGGCGCGAATTCCTAGTGCTGCTGCAACGGCATGTTCTTTAATCGCTTCGTGTGCCACTTCGCGGCCCACTCCGGCTTTAACCGCAGCTACTAAAATTTTTGTGGTGGCTAAGAAAGGTAGGTAGCGCATCAATTCCGCATTAATAACCTCTGGGAAGGCTCCAAACTCACCAAGTACAGTCATAAATGTTTCGAGCAATCCATCTATGGCGTAAAAAGCATCCGGGAGAGCAACTCGACGCACGACGCTGCACGAGACATCACCCTCGTTCCATTGATCGCCGCTTAACTCACCAACCATGGAGGCGTAACCGCGCAAAATCACTGCCAGACCGTTGACGCGTTCACATGAACGGGTATTCATCTTGTGTGGCATTGCGCTTGATCCGACCTGGCCAGCTTTAAATCCTTCAGTTACTAATTCAGCACCGGCCATTAAGCGAATTGAGGTCGCGAGTGATGATGGGGCGGCGGCGAGTTGTACCAATGTTGTAACAACATCAAAATCAAATGAACGCGGATAGATCTGACCGGTTGAATCAAGCACGCGCTTGAATCCAAGGTGAGCAGCGACTTCCTTTTCTAATTGCTCGTGAGCGCTAGAACTGCCAAGGAGATCTACTGAATCTTGTGCGGTTCCGACCGGGCCTTTGATTCCACGAATTGGATAACGGTCAATTAAATTTTCTACGCGTTCGTAGGCAAAGAGCAACTCTTCAGCAGCAGAGGCAAATCTCTTGCCAAGTGTTGTGACTTGGGCAGCGACGTTGTGTGAACGACCGGCGATTGGTTGATCAATATATTGGGCGGCACGTTCAGCCAACATCGCCAACGTTGCAATGACGCGATCTTGAATTAAGAGCAACCCATCGCGAATCTGCATCGCTTCGACATTTTCGGTGAGATCACGTGAGGTCATTCCTGCGTGAATCGCCTCGTGGCCAGCGAGCGCATTAAATTCTTCAATGCGGGCCTTAACATCATGGCGAGTTAATTTCTCGCGAGCATCAATAGAGTCGAGGTTTACCTGCGGCAACAATTTTTCGTAATCAGCGATTACCTCGCCGGGAATGTGGTGTCCCAGTTTGGATTGAGCGCGCATAACCGCAATCCATAAATTGCGCTCTTGAATGATTTTAGATTCGGGTGACCATATGGAGCGCATCGCTGCCGATGCATAACGATCAGCTAAAACGCTCATGGCTTAATTCTCCCCTACTTTGGTGGAGGTAGATGCCGACAGGGCGATATCGCGACGGTAGTGGCTGCCACGCAGGGAGATTTTAGAAATCCCTTCGTAAGCTTTTAGCCTCGCCGCGGTTAGATCTTCTGCGACCGCGGTAACCGCAAGAACACGACCTCCAGAAGAATGCAGAACCTCATCTTTAAGCGCTGTACCCGCGTGATAGACATCAGCACCAACAACGGAGTCGACCCCGGTAATTGGATCTCCCAATCGCGGGTTCGCTGGGTAGCCCTCTGAGGCGAGGACAACGGTGACGGCGGCATCGGTAGACCACTCAAGGGGTGGGTGGCCGGCCAGCGCGCCAGTTGCCGCTTTGTAGAGAAGTGAGGCGAGCGGAGTTTTGAGCCTAGGGAGCAGGACCTGGGTCTCAGGGTCACCAAAACGTGCGTTGAATTCAATTACTCGTAGACCTTTGGAGGTGAGGGCAAGTCCGGCATAGAGAAGTCCAATAAAAGGTGTATCGCGCGCCTTCATCTCAGCAATAGTCGGTTTGAGTACTTGGGTGAGGGTTGATTCGACGATATCTGCTGGAGCCCAAGGAAGAGGTGAGTAAGCGCCCATGCCACCAGTATTGGGACCGAGGTCTGCGTCATAAGCCCTCTTAAAATCTTGGGCGGGTTGCATCGCCAAGATTGTGGTGCCATCAGAGATTCCGAAGAGCGATACCTCGGGACCGTCGAGGAATTCTTCGATGACTACTCGTGGGGAGAGATAGGCGTGATCGAGTGCGATTTGGCGATCGTTTGTGACGACGACTCCCTTGCCAGCGGCAAGACCATCATGTTTAACAACATACGGTGCACCAAAGGCATCAAGGGCGGATTCCATCTCGGCCTTGGTAGTACACGTAAAACTGCGAGCGGTCGGAACGCCCGCATCACGCATGACCTGCTTGGCGAAATCCTTTGACCCCTCAAGTGTCGCCGCGATTGCGCTGGGTCCAAATGTTGCAATTCCAGCAGCGCGCAGAGCATCAGCTACGCCATTGACCAAAGGTTTCTCGGGTCCGACCACGACTAGATCGACCGCTAAACGTTGGGCGAGCGCTACAACTTCGAGATTGTTATCGATATCAAGATGATGAAGCGTTGCAATGCTTGCGATCCCAGGATTGCCAGGAGCTACATGGAGTTCTTCTAATTCTGGGTCGCGCACCAGCGCCTGCGCCAATGCATGTTCGCGGCCGCCCGATCCAATCAGAAGAACCTTCAAATGAGATCCCTCACGACGATGGTCTCATCGCGACCTGGTCCAACTCCGATTGCACTCATAGGCGCGCCAGAAATTTCTTCGAGGAACTTTACGTAAGCTCGAGCGTTCTCTGGCAGATCCTCAATCCTGCGAGCTTTAGAAATATCCTCGCTCCAACCAGGTAGGTACTCATAAATAGGTTTTGCATGGTGAAAATCAGATTGTGACGATGGAAGTTCTTCAACGCGCTTACCGTCGATCTCATACGCAACACAGACCGGAATTTGCTCCCAACCAGTCAAGACATCGAGCTTGGTAAGGAAGAAATCGGTTAGCCCATTTACGCGAACTGCGTAACGAGCGATGGGAGCGTCATACCAACCGCAACGACGGTTACGTCCGGTTGTTACTCCAACCTCGCCGCCAATGGTGCGCAATTTTTCGCCGTCTTCATCGAAGAGTTCAGTAGGAAATGGACCTGAACCAACGCGAGTTGTGTAAGCCTTCACGATTCCAATAACGCGAGTGATCTTGGTAGGTCCGATTCCGGAACCAGTTGATGCACCACCAGCAGTTGGGTTTGATGAAGTTACAAATGGATAGGTTCCGTGATCAACATCGAGCAAAGTTCCTTGCGAACCCTCAAGAAGAACATTCTTTCCAGCCTTGAGAGCTTGATCAAGCAATAGAACGGTATCGGTCACATATGGTTTCAAGATCTCGGCATAACCCAAGTACTCATTGACCACATCTTCAACTTCAATACCCTTACGGTTAAAGACCTTGATCAATATTTGGTTCTTGTCGCGCAGTGCGCTCTCAATTTTTTGCCGGAGAATCGATGGATCGAAGAGATCCTGCACGCGAATACCAATGCGGTTGATCTTGTCGGCATATGCAGGGCCAATGCCACGACCAGTTGTGCCGATCTTAGAGTTTCCAAGGAATCGCTCTGAGACCTTGTCGATGGTGCGGTGATAGGGCGTAATTAAATGCGCATTAGTGCTGATCTTGAGCTTTGAGGTATCGATCCCACGCTCATTAAGTCCCTTGATCTCCTGCAACAGAACCGACGGATCAATCACAACGCCGTTACCGATAACGGGAACGACGTTGGGACTCAAGATTCCTGATGGCAAAAGATGCAGCGCATATTTTTGATCACCAATTACAACTGTATGACCAGCGTTATTGCCGCCTTGATAGCGGACAACATAATCGACGCGATCTCCCAAGATATCGGTCGCCTTACCCTTACCTTCATCGCCCCATTGAGCGCCGAGCAGTACTAGAGCAGGCATTTTTTCCTAACCTTTGTGAGAGTTGGTGCGTGAAATAAATTTACTTAGAGATCGAGGTTCCGGTAGAACGAAGATCTTCGCAAGCTTCAACAACGCGCTTTGCAAGTCCGGCTTCAGCAGCCTTACCCCAGGCACGTGGGTCGTAAGCCTTCTTATTTCCAACTTCGCCATCAACCTTGAGTACGCCGTCATAGTTCTTAAAGACGTGATCAACGATTGGGCGAGTAAAGGCATATTGAGTATCGGTATCGATATTCATCTTAACTACACCGTAATCAAGTGATTCGCGGATTTCAGAGAGCAAGGAGCCAGAGCCACCGTGGAAGACGAGATCCATTGGCTTTGATCCTGCTGGAAGTCCGAGCTTTGCAGCGACTGCATCTTGCAGAGTCTGCAAAATCTTTGGTTGTAGAACTACATTTCCTGGCTTGTAAACACCGTGGACGTTTCCGAATGTTGCAGCGACCATGTAGCGTGCAGATGGATCTGTACCAAGAGTTTCTACAGTTAGTAGTGCATCCTCAGGAGTTGAATACAACTTGGCATCATGCTTTGCCTCAATGCCATCTTCTTCGCCACCAACAACACCAATCTCAATTTCAAGAATTGTTCCTGCAGCCTTTGACTTCTCAAGAAGTTCCTTAGCGATGCTCATGTTCTCTGGCATTGAAACAGCAGAGCCATCCCACATATGAGAATTGAATAGTGGAGCCTTGCCTGACTTGAGACGATCGGCACCGAATGCGAGGAGTGGACGCATGAAGCCATCGAGTTTCTCCGCTGGGCAGTGATCGGTGTGAATACCAATATTTACCTTGTAGTTCTTGGCGACGATATGAGCGAACTCGGCGAGAGCAACTGCTCCATCGACCATGTTCTTAACTGTTGAGCCTGAGAGGTATTCCGCTCCACCCCAAGAGATTTGGATGATGCCATCTGACTCTGCCTCGGCAAATCCGCGGATCGCACCGATCAGTGTCTGTGAAGAAGAGACGTTGATTGCGGGGTAGGCGAAAGCGCCAGCCTTCGCACGATCCAACATTTGTGCATAAATTTCCGGGGTTGCAATTGGCATGAGTGATCTTCTCCCAAAGTGAGGTTATGGTCGGCTGTAAGAGGACTCCACTGGCTCAACGCTGGGTCAGGCTGTCTTGCTTACGGCTAATCCCACCACATTTTGGGGTGGATTGGAAAACTGCCGAGCTCTCTCTGGCCAGATCCGGCCAGATCTAACTAGTTAATGCCGAAATGGCTCAGTAGGCGGTCGATGCCGAGCAACCCCCAATTGGAATGTGCCAGAGCGTGGCCTCCTTTAAGCAGCCAACGACCCGCCACCTCAAGAGTATGTAAGTGCGCGACTACCTTGAATGCTCCATTAAATATTGCAAACACAATGCCCCCTTTGATCGATTCTGCGCCAGTAGGTGGCGCAGCCACGTGTTAGGTCGGCAAAAATGCCAGCAATCGGGGCAAATGAGACGAGGTCGACTCCGTGAGTGTGGAGTCGACCTCGCTGTGGATATCTAGCGGATATCCGTAAAGCAGAGAAAGAGCTACCTACATAAGTAGGTCTCTTCCATATTCTTCATTGATCATCTGCTTCGCCCCGATGTAGAGGGCGATGATGGCGGTAATCATGCCTAGCCAGCCACCGGTCTTGAGTGCACCAGAGTGGCCACCTGCCCAATTGCCATAGGAGAGGAAGATGAGGGTGAGGGTGAGAAGGAATCCGAAGAGATTGTGGTGGAGGCTGCGCTTCATGACCGCCATCCAGAAGACGAAGGAGCTCACTGCGAAGCACATAATAAATACTCCGAGTGCGCCGGGTGCCTGAATTGCTGGGTGGCTCATCCAATACCAGAGCGATAGCCAGAAGGCTCCGAATGAGCCAAAGAAGGTAGCCCCGATGGTATCTCCGCGCATAAATTCCATGATGCCAACCAAGATGCCGACTAGTCCACCATAAAAGAGGGCCGTTCCCATCACTGCTGAGCCCGCGACGCTATGCCAGAGGCCAGCGTTTGAACTGCTTAACAAGAAGGTTGTAACCCCGAATGCCGCAAGACCTAACGGTGCTGGGTTAGCAACCATGCGATCATTTGCCATATCTAGTTCTCCCTAGTGAATAACCTGCAGCCATCAACTCTGATGACCCATATTTAGTATCCTCGCTCAACCCCAAAAATGTGGGATGCGTCACATTAATTTCCCAGGATTTTTTTCACTGCTTCGATTCCTTGTACGGGGCAAGCGGCGCAGGTAGCCTCACCGCTATGAGTTCCTTGGAAAATCTCTCGTACGAAGATCGCACATTTCCACCTAGCCCCGAGTTTGCCGCCCAGGCGAACGCCCAAGCCGCCATCTACCAGGAGGCGGAGGCAGATCGCCTCGCCTTTTGGGCCAAGCAAGCCGAGTACCTCGAGTGGGATCAAAAGTGGGAGAGAGTCCTAGATTGGCAAGCTCCTTTTGCCCAATGGTTTGTGGGGGGAAAGCTCAACGCCTCCTATAACTGTCTCGATCGACACGTCCTTGAAGGTCGAGGAGAGCGCGTCGCCTTCTACTTTGAGGGCGAGCCCGGCGACACTCGAACTATTACCTACGCCCAGATGCTGCAGGAGGTTAAGAAGGCAGCAAATGCCCTCACGGAACTTGGAGTGAGTGCCGGAGATCGCGTTGCAATCTATATGCCGATGATTCCGGAGGCGGCTGTTGCAATGTTGGCCTGCGCCCGTATTGGCGCGGCTCACTCCGTGGTTTTCGGCGGATTTAGTGCCGACGCGCTGATCAGTCGAATTCAAGATGCCGATGCAACTCTGGTTATCACCTCGGATGGAGGCTTTCGTAAAGGATCGGCATTCCCGCTCAAGCCTGTTGTCGATGAGGCGCTGGCAGCTGGGAAGCACAACGTTAAAAATGTCTTGGTCGTTAAGCGCACATCGCAAGATGTTGCCTGGAGTGCAGGGCGCGATATCTGGTGGCATGAGATCGTCGAAAGACAGAGCGCGGAACATGTCGCAGAGAGTTTTGATTCAGAACAAGTTCTCTTCATCTTGTACACATCCGGAACTACTGCAAAACCTAAGGGAATCTTCCACACAACTGGTGGGTACCTAACCCAAACTTCTTTTACTCATCGCGCGGTCTTTGATCTTAAGCCAACAAGTGATGTTTATTGGTGCACCGCAGATATCGGCTGGATTACTGGACACTCCTATGTTGTCTATGGTCCGATGATCAATGGTGCAACACAGGTCATGTATGAAGGAACACCCGATTCACCGACTAAGCATCGCCTCTTTCAGTTGATTGAGAAATATAAAGTAACAATCCTGTACACAGCTCCAACACTTATTCGTACGTGGATGAAGTGGGGTGAGGAGTATCCCGCTGACAGTGATCTGACTTCATTGCGCCTGCTCGGATCTGTTGGCGAACCAATTAATCCCGAGGCTTGGATGTGGTACCGCGAAGTTATTGGTGGAAATCGTTGCCCGATAGTAGATACCTGGTGGCAGACAGAGACAGGTGGGCTAATGATTTCACCTCTACCTGGAGTAACAGCGACTAAGCCGGGATCGGCAATGGCGGCGCTTCCAGGTATTAGTGCAAAGGTTGTCGATGATGAGGGGCGCGAAGTCTCGAATGGAAATGGCGGATATTTAGTACTTACTGAACCTTGGCCATCCATGTTGCGCGGTGTCTGGGGCGAACCAGAGCGATATCGCGAAACGTACTGGTCACGCTTTCCAGGAAAATATTTTGCAGGTGACGGCGCAAAGTTGGATGAAGATGGAGCGATCTGGCTCTTGGGTCGTGTTGATGATGTTATGAATGTATCGGGCCATCGAATTTCGACGACTGAAGTTGAATCATCTTTGGTCTCACATCACAACGTGGCAGAGGCCGCGGTTGTCGGTGCGAATGATGCGATGACAGGTCAAGCGATCGTTGCCTTTGTGATTTTGCGCGGCGGAATTCCAAGCGTAGGTGGCGATGAGCTCATCAAGGATTTGAAGGCGCATGTCACCAAAGAGATCGGCGCAATTGCACGTCCAAAACAGATCTTGGTAGTAAATGAACTCCCGAAGACTCGGAGTGGAAAAATTATGCGTCGCTTACTTCGTGATGTTGCCGAAAATCGCGCAGTCGGCGATTCGACTACCTTGGCAGATCCAAACGTTATGAAACTTATTGGTGAAGGTCTGCAGAGCGGTAAGTCTGAAGATTAATTAGTGATCTCCGGGGAAGCCAAACTTCGGAGCGAGTGAGGCACATGCTGCCACCGCTTTGCTCTGAGTTGAGTTCAAGCTTGGTTGAACTGGAGGAGTAGTAGGTCGCGTTCCCGAGGAAGGTCGTGGGCCGCGGAATCCACCAGGGCCAGCCATTGCCGTTCCACCATGTGCAACAAGACATGCGTTGTACTTCTTCATAGTTGCTTGAAGTGCTGCAAAATTCTTACCGTTGTCATCACCAGATCCACCATCTCTGAATCCTCCATCGCCTGGTCCACCATCACCAGGTCCACCATCCCCACCAGGTGCTCCAGTGATTTGAGGTTTTGCTCCACCGAGAGTGGTTGGAGTCCATACCAATTTGCCACTAAGAACTTTGGTGCAGGTGTAAGACTTGCCGGCAATAGTTGCCACCGCACCGGCCTTAGTGCAGATCCCGCCAGCGGTCGCAGCGCTCGTCGCAGCTTGCGCTCCCGTCCCGGAGATTGCAGAGATAACAACAAGTGCAAAGGCGCTGGCGAGAGTCTTTTTCATCATGGAGGGATAGTAGAGAAGGTTGCCAAAGAGGCACTGGGAACTTCCTGAGATTTCTTAGTGAATTTGGAAGTTGGCCCGCTTGGTTATGTCGGTGATAATCGAAGGAGCCTCCGCATTGAGCTTGGAGTAAATCTCGCTCTTAGGAATCGCATGTACCCAGCTCCAGGGAGTTACTAAAAGAAGATGGCCCAGTACCAAGAGCATGATCGCGGTACGAAGTATTGAGAAGGCAGCACCTAAGAGTGAGTCGATCCATGAAAATGGAGCGAAGAGAATCTTCTTGTGGAATAACTTTCCGATGCTGCGAAAGAGCGCTTCGCCGAGCGATGAGCCGATAACCACTGCAAGAAATAGGTAAACGAATCGGGACACTCCGTGGGAGTGAAAATGATGAAGTCCAATGGTGAGTCCTAGCAGACCTCCGCCGATATATCCGACGAAGGTGAAGATGGTCGTTAGAAAACCTGCTCGATATCCCTGAACGAAGGAGAGCAGAAGGGCCAGAATGAAGACGACATCAACCCAATTTTTCATAACTTAATCTTCAAATATTTAGTCACCTCAGATTTAAGTTCTGCAGTAGATGTAATCAGACCAATCTGCTTATAAACCACTTTGCCGTGCGCGTCGATGAACCAGGTAACTGGAACTCCTAATCCAAAAATCCCCCGAGTCACGCTGGTGGTATCGAAAAGGATGGGCCAGCTCATTCCCTTTTTGATTACAAAATTCCGCCCTGCTTGCATGTTGGTCTCTTCAACATCGATTCCCACAATAGAAACCTTGTGGAGCGCTTGAAGGTCGAGGAAATGTGGAATCTCTTGATTACAAGGTTCACACCACGACCCAAAGACATTCACTAGCACCGGCCCACGAATCGCTTGGTAAATCACCTTGGACTTGTTATCAAGACAAGGCAGGGATACGCCTTTAGTTACTGATCGATCGATCGAAATGGATGAACAACTAACAACTACGCCACTCTTTGCCTGTGCCGCCACTGGTGCCATAAGAGTTCCTAAAACGAGAATTGATGTGAGCAAGAGCCGCTTCATCGAAAATCCTCATCTCTCTTCACCATTTGTAAGGCCTTGATCTTATCGACCTCTCCAATTCCAAATGAAGGACAGAGTTTGGCTAAGGGACAGGCGCCACAAGCAGGTTTGCGGGAGTGACAAATACGACGACCGTGCCAAATCATGCGCTGGGAGAGATTGGTCCACTCTGTCTGTGGAATGAGCGCGCCAACCTCATGCTCAACTTTGACCGGATCCATAGAGTCAGTCCACTCAAATCTGCGGCTTAATCGACCGAAGTGTGTATCAACGGTAATTCCTGGGATACCAAAGGCATGGCCCAAAACAACATTGGCTGTCTTTCGCCCCACTCCAGCCAGAGTTATAAGTTCCTCCAACTCACCTGGGACTTCTGATCCATACACAGTGGTGATGCGCTCACTCAGCGACTTCAAGTGAGCAGCTTTCGAGCGATAAAAACCCAGCGGCCTAATGATCGATTCAATCTCCGAAATTTTGGCTCCAGCCATCAACGTGGGCTTCCCAAATTTCTTGAAAAGGGTAGGCGTGACCTGGTTAACCCGCTTATCGGTGCACTGAGCTGAAAGGACGGTGGCGACGAGCAACTGGAATGGGGTTTCAAAATCTAATTCACAGCGCACATTCGGATAGTGCTTGGTCAAAATGCGATAGATCGCGCGTGCACGCTTGCGCTTTGCTTCAACCGTCTCGTGGGTTTTGCGCATGCCGCAAGCCTACGGGATTGCGCTCAGGAGACGATTGGAGCGCTAACGATTGAGGTTGTAAGGTCTGCTCGTGACCCAAAAAGAAGATGACCTAATCATTCGCCAAGCACCTCTTTTTAGCGCGCTCGATGATGAAGCTTCGCACGAACTTCGCAGTTCCATGGTGGCCCTCAAACTCAACAAAGGCCAAGTTCTCTTTAAAGAGGGTCAAGAAGGCGACCGCTTATACGTCGTCGTTCACGGAAAAATTAAATTAGGAACCACCAGCAGCGATGGAAGAGAGAACCTACTTTCTATCCTGGGACCAGGCGAAATGTTTGGTGAGCTATCGCTCTTCGATCCAGAACCCCGGACCTCCACTGCTACTGCAGTTACCGATGCTCGTTTGGTCTCTCTCGCTCACGATGCCGTTATTGGTCTTGTAACAACCAATCCACAAACATCTCTTGAACTTTTGCGCCGGTTGGCTCAGCGTCTACGTAAATCTAATGAAATCCTGGCTGATCTAGTCTTTGCTGATGTCCCAGGTCGTGTCGCCAAAGCGATTATGGATCTTGGTGAGCGCTTTGGTATTCAAAAGGATGATGGACTTCACGTGAACCACGATCTAACTCAAGAGGAGTTAGCTCAACTCGTCGGTGCATCTCGCGAAACCGTTAATAAGGCTCTTGCTGACTTCGCTGCTCGTGGGTGGGTAAAACTCGAACCACGTGCCGTGCTTGTTACAGATACCGAGCGCCTCTTAAAGCGCGCTCGGTAATTCTGCATCGATCATTATCTACTTCAGCCAGTTACTGAACAGGCGGTTCCACTGCTTGTTCCTGTAGTGGTGACAATATTGTTCTCAAGCCAATTCTGCTGAATTAGGTACTTGAGTGATCCCAACTGAACGTTGTAATGAGCTCCGCCAACAAGATAACTCGTGCCATAAGTCTTTTGGCACTTATCGGCGCTCTCCGCTCCCTTGGCGTCAAACCAACCGCTAAAGAATGGATCGGTAAGTGTTTCGTCAATTTCGTGAACCATGACTGATGCCATGGCATCAAGAGATGCGCTTCCATTTGGTGATGTCACTTGTGGTGCGCACGCCTTGTTGTACGTCGATGTGAAATCCTGGAAGGCGATGAATGGAAGATTTGTTCCCGTCGAGGCTACATTTCCATATGAGTGCCAACCACAGTACACAGATCCAAAACCACTTGTAAGCAGAGTTGAGTTGGCCCCGATGTAGATATAGACCGGAGTCGCCCCTGCAGGTGCAATCGTTGGATTAGCTGCAATGAAACTACCAATGTAAGTCGCCACATCCGCATCGCTTACCGAGGTTGCTGTAGGAGCGGTCACGGTCGTATTTGGAACCCATTGGAGAGAAGGTGGAGTAAGACCTTGACTCGTGTAATAGAGAGTTGTGGTGTTAAAGACGTGCCCTGGAAGAGCAACTGAATTTGCCGAGCCACTTCCTAGCGAAGTAACAATATTCCCTAATACGTTATTCCAATTGGTTACATCGCTACTTGCCCAGTTGCCGACCCAGACAGGAATCAGTGCAACTGTTCCAGTGAGAGTGGTACAACTTAAATGACAAGAGATTGGACCAGTAGCTGGTGAACCAACTGGTGAATACAAACCCTTATGCAAACTTGAAAGAAGATTTTGTATCCAACCAAAATCTCCATCTGCTGGATTTGCTGTTGGGGTTCCATCAGACTGAGCCCCTTGCGCACTCGATCCCTGACCACCCAGATTTGCTACCGGCGCACCGTGGGAGCGAAAACCAACATAATTAAAGCTCTTGCCATTGCCAAGACTGTTTGCGCTTTGGCCAGCGTAAGCGGCCGCCGTTAAGTTAAGGGCGAGAGCAATAGAGCTAGTGAATATGAGTGCGCGTCGGAGTTCCATAAAGAAAAGGCTATTCCTCTTACTCTTCATTGAATAGCCTTTTCTTCGGACAAGATCAGGAACATCAGGCAGACTTCAAAAGAACGAATTCGAAGTCCGTTGCGTTCCGAGCTTCAGCCAGTTACGGAGCAAGCTGTCCCAGAACTATTACCAGTAGAGGTCACGATGTTGTTCTCAAGCCAATTCTGTTGGATGAGGTAGTAGAGCGATCCCAACTGCACGTTGTAGTGGGCAGCCCCGAGGGTCGAGGAGACTCCGTAGGTGTGAGCACACTTGTCGGCATTTTCTGCACCAGTTGCGTCATACCAAGCGTTTAAATAGGGGTCGGTCAGCGTCTCGTCTACCTCATGCACCATCACGCTCGCCATCGCATCAAGGCTCACGCTTCCATTGGGTGAAGTGGTTTGAGGAGCACAGGCTGAGTTATATGTGGAGGTGAAGTTTTGGAAGGCGATAAATGGAATCTTCACGCCAGCCGAGGTTACATTTCCATATGAGTGCCATCCACAGTAGGAAGTACCAAAGCCACTAGTCAGAAGAGTTGAGCTTGCGCCTACGTAGATGTAGACAGGTGAAGTTCCCGCAGGAACAATTTTGGGATTGGCCGCTATAAAGGTGTTGATATATCCCGCAGCTGCAGCATCGGTGACAGATGTAGCAGTGGGCGCCGTGACACTGGTATTGGGAACCCATTGAAGTGACGGTGGTGTGAGGCCTCGACTCTTGAAATAGAGAGTGTCGGTGTTAAATACGTGGCCCGCCAGAGCGATCGAGTTTGCCGGACCCTTACCCAGTGAGGTCACGATGTTTCCTAGAACTGAATTCCATTTGGCGACATCAGGAGCAGCCCAATTTCCTACCCAGACAGGAATCAGTGAAATTGTTCCCGTGAGCATTGCGCAGGAGTTATGACAGGAGATCGGATTAAGCGCTGGGGCGCCAGTTGCCAAATACTTACCTTGAACGGTGGGGGTTGCTAGGTGCGCAATGATGGTTGCCAACCAATTTCTATCCCCGTTCGAAAGATCGGCAGTGGGATTGCTATTCGTCGTGGCATCACCTGATGGGGTGGGAGTAGCGGCCGCTTGGCTGAGAGCTGACGACTCGATGGGTGAACCATGAGAGCGAAATCCGGCGTAATCAAAGGACTGGATTTGCTGTCTGGTGGAATCTGCCGAATTTTGATCGGCATGGACAGGTGCCATCAGGTTGAGGGCAACGAGTGATGTGGAGAGGATGATGGGGAAGCGTCGAAAATTCATGCGCAAACCCTATACCAATAGTTTAGGGTTTCAACCTATTTATAGATTTTATGTCCAAAATCACCTTTTTTGAGGTGCGTCGAGAAAACCCGTCTTAACCAGCAACCTCAACGGTAAGTTCGATCTCAACCGGCGCATCTAAGGGCAGTTCGGCCACGCCGAATGCACTTCGAGCATGCTTACCGTTGGCATCTCCAAAGATATGGATAAGAACTTCGGAAGCTCCGTTTACTACGCCCGGCGCCGCGATAAATCCTGGAACTCCGTTCACATATCCAACGACTCGAACCACTTTAACGATGGAATCGACTGGTGCAACAAGTTCGACTGCTGCAAGCGCATTGAGAATGCAGACTTGCGCCATCTCCTTTGCTTGCTCAGGTGTTACAGGCCCCCCAACTTTTCCAGTGTAAGGAATCTTTCCATCAACAAGTGGCAATTGACCTGCAGTAAAAACTAAATTGCCGGTGCGAACAGCTGGCACATATGCAGCAACTGGTAGCGCGGCGGTGGGAAGTGTGAGATTGAGTTCTGCGAGTTTGGCGCGGACATCCATTTATATATTCTCCTTTTTCACGAGACTACCCTTTTCATATAAGCAACTAAGTTGTCTCCGCCTCCAGGCGCAGGTATTACTTGTACTAGCTCCCAACCTTCAGAACCCCAGTTGTCGAGGATCTGCTTAGTTGCGTGAGTCAAAAGTGGAACTGTGACATATTCGAACTTGGTCATGAGTTTCCTCCTGTAAGCGCGGCCTTCACCAACGCAGATACTGTGCCACCATCGGCCTTGCCTGCAATCTTTGGGGAGACGATCTTCATAACTTGACCCATACCAGCAGGCCCAGAGGCACCGGTTTCTGCAATTGCCGCTGCAATTATCTCTTTGATCTCGGCTTCAGAGAGTTGAGCGGGCAAATATGTAGTGATGAATTCACCCTCTAATTTTTCGCGCTCTGCACGATCTGGGCGACCGCCTTCGGCGAATGCTTCTGCAGCTTCACGGCGCTTCTTTGCCTCACGTGAGAGAACCGTAATGATTTCTGGTTCGCTGAGCGTGCGTGCCGTCTTTACCTGAAACTTCTTCATTGGTGATTGCTGTCAGAACCATGCGAATAGTTCCCGACTTCAGTTCGTCGCGCGAGCGAATCGCCTCGGTGAGATCGCTCTGCAGTACCTCTTTGAGTCCCATAGCGGTATCTTCTCATGCCTATGAGTTATCGACTACGCGAGGCTACTCTGCCAGTTCTCCCACCTGGGCACGAGGCCATTCGGGTGCTGCATTTTTCAGATCTCCATTTAACTCCGAACCGTACCGTTGAGATCTCTGATATCAAGAGCTTCGCCGCCCTCGAGCCCGATTTAATAATTAGTACCGGAGACTTTCTTGCTCACAAAGAGGCAGTACCGGTTGTTTTAGATTCGCTCAAAGAACTTCTAAATATTCCAGGAGTATTTGTCTTTGGATCAAATGATTATTACTCACCTAAACCAAAGAACCCTTTTACATATTTGTTAAAGGATCACGGAAGAAGAGTTCTGGGTGAATTGTTGCCTGTTGAAGAGTTGCGTAGTGGGCTCGTAACTCGCGGTTGGAAAGATCTTAATCACCACCGCGCAACGCTTAAAATCAAAGAATCTGTAATTGAATTCCGCGGAACTGACGATGCGCACCTCGAGCGCGATGATTATTCAAAGGTGGCTGGGCCGGCTGCGGAGTGTGATCTCGCGGTCGGGGTTACACATGCGCCGTATTTACGCATTATCGAAGCGATGTCTCGCGATCAACTCGATGTGATCTTTGCCGGTCACACACACGGCGGCCAAGTAAGGCTTCCTTGGCCAGGGGGCTCTAAGGCGCTAACGACAAATTGCGATCTTCCTAATTGGCGAGCGCGGGGCGTCTCTCGGATCGCAGGGGAGCCATGGCTCAATGTCTCCGCCGGAATGGGTACCTCACCATTTGCCCGAATTCGAGTGGCATCACCACCCGAGGTTTCATTGATTACGCTCGAGAGTAGTTTGTAAAAGCTCCTAACTTTCTAAAGCCAGCTTTCTCATACGCACGCTGCGCTGCCAGGTTGCCGGTTCGGACTCCTAGTCCCAGTAGGGGAATTCCTAATTGGTGCGCGTGCGATGCAATTCCTTTACTGAGCGCAGTTGCATAACCTCGCCCACGATCTTGGGTGCGTGTGACGACTGATGCCATCACATGGTGCCCTGATTGCCACTTAACAACTACTGCACAGGCAACCAATTCTTTGAACTCATTTCGAATTCCGCCCCAAAAAATTTCTTCAGGATCACCAGGCAGGACCGAGGAATCTGGAGCGTCTCCATGAATTAATGCGCTGATCTCTTCGGCGTCAGATAACAGTTCTATCTGGCCGCTAGCGTCCTTGGTCTCAATCTCCCAAAACTGAAATCCACCACCGCGCACCTCAAAGCCCGGAGATTGAAAACTACCTATCACTGCGATATCTGTACAACGCGGATCTAAAAATGCCGCATCACCATAAAGGTGGCCATAAAAAGGTTCACCTTTAACTATGAATGAGAACGAACTATCAACTTTGTAGGCGGCAACGAAATTCTGCTCCGACATGTAGTACTTAGCGGCATTGTGCCCAACGAGAAGATCTTCAGCCCAGTGCCTGGCGAGTTGAAGATCTTCTGTTGTCTGAAGCATTAATTAGTGAATTCGGCCGCTACCAACTCAGCGATTTGCGCGGTGTTGAGTGCAGCGCCTTTACGAAGGTTGTCGCCACACATAAAGAGATCCAGTGCATGATCATCATCGAAAGAACGACGAACGCGACCTACCCATGTTGGGTCGGTGTTAACGACATCAGCAGGGGTTGGCCAAATTCCATTTTCTGGGTCATCTAATAACTCGATGCCAGCAGAGTTTTTGAGTAGGTTCTGCGCCCCCTCACGAGTAACTTCCTTCTCGAAGACCGCATGAACTGCGAGTGAGTGCGTTGTGATCACTGGTACGCGCACGCAGGTGACTGCAACCTTCAAATTAGGTAGTCCCAAAATCTTGCGAGACTCAAAGCGAACTTTGGTCTCTTCTGAAGAATAACCATCGGCCTTCAGGGATCCAGCCCATGGAATTACGTTAAGAGCTAGAGGTGCAGGAAAGGCTCCGAAATCTTTAATAACGGTGCGAAGATCACCAGGTTGCTCTCCGAGATGAGTTCCGGCAACTGCAGAGATCTGTGCTCGTAAGGTCTCTGGTCCCGTAACACCCATACCAGAAACGGCTTGATAAGAAGATACAAAGAGCTCCTTAAGACCATACTCCTTATGAAGCGCGCCCATTGCAACGATCATTGTCATCGTGGTGCAGTTTGGGTTCGAGATGATTCCCTTCGGACGGTTCTTAATTTCTTCTGGGTTAATTTCAACCACAACGAGCGGAACCTGATCATCCATGCGGAAGAAGGTTGAGTTATCAACTACGACTGCACCGCGAGAAGCTGCAATCGGTGCCCACTCACCCGCGATCTCATCTGGAGTATCAAACATCGCGATATCAATTCCATCGAAAGCCTCAGGTGAGATTGCAACAACCTCTACCTCTTCGCCGCGAACGATTAACTTCTTACCTGCGCTACGAGCCGAAGCGATCAAGCGAATCTCGCCATAAACATTAGGACGCTTGCTCAAAATGTCGAGCATGACAGTTCCAACTGCGCCAGTTGCTCCAACTACTGCAAGTGATGGCTTCTTACTCATCGTCCAGTTCCTCCATATACAACGGCTTCATCGGCACTATCTAATTCAAAGGCGGTGTGTGCTGCCTTTACACCCTTTTCAAGGTCGGTGTCGCGCACAATTACAGAGATACGGATTTCTGATGTCGAAATCATCTCGATATTGAGTCCTGCATCTGCCAAGCAGGCAAAGAATGTTGCAGTGACACCAGGGTGAGATCTCATTCCGGCACCGACGAGTGACAACTTGCCAACCTGATCATCGTAAAGAAGAGATGCGAATCCAATCTCGCCTTGAATATCTTTAAGGAGTGCAGTTGCTTCTGCCCCATCACTCTTTGGCAGGGTAAAGGAGATATCGGTCAACCCGGTTGCAGCTGCGGAGACATTCTGCACAATCATGTCGATATTGATTGCGGAATCAGCAATTGCTTGGAAGATGCGCGCAGCAACACCTGTGCGATCTGGAACTCCAACGATTGTGATCTTTGCTTCGCTCTTGTCGTGGGCGATTCCACTAATAATTGCCTGTTCCATATCTTCTGCTCCTTCGGGATGATCTTTGACGATCCAGGTGCCTTCTAAGTTTGAAAATGAAGAACGTACATGAATCGGTAAGTTATAGCGACGTGCATACTCCACGCAGCGCAGGTGTAAGCACTTTTGCTCCGCTTGCAGCGAGCTCAAGCATCTCTTCATATGTAACAGTTGTTAACTTGCGAGCTGATGGAACAACACGAGGATCAGCTGAGTACACACCATCGACATCGGTATAAATTTCACAGACATCTGCATCCAACGCCGCAGCGAGCGCAACCGCGGTTGTATCTGAACCGCCGCGACCAAGAGTTGTTACATCGTTAGTATCTTGCGATACGCCTTGGAAGCCGGCGACGATGGCAATGTGGCCACCCTCAAGCGCTTCGCGAATGCGACCAGGTGCAACATCGATGATCCGCGCCTTACCGTGAGTGGAATCTGTAATTACTCCAGCTTGTGAACCGGTAAATGACATCGCCTCATGCCCAAGATTTCCAATAGCCATCGCTAACAGAGCCATTGAGATTCGCTCTCCAGCAGTAAGCAGCATGTCGAGTTCACGGCCATTTGGCATTGGAGTAACTTGGTTGGCGAGGTCGATCAATTCATCGGTGGTATCTCCCATTGCAGAGACCACAACCACGACCTGATGACCCGCCTTCTTCGTCGCAACGATGCGACCGGCCACGCGCTTTAGCCCTTCGGCATCAGCTACGGAGGAGCCGCCATATTTTTGGACAATTAAACCCATGCGAGAACTTTGACATAAAAAATTGGAGTTTTAGGTACCGTCTTACTATTCAAGACGCTCATACGTCCCAAATAATGAGATTAAATCTATTCGACGGTCCGGCGACCCTCGAAGGCGCGACCGAGAGTGACCTCATCGGCATATTCCAGATCTCCACCCACAGGAAGCCCTGAAGCTAATCGGCTCACTTTGATCCCTAGCGGCTTTGATCTGGCGGATCAGATATGAGGCGGTCGCCTCCCCCTCGAGATTGGGATCCGTAGCAATGATTAACTCTTGAATCGTGGTGTCCCCGAGTCGAACCATCAACTCTCGGATTCGCAGATTTTCAGGACCAATTCCATCAATTGGCGAGATCGCTCCGCCTAGGACGTGATACTTGCCGCGAAACTCCCGCGTCTTTTCGATCGCCATGACATCTTTACTCTCTTCAACCACGCAGATGAGCGAGCCATCCCGACGCGGATCACGGCAGATCCGACAGAGCTCTTCCTCTGAGATGTTGCCACATTCAACGCAAAACTTAACGCGCTCTTTTACGGTACGGAGCACATCGACGAGACGAGTCACATCAACTCGCTCTGATTGAATAATGTGAAAAGCAATGCGCTGTGCAGACTTTGGTCCAATCCCGGGAAGGCGACCTAACTCATCAATTAAATCTTGAATCGCACCTTCGTACATCAACGTTCGAATTCTCTTATGACTTGTGCACCGAGTTCACGTGCAAGCAATGCGGTTCCGGAAAGTTGATCATCGTCAGTAGGTTCTTCAGTAGTGCGTTCGTATTGCGGTGCATTGATCGATGGGTCAACGACCACATCAATCTTTCGGAGCAATCCTGTGACATCTTGAAAAGCCGCAGCAAGAATCTCATCGCTGCCGCTGCGAAGGAATGAATCGCGCGCGCCTGCATTCACTATGCCGATAGTGATTGCCTTGTCATCGACTGCTAAAACTTGCGCGCTGGCAGAGAGCAATGACCAGGTGAGGCGACGTCGCTTCTTAACATTCTCAATGACTTCTGGCCACAGCCGGCGCAGAGCTGAAATATCGACTGGACCTACTGGTTGTTGCGCTGAAGGTTCAGGAGCGGCTGCACGAATCGGCTTCTTTACTTCTGGCTCTGGCGTTGATTCAACTACAACCGGCTTTGCTTTAGCAGCGACTGCCGCTGCAGGTTGTTCCGGTGCAGGTGCGGAGTGAGTAACTAGATTTACTCCACGCTCGAGTCGTTCTATGCGCGCAATCAATGCAGCATCATCAGCTGTAGGTAGCAAGATACGCCCGCAAATGAGTTCCAAGATAAGGCGGGGTGCTGTCGCTCCACGCATCTCAGTTAGCCCCAATGATGTTATATCGGCTGCACGAATCAAGGTGGCAGCGCCAATTAAGTTGGCCTGCGTACGCATCCGCTCCAATTGATCTTCTGGAAAATCACGAAGTACATGAGAGGCGCTATCTTTAACAGCGCCCACGATAATCAGATCGCGCAATCTCTCTAAGAAATCTTGAGTGAATCGACGAGGATCTAAGCCAGATTCGATGACACGATCGATCGTATTAAAGATAGTGGTGCTGTCATGTGCTGCAAGCGCATCAATCGCTTCATCGAGAAGCGCCCCATCTGTAAAGCCAAGAAGTTGCACTGCAATCTCGTATGTAACTCCATCAGGTCCCGCTCCAGCTAATAACTGTCCAAGAACTGAGAGTGCGTCGCGAACTGAACCGCCGCTAGAACGCACAACAAGCGGAATAACTCCCTTGGCGACTTTGATGCCCTCAAGATCGCAAATCTTCTCGAGATGCGTTGCAAGAACTCCAGGTGGTACTAAACGAAATGGATAGTGATGGGTACGAGAGCGAATTGTCGAAATTAATTTATCGGGCTCTGTGGTTGCAAAGATAAAGATGACGTGTGGTGGTGGTTCTTCTACTACTTTGAGTAAGGCATTAGCGGCGCCGGGTCCGAGTTGGTGCGCCTCATCAATAATGTAAATCTTGTAGCGAGAGGTGACTGGGGCGAAGAATGCTTTGTCGCGCAGATCGCGGGCATCATCAACCAAGCCATGGGTTGCGGCATCAAGCTCCATAACATCGATCGAGCCCGGTCCATTCGCTACCAAGTCTTTGCAGGATTGGCAGACACCACAAGGGGTGGGCGTAGGGCCCTTCTCGCAATTGAGAGAGCGAGCCATGATGCGGGCACTTGAGGTCTTGCCACATCCACGAGGACCGCTAAATAAATAAGCATGATGGATATTGCCTGATCCCAGGGCATTGGATAGCGGCACGGTGACATGCTCCTGCCCGATGACCTCAGCGAAGGTCGAGGGGCGATACTTTCTATATAGAGCGAGTGACACCGTTCTCCTTTATTAGGGATCCTCCGCACACCCGCCAGAGCGCACCTACCCTTGCTACCTTCCGGTCCTGGGGGAGTTCAGCACGGTAACGCCGCACGGAGGATCTGTGGGTAATCATAGTTTCTAAGACCGATACCCTTCTCCCTAGGCCCAGGGTTCTGGACCGTGGAGGATTCGCATAGCGGCCGAGTGCGCACGCTTGGAAAGCGTGTAAAGGGCAACCTTTCGAGGGTTCAAATCCCTCATCCTCCGCCAAGATTTATGGGGAAATCACCCTAAAATAATGGTCTGCACCTTTTCCCGTGATGAGGTCATGACTTAAGAAGAAGGTAACCGTGCCAAAAGCTTGGACAGATGATGCGCCCCAGCCGATGGTCTTGCAGGACCACGCCCACCTCAAAGATCCTCTTCTCTACAAATTAAAGAAGGCTCTCCTCGGAAAGCCGCTTAATAGGCACACTCTCTCTCACCAACGTTTGAGCAAGATCTTTGCCTTGGGAATTCTCTCCTCAGATTGCATCTCATCTGCAGCATATGGAACCGAGAACATACTTATCTATTTACTTCCTGCATTTGGGTTAGCGGGCTACAGCGTCCTAATGCCGATGACACTCGTTGTGCTTGCAGTGTTATCTTATCGTCACCCTTTCTTACCGCGAAGTTGTTATGGCATATACGCATACAGGCGGCTCATACGTTGTAGCGCGAGATAATTTCGGACCTGTCGTGGCACAGATCGCAGCTGTTGCGCTCATGTTGGATTACATAGTTACCGTAGCTGTTCAAGGTGCTGCTGGAACCGCTGCGCTCGCATCTGCTTTTCCCGCAATCTCATCAAACAACACCCAAAAATTTATAACCCTGGGTGTCATTGGAATTTTATGTTACGGAAATCTAAAGGGCGTTAAAGAGGCGGGTCGACTCTTTGCTGCACCTACATATCTCTTCGTTCTAGCAGTAGCCTCGATTATCGTCGTTGGTGTCTGGCGCGAATTCCACCACACACTGCATCACGTCGTAATCGGCTCCGGAAGTGTTGGGTATGGCCATTCGCAGCAACTACTCACCTTTGCCTCCATCTTCATTCTCCTCAAAGCATTTGCGAATGGTGGTTCCTCACTAACAGGTCTTGAAGCGATCTCAAATGGCGTATCCCTCTTTAAATCTCCAGAAGGAAACAATGCTCGTCGCACCACGGTGATCATGGCCACCATCCTGGGTTGCATGGTTCTTGGTATCTCATTCTTTGCTAAAGCGACTCATGCAATGCCATATTCAAGTGGCACACCAACTGTTGTATCTCAGATCGCGCAGATCGTCTTTGGCCATGGAGCCTTGGGACATATCTTCTATCTCTTCGTTCAATTCTCCACAATGTTAATTCTCTACACTGGAGCAAACACTCCATTTAGTGGTTTCCCGTTCCTGATGAACTTCGTGGCAGAAGATGGATTCTTACCTCGTCAACTCACTAAGCGTGGCCATCGTCTAGTTTTTTCAAACGGCATCATCTTCTTAACTCTCGCCGCAGCATTGCTCATTGGTGTTGTCGGCTCTAACGTCTCTAAGTTGATCGCCTTCTATGCCATCGGCGTCTTTACCGGATTTACCATGGCGGGATTCGGTATGGCCAAGAGAAATTATCGCAAGCGCGAAGGTGGATGGCGTTTGCGCTTCTTCATCAACTTCCTCTCGGGATCAGTCTCTTTTGCTGTCGTAATCATCTTCGCAGTCGTAAAGTTTTCAGAGGGCGCCTGGCTGATTGTTCTCATCTTCCCAATCGCCACCATCGGCTTGATCCGCCTCAACCGCCAATACCGTAAAGAGCAACAGGCACTCAAGATCAACCAGGAATCTTCCCGCGCAACCAATATTTCACGTCACGATGTAACTGTTCTTGTCGACGCGGTTGATATCGCAACGGTCGGTGCAGTTCGCTATGCCAGATCACTTAACCCACACGAATTAGCTGCGGTTCACTTCGTGATTGACGATCAACGCGCAGAGGTTATTAAAGAGGCTTGGAAGCACAATCCAGCGCTGGCAGATGTCTCCATTGAATTTATCGATTGCCCAGATCGTCGACTGGCAAATGCCGCAGTGGACTATGCCATTCGAATGACCCAAGCTAGTGATGTTGACTTAACTCTCTTGCTTCCGCGTCGCTCTTACTCCGGCTTACTCGGACGGATTCTGCATGACCGCACCGCAGAAGCTATTTCGGCTCCTATCTCTCAACTTCCACGTGTAGTTGCCACGATTGTCCCATTCGATGTTGAAAAAATTATTTCGGGTCATTCGATTTTCGCTCACCTTGAGCACTCAACCGATGTAATTGAACCAGCGGAACCAAAACCTCAAGTCCGCAGATTAAATGACGAACCTCTTGCAACTGAGACCATCAGTCACTACGAGGAACATATTCAACCGATCGCTTCAGTGAAGTGGCGCCATCGCGCACATGTAACTGGAAATGTGACCAGCATTCGTACCGCACCATCTAGCGCATCCCCGCACGTTGATATTGAAATTTGGGATGAGACCGGTGGAATAACGTTGCAATTTATTGGGCGGCGAGAGATCACCGGACTTGAAGTGGGATCAACCATCTGCGCTGAAGGAATGGTCGGCGAGACCGATGGAAACCTCGTGATTCTCAATCCATCGTACGAAATTATTATCAATCACTAACTTATAAAATTGGCGGTGGCGGTGGGATTTGAACCCACGGTTGGTTTCCCAACACACGCTTTCGAGACGTGCTCTTTAGGCCACTCAGACACGCCACCATGGGTGACGATACGCCTTATCGCTTATCTTTAAAAAATTCTTGAAGGAGTTGGACACATTCTGCTTCCAATACTCCCGAGACTACTTCTGCTTGATGTGGTGTTCTTGGGTCTCGCAAAATATCCCAGACCGAACCAACCGCACCCGCTTTCTCATCCCACGCCCCAAAGATCACCGTCTTGATCCGGGATTGCGCGATTGCTCCAGCACACATAGCGCACGGCTCTAAAGTCACTACAAGTGTGTGGCCATCAAGTCGCCACGTTTTGTTATGTAATGCGGCTTCTCGCATTGCGACTATCTCTGCGTGCGCAGTTGGGTCCTTATCAAGCTCCCTTAGGTTGTTGCCGCGACCGACAACAACTCCATCTTGATTCAAAACAAGTGCACCGACGGGAACATCACCAGTAGCTAAGGCGCTCTTTGCGAGAGAGATCGCCTCTCGCATCAACGCAACATGATCACTCATTAATTACGATCATATAGTTGATCGAACTGCTCACCAAAACCTAGTCGATGGGCGAGTGAGGTGATCTGCTCTTCTGGGTACATATCTAGATCATCACTCATTACCTCGAGCTCCATCGCACTAATCCCAAAGTCAGAGAGTAAGTCGACATCTCCACCAGGTTGTGGTTCATCTTCATCTTCTGGAAATGGTAGATCGAGGGCATCAACCACATCCGCTGCAATTTCATATTCCACGGCGTAGGTCACATCACTCAACATCATCTGCATTGTGTGTCCTCCGCCTCGAACGATTAAGAAGAATTCTTCATCAATGGAGATGAGGGCGACCGAACCACCATCTGCAGTCTGCGCCTTCACTTGATCCATGATCGAGCCAAGATCGCGGGTATTAACTAATCGAGATACGCGCCACACTCCATCTTCGCGCCACGCAATCACGCCAAAGTCATCTTCGTTGAACTCGGCGTGGTTGGTCATGCCTTCATAGTTCCACTGTTTCAGACACGCGACAAGGTTCAATTCCGCGGGTAAAGTCAGACTCGTGAAAGTACATGTGGCACAACATCCCCTCATCACCCATAAAGTCACCGTTCTTCGTGATGAGACCACTCCCTCGTCCATCTTTAGAGAGCTCATCGGCGAAATTGTCACCTTGCTGGCCTATGAGGCGACCCGCGAGGTCAAGACAGTGCCGGTAACGGTAAAGACTCCAGTTGCAATGGCTCAAGGTGCGGTAATGGCCAAACCAGATGCCGTGGTTATTCCAATTTTGAGGGCTGGGCTCGGAATGCTCGAAGGGATGGTTCGTTTGATGCCATCTGTCCAAGTTGGATTTTTAGGAATGGTGCGCGACGAGCACACCTTGCAGGCCAAAACATATGCAAACCGTTTGCCGCAAGATTTACATAACCACGAGTGTTTTGTCCTCGATCCGATGCTGGCAACTGGTGGAACTTTAATTTCTGCTATTCATTACCTCATTGATCTCGGTGCAACAGATATCACCATGATCTGCATCCTCTCTTCACCAGAAGGTGTTGCGGCGCTGGAAAAGGAATTTGCTAACTCTTCGGCGAATCTCACCCTCGTTACAGCTGCCCTTGATGAGAAATTAAATGAGAAGGGCTACATCGTTCCTGGATTGGGCGATGCTGGCGATCGTCTATATGGAGTTGTGTAATGGCATCCACTAGTCCTGGGTATGCAATAACAATCCGCGTGGATGGTCCACCCTCTGCACAACCCGTAGCTGAAATTACCGCCGCGATCACCGCAGCTGGGGCTTCGATCACCGCGCTCGATGTTGTTGAGTCGTTCATTGACCGTGTGACAATTGACGTATCGTGCGACGCTCACGATGGGGAGCATGCGGAGCGAATCACCGCCGCTATCTCCGAAAATCCATTGCTAACAGTACGCAAGGTAAGTGATCGCACCTTCTTATTACATCTAGGTGGAAAGATTGAAGTCACCTCAAAGGTTCCGCTTAAGACTCGTGACGATTTATCACGCGCCTACACTCCAGGTGTCGCTCGAATCTCTCAAGCAATCGCAGCAGATCCATCTGATGCACGGCGATTAACTATTAAGCGCAATACCGTTGCCGTCGTCACCGACGGCTCTGCAGTACTTGGGCTCGGAAATATTGGCCCTGAGGCTGCACTTCCAGTGATGGAGGGAAAGGCGGCGCTCTTCAAGCGCTTTGCAGATGTTGATGCCTGGCCAGTCTGTCTTGATACCCAAGATGTGGATGAGATTGTCCGAACTGTTCAGATCATTGCGCCTGTATACGGTGGTATTAATCTTGAAGATATATCCGCCCCGCGCTGCTTTGAGGTAGAGCGCCGCTTGCGCGAATTGCTCGATATCCCGGTCTTCCACGATGATCAACATGGAACCGCGATCGTAGTTCTGGCGGCCATAACAAATGCACTGAAGTTTGTTAAAAAAGATTTAGCTACGAGCAAGATCGTCATGAGCGGTGCCGGAGCAGCAGGTACTGCCGTGGCCCGGCTCCTTGTAGCAAGTGGTGCCAAGAACATCATCGGCTTTGATAAAGATGGGTTGGTGCACGAGCATCTACCCGAAGATGATGTCATGCGCACCTGGTTTGTAGATAATTGCAATCCTGGAGATTTCCGCGGAACACTTTCAGAGGCTATGGTCGGTGCCGACATCTTTATTGGAGTTAGCGCCCCTAACGTCTTAACCGAGGCCGATGTCGCAGCAATGGCACCTGGCTCCATCGTCTTTGCGCTGGCTAATCCAGAGCCAGAGATAGATCCTGCTGATCGCCCGCAAGTATGCGGCTGTCGTTGCTACGGGTCGAAGCGATCATCCAAATCAGATCAACAATGTTTTAGCATTTCCTGGAATCTTTCGGGGACTGCTCGATGGTCGAATCCATAAGATCACCGATGGAATGCTGGTGGCAGCGGCCAAAGCTATTGCAGAGTGCGTGAGCTCAGACCAACTCAACGCCAACTTCATCGTTCCTAGCGTCTTCGATCCGCGGGTAGTAACTTCGGTTGCCGCAGCGGTACGTGCATCTGCCCAGTAGCTTTAATAGACCTGTACCTATTTATAAGGAGTTCCAATGCGCCAGTTCCCACAAAACTTTCTCTGGGGCGCCGCTACTGCGGCTTATCAAGTCGAAGGCGCTGCCGCTGAAGATGGCCGCGGACTTTCGATCTGGGATACCTTCTCGCATACTCCAGGTAAGACTCACAATGGAGATACGGGAGATGTCGCCTGCGATATGTATCACCGCTATCCCGCAGATGTGAATCTAATGAAAGATTTGGGAATCAAAGCATTTCGTCTCTCTATTTCTTGGTCCCGCCTCTTTCCCAATGGTGATGAAGTTCGCGAGGAACGTGGTTTTGCCTTTTACGACAATTTAATTAACTCCTTGCTTTCGCAAGGGATCACGCCATACATAACTTTGTATCACTGGGATCTACCGCAGGCCTTAGAAGATAAGGGTGGTTGGCGTAGTCGCGAGACAGTAACAGCCTTTGGAAAATATGCAGCCGCAGTGGCAGAACATTTCGGAGATCGCGTCAAGCACTTTGCTCCAATAAATGAACCTTGGTGTGTTGCTTGGTTAGGTCACGGTTTAGGTGTTCACGCCCCAGGAATTTCAGATCGCCCAACTGCTTTCAAAGTCGCTCACCACACGGTAATTGCTCATGCAACTGCGGTTAATGCTATGCGCGCGGTTCGTGGTGATCTCAAGATTGGTCCAGTGCTCAACCAGGCAAACTACCCTGCCGATGATCCAACAGATCCCGTGCAAGCACATGCCTCTGCAATTTTGGATGCTGTTCAAAACCGCTGGTGGATGGATGCCATCTTCTATGGCAAATATCCGCAGATTTTGGTCGATGAGTTTGGTGAGGAATTCCTAGATGCTATTTTGCCGGGAGATATGGAACTGGCTCAAACCAAGAACGATTGGCTTGGAATCAACTATTACTTTGATACTCGCGTGGGCGCTAGCGATTCCGCTAAAACCGTGGAGTTTGATAACTCCGCGCTCTTAGGGCTAACGATCGACTCAACGCCGAAAGGTGAACTGACCGATATGGGCTGGCCGATCACCCCAGATGGGCTCACCGAGATGTTGGTCCGTTGGCAGAAAGAATTTGGAAGCAGACTTCCTCAAATCTTTATTACTGAGAATGGATGTGCATATCCAGATGGCCCAGACGCAACAGGAAAGATCAGCGATCTGCGCAGGATCTCATATCTTGATAAGCACCTGAGAGCTCTCTTAGATGCCGTCGACCAAGGGGTAAATTTGGGCGGATATTTCCAATGGTCGCTTCTCGACAACTTTGAGTGGTCACTTGGCTACCAGAAGCGATTCGGCATCGTCTTTGTAGACTATGCATCCCAGCAGAGAACGCCTAAAGAGTCAGCTCATTGGTACTCAAATGTCATTAGGGACAATGGGCTTTAATACTTCTTCGTTACCAAATTGTTATTGATTTACGCCCCTTTTTAGCCTTTTTTTGCCTCTCTAGCACTAGGACATAGCCCCTTCGTGCTCTTACACTTTACCCACACCGCGGGAATCAACCTTCATGGGGAGGTTGGACCGCGATAAACCCCTTAAGGAAACAATATGTCGATTAGCAAAAAAGGTTTGCTCGCTGGCGTAGCCACAGCAACCGTTGCGCTCGTTGCAACATTTGTTGCGCCTGCTGCATACGCTGGAACATCAGCGGCTGCTTGCGCAAACGTAGGTTCAGGTTATGCAGTTCAAAAGGGTAAGACTGTTGAAGTCTTCACCTCAGTTATGGCGAGAACTTCACTCGCTACATTGCTGCTTCTAACGGACTTCACCGCTTGCACAGGTATCAAATCAACTGGAATGGTACAAACTCATTCGAGTCACAACTTCCAGTCCGTGTTACTGGGTGGAACCGCTCCAGATCTCGCACTTGATTCCACAACCAGGTCTCATCCAAGCAATGGTTGCAACAGGTCAAGCTGTTCCAGCTCCAGCAGCAGTTGTTAACAACGTCAACCGTTACTGGTCAAAGGGCTGGAAGAGTTATGGTACTGTGAACGGAAAGTTGTATGCAGCTCCAAACTCTGCAAACCTAAAGTCATTGGTTTGGTACTCACCAAAGCAATTCGCTAAGTATGGCTACACAGTCCCAACAACATGGGCACAGATGTTCACACAATCAGACAAGATGGCTGCAGCTGGTCAAACAGCATGGTGCGGCGGTCTCGGTTCTGGTACAGCTACTGGATGGCCTGGAACTGACTGGCTTGAAGAAGTTGTTGTCCGTGAAGCTGGTGCAACTGTCTACAACAACTGGATCTCTCACAAGGTTAAGTTCTCAGATGCTCCAATCATTCACGCTATGAACACAGTGTGGGGCTGGATGGGTAACAGCAAGTATGTTGGAACTGTTTCAACAATTGCTACAACTACCTTCCAAGATGCTGGACAGGCATCCCATACAGGTAAGTGCATGCAGCTGCAACAAGCTTCATTCTATGCAGCGCAATTTCCAAAGTCAGTGTGTTTCACCAACTGGTGATGTATGGGCTTACTACCTCCCAGGAATCAACCCAACTGTTACAACACCTGTTGAGGGTGGCGGCGAGTTCTACCTTGCATTCAACTCAAACAAGGCAACTCAAGAAGCACAGACCTACTTCTCAACACCACTTGGGCTATAGCCGTATCAAGGCTACGGTGCAAATGGTGGCTGGTTGACGCTAACAGCGGCGTTCCACTAAGCACATACTCCACACCCATTGATCATTGTCAGCTAAGTATCTCTCTGATCCAGACTGCACATTCGTCTTCGACGCTTCAGATGCTATGCCTGCAGCTGTTGGCGCTGGCACCGAGTGGACTCAGCTTCACCGACTGGTTTGCAAACGGCACTCCCGCTGAGACCATCGCTAAGGCGATCGACGCTTCATGGCCTTCTCAATAACTAACTTATTAGTTAATAATCTCTAAGTAGTTCAAAACTGGCGGGGGCCACGAGCCCTCGCCAGTTTTATTTCATGGTCAGATAAGTTACTGTTCGCAATAGGTAATCAACCGTTAAGAGGAAAGAGATGCCATGTCTTCTTTTGGAGTATAACCTTCCAAAGTTGGGACAGATGATCGCAGCTATCGCAATATTTTTTGCTGTCTTGGAGCGTAATCTTTTTCATTGCAGGAAATGCTAACGGTAAAGAAGCAAAAGCCCATCGCGGTTCTTGTCTTTCTCGGACCCGCATTCTCTTCTTGTTGTTTGGTTTGCTAGGACCTGCTATTCGAACCCTTGTTCTCAGTTTTAAGGTGCTCTACATCCCATCACTTCGTTGGATTTAACAACTACCACTGGCTCTTCACTGACCCTGATATGACGCATAGTTCTCGTGCAATACATTCTTGTGGTTCATCTTTACTCCAATATTACAACTGCGCCTCGGCCTCTTCCTAGCAGTTCTTCTCGATCGCATGCGGCGCGAATCAGTTCGCTAAATCTCTGCATCTTTATGCCGATGGCCATCTCATTCGTTGGCGCCTCGATCGTTTGGGAGTTTGTCTATAAGTTATGCAAACCCAGATCAACCTCAGGTTGGTCTTCATGTCCTCTATCGCTCACCACTTAGGTTTCAAACCACCTAACTGGCTCCTGACTCAGCCACTCAACACCTTCTTGCTGATGGTCGTCTTTGTCTGGTCACAGACCGGATTCGCAATGGTGATTCTCTCTGCCGCAATCAAGGCAGTCCCTGCTGATGTTCATGGAGGCTTCAGCTCTTGATGGCGCTCACGGTTGGAAGTTCTTCCGAGGTGTGACTTTCCCAATGGTTCGCTCAACATTCATTGTGGTTCTTGCGACGATGGTTGTATCAACTCTCAAACTCTTTGATATTGTCCGCGCTATCGACTGGTGGAAACTTTCGGTACCTCTGTTCTTGCAAATGAGATGTACTCCGAAATATTTATTCGACTATGACGCGGGGCGTGGAGCGGCCATGGCAATTGTTCTCTTCCTGCTCGTAATTCCAGTCTTGGTTTATAACATTATCAATCTACGTCGGGAGCGTGACAATCTCATGAGCATTTTGACTCGCAGCAAGGCACCTAAGTTTGCCGATCACAATGCCGGCCGCAAACTATTTGGAAGTCGTGGAGCGCCACCATCATGGTTTGGATCATGGCTATTCTTTGGACGATTCCAACCTTCGGATTATTTCGCAACTTCCTTTAGACCTAAAGCAGATATTTCTGCTACTGGTTGGTGGAATATTTTCTTCCATCCACATCTAACATTTGCTAATTACTACTGCGATTTTTAGCACCAGTACGGTAAGTGGAATTACCAAATGGAATCTTGCCTTATTTCATCAACTCATTTGTGATCACAATTCCCGCGGTTATTTTCCCGATCACGATCGCAACAATGGCCGCCTACTGTTTGGCCTGGGTTAAATTCCGCGGTAGCGATTTCCTATTTTTATGGGATCTTTGCTCTACAGATTGTTCCAATTCAGTCTAACACTCGTTCCACTTCTAAACCTTCTTCTACTCGATGGCAGTGCATCTTGGCTCGCTCACTCTAGTTCCCGGATTAGATATTGCAGGAAAATTTGCTGGAATTTGGTTGCCGCACACCATGTTCGCATTGCCTCTCGCTATCTATTTGCTCCACAACTTCATCGCCTCGCTACCCCGTGATTTGATGGAAGCGGCAAATGTCGATGGCGCCAGCCACTTCACCGTCTTCCGTCGCATCGTGCTTCCACTTTCGATTCCAGCGATCGCTTCCTTTACAATCTTCCAATTCCTGTGGGTTTGGAATGATCTCTTGGTGGCGCTTGCATTCTCTGGTGGGACCGAAGGATCGATCCCCTCAATGACAAATTGGCAGGATCTTGCCGGGACTTGGGGAAGCACACTGGGAGTACCTCACCGCAGGCGCATTCATCACAATCTGGGTTCCTCTGGTCGTCTTCTTCTCGCTCCAGCGCTACTTCGTACGCGGACTTGCTTGCAGGTTCTGTGAAGTAATTAACGTCTGCAACCAGACGGTCGTGTTAGCTGCAATAGCTAACCGGCCGTCTTTTATTTCGCTACCTGTGGCGGATTCGAGCAAGAATGAAGTTCCTGCCACGATACACCGAAGCGGCTTCATCGTTTGTGTTGACTACAACTTCGAGACCTGGTTCGCGGGTGAAGTGCATAACTCCGTGAGGTGCATCGATCCACGATATAACTCCCTCGCCACCTAAGTGCGGGGTGAGAGTGGCGCAGAGCAAGGCTCTTCTTGTAAAGGCCAAGACTGCTATCTGGATCTTGCGCTTCCACATCCATCGAGTATTGCGCCCAATCTGTTGGCTGCGGCAACCATGGAGTTCCGGTGCCGTATCCGTAATTAGGTAGTGTGGAATCCCACGGAATTGGAACTCGACATTCATCACGACCCTTATCGGTCCCACCACTTCGAATGAAGGCGGGATCTTGGCGAGCTGCATCAGGTAGGTCGGCGCTCGGAAGCCCCAGTTCTTCTCCTTGATAAATATAAATTCCACCGGGCAGCGCATGGATCAACATCGCCAGCGCGCGCGCCTTGCGGGCTCCGCCGATGCGAGTTACCACGCGTGGGGTGTCGTGATTGTTAAGTACCCAGGTGGCTGGAGCTTTCACATCAACCAACTCGGAGAGGGTCCGTTCGATGCTCGCGCGCATCGCCGCTGCATCCCAACCGAGCATCATGAAATTGAAGTTAAATACCTGATGGAGCTCATCGGCGCGAACATATCGAGCGGCACGGCTTGATGGATAGACAAATGCCTCGGCAACAGTCATGCGATCGCCGGAATACTCATTAAGAACTGTGCGCCACTTGCGATAGACCTCATGAATTCCTTCGCGATCAAAGAAAGGAACATCAGATAAGAAGCCCGGCACGTTCCTCTTCGGAGATATCGAGAAAATCGAGGCGCAAAGCATCGATTAAGCGCTCTGGATCGCGGTGATCGACAAGCAGGTTCTCCTTAACAGCACCATGGGCGACATCGATTCGAAAACCATCAACGCCAAGATCTAGCCAGAAACGCAAGGTCTTTTCGAAGTCAGCCATAACGTCGGGGTTATCCCAATTGAGATCGGGTTGGCTGGAATCGAAGAGATGTAAATACCACTGGCCATCTGCGGTGCGGGTCCAGGCAGGACCGCGGAAGATCGAGATCCAGTTATTTGGCGGAATCTCGCCGTTCTCCCCACGTCCATCGTAAAAGTGAAAGCGAGAACGAGCGAGCTGATCCCTTTGGAGAGGCGAGCGCCTCTTGAAACCAGATGTGCTCCGAAGAGAAATGATTAGGGACGATATCGGCAATGAATTTGATTCCGTGAGAGTGAGCCGCCTCTATCAACTCTTTGGCATCAGCCAGAGTTCCAAAGCGAGGATCTACATCGCGTGGATCAGATACATCGTAACCACCATCTTTATTGGGGGATTTGTAGAACGGGCTTAGCCAGATCGCATCAATACCCAGATCTGCCAAATAGGGAAGTCCAGCGATTACACCTTGTAGATCACCCTCGCCATCACCGTTGCTATCTCGAAAGGATCGCGGATAGACCTGATAAATCGCGGCATCTCGCCACCAAGCGCTGGAATTCATGTGGCAATCCTAGCGATCTAGATAGATGGATTAAGATCACTACATGACCTTTGTGAAGCGGACCGAACTTCAAATGTTCGATGGTCGACAAATTTTCTATTACGACCGAGAGCCCGTTGAACGCACAGCGGTCGATATCCGCCCTTTTGAACCACGCCCCCTCCCTGGAGATATGCGTCAAGATCTCTTAACGGGCGAGTGGATTGCAATGGCGGCACATCGCCAAGGCCGGGCTTTCCTACCGCCAAAAGAGTTCTGCCCTCTCTGCCCCACCAAGACAGACTTTGGAACCGAGATTGCCGACTCAACATTCGAGGTAGTTGTCTTTGAAAATCGCTCGCCCTCATTCTCTGCCCCATCTGATCAATTGCCTCCAGAGACAATTCAAGCTTCTGGACGTTGTGAGGTAGTTGTTTTCTCGGATCATCATGAAGGAAGTTTCGGAAGTCTGGATCTAGCCCAGATGCGCACCGTGTTGGCGGCATGGATAGATCGCACCCGCGAAATTTCTAAATTGCCATATGTTGAACAAGTCTTTGTCTTTGAAAATCGTGGCGAAGAAGTTGGTGTCACCCTTAACCACCCACACGGTCAGATCTACTCATATCCATTCATTACCCCTCGCACTACAAAGATGCTCGCAGTTGCTGAGGCACATTTTGATAAAACTGGTGTTCCACTTATTACTAGTGTCATTGAGCGCGAAATCAAGGACCAGATTCGCATCGTCGCGGAGAATGAACATTGGATCTCTTATGTGCCATTCGCCGCACGCTATCCCTACGAGATCCACACTGCGCCTAAGAAGTTTGTTCCCGATCTAGCGGCATTGAGTGACGAAGTAGCGGATGCATTTCCTGCTATCGCAAAAGAGGTATTGCTTAGACTCGATGGAGTATTCGGTATTCCGATGGCATACATTGCCGCATGGCATCAAGCACCAGTACGCACCGGCCGCGATGTCTTAGGTTTGCATTGGCAGATCACGAGTATTCGCCGCGCTCCCGGAAAGCTCAAGTACTTAGCAGGTAGTGAATCTGCAATGGGAGCTTTCATCATGGATGTAAAGCCAGAGCAATCTGCTCAGCAGTTACGAGACGTTCAGCTCTAACCAAGCCATCTCGAGTTCTTCATACTCTCGCTCTAAATTCTCTTGCTCTGTATGTAACTCAACCAACCTTGCGTGATCTGTTGTAATAGAGCTGAGTTCAACACCTATTTCTGCGATACGAGCTTGGCGCCGCTCCATCTGCTTCTCTAACCTCGCCAACTCTTTTTTGAGAGCCTTCTGCTCTAAAACCGTTGACTCTTTCTTAGCGGCAATAGCCTGGGTCACCGATTGGCTAGCAGCTTTGCGGAGTTGCAGGTACTCATCAATTCCGCGAGGCAGATCTCGAAGCGAACGATCTCCCAGTAACCCCACGAAGGTATCGCAGACACGTTCCAAGAAGTAACGATCGTGAGAGATGACAATAAGAGTTCCCCCAAATGAGTCGAGTAGATCCTCTAGCGCAGTTAAAGTTTCAACATCGAAATCATTTGTAGGTTCATCCAGAAGAAGAACATTTGGGCTATCCATTAACAGACGAGTGAGTTGCAAGCGACGTCTCTCGCCTCCCGATAAATCTCCCACTGGCGTCCACTGCTGATCCTTATTGAATCCGAGACGTTCACAGAGTTGGCTAGCGGATAGTTCCTTGCCATTTCCAAGTTGGACTCGATTAGCAACTTTCTCTACCGCTTCTAGAACTCTCCATGTGGGATCTAACTCCTCTAAATGCTGTGAGAGATATGCGGCCTTTACGGTTACACCTGTGACGAGCTTGCCCGCATTAATTTTTCCCTCACCGCTCAAGATCTTCATGAGCGTCGTCTTGCCGGCGCCATTGACACCGACGATTCCGATGCGATCTCCGGGACCAATATTCCAATAAATATCATCCAACAACTGGAGTTCGCCAGCTTTAGCACTAGCTTGGTGAAGTTCATAAACTGTGTTACCAAGCCTGTTAGATGCAAAGTTGAGGAGTTCCGCCTCATTACGCGGTGCAGGTTCATTGGCAATCAAAGTATTGGCAGCATCTATACGGAACTTTGGTTTTGATGTGCGCGCAGGAGCGCCCCGGCGCAACCATGCTAACTCTTTACGAATCAACATATTGCGCTTGCTATCTTCTACGGAGGATTGGCGAGCGCGCTCAGCTTTCGAGAGTACAAATGCAGAGTAACCACCTTCGTACTCCAAGACTTGGCCATCGACCACCTCCCAGATCTGGTCTGAGATTTCATCAAGAAACCATCGATCGTGGGTGATAACCACAACGCTCAACTCAGAGCGCGATTTAAGGTGTTGTGCTAACCAGGCGACGCCTTCTACATCAAGATGATTAGTTGGTTCATCCAAGAGAATGAGATCTAAATCATCGACCAACAATTTTGCGAGATTGACGCGCCTGCGCTCTCCGCCTGATAGGGAGTGAAATGCGCGATCGAGTAGGTCATCGCTATGACCACCAAAGAGTCCCTGCAATACCTCTCGTATTCGGCTATTGCCAGCCCATTCGTGGACCGGCAGATCTCCGAGAACCACCTCTCGAACTGTGGATCCAGCGGCGGCGTTATCGGCCTGACTTAAGATGCCGATCGCCACTGCATTGGATTTAGCCACTCGTCCTGAATCGGGCTCCAGGCTTCCGGCCATTATCTTGAGCAGGGTGCTCTTGCCGTCGCCATTACGCCCAACAATGCCAATCCGCTCGCCCTGAGCGACGCCTAATGAGACGCCATCCAGGAGCGGGCGGATATCGAAGGCCTTCGAGACCGACTCTAGGTTAAGTAAATTCATCCCCTACAGTCTGTCACGAATTTGTGATCCTATGAATTTGAAGGGGCAGAACCGAGAGTGACGGAGTAGGTCTTACTTCCACCACTCGGGAGCGTAGCTGTTATTGAGACAGTGCTTCCTGGTGCATAGGAACGAATTCGAACGATTGCAGTATCTACATCCGGAATCCGAACTCCACCAATATTGGTGATGATCGATCCAACGGTGATTCCCGCTTTCTCAGCGGCTCCACCAGAGACTAATTGCCCAACCTTTGCACCCTTGCCGGTATAGCTGGAATCAAAGTAGACACCTAGAACTGGGCGAGTGGATGTATGAGTAGGGCTATTAATGATCTCGTTAATCGTACGTTGTGCCTCCACCATAGGAATCGCAAAGCCCAATCCGATTGAACCAGCTTGAGTTCCAGTGGTTACATCAGATGCGATCGCGCTATTAATACCAATCATTCTTCCTTGAGAGTCAGTCAACGGTCCTCCAGAGTTACCTGGATTAATTGCAGCATCTGTTTGAATTGCATCTACATAGGATTGAGTTGAGGCATTCTCGCTCTGCGTTGCAACAGGGCGGTTAAGTGCAGAGACGATACCTGATGTAACAGTTCCGGATAATCCAAGTGGCGATCCAAAGGCAATTACTGGGTCACCGATTGAAATGCTCGTTGAATCTCCAATAGCGATTACTGGAAGATTTGGGGTTGTTACATGCAAAACAGCGAGATCATATGAAATATCGCGTCCAACCAAAGTAGCAGGAACTGTATTTCCATTGTTGAGGTCGACCGTGATCGTGTCATTAGATCCAGGGACCGTTGTTGCATCGATGACGTGATTATTGGTGACGATATATGAACCAGTTGAATCAGATTTGATCACTGAACCAGAACCAGTATCTCCGGAGCCGTCAGCTGCATTTACGTTGACTGTAACTACCGCTGGCTCAACTTTGGCCACAACGTTCTTAAGTGAACCGTTGCCAACGCTAACCGCAGTTCTGTTTCCAGTACAGACTCCTGTGGTGCTGGCATACAAGGCGCCAGTGGTGTTATCGGCACAGGCTGTTACAACGCTGGTGCTTGTCAGGCTATTTGCAGCAGTGGCCACTCCGCCAATCACGGTAGCTCCTGCGATAAAACCAATAACTAGCTTGGAGATTGTGCTTAATCCATTGATCTTTTGTAGCGTGGACATTTAATTCCCCTTTACGATGAAATTTCCCTCAAAATTCCAATGCCTAATTGAAGCCTCGGCGTCCTAGAAAATTATCAATACTTGCTAGGAGTTTTCTGAGAGAGCATCTGGCAATTTCATATGCCAGACAGCGGGAATCGCCAACATTCCCAGAATGAAGATAAGTGAGATTGCGGCAAATATTGTGATGGTGCGGCTTACTCCAAGTACAGCGGCCAAGGGAGCGGCGATTGCCAGCCCTACGGGCCTTAATAGCAAGGTGCCCAGCCCATCGAAGGCAGAAGCCCGAGATAGCGCCTCTCTCGGGATCGTCAGTTGAAATGCGGTACCCCAGAGAGCGCCCCATAGATCCAAGGTAATGCCCCATAAGAATGCGCCAAAGGCGAGGAGAAGTAATGGCGCAGGTCTAGCCAGGAGCATTAGGTAGCCCGTCAGAGTGACCGAGATTGCGGTCAAAAAGCGCATCGGGTACGTAACTTTGATCTTGATACCCAATAGCGATCCAACAATGTAGCCAGCGCTCTCTAGCGTAATGACAAAGGCCCAAGACTTAGCGCCATGAAAATGTTTAAGAGCGATCACAGGGCCAAGCACATCTTGCGCACCTGACCAGACCATTACAAGGAAAGAGAATCCTGCAACCGTTATCACTATCCAACGAAAGGAGATAAAGACCTTCCAACCCTCTCTCATATCTTCGCGGATCGAGGCTCCAGTCTCTTCTCGCGCTGGGGTTAATTTTCTGAAGGTCATGACAACACATCCAGAGAAAATAAATGTAAGCGCATCAATCAATAGCGCCACCGTGCTACCAAATGCAGTGATGAGATAACCACCCACCGCAGTTCCCGCAATCATGGCAAAATTTCCAACAAATTGATTAATTGCATTTCCTTGTTGAAATTTCTCCTCCGGCAAAAGAGCTGGAAGCACTCCAGATAATGAGGGCCAGAACAAACCCCACATCAAACCAAATCCAATGTTAGAAAATAAAAGTGCGCCGATAGGTACATGCCCTAAATGGAAATAGAAGACTTGTACCAAGAGGACAAGGCCGCCGACTACATCTGAGATTGCACATATTTTGATTCGACCATATTTGTCGGCGATCACACCACCGAATGGAAGCATGCAGAGCAGAGCAACTACTTGTGCACCAAGAACGAATCCCAACTCTTTTGCACTGCCATGAGGCAGATGCAAAATTCCAAAGGCAAGCGCTATTGGACCCATCCCGTTACCTAAGTTAGAGACGAAGCGCGCTAAATAGAACCTCTTGATGTACTTGTGACCTAGGGTGGATCTAATCGTCATTTCGAGAGTTTAGGTTCGATATCCTTCAAGAGGCGATGAATATCAGAGGCGATTTGCTTAAGCTCGGTTATCTCCTGTTGATTAAGCGCTCGAGCCTCCTTAGCTAGCTCGAACTCTCCGAGTGAAGCGGTATGCGTCTCCGTAATCTTCTGCTCCACGGAAGCGGATGCAACATTTTGGCCTACCATGATGATGGAGAGCAGAACTAATTGAAGAAAGGTCTGCGCCACCCAACCAACGATTGTTATCAAATTTCCTGACTTAATGGCGTCAGGAAGAGAGATGAGAGCGATGATGGCAAATGCGTAAGCGCACCACATGGTTGCAACACCCGATGTAATTTTCGCGGCGAGTGAGGTATTAAATTCATTCATCTTCTTGAGCATGAATTTAGTTTAGTGAAGGTGAAGGATTTCCCCTTGGAGATACTTGTGAGTCGCAGCGCCTCTTAAAACGTGGACTCCTCCAATGCCAAATACGGCAAAGGTGAGTTCTTCATGGCTGGTTCGTGCATCCAATCCAGCGACCGCCGCGGTCATCTCATCTACTCCGATCACGGTAACGCCTTCTGGAGCTCGGAGCATGAGCTTTGCAGCGCTATCGGGTATCCAACCAAAAAATTTGTTGTAATGTGGAATCGTCCTAAGCGTAGAAAGAATATTGAGACCTGGAGTTCCAGGTGAACTCTGCTTCCGAAAATTGGGGACATCACCAGAAAGCGCCATTGCACCAGCGCTGCATCCAGCTAAGGAACTCCCATTTCTCCAATTTCTTTCAATTGCCTCCCAGACTGGGGTATTTATGAGAGAGCTGGCCAGATATGAAGGATCTCCTCCTGAAAGATAGATGAGTCCCGCCCCATCAATAGCGCTAGCAAGATCCTCGCGCATGGCATCTTCGCGGGTAAAGATAGGTAGAAAGACTTGGTTTGTATCGAGTCTCTCTGCTTGAGCAGCGCCTAATTCCTGCCAATATCGCAGCCGCTCTGCTGATTCTCGTCCTGCCGCTAATGGAATTTGCACGAAAGAGTTGCTAAATCCACGCTCAATGCCTTTTTTCAGCAGAGCACCCTCAAGTTCTGCCATTCCAGGCAGATATTCCCCTGAGCCCACCAGGGCTAGAGCGCCGACGTGATCCATGCCAAGACTCTAGTCGGTAAGATTCCCGCCATGCACTCGAGGAAAGTAATGGCGACGATTTCTATCGCAATTACCCTCCTCTCCTTCACCTTCTACTTCTTCGATAAGACCGCCGGAAGCGCAATCCCGCGCTCCAACGTTCTCAAAGGAGATAAGCAGTCCACTGGTGGGGATACAAATATTCTGCTTCTCGGTTTGGATTCCAGGCGCGATAACAATGGCAACGATCTACCGCGCAAACTCCTAGACCTAATGCACGTCGGCTCCAGCTCATCGGTCGGCGGCTACAACACCAACACAATGATCTTGATCCACATCCCTGCCAACGATAAGAATGCGGTCGCTATCTCGATCCCACGTGATGATTATGTAGCGGTGGCTGGATGGGGCATGCAGAAGATTAAAGAGGCCTATGGCCTTGCAAAATACAACTCTGAAAATGCCCTCATCAAAAAAGGTGTGCCAAATCCACTGCGGGAGAAGGAGAGTCGAGATGCAGGTCGTGCTGCAACTATTTCAACCATCACCTCGCTGCTCGGCGTTCCCATCGACCATTTTGCCGAGGTTAACTTAGTTGGTTTCTATGACCTCGCCACTGCGTTGGGTGGGATTCAAGTCTGCCTGCGGCATGCCGTCAACGATTCGCAATACTCTGGAGCAGTTTTCCCGGCTGGGTTACAAACCATTACTGGAGTTCAAGCGCTGGAGTTTGTACGTCAACGCCACGGACTTCCTAATGGCGATCTCGATCGCACCCATCGTCAGCAGGCATTCATCACAGGCGTGATCACTAAGTTCCGTAGTCAAGGAATCTTTGGCGATCTCGGTAAATTGCAATCGCTTCTTACCGTCGCTAAGAAAGATGTGGTGATCGATTCGGGTTGGGATGTTCTAGGTTTCCTACCTCAAGCAAAGGCGCTCACCGGCGGCCACATCAAGTTTTACACCTTACCTATTGAAGGCTATGCGCTTCGCAATGGCCAGGATGTAAATATCATCGATATCCCAACGGTACGTAAGTTTGTCCATGATCTCTTCTATCCTGCACCAAAGGTAACTGCCTCACCTGCTCCTGGTGCAAGTACCAAACCAAGTGCAACTCCTAAACCTACCGCCACCAAATTTAATTTCGCTCATCTAGCAAACGGGACGGCTGTGCAGGGCTCTGGAGTTCCCTGCGTTAACTAAAGACGTTCATGCTATTTGCAGTCCTAGCTATTGTTGTGGGCGCACTTACCGCCGTTCAATCAAGGCTTAATGGGCAACTCTCAACCGATATTCATAACGGTATCGCTGCAGCACTTATCTCATTTGGAACCGGTTGGATCTTTGTGATTGCTGCCTGTCTCTTTAACAAACCAGATCGTCTTGGACTAATCCGCATATGGAGCAATCTAAAGACCAGAAAATTGAAGCCTTGGGAGATCATTGGTGGAATGGGTGGCGGTTTCTTCGTCGCTATCCAAAGTAGCGTGGTACCTGTAATCGGTGTCGCAATCTTTACGATCTGCACCGTCGGTGGTCAAACTGCATCCTCAATGCTCGTAGATTTCATTGGGCTATCTCCCTCCGGAAAACATCGCGTTACATTGATCAGAGCAATTACCGCGGTCATCACACTAGCTTCAGTTACAGTTGCAGTTTGGCCACAGTTACAAAGTGCCACATTTAAAGTAGCTCCCATATTCTTCGCTATTCTTGTTGGAATTGTTATTGCCTTTCAGCAAGCTCTTAACGGCAGAATGAATGTAGTTTCAACAAGGCCACTAGCTACGACATTTGTCAATTTCTTAATGGGTTTCTTTGTCTTAACAATCGCATTGATTGTCAATTTGATAAGAGGTGGATCTATTGGTCATCTTCCCCATGGGCTATTGGTTTATCTGGGTGGACCAATCGGTGTTGTCTTTATCGCGGTGAGCGCATATACGGTTAAGCACTTAGGTATCTTGAACTTCATTTTATTTAGCGTCACCGGTCAATTGATCGGCGCACTAACTCTTGATTGGTTGGCACCAGCTGCCCACACCAAAGTAAGCGCCTACCTCGTCACCGGCACAGCGATGACATTGTGCGCGGTAATCTCATCAAGAATCTTCAGCGCGCGTAAGCGTATTACTACTTAATTTTTGGCGAGCCTCAACTATCCAGCCTCTAGAAATGGTGAGATACTTGGACTCTTATGCCAAAGATCCAAGCTCCCACAGTCGTCCTACATCGCGAACTGCGACGTCAACAGTTGATGGATGCTGCCATTGGTTTAGCTCTCGAGAGTGGCGCAGAGTCAATCACTGTTGCTGCAGTGGCAGCCAAGGCCGGGTTAGCCCGTAGTTCGATCTATGAATATTTTGCCTCAAGTGCAGATCTTGTCGCTGATTTAGTCTTGGAAGAGTTGGATTACTACACGCAACGTTTAGCAACTGCGACAAAGGGTGCGCAAGATCCCTTCGAAAGAATTGAACTTTGGATTTCAGAGAGCCTGCGTTATGTAGCAGATGGCCGGCATATGTTGGTTAAATCCCTTAATACGATTAATACGCCAGATGCCCGCAAAGAGGAAATTCTCATGGGACACCGCCGAATGATGGCGCCGCTTCAAGAGGCTCTATCGCAGACCGGCGTTGCAGATATAAGAATGGCTGCAGCACTTCTATCGAGTGTCACAGATGCCGCCTCGATCCGTATCGAGGCTGGAAATGAGGCAGAGCTCGAAATCCAGAGCGCGGTTGCTTTTGCGCTTGCAGGACTTCGAGCTCTGCCGAAGAACTAATTAAGTATTTAGTTTTAGTTATTTATTTGAGAAGGTAAACGGAATCGTTTGATCTTGTGACTTATCACCAGCGGCATTGTGATCGTTGGTAATGAAGAAGACACAGGTCGTGTGGACGCAATCTCCGTTAGTGAAGTAAGGGACTGGCTTAAAGGTAACTTTGCCCTTTGCCGAGGTAGCACCCTGAGCAAGATCTGCCTTTACTGTCGAAACCCAGGCCTGAACTTTCTGGTTTGAATCGCAGACAGTTGGAGTAGCACCCTTAGTTGCAGGGGCCATGCACTCCTCGATATAGAGGCCATTCTTCGCTGGCATCTTGGCAAATTTAAATGTGACCACGGCACCCTTCTGTGGCAAATTCTTGCTTGGGGTTACAGTCACGATCGCCTTAGCGTTGGCGAGCGGTGCTGCCACCACAACGAGAGCGACCGCGACGGCTGCTATGAGCTTCTTTCTCATTTTTTCTCTTTTCTTATTTGTGAGGACTTACTTAGCAAATGAAATTGGGATCTTTATATCGTGGGTGCGATCTTGAGTACGAGTGTGATCTGCTCGCACATAGATAGCACATTGCACTTTGCGGCAATCGACTTTTCCAATGAGTGGCTGGACTTTGAGTCCAACTTTGAAGGTACCCCCGGCTTTAAATGGAATAGCTAAGTTCTTGCCGTAGCTAGGTGGGTTAGAGGAGATCCAGAAAGAGGCGGCACTTGCCCCTGTCATGTTCACTCCGCCCCCGCATACCTCAGGAAGAGTCCCAGTTGGAACTATTTGGCACATCTCAACATAGATTCCAACTGTGGTATCAAAGTTCTTGCCACTCACAGTGATGATCTGACCTGACTTGATTCCAGATGTTGGAACCGCCGTCAGAACCTCTCCGTGTTGACCTGTTGCTGCAAAAGCAGGAGTTACACCAAGCATGAATAGAAGACCGAGAACGGCACCGACCTTAAGTTTCATGGCGATAATGTAGAAGAAATGGGTGATTTTCGCTCCGACAGGTCAATCACCCATGTCGGAAAAGGAGATGTAACAATACGCGGATGAAGTCACGAGCGGTTGCGTTAGGCGTGGCCTGCCTGCTTTTGACCACTTTTTCACCTACAGCGTACGCAGCGGTGTCAGATATAAGTGCAACGCAAATCTCACTGCCCATCGTTCATAGCGGTGAGGTTCCTCGATACAAGCGAGTAGTTGCCTTGGCAAATGGAGCGGCGGAGATTGTTGCTGCCTTAGGTTACAAATCTATTTTGGTAGGGCGCGATGTTGCCTCCACAATGCCAGAGCTAAAGGCAATACCAATTGATGAGTCGGCGATGCAAGTGTCTGCAGAGTCAGTCCTAGGGCAGCACCCCGATCTCGTACTCATTGATTCAAACACCTCACCTTCTACAGCGCTAGCAACTCTAAAAGCGGCAAAGGTGAAATTAGTAATGATCCCAAGTGCTTTCACATTGGCAGATATAACTGCAAAGGAGAGCACGATCGCGCAGGTACTGGGGACACCCAAAGCGGGAAGAGCGCTTGAGGCTCAAGTGACATCACTCAAAGCGCCGAAGACCGGTATCAAGGTTGCCTTTCTTTATGTTCGAGGTACAGCTTCGATTTATCTCATCGGTGGTCCTGGCTCTGGAGCAGATTCAATTCTTCAGGCCGAAGGATTTACCGATGTCGGGGCGGCTAACTTGAAGAATCCATTTAATGCGCTGACCGCAGAAGAGCTGATCAAATTGCAGCCGGATGTACTGCTGCTCATGACTAAAGGACTGGCTTCCGTTGGAGGAATATCCGGACTAGTTCAACTTCCTGGAATTGCCGAGACTCCAGCTGGACAACATCGAAGAGTGGTCACGGTGGATGACTCTCTCTTGCTCTCCTTTGGGCCGCGCACAATTCCAATGGCAAAGCAGTTGCGTCCACTCTTAATAGCGGCGGCTAAATTATGAAGAAGGTAACGATCTATTGCAGTGGATTAGTACTTCTTCTCTTTCTCTTCTGGCTCTCACTCGATATTGGAATCGTTCAGTTACACCAATCGGTTCTCTCGCTGATAGGCAAACACAACATCGACGCTACAACCGTGTGGCAGGTACGATTCCCCAGAGCGCTTGGGGCGGTAATTATTGGCGCGGGCCTTGGAGTAGCTGGTGCGGTTGCACAGGGAATTTTTCGCAACCCGCTTGCCGAACCAACCCTCATAGGACTATCTAGTGGTGCAACTCTAGGAACGATCGCCCTGATTGCTTCAGGTGCGTCTATCTATGGGACGAGAGCAAATATCGGTAGCGCCGTTCTGGCAGCTGCCCTTACAGCGCTTCTCGTTCAATGGTTGGCACCCAATAAAGGTTTCGGTTTTCTGCTTACAGGTATTGCGATATCTGCAATATTGACTTCGATTGCTGGCCTCTTAATTTCGATGTCACCGAAACCAGGGATTCAATCCATTACTTTCTGGGATTTTGGATCTTTGACGCTATTAAATAATTCAACAGTAGGAATGATCGCGCCATACATCGAAGTTGGAATCATCATCTCTTTCTTGGTCTCTCGCAGATTAGATATTTACTCGCTTGGAGAGAGTTCATCGCATTACATGGGTGTGAATCCAAAACGCTTACGACTGTATGCAATTATTGGGCTCGCTTTCCTTATCGGTGCTTCAGTAAGCGCCGTCGGTTCTATCGCCTTTATCGGCTTACTCGTCCCTCATATCGTCCGCCTTCTTGTTGGTCCAGCCCATCGAAAGATGCTCTCGCTCAGTGCGCTGGTAGGCGCAATCGTTCTGCTTATGGCAGATCTTTTAGCACGTACCCTCTTTGAGCCGAATGAGATACCTCTTGGGCTTCTCACCTCGCTACTCGGAGCACCAGCCTTGATTGTTCTGCTACGGCTACGACGCGCATCATGGATACAGCATGATTAACATTTCATCACTCTCTTTTTCGCGTGGGAGCCACCAGATCTATCGAGATTTCAGTGCCCACATAGATACTGGGGAGACGGTACTTCTTACTGGGCCAAATGGAACCGGAAAGAGTACGCTGATAGGACTGATTGGTGGACTCTTACAACCTCAATTGGGAACAATTGAGATTGATGGGTTGAACGTTGCCAAATTGAACTCCGCTGCACAAGCGAAATTACGTTCTATTGCTCCACAACGGAGATCATTTACCTTGGCATTTACAGTGGCCGAAATATTTCAGGTACTTCCCAAGAAGTTGCGAGTGGCAGATCCATCGCAATCTGTTTCCAAACTTGGCTTACAAGAGTTGCTCTCAAAGAAAGTTACTGAACTATCTATCGGTCAACAGGAGAGAGTGAGTCTGGCACTTGCACTTAGCCAGGAGGCAAACTACTACTTGCTCGATGAACCATTTAGCGCTCAAGATATTCGCTCGACCGAGGTAATTCTAGAAATTATTCAAGAACTGAAATCCAATAAGAAAGGCGTCTTGGTGATTTCTCACAATCAAGACGCCATCTCAAAGTACTTTGATCGAGTAATTAGCCTCGCTTAGCCTGACTTGGTTTTCCAGCTTTAAAAGGCTTACCGCCCGCTTTTCCAAACTTCTTTGGAGCGCCAGGCTTACCTGAACGTGCGCGCGACTCTGCCTTTTCTAGAGCAATTCGCTTCTCAAGAGGCATCCGGGGAGCCTTCTTGGCTGGTCGACCAGGTGCCGAACTCTCTACACGCCCACGGTTTCCGGCTGGAGTAGCGCCCTCTTCACGGGTACGTGATTCGCGTGCCTTCTCCTCCCACTTCTTGGGTGCAGAGCGGTAGGGACGATCTGAACGTTCAGCGCGATCAACCTTTGGTCGACGATCTGATGAGAATGAACGCTCCGGGGTTGCTCGGCGTTCTTCGCGAGCAGGTTGGAAACTACGCTCTTCACGAGACTCGACGCTCTCTGTCTTAGGTGCACTCTCAAAACGTCCACCACCAGATTTACGTGGTTTGAAATTACCATCTCTATTTCCGCGATCATTTGAACGACTACGGCTTCCTGGTTTGCGATCATTGCGAGAAGGTTTCTCTGCTTCGACCTCAATTGGAATTCCAGATGGCTCTTGTGCGCCAGTAATCTCATGCAACTTTGAATCGCCTGGACGAACCTGATTCTCAATGAGTTTTACCGCTGCACGATTGGTAATCCCAAAGACTGCCTTCTTCTGCTTGTGCGTGGCTAGAGTGACAACGGTTCCCGTTGCACCAGCACGTGCAGTACGACCGGCACGGTGTAGATAATCCTTGTGATCTGCAGGGGCATCAACGTGCACGACAAGTGATACATCGTCCACGTGGATTCCACGAGCTGCTACATCGGTTGCAACGAGTGCAGATGCGCGTCCATCTTTAAATGCCTTGAGTACGCGCGTGCGTTGACCTTGAGACTTTCCGCCGTGGAGTACGCCGACTGGAACACCGCTTCGCAACATTTTTTCAGCGAGCTTGTCTGCGCCATGTTTTGTGCGAACGAAGAAGATTGTGCGGCCATCGCGAGCTGCAATTTGTGATGAGATCTCATCTTTGTGTTGTTGATCAAGCAATAACAAGTGGTGAGTCATATCGGCGGCGCGAGACTTCTCATTCTCTAACGAGTGTGTAATTGGATCTTTGAGGAATCGCTTGACGAGTGAATCTACATCGCGATCAAGGGTCGCCGAGAAGAGGAGGTGCTGTCCACCCTCTTGGGTGAGCGAGAGAATCTCTTTAACAACAGGTAGGAATCCCATATCTGCCATTTGATCTGCCTCATCGAGGACGGTGATCATTACATCTGATAGATCGATGTGCTTCTTCTCAAGTAGGTCCATCAAACGACCGGGAGTTGCCACGATTACAGGAACCCCACGCTTGAGGGATTGGATCTGACCAATGTAAGAGAGGCCACCAGCGACAACCTGAGAGGAGAGGCCGATCTTGCGAGCTAGCGGAGCAACCACATCATTGATCTGCACTGCTAATTCGCGGGTTGGAGACAAAATTAAGCCAAGTGGCTTGTGAGGCTTGGCGGTACGGCCATTAAGGCGCGTCAACATTGCCAGGCCAAAGGCTAGGGTCTTACCAGAGCCTGTCTGTCCACGGCCAAGGACATCGCGTCCCTTTATGGCATCGGGCAGAGTGGCGGTCTGAATAGGAAAGGGAGCGGTAATATCTTGAGCTTCGAGAGCCTCGCAGAGCGCAGGGGTAACACCTAAATTACGGAACGTGGACATAGTTATACCAATCGAGACATAGATGCGTGTCTCGTGGTGCTTATCAGAGGACTGACGTAAGACTCGCAAACGAACTTGTGTGAATCACAACAGAGGTTCTATGAGTTGTGTTGCGGATGCAACACCCAATTGTAACCTACTTAATCAGCGCTCTTCGCCACATGGCATATCGCGTAGCCAACTCATCATTTACTGCAGAAAGCGTTGAACCAACGGCCCTTTCAAGGAGTAAATCGGCAAATTCTGGGTTACGCGCGAGTACGGGACCGTGTAAATAGGTACCGAAGACATTTTTATCGATAGCTCCATCAACGCCTGCAACACCATTTCCGTTGCCTTGTAAAACTTTTCCAAAGGGCAATGTATCTGCCCCAAGAGTCGTCACGCTGCTGTGATTTTCAAATCCGGTGAGAGGTTGATCAAAAAGTTCTGAGGCGACCGCGATATCTCCGACTAAGCGACGATCTCCTGGAGTGGTTTCTACATCCAGCAATCCAAGTCCCGCTATCTCCTCATCTCGGGTTACATAACGACTCCCTAGAATTTGGAAGCCCGCGCAGATCGCAAGCACAACCGCCCCTTTATTTGCAGCCCGTACCAGGACTGATCCTTTGCGCAATGCGGTGAGAGAGAGAATTTGCGCGGCATCCTCTGCTCCACCTAAAAGATAAATATCTCCACTCTTTGGCACTGGATCTAAATATGAAATGTCGGTGACGCGCGCCGGTATCTTCCGAAGAGCTGCACGATACTTAAGGACATCGGCATTACCTCGATCTCCATAAGTACCCAAAAGTTCGTTGTGAATTCTTATGATTTCTATCATTACATCACCAACTCAAAAAATGCGGTGTATGCCGAAAGTACAGTGACGACCTCACCTTGGACCTGGGTAATCGCTTCATCAAAAGTATCTACGACAGTAGCTTCTATACCCTCAACATGAATGCGATAGGCCATATCAAGGGCTCTCTCTCCACAGACAATTACGGTGTGGCCATTAAGCGTTTTGAAGGAGACATCCCATAACCATGATGTATCGATACCATCCACCTGGCGAGCATTGAGAACGAGAATTACTTCGGGTTGGAGTTCCCCTTGCAAGGCTTCGGTCCATGAAGCCGGATTCTTGGTCAATCTAAATTGTGCCGTTGTGTCGCCAAATTGTTTAGTCGCTGTCCGTTCGAGTTGGCTCTCACTGAATTCAACCGGTTGTGCTCCGGCAATTTCACCAACAACATTTGCAAGAAGCGCATTTCTGTATGCCGCAGAACCCTTCTTAAATTTAAGGTCGTACTCTTTGTTAGTAAGTCCACAGGTACATGAGTAAATTCCGCGCCACCAGGTTAAATAAGCGCCACAGCGCGGGCATACAGCACCATCGGGATGAGTTCGTCCTCCGAAGGTAACGCGGACAACATTCGCAGCATTTACCACTGCATAATTAATGTACGGATCATCAATATCCGCCACAAAGACCGTCTCATTCGCCTCGGTACACTCAACGTGCCATCTATCGGCAACCCTTTTAACTTCATGCATGCGATGTAATTGATCCCGCGTGAGGTTCAGCAATAGCACGATCGTCGGATCCGTTTGAGCAATAATTCCAGGAAGATGGAGCTCATCGATCTCCAGAACAGCATATGGCGCTGGTGATATCAAGGCGTTCGCAGCTCCCCAGGCGAGATTAGATCCAGAGCCACTCGTCGTGACGGGGCCAAGTTGAGAGATGAGCGAAACAACCGCACGAGTTGTGGAGGTCTTGCCATTCGTACCAGAGACCAGGATCACCTCTTTATTTTGAGCCAAGAGCGAGATTGCCTCAGGTTCAATTGCCAGCAGGATGCGGCCGGGCAGTGTTTCACCTTTATTACCCACGAGACGGGATGTGGCGCTGGCTAGTTTGGCGACCAATATTGCAAAGCGAAGTCTTGGGCTCACCACGCTCTAACAATACGCCTATTTACGCAGTGATTCACCGGCAGAGCGGGGAAGGGCAATGACATATCGGAGTGAGATCAAAAGGGCGCAAACAGCAAATCCAAAGGCGAATAAAAATTGATGTGTGGATCCGGCTAGCGCGCGCCCAATATTTATGGCGATCACCGCGGTAGCAACTGCAATGGCTGTGGAGAGTTGCTGCACCATATTTGCCAAAGTATTGGCGTGAGACATTATCTCGAGATCAGTATCGGCAAATGTGATCGTGTTGTACAAGGTCATACCAATGGAGCGCACACCGCCCGTTACAGTCAAAAGGATAGCGATCCAGAGAAATGGAATTGATGAGCGCAATAGACCGAGTGAAATAGTTAAGGGGATGCTAAATAAGGTCGATATAAGAATGAGGGGTTTAAAGGAAAACTTGTTCATGAGTGGGGTGGTAAAAACTTTGAATCCCAAATTGCCCAACATATAGAAGAAGAGGGTTTCACCCGCCTTCTCTGCACTCCAACCGAACTTATCTTGAAAGAGCAATGGCAACACAAACGGAGCTGTATTTTGTGCCACTCTAAATAACAATCCACTTGTGCTATTTAAGTGGAAGGTCTGAATCTTCAAAACAGATACATCAATCAATGGGTTGGCTACTTTGCGTAAGTGCAGAATCGTTGGAATGCCAATTCCTACGCCAGTTAAGGTAAGGGCCAGGGTAGAGATCAGATTGATGTGCGGTGCCCCAAGATTCGCCGCGGCAAAGACCAACGTTCCCAAGCTGACGGCGCAACCATAAAATCCCGGCCAATCCAGGCTATCTACCTTTCCACCTGGGATTGCCGGAACGATCTTCGCACCAACCAATAAGGCAACTAGACCTATTGGAATATTTACCAGAAAGATCCAATGCCACGAGGCGTGGCCAATGAGAAATCCCCCAAGGACGGGAGCAACTGCAGGTGCTGCAAGAGCTGGCCATACAGAGTAGGAAATGACACGAATTACCTCGTTCTTATCAACTGACCGCATCAGGATAAGTCTTCCCACGGGAACCATTGAGGCTGCGCCTATTCCTTGCAATATCCGCATGGTTGTTAACTCAATTAAGTTGGTACTTAACGAGCATAAGAGTGAGGCCGCACTAAATAGAGTAATGCTGCTGAAGAGCACAATTCTTACCCCATATTTATCTGCTAGCCAGGCAGATATGGGTATCAAAATAACGATCGCGACCATATAAGCAGTCGCGCAGATTCCCACCTGTGCAGAGAGAACATGAAATGAACGTGCAATTGTGGGAGCAGCGGTCGGGAGAATAGAAAAATCAAGAAACTCCATAAACATAAGCCCAGCAACTAGAAATGCAACTGGACCTATCTCTAATCGATCTTTCGGGTCTCTCAATTTCGCCCTAACTAAGCTCGCCTTAACTACTTGATAGCAAAGACTTTAGAGTAAATCACCCTCGATTGGAATTCGATCACAACGAGATCATTTCCAGCAGCGACGGGGTTCTTTCCGACCTTTCCAATTCGTCCATTGATATGAACAATGACAACCCCATTTTTCGCGCTGACCACGATTGAGCGACCAACGGCCTTTGCGCTCACAATAGGAACGACTGGCTCTTTAGTTGGGGTGGGCTTTGGCTTGACGGTAGGTGTTGGAACCGGTTTTACCGTCGGAGTTGGGGTGGGCTTAACAGTTGGTGTGGGGGTCGGTTTTACAGTGGGTGTGGGAGTCGGAGTTGGGGTGGGCTTTGGAGCAGAAGTAATCGTCACAGTGCTCTGAACGGTATTTGATTGACCATATTTACCTGCGGGTTTTTGAACAGCAGAGATTGTGGTTGTTCCAACGGCAACCGGAACTAATTGGCCATTTACTATTTTTGCGATACCGCTATTACCTACTGAATAACTCCACACACCAGTTGAGTTTGAAGTTGGATTAACAATGGTTACAGGTGCTCCAAGGCTCACACTAATCGGAGAGAGGGAACCAATTGTTGGGACTAAACCCGCAACCGAGATGGTGAATGTGGTTGAGTTTGTTAACCAGGTACCAGAAGCAGCTTGAGTCAAAGTTAGGGTTGCGCTACCGGCATTCACAACAGAGATTGAAAGTCCTGTCACGGAAGCAATCGAGGGATCACTTGAAGTGAGGCTCCACGCCCCCGGAGATCCAGTCGTTGGTGGAGTTATTTGAATTGCAGGATCTCCAACAACCTGATTGAGATTTGGAAGCGTCGGAATCGGTGCTATCTGATTGACGGTAAGCGGCGCAGTTACTACTGCAGAATATCCAAAAGTACTTGTTGGGTTCTGTTTAGCGGAGATAGTTGTCGACCCCGCCTTAAGTATGGTCAAAGTGTTTCCCGAAACGGTTGCGATCGTAGGATCGGCAACCGTGTATACCCAGGTGCCAGTGGAATTTGAAGTCGGGGCAACGAGGGAGAGATTGTTACTAGGGGTGCTTCCAAGGGTGTAGTTAATGGGCGCTAGTGTTCCCACAGTTGGAGGTGTTGCAGTAATCGTTAAGTTCATCGTCAATGTCGCCGATTGAAATCCAGCAGCTGGCGCCTGATGAGCTGTGATAACTGTCGTTCCAACGCTATTGGGAGTTACAACGCTTCCGGCAACACTTGCCACGCCGGGGAGTGATGAGGTGAAAGTCCATGTTCCTGGAGAGTTTGAGGTTGGAACCTTTAGATTAAATGAGGTGACACTGTCTTTGGATATCGAGACATCTGAGAATGCGCCGACGGTTGGCTTGAGAGCGGTTATCTGCAGGGTATTTGTCGTAGTTGCACTCGAGTAGGTGCTGGTTGCGGCTTGCGTGGCATTAATTGTCACAGTCCCTGCATCGAGCAATGTGACTACATTGCCTGCGATCGTCGCCAAGGTATAACCGTTAGAAACGTTATTTGAGAGGGTATAGATCCATGTTCCCGTTGAAGAAGAAGTAGGGGGTGTTATCTTGAAGGTACCCGCTGTGAGTGGAACCGTCAGGGAAGCCCAGCTTCCCAACACGGGAGTGCCGGGATTGATTCTGAAAACGGTACTTCGGCTAACTGAGTTATAGCCGCCAGCTGCTGCCTGAGTGAAGGTCAGCTGACCAGCTCCTACTGCCTTCAGGGTCAAAGTGAGCCCATTAATGGTGGCCAGAGCGGGATTATCGAGCGAGATCGACCATGCGCCGGGAGAGTTTGAGGTGGGCGGAGTTACCGTAACGGTCTGTTGATCAATCGAGACTGAAATTATCGAGAGAGGTCCAAGTTGCGTGGTCGCCGCAAAGCCCGATGGGGCAGAGCTGAGAGTGACAATAGACATGACAATGGCGGCGCTAAAAAGTAACTTTCTCACGCCGCCATTATCTTGCCTTGAACTCCCAAAGTGTGGGAACTAGCCCCCGCTGGAACCTTAGAGATTTATCTCTCTAGTAGCACCGGGGTAGATGAGGACTTGTTAGTCGAGCTGTGCTCGACGCTCTTCTTTAGTCACCTTGTGGAAGTAACTAGAACCTTGGCGCCAGAAGATCGCCATTGGAATTACTCCGATGACCACTGTTCCTACACCCACCCATAGAGCGAGATGGCTCAAGGTTGGAATAACTTTGACCAAAACCGCAATCAAGAAGAGACCCGAGAGGGCAGGCCATAGCCCAACGAGAAGGAAGGTCTTTATATCTCTCAAGAGATAGTGGCGATAGAGCACGATTACTGAGATTGCTGCAAGTGCATAGTAAAAGCAGATTTGAATTCCGATAGCTGCTACGCCTGCTTGTGCGATGTCGTTCACCTTTTTAATGAATTGAGAACCGATGAAGAACACCAGAACGAAGAAGGTGGTAAACAAAGTCGCATTCCAGGGAGTGCGGAACTTCTTATGTACATGACCAAATGCACCTGGCATTGTGAAGTCACGACCCATAGAGAAGAGAGTTCTGGTTACCTGAATCATCTGGGTTTCGATTGTTGCTACGGTTGAAAGCAAGACAGAGACAATAATAAATTTGCCAAACCATCCTGGGATCAACACCGCAGCGAAGTCGCTCAGAATGCTGCTGCTGTTGTGAAGGGTGACATCGCTTAACACCATATTGAGCGCAACAATTGTCAGAAGGAAGGTAGCAAAGACAAAGAAAATTCCGAAGATTCCGCCACGTCCGGCATCATCCTTTCCATTCTTAGTCTCCTCATTCAGATTTGCTGTGACATCCCAACCCCAATAGAAGAAGGCGCCAGAGACTGCACCAATGAGGATTGCGCTCAAACCATGAGCAACCACGTAGTGTGATGCAAAGGGAGTAGAGCTTGCTGCGGCCGCAGAATCATTCGAGTAAGCCTTAATCTGAGTGAATGAGAACCAGCCCCAACTAAAGTGATGAGTGTGTGGGTGGTGGAAGATCGCAATAACATCGAAGAGCCAGAGTAATCCGAGCTCAACAACGGTCATAACGACTTGAGCCTTGGCAGTAAATTCGATGCCATAAGCGATGATCGCCACCATAAAAATAAAAATCAGCGCACCGACAAGAGTGGTCCAGTGGGTATTGCTGATCGTCGCTTGATTATTTGTAAACAACGAGAGCAAGCCGGTTGAAGCGGGAAGCGTTGAGACAAGTCCAAAAATGATCGAGGCGGTAACAAGAGACCAACCCGCCAAATATCCAAGAATGGGGTGGAGTGCGTTTCGAACCCACACATAAGTTGCACCAGCATTCTGTTTCACCTTGCCCATGTAATGGAAGGCAAGTACTACGCCAAACATCGCAATTCCAGAGTAGAGAAGCTCGCCTGGGCCAAAGAGGCCAACGGCAATTGCCAAAGTTACGGTCGTTGCCGCAATTGAGTAGGCAGGGGCCGAGCCAGCGATTCCCATAATGGAAGACTCAAAGAGTCCCAATACGTTGGAAGCTAGGCCATTTCCTTCATTCTCAATCTCTTCATGAGTCGGGCTTGCCATTCAGGAACCTCCGAATTTGCGAGGGCATCCAATGATGCGCTGGGTGAGATATCCGCAGACCCTACATCCTCACCGTGTCTTTTTGCGAGCGTTTGGCAGGCAAAATAACCAGGCGAGATTGGATTATTTCCTTATATTTATATCTGTTCTGCGGTGGCCGAGGAGAATTGGCTGGCGTAGAGATCAAAGTAGAAGCCCTTAGCCGCCATCAGTTCTTCATGGTTGCCCTGCTCAATCAATGTCCCCTTATCCATCACCAGGATCGTGTCGGCGTCACGGATGGTAGAGAGTCGGTGTGCGATCACAAAGCTCGTTCTTCCCATTCTCAACTTGGCCATCGCATGTTGAACCAGAACCTCAGTTCTTGTATCAACCGATGAGGTCGCCTCATCAAGAATCAAGATCGCCGGATCTGCCATAAATGCCCGCGCGATCGTCAGGAGCTGACGTTCTCCGTTAGAGACCGTTGAGTTGTCATCCGTTAGGAGAGAGTCATAGCCGCCTGGCAGGCCTCGGATGAAGTGGTCGATATTGGCAGCCTTGGCGGCTTGAGTTACCGCCTCTAGGGAGGGGTCGCTCGATCCAAAGGCAATATTTTCCTGAATGGTTCCAGAGAAGAGCCAGGTATCCTGCAAGACCATTCCAAATTGGCGCCTCAGATCATCTCGAGTGATATCGCGGGTATTCACGCCATCGAGGGTGATCTCACCACCATTGATCTCATAGAAGCGCATGATCAAATTAACCAGCGTGGTCTTACCTGCTCCTGTTGGACCAACAATCGCCACGGTCTGACCCGGCTTTACATCGAGGTTGAAGTTCTCGATCAGTGGTTGATCTTCCTTGTATCTGAATGAGACATCGTTAAAGGAGATGGCACCCGTTGCGCGAGCAATCGGCACACTTGGTGAGCGATCTGGCTCTTCTTCGGGGGCATCCAATAATTCAAAGAGACGTTCTGCCGAAGCAACTCCTGATTGAACGGTATTCATTAAGCCTGCAATTTGCGCCAAGGGCATTCCAAATTGGCGTGAGTATTGAATAAATGCCTGCACATCTCCCAGAGACATCGATCCTGTCGCCACTCGATATCCACCTAATACCGAAATTCCTACATAGATGAGGTTCGAAATAAAGGTGGTGGAAGGCATGATGATGCCCGACATAAATTGAGCATTGAAGGACGACTTGTTGAGGCTCTCGTTGAGAACTCCAAAGTCAGAGATCGCTTGCTTGCGTCGCCCAAAGACTTTAACGAGCGCAGCCCCTGTATGCATTTCCTCAACATGTCCATTGAGCTTTCCGGTCCAATCCCATTGCGCAATGAATTGCTTCTGAGATGCCTTAGCGATTCGAACCGAGACGAACATAGAGAGTGGAATGGCGATCAGTGAGACCAGGGCTAGCAGCGGACTAATCCAGATCATCATGATGAGTACAGAGATCACCGTGAGCGCTGAGTTAAGAATCTGCGACAAACCTTGTTGCATCGAGGTCGAGATGTTGTCAACGTCGTTGGTTACACGTGATAGTAAATCTCCACGAGAAGTTCCATCAAAGTAACTCAATGGAAGCCGGCCGATCTTCTCTTCTGCCAAACGGCGCAATCTGAAGACGGTCTTTTGAGTTACACCTGCCATCAGATACTGCTGCAACCAAAGGAAGAGCGAGGAGATGATGTACAAACCAATCGCCAAGAAGATCCAATGAGCTACAGCAGTGAAATCAATACCCTTGCCTGGAACAACTCCGCTTTTGTTAATTACATCGGCATAGGTATTTTGTCCGCTGGCTCGAAGCCGTGCAACAACCTGAGCTTTGGTAAGACCAGCTGGGAGCTTGCGCCCTAAAAATCCATAGAAGATGTTGTTGGTTGCATGTCCCAAAATCTTCGGACCGAACGAGCCAAGAGTTACCGCTGTTGAAATAAGTACAAAAACTACGTAGAGCGTCTTGCGCTCCTCGCCCACCTCGCGAAGGAGGCGACGCAAGGATCCCTTGAAGTCTTTCGACTTTTGAACCGGTCCACCCATCATTCCCGCCATGGGTCCGCCGCGGCCTACCCCACCAGCCATTGGAGGGCGACCGCCTTGAGGTGCGCGCTGACTCATGATGCCGCCTCCTCTGGGCTCAACTGGGATAGGACAATTTCTTGATAGGTCTCACTACTCTTCATAAGTTCTACGTGATTTCCAATTCCAGCTATCCGACCCTCATTGAGAACAACAATTTGATCGGCTTGCAAGATAGTTGAGACGCGCTGAGCGACAACGATCATGGTGGTGTGCCCCATAACATTGTGGAGCGCACTTCTCAGCTTTGAATCCGTGGTGTAGTCAAGCGCGCTGAAAGAATCATCAAAGATAAGAATTTGCGGTTGTTTCACTAATGCGCGAGCAATTGATAGTCGCTGCCTCTGACCACCGGAGAAATTTGTTCCACCCTGTGCAACACGCGCCTCAAGTTTTTCTGGAAGTTCTTCAATGAAATCTCGGGCTTGCGCTATCTCTAGCGCACTCCACAACTCTTCATCTGTCGCATCTGCCTTTCCATAGCGTAAATTCTGTGCGACCGTGCCACCAAATAGGAATGAGCGCTGTGGGACTAACCCGATCTCTGACCAGACGGATTCAAGGGGTTGATCTCTAACATCAACTCCATCAAGAGTGACTGATCCGCTTGTTACATCGATGAAACGAGGAATTAAGTTGAGCAGCGTCGACTTTCCAGAGCCGGTAGATCCGATAATCGCAGTGAATTTCCCCGGTTCAGCAGTAAACGAGATGTCAGAGAGAATTGGATGCTCAGCACCGGGGTAGCGGAATTCCACCTGATTAAATTGAAGCACGCCGCGACGCTCTTTAGGTTCAATCGGCGTAATAGTTTCAATCACAGATGACTTGGTATCCAAAACTTCTTGAATTCTTTCAGCACACGCAGCTGCTCTAGGAATTTGTAGTGACATAAAGATTGCCATCATGACGCTGCTTAGGATCAACATGATGTAACTCAAGAATGCGGTCATGTTTCCGATCTGCAGATTGCCGGATTGAATTAATTTTCCACCAAACCAGATAACCGCCACTGAGGAGAGATTGAGAATCATTGAGAGTGATGGGAACATCACTGCAAATGTGCGAGTTACGCGCAGTTGAGTTTGCATGAGATCCAGTGATGCATCAGCAAATCGACTCTCTTCTTGACGAGTCTTAACGAACGCTCTGATAACTCTTACACCGGCGATCTGTTCACGAAGCACCAGATTAATTCGATCAATCTTGACCTGCATGACACGAAAAGCAGGGACGATCCGGCGTAACAAGAGAACGATGAGAAGTGACATGATCGGAAGCACCACGAGCAACAAACCAGAGAGTTTGAGGTTTGAACGCAGCGCCATGATGATCGCGCCAACACCCGTGATGGGGGCGCCAATCATCATCGTGAAACCCATGAAGAGAACTAGTTGAACTTGCTGTACATCGTTGGTGTTACGAGTGATTAATGAAGGGGCGCCAAATTTGTTGAGCTCTCGAGCTGAGAAACCCTCAACCGCCGAGAAGACCGCTCCGCGGAGATCGCGGCCAAAGGCCATAGCAACGCGCGCTGCAAGGTAGGCAAGCCAAACTGATGCGCCCATGACGAGGGCGCTGGAAGCCAACATAATTTCGCCGATATGCCAGATGTAACCCACATTGCCCTTAGCTACCCCGTTATTGATGAGGTCGGCGTTGAGGTTGGGTAAATACAGGCTTGCAATGGCTTGAATCAACAACATCAATAAGATGAGATAGACCTGCTTCTTATAAGGGCGCAGGTATTTCTTCAGAATCTGAGTAAGCAAACAGGACTCCTATTATTTGGAATTCCCAAAGCCTACTCCCACAGCGAGGAAGGCTCCTCCCGATTAAATCTCCACCCCGATGTACTTAGTCTCAAGAAATTCATGAATTCCGGCGAAACCACCTTCTCGTCCCAAACCAGATTGCTTGACTCCACCGAAAGGCGCCGCTGGATCTGAGATCACTCCACGGTTGATCGCGACCATGCCAGCCTCAATCGCTTCCGATGCGCGAATCGCTCTCTTGAGATCTCCTGAATAAACGTAGGCAATGAGTCCGTATTCGGTGGCATTGGCGAGCGCAATAGCCTCCTCATCGCTGCTAAAGGTGACGATTGGAGCAACCGGTCCAAAGACTTCCTGAGCCAGAATTGGATTATCTGCAGCGACAGAGAGAACTGTGGCTGGGTAGAAAGCTCCCTCACCTTCGGGGATCACGCCACCCAGGTGGAGGTTTGCACCAGCGGCAACCGCTTGATCAACTAATTGCGCAATCTTGTCGCGCTCTTTACGCGAGACGCTCGCACCTAACTGCGCACCTTCGGCGAGGCCATCTGACATTTTAAGTGAGGCCATAGCCGCTTTAAATTTCTCGATAAATTCTGCTGCGACGCCCTCTGCCACGATGAATCGGTTCGCTGCAGTGCAGGCAGCCCCACCGTTACGCATCTTGGCAATCATGGCGCCTTTAACGGCCTCATCTATATCGGCATCATCAAAGATAACAAAGGGAGCATTACCGCCGAGCTCGAGCGAGGTACGAAGTACTAGATCGGCAGATTCCTTGAGAAGAATTCGCCCGACCTCAGTCGATCCGGTAAATGAAACATTGCGAACGCGAGGGTCATGCATCATGCGCGAAACCATCGCTCCAGTTTTTTCTGGCATTACAAAATTCACAACACCAGCGGGAACTCCCGCACGCTGCAAAATATCAATAATCCACAGCGCAGTCAGAGGAGTCTCCGATGCCGCCTTCAAAATTACGGTGCATCCGGCGGCCAAGGCTGGACCAATTTTGCGAGTCGCCATCGCCGCTGGGAAGTTCCAAGGAGTAATGAGCAGCGATACTCCAATTGGTTGATGTGTGACCAGAATTCTCTTATCTCCACTCGGAGCGGCGCGAAAATCACCGGGGGTTCTAACAGCTTCTTCGGCAAACCAACGGAAGAACTCGGCGGCATAGGTAACCTCACCCTTTGCATCGGTGAAGGTCTTTCCATTCTCCATGGAGATGACTCTGGCGATTCCATCCGCTTCAGCGATCATGAGTTCGAAAGCCTTACGCAAAATCTCAGAGCGCACTCGCGAGGCGGTCTTTGACCAGGCGGGAAAGGCGTCGTGGGCAGCTTTAACCGCAGCATCACATTGCGCTTCATCAGCAGTGGAGATGTCGGCAATAAGTGAGTTGGTACTTGGATTTAATACCGGCAATGAACCCGCGCCTTTGACCCATTGTCCATTAATGAATAGCTCTGTCTTCAGGCTGGTACTCACGAGAACTCCTTCGTTCTGCAGTTACTTCTCAATCTAGAATTCTAGAGAATCTAGAAAAACTGGAGCCTCGGGCCGGGATTGAACCGGCGACCTGCCCATTACGAGTGGGCTGCTCTACCACTGAGCCACCGAGGCGGAGTTGTAAGAGTACCCTGTGGTTTATGGAACTTTCTGCAATTTTATGCAACCACGTAGAGACCCCCAACGGCCTCTTATTCATCTCCGGCGGTGGAATTGATCGGGTCTCAGTACCTGCAGAAGCTCCAGCACCCTGGCCTATAAACGTTGCAATTGCCGCTCAAGTGAAGGTTCCTTGGGATCTCACAAATAAAGATCACCATCTCATCATTCGGTTACAGGATATTGATGGGCAGGATGTTCTACTGCCTACGGGACCAGATACTTTCGGGCCATTTAGGGCTGAGATGAATTTCCAAGTAGGTCGACCAGATGGTCTACAACCCGGTGAATGGCAAGTTATCAATTTGGGATTCAACATGCCTCTGCTCCCAATTCCAAAATTGGGTGACTATTTATTTTCGTGCGAGATTGATGGTGAAGAGTTAGATCGAGCCAGATTTAAAGTAACTCGAGCTAATTAGTCGACGCGAACTTCTCCAGAAGGTGTTTGTAGGTAGACCGCAACGATTCCTGTATCGCCATCGTTTGTAGCTGGATCAACCCAAATAACTTCTACATCTCCAATTGCATCTGAAACTTCTTCGCCGGCGTATTCCTTGATCTTCTCTTTATCCCCAGCAAATTCAACTTTGGTAATGGAAGCGGTAGCCACTCCATCCTTAGATGGGTGATCAGTGGTTAACCATTCAATAAAGAAGGGAAGCTGCTTATCCTGCAATACATCTGATACGCCAATCTGCTTCCAACGAAGATCAGTTCCATCTGGCTTGCGACGATGACCTTCTGCAGCGGAACGACCAATGCGGTTCTCAATCGGTGCAATGTCATCAGTCGATAGAACCCAGGTCAACCAACCGCCACCCTCATTTGCGCGCTTTGAAACTGCTCTACCAAATGCATTGCTATCTGTAGCTGGATGATCCAAAGGGCAGACAACCTCGAGGTAATGACCATTGTGAAGAGGTGCGGTGAAATTGCGAGTACCAAATCGTGGGTGGATCCCACCGTCTACAAATGTTGTTCCTAGGGTGGAACCTAAACGCTGAACTGTGTCAGAGAGCTGTTCGTGGCTAGTTACATAAGAAACATGGTCGAGGCGCATAGGGAAATAATGCCGTATCTGGAGGGGTACTTTTTACCATCCCCACTTTTTAACGTCCCCAGTTAGGCCGTCACCGCCCCGGCGAGTGCCGCGTCGGTATCGCAGGTAATGTCGTTGGCAGGCGGCTTCCCGGTGAGGAGATAGCTGTTCATGGCATTGTCCACGCAGCTACTTCCTCGGTTTGCGCCAGTGTGACCATCTCCATTGAGCGTAATGAGGGTGCTGTTTAATAAGTCTTTATGCAGACCTTGCGCCCACTTGTATGGAGTCGCTGGATCACGGGTCGTTCCGATAATGAGTAATGGGTTGGTAGCCAGGTGAGTTAGGTTTGGTTCAACCACTGGCTTCGCCTGCCAATACATGCAGGGAAGTCCTGAATAAGCCAGATACGGTCCGAAGATAGGTGCCGCGGCGCTGAAATTCTTGGCATCTGCATCAACTTGAGCCAGTGTACGAGGATCGCTGAAATCGAGACAGGAGATTATCTCCGCGATATCGGTTTGGTTTGAGGTGTAATGTCCAGATACATCGCGGTTGTTATATGAATCGACTAGTGCGAAAAGACCATTAGGGTTTTTATGGTTGAGGGCCGCCGAGAGCGCATATTTAAGATCCTGCCAACCGCTTGAAGGATCATAGAGTGAGGCGGCAATCGCTGTTACTGCCAATGATTCTGATAACGGTCTAAGTTGAATCGAGAGCAGCGGTTTAGTTCTGCTCATCTGTAAAAAGTCTTGTATCTCTTTGATTGAATATTGTGGATTAGCGGCGACAAAAGATTTAAGTGCAGTATCAAATCCAACAGCCTGTGCCAGGTTCTGATCTCTCACCGATACATTCGGATCTACAGCGCCATCTAAGACGATGCGACCAGTGGTTTTGGGATACAGAGCTGCATACAAAGTTCCAAGAAATGTTCCATACGATTTGCCGATGTAATTTAGTTTTGGCTCCTTGAGAAGAATTCGGAGCAATTCCATATCGCGAGCACTATCGAGAGTGGAATAGTGACTAAGTTTCGATCCCGCCGCCTTCGCGCATGAAGTGGCCATTAATTTTGCGGCTGCGATAGCAGAGTTCTTATCTGCCGCGTTCTGTACTGAACCATCTCCACCCAGGAAGAAATCCTCCTGTTTATCCGTAAGGCATCGAATTGGATCAGAGAGGTTTACTCCGCGTGGATCAAAGCCGATCAAATCATAAACATTTTCAATACTTTTAGAGACGATGTAGTCAGCGCTCATCACATATTGAATCGCAGATCCACCGGGTCCCCCGGGATTCATGATGAGTGAACCGATGCGCTTGGCCGGATCGTTGGCCACGTGTTTGATTACTTGAATGGTAATGGTGTTGTTATCGATATGACTGTAATCCACCGGAACTTTAAATTGAGCGCATTGAAAACCATTATCGCAAGGCTTCCAATTGAGGGTTTGGCTCTGCAAAGCAGCAAGGGTCCAACTTTGAGTTGCAAATACTGGGGAGCTGAACGACCCAAGTAACGCTAATGCAACTGAGATAACTCCAACCTTGATTCTCACCGTAACTGCACCATTAGTGCTTCAACTGCAAGCAAAGGTGCAGCGTTGCGCGATAGGTGAGCGCGCGTCTTCATGATGGCCTCAAGCTTTCTTAATGTGGATTCTGCATCTCGTGTTACTTGCAACAATCTTAATCTCTCGCTCCATATCACCGTTTATCAGCGAACCCTCAGCATCTGCTCCGCTTTGCACCAATAAAACATCGCGATAGAAGGTAGCTATATCTAGTAGCGCACGATCTAAGTAATCCCGCACCATTCTGGTCTGCCTTGACTTCTGATCTTTCTCCAACTCTTTTACCGCTTTAGCGCCACCTTGAACTACTCGAGTTCCTTGTTGGCCCCAAGCCTCTTTAAGCGCCGCAGTCTCTGCATCATTGCGCTTATCGGCATCAGCCTCTGCCTCTCGCTTGGCCGCATCTACTAGGAGCCCAGCAGCATTTGAAGGCGGATGCGATATCGGTAATGGTGAGAGGTAACTTAAGAATATCAGTGCGGCGAGTTCTAGCCTCTGGATTCTTAGCGAGATATCTAGCTCGTCCGATATGACCTTGTGAGGCTTTGGCAGATAGCTCGGCAACCTCGGTCGGGACTCACTCTGACTCAAGGAGTTTGGTCACAGCCTTGATTGAAGGAGTGCGGAGGGTGAGATTGCGGGTACGAGATCTGATTGTGGGCAAGACATCTGTAAGAGTTGGGGCACACAATAACCAGACGGTGCGAAGTCCAGGCTCCTCAATCGCTTTAAGAAGTGCGTTGGCGGCCGACTCCGTTAACCGATCTGCATCTTCAATAACAACGACGCGATACTGCGCCACCGATGGTGTCCAGGAAGCCCTGGTAATTAATTCGCGAACTTCTTCAATCTTTATAGAAAGCCCCTCTGTGCGGACTAATTCAACATCGGCGTGCGTCCCTTTAAGTGCAGTCGTGCAGTTGATGCATGCATTGCATCCAGAATCCGGACAGAGAAGCGCCGCCGCAAAGGCGAGGCGGCATTGCTACGACCTGATCCTGGAGGTCCTGTAAAGAGCCAGGCATGAGTCATGTTCTGCGATTCATCCTCATTGTTTTTAGCGGCGTAGTCGCAGCTTCTTTCAGAATTGCAACTGTCTCTGTTTGATCAACGAGTGCATCAAAGACAGACATATGTTACTTCTTGGACTTTTCGCGATTTATCTTTAAGTTGAGGCAATTGCGCGACATCGATCTTGAATTTGTTGCGCGATCAGCACGCGACATCTTGAGTCGCATCGACAACAAAATACCGCTCTGGATCGATGTTGGCTAAGTTTAAGAAATTCGCGGCGTACCCGTTCATGAAATGCCAATGGCTCTTGTTCTAGTCGATCAATGCTTTCTAGTCTCCCAAGTCCAACTTCTGCGGGAAGATCCAAGATGAAGGTGAGATTTGGTGTAAGTGACTCGGTCGCCCAGCGCGAGATACGAGCAACTTCGTTTGGTTGCAATACTCGTCCCGCACCCTGATAAGCAATAGATGAATCGAGGTATCGATCTGTAATTACAACTTCACCCTTCAGAAGTGCTGGTTGGATAACTGAGTAAACATGGTTGGCTCGATCCGCTGCGTATAAGCAAGCGCTTCGGATCGAGGTGAGATTCGCCCGGTCTTTAGGATCTAACAAAATCTTTCGTAATTGCTTTACCTAGCACGGTTCCACCAGGTTCCCGTGTGATCACAGACCGTCTTCACCAATGTCCGCTTAAGTACTTTTTTAAAGAATTCAGTTTGCGTTGATTTTCCAGATCCTTCGCCACCTTCGAAGGCTATGAATAATTCCCTTGTGGTTCGCCCCGTTATCCCACCAAGTTCGCCACTGAAATGCCGCCATGATGTCCGAGAAGAATGAGACATTTGGTCGATCCTTCATTCTCTTGTACGAGAAGATGCCGACTATAAGACCAATTAATTCCGGCACCAAATATGGTGAACTCAGCCCCGCTGTAATGCAGGTGGAAATTATCAATTGTAAATTCATGGCGGCCAATAGAGGCGGCGATTATTGGCGAATCGCCAAGAACAAAATGAGTGAGATACGAATAATGATTGAACGAAGGCGAATGTTCGACCTCGCACTTCATCATCAACCTCCATCCCCAACAAGGTTTGACCAGTTACTAGTGAGAGCCCTGCAAACGCTCCGACAAATACCGTCATCAAGATTGCTAGAACCAATATTGGTAGACGAGCGCAAGTATTGCCAGAAACATCGATGAAAGTGTTAGCGAGAGTCCAAAGATTCGTCGTCGAGAAAATTGTCCGAATATCTTTGGTCCAAGCCAAGCTCCAAGGGCAAGCCAGTAAATACCGCTGCAAATAAAATTCCGTAGGCAGAGTCGCCAGCATTGAGATCGCCCGCATATGTTCGAGCCAGACCAAATACTGCGCCTGCAGCAAAGAAAGCACCAAGCATTCCCAAAATCAATCCACTCACAACTTTTGATTGAGATACGAATCTAAATCCAGCAATGAGGGATTTTCCTAATATTGTCATTTACCGCACTCTTTGATGCGGCTCCCTTAGGAATTGTTCTGGAAGTTGGTAAACAATCCACGCTGTATAAAGAAAGTAGATGGCATCTATATATAGAGGCCAAATCTGCTGCGGAGGTATATCGAGTATTTGAGGATGGAACTAGAAGTCTTTGCTATCAAAGCGAGAAATGTAAAACAGATAGCGGCTAAATGGGGCGCTGCCATAACTCGCTAGCAAAGTCATTTGATTTGCTGATTCGAGTTTCTCTTTTGGCACTAAATTCGGAACGGAGGCCTCTTTCGCAGGAGACCAGAATAGTGTGACCGTCTCGACTATAACCGTGGCGGTATAGAGCCAGATGTAGTTATGCACCAATGGAATGGAGAGATAGAAACCGAAACGCAAAATATCGCAGACGATCATTAGCCGGCGACGATCAAATCGATCTGCGATTACTCCTGCAATTGGACCGAGCAATACAGCGGGAAGAAGGCGAACGATGAAGACTCCGGCGATAGCAAAGTTAGCTTTCTTTAGTTTCCGCCCGCAAGTCGTGAGGCGAGCGCGGTGGATGCTAGATAGGCCTAGCCAATCTCCGAAAGAGGAGAAGGCCATGCTGTTCCAAAGTTTGCGAAAGGCTGGGATCGCAAGGACGCTTCGCGACTCCGATTGCGCGGGGGCGGATGGGTAGGGCAGCGCCTGAGACATGGGTTAAGCCTAGAGGGTGGCGCTAGAAGTCGTTTTTCCTCTTCCAGAGGCCGCCTTCTTCTTCGTTTTAGGTGCACCCGTTGCCTTGACAACCTTCGAGGTCAAACTTGGAGCGCTCTTCTTGGCACGCGTCGTTTTCTTCTTAACTCGAGTAGCGCCGCCATTCTCCGCCTCCCATGCGCGCCGACCTGCTAACAACTCCATGCCGCGTTCTAGCGTTAAGAACTCCACGGTATCGCCGCGTCGAAGGTGGCATTGGTCTCACCATCTGTTACATACAAACCGAAGCGACCATCCTTAACGAGATACAGGTTTTTGTGACGCTGGATCTACACCCAAATCTTTTACAGGTGGTTTGGCAACTCCCGCGTCTGCGCACCTTGGGCTCTTTGTAAATTGCGATTGCTTCATCCAAGGTAATTGTGAAGAGTTGATCTTCCGAGGTAAGAGTTCGAGAGTCAGCACCTTTAGTTAGATATGGGCCGTATCTTCCATTCTGCACGGTGATTGGCTCGCCTTCATACTCACCTAAGGTGCGTGGTAATGACATCAATTTAAGAGCGTCGTCGAGTGTGATGGTGTCTAACGACATCGTTGATAGCAACGATGCAGTCTTAGGTTTTACATCATCCTTCTTCTTACGCGGCTTCTTGAGTTCACCTGTCTTCTTATCAACTACCAACTCGGGCTCCGGCAATATCTGCGCGACATATGGACCAAAGCGTCCAGATTTAGCCACCAATGGATAGCCGGTCTCGGGTTCAACTCCCAGCTCTCGCTCTCCCGAAGGTTTAGCTAGTAATTCAATTGCGACCGCCAGAGTTAATTCGTCAGGCGCCATATTCTCTGGAATGTTTGCGAACTTTCGATTGTCGCCTTCACCTTGTTGAATATATGCACCAAATCGACCGACTCGAATCTCTATATCTTGGCCCATCTTCATCGTATTTATCTGTTGTGCATCGATGGCACCCAAATCTGATGCGAGCGCCTCTAGTCCTGGAACATCATCATGACCATAGAAGAAACGAGTCAACCACTCAACGCGATCAGCTTCACCATTTGCGATCTTGTCCAGATCTTCTTCCATGGAAGCTGTAAATTCATAATCAACTAACTTTGAAAAATGTTGCTCGAGCAATCCAGTAACGCTAAATGCTAAGAAGGTGGGGACGAGTGCGCGTCCACGCTTTGCAACGTAACCGCGGTCTTGGATTGTGGAGATAATCGATGCGAATGTTGATGGTCGACCGATTCCAAGCTCTTCCAGCTTCTTGACCAAAGTTGGTTCGGTATAGCGTGCTGGAGGTTTGGTCTCATGCCCCTCGCAGGTGTATTGATTTACACCAATGACATCTCCGACAGACATTGGTGGCAGGCGCTTTGCCTCGTCATCGAATATCAGCGGCGCCTTCTTCCTGAATATCTTCATATGCAGCTAGAAAACCCGGGAAGGTAATAACTGATCCATTGGCGCGAAAGATTGCGCTCTCTTTCTTCTTGGTAACCGCCTCAAAATCAACGCGCATCTGCATCTTTTTGGCGTCGGCCATCTGGGAGGCGATGGTTCGCTTCCAAATCAAGGTCATATAGAGCAAATTCATCGCGACTCAACTCAGGAGCAAGTTCTCCCGGAGTTCTTAAAGACATCTCCCGCAGGCCTGATCGCCTCGTGAGCCTCCTGTGCATTCTTCGTCTTACCTTCATAGAGGCGTGGGCTACTTGGAATGTATTCCTTGCCGTACAACGAGGCAGCTTGTGCTCTCGCTGATGAGATCGCCGCTTGCGAGAGCGTTACCGAGTCGGTACGCATATATGTGATGTATCCATTTTCATATAAACGTTGTGCAACTCGCATGGTGAGTTGTGCGCCCCACCCTAATCGTGAACCAGCATCTTGCTGCATTGTCGAAGTTGTAAAGGGAGCCTTTGGTCTTTCGGTGCGAGGCGACTCTTCAGTACTCAACACGGTAAGTTTTTGACCACTCAAGCTCTGAGTGAGTTCGTTCGCCGATGCCTCGTCCAGCAAGAGAATACTGCTGGCTGACTTCTCTTTAAGTCCGCCGTTCTCATCAAAATCATTTGTTGAGGCAACCCGCTTGCCATCCAACGACATGAGGCGTGCTGTGAAATTTTTCTCTGTCTGAGCCTTTAAATCCCACCATGATGAAGAAATGAATGCCATACGTTCGCGTTCACGCTCAACAATCAGGCGAGTTGCAACTGATTGCACCCGCCCCGCACTAATGCGTGGCATGACTTTCTTCCACAGAACAGGAGAGAGGCGATACCCGTAAAGGCGATCAAGAACGCGTCGTGTCTCTTGTGCATCGACCAATCGATAATCCAAGTCACGGGTATTTTTTGCAGCCTCTTGAATAGCTTCCTTAGTAATTTCATGGAAGACCATTCGGCTGATGGGAATTTTGGGACGAAGGACTTCGATCAAGTGCCAGGCGATTGCTTCGCCTTCGCGGTCCTCATCGGTTGCCAGAATAAGTTCGTCGGCGCCTTTCATAAGAGCTTTTAACTCATTGACCTTGGCGCGTTTGTCGGGATTGATGACATATAAAGGAGCGAAATCCTCCTCAATATTTACACCCTCTTTAGCCCAGGCAGTCTTCTTATATTCAGCTGGGATATCAGCGGCGCGCTGCGGCAGATCACGAATGTGTCCGACCGAAGCCTCCACCACGTAGTCATCCCCTAGGAAGGCGCCGATCTTGCGCGCCTTCGCAGGGGATTCCACAATCACAAGCTTGATACCCAAATTAATTAACTCCTAAAGGATCTTGAAGGCCACGAGAGCCCTCTGCCCTCACTGTAAACCGAGTTAGTTATGCGATGGTTATGCGATAACTGTCCCAGCTCTAGCGCTTCGAATCAAAGCGTAGATAATAACGAGGACAGCGACGGCTGCAATCAATCCACTTGCGACTGCATGACCCTTAAGTGAGAAGGAGACGATCGCCGGCGTGATCAGAAGTGCAACCAGGTTCATAACTTTGAGAAGTGGGTTGATAGCAGGACCGGCGGTATCTTTGAACGGATCACCAACGGTATCTCCAACGATCGTGGCGACGTGGGCATCTGATCCCTTTCCGCCATGGTGACCATCTTCAACCATCTTCTTTGCGTTATCCCATGCTCCACCAGCGTTAGCAAGGAAGACCGCCATAAGCGTTCCGGTTCCGATCGCACCAGCGAGGTAAGCACCGAGTGCGCCCACGCCAAGACCAAAACCAACTGCAATGGGAGCCATAACAGCGAGCAATCCAGGAGCGACAAGCTCACGCAATGAATCGCGAGTACAGATATCAACCACGCGACCGTACTCTGGCTTCTCACTTCCATCCATAATTCCTGGATGTAGGCGGAACTGCTCACGGACTTCCACTACAACTGCACCAGCAGCGCGTGAAACGGCATTGATTGCTAGACCTGAGAACAGGAATACAACTGATGCTCCGATAATGAGACCAACCAAGTTACGTGGGTTGGCGATATCGAGAACGCCTTGGAATTGTAGGTTGAGAGTAGATGCGGTCTTACCTGCATCACTTACCGCCTTCAAGATTGCATTTGTAAATGCTCCAAAGAGTGCGGTCGCTGCAAGTACTGCAGTAGCAATAGCAATACCTTTTGTGATCGCCTTTGTTGTATTTCCTACAGCATCGAGTGATGTGAGGATTGCAGCACCTTCGCCATGGACATCGCCTGACATTTCAGCTACGCCTTGGGCGTTATCTGAAATTGGTCCGAAGGTATCCATTGCAACGATAACTCCAACTGTTGTGAGGAGTCCGGTACCAGCGAGCGAAATAGCAAAGAGGCTAAGCACGATCGAGCCGTGCCCAAGTAGAAATGCGCCAAATACGGCTGCGGCGATCAACAGTGCAGAGTAAACGGCTGATTCGAATCCAATCGCAATACCGGCCAAGATCACAGTTGCCGAGCCAGTGTTAGAAGATGCTGAAACATCATTAACTGGGCGACGACCAATCTCAGTAAAGAATCCGGTCAAGACCTGAATTGCAGCGGCGAGAACAATTCCAATGAGAACAGCGCCGAATGTCAGTAGACGTGGATTTACATTGCTTGAAGTATGTGCTGGATCTAACCCAGTCAACAACTTCATAGATCCAGGTAGATAGGTAAAGGTTGCGAATCCAACCAAGACCGCAGAAATAATTGCAGATAGGAAGAATGAACGATTGATTGCCTGCATAGCAGAGCGATCAGTGGAGCGAAGTCGAGTAATAAATACACCGATGATTGCAGTAACAATTCCAATTGCAGGAACGATCAATGGATAGATCAGACCAGCATCGCCGAAACCAGCTTTACCGAGAATCAGTGCGGCAACGAGTGTTACTGCATATGACTCGAAGAGGTCCGCTGCCATTCCTGCGCAGTCACCGACGTTATCGCCAACGTTATCTGCGATTGTTGCCGCGTTACGAGGATCATCTTCTGGAATATTTTGTTCAACTTTTCCTACGAGGTCGGCGCCAACATCAGCAGCCTTGGTAAATATTCCACCGCCCACGCGCATAAACATCGCGAGCATTGCAGCGCCGAAACCGAAACCTTCGAGTACCTCAGGAGCATTTTCGCGGTAGATGATGACGACGAGCGAAGCACCGAGAAGTCCAAGTCCCACCGTGGTCATTCCCACGACGCCGCCGGTACGGAAGGCGATCTTGACCGCCTTCTCGGCTGACTTCTGGCGAGCTGCCTCAGCAACGCGGACATTTGCGCGAACCGCCAACCACATTCCGTTGTATCCGACTGCGGCGCTAAAGAGAGCTCCGAGCAAGAAGAAGATGGAGCGGCCTATGCGAATATCCGCATGTCCTGGAAGTGCGAAGAGCAGGACAAAGACGACCGCGACAAAGACTGAGAGCGTCCTGAATTGGCGATTGAGATATGCCGCTGCGCCCTCTTGGACTGCAGCTGCAATCTCCTTCATCTTCTCAGTTCCATCGGATTGAGCCAGCACCTGTGCACGAAGACCATATGCAATGGCCAGCGCGAGCAGAGAGACTCCAAGAACGATAAAGACGTAAATTAGATTAGTTCCGGTGACTTGCACGGATGTCGTCACTATTTTGACTCCTCATTGAGTGGATAGGGGCGGTTGGGGGGATCTAGTTTCTTTTAAGGGTCTTCCTAAGGGTTGAAAGGTTACACATATATATAAGGTGTATGACAAATTTTCAGCCACTAATCAGTATCCTTTAGCCCCTATGAGCTTCATCAGCGTCACCTCAGCCCTCAATTCCAACTACTCCCTGGTCATCATCTTCGCGATTTTGGCTCTGGAGACTGGATTGCCTCTGATCATCGGTCTCCCTGGTGACACCCTGCTCATCACCGCCGGACTCTTCGCCGCTGGCATCGGCTCGACCCACGGCCATCACCTCAATATTGGACTCGTAGCCGTTGGAGCTCCTCTAGCCGCCATCATCGGTTCGCAATTCGGCCACTGGCTGGGATGGCATTACGGCATCAAAATCTTTAGCAGGCCAGACTCTAAATTCTTTGATCCAGGCAAGATCAAGTCGGCCGAAAAGTACATCACGAAGTACGGCCGTGGTCGCGCCATCGTGCTTGGTCGCTTCATACCGGTCGTACGTGGCCTCATCAATCCACTCTCTGGAATTATTCGAGTGCCCTTTAAAACCTTTACCTTTTGGAATATTTTCGGCGCAATCTTGTGGACCCAGATCTTGATTTGGGGCGCCTATGCAGCTGGAAATACATTTGCGCATACCATCTCAAAATATCTCACCGATATTGTCTTGGCTATCGCAGTAATCACCGTAGTGCCCCTGGGTTGGGAGATCTTCAAAGAGTGGCGCAGTCGCAAGCACCTGTCTTAAAAGTTTTATAAGCCTAGATCTGCCAATTGATAAGCGGCCCGGTATTCCAGCCCTGCATCACTGACAGTCTGTGCGGCGCCTCGCTCAACAATCACAGCTACTCCAACCACAATTGCGCCAGCCTCTTTAAGCGCATCCACCGCAGTTAGAACTGAGCCGCCGGTAGTTGAAGTGTCTTCCACAGCAAGAACTCGCTTACCTGCAACATCGGGACCTTCAATTCTTCTCTGAAGTCCATGAGCCTTCTCCGCCTTGCGAACCACAAAAGAATCTAATTTTCTGCCTTGGCGCGCAGCCACATGCATCATTGCGGTAGCAACTGGATCTGCTCCCAGCGTTAATCCGCCAACTGCCTCGTAATCCCAGTCCTTGGTGAGTTCAAGCATTACCTCACCGACCAGTGGTGCAGCGGTTGAATCTAAAGTTATGCGTCGTAGGTCGACGTAGTAGTCGGCCTCCTTGCCAGAGGAGAGAATGACCTTTCCGTGAACAACTGCCTTGTTAAGAATTTCGGATTTAAGCTGCTCGCGTGTAGTCATGGCGAAACCCTATCTACTCTTCTTTGTAAATCACCACACTCTGACCGGTGTGCTTAACAATGGCGCGAGGGGGATTAGCGGCCATGAGTGCATCAACTTCGGTGCGCAATTTCGCAACCTCTACAGCCATGTTGGCTACAGCCGACTCCAACTCCATAATCCTTTTGATTCCTGCAAGATTGATTCCATCACCTACGAGTCGTTGAATATTTCGTAGCGAGGCGATGTCGCGCAGGGAGTAGCGACGTCCCCGACCGCTGGCTCGACCCGGGGAAACTAAGCCCATACGATCGTATTGCCGCAAAGTTTGTGGATGCATTCCAGATAACTCTGCAGCGACAGAAATTACGTAGACCGCTTGATCATCATCTGGTTGCAATTCGGAGTTCATGCCCCAGCCCTCTCTTTGAGGTGAAGCCGCGGTGACTGCGACTTAGTTAATTCGGCAAACTCTTCAAGTGCAGCCTTAGCCTTGCTATCCAGTCGTTGTGGGACGTGGACTTCTACAGTTATGAGGAGGTCACCGGTCTGGGAATCCTTCGTTACTCCACGACCTTTAACCCGCAAAACTTTTCCATTCGGGGTTCCAGGTGCCAAGCGAACTGTCACATCTTCCCCACTCAGAGTTGGAACCGAGATATCTGCACCGAGTGATGCTTCGGTAAAGGTGACGGGAAGGGTCATCAATAAGTTGTTGCCATCACGGGTAAAGACAGGATGTTTGGTGACATGAATAATGATGAAGAGATCACCAGGGCCTGCAGGACCAGTGGCGCCCCGTCCTTTGAGTTTAATTTTTCCGCCATCTTTAATGCCAGCAGGAACCCGGGTAGTAATCGTTTGATCACCAACACGCAGGGTTATCTCGCGACCAAAGATTGCGTCACGAAATGAGATAGTTGTCTCTGTCTGTAAATCTTGACCGCGGCGAGGAGCTCGACTACCTCCACCAAAGAGAGTTGAGAAAATATCGTTTGGAGATCCTCCACCGAAAATATCTTCAAAGCCCGCTCCTGAAAATCCGCCGGCTTGGCTCTGCTGACCTCCGCGTGGAACGCGCCCAGATGTGAATGCATCGCGCATCTCTTGATACTCGGCGCGCTTCTTATCATCTGAGAGAACTTCGTAAGCTTCAGAGACCTCTTTAAAGCGATCCTCTAACTTCTTATCACCCTTTGTCTTATCCGGGTGCAAGTCCTTAGCTAATTTTCGATAAGCCTTCTTAATAGCGGCGGCATCATCGTTTTTGGACACGCCAAGAATCTTGTAGAGATCTTTCTCGTACAGATCCTTGGCGGCCATTTATTTCAACTTCTCTCTTTATTAATTATTTATTCTGGGTCGGTCACAATCACTTGTGCGGGGCGTAGAACTCTCTCCTTGAATTTATAACCGGGACGCAAGACCTTTGTGACTTGAGTTTCGGTTACTTCAGAAGATGTCTCGTGCATTAGCGCTTCATGAATATGCGGATCAAATGCCACACCAGTATCAACAAACTTAGTGAGTCCTAGCTTTGTGGTCGTGTTGGTCAGTTGATCGGCTACCGCTTTAAATCCACCAGTTAACTCGCCATGCTCTTGGGCACGATCAATGTCATCTAGTGCGCCAAGTAGTTGAGAGAGAACAATTCCCGTCACAACCTCAGCGGATTCAATGCGCTCTTTATCAACGCGTTTGCGGTAATTCTGAAAGTCGGCTTGCAGTCGTTGTAGATCGCTGGTGAGTACAGCTACTGGATCAACTTCTGCAATCGCCTCAGCGACTGCGTCAGAGAGTGCTTGTTCAGCACTCTCTGCGCCAGTTGGCTCTTCAGTCATTACTGCTCTTCTACAATCTCTGCATCCTCTACGCCATCATCAGCCTTTGGTGCCTCTGATGCAGATGCAGCGTTAGCCGCATAGAGAGATGCTCCGAGCTCTTGGCTCAGGGTTGAGACCTTCTCAGTGGCCGATTTAATTGCGCTCACATCGGTTCCCGCTAAGGCGCTCTTGAGATCATTAAGTGCGCTTTCAACATCAGACTTCTTGGAGGCAGCATCACCTTGAGAGAGCTTCTCCTCGTTGTCCTTGATGAATTTTTCTGTCTGGTAGACCAAGCTGTCACCAATATTGCGAGTCTCGGCCTCTTCACGACGCTGCTTATCTTCCTCAGCGTGTGCTTCAGCGTCCTTCACCATGCGATCGATCTCTTCCTTAGAGAGAGATGAACCACCACTGATGGTGATCTTCTGCTCTTTACCGGTTCCTAGATCCTTTGCAGCTACGTGCAAAATACCATTGGCATCGATATCGAAAGTGACTTCAATTTGTGGAATACCGCGTGGTGCTGGTGCGATTCCAGTGAGTTCGAACATTCCTAGTCGCTTATTAGCGCTAGCAATCTCGCGCTCACCCTGGAAAACCTGAATTTGTACAGCAGGTTGATTGTCATCGGCGGTTGTGAAAATTTCAGATCGCTTTGTTGGGATAGTGGTGTTCTTCTCAATTAACTTTGTCATTACGCCACCCTTGGTTTCGATACCAAGAGATAAAGGAGTGACATCGAGGAGAAGAATGTCCTTAACATCTCCCTTAAGCACACCAGCTTGTAGCGCAGCACCAACGGCAACAACCTCGTCAGGGTTAACACCCTTGTTAGGTTCTTTTCCACCGGTGAGCTCACGAACTAAATCAACTACGGCTGGCATACGAGTTGATCCACCAACGAGTACAACGTGATCGATGTCAGCGATTGGAATTCCAGCATCCTTAAGTACGGTCTGGAATGGTCCCTTGCATCGTGCAAGAAGATCTGCAGTCATGCTCTGGAACTGTGCTCGAGTAATTGTCTCGTCCAAGAAGAGTGGGTTCTTCTCTGCATCGACGGTGATGTATGGAAGGTTGATTGATGTTTGAGCAGAAGATGAAAGCTCGATCTTCGCCTTCTCAGCAGCTTCGCGAACGCGCTGCATCGCCATCTTGTCCTTTGTAAGGTCGATACCGTTTGCTTTCTTAAATGTGGCAACGAGGTGATCGATCAAGGCCTGATCCCAATCATCTCCACCGAGGTGGTTATCTCCATTGGTTGCCTTAACTTCAATAACGCCCTCTCCCATTTCAAGGAGGGAGACATCGAAGGTTCCGCCACCAAGGTCGAAGACCAAGATTGTTTGTTCCTTATCGCCCTTATCGAAACCATATGCAAAAGCGGCAGCGGTTGGCTCGTTCACAATACGCAAGACGTTGAGTCCCGCGATCTCCCCAGCCTCCTTCGTTGCTTGACGCTGTGCATCATCGAAGTAAGCAGGAACGGTGATAACTGCATCGGAGACGGTATCTCCGAGATATGACTCGGCATCGCGCTTTAACTTCATCAAGATACGAGCTGAGATCTCTTGAGGGGTGTACTTCTTCCCATCAATATCCTGGGTCCATGAGGTACCCATGTGGCGCTTTACAGAGCGGATAGTCCGCTCCACATTTGTAACCGATTGACGCTTTGCGACCTCGCCGACCAAGACCTCGCCATTTTTGGCAAAGGCGACGATCGATGGGGTTGTGCGAGCGCCTTCAGCGTTGGCGATAACGGTGGGTTCTCCACCCTCCAGCACGCTTACGCAGCTATTTGTTGTTCCTAAATCAATTCCTACGGCTCTAGCCATTTTTTAGATCTCCCTCTTTTACGCCCCCGAAGGGGCTCTTGCCCGTTTTACGTCTGGGCCTGACAGAATTCTCGCCCTTGAGTCCTTGCCTGTCAAAAGATTGAGTCGACGCGGCTCAAGTTAGGAGTTAATCAGGTAACAGGGTGGCATGAAGGTTTATTCCCGCCATCTTCCTTATTCAGGCGTCTCTTTTCGATCTGCTCTAACCTTCGGCTACCTACACCACCCGCCCGAAGGGAGAGAATTCATGAGTGAGCTCGATCCTGAGGTTGCAGCCTTTTTAATTGACTTTACTCAAACTCCCGGAACTCATCTTTCACAGACCACGCCCCAAATCTTTCGTGGTGAGGCATATCAGTGGAAGAAGTACCAGGGAGAACCCGCACCAGTTGAGAAGGTTCTTCATGAATTTGTTATTACGCCTACGGCCGATATCCCAATTCGAATTTACATTCCTAAAACTGCAAGCACAAAACCGCTGCGAACGCTGATTTTCTTACACGGCAGTGGGTGGACATCCAACAATATTGAGTTGGCGGATACGCCTCATCGGTTGCTTGCCCACCTGACTGAAACAATTGTTATCGCGCCTAACTATCAAAAGTCACCTGAACATCGCTTCCCGATTCCACTACAAGATTCTTTAGCCACTCTTGCTTGGGTGCGAGAAAACGCCGAGCGGTTTGGAATTGATCCCACTCGAATCGGTATTGGAGGTGATAGCGCAGGAGGCAACCTTGCTGCAGCTGTCTCACTTTTCACAATAGACAATGGCCTTGCTGCTCCGGCATTTCAGATTCTTCTCTACCCAGTCCTCGATGTATTTAATGAATACGAAAGCGCTACAACATATGCCTCTGGTTATCTGTTGGAATGGGAGGCGATGGATTGGTTTATTAACAACTATCTTGGCGATGAGGGGGATCGTTCGCATCCGTACGTATCACCATACCTCTCGGGATCGATTAAAGATATGCCTCCAACTTTGATTCAAACCGCTGAGTACGATCCCTTGCGCGATCAAGGTAGCTCCTTTGCTGAAAGAGCTGCCGATCTAGGGGTCAACGTTAAGTACACCTGCTTCCCAGGGCAGATACATGCCTATCTTTGGATGGCCGGATGGGTATCACAAACTCATAAATCCGTTCTAGAAATTAAGGAGTGGTTGGATCTCAATCATTTTTAATTGCGCGACAAAAAAACTAAAGCGGTAATTTTCCTAAACCTGCATTAGTAGCTAATAGTCTGACGTGCTTGGGCTCTAACTCTTCCAACGTTTTTACGCCCAATAATTTCATGGTGCGGATCATCTGATCTCGCAAGATGGTGAGAGCCCGTTCCACGCCTTCCTGTCCACCCGCCATCAATCCATACAAATATGCTCGTCCGATATAGGTGAACTGCGCGCCGAGTGCAATCGCAGCCACTATGTCGCCGCCATGCATAATGCCTGTATCTAAGTGAACTTCTAGATCACCTTTCATCTCCCGCTTCACATCAACGAGTAAGTGAAGGGGAGCGGTCGCTCGATCTAATTGTCTGCCTCCGTGATTAGAAAGAATGATGGCATCAACACCGAACTTGACGCAGCGCTTCGCATCTTCCACATTTTGAATGCCTTTTATTGTGAGGGTGCCATCCCACTGTTCCCGGACCCATTTGAGATCGTCAAATGTCATGGTGGGGTCAAACATATAGTCCAAGAGTTCTCCCACTGTGCCGTTCCAACTCGACATGGATGCAAATTCCAGCGGCGCCGTTGTTAAGAAATTCCAGACCCACTCTGGCCGAGGTATCGCATTTATTATGGTCTTAGCGCTGAGTTTTGGGGGAACTGTTAATCCATTACGACTATCACGTAATCGCGCTCCAGAGACAGGTACATCAACGGTAAGAACTAAATTCTTCACTCCCGCTCTCTTTGCCCTTTCAACCAGGGCCATACTCGCTTCACGATCTTTCCACATATAAAGTTGAAACCAATTTTCACCTTGAGGGGCTGCGGCAACTACCTTCTCAATTGAAGTCGTGCCAAGAGTCGACAAGGTAAATGGGATGTCGAAGCGAGCAGCCGCTTTGGCTCCAGCTTTCTCACCTTCGGACTGCATCATTCGAGTAAAACCAGTCGGGGCAATACCAACAGGCATTCCAAAAGTTCTTCCGAGTGTCTCCCTACTCAAATTGACCGATGAGACATCTTGCAAAATGTTCGGCACAAAAGATAGATCTAGAAAGGCCTGACGTGCTCGACGGAGACTGACCTCTGTTTCGGCCGCACCATCTGTGTAATCAAATGGTCCCTGAGGTGTGCGCTTCTTCGCGATCTCACGTAAGTCCCAGATATCAAGAGCACGCTCTAGGCGGCGTTGCTTGCGATGAATGGTGGGGAGTTGAAATTTAAGAAGTGGAGCTAAATCTTTCGGATTTGGAAATTGACGATCTAAGTTGTCCGGCACGATGAACCTTCCCTAGTTTAAAACTACGCCAAATAAAAAATGTGCTCCAGTGGGACGATGGCACCATCTGGTGCGCCGCCATCTAGGCCAAGAAAGAACTTCGCCATTGAAGCCTGCCATTTAGCATTTATTTCTGTCTCATTCATCAATCTCACACACTCATCAAAGTCTTCACACTCTAGGTAGCCAATTAACATCCCTTGTGGATCCAGAAAGAGTGAGTAATTCCGCCAACCGGTTTTTGAGAGCGCTTCCAACATCTCTGGCCAGACGGCTGCATGTCGTTCCTTGTATTCGGCAGCATGGATCGGATTGATCCGTAATTGAAAACAGATTCTTTGAGTCATTAAGTTCCGACCACCTTTCGCCTCTGAAGCTTTCGCTTAGTACCGCTAAAACTCTGAGTTAAGTTTGGAAGCAGAACGCTCACCAGTAAGAGGCAGCCAGTCACAATATTTTGAGCTTGTGCAGAGACATTAATGGCAGTTAATGATGCCTGCAGGCTTCCGAAGACACATACTGCTAGAACGACCCCAATGATCGTTCCTCTGCCTCCGAAGATTGATATGCCACCAAAGAGCGCAATAGCAACAACATTGAGTTCAAGCCCCAACCCGGTATCAGATGCAGAACTTGATTGTTGGAATGTGTAGAGAAGTCCAGCAAAGGCAGAAATCAGGCCTGAGACAACATAAAGGCTGAACTTGATGCGCTTTACGCGGATTCCCGAAAAGAAGGCTGTCTCAGGCTGCAGCCCAATTGCGAAGATTGAGCGTCCCAAGGCGGTCGAGTGGAGGACAACTCCGAAAATGAGAGCAAGAACAATGAATATTGCAAAATCCCAAGCGATATGAGTGTGGGCTATCGGCAAGACTCAATTTGGTGAAACTGATTGGGAAGCCTTGTGCTGTATTGCTGCCGAGCACGATGAGCGCAATTCCTCTATATAAAGTCAGGGTGCCGATAGTCACCGCAATTGATGGCAGCCCAAGAATCGTTATGAGTGCACCGTTCAAGGCACCGCCCAAGATTCCGACGATGAGGCAGATGCCCATTGCCAGCCAAATATTCCATCCATGGATAAATAGGTAGCCCAAGAGACTTGCGGACAATCCAAGCATGGACGCCACTGATAGATCGATCTCACCAGTGATAATAATGAGGGTCATTGGAAGAGCCATGATGGCAATCTCACCGAAGTTCAGCCCAGCGAAGAAAAAAGTTTGCCACCCTAAGAAATATTTAGATTCGTTGGCGCCAAAAATCATGGTTGCAATCAAAAGTAAAACCAATCCAAATTCCCATCGCACCAATGCGCGACTACGACCGCTCAAAAGGGTTTTGAAAGTGCTCATTTATTTGGCCTCCGAGCTCGAAAATCTATCGACGCGAAGTGCGCGCTCAGTTTTCAAGGCAACATATCGGTCAAAGGCAATGGCGACCAGCAGAAGTGCTCCGGCAACCGCCTGGTTCCAGAAGGAGGAGACACGAGAGGCCACGAGGGCTTGATCAATGGTGTTCAGTAGAAGCGCTCCGAATGCCGCACCAAGGACTGTTCCACTTCCACCAAATATCGCGACGCCACCAACAACCACTGCAGCAACCACATTTAATTCGTAGCCACTTCCAGCGGTTGAGCCAACAGTCGCAAACTCGGCCAACCAAAGTGCGCCACCAAGACCCGCTAGTGCGCCACTTATAAGGAAGGCAGTAAATACTCTTCTTTGTACTCGAACACCCGCTAAGACAGCAGCCTCAGTATTAGAACCAATTGCATAAAAATCCCGTGCGGGGCGGAAAGTTCGCATTATGTAAGTGAATATGAGAACTGCGGCTCCCGCTATGAGAGTCAGGATTGGAATTCCAAGAATTGAATTCGATCCTAAATTAATAAAAGAGTTCGGGATACTACTCGGAACTATCTGTCGTCCATTAACCAGCAGGGCATCAACACCGCGAATGATGTAGAGCATTCCCAGGGTTACAACTAATGCTGGAACTCTGGCATACGCAACTATCAAGCCATTTATCAGACCGCAGAGCAATCCAACGAGCGTTCCCGCCAAGAGTGCAATCCAAATTGGCATCCCTTGGTGATGAACGAAAAGATCTCCAACAACATAGGCCGACAGTCCCAAGACAGAGCCGATAGATAGGTCCACATTTTTCGTAATTATGACGACAGTTTCACCGACAGCTAACAGGATAACTACGGAAGGTCCAGAGAGAAGTTGTTGAATACTTGCTGTGCTAGCAAAAGAGGAATTTTTAATAAGCGCTAAACCAAACACCAAGACAATCGCAATTACGATACCCATCTCCCGCAACTGAAAGGCTTTAAGGAGAAAACTACTACTTTTGGTCTTCTTCAAAATTGAAGCCCCCATTATGCAACAACACTTTCTTGTCCCGTTGCTGCCCGCATAATGAGAGCTTCGGTTGCCTCAGCCCGCGAGAATTCTGCCGACAATCTGCCCTCGTGAATTACTAAAATCCGATCTGCAACTCCCAGAACTTCCGGCATCTCTGATGAGATCATTAAGATTCCTATTCCATTTGAGACTAGTTCCGATAGGAGTTTGTGAACTTCTGATTTTGTTCCGATATCAATTCCGCGAGTTGGCTCATCAATAATTAATAGGCTGGGGGTTCTCGCCAACCATTTAGCAAGAACAACTTTTTGTTGATTTCCACCGGATAGGGTTTTGACTGGATTTGAAAAGCGGCCAAATTTAACTTGGAGTTGGCTCGCCCACCGTGTGGCCAAAGATTTTTCCGATCCGCTTTTTATAAGTCCCAGTCGAGTTAAATCATGAATAGAAGCTAGCGCCACATTTCTGTCTATCGCCATATCCATAACAAGACCTTGTTGTCGACGATCTTCTGGAACAAAACCAATACCAGCGCTCATTGCTGCCAAAGGTGAGCCTGACTTGAGCTTCTTGCCTTTAAAGGTGACCACGCCACCATCAATGGGGTCAATTCCAAAGATTCCGCGAGCGACTTCTGTTCGGCCCGCTCCAACAAGTCCTGCGAGTGCAACGATCTCCCCGGAGTGAACCTGGAAATTTATATCTTTAAATACCCCAGCACGAGTCAAACCTTTGACATCCAGGATTAAATCTCCCAGTTCAGAATTGTGTCGGGAATAGACTGAGACAATATCTCGACCTACCATTGAAAAAATAATTTCATCAAGCGATATCTCTTCGATCGTTGAGGTCCGCACAAAATTTCCGTCACGCATTATTGTGACTCTCTGACACATTGCAAAGACTTCCTCAAGTCTATGAGAGATGAACATGATGGCTGAACCTTCTGACCGCAAAGTCTTTACAACTTCAAATAGTCGAGCAACTTCAACGTCGGTCAAAGCAGCAGTTGGCTCATCCATAATGATGATCTTTGAATCAAACGAGATGGCTTTAGCAATTTCCACAATTTGTTGATCTGCAACAGATAGACCACGAGCCTTGCGAGTAGCCGAGATATCAACCCCTAGTCTTTCAAATACGCTCCTGGTTCGACGAGTCATCTCTGCCTTATCAATCCTTCGACCAGCACTCAATGGCTGCCTCCCCATGAAGATATTTTCAGCGACAGAGAGATCGGGAAATAAGGTTGGCTCTTGATAGATAACGGCAATTCCAGCGGCACGTGCGGCGAGGGGGCTGGTTATTTCTACCGGGACTCCATTGAGAATGATCTCTCCCGCATCTACGTCATAAATGCCCGCAAGAATCTTGACGAGAGTCGATTTACCAGCACCGTTTTCACCCAGGAGTGCATGAGCTTCTCCTGGAAATAGTTCAACACAACCATCGATAAGCGCTTGCACGGGTCCAAATGATTTTGATACGTGCTCAACCTTGAGGACGGCTTCATGGGGATGCACGGCGCGCTCCAATTTCCGATATTAGAAAATTACGTGGCTCTGAATTCATCTGAGCCTATTGCCGGTCATTGAAACGTGTCAACGAAGACGCGACCTTTTAGCGCTTCTATAACGAAAATGTAATAGAAATCAGGCTAGAATTCTATTGACACGTTTCAATAACGGGAGTTTTCTTAGCCTACTTCGATCAAAGGATCGTCCAAACTCGCTGATAGTCACTGCTGTCAGCCGTTGAAAGGTAACTCAAACATGAAGTTGAGAAATCGTGCAATCCCTCTTGTGGCAATTGCTGCCATGGTGGCGAGCATGGCAGGCATTGGAGCCTCCGCCTCTCAGGCAGCGGGGACTTTAAAGAGCGGTCAAACTTTCTACCTAATTCCAAAAGACACCCTGAACCCTTACGAGACTCTTGAAGATGGCGGAATCGCTTCAGCTCTCAAGGCTCTAGGTGACACCGCAGTTGTAAGCAGCGGAACGGCTGATACAGCTGCTGCACAAATTCCTTCAATCCAAGCTGCAATTCAGGCACATGCTGCTGGAATTGTTATAGCTGGTAATGATCCAACGGCTCTCTGCCCTTCACTAGCTCAGGCAGTGGCAGCCGGTATTGCAGTCGTGGCATCTGATTCAGATGTAACTTGCCCTAATCACCTATTCATCAACCAGGCAGTAACTTCAACAATCGGAAGTTCCGAAGTTGACCTACTCGCAAAGGAAATAGGTAGCAAGGGACAGATCGCAATCTTGTCTGCTGCAGCAACTGCAACAAACCAGAACTCATGGATCGTCTACATGAAGAAGGAACTCAAGAAGTATCCAAATATGAAGTTGGTTTCAACTGTATATGGAAATGATGATCCTGCAACCTCACTAACAGTTCTTCAGGGACTACTTTCCGCATATCCAAACCTTCGCGGAATAATCTCTCCAACAACTGTTGGTATTTCAACTGCAGCTCAATATCTCGACACCCATAAGAGTCTTCTCAAGCATCTGACTCTTACAGGTCTTGGATTGCCATCACAAATGAAGAAGTATGTGCTAGACGGCACTTGCGCTAAATTTGAACTTTGGAATCCAATCAACTTGGGACAACTCGCTGGTTATGCAGCAGCAAATATCGCCTCGGGAGTAATCACAGGCGCTGCTGGTGACAAGTTCACAGCTGGAAGTCTTGGTGCTTATACGGTTCTACCTGCTGCGGGTGGAACTGGACCTTCAGTGGTGCTTGGCCCTCCATTCGTCTTCGATAAGACGAATATCGCTAAGTTCAACTTCTAAAGTAAGCATAAAATAACCTGCGAAGCGGGTTCCGAGAGATTATCTCGGAACCCGCTTTTATTTGCCTTAAATACTTCTTGTGGAATTTCTTACAATTAAATGTGGCTGGAATTGAATCTTCTGGTGTGCGTGCTTCTCGGGATTTTCACATTCGGATATAACCAGTTCAGCCGCTGCATACCCCAATTGATATTTTGGTTGCGCAATAGAGGTAAGTGGGACGGTGGCATTTGCTGCAAAATCAATATCGTCATACCCGATGACACTCACATCTTCCGGGATCGAGTAGCCGGCTGCTCGTATCGCCCGAATTGCTCCAAAAGCGACTAGGTCATTGCCACATATAACAGCGGTGAAATTTAAACCTTTTTCAGCAATGTGTTCGCTCATCACAGTGCTAGCACTGTCTGCTGTCATCATGGGGATTCGCTGAGTAACAATCGTTGGACGGTCGGCTTTGGCTATGCGAGAGATCGCCTCGCGCATTCCTCGCTCACGTTCAGCAACTTGCGGAATATCCGATTCGCCGGTGAGACACATAATTTTTCTATGTCCCCGCTCATATAAATGCTCCAGCGCCAACAAACCTCCGTGGGCATCATTTACTTCGACGCTGCAGGTGTCCACACCTATAGATGGGCGGTCCACCAATGTGAGTCCAATCCCCCGTTTAGAAATCTCATTGAGGCGTTTATTTGTCTCGTGAGCTGGTGTAATCAATATTCCACGAACGTTCTGACCAGCCAGAATATCTATGTAGTGATCTTCTTTTTCGGAGTCTTCATCGGTATTACACAGAATGACTACATACCCAGCCAAGAGAGCTGCATCATTCACACCCTTCGCTAGATCGGTGAAGAACGGGTTGGAGATATCAGGGACAACTAGGCCCAGGATTCGAGTTTTGCCAGCTCGCAAAGTTTGGGCTGAAGCATTGGGAATGAACTTCAGCTCATCGATCGCCTTACGAACTCGCTTAAGGGTTTCAGGGGCAAGAATCTCTGGGCGATTAATTGCATTTGAAACCGTACCTAAAGAGACACCCGCCTTTTCGGCCACTCGGCGAATTCCTGTCGACATGATTGAAACGATACAGCAGTATGTTCAATTATCGAAGGGGAGGATGGTTCAAGATTTCAACCTCTTTTTTCCATAAAATGAGGCTAAATTGTTATCTAGATTCCCTAATTGAGTATTGACCTACCTCGGCCAATTAAATTAAGATAATCCATATTATTGAAACGATTTAATAAAGAAGGTTGGTCATGACTTTAAATCCGGTTGGCGCTTCGCGCCTAATTCCTGCTCGGCGTCCCAATAAGAGAGTAAAAGTTGGATTAGTAGCAGGCGGTCTTGGAACCTATTGGCCTCAATTCCCAAATTTACTTCCGCAGCTCAAAGAGTCGGCGCAGTATGTTTCCCAGAGAATTTCTGCACTTGATCTTGAGCTCGTTGACGTTGGTTTTATTTCAGATGCTCAAGAGGGCGCAATCGCGGCAGAGAAATTGCGAGAGGCAGGCTGTGATCTCATAGTCACCTTCCTCACCACCTACATGACCTCTTCCATGATCGTCCCCATTGCACAGCGGAGTAATGCACCGGTCCTTTTGATCAATTTACAACCGAGTGAGCAGATGGATCATGATTCATTTGATACAGGTGCATGGTTGGCATATTGCGGTGCCTGTCCTCTTCCTGAAATGGCAAATGCCTTTGAGCGCGCTGGAGTTCCATTTCGTTCTGTTTCTGGTTATTTAAAAGAGGAACGCGCCTGGGAGAAGATAACGAGTTGGATTCAAGCAGCAAGTATTCGAAGCATTCTTCAAAATTCGCGTCATGGAATCATGGGTCACTTATATCCAGGCATGCTAGATGTCTCTACAGATATGACAATGGTAACCACCCACTTCGGTGGACATATGGAAGTAATTGAATTTGATGACCTGCGAGTGAGAGTTGAGAAAGTATCTCCCGAGGAAGTAACAAGGATCCTTAAATTAACGAGGGAGATATTTGATATTCATGAGACCGTTCGAGAGAGCGATCTAGAATGGGCAGCAAAGGTGGCTGTTGGACTTGAGCAGATTGTTGAAGATTTTGATATCACGAGCCTGGCCTATTATCACCGCGGCCTTGACGATGAAATTCATGAACGTTTAGGTGCTGGGCTAATACTTGGTTGCTCTCTTCTAACAGCGCAAGGCGTTCCTGCCGTTGGTGAATATGAGTTACGCACCTCGATTGGCATGCTCATGCTAGATCGAATGGGTGCAGGGGGTTCCTTTACTGAATTTCAAGCTCTCAACTTTAATTCTGGAGTTGTCGAGATGGGTCACGATGGGCCTGCCCACCTTGCAATTAGTAACGGAAGACCAATCCTGCGTGGCTTAGGTGTCTACCACGGCAAACGCGGGGCAGGGGTCTCGGTTGAGTTCGATGTTGCTCATGGGCCAGTCACAGTCTTTGGGGTAACGCAACGCCGCAATGGAAAATATCAGTTTGTCGCTTCAGAGGGCGTAGTCGTCGATGGACCAAGGTTGCGAATTGGCAACACCACATCACTCGTTGACTTTGGCAAAAATCCTGGGCAGTGGTGCGACGACTGGAGCGCGACGGGTGTGCCCCACCACTGGGCGCTTGGAATTGGGCACAGAGTGAATGAACTTAAGGCGATAAGCGAAATTCTTGATATCGAATTGATAGTCGTTTGAGACTTCAAATAAGGGAGAAACAATGTCACGTCACAGTGAAGTGAATGAGGTACTGGGTCGGCTCAAGATTGAGACGCCTTCCTGGGCTTATGGTAATTCTGGCACCCGATTCAAAGTCTTTGGTCAACCGGGCGTTCCACGGGACCCTTATGAGAAAGTTGCAGATGCTGCTCAAGTCAACAAGTTCACCGGTTCAACGCCTAGCGTTGCCTTGCATATTCCTTGGGACAAGGTTGAGGATTACGCAAAGCTAGCAGCCCATGCAAAGGAACTAGGTGTTGTTCTTGGAACAATCAATTCAAATACCTTCCAGGATGATGATTACAAATTAGGTTCAGTATGTAATCCTGATGAGAAGATCCGCGCGAAAGCCGTCTCTCACCTCCTTGAATGCATTGAAATTATGGATATCACCGGCTCTCAAGATCTCAAACTCTGGTTCGCTGATGGAACAAATTATCCTGGCCAAGACAGTATCCGTGAGCGTCAAGAGCGGCTCTCCGAGTCACTCAAGAAGACTTATGCAAAGATTGGCGAGAACCAACGTCTATTGCTCGAATACAAATTCTTTGAACCATCCTTCTACACGACAGATGTTCCCGACTGGGGAACTTCGCTAATGCACTGCCTTGAGTTGGGACCAAAGGCTTGGGTTGTTGTTGATACAGGTCATCATGCACCAGGAACCAACATTGAATTCATCGTTGCCAACCTGCTACGAGTCAACAAGCTCGGTGCATTCGATTTCAACTCTCGTTTCTACGCAGATGATGATCTCATTGTTGGCGCCGCAGATCCTTTCCAACTCTTCCGAATCATGCATGAGGTAAATGTCGGTGGAGGATTTGATGTAGGAACCCCGATCTCGTTTGTGCTTGATCAGTGCCACAACATTGAAGCAAAAATCCCGGGCCAGATCCGATCCATTATGAATGTCCAGGAAGCGGTTGCCAAAGCTGTATTGGTCGATCAATCGGCGCTTCGGACTGCGCAACATAATGGTGATGTGTTGGGTGCTCATGAGGTGCTCATGGATGCATACAACACAGATGTGCGCCCCTTGATTCGCGAGTGGCGTGAGAGTATCGGCATCAATCCCGAGCCTATGAAGGCATACGCTTCATCTGGGTATGCAGAGAAAATTGCCGCCGAGCGAGTCGGTGGAAACCAAGCCGGTTGGGGAGCATAAGTAACATGTCGGAGAACAAAGCGGTAAATGATCTTTTGGCACGTAGTAATCGATTGGGATCTAATCCCAAAATTACAAATTATGCAGGTGGAAATACCTCAGCAAAGGGGGAGTCTCTCGACCCATCTACAGGTGAAGTGGTCGAAGTTCTCTATGTAAAAGGCTCGGGTGGTGATTTGGGAACCCTCAAGGCCTCAGGTCTTGCCGCTCTCTATCTAGATCGAATGAGGGCTCTTGTTAATGTATATCGGGGAGTCGAGTTCGAAGATGAGATGGTTGCTCTCTTTGACTATTGTTCTTTTGGTCGTGGCGGCGCAGCGCCAAGTATTGATACAGCGATGCATGGGCTCGTTGAGTATGCCCACGTTGATCACCTTCATCCAGATTCCATTATTGCTCTCGCCACATCGTTAGATGGAGAGGCGCTCACTAAGAAGTGTTTTGGTGATGAGATCCTGTGGGTGGACTGGCGCCGTCCAGGTTTTCAACTTGGACTCGATATCGCAAAGATTGCCACGGAAAATCCAGGTGCCTATGGGTGCGTACTCGGTGGACATGGACTCACTACCTGGGGAACTACATCAGAGGAGTGTGAATCTCGCTCCCGCCAAGCAATCGAGAAGGCGGAGAAGTTTCTCCTTGCAAACGGTAAAGCGGAACCTTTCGGCAAGCATTTGGCTTCTCGGGCGGCGTTACCCTCTGAAGAGCGACTAGCGAAAGCGGCGGCGATTGCTCCATCACTTCGCGGAATTGCCTCACAAGATAACCGTATGGTTGGACATTTCAATGACTCAGAAGTTGTTCTTGATTTCATATCGAGTGAAGCGCTTGACCGTTTGGCAGCACTCGGTACTTCTTGCCCCGATCATTTTCTCCGAACAAAAATTTCTCCGTTAGTCGTCGAAGTTGACGCCAGTGCTACCGTCGAGGAGATTATTGCCAAAGCCCACGACGAACATGCTCGTTATCGTGAAAAGTACGAGGCCTACTACAAGAAATATGCGACTTCGGAATCTCCTGCAATTCGTGGGGCAGATCCATTAATCATTCTGGTACCTGGAGTCGGAATGTTCTCGTATGGAAAAGATAAACAGACCGCTCGAGTTGCGGGTGAATTTTATATTAACGCGATTAATGTGATGCGTGGTGCCGAGTCTGTCTCTGTTTACCGCCCTATAGATGAATCCGAAAAATTTCGAATCGAATATTGGGAGCTTGAAGAGGCAAAACTTCGCCGTGCCCCTAAACCGAAGGGGCTGGCGGGCAGAATCGCGCTTGTTACCGGAGGTGGCTCTGGAATTGGTAAGGCAACTGCTGAACGTCTAGCGGCGGAAGGTGCCTGTGTAGTGATCGCAGATCGCGATTTTGATGCTGCCGTGAAAGTTGCGGAGGAGTTAGGTGGCCCTGATAAGGCAGTCGCAGTTTTCGTTGATGTAACAAGTGAAGAAGCTGTAGCAAATGCCGTTGCACAGAGCGCTCTAGCCTTCGGTGGGGTTGATTTAGTAGTTAATAATGCGGGACTTTCAATCAGTAAGCCGTTAGTGGAAACATCGGTGGCTGATTGGGATGTGCAACATAACGTGATGGCTCGCGGGTCATTCTTGGTCTCCAGAGAGAGCGCAAAGGCCATGATCGCCCAAAATATGGGTGGGGATATCATCTATATCTCCTCCAAGAACTCGGTATTCGCAGGTCCAAATAATGTGGCTTACGGCGCCACTAAAGCTGATCAGGCCCACCAAGTGCGTCTTCTTGCAGCCGAACTAGGTAGTTACCAGATTCGCGTCAACGGGGTAAATCCTGACGGTGTAGTTCGTGGCTCAGGAATCTTTGCAAGTGGATGGGGTGCACAACGTGCCGCGGTTTATGGAGTTGAAGAAGAGAAGCTTGGTGAGTACTACGCTCAGCGCACAATTCTCAAGCGAGAGGTTCTTCCGGAACATATCGCCGCTGCGGTCTTTGTATTAGCAGCATCGGAACTTCCTTTAACGACCGGATTGCATATTCCTGTTGATGGTGGCGTGGCCGCTGCATTCCTACGATAGAACAATGAACTCTGATTTCATCGCCGTGGACTTAGGCGCCACAAGTGGTCGTGTGGCGATTGGTCGATTTGATGGGGATGCGATCTCACTAGAAATTGTTCACCGATTCACTCACGAAGTAATTGTGGATGGTGCCGTCCGAAGTTGGGATTGGACTCACATCTATGCTGAAGTCGTCAAGGGAATCTCATCAGCTAAAGCTAAGTGCGACCCTATTTCCATCTCCTTTGATTCATGGGCGGTTGACTATGGATTTATTGATCCTTCTGGGCGACTGCTTCAGCCCGTGGTCTCGTATCGTGATTCTCGAACTGAATTCACCTATCTACCAACAATTGAGGCTATCGGTCGCGAGGTGATTTATAAGGCTACAGGGATTCAATTTTTGCCATTCAACACCCTCTATCAATTGGTAGCAGATATAGACACTAGGAATTACAGGGATGCTCGATGTTTCCTGCTGCTACCCGACTTAATGAATTACCTCTTCACGGGTGTGGCTTCTACCGAAATTACAAATGCCTCTACAACACAACTCCTCAACACAACTTCCAGATCTTGGGATGAGAATCTCATATTGCATGCAGGACTACGGCGTGAGCTTTTCACTCAACTCCATGAACCGGGAACAGTTATCGGTCCGATAGTGGGACACGGGCTTCTCGATGGGGTTCAGGTGGTTGCCTGTGCCTCTCACGACACAGCATCAGCAATTGCAGGAACGCCTTTGGTGGACTCAGGTGGACAGGCTTATATCTCCAGCGGTACCTGGTCACTCGTTGGAGTAGAAAATTCTTCTCCCATAACCAACCCCAAGGCGTTAGAGGCAAATCTCACGAATGAGTTGGGTGTCGATGGAACAGTGAGGTTGTTAAAAAATGTGGCGGGGATGTGGCTCCTTGAGGAGTGCCGACGTGACTGGGCCGCTCAAGGCAACCCTCTATCTATACCGCAACTTCTTGAACTGGCAGAAGGAACAGTATTCGCAACGGTAATTGATCCAAACGACACGAGATTTATCCCTCCCGGGGGGATGCCCAATAAAATTCAAGAGTGGTGCATAGAACGAAAACTGGTCCCACCAACTTCGCCGGGAGAATTCACTCTCTGTATTTTAAAGAGCCTTGCCGCCACGTATAAATCTACTTTGGAGACGGTAATGGAACTAAGTGGAAAACGGCTGGAATCGATTCAGATTATTGGCGGAGGATCGCAGATCCGACTACTCAATCAACTGACCGCCGATATCTGCGGTGTTCCAGTTCAGACAGGACCGGTAGAAGCAACTCTGTATGGAAATATAGCAGTTCAAGTAATCGCGGCAGGATTACTTCCTAACTTAAAGGCTGCGCGAGAAGCTATCGCTGCTAACGCTTCAGGAGAAACTTTCTTCCCCTCAACTCTCTAATACGTGCGTTGCCTAGGAGTGATAGTTCGTAAGAGAAGCGCTGCAAGCGCCCCACCTAGAAGTCCACCGATGTGGGCATGCCAATCCACATTTGGAACGGTGAATCCAATTACTAGGTTGAGTGCGAGATAGCCAAGTACTTGGCCGTATTGGACCGGCATCTTCTTGCCCGCTACAACCATCGCGCCAAAGAGCCCAAAGATCATTCCGGAGGCTCCGACGGAAGGTTGATTTGAAGGATCTAACCAGAGTGATGCGAATGAGGCGCCAACAGTTGATACTAAAAGGATAAATCCATATCGGGTGATCCCATAGAAACGTTCGACGATTGTTCCAAGTTGGAATAAGACCAACATATTAAATCCGAGGTGAATCCAACTTGCGTGAGTAAGAACAACGGTAAAAACGCGCCACCACTCACCCGCGAAAACCCCATGTATGCGCCCATCACCAAAAACAGCATTATTTATCAGCAGTAGATTATCTTGTAAGCCCAGCCCGCCCCAGGTAACTTTCGGGGCGTAAGTAGCGATTATGAAGAACCCCGAAATAACAACAATCAAATTTGTTGTTAAAGAATTCTTGAGCTTCATGAAATTATTCAGTAATAGTTACAGAATTTATCTTGATCGCCTCTACTGGACGATCCATTGAGCCGGTCTTTGTGCTCTCGATTGCATCAACAACCTTCTGTGATGCCTCATCCTTTACCTCACCGAAGATCGAGTGCTTGCGGTTGAGCCAAGTTGTTGGAGCTGCCGTAATGAAAAATTGTGAACCGTTTGTGTTTGGTCCAGAGTTTGCCATCGCAAGAGGTATGGGCGATCGAAGTTGAGTTCACCATGGAACTCGTCAGCAAACTTGTAACCGGGTCCACCTGTGCCGGTGCCCTGAGGGCATCCACCCTGAATCATGAATCCTGCGATGACGCGATGGAAGATTGTTCCGTTATAGAAATCCTTCTTCGCCAGATCAACAAAGTTCTGGACCGTCTTTGGGGTGTGATTGTCGAAGAGCTCGATGACGATATCGCCCTTAGTTGTATGAAGAGTTGCTGTGGTCATGGCAGTTGCCTCCGCTTTGAGTGATGTATTGAAAAAGTAAGTGGAGCCTAGGAGGATCGAACTCCTGACCTCCTGCTTGCAAAGCAGGCGCTCTACCAATTGAGCTAAGGCCCCGTATTTAATTCAGAACCCGTACCTTATCTGAACTCGCCACGGCAAGGAAATTCAGGAGAAGTGCTTGACATTGAGTGGGTCACATACCTAGTATATCTAAGTATGAGCAATCAGCAGATTAAAGGCCACTTAGAGGCAATGGTTCTGGCAATCCTCGAATCTGGTCCGGCGCACGGATATTCGATTATTGAATCGTTGCGAAGTGAGAGCAATGGCCTCTTCGATCTCCCAGAAGGAACTGTCTATCCCGCTCTCCATAGACTGGAAGAAAACGGACTCATTAAAAGTTCTCGTGAGGTTGTTGATGGACGTGAACGCCGCATCTATCAATTAGTTCCGGCTGGCCTGGGTTCGCTCAGGGAGAGTCGTGCCGCATGGCAAGCCTTCTCATCTGCGGTATCTCGAATCTTGGTAGTGAACCCCTCATGAACACCATTGATATTTACCTCAATGAGCTCGATGCAAAACTAAAGACGAGTCAGAGACACCGGAAAGTTATTCTGAATGAAGTGCGTGAACATCTTTTAGATGCAGCCACCCGAGAAATTTCATTAGGTGTGCCTGCTGATATTGCAGAAGTTAAGGCAGTCAAAGCTTTTGGATCGGTACAACAAATTGCTGAAGGATTTAATGCCTGCGAAGGTGCAAAGGCAACGAAACAGGCCCCCTTCATCACTGTGGTTTCAGGGGTGTTGGTCTTTTCCGCTTGCCTGGGCATCGCATGGAGCCAACCTAGAAATTCATCGGCGGCTTCACTATTTCAACAAGTCACTTTCTTCATTAGTGTTCTAGCGGCACAAGCGGCGCTGGTGTCGGGTTTGTGCGGGGCATCTCGGATCTGCTCTCGCTGGAAGTCTTTAGAGAGTTCAGGTGGGGATCGAATCTATGTCAGGCGGGCGATGCTGATTTCATTGCGGTCATTAGCTTTTGGAGTTGTGGCAATTAGTTTAAATCTGCTCTTTGATGCTTTTCACAATAAAAATTCAAATCGTATTGTTATTGCCTTAAGCATTCTGGTGATGATCTCGGTTGCAACAACTGGTTTGCTAAAACTTTCCCGCATAAAAATTAATGGCTCTTTTGAACTTGAAGACTCTGCAACCGCTCCAATCCCACGGGTTTTTACACTCGGAGAAACAATTATTGGAATGATTAAAGTCCACCCTAAAGTCTCACTACTGTGCGTCGCCACCGTGGCTGGACTTTCCGCCATGAACAAGGCTGAGACAAATACTCTGCAACAAGCGCTGCCTTGGGGTATTGCTGAAGTAATTGCAACTCTTCTAGGTTTCTATCTGCTAGGACCTGTTTTAGATTTGAGAGAATCACACACGGATTCTGCGAAAATTATTTAAGCGCGCCACTCCGATAGGCGCTCTGGAGAAGCCGCGGCTAATGCATCTTTGACTACCTGAATATCTCCGACGAGTCCATATACAGGTGTTCCTGGTTGTTGGCGCCACGACTCATCAATACTGCCAGCGTCTACCGCATCAAATCCCAGCTCTTCAATTAAATCCATGACTACCTTCTTGGCTGCAGGATCATCACCGGCTACGGGCAGCGCCATGCGATCTGGAGCCCCTTGAGGGCGGGCTTTTTCAATGATGTTCACGGAGTAAATGCCATTGAAGGCCTTAACCACCGGGTATCCGATCTGGTTAGAAACCCAACGACTTTCGGTGACTCCACTCTCAATCTCGGCGATTAGACCATCTCGACGTTGGGCGTAGTAGTTGCCTGTATCGATAACAACAACGCCTTCTTTAGCTCCATCGAGAAATCCCTTAGGAAGATCTGGGATGTTCTTCTCGGGGATTGTTACAACCACTAGATCCGCTCCATTTGCGGCGGTGGCTGCGGTTGCAGCTTTAGCTCCAGTTTCGGCAACAAGTTCAGCCAAGGATTCAACCCCTCGGGAGTTTGCCACCGTGACATCATGGCCGAGCGCCGTTAAGCGACGTGTGAGATTTCCACCGATATTTCCAGCACCGATAATTCCAATTTTCATATCTTCCAACTCTCGACTTGGTTATTTAGTTTTCTTCTCCGCGTAAAAGGGTCCACGACCTGGATAGAGAAATGATGAAGCTTGTAAATATTAAATAACATAGCACTGTGTAGAGGTGCGATTTGCTACTTTGGAAAAGCAAACCTACACCAACAACAAATTCCGCGAGGTAGAAAACTAGGATGGGGATTGCTACTCGCGCCTTATGGGCCGAAATCTCCTTCAATTGAAGCGCGCTATTTCGAATCGCAAAGAGCGACATTAAAATCACTGCGATTCCCATCGAACTCTTTGGAATTATTGCAAAGAGAGACAAGGCAAAGGCATTAGCTAGGCCTGTGAAACTAGCGCTAGCCAGTCGCTTTGAGTTCGGTGAGCCATTAACCCCAAAAATCTCGTTAAACCTAAAGGAGATGGAGACAAATAAAAGTCCGATTAGGGCGGCGGCTGCTCCGGTGGAGACGGTCATGAAGTTGAAGTAATCGCTATTCATGTTCTTCACCTCAACTTACTCGTACAGGTATTGAAGTTGATTGCCTTTGGTGGGCCTGGGAGGACTTGAACCTCCGACCTCTTCCTTATCAGGGAAGCGCTCTAACCAAGCTGAGCTACAGGCCCATTATCTGGGGTCTTGCGAGTGACCGAGGCTACCCGACTTCAGGGGTTAGCCCAAAATCTCCTCAGAGACCTCATCTTTTACCTGCGTAATAGAGACAACTGAGGTTCCCTCATCGAGATTTACCAATCGCACACCGAGGGTATCGCGGCTGGTCTCGCGGATCTCTTCTACTGCAGTCCTAATTACAACTCCGCCCGACGTAATAGCGAGGATTTCATCGCTCGGATGCACAATCATCGCTCCCACCAAAGTTCCACGAGAGTTCTCATCGATCTTGGCGGCCTTAACTCCAAGTCCACCACGGGCTTGCTCGCGGTACTCGGCAAGAGGGGTGCGTTTCGCATACCCACCATCGGTAGCCGTTAATACATATTGATCAGGTGATGAACCTGAAATCGCAGCCATGGTGAGGAGTTGATCATCTGCGCGGAATTTCATACCTATGACTCCAGAGGTAGATCGACCCATGGAGCGGATCGAACTTTCTGCGGCCGAAAAGCGAAGTGACATTCCATGCTTACTTACGAGCAGGATCTCATCATCATTTGTTATGAGTGCGGCTGAGACCACTTCATCTTCATCCTTGAGATTGATTGCAATCAATCCACCGGCGCGAGGGGAGTCATACTCAATTAATGGTGATTTCTTGACCATTCCACTTTTGGTGGCGATCACAAGGTAATGCGTTGGGTCGTATTCGCGGAGAGAGATGACTTGGGCAATAGTCTCATCAGGTTTGAAAGCTAAGAGGTTGGCTACATGTTGTCCGCGGGCATCGCGTCCAGTGTCTGGAAGTTCATGCACCTTGGCGCGATATACCCGACCTTTATTGGTAAAGAAGAGCAACCAATCATGGGTCGATGCGGTGAAGAAGTGATCCACTAGATCATCTTGTTTTAGAGCAGCACCCTTCACACCTTTACCGCCACGTCGTTGGGCTCGATAAAGATCGGCTTTGGTGCGCTTGGAGTAACCACTACGGGTGATAGTTACAACAACTTCTTGATCAGGAATGAGATCCTCAACAGAGAGATCGGATTCAGCGAGAACTATCTGAGTGCGGCGCTCGTCGGCATACTTCTCACCAAGCTCAAGAAGTTCGCTCTTAATAATTTCACGTTGCTTTGCTTCACTCGCCAAAATTTCGTTGAGCAAGACAATGTCTGCCATGAGAGCTTCATATTCATCGTTGATCTTCTGTCGTTCCAACGCCGCAATACGACGAAGTTGCATATCAAGGATCGCATTAGCTTGAATCTCATCTACTTCAAGCAGCTGCATCAATCCAGTGCGTGCCTCTTCTGGAGTCTTAGATGCGCGGATTAATGCAATTACTGCATCAAGTGCATCCAGTGCTTTGAGGTAGCCCTGCAAAATATGAGCGCGCTTCTCGCGTTCAGCCAGGCGGTATCGAGTACGACGAACAATGACCTCAACCTGATGTTCGATGTAATAACGAATAAATTCATCAAGCCGCAAAGTGCGAGGAACTCCATCGACGAGGGCCAACATGTTGGCACCGAAAGAATCTTGCAATTGGGTGTGCTTATAAAGGTTGTTGAGAACTACCTTCGGGGTCGCATCATTTCGAAGCACAATTACTAAGCGTTGACCGAGGCGCTCATTACCCTCATCGCGCACATCAGCAATACCTTTAATTCGCCCCTCTTTAACGAGTTCTGCGATTTTCAAAGCGAGATTATCTGGATTTACTTGGTAAGGGAGTTCAGTTACGACTAAGCAGGTCCGCTTGTTGATCTCTTCGACTTCAACAACAGCACGCATGATGATGGAGCCGCGCCCGGTGCGGTAAGCATCTTCAATACCTTGTCGCCCAACAATAAGCGCCTTGGTTGGAAAGTCTGGACCTTTAACTATCGTCATTAACTTCGCCAGCGTCTCTTCAGGAGAGGCATCTGGATTCTCAAGTGCCCAGGCAGTAGCGGCGATAATCTCGGTGAGGTTGTGCGGTGGAATATTGGTTGCCATACCAACCGCAATACCGGCAGAACCATTAACTAATAAATTAGGGAAGCGAGATGGGAGAACGGTTGGCTCTTGAGAGCGACCATCATAGTTAGGAATAAAGTTGACGGTATCTTCATCGATATCTCGCATCATCTCCATTGCGAGTGGAGCGAGTTTTGCCTCGGTGTAACGCATTGCAGCAGCGGGATCGTTTCCTGGTGAACCAAAGTTTCCATTGCCATCGATTAATGGATAACGCAGTGACCAGAATTGAGCCAAGCGAACTACTGCATCATAAATAGCTCCGTCGCCATGAGGATGGTAATTACCCATGACATCACCGACGATACGAGATGATTTGTAGTAACCCTTATCTGGTCGATAACCAGCATCGAACATCGCATACAAGACGCGGCGATGAACAGGCTTTAAACCATCGCGAACATCCGGCAGTGCGCGGCCAACAATGACCGACATGGCGTAATCCAGATAGCTGCGCGCCATCTCGACTTGAAGGTCAATTGTTTCAACCTTCGAGCCTTCCATGCCCTCTTGAAATCTATCTTCCATCAGATATCCAAGAACCGAACATCTTTGGCATTACGTTGAATAAATGAGCGACGCAGATCCACATCTTCACCCATCAGTACTGAGAAGAGATCATCGGCCGCGGCGGCATCGTCAAGAGTTACTTGAATCAAGATGCGGTGAGTTGGGTCCATAGTGGTATCCCACAACTCTTTGGCAGGCATCTCACCCAACCCTTTAAAGCGTTGAATTCCATCCTCTTTAGGGAGTCGCTTTCCAGCATCGAGGCCGATCTTGATAAAGCCATCACGCTCACGATCGCTAAAGGCATATTGAACTGGTTCTTTGCCGCCCCACTTCAATTTATACAGTGGTGGTTGCGCTAGATAAACGAAACCATTTTCAATCAGTGGGCGCATGAAACGGAACAAGAGAGTGAGGAGAAGTGTGCGAATATGTTGACCATCAACATCCGCATCGGCCATCAAAATAATCTTGTGATAACGCAATTTTGCGATATCGAATTCATCGTGAATACCAGTACCAAGCGCGGTGATAAGAGCTTGTACTTCGTTGTTCTGTAGAACGCGATCAATTCTCGCCTTCTCAACATTAAGAATTTTTCCGCGGATAGGAAGAACGGCTTGATAACGCGAGTCGCGGCCACCCTTGGTTGATCCACCAGCAGAGTCACCCTCAACAATATAAAGCTCACATTTTTCTGGTTCGGTCCATTGGCAATCCGCCAACTTTCCTGGCATCCCACGTCCTTCAAGTAAGTCCTTTGCGTGAACGACTTAAGTCGCGAGCTTTGCGGGCAGCAACACGAGCAGCAGCCGCATCAATACTCTTACGAACAATGTCTTTTCCTTCACCAGGATTCTTTTCAAACCACGTTGTGAGTGATTCATTCATCGCTTTTTGCGTAAAGGATTTAGCTTCAGTATTTCCAAGCTTTGTCTTTGGTTGACCTTCAAATTGTGGCTCTCCGATTTTGATGGAGACGATCGCAGTTAGACCTTCACGAACATCATCGCCAGTTAAGCGATCCTCCTTCTTGCGGATAAATCCCCACTCTTCGCCGAACTTATTAACGATTGAAGTAAGGGCGGTTCGGAATCCTTCTTCATGTGTTCCGCCCTCTTGTGTATTGATTGTGTTTGCGAAGGTGTAAACACTCTCTGAAAATCCAGTGTTCCATTGCATTGCAACTTCGAGCGACATCTTCTGCGCTTTATCTTCTGCTTCAAAGGCGATGATTGTCTTGTGTTGCTCGCCTTTGGTTAAGTTGAGGTGGCGGACGAAATCAACGATGCCGCCCTCGTAGTGATATGTCGCGCTTAATTTGTTTCCATCTTCATCAACCCGTCCAGGGCGTTCATCTGTAAGGGTGAGGGTTAGTCCTTTATTTAAAAATGCCATCTCGCGGAAGCGAGCGGAGAGAGTTTCGAAGGAGAAATCAGTGGTTTCAAATATTTCGGCTGATGGCCAGAAGGTGACGGTTGTTCCACTTGAGGTTGTTGGTTCACCTTTGCGCACGGGGCTTGAGGAACGCCGAGTTTGTACTCTTGGTACCAATGGAAACCATCACGTCTCACCTCAACCGAGAGATCTGTTGAGAGAGCGTTGACGACCGAGATACCGACGCCGTGGAGTCCACCCGAGACCGAATACCCGCTATCGCCAAATTTTCCGCCGGCGTGAAGCACGGTGAGAACAATCTCCAGGGCTGGGCGTTTTTCGATCGGATGGAGGTCAACCGGGATTCCGCGGCCATTGTCCACAACCCGGACCGCCCCATCAGCCATCAGGGTTACATTAATTGTGTCGCAGTAGCCAGCCAGCGCCTCATCGACCGAGTTATCAACAACCTCATAGACGAGATGGTGGAGGCCGCGCTCACCAGTGGAGCCGATATACATTCCTGGACGCTTGCGAACCGCATCTAGGCCTTCAAGGACGGTGATGGCGCTGGCATCGTATGAATTCTCAGCCATGACCCACCTCCTCTAACTCAGTGCGCCCGACCTAAAAATGTCTAAATAGCGCCAAACTGCCAAAACCAATTCTTAGGCGAATATGGCTGGTACGACCTCGAATCCTAGTCGTAAATGGAGCATAGAACCAGCCATAAAAAGGCGTAGGTGAACTTCTGACGGGCTTTTAGAGATTAGCCGTAGGTATCCCTAGGACCACGGGAATTTCGGATCGTCCTTATCCCCTTTTTTCCAACTTGGGGCACCGGGGGGAAGAACCATAATCTCCTCAACAAGAGCACCTGGGGCAGAGTTGGAGATTGTTTGAAGGAGGTTGTTGGCCATCAAGGTGAGTTGGGTAGCCCAGGCGGAGGAGGTGGCTTGAATGGTCAGAAGGCCATCAACCAGGGAGATGGGTGTGGAGTGTGATGCCAATATCTCGTCCTACGACCTCCACCCACTCGGTGAAGAGTGAACCTTCTGCAATTCCTTGCTGCCATTCTCGGGTCGTCACTAACTCTGAAGATTACAGCTGTTGATGGATTGAGGGTCGTCGATTTTCTCTCGTGAGGCTTCATCGACATTGCGTTTGCGGCTATTTCTTCGAGAGTTATCGCGCCAAGTTTTATATAACTCTTTGGCGAGATCAACTTTCATGACTGTAATTTAACGCTTCCATTTTTAACAAGATAAGTGGTCCCAGTTAGATCTTTTGGAAGATCCCCTTCCACCGCCACAGTTATAAATGTCTGTTCTGCTGATTGTGCGAGTGAATGAGTTGTGTACGGCGCTCTTCATCGAACTCAGAGAAAACATCATCCAAAATTAAAATTGGTTTGCTATCCTTCGTTTATCAATAATTCATAAGCTGCTAACTTTAAAGAGAGAGCGATCGACCAAGACTCTCCGTGTGATGCGTAACCTTTAACTAGATGTTCTCCGAGATTTAAAAGAAGATCATCTCGATGAGGTCCAACTAAGGTTAAACCGCGATCCAATTCTTGCCCGCGATCTCGCTCATCTTTGCAAAATTGTGCTGAGTAATTCTCATTTGGATTTGTAGATGGATTTTCTATAGAGCATTTGTACTGTTATATGGGCTGGCTTCTCTGCCGATATATCTGGCGTAGATCTTTGTGAAAGAATGGCTCGTACTCTGCAAGTAGCGCAGTGTCGGGCCGCGATTATCTCGCCCCAAATTTAGCCACTTGTTGATCCCATGGTTCTAATGAAGCGTTATTCGCACGAGTTTTTAATAGAGCGTTTCGTCTGACGGACCGCTCTCTCGTAATCAGCTAATTACGCCAGCCAATCGGGGAGAGCGCAAGGTAAGAATTTGATCTATAAACCTGCGCCGCTCTGCTGGATCTCCTCGAACTAAATCCATATCTTCAGGTGAGAAGTAGATGCACTGGATAAGACCGAATAACTCTTTCTGGCTTCGTATTGGGTTTTGATTAATTCGGGCCCGATTGGCTTTTTCAGCATTGATCTCCAGTTCAACTAAGACTTCACGCTCGGGGTCTTGCACTTTGGCTCGTGTATAAGCTGCGGACTCTCACGAGTTTGACTAAGTGGAAGATCCACCGCAGTTCGGTGTGAACATAAGGAAGGCTATGTAGAGAATTGATTCAACGATATTTGTTTTACCTTCGCCATTTCGCCCTAAGAAAGATGGTTATTCCAGGGGAAAGCGGAAGTTCTAACTCTGAGTAAGAGCGGAAGTTTTTGAGGGAGAGGTGTGAGAGGTGCACGCGTGTTAAGCGCTATAGCGCATCGGCATAAGTAAGTATTGATAACTTATATCGCGCGTTCCAGATACTTCATGCTTTCCCGGTAAGTACAGCTGGCTTGCTAGCTCCAGTGAAGTTAATTTGCACATATGGAGTGCCGATCGCTTGCAAACCATCTGTTAAATATTGTGGGTTGAAGGCGATATTGATTGGTTCACCAGAATAAATGATTTCGAGCTCTTCTGTTGCTTGCGCATCTTCGCCAGCTCCCTGCTTCGAGTTGAAGAGAGTTGTTGTTAAAGATAAGACGTAGTGGAACGGTTTTGTCGGTTACTAAAGCAACGCGGCGTACTGAATCAAGTAAGTGGGCCAACCTCAATGGTGGCCTCTGCTACAGACTCGCTTGGGAGTAGGTGTCGAAATGGCGGGAAAGTTCCATCGAGGGTTCGGGATGTCATTGTTTTCAACTCTGAGAGAAATCCAATTAATCTCTCATTGGAAGTTGTTGGGGAGAGAGCTAAGGTCACTTGTGAGTGCGCAGTTAGTGATTTAGCTGCATCAGCCAAGGTGCGTGCGCGAACTAAAGTATTTACTTCGATATCTGAGTTTTTGGCCTGCCAATTAAGTTCGCGGACCGCTAAACGGTAACGGTCGGTTGCGGCGAGGGTAATTTTGTTTTTATTAATTTCGATATGTACACCGGTGAGTGTGGGAAGTGAGTCATCTTTACCGGCAGCGATTGCGACTTGGTTTACGGCATGTGCAAAGACATCACTAGGGATCACACCTGCGGTCTCGGGTAGTTCGGGAAGTGTGTGGGTACTCGTTCACAGAGAGAGTAGGGAGAGTGAATTTTGCAGTTCCGGCTGTCACCAATACTCGCTGCCATCTAAGGTGAATGTGATGGGTTTATTTGGGAGGGAGCGGGCGATCTCAGCGAGGAGGCGTCCAGGGACAAGAACCTTTCCTTTAGCTGAGATATCGGCTTTTAAGATGGCTTTGGTTGAGGTCTCTAAATCTGAGCCAGTGAGGGTGATTGAGGTATCGACATCGATCATGATGCCTAGGAGCTCGGGTTTGATTGGGCGAGTAGAGAGGCTGCGCGCCACCCAATTAACGGCATCTACCAACTCCGTTGGCTCTACTAAAAACTTCATCTCCACACCGCTTTCTTAACTACCTGAGTTTAAGGTTTAAGCCCGACAAGCGCGCCCCGCCTAGTTATTGTTTTGGCTCTTTTATATCTATTTAAAGTTATTCGTAGTAACCAGAGGGATTTCCTGTGGAAAACTGTATAAATGCAGGTCAGCTCGCTGATAAATCTTCTCTACAGTTGTGGGCAACTATGTGGAAAACTCCATCAAAACTCTCCTCTTCCTTAGATTTATTGAGGAATTTAAGGAATTTATCCCTAATATCCCCACAAAACCTCCTTAAATATCCACAGTTATCCACAACTTACCCACAATTGGGGTTAGTGGATCGTTTAATTTTTGCTTGAGCCCTAATCCGGGTGGTCAATTCGGTGACCTGGTTATAAATAGAGCGCCGTTCAGCCATCAACTGGCGGATCTTCCGATCAGCGTGCATAACCGTTGTGTGATCACGGCCCCCAAAAGTCTGTCCGATCTTTGGAAGCGAGAGCTCGGTGAGTTCGCGGCACAGATACATGGCGATCTGGCGGGCATTAACCAAGACCCGGCTTCGGCTCGTTCCACAGAGGTCTTCCAAAGTAAGGCTGAAATAGGAGGCGGTCTGGGCCATGATGGTTGAAGAGGTGATCTCTGGCCCAGCCTGGTCAGGAATCAAATCCTTAAGAACGATCTCAGCAAGGCCCATATCGACCGGCTGGCGGTTGAGTGAGGCGAAGGCGGTCACCCGAATAAGGGCACCCTCAAGCTCACGGATATTGGAAGATATTTTAGAGGCGATGTATTCAAGAACATCATCTGGTGCATTCAACTTATCTTGAGCCGCCTTCTTTCGGAGAATCGCGATACGAGTCTCAAGCTCCGGCGGCTGAATATCTGTGATGAGACCCCATTCAAATCGAGAACGTAGTCGATCCTCAAGAGTTGTGAGTTGTTTAGGTGGTCGATCACTCGAGATAACGATCTGCTTATTAGCGTTATATAAAGTGTTGAATGTATGGAAGAACTCTTCCTGTGTTCGCTCTTTATTCTCCAAGAACTGAATATCGTCAACTAAAAGAACATCGAGATCGCGATACCGTCTCTGAAATACCGAGGCTTTGTCGTCACGAATTGAGTTAATGAAGTCATTTGTAAATTCTTCAGAAGAGACATATCTAACTCGCACAGAGCCATACAACTCCTTGGCATATGCGCCAATAGCGTGCAGGAGGTGGGTTTTACCCAACCCTGACTCACCATAAATAAATAGCGGGTTATAAGCCTTAGCGGGTGCTTCAGCCACAGCTACCGCCGCTGCATGAGCAAATCGGTTAGATGCTCCAATAACGAATGTTTCAAAGACATATCGAGGATTGAGTTGTGATTGCTCTTGAGGAAGTTTTGATCCTAGAGTCGCGACCAGTTCCACTCTTTGGTTGAAGTTCAGGTGTTGTCTCATCCAAAATGTCATCGCGAGGTTCATCAACTTCAAGATTTTCATCAACAGTTACAGCAATATTTATTTTTTGACCGAGTTGATTTGTAAGAATTTCATTGAGCGCGGATTTAACACGCAGCTCTAGAAAATCCTTAGCGAATTGATTGGGGGTGTTGAGCAGGAGTGTTGCTCCACCCTCTCCCTGGAGGAGGCCAAGGGGTTTGGTGAGGGCTAAAAATGCCCGGTGCTGCGGTGATTCAGCCGCCATAGCCTCAACCACCAGAGCCCAAAGGGTGTTGAGATCTACCTCTTCTAATAAAGCCATGCTCGCCCCATACCGATCAATAATGAAACCCAAAAAGAGATCTACCTGGAGAGGTTATCCCCAAAGTTATCCACAGCCTGTGGTCTAAACCCAACCTTTAGGGTCAGGAGGCGCCAAACCTGTGGATAGAGCGCGAACCTATGGGGCTGTGGGCAAAAGCGCAAGTGGTTTATCCACACCAATTCGGCTAACCTTGCCCTTCCGCTGTGGCCCTAGTCGGTGCCAACCCCGAAACCGCTAGGAGAAAAAGAGGAACTTATGAGCAAGCGTACTTATCAGCCAAACAATCGTCGTCGCGCAAAGAAGCATGGCTTCCGCGCCCGTATGGCCACACGTGGAGGACGAGCTGTTCTTTCGTCTCGCCGCGCAAAGGGTCGCACTCGCATCTCAGCATAAATTGTGCTTCCAGCATTGAACCGAATGCGCCGAGGCCAAGATTTTTCTAGAACTACCAAGACTGGGCATCGCGCGACCTCTAATTTGTTGGTCCTCTACTTCCTGACGCATGAGCAATTGCCTATGGCGCCACAGGTTGGGCTCATCATCAATAAGAGCGTCGGTGGATCTGTAACAAGGCATCGAATTGCTCGTCAATTACGACATGCCATGGCTGAACATCTTTCGGAGCTTCCATCACATACACAGATAGTGATTCGGGTTCTTAAAGATCAACCAGATTATCGGAGCGATCTTGCAGAGTTGATCTCAAAAGTTCGCAAGAGATCTGGGGTTGGGCAATGAAGAGAGTTCTCATCGCACCAATTAGATTTTGGCAAATTTTTATCTCAGCGAATATGGCGCCACGCTGTAAATATTTTCCATCCTGTTCCCAATACACAATCGATGCAATAAATGAATTTGGTCTGCGTGGGATATTGATGGGCGCTTGGAGAATTTTGCGGTGTAACCCATGGTCTCATGGGGGCGTTGATTACGCCGGTGGTAAGAGAGTTGAGTACGAACATCTAAAGGGAGCTAAGGGATGAATGCCATTTTACACCCGCTTTATTACGCAGTTACTTGGGTAATTGTCACATTTCACAGCCTTTTAGGGCTCTTTTTAGGTAAAGATAGTCACGAATCACTCAAGTGGACCTTCTCGATTGTCCTGCTTGTAATAGTTATTCGAATCATTCTCATCCCTCTATTTGTAAAACAGATTAAGTCGCAGCGCGCGATGACCGCCCTTCAACCAAAGATGAAGGAGATTCAAAAGCGCCACAAAGATGATCGTCAAAAGCAATCTGAAGAGATGATGAAGCTCTACAAAGAGCATAAGACAAACCCACTTGCATCATGTATTCCGTTACTAGCCCAATCACCAATCTTCTTTGCACTCTTTCGGGTGTTAAGCGGAATTGCACATAACAAGTCATATGTTCCCAGTGTCTTAACCCCAACACTTTTAGCGAAGGCTCATGATGCCAAATTCTTGGGTGCCCCTATCTCTGACAGCTTGATTAGTTCGCACATTACGACAACAAAAATCGTCACAATCGTCATGATCATTGCAATGTCAGCAACGACATTCACCACTCAACGTCAATTGATGATTAAGGGAATGCCAAAGGTTGATCCTTCGAACAACATGATGCTGCAACAGCAAAAGATCATGTTGTATTTATTCCCACTTATTATTGCGGTGACCGGTGTTAACTTTCCAATTGGTGTATTGATTTACTGGTTGACCAACAACCTCTGGACTTTCGGACAACAGTTCTATGTCATCAAGAGAAATCCAACTCCGGGATCTCCTGCTTATGAGGAGTTGCAACGCAAGCGCGGTATGGCTGGCACTGCCACCAATCCAGCGAACCCTTCAGGCACATCAGCAACACCAGAGGGTTTAACTGAGGCCGAGCGCGATGCGGCAGCGAAGAGCCGTCAACGCCAGCAGCCAAAGAAGAAGAAGCCACGGAAGTAGCATAAATCCCCTCAAAATATGACAAAAAGGTTTAAACCCGACAGAAAGGCAGCACAATGACTGAGACAGAGAGCCCCAAGAAGTCCCTTATCGCACGCCTAGAGGAAGAGGGCGATGTAGCAGCGGATTACCTAGAGGGATTGCTGGATATTGCAGATCTCGATGGAGATATTGATATTGATGTTGAGAATGAGCGTGCCTCCCTGGCTATCGCCGGCGGCGCACTCTCCCACCTGGTTGGGGATAGCGGAGAGGTATTAGATGCCTTGCAGGAGCTAACCCGCCTGGCGGTGCAGACCTCCCTCGGCGAGCGATCACGGCTAATGCTCGATATCGATAACTTCCGTAGCAATAAGAAGGCTGAGCTCACCAAGTTGGCCCATGAGATCGCCGAAGAGGTTAAGAGCTCAGGTGAGCAGATTAAGTTGAAGCCAATGAACGCCTTTGAGCGCAAGGTCATTCACGACACGATTCAAGAGATCGGCCTAACAAGCGAATCTGAAGGCGAAGAGCCCAATCGCTGTGTGGTCGTCCTTCCAGCTTGACCGTTTCACGTGAAACTCTCCTAGATCAATATTTCAAGGAGAGCCCAGAGAAGGCAGATAGATATGCCGATCTCCTTAAAAGTTGGGGGATTGAGCGCGGGCTAATTGGTCCTCGCGAGGGCGATCGAATCTGGGAGCGCCATATAGCCAATTGCATCCCGGTAACTACCCTCATTCCAGAGGGAGTTAAGGTGGTCGATATCGGCTCAGGAGCCGGGTTGCCCGGAATTGTTATCGCCTTGGCGCGACCAGATCTCTCATTAACCCTGATTGAACCCCTGCAGCGGCGGGTGGATTTCCTCAACGAGGTAATTTCTATCCTGGATCTTCCTATCACCGTCATCCGAGGAAAATCAGAGAGCGTTAAGAAGAGTTTTGAGGTGGTAACCGCTCGTGCGGTGGCCCCACTTCCCAAGTTGTTGACGATCTCATGGCATCTAGTAAAGAGCCAAGGGGCCCTCTTGGCCATGAAAGGCGAGAGCGCCCAATCGGAGATTGATGGCACTGAAGCTAAAAAGCACTCAACTACCTCATTAAAGATCATCGAATTGCCAGGTTTTGAGTTAGCCCGTGTTATTGAGGTCAGAAAGACTGCTTAACTACAGCCATGAGTGATTCACGTGAAACAACGAACGGGGGCTCTCGGAAGGTTGTTGGAATCCGCCGACTAAAGGAGCCGATGCCAAGCCCCATTAAGACGCGGATCTTTACCGTGGCGAATCAAAAGGGTGGCGTGGGGAAAACAACCTCAGCGGTAAATATTGCTGCTGCGATGGCGATGGGCGGGCTAAAAGTCTTAGTAATCGACCTAGATCCACAAGGAAATGCATGTACAGCCCTCGGCGTAGACCGGAATAAAACTCCTGGCATGTATGAGGTTCTCGTAGAAGAGGTCGACTTATCTAGCACCGTACAAAAAGTCGCAGGTTTTCCTAGCCTGGAATGTGCCCCAGCCAACCGCGAGTTAGCAGGTGCCGAGATAGCACTGGTTACCTTTGTTGCTCGCGAGAGTATCTTGAAAGCGGCTCTCAATAAGTATTTGAAGGAGCGTGAGGCGATAGGCGATCGTCTGGATTATGTAATTATCGATTGCCCACCAAGCTTAGGTCTGCTCACTATTAACGCACTTACTGCAGCCGAAGAAGTTCTCGTTCCAATTCAATGTGAGTATTACTCACTCGAGGGAATCTCATTGTTGATGGAGACTTTGGGGAAGATTCAGAGAGCTCTCAATCCACTCGTCCGTGTGAGCACAATATTGCTGACGATGTTCGATTCAAGAACGCGACTCGCTAATGATGTTGCAGATGATGTTCGTCGACACTTCCCAAATGAGTTGATCGATATTCCAATTCCTCGCGCAGTCCGCGTTTCAGAGGCACCATCATTTAATCAAACAGTTATGACATATGACGCCACATCTCCTGGTGCTATTGCCTACATGGGTGCAGCACGAGAGATTGCACGGAGAGGATCAGCGGCATGAGTGCACCACGTAAAGGCGGCTTGGGACGCGGATTAGATGCGTTGATCCCCACTACAACAATCGGAGAGGTAACAAATAGCACAGGAGTTGTTGCAGGTACCGCTCTCGAAGTTGATATCAACTCTGTTCTTCCAAATAGCAAACAACCTAGAACTTATTTTGATGAAGAAGCACTTCAAGAACTAGCTGCCTCTATTAAGGAAGTCGGAGTTATGCAACCTCCGGTTGTACGCCAACTTCCAGATGGTAACTACGAATTGATTATGGGAGAGCGTCGACTTCGTGCATCAAAAATTGCTGGATTAAAAACTATTCCTGTAATACTTCGCGCATCTAAAGATAATGAGATGTTGCGCGAAGCTCTCTTGGAGAACATTCATCGCAGTCAATTAAATCCACTTGAAGAAGCTGCCGCATACCAAAATCTTCTCAATGATTTCGAATATACCCATGAGGAGTTAGCGGTAAAGGTTGGCAAGTCCAGGCCGGTAATTACAAATACTTTACGTCTTCTCAATCTTCCAGCATCAGTACAACGCAAGGTAGCTGCGGGTGTGCTCTCTGCCGGCCATGCTAGGGCTTTGCTCTCTCTCACCGATGCTTCAGAGATTGAGAACCTGGCACATCGCATTGTTTCTGAGGGTTTAAGCGTTCGCGCCGTTGAAGAGATAGTTGCGATGAGCGATGGAAAGAGAAAGGGTGAAAAGGCTAAGCGCAGCAACGCTGAAAACCATCACCATAAGGATTTAAGCGATATTTTGGCAAACAAATTAGATACCCGAGTAACGATCGAATTAGGAAAATCCAAAGGCAAGATCACCATTGAATTTGCAGACGAAGAAGATTTACAGCGAATTACCCAAATTCTGCGGTAGAAATTAAATAATCGCGCGATTTTCCATCTCGGTACGAATTACACCACCGAGCGCCTTAACGCCCTCTCGAATTCTCTCTGGAGTTGGATGGCAATATGACAATCGCATCGACCAACTTCCAAAACCATCGGCATAGAAAGCGGTTCCTGGAACGTATGCAACCTTTGCAACGATTGCCTTTGGCATTAGCGCAGTTGTATCAATCTCAGGTGGCAGAGTGACCCAAACGTAAAAACCCCCACCAGGTTTGGTCCAACTCGCACCCTCTGGGAAGTATGTCTCTAAACTTTCTAACATGGCATCTCGACGGACTTTGTAGAGCTTGCAGAAAGATGCGATTTGATCGCGCCAGGGTTGGTCAGCCAAATAACCGCTAATGGAGAGCTGTGTGAAGTTTGATGGACACAAGATTGAACTCTCTGCTGCAATAACTAACTTCTCTTTCAGTGATTGTGGAACTAGGGCCCAACCAACGCGGAATCCTGGTGCAATAGTCTTAGAGAAAGAACCCAGATAAATAACGTTCTCGGAATCCTGTGCACGCATTGCATTAGGTGATGGGCGATCAAACCCTAATAAGCCATAAGGGTTATCTTCGACGATAAAGATTTTCTCTGCTGCACAGATCTCCAGAATTTCAGTGCGTCGATCTGCCGGAAGAAGCACGCCCGCAGGATTCTGATAGTTAGGAATGAGATACAAGAACTTGATCTCTTGCCCGGTCTTGCGAACCGCAGTGATTGCAGCACGGAGAGCATCTGGAACCATTCCATTTTCATCCATCTCAACGTGGACGACATTTGCTTCGTATTGCTTAAAGGTACCCAGCGCTCCGACATAGCTTGGAGCTTCAACGAGAACAACATCACCGGGATTTATAAAGATGCGAGAAATAAGATCAAGGGCTTGTTGAGATCCCGTAGTGACGATGACATCGTCGGGGTGAGCCCTGATTCCTTCTAGAGCCATGACATCGCAGATCTGTTCCCGTAGCTTTGGGTGACCTTGACCGCTTCCATATTGGAGAGCCTCGGTGCCATTCTCTTTGATCAACTTATCGACTACATCTGCCATCATCTCCATAGGAAGGGCGGAGAGGTTGGGCATTCCACCTGCCAGTGAGACGATTTCTGGGCGGGAGGCTACGGCGAAGAGGGCTCGAATTTCACTGGCCTGCATTAGCTCTGCTCGGTGGGCGAAGCGCTTAGTCAGTTGCTGGTCTTCACCAGTGCGAAATCGTGTTACCTCGTTGGACATCTATCAATTCTGCCATAGATGCGCACTTGCAAGAGGCGGCTTTATTTACGGAGTCCTGCTCGGCGGAGATCTGAGATCCGCAACGTGCCAGTCTTGGCATCGTTCTCGGCACTCAGATACAAACGCTGGATAGCAACCATGAGAGCTTCAACCACTGTTTCACGAAATTGTGGATCGGCAACTCGCTTGGCATCCCCAGGGTTGGTCGAATATCCCAGTTCGATGAGAACCGTAGGGGATTTGGTTAGCCTTAAAAGGTCCCAGGTCTTGGCATGAGTACGGCAGTTAAGTAGGTCGGTACGGGCGCAGATCTCTCGTTGGGCCAAGGTAGCAAATCGCTCACCCACGATGGAGTGAACCCCATGAGAATCGCTCCCGTAGTAATAGGTAGCAACTCCGTGCGCACTGGGGTTCTTGTAAGTATCTTGATGGAGAGAGATGACGAGATCGGCTCCCGAAGAATTAGCAATCTCGATTCTTTCAGATTCTTGTGGAGTAGATGCAATAGTCCTTGTCAGAAAGACATTCACCCCGAGCGCAATGAGTCGCCCTTCTAGCCTTTGGGCTAAGTCAAATATCTCAGGAGAGAGTGATGGATCTATAACTATTACTTTTCCTGAAAGTGCAGGACCACGCTCTGCACGAATCGCAGCATCACGTAATTGGATTGGCGCCCCACCAGAAACAATTTTCTTCAAACGCATCATCGACATGATTGTTGCTGGACCACAGCGCCCATCAACCTTCACTCCAACTGATTTTTGAAACTCTTTGACTGCCGACTCGGTTTCGCTTCCAAAGATTCCATCTACTCGGCCGCAGTTAAATCCCATCTCACTCAACTGAGATTGCAGCGAAGCTACATCATCTCCTCGCATAAATGGAGAGACGAGGGAGAGAACGCGATCACCAAGTTTCCAACGCGCCTCATCCAAAACTCGAAGCGTTATCGCATCAACAATTCCGGTAACCCGCAATCCACGAGATTGTTGAAATTCTTTTACCGCGCTTGCAACCTTCTCATCAAAGATGGAACTCTCCTGGTTTAAAAGGTTGAGGCGTGTTAAGTAATTAGTAACTTGTAAAACAAGATCGCCCGATCCACCAAGTGTGAGATCGGGCGACATGAATCTGCTATTTCGTCAGTCAGAGACTATTAAATATAGGCTTCTAGATCTTTAAGAAGCGCAGGCTTTGGCTTCGCTCCGACAATGCTCTTTACAACCTGACCACCAACGTAGACATTCATCGTTGGAATTGAGGTGATGCCGTACTTCATTGCGATTGAGGCTTCTTCGTCGGTATTCAGCTTTACAATCTTGATTTTGCCAGCGTGTTCCGCTGCAATCTCTTCCAAGATTGGTCCTACTGCACGACAAGGTCCGCACCACTCAGCCCAGAAATCGACGAGAACTGGTGTTGTGCTTTTAAGAACCACATCTTCAAATGTGGCAGCGGTGACTGGTGGTGTGTTGCTCATGTTTCCCTCTCGGTTATTTAAGTGAACTCTTTTAAAACGATTTAGTGTAGAAGCGCAATTCTAGTGTCCTGCAAGGAATCTTTCAGCGTCTAACGCGGCCTGGCAGCCAGACCCCGCAGCGGTAATCGCTTGGCGATAGGTGTGGTCAACCAGATCTCCACATGCAAATACTCCAGAGAGGTTGGTGCGAGTAGAGCGACCCTCTACCTTCACATATCCCTCGTTATCAAGATCAACTTGCCCTACCAAAAGTTCAGAGCGAGGGGAGTGCCCAATGGCAACGAAGAGACCGGTAAAGGCTCTCTCACTCTCTGTGCCATCTACAGTGTTACGTAATTTCAGACCGGTCACATTATCTTCACCGAGCACATCAATAACCTCTGTGTTCCACAAGAATTCGATCTTGGGGTTGGCGTTAGCTCGCTCCACCATGATCTTTGAAGCGCGCAATGAATCACGGCGATGGATGACAACAACTTTGGAGGCAAAGCGAGTGAGGAAGTTAGCCTCTTCCATAGCAGAGTCACCGCCACCTACAACTGCGATCTCCTGATTACGGAAGAAGAAACCATCGCAGGTCGCACACCAAGAGACACCACGACCAGACAAGCGCTTCTCATTGACAAGCCCGATCTCTTTGTAAGCAGAGCCTGTCGCCAGAATTACAGATTTAGCACGTAAGACATTCCCACTGCCATCTGTTAGGACTTTAATATCCTCTTTAAGTTGCATATCAACGATGTCATCGCGGATTAGTTGTGTACCAAATTTTTCAGCTTGAGCTTTTAAGTTGTCCATAAGGTCAGGACCGATAATGCCACCGGGAAATCCAGGGAAGTTCTCGACCTCGGTTGTGTTCATAAGTGCACCACCAGCGGTGACTGAACCCTCGTAGAGAACGGGAGAGAGTTGGGCACGAGAGGCATAGATTCCAGCGGTATATCCAGCCGGACCAGAACCAACAATCACGAGATCGTGGATAACTTCACTCACGTCAACACCTAACTTTCTGAACCTTGGTAATCCACAAACCCTATGAGCGTCTCCGCCTGAGAAGGACCGCCAAGGCCGCTCCCACTTCCGCGATCTTAAAGGCCTTGGCAATGCCAAGGTAGCCCAAACCGCTGACTGAGAGAACAACCAATAGTTTTGCGTTATTCCCGCCTGGGATCTTCCCCATGATCAAATAGAGCGGAATTGCGACAACCGAGTAGATAAGAGCTAAACGTGCATAAAAGCCGGTGATCTCGCCGGTATGGATCTTTATGTTGTAACGGCGAAGGAGTCGGATAGATGTCCATGCCCCTATGTAATAACTGAGGGCGAGAGCGGCGGCCAATCCGACGGTTACCCACTTGGCGGGCAAGGTCAAGGCCAGCAGGAAGGAGAGGAGGCTACCGATGAGGTTCATGATCGCATTACTAAGAACCTGCAATTTGATGTTTTCAAAGGCGATCAACCCACGTAGTGCAATGAGATTAACGCTGAGCGGAAGCAACCCCAGGGCAAATGCAGATAGAACTAAGCCTAAGTAACGGGCATCATTGTTGGAAATTCCAAAGAACAAGGTCCGGGTAATAAGGGGTCCATACAAAAGAAATGCGATGGCGCTTGGGACAGTGATGATTCCAACCAGTCGAATTGCCCGCACCAATTCATCATGAATCTCTTGGAACTTTTGCTCAGCGGCATGACTAGAGAGCAAGGGCAGTATCGCCGTAACGATCGAGATGGTCACAACCGAATGCGGCAAGAGCAAAATCAGCATGGCATTTCCATACGGGGTATAGCCAACGCCAGTTGTAATCCCGGCCTTCAAGGCACGGACCGCTGCACCTGTAGATAGGTTAACGGTTACTAAATAACTAAGTTGCGAGATAGCTGCAAAGGCGAGAGTCCATGACGCTAAGTGCAGAGACTTGCGAATTTCAGGATCTCTCCAGTCAAAACGCGGACGAATCTTTATGTTGATCTGTCTTAGAACCGGAATTAAGCAGGCGAGTTGAACTACAAAACCCGCAGTTGTTCCGATACCTAACCATGTCGCCTGACCATGAGAGATAGTTGTAACTTTCCAACCTTTGGAGATATGAAGGAAATAAGCAAAGACTCCAATGACAACTACGTTGTTGAAAACGGGAGCCCACATCATGGGCCCAAACTTTCCTTTAGCGTTTGCTACCTGCCCGAGTAATGCAAAGAGTCCCATAAAGAATATTTGAGGTAGGCAGTAGCGCATGAAGAGAACGGTTAAATTAAATTCTGGGCGACCGGAATAACTACTTGCAAAGAGGTGCACCAGAAGAGGTGCGGCAACTATTGATACAAATACAAGAACTCCAAGAACGACGCATGTAGCCGTAACAAGTCGAGAGATGAATGCTGATCCACCATCTGGTTCCCGGATGGCACGAACCATTTGCGGAACAAAGACTGCTGTAAGTGCACCGCCAATTATCAAGTTGTACAAAATATTTGGCATGGTGTTTGCGACGTTGTAAGTATCTCCCAAGAGGGTTGTACCGAGCACCGCAACTAACAAGAGACCGCGAATGAGTCCTGTAATACGGGAGACGAAAGTGCCTGCCGCCATGATCGCCGACGAGCGGATAATCGAGTTATCACTCATCTCTGTCTTCTCCTGATACGGCGAATACTTTGGAAGGTAGCGGCGACGAAGAGCACGATGGCAGCGCCAGTGGTAAACCAAGTAGCTATTGGACTAATCACGGAGAGTTGCAGCGGATAGATCACCGAATCCCCCAATAAATTGCCATGGGTGGAGGTGAGTTCTACATTCAAACCGGAAGTTCCTGAAGTCAAAACTGTAATAGGAACCATTACCTGGATCTTGGATTTTGCTGGAATAACCACCTGGGGCAGGGTTCCAACTTCAACTTTCAAATTAGTTGGTATTACATAGAGGTTTACTTTGACATCTAATGGGAAGCCATTTGTAAGAGTTATAGGTAGATCTTGATGAGTAGATGTCACTGTGAACTTACCGGGGCCTAGATGAACTAGATGCATCTGTGCATATGCAGCGCCCGTCAGATCTCTTATTAAATATTCGCGACGATCGTTGGTGAGGTCGGGATTGAGAATTCTTATAAGAGCAAGCCGTGAGATATCAATCTTTGTTGGATCAATATATGAAGCGGTTGCCGCAAATTGCGAGGCATCATCTTTGAGTGAATTTATGTCGGCCGAAGTTAGGCTGAAGTGTGAATTTGAGTGGTACACCGCAGGGTTCGTGACATCAACCCCCAACAACGTTGCAAGTCGACTTTGCGAAATGGTTAGAAGGTAATTGGCCTCGTGAGGGGAGAGTTGACTTACCCAATATGACGAGGGGTTGCCGTACACCATTGGGATGATGGGGTCGGTTCGTATATCTAATTTGAGTTGGTCGAGCCAAGACTTAGCCGCTAGTTCTGCTGTGCCGGCAACACCTGATGTGAGGGTGTAACCACCAGCCATTGCCGTTACATCATCTATTAGTGCGGGATCAATTACCCAGGTTCGTTCACCTGCAGGTGGGTTGAAAACCAATTGCCCGAGTCGACCAGTAAAACTGATTGAGTCAGCGAGAGCATCATCAATGAATTGCCCATTAATCTGACGATGAGATGGTTCGGTGAGATAAATTGTCGTACCAGCTTGAGCAACGGGAGTTGCGATAAAGGTGAAGGTGAGAGCAGTTAGTAGAGCCAGTAGCCGCTTCATACTTTTAAGTCACCAGATTTGGCAATAAGTTTCTTCTCATCTGGATATGCGAGCAACGAGATGATCTCGTCTAATGGAAACCAACCGACATCATCGACTTCACTCACTTGAGGCGCCAAGACACCGCCGACCTCTCGGAATAGATAATGATGAACCGTCTTGTGAATCCGCTTTCCACCTGCCATGAACCAGAAATCAATAATTCCCAACTCACGCGAGATCTCGCTTTGAATTCCAGTCTCCTCAGCGACTTCACGAATCGCTGCCTGTTCAGGTGTTTCGCCAGCTTCGATATGGCCTTTGGGAAGCGACCAGAGCAAACGTTCGCGAGATGCATCTTTGAGATCGCGGCGACCTATAAGTAAACCTTTGGTGCCGGTGCCATCAATAACTAATCCCCCAGCGCTAACCTCATCCACTCGCTTGGCATAAGCCGGGCGTTTTTTAGGGGGCGTTTTTTTGACAGGGGCGGTACGAGGTTCGGTTTTAGCCGGAGTTAAAGTATCAGTGGGTGAGTGTGGGCCCGCAGGACGCCGTCTCCGACGTTTTTTCCGTTTCGCTTCGCCACCCGCACCAGGTGCCGGGGTCATAAGAGAAGGGTACTGCTCTAGCCTTACTCATTGTGAGTACCCAGTTGCCTAATCCAGGAGCCATCGCAGCCGAACTAGCCCTCGGCTCCCTTGCTCTGCACGGGGAGTTGATTGCATCCTTGGCGGAGGCTTTTAAGCGTGAGGGATTTACTCTGGCTCTCGTTGGGGGTCCGGTGCGTGATGCCATATTGGGCAGGCTTGGAAATGATTTAGATTTCACGACTAGTGCACGACCACCAGAGAGCACCAGGATTCTCAAAAAGTGGGCTGATAACGTCTGGGAGATCGGTGCCGCCTTCGGAACTATCGCTGCAAAGAAAGGCGACGTCACTGTCGAAGTAACGACCTATCGCAGCGAGAGTTACGACCCACAATCGCGAAAACCGGATGTGAATTTTGGAGAGACAATTGAGGGGGATCTTTCTCGTAGAGATTTCACTATCAATGCGATGGCGTTAGAACTCACGACAGAACAACCGACATTTATAGATCTCTTTGATGGCGCTGGAGATTTAGCCAAGAAAGTATTACGAACTCCAGGAAGTGCTTCCTCTTCGTTTACCGATGACCCACTTCGCATGTTGCGCGCTGCGCGATTTGCAGCACAGTTAGATTTCTCTGTTGACCCATCGGTTATCTCGGCGATTGTTGAAATGTCTGATCGACTATCGATAATTTCAGCAGAACGTATACGAGATGAATTTGTTAAGACTCTTATGTCATCCAATCCGAGGTTGGGGCTACGTCTACTCGTTGAAACCGGCCTAGCCTCCCACTTCCTTCCAGAGTTACCGAAATTGAAATTGGAAATCGATGAACATCACCACCATAAAGATGTCTACGAGCACACGCTAACTGTTCTAGAACAGGCGATCGCCCATGAGGATCGATTAGGTGGGCCTAACCTTGTGATTCGCTTAGCGGCACTCATGCACGACATTGGCAAACCTCGCACGCGTGAATTGATTCCTGGAGGTGGAGTCTCTTTCCATCACCATGAAGTTGTGGGTGCGAAGATGACAAAGCGGCGACTTAAGGAGTTGCGTTTCGAGAGCAAGATTGTTGATGATGTTTCAACTCTTGTCTTCCTGCATCTTCGTTTCCATGGATATGGAAGTGGGGAGTGGACCGACTCAGCCGTCCGTCGCTACATTCGAGATGCAGGAGATTTGCTGGATTCGCTTCATGTTCTTACACGGGCAGATTGCACAACGCGCAATAAGCGCAAAGCTGATCAACTCTCCGCTACGTATGACTCTTTAGAGAATCGGATTGCAGAACTGAAGGCTCAAGAAGAGTTAGATCGAATCCGTCCCGATTTAGATGGCCAACAGATCATGGAGATATTGGGAATCAAGCCTTCTCGACTTGTCGGTGAGGCCTACGATTTCTTGCTCGAGTTACGAATGGAGCGCGGCCCGCTTGGACCAGAGCTGGCCACCCAAGAGCTACTCGCTTGGGCGCGCAATAAAGAACTTGGAATTTCGCAACAATAAAAAGGTGGTCAATGCGAAGACCGCGGTCGTAAGAAGCGGAAGCGCTACCGATTTTCCAGATGTGGGCAGGATGAGCGCTGCCACAATTGCACCTAAAACAATGAGTCCATTTACCGCAACATCATAAAAGGCAAAGACTCTTCCGCGGAACTCGTCAGCTATTTGTGATTGAACCAGGGCATCGTTAGTGACTTTAACTGCCTGACCGCAGGTTGCGATAAAGAAGGCGGTTGTGAGCAGTAGCCACTCTTGAGGAAGAAAAGCGATGAGCACGAGAAATGGGAATGGCGCGATCATCATTATTCGTATCCAACGATGTCGCCCAAAGTAATTGACGAAGAATGGCGTGATAAAGGAGCCAACACCAAAGCCAACACCAGCAACCGCGAGAGCGTAAGCAAAGCCTGCTAGACCGGCATCCGGATTGCTAGGTGGGTTAAAGGTATTTCTCTCCAGCAATAACCCCATCAATGTAAGTCCAGTTAAACCTCCTCGTTGAATCGCGGTAGAAAATATTCCACGTAAAGCATCAGGATGGTTTCGCAAAATACGTAAGCCTTCTTGCAGTTCACGAATTCCCCGAACTTCAACTGGAATCTCATGATCAGCGGGCCCAATCTCCTTTCGAGATAACCTCTGGGTGAAGAAGGAACTTGCGAGGTAACAGACCATTGCAATTAAAATAACTTTGGCATCACTCAGATCACTCTTTCCATGATGATCAAATAATTTCTTAATACCAATTCCAATTCCGCCTCCAATGACGACACCGATACTTCCACCTGTAACCGCCAAGGCATTTGCGGAGATCAACTCATCTTTCTCCACGACCAATGGCAGGCCAGCGGAGAGGCCAGCGAGAATCAATCGATTTATGCCAAATGCCACTAGTACCAAGAGGGTGAGTGGCACCCCAGTTGCGCCCGCCTTAATCAGCAGCGCCATGAAAGCAAGATCAACAGCTCGGATGAGATTCGAAAAGAGAACAATTCTCTGGCGAGAGAATCTATCTAGAAATATTCCAGCATAAGGACCGACAAGTGAGTAAGGCAGGAGTACGACGGCAAAGGCGGTGGCGGCGCTCACTGCATTGGGCTGACGTTCTGGAGAGAAGAGAACGAAGGATGCTAATGAGGATTGGAAGATTCCATCCCCCACTTGGCCGAGCCAACGTACTGTGAGGATGTGGGGCAACTTGCTCCCAGGATGAAATGGCCAATTTTTAGTCATCCCAACCTTTCTCATGCGCGCAAGCGTAGTTAGTTATAAAGGTTTATTCTTGGAAACTATGTTGGGCACCTTATGGAGTCGTCGTGATGCGATCGATTATTCACTTAAGCGTCGCGCTACGTTAATCGCGCTCTTCAAAGGCACGACCTCGGGGCTAGATGCCTGTGATGCTGATCCCTACCTCAAGAGCGCTGCTAAATATCATGGAGAGCGAGTAGAAAGACTTTGTCCTGTTTGCCGCAAAGCCGAGATGGTCGAATTGCGATATACCTTCGGCGATCAACTCGGCCAATACTCAGGCCGCATTAAGACTTCCGCCGAGATTGAAGAGATGCAGAGCCAATACGGGGAATTTCGGGTGTATATCGTTGAGGTCTGCATGGGATGCGGTTGGCACCATCTGATCTACTCCTTCAAGTTGGGAGATGGTAAATACCGCAAACCACCACGCAGGGTGCGAACTCTTGAGGATGAGGATTACGCCCGTAGCGCTGGGCGGTAACCTTTCCACATGGAAAAACCAACCCGCGAAAACCTGAGAACCTGGTTTATCCGCGGGGCGATCTTCACGATCGGCGGGGGATTTGTTATAGCGACCTACCTCTTTTCCTACGCCTACTTCACCGTCAAGATTCCTGACCCCAATCAATATGTAAATAGTCAGGCCACAGTTATTGAGTACGCAGATGGGTCAGAGATTGGTCGAGTTGGAGCGCAAGATCGCACGAGTGTGCAATTAGCGAGCATTCCGATCAATGTGCGACATGCAATATTGGCTGCCGAGGATCGCAATTTTTATAGCGAGCACGCCTTTAGCCCAACTGGAATTTTGCGTGCGCTGTGGCATGACCTTCGCGGTGGCTCCTTGCAAGGTGGTTCAACTATCACGCAGCAATATGCCAAGACCGCCTTCCTATCTCCGCAACAGAGTATTCAGCGAAAAATAAAAGAGATTGTCATTGCCGTTAAATTGGAACAGCAACTCTCTAAAGATCAGATTCTTGAAGATTATCTCAACACCATTTATTTTGGTCGCGGCGCTTATGGAGTGCAGACAGGTTCTCAAGTTTTCTTTGGTCGCACAGTCGATCAACTCAATGTCTCGCAAGCGCAGTCTTGCCAGCTTCTCAACGCCCCTGGATATTACGATCCTGCTAACGGCCCGTGTTATTTAGCACGATTTCAAGCACGCTGGAAGTATGTACTTGATGGAATGGTGAAGGCTAAGTGGCTTACCCGGGCCGAAGAGGCAAAGCAAGTCTTTCCATTTATTCAACCAAGAGTCGCTTCTGGTTCTCTGGCGGGTCCAAAGGGTTACGTAGTTTCCTGGATTGAAAATCAATTACAGCAATTTGGATTTACTCAAGATCAGCTATTGCAAGGTGGGTTGGTTGTAAAAACCACTCTGGTTAAGAAGGACCAAGAGGCAGCAGTCGATGCTGTCGCAAAGCGCACTCCTAAGGCACCATTTAATAATCTTCGTGTCGCCTTAGTTTCGATTCAACCCGGAACCGGAGCGGTACTCGCAATGTATGGCGGGCAAGATTATTTGAAGAGTCAATATAACAATGCGACGCAGGCTACAACACAAGCCGGTTCATCATTCAAACCATTTACCCTACGGCAGCGCTTGAAGCTGGAATCAGTCTGAACTCGGTGTGGAACGGTCGATCACCGCAAGTTTTTTATGACCCAGGTTCACAAGGACCATATCCAGTTTTCAATTACGGCAATGAACAATTTCCAAACGTTAACCTCTTGGACGCAACCGCCAATTCTGTGAACACCGTCTTTGTTCCACTAGGAATTAAAGTGGGGCCAGACAAGGTCATTGATGTTGCCCGGCGTGCGGGTATTCCAACATCAGTTGAGATGATTTCAGGACCTTCGGTAACTCTCGGAGTGGCAAGTCCGCATGTCATTGATGTGGCCTCTGCATATGCAACTTTTGCGGCGCAAGGAATTTATGCAAAGCCTTACATCGTCTCGCAGGTTATTGGTGACAATGGAGGAATCCTCTATCAAGCGCAACCTCAGACAAATCAGGTATTTGCTAGCGATGTAATGGCTGATTTAACAACGGCGCTACAAACCGTAACTACATATGGAACCGCGTGGGGTCCGGGGGTAGCTGATCTGGGAAGACCTAGTGCCGGAAAGACGGGTACCACCACCGATAATGCGAGCGCATGGTTCACC
>CAVQBB010000009.1:0-9984 GCA_963710655.1 uncultured Actinomycetota bacterium | reverse complement strand
GCGTACATCACCCGCGAAATCTGCGATCGCTTCAGCGAACTCATCGGCTGCCTTGTTGAAGGCGATCGTTGCTTTGCTCGGAATATGTTTGGCTGCCATCTTGGCAGCGCGCTCTACCCGAGCAGCGGTTAACTCCTCTGTAACAGCCTGCGTTGTGCGATCCATAAACTCATGTGCTTCATCCAAAATCACCGCGTCGCGATCAGGCAGGATGGGATGGTTGTCGACGATCTCAATCGCAAGCAGAGTGTGGTTAGTGACCACTACATCAGCAGTTTGTGCCTTGGCCTTTGCTGCAATAGCAAAACACTGCGATCCAAAGGCGCAGTCTATCTTTGCCAATACATTCGCGTCCGGAGACTCGAATTTGCCGCCCAGCACCCTTCGATCAACATCGGGGGCATCATCGCGATCCCCCGTAATCCCAGGAGTCAGAGCCCATGCCTTGAGTCGCTTCTGATCTTTCTCCAGGATACCGATCTCCATCAAGACTTCACCATCGGGATCTTGCTCCGCACCATTCATCTTCTGCAGGCAGAGGTAATTGCCTACACCTTTATATACGGCAAAGGTGAGATCCCGCTGCAAAACTTTTTCCAGAGCCGGCTGAATCTTGGGAAGGTCGCGCTCAACCAACTGCCTCTGCAGCGCCAAGGTAGCGGTGGCAACCAAGACTTTCTTGCCATGAACTAGCGCAGGAACCAAGTAAGCCAGGGACTTTCCGGTACCGGTCCCTGCCTGAACCAATAAGTGATGACGATCGGTAAGTGCATTTGCGACCGCTTCGGCCATTTGAATCTGGCCCTCGCGTGGCTGGCCACCAATTGCTTCAATAGCCGCGGCCAAAGCTTCCCCAACCAACTTCATCTGTTGGTTCTTATCACTGGCCATCTACCAACCCTATCGGTGGGGACTCACAACGCTCTCTTGTCCACACTTTCGGATGCTCAGACAGATCCAATTAACAGCTTCCAATAATTTAAGAGCTCTTACACCCTCTTTTCTCAAATCTTCCCCGTCACTGGTGCTCGACCAGTGCGGCGAGAAGAGAGGAGGTCTGTATATGTTGATTATCGGATGGATTGCGAACGTGATTGCTTTTTGTGGTTTGTTGACCGAATGGGGGCGATACGCAAGGCTCGCCGTAGCACCGACGAGCCCCGTGCTTAAAGCGACTTACAGCGAGTAAGCGGGTGGATCGGGGTTTGCGCCCCGGTTCACTTGGAAAAAAATACCATGTCTGGCGGCCATCTGCCAGCAACTCCCGCCGACCTTGGGGTGTTAAGAAGTTGTTAGGAATCTCCTTAATTTCTCCCCTAACCCTTCCCCTTTTCTAACCTAGCCTCATAGACCTACACCACGGTCTTGGTATGGGAAGGAATAGAGATGGCTGATGTACTAGCTATCGCGGGTTTTGCCGTGATTTTTGCCGCCTTTGGATTGATCTTAAAGGTCTTGGGGCGGATCTGATGGCACAAACTATTGGACTTGTTATTGCGGTCTTGCTCGCCGGCTATTTGGTCGTGCGCTGCTCTTTCCGGAGCGTTTTTAAATGAGCGAACTTTCATCTACACTCCTCACTGATCTCGCGCTGGTAATTTTGATCGGCGTATCCATTGTCCCCCTGGGCAATTACATGGCCAAAGTTTTCCAATCCAAAAGGTTGGTTGGTTCGAAAAGCGTTTCTACTCCAGTATCGGAATCGACGCTCGCTCTTCACAATCCTGGAAAGGCTACGCCGCTTCCCTTCTTAGCTTCTCCGGAATTTCATCCTCTTCCTTTACGGAATTTTGCGCTTACAGCAATACCTTCCCTGGTCGGAGGGCTTTAAGGGGATGTCCCCAGCCCTTGCTTGGAACACCGCGATCTCTTTTGTGACGAATACCAACTGGCAGAACTATTCCGGTGAGTCCACCCTAGGTTTCTTCGCCCAGATGGCGTGGCCTTGCCATTCAAAACTTCGCCTCCGCTGCAGCCGGAATCGTGGTCGCTATCGCACTCGTGCGCGCATTTAATGCGCGTAACGGCGAAAGCCTCGGCAACTTCTGGGTTGATATGTATCGCACCATCTTTAAGATCCTGCTGCCCTTTCGCTTTATCGCGACCCTGATCTTGATGCTCAACGGCGCGATTCAAAACTTCAGCGCTATCGACGTTCCACACCCTTACTGGAGGGATTCAACATATTCCTGGTGGACCGGTCGCGAGCCAAGAGGCCATCAAGGAACTTGGAACAAATGGTGGCGGTTTCTTCAACGCCAACTCATCGCATCCATTTGAAAATCCAAGTGGCTTTACCAATCTCTTAGAGATCTTCCTGCTTCTTGTAATTCCATTTGCTCTGCCTTGGACGATGGGCAAGTTGATCAACAATAAGAAGCAAGGACTAGCAATTCTGGGCGCGATGGTTGGAATCTTCCTTGCATCGACCGCCGCAACCACTGCACTGGAATTACATCACTCTGGAACCGCGCCTACCGTCGCTGGCTCTTCGATGGAGGGTAAAGAGAGCCGCTTTGGAGTCGGTGCATCTGCACTCTTTGCCTCCGCAACCACCCAGACATCAACCGGCGCGATTGATGCAGCGCATGAATCATTTACGCCCTTGGCGGGGGAGTCCTGATGCTCAACATGATGTTCGGAGAGATATCACCGGGAGGTACCGGCTCAGGTCTCTATGGAATGTTGATCCTGGCAATGGTCACAGTCTTCTTATGCGGACTTATGGTGGGTCGAACGCCAGAGTTCTTAGGCAAGAAGATCCAAGCCAAGGAGATTAAATTCGCCTCGCTTTATATTTTGACGACTCCACTGCTGGTTCTAGCTGGAGCCGGTGTCGCATTTAGCAACTCTGGGGTTCGAAAATCAATCTCGGCCACTGGTTCGCACGGTTTGAGCGAACTGCTTTACGCATTTACCTCAGCCGGCAACAACAATGGCAGCGCCTTTGCCGGGTTAAGCGGTAACACCCCCTTTCTCAATATCTCACTGGGAATTGTGATGGCCCTTGGTCGCTTTATTCCGATGTTGCTCGTCTTAGGCCTTGCCGGATCAATCGCCAAGCAAGGTGTGGTCCCTGAAAGTAAGGGAACGCTCAGCACTCGCAATGGCCTCTTCGTCGCGCTACTCATCACAGTAGCAGTTGTTGTCGTGGCACTTACATATATTCCAGCACTCGCTCTTGGACCACTAGCAGAGGGACTCCGATGACAATTCTTGATCCACGTCAGCTCTACACCGAAATGCCATCGGCGGTGCGCAAGTTAGATCCGCGCGCCATGGCAAAAAATCCGGTGATGTTCGTCGTCGAAATTGGAGCGGTTTTCACCACAGTCCTCGCAATTCAACATAGCAACGTATTCACCTGGTGGATCGTGGCCTGGCTCTGGGGCACGGTGATCTTTGCAAACTTGGCTGAGGCGATCGCTGAAGGTCGCGGAAAAGCACAGGCCGATACCTTGCGCAAGACGCGCACCAGTTCGATGGCGCGCCTGCTTTCTACCGATGGTTCTGAGAGCATCGTCGCATCGAGTGAGTTAACACTCGGCTCAATCGTGGTCTGCGAAGCGGGCGATCTGATTCCAAGTGATGGCGAGATCATTGAAGGTATCGCTAGCGTTGATGAATCAGCGATCACTGGAGAATCTGCTCCTGTAATCCGTGAAGCCGGCGGTGATCGCTCCTCAGTTACTGGTGGAACGCGCGTCCTCTCCGACCGGATAGTTGTGCGAATTACCGCTCGTCCCGGTGAGACGTTCATCGATCGCATGATTGCCTTGGTTGAAGGTGCATCGCGTCAGAAGACTCCTAACGAGATCGCGCTTAATATCCTGCTCGCCAGTTTGACGATCATCTTCATGTTGGCAGTTGTTACCTTGCAACCACTGGCAATCTTCAGCCATGCGCAACAGACCATTGTTGTCTTGGTCTCGTTGCTGGTTTGTTTGATCCCAACGACGATCGGCGCCCTGCTATCTGCAATCGGTATCGCAGGTATGGACCGTCTGGTGCAACGCAATATCTTGGCAATGTCTGGTCGCGCAGTTGAAGCAGCTGGCGATGTCAACACCTTGCTTCTCGACAAGACCGGCACCATCACCTACGGAAACCGCCAAGCCGTTGAGTTCATCTCCCTTATCGGGAGTCAGCATGATCGAACTCGTTCACAGCGCGTATCTCTCGAGCAGTTCCGATGAGACTCCCGAAGGTCGCTCCATCATCACCCTCTCGCAATCCAATGGCCATGCCTCAACTGATTGGGAGAAGCAGTTTGTAGGCGCGACCTTCGTACCTTTCACTGCCGAAACACGTATGAGCGGCGCCGACATTACCGCCGCAGATGGCTCTGTCGCTGAATACCGCAAAGGCGCTGGTTCATCGGTTGCCGTGGGTCGGGCAGGATGCTGCACCTGGATCAGAGCTACACGAGGCCATTGACGCGATCGCGCGCACGGGTGGCACTCCCTTGGTGTTGCTTACTCAGTCAAGGGCAACCGAAGGTGCTTGGTGTAATTCACCTCAAGGACGTTGTAAAACCTGGCATGAAAGAACGCTTCGACGAACTGCGCAAGATGGGTATTCGCACTGTGATGATCACGGGTGATAACAAACTAACCGCTGAAGCTATCGCAGCCGAAGCCGGAGTCGATGACTTCTTGGCAGAGGCAAAGCCTCAGGACAAGATGGACTTGATCAAAGCCGAGCAACAAGGCGGCCGCCTGGTTGCGATGTGCGGAGATGGCACCAACGATGCTCCAGCCTTGGCTCAAGCCGACGTGGGAGTTGCCATGAACTCGGGTACTTCAGCTGCTAAAGAGGCTGGCAACATGGTTGACCTGGATTCAGACCCCACCAAGTTGATTGAGATTGTGGCGATCGGAAAGCAACTGTTGATCACGCGCGGAGCACTGACAACATTCTCGATCGCAAACGATGTGGCAAAGTACTTCGCGATCTTGCCGGCGATGTTCGCGGTGCAATTTCCGGGTTGAAGAAACTCAACATCATGCACCTGCATAGCCCACATAGCGCGATCTTGTCGGCCGTTATCTTCAACGCGCTGATCATCATCGCCCTAGTACCACTCGCCCTCAAAGGTGTGAAATACCGCCCAGCGAGTGCGGGCCAACTTCTGACCCGCAACATCTTGATCTACGGTGTTGGGGATGATCTCGCCATTTATCGGAATCAAACTAATCGACCTGCTCGTCCAACTCATTCCAAGGCTGGGATAATCATGAACTCATTAAAACAACTCGGCACTGCTGTTCGCTTCCTATTGCTATCACTTTGCTCCTTGGAATCGGCTACCCATTGGTCTCATTTGGAGTCGGTGAGATCATTGCCAAGCACCAGATCCACGGATCGATCGTTACAGTTAATGGTCAACCGTTGGTTCATGCTCGATCGGTCAAACCTTCGATGGCGCTAATTGGTTTCACTCTCGCCCTAGCAACGCAGGTAGTAGGGGTACGACCCCTTGATCTGGCGCAACTAATGCTGGTCCCAATGATGCAACTCTGACTTCGACAATTACTGACCGCGGGCCGCAGTCGCAAAGGAAGAAGGTGTCCCTCTTTCGGCGGTCCCAGCAGATGCGATCACGGCGAGTGCTTCCGGTTTGGATCCAGATATCTCGGTGGCTTATGCCGACCTACAAGCTAAACGGGTTGCTGCCAACAACAACCTCACTCTTGATCAAGTGATGGCAAAGATCAAGGCTGCGACGCATCATCGCCTCCTTGGCTTCATCGGGGAAGATACCGTCAACGTTCTCAAGCTCAACCTTTCGCTAAAGGGATAACCTTCGCATATGGGATCGCGTGGCACTCTTCGCGTCTACCTGGGGATGGCTCCGGGCGTCGGAAAGACCTTTGCGATGCTCGATGAGGGCAAGCGCAGGCGCGAACGCGGCGCCGATGTCATTGTGGGGATCGTAGAGACACACGGTCGGGTTCATACCCAAGAGAAGCTCATCGACATGACCATCTTGCCCCGTAAAGAGATGGTCTATGCAGGACGCACCTTTACCGAGATGGATCTCGATGCGATCTTGGCCCGCCACCCCCAGATAGTTCTGGTCGATGAACTGGCTCATACCAACATCACTGGTTCAAAAAATGAGAAGCGCTGGCAGGATGTCGAAGAGATACTTGCAGCGGGTATTGATGTTATTTCGACGGTCAATATCCAGCACCTGGAATCAATCCATGATGTGGTGGAGAAGATCACGGGTATTTCGCAGGCCGAAACGATCCCGGACCTTTTCCTACGTCAGGCAGATCAAGTAGAGATCGTCGATATCACCCCCGAAGCTCTTCATCGCCGCATGGTGCATGGCAACATCTACCAAGCCGACAAGATCGACGCTGCGCTCAACAATTACTTCCGGATCGGAAACTTCTCTGCACTGCGCGAACTGGCTCTGCTCTGGGTCGCCGATAAAGTCGAAGAGGGACTTCAGAAGTATCGCAAGGATGAAGGCATCTCTGATATTTGGGAGTCACAAGAGAAGATCGTGATCGCCGTCAACGATGCTCCTGAGGCCGAAACGATCATTAAACGCGCCGCCAGAATTGTGGCCAGATCCCCCGGTGCCAAATTATTCGCTGTGCATATTCTTAAGAGCGATGGAATCGCCATTAGCGATGTAACAGCCCTGACGAAGATTGAACGTTTGGTTATCTCGCTCGGTGGCTCATTCCACGAGATCTCCGGTGAAGATATCCCGCCGACCATCCTCGACTTTGCCCGCAGCGTAAATGCAACACAAGTTGTCCTTGGTGTCACCAGCAAAGGACGTTGGTCGCGGCTCTTGCAGGGTGAGTCAATCGCCTCGCGGGTAACTCGCCTCTCGGAAGAGATTGACGTACACCTAGTTACCCACGAGCATGCACAGAACCCTAAATTTGCCTGGAAGTTTGAGCGTTCTACCGTTGGCAAGGTTCGCTTGTTGCAGGCCTTGGCTGCAACGGCGGTTCTGATGCCACTGACCACCTGGCTACTTACCCTGACTCGACAGACTCTTAATCCCTTTAGTGACGGGCTAGTCTTCCTGCTCATCAACTCGCTTATCAGTCTGATCGGTGGCTTTATTCCGGCAATCATCTCAACCGCATTCTCTGTGGCTCTGCTCAACTTCTACTTCATTCCCCCGATCCACACCTTTACGATCGCAGAGCACAACAATTTGATTGCGCTCTTCATCTTTCTCTTGGTCGCCTTCTTGGTGGCATCTCTCGTCGAGACCTCAGGTCGGAGGCAGCGCGAAGCGCTCCGCGCCAGTAAAGAGTCCTCACTACTTTCCATGCTCGCCAGTCAGATCATTCGCGGAGATTCTGGAATGGCGGGGTTGCTCGATCACACCAAAAAGGCGCTAGGGTTTAATTCGTTGCGCTTGGAGTACGACTCCAACTCAGGCAAGAGGCAAGCGATCGGCGACATCGGGGTCACGCAAGATCCTACGACCACCAAATTCACCTGGCGCATCAATGAGACTCTCAAAATCGAGGGCGATGGCAGGATGCTAACCTCAAGTGATTCCAGAATCCTGGAGGCCCTTGCCTCACAACTCGATCTGATCTGGTCAAGTGAGATCCTGGCGGCGCAAGCTGATGCTGCCAAAGAGATCTCTGAATCCGACCGAATGCGCACTGCACTATTGAATGCGGTGAGCCACGATCTGCGTGGCCCGCTGGCCTCTGCACTGGCTTCCGTTGCAAGTTTTCGCAACGAAGAACTCGGCATGGTCCGATGAAGATCGCCGCGAACTTCTTGGCACAGCCGCATCCTCGCTTGAGCGCCTAAAGGGTCTTATCGAGAACTTGCTCGATATGAGTCGTCTACACGCTGGCTCACTTGCAGTCCATCTACAGGAGGTATCGGTTTACGACGTGCTTCCCACAGCGCTCAAGTCCATAGCGGCACCCGCAGAGGCAATCGAGCTAATCGAAAGTCCCGAGGTTTCCGATATTCGCACCGACCCCGGCTTGCTCGAGCGAGTTCTCGCTAACTTGATCGACAACGCAATTTCTCATGGCAAATCAGGTAAGCGACCACAGATCAGCATTTCTGAGCATGATCAAGAGGTGCAGGTGCGGATCATCGATTACGGCAAGGGCATTGAACCTTCTCTGGTCACCGCCGCCTTTGCCCCATTTACCCGCCTAGGCGATGTCGATAACGATCGTGGAGTCGGTCTTGGCCTGGCTTTGAGCCAGGCTTGGCCGAGGCGGTCGCGCCAACCTAACTTTGGAAGAGACCCCCGGTGGAGGACTCACCGCAATCGTGACAATTCCAACGTCGGCCTCTCCGGTCGGAGTTACCATCAATGCTTAAGGTCTTGTGATTGATGATGCTCCTCAATTATTCGCGCACTAGCGGTCAACAGGCAAGCACGTGGTTACGAAATGATCGCTGCCCCGAATGCCGCTATCGGCAATGCGATGGCCGTTGATAAACACCCCGATGTAGTACTCGTGGATCTTGGCCTACCCATCAAGATGGTTTAACGGTCATCAAAAACATTCGCACCGAGCAATGTTCCAATCCTGGTTCTATCTGGACGCACCATCGGAATTTAAAATTACTGCGCTTGAAATGGCGCGGACGATTACATCACCAACCTTTTGATGTTGAGGAACTCTTCGCGCGTATCAAAGCTGTTTCGCGGCGTCGCGAAGAGAAGATAGAACTCCGCACGCTGACCTATGGGCGACCTTGAAGTTGATTTTGCTCGCCTGAACGGTGCGTAACTCGTACCGCAGAATGCCACACCAGCACCACACCTGACAGCAACTGAGTGGAAGGTGCTCGAGGTGCTTGTTATGAATCGTGGCTCACTCGTGACCAAGCGCAAGATTCTTGATGCAGGGTGGGGCACTAACTACGCTGAGGAGAATGGTTGCTCCGCCTCTTCATCTCGCAGTTACGGCAAAAGTTAGAGCCCAACCCAAAGGCCCCGATCTAAATCGTATCACCGAACTCGGGATGGGTTATAGATTTTCCGAAGATTAGATACGAAAGGCTCGCCCAGTTAACCTCTAAAAAGATACCTCCTCGGCTTTTAGCATGTTAAATATCTTTCTTGCGTTGTGCTCCATAGAGATGCTCGAAGGCATCCGCTATCGCCGCCAAATCTTTTCTCTTGGCACATGATCAATGAAATGTTTACGCACACTTGTAATGTGAACTGGCCCCAGTAAGAGATCGCACAGCTCCGCCCCCACGGCAGTGATTCGGGCATGTACCTGACGAGAATCTTTTTCCCCGCGTGATCGCTGCGCCAGTCCCCGCTTCTCTAGCCGATCGAGGCGATAGGTAATGACGCTTGCCTCGGTTCCGAATTGATCCGCCAGATGACCCATCGTTAATCCGGCCCCGGAGTGACGAAGCATCAACAAGATTCCATGATCAAGCAGGGTCACATCGAAGACTCTTTTGAGATCTCTCTCCAGTTGCGCCATCAAGTGCATGCTGGAGACGACGCAAGGTTTCCACGCCGCCATCTCGCGTTCATCCAGCCAGCGTGTTTCCTCATCCATAGATGAACTTTACAAGATTGCTTGCAATTTGAAGTACTTTCTGCAAATATTTCCTTCGAATCTGAAGTATCTACTAGAAGGAGAAGGTTATGGCTGTTCTGCAAATCGTACGTTTTCGCACCAATCCCGGGGTTGAGGTCGCTGACGATGGAGGCCCTCAACGAGCGCTTCCAACGCGAGGTTGTCCCTACCCTGCCCGGCCTAGAGCGCCGCGAAGCCTGTCGAACCGACCATGGCGAATGGGTTCTCGTCCTGCGCTATCCGGATATGGATCACGCTAAGGGTGGCAATGCCCGCGACACCCGATCCGCTGGCCATGGAGTTCATGACAAAGATCGATATGAGTTCTATGTCAGCAAGCTTCCTTCCAATCATTTCGGAGAAATCCCAGAGCAAAGCCAAAAGCCCCGGTCGCAAACCCCGGGGCTTTTGGCGTTACTAC
>CAVQBB010000008.1:0-54582 GCA_963710655.1 uncultured Actinomycetota bacterium | reverse complement strand
GAGGGGATTTGAACCCCTGACCCCTTGCATGCCATGCAAGTGCGCTACCAGCTGCGCCACAGCCCCAATTTTCTTATCGAGCGGGGTTTAACGCCGCTCAACTGCCTTATCTTAATTCAACGAGTTCTAAAGGCAAACGCGGGCAATCATTCCAGAGGCGATCGAGCATGTAATAGTTACGCAGCTCTTGGGACTGGATATGGACCACGAGGTCTGAGTAATCGAGCAGAACCCACTGGCCCTTGCCCTCTTTGCGGATTGGCTTCTCGCCTATTTCGGCGAACTTCTTGAATACTTCGTCGGCGATCGCTTCGACCTGGCGCTCGTTGGCACCGGTGGCGATCAGAAAGACTTCGGAGAGAACCATCTGCTCGGTCATATCGATTGCGACGATATCTTGACCCAACTTTTCATTGACTGCTTCTGCTGCTTTTTGGGCTAACGCTCGAACTTGCTCACTTGCTGCCATAGAGGCCACGCTCCTTGATATAGGTCAAAACTGATTCGGTGAGAAACTCTTTTGGATCTCCACCTGATTCAATAATCTCTCTTACCTTTGTTGCAGAAATATCGAGTGCATCGATCTCGACCTCAGGAAAGCCTGATTTTGCTGACTTTTCACTAGGGCGGCGCACCACAAGAACATCTACTAATTTCTTAAGGGCATCGGCCTTGTGCCACTTATCAAAATTGGCTGCGGCGTCACTTCCAAGAATCAGAGTGAATGAATCCTTTGGGAAAAAATGGCTTGAGTTGAGCGATGGTGTCGATCGCGTAGGTTGGACCTTCGCGGCGAACTTCGAGGTCGGTGAGGACAACTTTTTCTTGAAGTGCATCAGATAGATCGTCGAGAGCGAGGGTTGCCATCTCGATCCGGTCATAGCCGGAAGCTTCTGGTTTTTCGGCGCGCATATATGGGTTGCCAGCAGGGACCACCATGATGGAGTCGAAGCGGTCTGCTAATGATTCGATGATGTGGAGATGTCCACGATGAATGGGGTCAAAAGTCCCACCCAGAATTCCTACTTTTGCGATGTTTTAATCCCGATCTAGACGAAGAACCAGGAAGAACAAGAGCGACAAGATGACAAATGCTGTGACTCCGAAGAAGACAGGAGAGGCTGGAAGTGGGCGAACAACGGCATGTGCCTCACGGGACAGTAGGTGCTTCAGCATTGGGCTACTTTAACCCATCGGGGCCATGGGCGAGCAATTCCTTGAATTGCGCCTCGTTGAGGATGCGAACCCCGAGTTCAGCGGCTTTTGTGGCCTTGGATCCAGGTGAATCCCCCACCACCACGTAGTCGGTCTTCTTGGAGACGCTGCCCGAACTCTTGCCGCCGTGAAGAGTGATTACCTCATCGACTCCATCGCGGGTGAAGGCTTCGAGTGATCCGGTGACGACAAGGGTGAGTCCGGCGAGTGTTTGCGGGTTGGTGTTAACGAAGGTTTCGACCAGTGAAACTCCAGCGTCACGCCATTTACGGATTATCTCTTGGTGCCAGTCGACTTCGAACCATTCGATGATGGATTGGGCGATGATCTCACCGACTCCATCCACTGCGGCTAATTCATCAATGGTCGCATCCATGATGGCATCGACTGAACCGAAAGCCTTGGACAAACTTTGAGCTGCGGTTGGACCAACGTGGCGGATTGATAGGGCGACAAGTACACGCCAAAGTGGACGAGCTCTTTGCGCCTTCGAGTGCAGCCAAGAACTTTTCGGCAGTGGCACCCAAGGTGCCATCTTTCTTGGTGAAGAAATCGCTAGTGGCCAATTTTTCGGCGGTGAGGTCGAAGAGATCACCTTCATCTGTAACGAGGCCGCTCTCAAGAAGTGCGCTTGCTGCCTCGAATCCCAAGACATCAATATCGAGAGCAGCACGAGAGCCAATATAGAAGAGTCGTTCGCGCAATTGCGCTGGGCAGGATTGTGCGTTGGGGCAGCGGATATCGACATCACCGGATGAAATCGCTTTGAGTTTTGTGCCGCAGTCAGGACACTTGGTAGGCATAACAAAGGGGCGCTCTGATCCATCGCGCTTTTCAACGACAGGACCCAAGACTTCTGGGATTACATCGCCAGCTTTGCGGATAACCACCGTATCGCCGATCAAAATTCCTTTACGGAGGACTTCTTCTTGATTGTGCAGCGTCGCGTTACTGACGGTAGATCCGGCAACTACAACGGGTTCCATAAATGCGAATGGCGTGACGCGGCCGGTACGACCAACGCTGACTTTGATATCTAATAACTTAGTTGTGACCTCAACAGGTGGGTATTTGTAGGCGATCGCCCACTTAGGTGCGCGCGAGGTAAATCCGAGTTGGTTTTGGATTTCGATCTCGTTGACTTTGATGACAATTCCATCGATCTCGTGCTCTACATCGTGGCGATGGAGCTTGGTAGAACTCAATAAATTTTTCAACCTCTTTACGAGTCTTTACAACTTTGTAACGTGCACTAGTTGGTAAACCCCACGACTTAAGAAGTTCGTAGGCACCAGATTGGCTTTCAAAAGTTGCACCTTCGATAGCGCCAATTCCATGAACAACCATGGACAGAGGTCTGCTGGCAGTTACTTTGGGATCTTTCTGGCGCAGCGAACCTGCCGCTGCGTTACGAGGATTTGCGAATGCCGCTTTGCCTGACTCTTGGATCTCTTCGTTAAATTCGTTGAAGGCTTTGATTGGGAAGAAGACCTCGCCGCGAACTTCTAGAAGCGATGGGATATTCGTTCCCTTGAGTTCGTGCGGGATAACAGAGATGGTCTTTACATTGAGCGTTACATCTTCGCCGGTTACACCGTTACCTCGTGTAAGAGCTTGAACGAATTTGCCGTCGCGATAGAGCAGGTTGATGGCGAGGCCGTCGACCTTTACCTCGCAGAGCCAGGTATTTTTTACACCTGACTTTCTCGATACGGTCGAACCAGGTAGCGAGTTCATCGAGACCAAAGACATTGTCGAGTGAGGTCATGCGCTGGATGTGATCGCGCGCCTCAAATCCGGTGGCAAATCCCCCACCAACTATTTGTGTTGGGGATTCGGCAGAGCGGATATTGCGGATATTTATTCTCAAGCGCCTCGAGCTCTTTTAACTTTGGAGTCAAACTCTGCATCGCTGATGATCGGCTTATCGAGAACGTAATAGCGGAATTGGTGGTCGCGAAGCTCTTCGGCCAGGGCTGCAATCTGCTCGGCTACCTTCGCTGACATATGCAAAAACTACAGGGTGGCGCTGACGGTGGCCGAGCCGACAACCCGATCACCATCGTAAATAACTAACCCTTGACCAGTGGCGAGCCCAAGAAGTGGCTCATCAAGCACGGCAGTAATAGATGTACTCGGTGCCGGTGTAAGTGCAAGGAAGCGGCGCTCCATGCGCGCGGATCTGCGCGAAGCCGCGATGCTCAGTATTAAATACTGGAGGCAATGCCGCACCAGATTGGAGATTCGCCGGTGATTGTGGTGACGGCTAGCGCCTCCTTGGTGCCAACGACAACGGTGTTGGACTTTGGTTCGATCTTTAAGAACATAACGCGGAACTCCACCAGCGGCAGGAACGCTTAAACCGAAGTCCGCGACGTTGTCCGATTGTGTAGGTATAAGCGCCTTGATGTTCACCGACCTGATTGCCATCTTCATCGACGATCGGACCGACTTCGCTACCTAATTTGTCGCGCAACCATCCTGCGTTGTTTCCCGATGGGATAAAACAGATGTCATGACTATCTGGCTTGTTAGCAACATAAAGTCCACGCGCCTTCGCCTCTTTGCGTACATCTTCTTTCTTGGTATCCCCCAAAGGAAACATCGCACCGGCAATCTGCTTGGCATTAAGCACTGCTAATACGTAGGACTGATCCTTGAGTGGATCTACAGCGCGGTGCAGGGTGCGACCTAATTCGCCATCTTTAGTAATCGCATAGTGACCTGTTGCAACCGCGTCATAACCAAGAGCACTGGCGCGATCTAAGACGGCTTCAAACTTAATTTTCTCGTTACACCGCAGGCAAGGATTTGGCGTGCGACCTTGCGCATACTCTTCAATAAAGTTTTCAACAACGCCGGCATGGAACTCTTCGGCCATATCCCATATATAAAAAGGAATACCGATCATGTCGGCGGCGCGACGGGCGTCATGTGAATCTTCGATGGTGCAACATCCGCGTGCACCGGAACGATACTTCTGCGGATTGGACGACAAGGCGAGGTGAACGCCGATTACTTCATGGCCGGCATCAACCGCACGGGCAGCGGCGACCGCGGAGTCCACGCCCCCGCTCATTGCGGCGATTACCTTCATCACTTTGCCCCTTTATATGCGGCCCGCACTTGAGCTACGACGCCTGCGATTACCTCACCCACCGTATGAATTTCTTCGGCCGTGGTTGATGTTCCAAGAGAGAAGCGTAACGAAGCCCGCACATCGCGCTCGTCCAAGCCCATCGCGAGCAAGACATGGCTGGGGCGCTGCACGCCTGCGCTGCAGGCTGAGCCTGTTGAAGATGCGATCCCCGCGTTGTCGAGCATTAATAATAAGGAATCACTCTCTGTGCCAGGGAAGGTGATGTTGAGGATCCCGGGCAACATCTCCAGCGCGCTGCCGTTGATGCGGGAATCTGGCACCGCCTCGAGAACAACCTTTGCCAGTAACGAGCGGAGTCCTGAAACCTTGGCGTAATTCTCTTCGCGATGGGCTGCGCTCCACTTAGCAGCTGCAGCAAAGGCGACGATCGATGGAGCGTTAAGCGTGCCGCTTCGAATATCGCGTTCCTGTCCCCCGCCATGCAAGACCGGAGTGATATCGATTCCACGCTTAAGGATCAGTGCTGCAACCCCAAGCGGTCCACCAATCTTGTGTGCGCTGATCGTTGCCGAGGTTGCACCCAACTCCGCGAAATTAAAAGGCACCTTGCAGAAACTTTGTACTGCATCGGTATGCACTGGAATAGTTCCGGCCATGGCTACAACTTCTGCGATCGGTTGAATAGTTCCGATCTCATTGTTGGAGTGCATGACACAGATAAGAGCAATGTGATCACGTTCTGCCTTAATGATCTCGGCAAGCGCATCAAGGTCGATGAGTCCATGAGATGAGATCGGAACATGAATAACGATCGCACCTTCATGCTCTTCTAACCATTCAACGGGTTCCAAGGTCGCGTGATGCTCGAAGGCGGCAACGACAATGACATTGCGAAGCAGATCTGCCTCAACTGCCTTCCAATAAAAACCTTTGATGGCCAGGTTGTTTGCCTCAGTTCCACTGCCGGTAAAAATAACCTCACCTGGTTGGCAGCCAACAATCGCGGCAATCTCTTCGCGCGCCTCTTCTACCTTCTTGCGGACGGCACGCCCTGCAGTGTGAAGGCTGGATGCATTTCCAAACTCTTTGATCTGGGCGGTGAGGGCATCTAACGCCTCAGGAATCATCGGCGTTGTAGCCGCGTGATCGAGGTAGATATCCATGGGATAAGTCTACGAAGGTTCTCACTTCATGAGTTCACCTGACCTTCAGCAACGCTTTACCTCAAGGGTTACTTCAGGCTTGGTTGAAGGCTGACTATATGAGCCATGAGAGTTGCAATCGTCACCGAGAGTTTCTTGCCTCAGGTAAACGGCGTCACCAATTCAGTCTTAAGAGTCCTGGAATTCCTAGAGTCCCAGGGACACCAAGCGATGGTAATCGCACCCGAGTCCGACGGCGGGCCACGTGAATATCACGGCGCCAGAATCAAAAGGGTACCTGCACTACCCCTGCACTCGATTCTGCCCATTGGCCTGCCGGTCGCGGTTCCTTCTCGCAAACTCGAGTACTTGATCGATGGCTTTGCGCCAGATGTCTTGCACCTTGCCTCACCTTTTGCACTGGGCGGATATTCCGCACGAATCGCACGACGCTTAGGGTTGCCTTCACTGTCGATCTATCAAACGGATTTGGCTGGCTTTGCACGCCACTATGGAATGAATATCGCGCACAGCTCGCTGCGCAAGATCGTAGGCAAGATTCACACCAGCACCGATCGCACTCTGGCTCCATCAACTGCAGCATGCGGTGATCTGCGCGAACAAGGCGTACCCAATGTCCACCTGTGGCGTCGAGGAGTTAATACCTCGCTCTTCCATCCGTCAAAGCGCGATGAACTCCTTCGCCACTCGTGGGGCGCTCCCAACAAGTTGGTTGTGGGATACGTCGGGCGTCTAGCGAACGAGAAGCGCATCGGTGATCTAGCAGTGCTGGATCGCGATCCTCGCGTACAACTCGTCATCGTGGGTGATGGACCCGCCCGTGAAAAATTGCAGCGCGAACTTCCTGATGCGATTTTCACCGGATTTAAATCGGGAGAAGAACTCGGTACGGCTTATGCCAGCTTCGATTTATTCATCCACCCAGGACCTAATGAGACGTTCTGCCAAGCGGTTCAGGAAGCGTTGTCCGCAGGAACTCCGTGCATCGTCCCACTTACGGGCGGACCTGCAGACTTAGTAACAAATGGTGCGACTGGATACATCATTGATACGAGTGATTCGCAAGCTTTGCATGCGACTGTCAAACATTTCATGGATCGCGGTGATCGTGCCGAGATGTCACTACTTGCTCGTGACTCTGTAGAGACCCGCACCTGGAGCGCTATCAATCACCAACTGATCAACCACTATCGCGCTGTTATCGAATCACGTCATGCTGCAAGTTATCCTGTTGGAGCGGTCGCATGAGGATTGTGCATGTCGCAAATTTCTACGGACCTAATTCGGGTGGAATCAAAACTACTTTGCATGAACTAGGTCGCGGTTATCTTAAGTACGGCCACGACTTTATTTACATTGTGCCTGGCTCACAGTTCTTACAAGAACAAACTCCATATGGTCGCAAGATCACACTCCCTAGTGTGATGCTTCCAGGTAGTGGTAACTATCGAATCATTAGATCCAATAAGGCGTTGCGTGCATTGATTCTTGAACTCGCTCCGGACCGGATTGAGATCTCAGATCGATTTACTTTGCGCGGAATTGGAAAGTTTGCTCGTACGCATCGCATTCCAACCATTGTTTTTAGCCACGAAACCCTACGCGGTTTAGCCAATCGCTTTCTACCTGCTTGGTTGCCGCGTAAGGCGTTGGTCAACTGGCATAACCGCAGACTTGCAGCTTCTTTTGACCATGTAATTGCAACAACCGAGTTTGCCGCCGCAGAGTTCCGCGAGATTGGTTCCAAGAACTTGGTGAAGATTCCTCTTGGAGTGGATCTCGTTAACTTCAGCCCAGAGAACCGCAGTCAGTCCTATCGTGAAGAGCTGCTGCAGGGTTCCCAGTTCTTGTTAGTCCACTGCGGCCGGTTGTCGCCAGAGAAAGAGCCACAACGCTCCATAGAAGCGCTGGTTGAACTCCGCGCTCGTGGAATTGATGCCCGCCTAGTAATAGTTGGAATCGGCCCAATGTGGAAGAAGATCCGCTTGATGGCCAAGGATCTGCCAGTAACAACCTTGGGTTACATCGCAGATCGCAAGCGCGTTGCCGCAATCTTGGCTTCTGCAGATATCTCGCTTGCACCAGGACCCCTCGAAACTTTCTGCCTCTCGGCCTTGGAGTCACTGGCAAGCGGTACACCTGTTGTGGCATCTAAGAGCAGCGCGGTTGGCGAGTTTTTGAAGATTGATAATAAATATCCTGCAGGGGCTGTGGCCGCCGATAATGGAGTTGCATTTGCCGACGCGATTGAAAAACTCTTGTCTCGCCCACGGCTGCGCAACGTTGCACGAACTTCGGCAGAGGCTCTGCCTTGGGACAAGACGATCCACTTGATGATGATGTTGCACGGAATTGAAGGGATAGGTAGTAAAGCTCCACTGGTGATCACCAAGAGAAAGTTGATGATTGCATCATGACCCTTCTTGCACCCCAACAAACATTGCCTATTCGATTCACTGTTATAGGTGACTCTGCCGCTTTTGGCACAGGTGACACCGACCTCGAGGGAAATCCACGTGGCTGGGGCTACTACCTGAGCCAGGTTTTTCATGGTTCATGCGAGTACCTCAATTTTTCAAGGCCGGGTGCTAAATCTGCCGAAGTTAAGAATGTGCAACTTCCCAAAGCTTTAGAACACCAACCTGATATTTGCGCTGTAATTGTCGGCGGAAATGACATGTTGCGAAATGGTTTTGATCCGCAGGCGCTCTATCAAAACATCTCGGATACCTGCCGCGAACTCATCTCTAAGGGCTCTGAAATCATCATGGTTGAGCTACATGATCCCGGTGAGATCTTGAGAGTCCCCCGATTGCTTAAGCGCGTGATTCGTCGCCGGGTAAATGCAGTAAACAATGTTTATTACCAAGTGGCTCGCGAACTAGATCTGATTTTGATTCACACTCGCAAGATCCCTAACGTGCACGACATCGCCAACTGGCATATCGATCGGATGCACCCAGGACCTCGGGGACATAAGTTGCTGGCCCGCGAGATGGCGAGCGCACTTCAAGATCGTGGCTGGAAGGTGGATCTGCCCGAACCTGAGGCCGCCGACTTACATTCTCGCGCCGCCAAGATTTGGTGGCTGATTTGCAAGGGAACGCCATGGTTTTTGAAGCGTTCCGTGGATCTCCTACCAGTCGCCATCATTTTGATGACAATTGAGGCATTTCGGGTAATTATTGAGTTAATAGTGAAGGGGTACTCGGCAGTAACCGATTGGCGCGCATAAACTTTTAAAATGCTCGCTCTCCTAGCTCCCGGTCAGGGCGCCCAGACTCCGGGATTCTTGGCTCCATGGTTGGAAGATGCGACCTCTCGCGCCTTGGTTGAAAATTGGTCGCGCCTGATTGACCTCGACCTCGTTGCGCTGGGTACAACGGCAGATGCCGATGAGATCCGCGAAACCTCGCACGCTCAACCTCTGCTCGTTGCCGCAGGCTTGATCTCTTCCATGCAGGCATTTGCTGGGCAAGACATTAATTTTGATTTTTTCGCAGGCCACTCAGTCGGTGAGATCACCGCCGCGAGTTTGGCACAGAGTTTTGATGGAGACGCCGCACTCACCTTAGTCAATGTCCGTGGTCGCGCCATGTCTACAGCTGCTAATGGCAGCAATACTGGAATGTCGGCTGTTCTAGGCGGTGAGCGTGAAGTCGTCGTGGCCGCGCTTCTGGCACTTGGTTTAACCCCGGCGAACGAAAATGGCGGCGGCCAAATCGTTGCTGCCGGTCCCTTAGATGCTTTAGCGCTCTTGGCTGAAAATCCTCCCGCTGGCTCGCGTGTCCGCCCACTCCAAGTTTCCGGAGCTTTCCACACCAGCGTGATGCAACCTGCTGTGACCGCTCTAGCGGATGCTGCGCGCGAGATCACAGTAGTTGATCCAGTAGCGCCAGTGATTTCTAATAGAGATGGTGCCATCATTACGGGCGGTGATGAGTTCATGGCTCGCATCGTTGGTCAGGTATCTGGCCCCGTTCGATGGGATTTGTGCATGGAGACTCTCGCAGCACAAGGCGTAACTGGTGTTATCGAAGTTGCCCCAGGTGGAACGTTGACTGGTTTGATCAAGCGCGCACAACCTGGAATCGAACTCTTTGCTATCAAGAGCCCAGACGATATTGCCGGCGCTCGCGAATTCGCACGAACTCATGGGGGTAAGTAGTGACGATTAAGTTCACCACCCCGACGCAGAACGCTCGCATCCTTTCCATCGGTGCTTATCGTCCACCTCGCGTCGTTCCGAACTCTGAACTCGTAGAACGCATCGACTCATCAGATGAGTGGATTCAGCAACGCACCGGAATCCAGACACGTCACTGGGCTGCTGCCGATGAATCGGTGACCGATATGGCGGTTAAAGCCTCCAAGATTGCTATCGATCGCGCAGGTATTGCCGCACAAGAGATCGACACTATTATCTTTGCAACGATTACATATCCTTACCAAACTCCTAGCGCTTCTACTGAAGTTGCCCTACGCCTCAATATTAAGAACGCCGCTGCATTTGATATCAGCGCTGCCTGTGCCGGATTCTCTTATGGGGTTGGCCTTGCCAACGACATGGTCCGCTCTGGCTCGGCTAAATATGTTTTAGTAATTGGTGCAGAGAAGATTTCGGACTTTATCGACCTCGATGATCGAGCTACCTCATTTATCTTCGCCGATGGAGCGGGTGCGGTAGTAATTGGTCCATCACAAGATGTCGGCATCGGTCCTACAGTTCAAGGTTCTGATGTTGATAACCGCGAAGCGATCGCAATGGTTCCTTCTTGGATTGATTACAAGCCTGGCTCTGATCTCAACAATCTTGCCTGGCCTGTTATTCACCAAGAAGGTCAAAAGGTTTTCCGTTGGGCTGTTTATGAAGTCGCAAAGGTCGGCAAAGAGATCATCGAAAAATCTGGTCTTACACCGGCAGATATTGCAGCATTTATCCCGCACCAAGCAAATGAGCGCATCATTGATTCACTCACTAAGTCGATGGAACTTCCAGATACCGTGGTAGTTGCCCGCGATATCCGCACCACCGGAAACACCTCCGCCGCCTCTATCCCACTTGCGATGGATGCACTGCTCGCAGAACACCCAGAGTTACACGGCAAGAACGCACTCCTAATCGGATTCGGCGCTGGACTGGTCTATGCCGGTCAAGTCGTGGAATTACCTCCTCAACCAAGATAAGAAAAGAGATAATAAAAATGGCACTAACTCAAGATGAAGTACTCGCAGGAATCAAAGAGATCGTTGTCGAAGTTGCTGGCGTAGATGCAAGCAAGATCGAGATGTCTAAGAGCTTCAGCGATGACCTTGAAGTTGACTCCCTCAGCATGGTTGAAGTTGTTGTTGCAGCTGAAGAGAAGTTCGGCGTAAAGATTCCTGATGAGGAAGTTACCAAGATGGGTACCGTCGGCGACGCTGTTAACTTCATCGTTAGCGCAGCGAAGTAACTTTATAAATGAGCGATAAAACCCGCGTTGTAGTCACTGGACTAGGTGCAACAACTCCCCTCGGAGGCGATGTACCTAGTACTTGGGCTGCCCTACTTGCTGGCAAGAGCGGTGCACGGCTTGTTGAAGAGCCATGGACCGAAGTTTCGACAGTGAAGTTTGCTGCGCGGGTCGCAGTAGAACCAAGTGAGGTCATGGAGCGCGTAGAGATGCGTCGCCTTGATCGCTCAGAACAATTTGCCATGATCGCTGCTCGTGAAGCATGGGCCGACGCAGGCAAGCCCGACGTTGATAAAGAGCGACTTGGAGTTGTTATTGCATCGGGTATTGGTGGAGTTATCACCATGCTCGATCAATACGACATCTTGCGTGAAAAGGGTCCACGTTCAGTGAGCCCGCATACCGTTCCTATGTTGATGCCTAACGGTCCTGCTGCAAACGTGGGACTTGAGTTGCAAGCGAAGGCCGGAGTTCACACTCCTGTTAGTGCTTGTGCATCTGGCGCTGAGGCAATCGGTTATGCGATGGAGATGATTCGTACAGGTCGCGCCGATGTTGTAGTAACAGGTGGCGTTGAAGCGGCAATCCATGCGCTGCCTATCGCAGGTTTCGCATCGATGAAAGCACTCTCAACTCGCAACGATGCTCCTGAAAAAGCTTCCCGCCCTTATGACACCGATCGCGATGGATTCGTATTGGGTGAAGGCGGCGGAGTTATCGTTCTTGAATCTCTTGAGCACGCCCAAAAGCGCGGTGCCAAGATTTATGCAGAGCTCGCCGGACAAGGTTTAACCTCTGACGGGTATCACATCGCTGCACCAGATCCAGAAGGCAGCGGAGTTACTCGCGCCGTTCAATTTGCTCTTAAAGATAGTGGCGTTGATCTAGCTGAGGTCGTTCACCTCAATGCTCACGCGACCTCTACCCCAGTAGGCGATGTCGCTGAAGCCAATGCACTTGCCGCAGCCCTGGGCGATCACATTAATCACGTGGCTGTATCTGCCACCAAGTCGATGACCGGTCACCTCTTGGGTGGCGCCGGCGCGATCGAAACCATCTTCTGTGTCCTCGCCCTGCATCACCGCAAGGCTCCCCCAACGATCAACATTGATAACCTCGATCCAGCGGTCAAAATCGATGTCGTCCGTGATCAACCTCGGGATCTTCCTGCAGGTCAGATCGCTGCCATAAACGACTCATTTGGCTTCGGTGGACACAATGTTGTCCTCATTTTCCGCTCATTTGAGGGCTAATTACGCTCAATTATTAACCTTGTAGGGGCTTTCAACCCTCGAGTTTTGAGTTACACTTCACAACAGTCGGACGCTTGGCAGTACCCGTTTCATGGATTCGGTATCGCTGTAAAAGAGGAAGACCGAAGCTAAGGAAATCTTTAGCTTCACTCACATACCGAAGGAAATATCTACATGGCAACAGGCACAGTTAAGTGGTTCAACTCTGAAAAGGGTTTTGGTTTCATTGCAGTTGATGGCGGCGGACAAGATGTATTCGTTCACTACTCAGCAATCCAAGGCAATGGCTACAAGTCTCTCGAAGAGGGTCAAGCAGTAACTTTCGAAGTCGTACAAGGTCCAAAGGGCCCACAGGCTGACGCAGTTAATCCTGCTTAATTAACCATTAACACGAAGGACCTCACCAGAAATGGTGGGGTCCTTCGCATTTCATACCCAATAAGATACGCAGGTGCTCAAGTCACGCAATTTGTAAAAAGACTCGATTGCAACAAGAGGCAATAGCTCAGTTGGTTAGAGCCCCGAACTCATAATTCGGTCGTCGTAGGTTCAAGTCCTACTTGCCTCACTTATTACCAGGCGTAATCCTCTGGCGCAGTCTTGTAACCAGGGAAGATCTCGTTCAAGGTAACTAATTGTTCCTCGGTTAAATTAACCTCAAGGGCCTTCAGCGAATTGGTGAGTTGTTCTTGGGTGCGAGGTCCGATGATTGGGGCGGTAACGGCAGGTTGTGCCAACAACCAACCGAGTGCAACATCTGCCGGAGCATGCCCGATCGAATCGCAGAAGGATTCGTAGCGTTCGATTTGAGGACGCTTTGCGTCGAAGAACTCCTTGGAGCGACCTTCGAGGCGTCGCTTTGAATCTTGCTTCTTCAAAATTCCACCGAGTAGTCCTCCGTGCAATGGTGACCATGGAATAACTCCGAGTCCATAATGCAAAGCTGCCGGAATAACTTCTCGCTCGATATCGCGAGTGACTAAGTTATAAATAGATTGCTCGGAGACGAGTCCCATGAAGTGGCGTGACTTGGCGGCCTCTTGAGCTTGAGCGATATGCCAACCACCGAAATTTGAACTTCCGAGATACAAGATCTTGCCTTGGGTGACCAGAACATCCATCGCCTGCCAGACCTCTTCCCAAGGTGTCGAGCGGTCGATGTGGTGCATTTGGTAGAGGTCGATGTAATCAGTTTGCAGGCGCTTGAGACTGGCATCGCAGGCGCGGCGAATGTTGAGGGCAGAGACCCCGCGGCTATTTGGCCAAGGATCCATTGGGCCGAAGAGCTTGGTTGCTAGGACTACCTTCTCGCGGCGTCCCCCACCTTGGGCAAACCAGCGACCGATGATCTCTTCGGTGCGACCGTAGTTATCCACGCCGCCATATCTATTTGCGGTATCGAAGAAATTAATCTCGTAGCCGAGCGCTGCATCCATGATTGCATGCGATGTCGCTTCATCCGTTTCTGGGCCAAAGTTCATTGTTCCCAAGCACAGTTGGCTGACTGAGAGTCCCGAGCGACCTAGATTCTTAAATTTCATTTCAACGGCTCTTTTCTGGATCAAAGGTAGGAGTCCACATTATTGCCTCTTTGCCTCGTGCGGGAGATACTTCCTGCATGCCAAAAGTGATCTGGGGAACTGAGCCAGAGGACCATGACTATCCCGCCGCTCAGTCTTACCTCTCTTTGCTTACAGATGCCGATGAAATTGCCCGCATTGTCGATTCCTTCAAGGCTGCCACGATCGAACTTGTTAAGGCCAAAGATGTAATCCGCGCATCTGGACTTCCGCTTCTCGATCGCAGTAATTTTCATGTGAAGCGTGATCTCAAGAAGATCGTAGATAAGAAAGTGCTCTCCCCCATCTTGTTAGTAAGAGGCGATGGCGCTCATCACCTTAACCTCACGATTGCAGATGGTTATCACAGAGCGTGTGCCGTTTATTGGAACAATGAAGATGACTTTATCCATGCACGCGTAGCAAGTTGGTCATCTCAATGAGACTGCGCCCTTCTAAGAAGTCACAAGGGACTTCCATCGGGGCTGCTGCAGTTATTGCAGCCGGACGTACGCAATTAGAACTAGCACTTAAAGAAGATGCTAGTCGCCAAGAGATTCTTAATCGATATGACCGTTACGCGCAGGACTTATACAATGGTCTAAGCGCGGTATATGCAGTCGATGCAATGTTCCCCGATCTTATTCGAATCATCACAGAGGTCCATCGCCAACGTAGCCCACAATTGCGCCATCGCGATCAGATGCGCACTTTGCAACCCGATTGGTTTCAACAGAGTAGTGCGATCGGTTATGTCGCATATGCAGATCTCTTCGCCAAGAATTTGGTTGGGGTGCGTTCCAAGATCGACTATCTCAAGGATCTTGGCGTTACTTACTTGCACTTGATGCCGTTGCTCACTCCTCGCCCGGGAAATAACGATGGCGGATATGCGGTGATGGACTACCGCTCGGTTCGGAGCGATTTAGGAACCCTCGAGGATTTCAGTCGATTAGCCGAAGACCTTCATAACAACGGAATTTCGCTCACCATCGATCTGGTTCTCAATCACGTAGCTGCTGAGCACGAGTGGGCGCTCAAGGCACAAGCCGGAGATGCCAAGTACCGGGACTACTTCTATGCGTATAGTGATCGCACCGTTCCAGATGAGCTCGAAAAATCCTTGCCAGAGATCTTCCCAACATTTGCGCCAGGCAACTTCACCTTCAACTCCGCGATGCAGGCTTGGGTCTGGACCACATTTAATGAGTGGCAGTGGGATGTTAATTGGAGCAATCCCAACGTATTTATGGAGTACGTGGATGTCATCGGTTTCCTGGCTAACCAAGGAGTTGACTGCCTGCGCTTAGATGCGATCGCCTTTATCTGGAAGCGCATGGGGACCAACTGCCAGAACCAACCAGAGGTTCACTCCATCACCCAGGCGCTGCGAGCGGCGGCTCACATCATGGCGCCTTCGCTGATATTTAAGGCTGAGGCGATCGTAGGACCGCGCGATGTGGTGAATTACTTGGGTCAAGGAGTGCATGCCGGAAAGGTTTCGGATCTGGCATATCACAACAGCCTTATGGTGCAGATCTGGTCAGCGTTAGCTGCACGCGATGGACGCTTGCTCTCCTATGCGCTCAATAACTTCGCTGCGATTCCAACAACTTCTGCTTGGGCAACGTATCTGCGCTGCCACGACGATATTGGTTGGGCGATCGATGATGCTGATGCGGCGGCCATCGGTATCTCCGGCCCTGCGCACCGTTCCTTCTTGGCAGACTTTTATGCAAATGAATTTGCAGGTTCATTTGCACGTGGAGTGCATTTCCAATCTAATGCAGAGACTGGTGATCGTCGTACGTCTGGATCTGCTGCAAGTTTGACAGGAGTCGAAGCGGCGCTTGAATCAGGTGATAGCGCAGAACTCGAACTCGCAATATCAAGGTTGATCGCCTCCTATGCAATTGTCTTTGGATTTGGAGGTCTGCCTCTTCTGTACATGGGAGATGAACTCGGTCTCATCAATGATCGCACTTTCTTGGATGATCCAACTAAGGCAGATGACAATCGCTGGATACATCGACCTGCGATGAATTGGGATCTGGTTAAAAATGCGCGCAGTGGTAGGGGTGCCGCGGGCGCGATCCTTACCGCGTTCAAGTCATTAGTACGCGCACGACAAGAGCTAGCCTCGTTGCACGCTGCAACACCAACTTCTATATCGACCGCGGCACACGGCGCCGTTCTGATCTTCCGGCGTGAGCACGCTGCGGGGAACCTCGTTGAGATCTTCAACCTGAGTGAGACAACCCACTACATAGATAGCTATGGAGTCTTCGATCAGCAAATGTTCGAGCATATTTCACAATCTGAGATGAGCTTCTATGGCCTTGTGCCGATCCCGCCGTATGCCGCCTGGTGGTTGAGCGCCAAAAAGTAGTTCACGGAAGTTCTTAGCCTCCAAGCCCCGCCCCCGAAATTCCCCTGTGCTATCGTGCAATGGTGATTGAAGCTTCAACAACAAATTCGATATCTCCTCGTTACAAGTGGGTCGCTCTTACCAATACAACTCTTGGCATTTTCATGGCGACGATCAACTCTTCTATTATCTTGATCTCACTACCCGCAATTTTTCGCGGAGTAGGAATCAATCCGCTCTCCCCCGGCAATGTGGGGTATCTCCTCTGGTTGCTACAGGGCTACATGTTGGTGACAGCAGTACTCGTCATCAGCCTGGGTCGCATCGGAGATATCTTCGGACGAGTACGCATTTACAACCTAGGTTTCTTGGTCTTTTCAATCGCCTCGATCCTGCTGGCCCTTGATCCATATCATGCGAGCAAAGGCGCTTTGTGGCTCGTCATTTGGCGCTTGGTTCAAGGCGTGGGCGGCGCGATGTTGTTCGCTAACTCCTCAGCCATCATCGCCGACGCATTCCCAGTTGAACAGCGCGGTCTTGCTATCGGAATCAACCAGGTCGCTGCAATCGGTGGCTCCTTTATCGGGTTGATTGCGGGTGGATTGCTATCCATCGGTGATTGGCGTCTGGTCTTTTGGGTATCTGTGCCCTTCGGTTTCTTTGGAACGGTCTGGGGCTACATCAGTCTCAAGGACAACGGCAAGAGAGCACACGCCACCATCGACTGGTGGGGCAATCTCACCTTTGCACTCGGCCTGACCTCTCTCCTGGTCGGCATGGTCTACGGAATTCAGCCGTATCACACATCATCCATGGGTTGGTTTGCACCGAAAGTGATTATCTGTTTCGTGCTTGCAATTATCTTCCTGATCGCCTTCTTCACGATTGAAGTGAAAGTTAAGCACCCGATGTTTAACCTGCATTTATTTAAGATCCGCGCCTTTGCGATGGGATCAGCTGCGGGCTTGTTAGCTGCTACTGCACGTGGCGGTCTGCAATTCATGTTGATCATCTGGCTGCAAGGAATCTGGCTTCCTATTCATGGATATGCCTACGATGCCACACCACTATGGGCTGGTATCTACCTCTTGCCTCTCACCATGGGCTTCTTGCTTGCAGGTCCAGTAAGTGGCTGGATTTCCGATCGCCATGGCGCGCGCATACTCTCCACAGTCGGAATGTTGTTGTTCGGCGGAAGTTTTGTTGGTCTGCTTCTTGTGCCAACCAATTTCCATTATCTCTGGTTTGCACTGCTCGTCTTGCTTAACGGCATTGGTGGTGGAATGTTCTCGGCTCCTAACGCGACTGCTGTGATGAACAGTGTTCCGGCGGAGAGTCGCGGAGCCGCCGCAGGCATCCAAGCGGCCTTCATGAATTCAGGAATGGTTCTCTCTATTGGAATCTTCTTCTCACTCATGATCGTAGGACTTAGCCATGCGCTTCCAAGTTCTATGTACGCCGGGTTAACAGCAAATGGAGTATCTGCGACTCAGGCACATCAGATTGCTAATCTGCCGGTCGTAGGAAGTCTCTTCGCATCATTCCTGGGATACAACCCACTTCAGAGTTTGCTGGGAAGTCAGGCTGCTACTCACGTGACGAATGCACAGTGGTCCACACTCACAGGAAAGCATTTCTTTCCTAACTTGATTTCGCAACCTTTCCATCACGGCCTTGTGATTGTCTTCTCGATGGCACTTGCAATGGCATTGGTTGGTGCGGTCTTCAGCGCGTTGCGCGGCTCACGTTACCTTCACGACGTACATGGCAAGGCTTAAGAAGTAACTGTTCTATCCTTAAGGCATGTCCGAGTTAACGATCGATCTAGTTAAAGCACGCTGGAACGAGGTTCTAGATGCTGTACTCGACGTCGATCGTATTGCGTGGCTGGCATTCTTTGATGCACGGATCGCATCCGTTGAATCAAATGTCATCACCATCAATTTCGCAGATCCCCAAAAATTTAGCGGCGATCACAATTTTTCGATGGCTAGAAATCCGCGCCACTTAGCCTTGCTGCACGAAAAGATCGCAGAGGTCTTTGGGCAACCCCTTGAGGTGCGCGAAGTATGAAGCGGCGCATCATTCTGCTTGGGCTGGCGCTCTCTATGGTCTCCAACTTGGCATCCGCCACCACCTCTTCGCTCACAACAATTCCTACCCCCGACGCACCTGTTCCGCATACCGCTGCGCCATCAACTGCGCCTACGACAAGCACTCCGGTTCTCACAACGACCAAGATCGATGCCCTGGGACCTGGAGCTCGTATCCATGGAATGGATATCAGCTATTACCAACACCCTGGTAATTCGACGATCGATTTCAAGAAGATGTATGCCGCGGGAATTCGCTTTGTGATCATCAAGGGTGGAGATACCGAAGATGCTTACGATGCCCAGGCCGTGAAATACATGATCCCTGATCGCAAGGCAGCGCAGGCGGCCAATCTCTATACCTCTTTTTATTACTACGCCTATCTTCCTAACGTAAGCGATCAAGCAACGATTATTAAAGATGCCAAGGCACAGGCCCAGAAGGTGATCTGGCGTATTGCCTCACTTGGAGGATATGGAACCCATGACCTACCCGTTGCACTTGATCTAGAAAATAACTGCACCTTGTTCACCGCAACGGGATGCGGTCACTATGCCTCACCTGCAAATGTGACGCTGTGGGCGACTACTTGGCTTGGTGCGGTTGCTGCAGCTACCAATCGCAAGCCATTTGTTTATAGCTACCCACAATTTCTTGAAAATGCGATGGCCCGATCAGTAACGCTGCGCCAATATCCACTCTGGTTAGCGCATTACTCGGTTGATCCCTCGGTGACCACAAATCAACCCAACGCCAAGCAGGTTGGTTGTTATGCAGATTCTTGGACCAATCAAGATTGCACGGCGCAATGGCAGATCTGGCAATACACCTCATGCGGTATCGCTGGAAAATACGGAGTTCCCGGCACTCGCGTCGACCTCAATGTCTTCTACGGGAATAACAATGACTTCCTCAACTTGGTGAAGGGATTGTGGCAACCGGATAACAGTCAAATGCTGCCATTTAACGAACCAACTGCAATGTCAATCACCGCCCAATCTTCTGGAACCACCAAGGACCCAGTTCTCTTTTATGTCAGCGTTGTGAGACCTAACTCCACTCCGGTTGTAACCGGATCAGTGACTTATCAACCCGCCTCAACGCTTATGAGTGCAGGTGTGCAATCAATCATCAGAAATTCTTCGGGTTCGTGGCTCATCAAAATTACAAATTTGCCTGCCGGTAACTATGTAGGAACTATCAATTTCACCGATCCCACTGGCACAGAGGCCGCTGCCCAGTACCCCGTTGTATTTACTGTGACTCCCGCACCTACGCCATCAGCCACCCCTACTCCAACTAATACAAAGCCAGCATCCCCAACTCCTGCACCAAGCCCTAAGCCAAAGCCCACTCCGGTCGATTCATGCGCGGGGCAAATTCGAAATTAGAGCCTTAATGTAGGCTTCGCTGCATGACGAGAATCTTGGTTACTGGCGGCGCTGGATACATCGGATCGACCGCAACAGCAATATTGGCAGATCGCGGTTATGAGGTAGTCGTCTTGGATGACCTCTCTATGGGTCACGCAGATGCAGTTGACCCACGCGCCACCTTTATCGAAGGTTCTATTTTGGATTCAGACCTCCTTCGCAACGCCCTTGCCGGATGTGAAGCCGTCATCCACTTTGCCGGTAAGTCGCTGGTCGGTGAGTCAGTGGAGAAGCCAGAGCTCTACCAGCACGTCAATGTTGATGGCAGTCAGAACTTGCTAGATGCAATGGCAATCCATGGAATCGACAAGATCGTCTTCTCATCCTCTGCAGCTACTTATGGGCAACCTATCGATAATCCGATCACCGAAGAATCTTTCGCCTCGCCAACAAATCCATACGGAGCATCCAAGCTGGCAATCGACAAGATGATTACCGCAGCTGGAATCAGCGCCATCTCGCTGCGCTATTTCAACGTCGCTGGCGCCTACCAATCCAGCAATGGATGGTTAGCCGAACGCCACAACCCAGAAACTCATTTAATTCCGCTGGTTTTGCGCGCCACCGAGGAGAATCCACTCAAGATTTTCGGTACCGATTGGGATACTAAAGATGGCACCTGTATCCGTGACTATGTACACGTGATCGATTTAATCGAAGCCCACATCCTCGCGCTTGGTGCGCTCAAGCCACATGTACACGAGATCGTTAACCTGGGTAGTGGAGGCGGTTACTCGGTGCGCGAAGTTATTTCGGTCGCCACAAAGGTATTGGGTCGCCCAGTTCCAGCAGTTGAAAGTCCACGTCGCGCTGGAGATCCAGCAACGCTTGTTGCATCAATTACTAAAGCAAAGTCTCTGCTCGGATGGGAACCCTCCCGAGATCTAGAGACAATGATCAGTGATGCGGTTAAGTCGCAGGCTCAATAGAGCGGACTTCAACTCCACCGATTGCGTTTAGGACTTCTAGTAGATCAGTTGGATCACTACCTGGAATAGCGACAGTTATATCGTCGATTCCTTTTCCGTTCTCGCTCTTGATCGTCACAAGTGAGCGGATATCGCCACCTGCAAAACCAATAGCTGAGGCCACCGCACCTAGAGAACCGGGGCGATCTGGAAGCGCAATCTGCAATTTGAAAATAGCCATGTATTAGACCGTCACAATCGAATCGCCAACTATGGCGACATTAATTTTAGCCAGTGGTGCAGGAGGTGGACCGCCTAGCACCGCGCCGCCGTTGGCAGGGTCGAATCTACCACCATGACATGGACACTCGAGCGCCTTATCTGCCGCGTTATAACTCACAGTGCATCCCTGGTGAGTACAAATTGCAGAGTAAGCAAAGACGCCGACCTTGGTTCTAAAGAGATAGGCAGGTCCCCCATCAGGTGCAGTGAATTGCATTGTGGATCCAATAGGAAAAGCAGAGAGAGCAACGATCTTGGTTCCAGTCTTTGGAACTGGAATCGATTTCTTGAGTCCGCCCGCGGCGAGCGCAGCAATTACTGCCGTTGTACCCACACCGATCATCTGCATTACTTCGCGACGATCTTTGAGGTCGGGAATTGGATTCTTGCGCGCTTTAGGACCAGCCTCTTTACGAACCAAGAAGAAGAGGGCGATCCACATCGCAAGGTAAGCGGTATCGCTTCCTAGAAAATATGGATAGACATGCCAGGTAACAGAGAGCCAGAGGATCGTCGAAACACCTGCACCAGCGATAATCGCGGCTTGCAGGGCGACTCCAGTCAGGACTGCGATACCAATCGCTAGCTCGCCTAACATGATCATCCATCCAGCCAAGGTGGCATGTTCAATAAAATGGCGGAGGATGAAGCCGATCGGTGAGTTCGGAACAAATCCAGTGATCTGGGCACCGATATATCCAGGGGATGCCTTATCGAAGAATTTTGCGTCTGAGGCCTTTTGGAGGCCTCCGTAGAGCCAGGTTGCGCCCAACATGAGGCGGAGAACTCGAGTTCCAGTGGATTGAGTTCGCCACGAGTCACGGATTGAGTAACGAGCCATTATTTCCCTTCGGTCTAGCCCGAGCATACCGAGCGAACCTTAAAAACCGGGAGCTACACAAAGTGAGCTCCCTGACTTGGACTCGAACCAAGAACCTGCCGATTAACAGTCGGCTGCTCTGCCAATTGAGCTATCAGGGACTATCTAGGCCGCTAGGCGCTAGAGAGGGAATCCTAGCAAGATCGGGCGATTTGGCTAAATCAGGGCTCCTACAGATCCCCTACCGCGAGCTCTTTTTGAGCCCTTCTCTGCGCCTCTTTTGCCACCAGGGCTCCAAATATCTCGTTATATCGCTCGCCCTCTTCGACAGGGTTGATCCGCTGCAAGGTTGATTTAATCTCGGCGATATCGCGGCTCAAGGCCACCTCTCGCAACCTGGCAATGATGCTGGCTACATATCTTTCAGATACCTCGCCATCAGTTCTTATTGGTTCAACCGTGAGTTCGGTGATCAGTCCACGCAGCGATTCATCCTCGGTGCGCTCCAAGAGCGAGGCAATATTCATCTCGGGTAGTGAATCGATCTTTGAGCGAACTGCAGCATAGGGCGCATAACTAAATGCATTGCTCTCGATATCTACCCACTGCGGAGCCAACTCGGATGCTTGCAATTTAGCCTTGAGAACTTCACGCTCTAGCATCAAAACTGGATCAGATAAATTGATCGCCATTGCAGGAGTGTTGGGAAGCGGAGTATTGCTCTTGCCGGCAACTCGCTTTACAGCAGCTGCAACGGTATCGACCTCCATGCCAAGCCAGCCAGCAACCAATCGAATGTACTCAGGGCGCAATGAGGCATCACGGATCTTTCCAACCAGAGGCGCCACTTGATTGAGAGCGTTAACACGACCCTCAGCAGATGCCACGTCATATTGTTTGATCACACTGCGCATCGCGAATTCAAAGAGTGGAACGCGGCGGGCGATCAGATCACGTACCGCAATATCTCCACCTGATTGACGAAGTTCGCAAGGATCCATTCCCGATGGCTCAACAGCAACGAAGGTCTGCGCCACAAATTTCTGATCATCATCGAAAGCTTTGAGCGCTGCATTCTGTCCCGCGGCGTCACCATCAAAGGTGAAGATGACCTCCCCGCGAAAAGCGTCATCATCCATTAAGAGTCTGCGAATGATGCGGATATGGTCATCGCCGAATGCAGTTCCGCACGTTGCCACCGCTGTGGTGATTCCTGCTAAATGCGCTGCCATAACATCGGTATAGCCTTCCACAATCACAACTTGGCGCTTCTTTGCGATCTCTTTTTTAGCCATATCTAAGCCATACAAAATCTGTGACTTCTTGTAGATCGGAGTCTCGCTGGTATTTAAATATTTAGGACCTTGATCTTTATCATCGCTCGCCAATTTGCGTGCACCAAATCCGACGATGTCACCTGAAATATCTCTAATCGGCCAGATCAAACGGTTGCGGTAGCGATCGATCAGCCCGCCGCGATTACTCTCCTTGGTGAGCCCTGCGAGGTTGAGCTCCTCATCTTTATACCCCAAGCCTTTGAGGTGCTTGTAGAGCGCATCCCACTCATCGGGGGCGTACCCGACGCCAAATAGATCTGCCGCAGATTTATCAAAGCCACGACCAGTCAGAAAATCTCGTCCCACTTGAGCGGGTCCTGGAAGTCCAAGTTGCTCCTTGTAGAAGGTTGCAGCAGCAGTGTTAGCGGCAACTAAGCGCGAGCGATTGATACCGCTACCCTGGCTTGGCCCAGATGAGTCGTAGTGAAGTTGATACCCGATGCGTTCGGCTAACCGCTCTACAGTTTCGGTAAAGGTAAGGTGTTCGAGCTTCATCAAGAAATTAATGACATCACCACCTTGGCCACAACCAAAGCAGTGGAAATAACCCTTGGCGGGCGTTACATGGAAGGACGGGCTCTTCTCATCGTGGAAAGGGCAGAGTCCCTTCTTCTGTCCCCCACCAGCGCCTTTGAGTTGAACATAATCGCCGATTACCTCATCGATATGTGTGTGCTCGCGGACGTAGGTAACGTCTTCGTCTCTAATGCGGCCGGCCATGATGACTATCTTAGGCTTCCTAGTTTGGCGTGCAGCGCGTAGGCGCCAGGATCGGTAAGAGAGGCAACTTGATCCACGACTACTCGCATACGTTCATTCTCATTGCTCGCGCGGCGCCAATCATCCAAAAAGAACGAATCGAGCGATGTTGGAGCTTGCGCATAAACCATCTCAACGAGTTCCTTGATGACAACTTGTTGATCTGCGTAACGCTCTTGAGAGGCGGCCGCATTAATAACGTAATAGGTAGCTATCGATTTGAGGATTGCTACCTCGATGCGCTGAGCGCGTGGCACAACCAAGTTGGCGTAATAGCGAGTTAATGGTCCATCACCATACTCATCGCGAGTGGCGCTTTCTGCAGCGAGGGCGAAGCGACCAACTAATTGAGAAGCGAGATCTTTAAGGCGAGCGAGCGCACGGTGTGAGCCATCGTAATTTTTGGGCCAGCATGAGAGTGATTGCAGTGATGCGAGAGCTTCTTGGGCTTCCGCTTCGGTCATATCGCTCATATAAGAGTTGTGGGCGACGTTGAAGAGTTCCGGCAAATCTTCACTCAGCCCTTCGAGCTTCACATGTCCAGTAACGAGCGCATCCTCTAAATCATGAACGCTGTAGGCAACATCATCAGACCAATCCATGATTTGGGCTTCCATGGATTGACGTCCCTTAGGCGCACCAATGCGAACCCAATCAAAGATCTCTTGGTCATCGTCATAGACGCCAAACTTGCGATTATTGACCGCGCGCGGCCAGGGATATTTGGTTGCGGCATCGAGGGAGGCGCGGGTGAGATTCAAGCCGACGGAGCGGCCGCTCTCATCGACGGTCTTTGCTTCAAGGCGAACTAATAACCGAAAGGATTGAGCATTGCCTTCAAAACCGCCGCACTCTTGCGAGACCGCATTAAGGGCATCTTCACCGTTGTGCCCAAAAGGTGGATGGCCAATGTCGTGGGCGAGGCAGGCGCCCTCCATCAAATCTGGATCGGCACCAAGTGCCCATCCCAGTTCCCGACCAACTTGAGCGCACTCAAGGGAGTGCGACAGGCGCGTACGTGGAAAATCGGCGAGCCAGGGAACCGCGACTTGAGTCTTGGCAGCCAGGCGGCGCAAGGCAAAGGAGTGGATGATGCGAGCGCGATCTCGGGCAAACTCAGTTCGCCCCATCCGCTTTGCAGGTTCGTTTAAGAAGCGGGCGCGGTCGGACTCGGTGTAACCCGGAGACTCAACTGCCTGACGAAGAACCATAGGAGGCCCAGTGTATTTCGTTGATGGGCCTATTTCTTTATCTGATCGCTGAGGTGAATTCCAAAGCGGCCTACCGTCTCATAAGCCAGATAAGCCGCGGTTTCGCGGAATATGTAGCGAACGCCAGTGGATTTGAGAGAGCCCGGACCACTTTGAGCCTCGGCGCAGGTCGCACTCACTCCTAAATCACGCGCCTCAGCCATCGCGCGATAGCAGTGATAGGGATCGGTAGAGATGATCACGCTCTTCAGCCCGCGCAACTTCATATAACTGACATAGGCCACTGTGCTGGTCAATGTGTCCTTGCCAACCGGCAGCGCCACCACGTGGTTACGCGAAATATGTTGCGCGATTAATGAATTACGGCTGGCCGCAGCTTCGGTAGATAGATCGCCTTTCTGGCTACCTCCAACGGTGATGATGAGTGGTGCTTCACCTGCTTGATAGGCCAACTTTGCTTGCGTGATGCGCTCAGCCAAGATCGCAGTTGGTGTGCCGTTATCTTGCGCAGCTCCCAAGACGACGATCGCATCGCTCTGTCTAATTGCTGGGTGATGCGCCGTCCACCAAATTTGTGATGCAACATAGAGCGGAACGACGATGATGATCAGAAGAATCGCAGCGATGATGCGACGCAGAATTTTGAAGAGAAACACAATCAGCCGCCAGAGACCGCATCATCAATTGTGATCGATGCGAATTCATCTGGATCGTTGAGCCACCCATCAGGAAGGCTTACTGCGCGTCCATGGCTACGACGACCACGAGGCGCTTCAGCGATTGCGGTGGGGTAAGGCTGATCTTCTAATTGTGAAAGTAGATGCTCGAGTTCGCCGAGCGAAGAGACCATTCCAAATCCGGCTCGTAGTTCGCGAGGCACCGAGAAGCCTTTGAGATACCAAGCCATATGTTTGCGCAGATCACGCATCGAGCGACCTTCGCTCTCAAAGAACTCGACGAGTAACTCGCCATGGCGATACATAACTTTGCGAACTTCAAAGAGCGTTGGAAGTGCAGGCGATTCTTCGCCATTAAATGCCGCAACGAGATCTGCAAAGAGCCAAGGACGACCCAAGCAACCACGACCCACTACAACTCCAGCGCAACCAGTCTCTTGCATCATGCGCAATCCATCAGCGCCGGACCAGATATCACCATTGCCAAGTACTGGAACACCTGTTGGTTCTAAGTGTTCTACCAGTTGTGCAATGCGAGACCAGTCAGCTTGGCCTTCATACATCTGCTCTGCAGTACGTGCGTGCAGTGCAACCCAAGCAACTCCCAAATCTGCAGCGGATTGCGCCGCTTCCAAATACGTATGGTGATCGCTATCAATACCAACGCGCATCTTTACCGTTACGGGAATTCCATATTTAGATGCTGCATTGACTGATGAGCCAACGATCGCACTAAAGAGATTGCGCTTATAGGGAAGCGCCGCTCCCCCACCTCGACGAGTTACTTTGGGTACTGGACAGCCAAAGTTGAGGTCGATGTGATCTGCCAAATTTTCTGATCCAAGTAGATCGATCGCTTGTCCCACAACCGTTGGGTCAACCGCATAGAGTTGAACTGAACGAGGTGATTCACCCTTGCCTGGCGTGATCAAACGCAAGGTCTCTGGGTGGCGCTCAATCAAGGCACGCGCCGTCACCATCTCCGAAACAAAGAGACCGGCACCTTGCTCGCGGCACAACGTTCTGAAGGCAGAGTTGGTAATCCCAGCCATCGGAGCCAAGACAACAGGGGTATCTAAGACCACCTCATTGCCCTCAAATTGCCCATTGGCAATCGGCAGGCGAAGCGGGGCGGCCTTAGTAATCACTTATTTAGGCTCCGAGGAGGCGTGGTGCCAGCCAAGACTGGACCTGATCAATGCTGATTCGCTCCTGCGCCATTGAGTCGCGGTCGCGAATCGTGACTGCATTGTCCTCGAGGGATTCAAAATCGATGGTGATGCAATACGGAGTACCGATCTCATCTTGACGGCGATAACGACGACCGATTGCACCGGCATCATCAAAGTCGACCGACCAATTCTTGCGAAGCTCGGCAGCTAAGTCGCGAGCCTTTGGAGAAAGGTCGGCGTTACGAGAGAGCGGTAGCACGGCAACCTTAATAGGCGCCAAGCGATGATCGATCTTCATGACCGCACGCTTTTCGAGCTCTCCCTTTGCATTAGGAGCTTCATCTTCTGTGAATGCATCCATCATGAAGGTGAGAGTGCAACGATCGACACCAGCCGCAGGTTCGATAACGTATGGAGTCCAACGTTCGTTCTTCTCTTGATCAAACCATGAGAGATCTTTTCCAGATGCAGCGCTATGTGCCTTGAGATCAAAGTCGGTGCGCGATGCAATGCCTTCAAGCTCGCCCCACTCAGTTCCGTTGAATTCAAACTTGTACTCGATATCAACAGTGCGCTTTGAATAGTGCGATAACTTCTCTTTAGGATGCTCAAACAAACGCAAGCGATCAGGATTAATACCAAGATCGGTATACCAAGCAAGGCGTGTGTCGATCCAATATTGGTGCCACTCTTCATCGGTTCCTGGGACTACGAAATATTCCATCTCCATTTGTTCAAACTCACGTGTGCGGAAGATGAAGTTTCCGGGGGTAATCTCATTACGGAACGACTTACCGATCTGGCCGATACCAAATGGTGGCTTCTTACGAGATGTGGTCGCTACATTCTCAAAGTTAATGAAGATTCCTTGTGCCGTCTCTGGGCGCAGGTATGCAAGACCAGATTCATCCTCAACTGCTCCAAGAAATGTCTTGAGCAGACCAGAGAATTGACGAGGCGCCGTGAACTGACCCTTGTTGCCGCAGTTTGGGCAACCAATCTCGTCCATCGAAACAGGCATGCGCTTGTGCTTAGCTTCAAATGCCTCTTCTAGATGGTCGGCGCGATAACGCTTATGGCAGGCGGTGCACTCGGTGAGTGGATCGGTAAAAGTCTCGATGTGGCCGGAGGCCTTCCAGACCTCAGGAGCCAAGATGACAGAAGAATCGAGTCCGACGACATCTTCGCGTCCTTGCACCATGGATTTCCACCATTGGCGCTTGACGTTGTTTTTAAGTTCGACTCCAAGTGGGCCGTAATCCCAGGCAGCGCGTAGTCCGCCATAAATTTCAGAGGAGGGATAGACAAATCCGCGACGCTTCGCGAGGCTAACAATGGTTTCTAAACGATCTGCGGCCATGAGCGCTCCTTAATTCCGGCTGGCTGTCGGCTGTCTTGCTGGTCGCAAGGTGGCTTAGTTTACTGGGTCGAACCGCCCTTATTTAAATCATCCGAGATGAGCGCAAAAACGGCGTCATCGCATAGTTCTTCTCCCTTTAGGTAATTTCGGCGAAGCACCCCCTCTAACGTAAAACCCGCCTTTTGCGCGGCCCGGCGCGAGGATTCATTACGAACGTCAGTACGAACTTCTATTCGCTCAAACCCATACTCCACAAACAAAAATTCAACGAGCTGGCGAAGGACTGTTGGTATAACACCCGTTCCGCGACTGGATGCGAATGCCATATAACCGATCTCCGTGCGCTTTTGCTTCCAATCAGTGTGATGACAGCCGATGTTTCCAACGGGAATTCCATCTCTTTCGATCACCCAATCGATTCCAAAGCCTGCCGTCCTCCATTTGTCTGCCCTTTTGAGATGTTCCTGGAAATCTTCTGAAGAGTACGGGTATGGGATAGGTATCCACTTCGATATTACTTGGTCGCTGTAGCAAGGAACCAGCAGCTCTTCGTCATTAGCCTGAACTTGACGTAGCGTGAACTCGCCCAAAGTCAATGTCTCATGGGTGAAGCGGCGCATGCGATCTAGATCTTCTAAGTGCCAGCTCTGCATGAACTCCAAAAACTGAAACCCCAGTCGGCGATATAAAGGTTGCCCTGGGGTTGAAGCCGCAAGTACTACCAACTGTGCACCCTGCGCTGCATGTGTAGCCATGGCCCAACGGAGCAATTCCTCGCCATAGCCTTTACGCTGGTGAGCTGGGACTGTTGCCACATCCCAACAGGTTAAGAATTTTTCAACTCGAGCGAATAGAGCTGTAGCGACAGGTTGACCATCGTCCAACAGAATGTAACGAAATGCGTCGCCGACACCAAGCGAAGCCGAACAATATGCGAGGCAATCCTCTACGGACATCTTAAAACTTTCGGAAAGCACAGAGACTGCTTGATCTAAATCGCCTTGGACTTCGACTCTTTTTACCTCAAGTCCTGGGCGAAGATTTAAAAAATCTTTCTCTGGATCTAAGGCATACCCCATCAAGGGAGCAGCACCTTTATTCACATAACCTTTTGCTCGTAATGCATCAGCGTGTACTAAACCAGCCCCTCCAAGAGCAATGCTGTGGGGAACTCTTGCTTCGTAGAGGGGTGCTAGCGCTTCTTCAAGGATTTGCGGATCTGAGCTATAGACTCCAGCGCCATTCAAGCCGCTATAACTAAGTCCAGTTGTGAGCCAATAATAATTTTCACCCATTCCAAATTTAAATGGAGAACCTTCTTTTTCATACATAGTTAGCGAGCGGTTAAAGAGGTGACGAATGCGATCGAGTGGATAGCCTGTTTTACCAAGTTGTTCTTCGTAAACAAGATCACTTAATTTGGTCATTAATGCTTCCCCTTTGCATAGGCCAGGGCGAGATTACTCTCTTACATGCGCCTAGTGACTTATGACTCGAGAAAGTTTTAACTTCAAAGAATTAATGCCGAAGATTAAACAATGCGTACTAAGCCCCGCCGGCAACCACGGCCCACATGATCAATACTCCGGCAATCGTCGCAAGAAGAGTCCATCGTGAGGGGTGGCGGGAGTGGGCCTCAGGCAAGATGTGCGATGTCGCGATATAAATAACAAATCCCGCAAAGAGTGCCAGGTAGAGCGCGATCCAATTCGCTCCAAAGGCAACATAAGAGCCAACGGCCGCACCGCTAATACGTCCTATGGCATCAACGATCAGTAGACCGCGCGCTTTCTTGGTCCACATCTTCTCTTTGATGAGGAAGGTGACGGTGTTAAGTCCATCGCTAAAGGCGTGGACCATAATCGCGGCAAAGACGGCGAGTCCTAATGAGCTTGAAACTCTAAAGGCTGCTCCAACCCCAAGACCATCGGCGAAGACGTGGCCCGCCATCGCAAAAGCGGCTAGACGACCGGCGTGATGGGTATGGTCGTTATCGTGATGCGAGTCGTACGGCTCGTGAGTTGCAAACCAGCGCTCTGAAAAATGGAGAATCAAAAAGCCCAAGACGATTGCTAGACCCACCGACCGCACTCCCCCAAAGTGGGTTGGATTCTCTTCAAAGACCGAAGGGATCAGATCAAAGAAGACCAGGCCGAGCATGAGACCTGCAGCTAGTCCCAAGATGATATGAGTTCGATCCCGAACTCTCACCGCAAGAAATCCACCGAGCGCGGTCGCCACCGAAGTAAGAGCGGCGAGCAGCAGGGCTTTATGCATGCGGTGAGTCTACTTCAAAGACTCCAGGGCTTATCCGAAGGTGAAGGTGAAGGCCTGGGTTCCGGTGTTCTCGAAGGTGAACTTCAACGTGCCATCGGTCTGTGTGTTGCCACTATCGAAGATGTTGTACAACCGATCTGAATCGGGGGTTATGACACCGTTCACCACATCGCTTCCCGCAAATTTGCCGACAAGAGGTTTGCCATTGAAAGTGACATCGACCTTGTTGGTTACGCCTTTAACAGGATTGAGGATGAGATAGACCTTGGTGGCTTGGAAGTGCTCGGTGAGCGTTGCGCCCTTTGTGGCTTGCGCATACTCAGATGCGATCGTCCATATGCCACCGAAGGCAAATTGATCGACGGGCACCGTCAGCTTGCTCTGGAATCGTAAAGGTTCCATTCGGATAGTTTGGCTCTGGGTAGCCATATTGAGCACGGTTGCTACCAAAGTAGGTCTCCGGAGTATTTTGATTTGTAGGAGTTGTATCCGGAAGATCAGATGGAGCGACCGTCACAGTGTGTCCTGCATTTCCTAGCAGGGTGCGGATCGCTTGCTCGGTCTCGCCGTAGTTTCCTTCGCCGAACTCAGCACGACGGATGTGGCCCGTAGCATCAATGAGGTATTCAGCAGGCCAGTACTCATTGTTATAGGCGTTCCAGGTTGCATAGTTATTGTCGAGTGCAACTGGGTAAGGAATCTTGTAGCGCTTGATTGCAGAACTCACATTGCCAGCATCCTTTTCGAAGGCGAACTCAGGTGTGCTTACGCCAATCACGTCGAACCCAGCAGAGTGATATTTGTTGTACCAGGCCTCAACGTGCGGCAAGGTTCGTAGGCAGTTGATGCAGCTGTAGGTCCAGAAGTCGACAAGTACAACTTTGCCTTTCAAACTTGCAAGAGTCTGTGGACCGGATGTGTTGAGCCACTTAGCAATGCCAGTGAACTCAGGAGCCTTAGATGGCGCTCCCCCACTTCCATTGAATAGTCCCGAAGTATCTACATTTGCCGAAGCAGGAACGTTCTTGGTTCCCTTGAGCTTCGCCAAAGCCTTGGTCACACTTGAAGTTCTTTCAATACTCGTCAAGGCATTGGTGTATGAAGGAACTGCATTGAGCAATTTAGCTTCAATTGTCTTGTCGTAGTTTGTATAAATTGCAACTGCCGTGAGAATCATGATCAAGCCAGATGCAATTTGGATGCGACCAGTGTGCTTTGAGAGGCGACGGGACTTTGCGAGAAGCTTCTGTCCACCAACAGCAAAACCAAAGAGCGGGATAGATACACCAGCAACGTAGAAGAGCGTGACGATGACTGTCTCAAGAGATACCTTGTTGGTACCGGCCAAGACTGCAACCGAAGCCAAGATAGGACCACTACAAGGTGTCCATACGATTCCAAGTGCTAAACCGGTAATAAATCCACCGCCGAAATCTGAGCGCTGATTACGACCGACTCCACCAAAACGACCGCTAAATCTGGAGATCGAAGCTTCCATGCGGCGCGACAATGCAGGGACAGCCATGGAGATACCAATGACCAACAAGACTACGACAGCGAATTTGCGAAGGACGTTGGGATTGAGTCCTAGGGTGCTCTCCAGTGCTGAGATCGCCAGAGTGAAGAAGGCATACGAGATCGCTACGCCAGCTGTTATACCGAGTGGGCGACGTTTCGATTTAGATTGAGTGACATCTGCCAACACAATAGGAAGCAGCGGCCAGATACACGGCGCCAGGATTGTAAAGAGCCCTGCGATAAAGGCCACAACATAGAGAACGATCATTTCTTTGCTCCCAACTTAGTTTCTTCTTCCACAATCGGATTAACCCGACGATGCTTGTCGTAATAAATCTTGCTCTTACGCAACATTCCGCAGTGCGCCATCGCGCACCAACGCCGTGACTTATTCTTGCTCTCATCAATGAAGAGCGCTTCGCAATCTTCACCCTCACACTTTTTAACTCTTGCAAGTTCGACCGTGAGGAGAATCTCCTCGACTTGAAGTGCGAACTCGCTGATCTTTCGCGCGCTCCCGGAGAGTCCAACCAGCTCAAATTCAATCTCCGAAGTACTGGGCTTAAGCCTGCGATGTTGATGTGCTTTTCCTGAGAGTTCACCAAAGCGCTTCATGGTCTTGGTGTCAAAGTTCTTACGACTTGTCACGCTCAACAGCACCTCCCTCAGTACAGCCAAATCAGAATTCGGTTCTAGGGACTTCGTCATTGATCGCATCAAAGAGCGGTTGCAAGTCCATGGGGATACTGTGGCAGAAGACACGAAAAAAGGCAACCAGTAAAATGCGTTTTACTGGTTGCCTTTTCTGGGATCCCTGATTAACCTTCTCCTACCACCTAGCCTTAAAGGGAGATTTCCATGAAAGTTATCCGCATAACCACCATCGTCACAATCATCACAATCGCTGCTGTTAGCCCAGCCCTTGCTGCTACGCCAACAGCGATGCCACACACCATGAAACACGATGCAATGAAGCACACCACCGTTATGAAGCACACGACGGTCATGAAGCACACGACCATGAAGATGGATCACAATATGAAGATGACCCATCCAACACCTACAAAGACAAAGTAAAGAATTTCAGTAAAAATAAATAAGAGTTACAGAACTAAATATTGCGTGAGAGGGCAGGGCTTAGAAGATTGGGTCGCTTTTAAGCCTTGCCAAATCTCCGCTCGCGTTGATTATAAATTTCAATAGCTTTCCAGAGGGTCATCCGATCAACATCCGGCCACAGAACATCCATAAAAACCATCTCGGCATAGACCGATTGCCAGGGCAAGAAATTAGAGGTCCGCTCCTCCCCCGAAGTACGAAGGAACAAATCCACTTCGCTCATCTGCGGGTTGTATAAATACTTTTGCACTGACTTTTCGGTTATTGAGTCAGGAATAATCTTCTTACTTTTTACATCAGCCGCAATTGCCTTAATAGCATCTACCAACTCTGTCCGGCCGCCGTAGTTCACACACATATTGAGCGTTAATACCTTATTGCGCTTAGTGAGTTCCTCGGCCTCTTGAAGTTCTGCGATAACTGATTTCCAAAGTCGGCCCGGCTTACCTACCCAGCGAACCCGCACTCCTAGTTCGTGCATCTCATCACGGCGCCTTCGCAATACATCGCGATTAAATCCCATTAAGAATTTGACCTCATCAGGACTGCGCCGCCAATTCTCGGTAGAGAAGGCGTATGCGCTGATCTCCTTGACACCGATTTGAATCGCACCTTTAACAACATCGAGGAGCGCAGCCTCACCCATCTCGTGTCCCGCGGTACGTGGGAGTCCACGTTTCTTGGCCCAGCGACCATTGCCATCCATCACGATTGCAACGTGATGAGGGACGTTGGCAACCTTGGGAGGCTTAGGCGAACTCATGGTCACATTCTCTCAACAAGTGGGAGGCTGCGAAGACCACGCTCCAAATGCCATTGCAGGTATGCGGCTATAAGACCGGAAGCTTCGCGGCGATACCGCTGCTCGCTCACCGAGGCAAATTCCCACTCCCCGCTTAAAAGCTGCTGCATCAGTTCTAGCGTCTGCGAGTGAGGTGTTGGAGCAGCACTGGGTTTGCAATTGGCGCAAACACTTCCGCCACCAACCAAAGAGAAATATTTATGTGGTCCAGGTGCATTACAGCGAGAACAGTTAGTCAATGAAGGCGCGTATCCAGCAACGGCGAGCGAGCGCAGCAAGAAGGCATCGAGAATCAGTGAAGCGTCGTATGTCTCGTGCGCCAGCGCTTTGAGGGCACCGACAAGTAGCAAGTACTGCTGCAAGGCTGGCTCATGCTCGTGTGAAACGAAGCGCTCTGCTGCTTCCAAGATCGCAGAAGCCACGGTCCATCGTTGATAATCCAACGACAAGGTATCGCCGTAATTTTCCAAACTGACTGCTTGAGTCACGGTGTCGAAGGTGCGACCAGAGTAGAGCTGCAGATCTACATGTGACGCTGGCTCAAGGCGCGCACCCCACCTGGATTTGGTGCGGCGCACGCCCTTAGCAACAGCCTTGATTCGCCCGTGCTCACGGGTGAAGAGGGTGATGATGCGGTCAGCCTCCCCCAATTTCTGGGTTCGCAGAACGATCGCTTGATCGCGGTAGACCGACATGGGTCCACCGTATCGCGTACTACTGTCGCAGGCCTCGATTTACCGCTGAGACAACCGCCTTGAGGGCAGCGGTCGTAGTGCTGGGGTCAATTCCGACTCCCCAAAAGACGTGGCCTGCGACTTCACACTCTAAGTAGGCAGCAGCCTTGGCGTCGCCACCAGCAGATAGCGCGTGCTCGTAGTAATCCAAAACTCGAACTCCAGCCCCACCGACATGTTTGTTCATGATGTCTACGAAGGCTGCGATCGGTCCATTGCCGGTACCCGTTAGCGATTGGATCGCGTGGTTATCCAAGAGTTCAACGCTGAGATTTACATCTTCATCCAAGTGGCTGCTCTGCGAAAGTCCAACCAACTTGAAGCGACCCCATTGATTGTCAGAAGCGGGTAGGTACTCATCTTCAAAGATCTTCCAGAGCTCATCGGGAGTTACCTCTCCACCCTCGGAATCAGTCTTTGATTGAACCACCTGTGAAAATTCGATCTGCAAGCGACGTGGAAGATCGAGTTGGTGTTCGTTCTTCATCAAGTAGGCGACGCCACCCTTACCCGACTGGGAGTTAACGCGAATAACTGCCTCGTAGGAGCGACCAATATCTTTGGGGTCGATAGGTAGGTAAGGAACTGCCCAGGTGTGTTGATCGATATGCACGCCAGCGGTTTCGGCATCGCGTTGCATATGTTCCAAACCTTTTTTGATTGCATCCTGGTGTGAACCCGAGAATGCAGTGAAGACCAAGTCGCCACCATAAGGATGGCGCTCAGGAACGCGCAATTGATTGCAGTACTCAACGGTGCGACGGATCTCATCGATGTTAGAGAAATCGATATGGGGATCGATTCCGTGGCTAAACAAATTAAGACCAAGAGTTACCAAGCAGACATTGCCGGTGCGCTCACCGTTTCCGAAGAGAGTTCCTTCAATGCGATCTGCTCCAGCCAAGTATGCAAGTTCTGCAGCTGCAACTCCGGTCCCGCGATCATTGTGTGGGTGCAATGAGAGCACGATGGAATCACGATACTTAAGGTTGCGATGCATCCATTCGATCGAATCTGCATAGACGTTGGGCGATGCCATCTCGACTGTTGCAGGAAGGTTGATAATCGTCTTGTGATCTGGAGTTGGCTTCCAAATATCGTTAACAGCGTCGCAGACCTCTTTGGCATATTCCAACTCGGTACCGGTGTAGGACTCCGGGCTGTACTCGAAGAAGACGGTTGTACCTGGAACGGTTGCAACCAAATCGAGACAGATCTGAGCACCATCGGTTGCAATCTTCTTGATGCCCTCTTTATCTTGCCCAAAGACCACACGGCGTTGCAGCGTGGACGTTGAGTTATACAAGTGGATGACGACCTGCTTGGCGCCTTTAATTGATTCAAAGGTTCGCTCAATCAATGGGCGACGAGCCTGAGTCAATACTTGAATGACTACATCATCTGGAATTAAATCTTCTTCAATAATCTTGCGAACAAAATCGAAGTCCAGCTGTGATGCGCTGGGGAATCCAACCTCGATCTCCTTGTAACCCATCTTGACCAATAGATTGAACATGGTCAATTTGCGATGGGGATCCATAGGGTCGATCAGCGCCTGGTTGCCATCGCGCAGATCTACCGAGCACCACTGTGGGGCTTTGGTGATGCGCTTTGAGGGCCAGGTGCGATCTGCTAAATCAACAGGAATAAAAGGTGCATATCGATGCACTGGCATGGTGGAAGGTTGTTGATCTGGATATTTCATGAACGTTCTCCTTTAAATTCGCTGGGGCTCTTTGCCGTCTGATTGGTTAACCGGCATGGCAAAACCCCCGCGAGCGAGGTGACCGGTTAGTTGGCCCCGCCGCGGCAGCGAAGGAGGAGGCTGCGGTTGTTCATATGGGTAGGTTACTAGAGCCCGTGAGCAGCAGCAACCGCCGCGTAGCGGATCTGCCCATCGTGCACATTGAGGCCTGAGCCCAGGGCAGGATCACTTGAAACCGCCGCCTGCCAGCCCAAATCAGCGATAGCTACTGCATATTTAATGGTGGCATTCGCGAGCGCATAGGTCGATGTCGCAGGCACCGCTCCGGGCATATTGGCGACGCAGTAATACAAAGAATCGTGAACTTTGAAAGTTGGCTCAGCATGTGTAGTGGCGCGAGATCCTTCAAAACATCCACCTTGATCGATAGCTACATCAACCAAAACTGAACCCGGCTTCATCTTGGCAACTAAATCTTGAGTGACCAGCTTTGGAGCCTTTGCACCCGGCACGAGCACCGCGCCAATAACTAAATCAGCTACCATGCATTGTTGCTCGATCTCGTATTTAGATGAGGCGAGAGTCTTTACCTGACCGGCAAAGATCTGATCAATCTCAGCTAACCGCGCCAAATTGAGATCGAGGATGGTGACATCGGCATGCATTCCATGTGCGATTGTGGCCGCTGCGACTCCAACAACTCCCCCGCCTAAGATCACAACTTTGCCGGGACGAACTCCGGGAACTCCTGGCAGCAATACTCCACGACCACCTTCGGGACGTTGCAGCGCGGTTGCACCAACTTGTATCGACATGCGACCTGCAACCTCGGACATCGGTGCGAGTAGCGGAAGCGTGCGATTGAGTTCAACGGTCTCGTATGCGATCGCGGTGACACCTTGCTGCATCAGCGCAAGAGTTAAATCTCTATCTGCGGCGAGATGTAGATAGGTAAAGAGGATCTGCCCTTTGCGCATCTTGGGGTACTCGACTGCGATCGGCTCTTTGACCTTCATGATCATCTCGGAGCGTTCCCAGACCTCATCGGCGGTGGAAACAATCTGAGCCCCAGCGGCTACATAATCCGCATCGCTAATTGCTGAACCAACTCCAGCTCCACTTTCGATCAAGACGGTGTGGTGGGCGCTTAGCGCATGTGCTCCAGAGGGGGTAAGTGCGACGCGGGATTCGTTATTTTTGATCTCTTTGGGCACGCCAATAATCATGAGATGGATGCTACTCCGATTGAGCGGATGATTCCCCGTAGATCGCGGCGCAGATCTTAGGATGAAGGTCTGCTCTCATCTGCGAAAAGGCCGACGGTGGCCAACCTGCCGCAAAGGTTCGACGCAACAGCTTTGCCATCTGATATTTAGGACTATCTTCAAACGCCCTATCCAGTGCGCGTTGGGCGAGTGCCCCATCTCCGCGCTCGTATGAAGCGGTTGCAAATATGACCGCAACGGGGGCGACGTAACCTCGAGGCGCTACGCGAAGTAACCAACGCCACATATCCCACAATTGATCATCGGAGTTTTCCGAAGCAAATCCCATGGCATAGTCGCGAACCTGTAGATCGTGCAGTCGCACCAAAACCAGAGCAATTAAAGCCTTATCGTTTACCACTCCATCGCGAAGAAACTCCAACGCCATCTGGTTGATCGCGTTGGCGCCTTCACGTTGTCGCGCGTTGACCTCCGCAGATTCGTAATCGATCTCGGCCACCGATTTAATCGCCTTAAGCAACTCTTTATCTAATGGATTTGCCGCAATGGAACGCTTCATCTCATCGAGATCCAAGAATGGCAGCGGATTACCGGCAGCTACTTGCTCTGCAGTTACCCGGCTATCGGAGAGCTCTGGAACCTGATTGCCCTCGGGCGGGCAACACTCGAGATCAGCGCAGAGACTGGATCGAAATCTTCCGCCTCGTACTTCAATGCACTCCTTGACGATGATCGAGTGGCCAGAAATAATTTCGCGGACCACCAATAATGGATCGCTTTCAATAACCGCCGCTGGTAGGTATCCAACGATAATCGCCTCGCTCGCCTGCTCACGAAGTAAATGCAGGGCAATTGTTTTGCTGATTGCCTCGATGGATTGCTCATCTGGAAAATCAACCCGCATCGCCATTACGACTTTATCGTCACGCAGCGCCATAGCGACCAGGGAATCTTGCGGGTGATAGCCGACCATAAATGGAACGGCGGCTAAGTAGATCGTGAGGAGAGTTCAATTCAGTTGCAGTGTGTGTTGTCATGGCTTAAAGATGGTGCGAAGCAGTGTCACCACGATCAACGCCCAGATAGATATGTGCATAACTTCACCGTGTGAAATTCGTAGGAGCAGGTGACACCTGAATCGTTGCCGATGTGCTCTGCACGATCGCACCACCGAGAATTGGAAGCATGGCAGCACCTTGAGCCGCCCATGATCCAGCCCATGAGATCGATAAGATTGATCGTGTAGTTCCAGGGCTCTTGTAAGTATGAGTGATCGTTGAATCGGGATATGGGCCGCCAGCACTGGATGTAGAAAATGTTGTGCCATCGCCAAAGTTCCAGACGAATGACTGGATTCATCAATACATTTACGCCAACACCTAAAATTGTGGTCACTACGCTAAAGACTGAGTTGGTATCACTCCAGAAATAAACTGGCACATCCGTGAGCGCACCGTTGCTGGGTTGATACAAGATCTTGCTGCCGGGCAAAAGTCGCGTGATTTGATCCGATAGCGAAAGCGCCGCCGTCACAACTTTGTGAACCACGCTCGGCTTCCTCTTCACCGGCGGCTTATATGGTCGATGAACTATCGGCGTTACTTTGTAAGGGATCCAAGTCTGCGGTTTTGGCTTAACCGTTGGCCTGGGCGCGGCTACATAAGGCCGGGTCGGCGCAGGTCTTGGGTGCGGAGCAACTATCGTTCCGGGTCGATTCTGATTCGCAGTAATAATTAATTGGTGAGTGGTCGGGTCGGTGTAGACCTGAACGCAGGGTCCCGCCGCGCAGTTTGCCGCCATCAATAAACCAGCCATAAAGATCATCTTGCAAGGCTAAAAGCGCGCGGAAGTTCACTGCCGCTTACCCTCAGAGCCGACCTGTGTATACGAGAAAGTTGTGGAAAGTCATGCCACTCTAGGAACATGGCATCAAGCGATGGAGACGGCTGGATTCAATGCAGCTGCGGCAATAAGCATTGGGGGCTCCATGGCGCCGCCGGACTTATTGCTCATTCGCGATGGCACCATCTTGTTACAACACCGTGCGCCATGGGTTCATAACGGCGATACCTGGGGAATTCCGGGTGGCGCTAAAGATAGCCACGAGTCCATATCTGGAAGGCGCTAAGCGCGAAGCCCGTGAAGAGCTGGGAATCGATACCGACTTAATTGAGCCGATCTATACCTTCACCGACGACCATGGCCCTTGGCGCTATGACACCATCATTGCTCTAGTGAGCCCAGATCTTAGTGGCTCACGAGATGAACGATGAATCGCAGGAGATTCGTTGGGTCGCCTTTGATGAGGTGGTATCAATGCACCTGCATCCATCATTTGCCAAACATTGGCCAGATTTACAAGGCCTTGCTCGGAGAACTGCTTATCTAATCGCTTGAGTGATTCTTTAACGACGTGCCCATCGCTGGTGCGATAGAACGGCGGCATTGAGTTAAGCAGGATGGATCCGTAGCGCTTAGTGACGATACGCGAATCCAAAATTGCAACGACTCCACGATCATCAATTGATCGAATCAATCGCCCCGTTCCTTGTGATAACAAGAGAGCGGCACGAGGCAATGAGACCTGCATAAAACCAGATCCTCCTGATTTATCTGCCTGAGCCGATCGCGCACTCATCACCGGTTCATCAGGACGTGGAAATGGAATGCGATCAATGGCAACCAAGGTGCAGGAAGGTCCCGGCACATCGATTCCTTGCCAGAGCGAGATTGTTCCGAGCAAGAATCGAACGTGGATCTTTCGCAAACTTTCTCGACAAGTGGCCCTACCGAATCACCGCGCCGTTGCGTGATGATCGGCATCTTAAGTTCTGCAAGTACTCGGCGCAGATGTTCATCTGCCATCTCAACTCCGCGCCACGAACTAAATAGCGCAAGGTGCGACCACCTGCCGCTTCGATGAGCTCACCGAGTTCGGTTAAGCGCATCCTTCGCAGGTCCATCACGACCAGGCTCCGCGAGATGGCGCGGCAGGTACAACATCCCTTGGGAGGCGAAATCAAAGGGTGATCCAACATCGAGCATCTGCACATTGGCGGGATCTATTGCGCCGCGGCTCTCATCGCTCTCATCACTCTCCTCATCAATATCTTGTCCAACTACAAAGCCAATAGATCGTGCAATCGCGTCAAAGGATTTACCGATCGTAAGCGTCGCTGAGGTCGCAATAACAGGGGACTCGGTGAGCAAGTTTCGGCGCAAGACATCGGATACTTCGAGTGGGGCGAGATAGAGCGAGGAGAAGGTCGGTTCAAACCACATCACTTGATCGGCACCTGGGCGCAGCATCTTGGTCGCGATAGTTTGAATCTCGGCGGTCGCACCTTTGACGCGAGCGCGCTGTGCCATCAAATCCGATTCGATCACATCGGAGTCGGCGTTAATCACCGCAACCACCGCCGCTGCAGCCTCTTTTACTTTACGGATCGGCGATTCAAGTTGTTTAGGAAGTTCGGGCAAACGTCCAGATTTGCTGGGGTCATTGCGTACATCACCCGCGAAATCTGCGATCGCTTCAGCGAACTCATCGGCCGCCTTGTTGAAGGCGATCGTTGCTTTGCTCGGAATATGTTTGGCTGCCATCTTTGCAGCGCGCTCTACTCGAGCAGCGGTTAACTCCTCAGTAACAGCCTGCGTTGTGCGATCCATAAACTCGTGCGCTTCATCCAAAATCACTGCGTCGCGATCAGGCAGGATCGGGATGGTTATCGACGATCTCGATAGCAAGCAAAGTGTGGTTAGTGACAACTACATCAGCAGTTTGTGCCTTGGCCTTTGCTGCAATGGCAAAACACTGCGATCCAAAGGCGCAATCATCTTTGCCAATGCATTCGCGGCCTGAGACCGAATTTGCCGCCCAGACCCTGCGATCAACATCGGGGGCATCATCGCGATCCCCTGTAATCCCAGGAGTCGAGCCCATGCCTTGAGTCGCTTCTGATCTTTCTCGAGGATACCGATCTCCATCAGGACTTCACCATCGGGATCTTGCTCGGCACCATTCATCTTCTGCAGGCAGAGGTAATTGCCGACACCTTTATATACGGCAAAGGTGAGATCCCGCTGCAAAACTTTTTCCAGAGCGGGCTGAATCTTGGGAAGGTCGCGTTCTACCAACTGCCTCTGCAGCGCCAAGGTAGCGGTGGCGACCAAGACCTTCTTGCCATGAACGAGAGCAGGAACCAAATAAGCCAGCGACTTTCCCGTACCGGTGCCTGCTTGAACTAATAGATGGTGTCGATCGGTCAGCGCATTTGCGACCGCTTCGGCCATTTGGATCTGGCCCTCGCGTGGCTGGCCACCAATTGCTTCAATAGCTGCGGCCAAAGCTTCCCCAACCAACTTCATCTGTTGGTTCTTATCACTGGACATCTACCAACCCTATCGGTGGGACTCACAACGCTCTCTTGTCCACACTTTCGGATGCTCAGACAGATCCAATTAACAGCTTCCAATAATTTAAGAGCACTTACAACCCTTCTTCTCTGACTTCCCCTGCACTGGTGGCGTCCAGTCAGGAGAGAAGAAGGGAGATGTAAATGTTACTTATTGGATGGATTGCAAACGCTATTGCTTTTTGTGGTTTGCTCACCGAATGGTGGGCGATACACAAGGATCGTCGTAGCACCGACGAACCCCGTGCTTAAGCTGACTTACACGAGTAAGTAGGTGGATCAGGGTTTGCGCCCCGGTTCACTTGTAAAAAAATACCATGCCTATCGTCCATCTGTCAGCAACCCCGCCGACCTTGTGGCTGTTAGGAAGTTGTTAGGCATCTCTTATTTCTCCCCTTACCCTTCCCTTTCCTAACCTAGCCATAGACCTACACTACGGTCTTACTATGGGGAGGAATTCGATGGCTGATGTACTAGCTATTGCGGGATTTGCCGTGATTTTTGCTGCCTTTGGATTGATATTAAAAGGCTTAGGGCGGATCTGATGGCACAGACAATTGGGCTTATAATTGCAATCTTGCTTGCTGGCTATTTGATCGTGGCGCTGCTCTTTCCGGAGAATTTCTAAATGAGCGAACTTTCTTCGACCCTTTTAACCGATCTTGCACTTGTTATTTTGATCGGCGTATCAATTGTCCCCCTGGGCAATTACATGGCCAAAGTATTTCAATCCGAAAAAGTTGGTTGGCTGGAAAAGCGCTTCTACTCCAGTATCGGAATCAACGCTAGATCCTCCCAATCCTGGAAAGGCTACGCCGCTTCCCTTCTTAGCTTCTCTGGAATTTCGATCCTCTTCCTTTACGGAATTTTGCGACTTCAGCAATACCTTCCTTGGTCGGAGGGTTTTAAAGGGATGTCACCAGCCCTTGCCTGGAATACCGCGATCTCTTTCGTCACCAATACCAATTGGCAGAACTACTCAGGCGAGTCCACCCTTGGGTTTTTCGCGCAGATGGCTGGTTTGGCGATTCAAAATTTCGCCTCTGCCGCAGCTGGAATTGTGGTTGCCATCGCACTGGTTCGAGCATTCAACGCTCGTAACGGTGAAAGCCTAGGAAACTTCTGGGTTGATATGTATCGCACCATCTTTAAGATCCTGCTTCCCTTTAGCTTCATTGCAACGTTCATCTTGATGCTCAATGGCGTAATCCAAAACTTCAGTGCCACCCGCACCATCCACACAATCACCGGAGCGATTCAACATATTCCCGGTGGACCTGTCGCAAGTCAAGAGGCGATCAAGGAACTTGGAACAAATGGTGGCGGCTTCTTCAATGCCAACTCATCTCATCCCTTTGAAAATCCAAGCGGATTTACCAATCTCTTAGAAATATTCCTGCTTCTTGTAATTCCATTTGCCCTGCCTTGGACCATGGGCAAACTGATCAATAATAAGAAGCAAGGTTTGGCAATCCTGGGAGCGATGGTGGGAATTTTCCTCGCATCGACTGCCGCAACCACTGCCCTGGAACTACATCACTCTGGTACCGCACTCACGGTCGCGGGTTCATCGATGGAAGGCAAAGAAAACCGCTTTGGAGTTGGCGCATCTGCGCTCTTTGCTTCCGCAACAACAGCACATCTACGGGTGCAATTGATGCAGCTCACGATCCTTTACGCCCTTGGCGGGCGGAGTCCTGATGCTCAACATGATGTTTGGTGAGATATCACCGGGCGGTACCGGCTCTGGACTCTATGGAATGTTGATCCTGGCTATGGTCACCGTCTTCTTATGCGGACTTATGGTGGGTCGAACGCCAGAGTTCTTTGGTAAGAAAATCCAGGCGAAAGAGATCAAGTTCGCCTCGCTCTATATATTGACCACACCTCTATTAGTACTAGTGGGAGCGGGAATCGCATTTAGCAATTCAGGGGTTCGCAAATCCATCTCTGCCACGGGCTCACATGGTCTGAGCGAATTGCTCTACGCATTTACCTCAGCCGGCAATAACAATGGCAGCGCCTTTGCTGGATTGAGCGGCAACAGGCCCTTTCTCAACATCGCACTGGGCATTGTGATGGCCCTTGGTCGCTTTATTCCGATGTTGTTGGTGTTCGGACTTGCTGGATCTATCGCCAAGCAAGGAGTTGTCCCTGAAAGCAAGGGAACGCTAAGCACCCGCAATGGTCTTTTCGTGGCGCTACTTATCACGGTTGCCGTTGTAGTTGTGGCACTTACTTATATTCCAGCACTCGCACTAGGACCACTAGCAGAGGGACTCCGATGACAATTCTTGATCCACGTCAGCTCTACACCGAAATGCCATCGGCGGTGCGCAAATTAGATCCGCGCGCCATGGCAAAAAACCCGGTGATGTTCGTCGTCGAAATCGGAGCGATCTTCACCATTGTACTTGCAATTCAACATAGCAATGTATTTACCTGGTGGATCGTGGCCTGGCTCTGGGGAACGGTGATATTTGCTAACTTGGCCGAGGCAATCGCCGAAGGTCGCGGAAAAGCACAGGCCGATACCTTGCGCAAGACGCGCACCAGTTCCATGGCGCGCCTACTTTCTACCGACGGTTCTGAAAGCATCGTGGCATCGAGTGAGTTAACACTCGGCTCCATCGTGGTCTGTGAAGCAGGCGATCTGATTCCAAGCGATGGCGAAATTATCGAAGGCATTGCTAGCGTCGATGAATCAGCGATCACCGGCGAATCCGCTCCCGTAATCCGTGAAGCTGGCGGAGATCGCTCCTCTGTTACTGGTGGAACTCGCGTCCTCGCTGACGGATCGTTGTGCGAATAACCGCTCGTCCCGGCGAAACCTTTATCGATCGCATGATTGCTTTAGTTGAAGGCGCATCACGCCAGAAGACCCTAATGAAATTGCACTTAACATTCTGCTCGCAAGTTTGACCATCATCTTCATGTTGGCAGTTGTGACCTTGCAACCACTTGCAATTTTTAGCCATGCACAACAGACCATCGTTGTCTTGGTCTCGCTCCTGGTTTGTCTGATCCCAACCACTATTGGCGCCTTGCTATCTGCAATTGGTATCGCAGGTATGGACCGTCTGGTGCAACGCAATATCTTGGCTATGTCTGGTCGCGCAGTTGAAGCAGCAGGTGATGTGAACACATTGTTACTCGATAAGACCGGCACCATTACCTACGGCAATCGCCAAGCGGTCGAGTTCATTCCGCTATCTGGCGTGCACATCACAGAGCTCATACATAGCGCTTACCTATCCAGCAGCTCTGATGAGACCCCGGAAGGTAAGTCGATTATCACCCTCTCCCAAGCCAACGGAAATGCCTCTTCAGATTGGGAGAAGCAGCTTGTCGGTGCGACCTTCGTTCCATTTACAGCCGAAACTCGCATGAGTGGTGCTGATATAACCGCCGCTGATGGATCTGTTGCTGAGTATCGCAAAGGTGCGGGTTCATCTGTCCTGACCTGGGTCGGGTGAAAATTCTGCAGCGGGTGTCGAACTACAAGAGAAGGTCGATGCCATCGCGCGTACAGGTGGCACTCCTCTTGTTGTTGCTTACTCCGCTAAAGGTATAAAGAAGGTGCAAGGCGTTATTCACCTCAAAGATGTCGTAAAGCCTGGCATGAAAGAGCGCTTTGACGAGCTGCGCAAGATGGGAATTCGCACCGTGATGATCACGGGCGATAACAAGTTGACCGCCGAGGCAATTGCTCGCGAAGCCGGAGTCGATGATTTCTTGGCCGAGGCAAAACCTCAAGACAAGATGGATCTGATCAAGGCCGAACAACAAGGCGGTCGATTGGTTGCCATGTGCGGCGACGGAACCAACGATGCTCCAGCTTTAGCACAAGCAGATGTTGGAGTTGCGATGAACTCCGGAACCTCGGCCGCTAAAGAGGCCGGCAACATGGTGGATTTAGATTCAGATCCAACCAAGTTGATCGAAATTGTGGCGATCGGCAAACAGTTATTGATTACTCGTGGCGCACTCACCACGTTTTCAATCGCAAACGACGTGGCTAAATACTTTGCCATCTTGCCGGCAATGTTTGCCACGCAATTTCCTGGGCTTAGCCGTCTTAACATCATGCATCTACATAGTCCGCACTCTGCAATCTTGTCAGCCGTAATCTTTAACGCACTGATCATCATTGCCCTGGTACCACTCGCCCTCAAAGGCGTGAAATATCGTCCAGCGAGCGCCGGGTCGCTACTTACCCGCAACATTCTGATCTATGGAGTCGGTGGACTCATATCTCCATTTATCGGAATCAAACTCATCGATCTTCTCGTTCAACTCATTCCAAGGTTGGGATAATCATGAACTCTCTCAAACAAATACTTACCTCAATCCGTTTCCTGTTGGTCATCACGGTGATCCTGGGCCTTGGATATCCCTTGGTTTCTTTTGGAGTTGGCGAGCTATATGCCAAGAATCAGATTCATGGATCGCTCGTAACCGCACATGGCACAACCGTTGGTTCATCTCTGATCGGTCAATCATTTACCGGTGAGCAGTGGTTCCACTCCCGTCCTAGCAACGCGGGCAGCAACGGGTATGACCCACTCGCATCAGGAGCAACAAATGCTGGTCCTAATGATCCAAACCTGACCGCAACACTCACGACCCGCAAAGCAGCCATCGCAAAGGAAGAAGGTGTTCCACTGTCCGCTGTTCCTGCCGATGCCATTACTTCTAGCGGCTCCGGTCTAGATCCAGATATCTCGGTCGCGTATGCAGATCTGCAAGCCAAGCGAGTTGCAGCAGCACAAGGAGTAACAGTCGATCAGGTCATGGCGAAGATCAAGGCAGCGACACATCATCGCTTGTTGGGTTTCTTGGGCGAGGAGACCGTCAATGTTCTTAAGCTCAACCTTTCACTGAAGGGCTAACCTTTAGGCATGGCTTCGCGAGGCAATTTACGCGTCTACCTAGGCATGGCACCGGGCGTCGGTAAGACCTTCGCCATGCTCGATGAGGGCAAAAGGCGGCGGGAACGTGGCTCCGATGTGATCGTCGGGATCGTAGAAACTCATGGTCGGGTCCACACCCAAGAGAAGCTCACCGACATGACGATTTTGCCGCGTAAAGAGATGATCTACGCCGGACGTACCTTCACCGAGATGGATCTAGATGCCATCTTGGCTCGTAAACCTCAAATTGTCCTAGTCGATGAGCTCGCCCACACCAATATCACCGGATCTAGAAATGAGAAACGTTGGCAAGATGTTGAGGAGATTCTGGCAGCGGGTATTGATGTCATCTCTACCGTAAACATCCAACACCTCGAATCCATTCATGATGTTGTCGAGAAAATTACCGGTATTTCGCAGGCTGAAACAATTCCCGATCTCTTCTTGCGTCAAGCCGATCAAGTAGAGATCGTTGACATCACCCCAGAGGCGCTGCACCGCCGCATGATCCACGGCAATATCTATCAAGCCGAGAAGATCGATGCTGCCCTCAATAATTATTTCCGAATCGGCAATCTCTCGGCCCTGCGCGAGCTCGCCTTGCTTTGGGTGGCAGATAAAGTAGAAGAGGGCTTACAGAAATATCGCAAAGATGAGGGCATATCAGATATTTGGGAGTCACAAGAGAAGATTGTGATTGCCGTTAATGACGCCCCAGAGGCCGAAACCATCATCAAGCGCGCCGCTCGCATCGTGGCTCGCTCCCCCGGTGCCAAATTATTTGCAGTTCACATCCTTAAAAACGATGGCATTGAAGTAAGTGATGTCTCGGAACTCACCAAGATTGAACGGTTGGTAATTTCACTTGGTGGTTCATTCCACGAGATCTCTGCCGAAGATATTCCTACGAGCATTTTGGATTTTGCACGCAGCGTCAACGCCACTCAGGTCGTTCTTGGAGTTACCAGCAAGGGGCGTTGGGCTCGTTTGTTGCAAGGTGAGTCAATTGCCTCAAAGGTGACCAGACTTTCTGAGGAGATCGATGTTCACCTGGTAACTCACGAACGTGCACCGAACCCCAAATTTGCCTGGAAGTTTGAGCGCACCACGGTAGGTCGGACTCGCTTGCTGCAAGCCTTCGCTGCGCTGGTTTTACTTTTGCCACTCACCACCTGGTTGCTCACACTTACCCGTAGCAGCCTCAATCCCTTTAGTGACGGACTTATTTTTCTACTCGTTAATTCTCTGATCAGCCTCATCGGCGGCTTTATCCCAGCAATCATCTCCACTCTGGCATCAGTTACCCTGCTTAACTTCTACTTCATCCCGCCGATTCACACCTTCACTATCGCCGAGCGCAATAATGTCCTAGCGCTTTTGATCTTCCTCTTTGTCGCATTTTTAATTGCATCACTCGTAGAAACTTCGGGTCGCCGCCAACGCGAAGCGCTGCGCGCCAGCAAAGAATCATCACTTCTCTCCATGCTCGCCAGCCAAATCATCAGAGGCGACTCCGGCATGGCCGGCTTACTCGACCACACCAAAAAAGCCCTCGGTTTTAACTCACTTAGGCTTGAGTACGACTCCAATAAAGGCAAGCGGCAAACGATCGGTGATATTGGAGTCACTCAAGATCCCGTCACGACTAAATTCACCTGGCGGATCAATGACACTCTGACCATCGAGGGTGATGGACGAATGCTGGATGCCAGCGACTCTCGAATCTTGGAAGCTCTTGCCTCGCAGCTCGATCTGATTTGGGAGAGTGAGATCCTCGCCGCTAAGGCCGACGCTGCCAAAGAAATTTCTGAATCCGACCGTATGCGTACCGCACTACTCAACGCCGTGAGCCACGATCTGCGAGGACCACTCGCCTCTGCCTTAGCATCAGTCGCTAGCCTGCAGAACGAAGCAAGTGCAATGGTCTGATGGTGATCGACGCGAGCTGCTTGGAACTGCCGCATCATCGCTAGAACGGTTGAAGGCACTTATCGAGAATCTGCTCGATATGAGTCGACTCCAGGCAGGCTCACTCGCAGTCCATCTGCAAGATGTCTCCATTTATGACGTCTTGCCAACAGCGCTTAAATCCATCGCAGCCTCTACGGATTCGGTTGAACTCATTGAAGGGCCCGAGGTCTCTGATGTTCAGGACCGATCCTGGTTTGCTGGAAAGAGTCCTAGCCAACTTGATCGAGAACGCAATAACCCACGGCAAGTCAGAGAAGAGAGTACAGATCAGCATCTCTGAACATGATCAAGAAGTTCAGATTCGAGTCATCGATTACGGCAAGGGATCGAACCCTCACTGGTCACAACCGCCTTTGCACCTTTCACCCGGCTGGGCGATGTCGATAATGATCGTGGCGTTGGCCTCGGTCTGGCTTTGAGCCATGGTCTAACTGAAGCCGTCGGCGCAACCCTTACGCTGGGGGAGACACCTGGTGGAGGACTCACAGCAATCGTCACGATTCCAACGGCTGCCTCTCCAGTTGGAGTCACAATCAATGCTTAAAGTGCTTGTAATCGATGATGCACCACAGATCATTCGCGCGCTAGCAGTAAATATGCAGGCCCGTGGTTACGAAATGATAGCCGCCCCCAACGCCGCCATCGGAAGCGCTATGGCGATTGACAAACATCCGGATGTTGTCATCGTGACCTCGGCCTACCCGATCAGGATGGTTTAACGGTGATCAAAAACATTCGCACCTGGAGCAATGTTCCAATCCTCGTCCTATCCGGACGCACCGATTCCAAATTTAAAATTACCGCCCTTGAAAATGGTGCAGATGATTACATCACCAAACCATTTGATGTTGAAGAACTATTCGCACGTATCAAGGCAGTTTCGCGCCGTCGTGAAGAGAAAATTGAACTTCGTACCCTGGCAATGGGCGAACTTGAAGTGGATTTTGCTCGCCGAACCGTAACTCGCACCCCGAATGACTCACCAGCACCTCACCTCACAGCAACTGAGTGGAAGGTCCTTGAGGTGCTTGCAACCAATCGTGGCTCACTCGTCACCAAGCGGAAGATTCTTGATGCAGGGTGGGGCACAAACTACGCCGAAGAGAATGGTTCGCTCCGCCTCTTCATCTCGCAGTTACGCCAGAAGTTAGAGCCCAACCCAAAGGCCCCGATCTACATAATGACCGAACTCGGGATGGGCTATAGATTCGCCGAGCATTAAATCCGAAAAGCCCGCCCAGTTAACCTCTAAAAAGATACCTCCTCGGCTTTTAGCATGTTAAATATCTTTCTTGCGTTGTGCTCCATAGAGATGCTCGAAGGCATCCGCTATCGCCGCCAAATCTTTTCTCTTGGCACATGATCAATGAAATGTTTACGCACACTTGTAATGTGAACTGGCCCCAGTAAGGATCGCACAGCTCCTCCCCACGGCAGTGATTCGGGCATGTACCTGACGAAATCTTTTTCCCCGCGTGATCGCTTCGCCAGTCCCCGCTTCTCTAGCCGATCAAGGCGATAGGTAATGACGCTTGCCTGGGTTCCGAATTGATCCGCCAGATGACCCATCGTTAATCCGGCCCCGGAGTGACGAAGCACAACAAGATTCCATGATCAAGAGGGTCACATCGAAGACTCTTTTGAGATCTCTCTCCAGTTGCGCCATCAAGTGCATGCTGGAGACGACGAAAGGTTTCCACGCCGCCATCTCGCGTTCATCCAGCCAGCGTGTTTCCTCATCCATAGATGAACTTTACAAGATTGCTTGCAATTTGAAGTACTTTCTGCAAATATTCCTTCGAATCTGAAGTATCTACTAGAAGGAGAAGGTTATGGCTGTTCTGCAAATCGTACGTTTTCGCACCAATCCCGGGGTTGAGGTCGCTGAGATGGAGGCCCTCAACGAGCGCTTCCAACGCGAGGTTGTCCCTACCCTGCCCGGCCTAGAGCGCCGCGAAGCCTGTCGTACCGACGATGGCGAATGGGTTCTCGTCCTGCGCTATCCGGATATGGATCACGCTAAGGGTGGCAATGCCCCGACACCATCCGCTGGCCATGGAGTTCATGACAAAGATCGATATGAGTTCTATGTCAAAGCTTCCTTCCAATCATTTCGGAGTAATCCCAGAGAAAGCCAAAAGCCCCGGTCGCAAACCCCGGGGCTTTTGGCGTTACTACTTACCTAGCGACGGATCATGAACATCCAGATGTATTGCCGCAACCTTCGCAGACGAAGCAGGAACCAGCCATACGCATCTTCACTCCGCAGGTCATGCAAAGTGGTGCATCTGATGATTGTCCGCTCATCTTTTCGAAGAGCTCCATAGAGGAACCGACTCCAGCAAGGCTGTTATCTACTGGCTTTGCCTCGATCTTTACATCTGCAACTGGCTTACTTGCAACCGCAGGCGCTGCCACAGGAGCAGCTGCTGCTTTTGGGGCTGCTGCTTCATCCTGGGTGTATTCACCTGACTCCAAAGCGCGAGCGCGCTCTGAGGCGGTGTACAAGCCCATTGCCGAGCGAGTTTCAAATGGCAGGTAATCCAGCGCCAAGCGACGGAAGATGTAATCCATCATCGATTGTGCGATACGGATATCTGCATCATCTGTCATACCAGCTGGCTCAAAGCGTAGGTTGGTGAACTTCTCGACGAAGGTCTCAAGTGGCACGCCATATTGCAGACCGATCGATACTGCGATCGAGAAGGCATCCATCACACCAGCAAGAGTTGAACCTTGCTTGCCAAGCTTGAGGAATACCTCACCGAGTGCGCCATCTGCATAAGCACCAGCGGTCATGTAACCCTCGGCGCCACCGACAGCAAATGATGTTGTCATTGAAGGACGTGACTTAGGTAGACGCTTGCGAGTTGCTACAGCAGGACCTGCAACGGATGCTGACTTGTTAGCGTCTTCGCCCTTGTTATCGCCCTTGCCGGTTGAAAGTGGTTGTCCCACCTTGCAGTTGTCGCGGTAGACAGCAAGTGCCTTGAGGCCAAGCTTCCAGCCCTGGTAGTAGACCTCTTCGATCTCTTCTACTGTGGCATCAGATGGCAAGTTAACGGTCTTTGAGATCGCACCTGACAAGAATGGTTGGCAAGCAGCCATCATGTGAACGTGGCCCATAGCGCTAATTGAGCGAACACCCATTGCGCAATCGAAGATGTCGTAGTGCTCTGGCTTTAGGCCAGGAGCGTCCACAACGTTTCCGTTGGCGGCGATGAATTCAACGATCGCCTCGATTGTCTCTTCGGTATAGCCGAGCTTACGAAGCGCCATTGGGATGGTCTGGTTAACGATCTGCATCGAACCGCCACCGACCAACTTCTTGAACTTAACGAGTGCAAGATCTGGCTCGATACCGGTGGTGTCGCAATCCATCATCAAACCGATGGTGCCAGTTGGAGCAAGTACTGAAGCCTGCGCATTGCGCCAGCCGTTCTTGGCACCGATCTCGAGGTTCTTAGCCCACTCTTGGTTAGCAACCTGCCATACATCGGCATCGAGTGTGGTCACGGTGCGAGCGCTGACAGATGCATTGGTGTGCTTCTGCATGACGCGGGTGTGTGCCTGTGCGTTGCGCGCATAACCAGCATAAGGACCAACGATCCCAGCGAGTTCTGCAGAGCGACGGTAGGAGGTACCGGTCATGAGAGATGTGATCGCACCAGCGAGTTGGCGACCTCCATCAGAATCATAAGCAAGTCCTGATGCCATCAAGAGCGCACCGAGGTTGGCATAGCCGATTCCTAGCTGGCGGTAATCGCGAGTTGTCTGCGCGATTGGCTCAGTTGGGAAGTCAGCGAAGCAGATGGAGATATCCATCGCGGTGATGATGAGTTCGACCGCTTTAACAAATGTCTTTGCATCGAATGAACCATTGCTCTGCAAGAACTTGAGCAAGTTAAGTGATGCCAAGTTACATGATGAGTTGTCGAGTGACATGTACTCAGAGCAAGGGTTAGAGGCGTTGATACGACCGGTCTCTGGATTGGTGTGCCAATCGTTGATGGTGTCGTCATATTGAATTCCTGGGTCAGCGCATGCCCATGCAGCCTCTGCCATCTGACGGAACAACTTGCGAGCTTCGATGGTCTCGATAACTTCACCAGTCGCGCGAGCAACGAGACCGAAATCTTCGTTGTTCTCATATGCGCGCATGAACTTGTCAGATACGCGAACTGAGTTGTTGGCGTTCTGGTATTGAACAGAGATGATGTCCTTGCCACCCAAGTCCATATCAAAGCCAGCATCGCGAAGCGCGCGGATCTTGTCTTCTTCGCGAACCTTGGTCTCGATGAACTCTTCGATATCTGGGTGATCAACATCGAGCACAACCATCTTTGCAGCGCGACGTGTTGCGCCACCTGACTTGATGGTTCCAGCTGATGCATCTGCACCGCGCATAAATGAAACTGGGCCAGAGGCGGTTCCACCTGACTTGAGGAGTTCTTTAGAGGAACGGATGCGAGACAAGTTAAGTCCTGCTCCAGATCCACCCTTGAAGATCATTCCCTCTTCGCGATACCAGTTGAGGATCGAATCCATGGTGTCATCGACAGACAAGATAAAGCAGGCGCTTACCTGCTGAGGCGCTGCGGTTCCAACGTTGAACCAGACAGGTGAGTTAAATGAAAATACTTGGTGCAAGAGCATCCAGGTAAGTTCGTGTTCAAAGACTTCCGCATCAGCATCAGTTGCGAAATATCCGAACTCTTTACCGGCCTTTACATAGGTAAGAACGACGCGATCAATAACTTGTTTAAGAGACCACTCACGGTTGTCGTACCCCACGGCACCGCGGAAATATTTGGTTGTAACGATGGTCGATGCATTGACTGACCAGAAGTCTGGGTACTCAACACCCTTTTGTTCGAAGATAACCTCTCCGGACTTCCAGTTGGTCTGCACGACATCACGATGTTGCCATGTGACCTCGTCATAGGGGTGAACGCCTTCGGTGGTGTAGATGCGTTCAATGGTTAAACCCTTACCCAAAGACTTCTGTGTAGCTTCCGCTGCCTTTGGATGGGCGATCGACGATAGACATGCGTATTGCTCCTTATTTAGATGCTGATTGAAGTGGTGCGTCGTTTGTGGTGCCAGCTGGGGTAGCTGTTGTCGGGCGTGGTGCAGTGGTGTCGCTTAAAAGTGCGCTGCTTGAAGGAGCGGCGCGGAGTAGTGCAATTTCTCCTTCGAAATCCTCAAGAGAGGAAAAGTTGCGATAGACCGATGCATAACGAAGGTAGGCGACCTCATCGAGTTCGCGCAGTGGCGCAAGGATGGCCATTCCAACTTCCTGTGCTTCGACCTCTGCTTGGCCATCGGCGCGAAGAGCTTCCTCGACGCGTTGTGCCAAGAGTGCGAAATCATCATCATTGACCGGGCGACCCTGACAGGCCTTGCGAACACCGTTGATGACTTTTTCGCGGCTAAATGGTTCGGTAGCTCCGGAGCGCTTGATGATCAATAAGACGGATGTCTCTGATGTCGTAAAGCGACGGCCACATGATGTGCACTCGCGACGACGGCGAATGAGGGTGCCTTCTTCTGCAGGACGCGAATCAACGACTCTAGAGTCATCGTGGCGGCAGAATGGGCAGATCATGTGAATTGCTCCTTAATTAGTACTTAAAACTTGCTGATAACCACTTACGAGGCGTTTTTCTGGTCCTTGAGGAAGAGAACCTTGAAACTACTGCGAGGCGCTGACATTAGTGGAAAACCACAACTTATGG
>CAVQBB010000007.1:0-372626 GCA_963710655.1 uncultured Actinomycetota bacterium | reverse complement strand
TTCAAGAATACGATGCTGCTGGAAACGTTGTTCCCCCCAACACTTGTTGGCGGAAACATTGTTCTAACCCCAGCAAGTTCTTCAATTGCTTCAACAGCTCTTAACTGCAATACCTCACACACTTGGAGATATCACCGGTGGAACCGCCTTTCAGCAACCGTTGGTGGTTTCAGTGTTAGGTGTTGCTGCCGGAACAACAACATTTACTGCTACTGATGGAACTCTTGTTTCTGACCAGTATCAGTTCGTGTATCTTCAGCAGTTCCAACATCTGTTGCCTTCACAACTGATGCTGCTGCATACCCAGCTGGTGGAGCCGGAACATTGACAATAACTCTTGTCTGATGCTGCTGGACCAGTTCCTGCTGGTACCTACACAGTTCTCACCGGACAAGCTACTCTTCATATGCTTTGGCTGTTGGAACTGGAACCCTTCCAGGTGCTTGCTGATCACCGTTAATACATTGCTGGTGATGCTGATACCGATGTTCATTCAATGCTCCATTGTCTGATGGAACTGGCGTAACAATCTCTGCAACAGCGATGCAACAGCGTCACAGTTACACCTGCAACATTCGATGTAACTTCTGGTGCTTCTGATGCTGCTAACGCTGCAACAGATGCTGCTAACGAGGCTACCGATGCTGCTAACGCTGCAACAGATGCTGCTAACGCAGCAGCTGATTCAGCAGATGCTGCAACACAGGCTGCACAAGATGCAGGCGACAAGGCTGATGCTGCTCTTGCAGCTGTAACAGCATTGTCACAACAAGTCACAACACTCCTCGCTAAGGTTGCTGCTCTTGCTGCAACAATCGCGAAGATTGCTAAGAAGGTAAAGGCTTAATTGCCTCTGCTTTAAACAGTCTTAACTGACTGACAGAAGCCCGGTTCTCCGCAAGGGGCACCGGGCTTCTGGCTTTTCTAAAAGTTTTAGTTCTTTTACCGTAAAACTCTGAGACCTCACAGGTTTCTCACATCAAACTCGGGTTACATTTGGGCATGGCAACACGGCGCAAATCCCGCGATCTCGGGGTGGGGTATCGCGTCAATGCCGATTGGGCCTCAATCTTTCTAGGCGTAGGGCTTGGACTGACGTTGGCTCTTGAGCTCGACACCATGACCTCAGGCGACTGGGCTGGGGTTTACGCCAGCATTACCTCGCTATCGCGCTTAGCGGCTCTGGCTGGCTCTTACTTTGCTCTTGTGGGGTTGGTTTTCGTGGCCCGCATCCCATGGATTGAAAAATCAGTAGGCCACGACAAACTCGTTAAATGGCACCGCAAGTTGGGGCCATGGTCTTTATATCTGATCTTGTTCCACGTCTTCTTTGTTGGCTTGGGTTATGCCGGTGGCGATCGCATCTCAACAGGATCTGAACTTTGGCGCATGACACTCAAGTATCCCTGGATGATTCCAGCTGATATCGCTTTTGCGCTCATGATGATCGCGGGAGTCACTTCTTATAAGAAGGCGCGCGCCAAGATGAGTTACGAAACCTGGTGGACTATCCACCTCTATACATATTTGGCAGTGGCGTTAGGGTTTATGCACCAAGTGTTAACCGGTCCGATGTTTACCGGACATCCACTTAACAAAATTTTCTGGGAAGGTTTGTATATCGCTACGGCAGCAGTAATTCTGTTGTGGCGGTTTGTAATACCACTTGCGCGCTCACTGCGTCACAATCTGCGAGTGGACCAGGTCGTGGTTGAGGGGCCCGGCGTGGTTTCAATTGTGATGCGGGGGCGCCATCTGGATCGTCTTAATGCACAAGGCGGACAATTCTTTAGTTGGCGTTTTATATCGGCAGGTCAATGGTGGATCTCACATCCTTACTCTTTATCGGCTGCTCCAACCGAACACTTTATGCGTGTAACCGTTAAAGATTTGGGCGATGCATCGGGTGCAGTACTTAGTTTCAAGCCTGGAACTCGAGTCTTCTTCGAAGGTCCATATGGCACATTCGTTGCATCAAAGGCGGCGCGTGGCCATATCGTTCTTGTGGGTGGTGGAGTTGGCATTACTCCATTGCGCGCTCTGCTCGAAGAGTTTGATGCCACCAAAGAAATCGATGTTCTCTATCGCGTTGGCGATGAGAAAGAGTTGGTCTTCCGCAAAGAGCTTGATGCTATAGCCGAGTGGCGTGGAGCGAAGGTTCATTATTTGGTTGGTAACCGTAAGGAGCATCCAATGGATGCGCAGATACATTCGTAAATTGGTTCCGGCATTTAGCGAATCTGACGTTTATATTTGTGGTCCTACAGGGTTAGTAGAGACAGTGCGCAAAGCGGCGCTCGATGTGGGTATCCCTAAAGGATCGATTCCACAATGAAGAATTTGAATTTCACTCGGTTGAGTAAGGGAGATAGGAGTAATGATGCTTACTAAACGCTTCTTTTTGATCGCTGGCGGTACCGTCGGCGGGCTTGGCGCTGTTCTCGCAATCACTCCACCTCAATTTGGATCAACAGCTGGATTTGCGCTCGGTACTGGTACTTCGCTCTCGGGCGGAACTACCTCTTTGGCTGGTGGATCTACCTCTACGACCACCACGACGACTACTACTACAACTCCTGCAACGGCGGCAGCTACTCCTACCCCTGCCTCGACAAAGAAGAGCACTACAACAACGACGAAGAAAACCACTACCAAAAAGAGCTCGACAAGCACATCTAGTTCCTCAACCTCGAGCGGATCTTCTTCATCGAGTGGTTCAACCACAACAACCGCTTCAACTCCAACGCCTGCGAGCACGCCACAGAGTTCTGGTAGTAAGCGGAACATTTACCGGTGCTGCTGCAAATACTCGTTATGGTCCCGTACAGGTTCAAATCACTGTGGTTAACGGCAAGATTACAAATGCAATCGCATTGACCTACCCAACCGGGTCCTTCCGTGATCAACAGATCAATCAACAGGCGATTCCATATTTGATTCAAGAGACTCTGGCTGCTCAATCCGCAAATATTCAAGGAGTCGGGTGGCGCTTCATACACCTCACAAGGTTGGGCTGACTCATTGCAATCGGCTTTGACCAAGGCTGGTCTGTAAGCATATGAGTGAGGCAGTTCGCACTAGCGCCGAAATTGATGTCTGGGGCACGATCGTTTATGTCGAAGTTGCCTCAACCAAAGTTGGATTGGATGAGTTGAAGGCTGGACTGGCTGAGGTAACTGAATATGTCAAAGTAGTTGATCAAGAGTTCTCTACGTACAAGCCCGATTCGCAGGTATCTAAAATCCGTCGCGGTGAGTTAAAGATCGAAGATGCTTCGGATCAGATGCAAGAGGTCTGGCACCTCTGCGAAGTTGCGCGGGATTTGACCGATGGATCATTTAATCCTTGGGTTGTTAAAGGTGGCTATGACCCATCTGGCTATGTAAAGGGTTGGGCTGCAGATAAGTGCGTTGCGATTCTTAAGTCGCACGGCGCTGAGAATATTCAAGTCAATGCTGCAGGTGATCTATCGCTCGCTGGCGGATTTGAAAATGGCAAACCTTGGTCGATCGGCGTTCGCAGCCCCGAAAATCGCTTTGAGGTAGTTAAAGTCTTTGAGATCTTTGATGGAGCGATCGCAACCTCTGGTACATACGAGATCGGTGCTCACATCAAGGATCCTCATACCGGCTTGATCGCGATTGGGGCACGCAGCGCCACAGTGCTCGGACCTGATGGGGGGCTGGCTGATGCGCTGGCTACGGCGCTAGTAGTTGCTGGCCAAGATGGAGCAGCGATATTTAGTAAGCCAGAGCTAGCGGATTATCGAGTTTGGGTGATTCCTCGCAACGAAGATATTGCCTGGAGCATCGGGAAGCTGCCCGACTAACTCTCAGCAAATTAACAGGTGGATTATCTGTTAATCACAATTTCGTTATCTACGGTGAGCGTATGAACAAATCCCGACTCAGAATTCTGACAATAAATCTTGTAATTGTGGTCGCCATTGCGGGCGTCGCTTATTGGGGGTACTCATCCCTCCATCCCAAGGCTGCTGTTGCAGCGTTATCGACCGTAACCGTGGCTCGCCAGGATGTTTCAACCACAGTCTCTTCTTCAGGAACCGTTATTAGCCCATCAGATATAGCGGTGGCTCCAACGACTTCGGGAACTCTGGCCAAACTCAACGTAAAAGTTGGCCAATCAGTTAAAGCCGGTGAAGTACTAGCCCAGATGGATACCGCATCGCTTAAAACCGCGGTCGCGCAGGCGCAATCGAGTTTGATTCAGGCGCAAGCCAACCTCACCAATGCACAGGCAACAGCTGATACTTCTGCCTCCACCACTGCGCTTCAATTGCAAAATGATCAAACCGCAGTCGTTAACGCACAAAATAATTTGGCGTATCAACAGACCCTGATTAACGCTTCAGAGGCGACTGACAATAACAATGTCACCACCGCGCTCAATAAATTGAATTACGACAAAACTGTCACATCACAGAATGTTGCGGTCTATCAATCAAGCGTGGATAGCGCTAAGAACACTCTTACTAATGCACAACTTACGTATAATGACTATGAAGGACTCTACGGGCCACCAGCGGAATTACTCACGCGTTGCTGGTGCGCCACTATCAACACCATTAATGCGAACTGCACAACTCTTGACTCAAGATAACAATGCTGTCATCAGCGCTCAATCTGCCTATAACAATGCACTTATTACTCAGCAACAGAATTTGGCCAAGGATGCTCAGACAATTGCCTCTGATCAACAAGCCTATGCTGATGCACAAGCAACCGCCGCACTTGATGTAAAGAAGAATGCTCAGACACTCGCTAGTGCACAGGCATCCATCGACTCCGCACAATCAGCTCTCAAGCTCTACCAGTTGCAAAATAGCACTACGACTTCTGCAACAACTATTGCGGTTGATCAAGCCCAAGTCACTGTCGCACAAGCCAATCTTGTATCAGCGCAGAAGAATTTAGCAGGAGCTTCGGTAATCTCACCAGTTGCGGGAAGAGTGGCATCTATCTCCAATACTTTGATCGGATCCACCATTAGTCCTAATACAACTCCAACCAATGGATCGACCGAAGCCACTGGCTTTATAGTCTTAACCGACGTTGGTGGTCTGCAGGTTACTGCAGGATTCTCTGAATCTGATGTCGCGAAGATTGCGGTTGGCCAGGATGCTTCAATTGCCTTTACAGCACTTCCAAATGCAACAGGTATAGCGAAAGTTGCTAACGTCGCCCTACTGCCGACTACTTCCAGTGGAGCGACTACATACACCGTTACATTCCAATTGACCGGCAAAGTCGCTGGCCTAAAGCCCGGAATGACAGCTACCGTAACTGTGACGGTTGCAGATTCTCCAAATGCAATCGCGGTGACCTCACGGGCAGTTACAACTCGTGGAACTACCAGCTTCGTCAACGTTGTTACGACGGTTAAGGGCAAGCAAGTTGAGACCCCAACCTAACGTCCTCGTTGGCATTGTCGGTGACTCAAGTGATGAAATCTTGTCTGGTCTCAAGGTCGGTCAGAAAGTAGCTCTTCCATCTATTGTTAGTACCTCTTCGTCGTTAACCGGTGTTCCATCGACGCTCGGGGGCGCTGGCCTCGGTGGCGGTGGATTCGCAGGCGGACGTACCGGAGGCGGTGGATTCGGTGGTTGATAAGCAACCCGTTATCGAAGTCCGCGACGCGGTAAAGCGTTACGGGGTCGGGGATGCATCAATCTTCGCACTCAATGGGGTGAGTTTGACCATTGAGGCGGGAGAGTATGTCGCGATCATGGGTCCTTCGGGCTCAGGTAAATCCACCCTAATGAATATTCTTGGGGCGCTCGACATCATGACAAGTGGTCAATATTTCTTGGATGGGATAGAAATTTCCTCAATGGAAGAGAACCATCTCTCGATTGTCCGCGGAAGAAAGATCGGATTCATCTTTCAGTCTTTCAACCTGATTCCGCGCACATCAGCTCTCCACAATGTGGAGTTGCCGATGGCTTATCAAGGTGTCAGCCCCAAGGAGCGACGCGAACGCGCCCAGATAGCACTAGGCGTAGTCGGACTTGCAGATCGAATGGATCATGAGCCAACGGAGTTATCGGGTGGTCAACAGCAAAGCGTGGCAGTAGCTCGCGCGCTGGCAACTCGCCCAGCTCTCTTGTTGGCGGATGAACCAACTGGTGCGCTTGATTCCAAATCGACCGCTGATCTGTTGGATCTGTTCGATCAAATCAATCGGCTGGTCGCACTGTTGTCGTGATCACCCATGAAGATGATGTTGCCCACCGCGCTAAAAGGATTGTTCGAATGCGAGATGGCAAGATCATCAGCGATGTGCTTAATAAGGAGCGCGTCGCATGAGTGCATTTGAAATCATTCGTTTTGCTTTCCGCGGACTCTTTATCAATCGGTTGCGGACCGCGTTGACCGTTCTTGGCATCACAATTGGTGTTGCATCGGTGATCATCCTGCTTGCCGTAGGTAACGGTTCTAGTAAGGCGATCCAAGCTTCCCTTGATCGTCTGGGAACTAATTCGCTGCAAGTTCGATCTGGTGGCAGAGGATTTGGGTTTAGAGCTCGAGCAAGCGCCAGTACGCAAACCTCTGACAATTTTAGACACGGTCGCTCTGACAGATAAGACGCAAGCACCCGACATCAAACAGGTAGCGCCAATTGCCTCAACTAACGGGACATGCGTAGTTGGAGCAAACACCACTACGCCTTCAACTTTCTACGGAACCTGGCCCGCCTATTACGAGGCGAGTAACACCTCGATTCAATCTGGTTCGTATTTCACCAATGAGGATGTGACCCAAGCTCGACGCGTCGCTCTAATTGGTCAAACCACAGCGACCGCCCTCTTCGGAACTCAAAATCCCATCGGACAGACGATGCGATGTTCTGGAATTCAATTTACCGTCATCGGATTGACCACCGTCAAAGGATCTTCTGGATTCCAGGATGGTGACAGTTTGGTTTGATCCCGATCACAACGATGGAGAACACCATCACCGGAAATCAACCATTGACAGATATCTTGGTAGAGGCAACGAAGTCGACCACCACGAGCGCAGCCCAGGCTGAGCTAACGGCAATTTTGGATGCTCGTCATGGAATAACAGGTCGTAAGACAGCTGATTTCAGCGTCTTCAATCAGGCTTCGCTTCTTACTACCGCATCAACAAGTTCGCAGACATTCACAACGCTGCTCGGCATGGTTGCAGCAATCTCACTTCTGGTGGGTGGAATCGGAATCACCAACATCATGTTGGTAACGGTCATCGAACGAACTCGAGAAATCGGTATCCGCAAAGCTATTGGAGCTCCTAAGGGTGCAATTTTGAGTCAGTTCCTGATCGAAGCAACGATATTGTCGCTCTTAGGCGGGGTCCTTGGAGTGATTGCCGGATTTGTAGGCAGCCACTTCACCATCGCCGGAACTAAGCCCGTCATCGTTCCAGCATCTGTCTTCTTGGCCTTCGGAGTAAGCATCTTGATCGGTGTCTTCTTCGGTGGCTACCCAGCATCACGCGCCGCATCACTACGACCAATCGAGGCACTCCGCTATGAATGATGAAACAATCCCAATCAACTCTGCAAATCCAGAGCCTTCTGATGCACCCAAGTTTGATCTCTTTGCAACCGAAGTTGAGGACAACCTCAAAGAGGAGCTAGCCAAGGGAACCTTCCAATGGACCAATAAATACACAAAGGGATTAGGCCTTCTGTTTGTGATCGTAGGGCTACTCTCGGTCGGTACGTGGTACGGACATTACGAGGCGACCAAGACAACCACAACAGCCGGAGCATCTACCTTTGCATCACTGCGTGCAGCATTTGCTGGAGGCGGTGGCTTTGGTGGTGGCACAGGTGCCAGCACTGGCACCGGCGCTGCCGCGGGTGGCTTTGGTGGCTTTGGTGGCGGAACGCGCATCACTGGAACTATCAAATCTGTGAAAGGTTCGACCGTTACCTTCACTCTCGATGATCCAACTCAAGCCTCATCTCTAACTGCGGGAGATGCTGGTCGATTAACTGATACTGGTGCAGCAGGTGCTGCAACTGGAGGCGCTGCGATCGGAGGTTCCACCACCGGTTCTGGAACCACAACTGGTGGATCAGCAACTTCTGGAGGCACAACAGGTGGCGGTAGCGCTGCGAAGGTTCCTGCACCAGTTGCATCTGCAGGCGCAAGTACTGGCACAGGTCGTCGTGCGGGTGGTGCCTTCTCTAATCCAAAGTTGACCGCTTGTTTGACCAAGGCAGGAATTACTTTGGCTGCAGGAGCTCGTCCAAACTTCCAGGATCCAAAGACCGCGGCCGCATTGCAGACCTGTTTCGCACAACTAGGAATCACTCCTGGTGGTGGCTTTGGCGGCGGATCGGGCGGAGGAGCGGCTCCAGCGCCGGCAGCAACTAAGTAATTAGGAACGACAAGTTACAACGACAAGTTAGAAAAGGTTCCCGCTGACGAGGCGGGAACCTTCCTTGTAGGTATACGACTGGTGAGATTCGAACTCACGACCTTCTCTTCGTCAAAAAGATGCTCTATCCCCTGAGCTACAGCCGCATCTTAAAATTTTATGGATTTCAGTCTGCATTATTTTCAACCCATTATGTTGATGTGAATTTACGCAACTTGTGGAAAATGTTATTGTTCAGTTCTCTTCGTCAAAAAGAGCAAAAGACCCTCAGATAACTGAGGGTCTTTTTTAATTAGAACCGATTCACTTGGTTAAATCAGATAGCTCTGCAACTTCTTCAGCGCTGAGCTTGGTGAAGTTAACGATCTCTTCCAATTGTTCAACTGTGCGCGCACTTGCGATCGGAGTAGCAATGCCAGGTTGTGCAGCCAACCAACCTAAGGCAACAGATGAGATTGTGGTTCCGTGGGTCTTGGCAATGTCATCGAGAAGTGAGACAACTTTGTAGCCACGATCGTTCTGGTAGGAGGCGACCCCTGCAGCTCGAACTGAGTCAATGGTTGCACCTGGGCGGTACTTTCCAGTTAAGAAACCACGAGCGAGTCCGAAGTACGGGATACCCGAGATACCTTCTGCTACAAGTACAGGTACAGCATCGCTTTCAAACTCTGCGCGTTCAAGTAAGTTGTAGTGGTTCTGTAAAGCCACATAAGAGGCAAAGCCCTCTGTCTTAGAGATTTCTAGTGCCTCTGCCAAGCGTTCGCCGGTGTAGTTCGAAGCAGCGATGTAGCGGACCTTGCCTGACTTAACCAGACCATCAAAGGCGGCCAGAGTTTCGCGAAGAGGGACGGTCTTATCATCCTCATGGGCGTAATAGAGATCGATGTAATCAGTTTGTAAGGCTCGCAATGAATCCTCGACCGCAGCGTTGATGTTAGCGGCGGAGAGTCCTGGCCTGGTTGAAAGCTTTGCCACCTTTGTCGCGATGACGATCTCAGAGCGATTGCCACGTTGCTTCATCCATTTACCTAGGATGGTCTCGCTATCGTGGCCTTTGTTGCCATCTTTCCATTCCGAGTAGACATCGGCGGTGTCAATGAAATTTCCACCATGTTCGGTATAGGCATTGAGCACTGCAAAAGATTGGGCTTCATCGGCGCTCCAGCCGAAGACATTTCCGCCAAGGCATAGTTGGTGAACTTTAAGATCGGTCTTATTGAGGGTTATATGGGTCATACCGAGAAGTTTATGGCTCTCTATTAGAGTGTGCACATGACAACTGGAGGCTTCACGAGTGAACAACTGGAACTCGAAGAGCAGGTGCTCGTACTTCCACATTGCGATCTAAAAGATGCGGTCACGATCGGTGAGATCGCAGTACAACTCGCCAGACGCGAATCACTCGCAATATCGATCGAGGTACGTCTCGGAGAGTGGACTGTTTTCCACACCGCTCTACCTGGAGCTAAACCAGAACAACCTTCATGGATCGCGCGCAAAGCACGCGTTGTGATGGCGACCGGACATTCCACCATGCTTGAGCGCGTGAAGGCCGAAGAGGCCGGAATCGATTGGTATGCCACTTATGGACTACCTGAGGAGACCCATGCGATTCACGGTGGCGGACTTCCGTTAAATGTGAGTGGCCAAGGTTTGGCGGGAATTTTGCTCATCAGCGGATTACCTCAAGTGGAAGATCACCTCTTCGGTATCCGCGTCACCACAGAATTTTTAGCGCAGGTAGGCGAGAACGAATGAGCGAATCTATCTGGGTTGCAGGTGAGGTATTAATCGATTTGATTCCGCGCGGAGGTGAGCGCGTAGCAATTGTTGGCGGGGGACCTGCCAATACCGCTAAAGCCTTAGCGCGATTGGGCTTTGACTCATATTTCATTGATGGACTTTCAACCGATCAGTATGGCGAACAGGCTCGGGCAGAACTTCTAGCTGACGGGGTCAAGCTCGATTACACGTTGACATCAAACAATCCAACCTGTTTAGCAACAGTTACTCTCGATGAGAATGGCAGTGCTTCCTACGAATTTCTGATTGATGGCACGGCAACCTTTGAATTTAACGAATCGTGGTTACCGGATCCAACTCATCCACCTTCAGTTCTGCATGTGGGAACACTGGCAACAATTGTGGAACCTGGTGCGACCAATCTATTTAATTGGGCCAAGAAGGTTAAGGCTCCACTGGTCTTTGATCCTAATATTCGCAGCTCCGTTGTGAACGATCGCACCCGTTACCAACAGATAGTTGAGAAGTGGGCAACAATCTCATCCGTTATCAAGATGAGTGATGATGATCTAGCGTGGCTCTACCCAGAGATGGACTTTAGGAGCGCTGCGGAAAATTTCATTAATGAGAAAACCCAACTGGTTGTGATCACTAAAGGTGCAGCAGGGCTTGCTGGTTTCACGGAGGATGGTGAAGTATCAGTTCCTGGTGTGAAAGTTGATGTCGTAGATACCGTTGGCGCAGGTGACACCGTTGGTGCGATTTTGGTTGAGGCGATCGTTAAATATGGAATCGATAATTTAGTTGGCACAACTTTAGAAAATGCTCTCAACCGTGCAGCAGCAGCTGCGGCGATCACTTGCTCACGTGCAGGTGCCAATCCACCAACACTCAAAGAGCTAGAAGGTTACTAATGCAACATATTGATGGCGCAGAAATCTCTGTCTCTATAGATCTCGATCAAGGCGGACGTATTGCATCGCTGCAATGGCGCGATCTGCAATTTGCAGTTCCATTCCGTGGGACTCCGCTCTCATGGGGATGGTATGCAATGGCCCCCTGGGCGGGACGCATCGATGAAGGTTTGATCACCAGCGAATCTGGCGTTGTTCACACCTTGCCGACGAGTTGGTCCCCACCGCATGCAATTCATGGATATGGTTTTACAAGTTCGTGGGAAGAGACTGGTTCGGGTCGTGCCCGTTTGGAGTTGCCCGCTCCTTATAACGGTGCTGTTGTTGAGCAGACCATAGAGATTCTTGATGATGCTGTTCGTTGGATCCTGGAGTACACGCCTAACGGTTGCGACCTACCGGCCTGGCTCGGTTTTCATCCCTGGTTCCCGCGCGAACTAGAGCGAGGCGATGCGGCGGAAGTCGAGTTCACAGCTGGTCGAATGTTGCTCCGTGGAGATGATGGCCTTCCAACGGGAGAGTTCGTGCCGCAGCCCAAAGAGCCATGGGATGACTGCTTTACCGATATCAAGGGAATTCCCTCCGTGGTCTGGCCTGGGGCAGCCCGGGTCACCGTGGAATCTGACGCTCCGTACTGGGTGGTCTATACCGAAGATAGCGATGGGGTCTGTATTGAGCCTCAAACCGCCCCTCCTAATGCTCAAAACCTTGGGATTACCGGAGAGCACTACATCGAGGCTTTGTTCACCTTCTCTGAGGAGGTTTAGGCTAGGACCATGGCTGAACAGAATGAACTACGCGAAAAGGGGTTGCGCTTAACCCCGCAGCGCGAGCTTGTACTACAGGCGGTGCGCGATCTTGGACACGCGACTCCTGAAGAAGTTGCGAATCGAATTCACATCACGCATCCAGGCATCAATCTCTCGACCGTTTATCGCAATCTCGAAACTCTTGAGAATGTTGGGCTGGTACAACACACCCATCTTGGCCATGGAGGCGCGACCTACCATGCCGCTGAGGAGTTAACCCATCTCCATCTAGTTTGTGGAATTTGTGGAACCGTTGGAGATGCACCTATCGAAGCAGCTGCGCCATTTGTACAGCAACTCTCTGATGACTACGGATTTAGAACCGATGTCACTCACTTTGCAATCTATGGTACTTGTGCATCTTGTGCCGCTCTCACTAATTAATAGATAAGCGCAACCTTTACATGAGCGCAGTACTCGTTGAATCTGGTTTAGATGCTGGTGCTATCTGGCATTTCGGTGAACCTAATCATGAGCAACGTGCGCTCGCGGTCGGCAATGCTTGGGCTGATCTTTCACATCGCTCGGTAATCACTGTATCTGGTAACGATCGCGTCAAGTGGATCAACGACATGATGACTCAGGAGTTACTGACTCTTCCTGCTGGTCAATGGAGTGAAACCTTATTGCTCGATGCGCAAGGACATATCGAACAACAACTCTTCTTCGTTGATGATGGCCAGACCATCTGGTTTCATACCGAATCAGCCAAGGCAGAAGAATTAGTTAATTACCTAAACAAGATGAGGTTCATGTTGGATGTTGATGTCCAAGATCGAACCAGCGAGTTTGCAGTACTGCGCGCACCAGGCGAGGCCGATGCTTTCGGTGGGCCTTATGCCTTGGTGCCACGCTCTGAGGTTGCAGATGTAGTTGCAGCATTTACCAGCGCCGGACATATGCAGGTTGGTATGTGGGCTTTGGAGGCTGAGCGCATTGCTGCGGGGCGAGCCAGAATTTTATTGGAGACCGATCACAAATCGATTCCCAACGAGTTGGGTTTCTTGAATACCGCGGTCCATATGAACAAGGGCTGCTATCGCGGGCAAGAGACGGTTGCCAAGGTATTCAACCTCGGTCATCCCCCACGTCGATTGGTACTTCTACACCTTGATGGATCTATGGTCCATATGCCCGAGCATGGCGCGAAAGTACGCTTTGATGGGAAAGAAGTTGGTTTTATTGGCTCAATGGCGCGTCATTACGAGCTGGGTCCCATCGCGCTAGCGGTTATTAAGCGCACTACCCCCGTTGATGCGGTGCTTGATATTGATGGAGTGAGTGCGACCCAAGAAGTACTAGTTCCCGCAGAATAGGATTAAGGCTATGAGCCTTGATCCAAGTAATCCATTTGCCGCCGTCAGCACTCTCGAATACGAGATGCCTCCATTCGCTCTCATTAAAGATGAGCACTATCTCCCAGCCTTTTACGGTGGCATGGAAGAACAGTTGGTCGAGGTCGATGCCATCATCGCGCAATCTGAGGTCACCTTCGAAAATACCATCGTCGCGCTAGAGAAGAGTGGCCGAACACTGTTACGTGTCGCCTTGGTCTTCTTCAATAAATCATCGAGCGATACCTCAGATGCCCTTGATGCGATTGAGGCAGAGATCGCACCAAAGCTCGCTGCACATCAAGATGCCATCAAACTCAATCCACAACTTTGGTCTCGTATTGAAAAGTTGTATAACGAGCGGGCTTCACTCAATCTCGTTGAAGAGGATGCCAGGCTTCTTGAGTTGTATTACAAGGATTTTCATTTCGCAGGTGCACACCTCAACCCGGAGCAACGCGAGGAACTCAAGGGCATCAATGAGGAGTTGTCGAAACTTGAAGCGGAGTTTTCTCGAAAAGTATTGGCCGATACCAATGACTCGGCGATCATCGTCGATTCCCTCGCAGAGCTAGAAGGACTCAGTTCAAATGAGATTGCGGCGGCGAAGTTGGCGGCAGAGACTCGCGGCCTTGCTGATAAGTGGATGATCACCGCTGTTAATTTCAGCGGGAACCCTGCCCTTGCCTCACTCAAGAGTCGCGCCTTGCGTGAACGAATTATGAAAGCCTCGCTAGCTCGCGCCAATCGCGATAACGAGAACGACACCAAATCTATTGTCACAGCAATGACCTCATTGCGGGCTCGTAGAGCAACACTCTTTGGCGCTAAGAGCCACGCGGAATACATCACCGGAAACGGAACCGCTAAATCACCAGAGAACGTTCATGCCATGTTGCGCAAGATTGCAGTTTCGGCAGTAGCAAATGCCAAGAGCGAAGGTGCGATTTTGCAAGAGGCGATTAATGAAGCTGGCGAGAACTTTGCCTTAGAGAGTTGGGATTGGGATCTCTACTCAGAGCAAGTTCGCGCCGAGAAATACAACGTTGATACAGCAGCCCTCAAGCCTTACTTTGAACTCGAGAAGACCTTGTGGGACGGGGTTTTCTACGCAGCAACCAAACTTTATGGGATCACCTTTAAAGAGCGTCCAGATATCGTCACATACCACCCCGAGGCTAGAGCCTTTGAGGTAAGCAATGAGGATGGATCGAAATTAGGTTTATTTATTGGTGATTTCTACACCCGTGATTCCAAGCGCGGTGGAGCCTGGATGAATAACTTAGTGGATCAGAACTTTCTCTTTGGTCAATTGCCGGTGGTCTGTAACAACCTCAACATTGTTAAACCGCCAGCAGGTGAACCGACCTTGCTGACCTTTGATTTCTTGACGACCTTGTTCCACGAATTTGGTCATGCGCTGCATGGTCTCTTCTCCAACGTTAAATATCCACGAACTTCAGGGACCAGTGTTGAGCGTGACTTTGTGGAGTTCCCATCCCAGGTAAATGAGATGTGGATCTTCTGGCCCGAGATTGTCGAGAATTTCGCGGTGCACTATCAGACTGGTGAGAAGATACTTCAGTCGGCTATTGATGCCATCAAAAATTCTTCCACTTTCAATCAAGGTCATGACACAACCGCTTACCTCCAAGCAGCAATTTTGGATCTGGCGCTGCATCAGATTTCAGATGGTTATGAGATCTCTGATGTTGTTGAATTTGAGCGTAAGGCGATTGCGGATTATGGCCTCACCTACCCTCCGGTTCCTACACGCTATCGATCAACTTATTTCTCACATATCTTTGCCGGCGGATACTCCGCGGGCTACTACGGTTACATCTGGTCAGAGATTCTCGATGCAGATACCGTCGATTGGTTTAATGAGAACGGTGGATTGACCCGCGCTAATGGCGATCACTTCCGCAACCAACTCTTGAGTCGTGGTGGATCGATTGATTCAATGCAGATGTATCGCAATTTCCGAGGTCGCGATGCAACCATCGAACCGCTACTTAAGCGTCGTGGGCTTGACAACTAAAACTAATAGACGATCACCTGAACGCCCCCATCCATAATCTCCGCAACGAATGAGGCGGAACCTTTAATCGCTATGCCACTTATAAGGTCTTGCTCGGTGATATTTCTACGTGCGGCGCATTGGGTGCAGACCGTTATCGTTCCAGCCGCCAAAATTGCATCTCGAAGTTCATGTAGCGGCGCAGAATGTGGCAGTTCAAAGGCCTCTGCACGACCAGGAAGAGCCAAGGTGGTCGCTTCACTTGTTAGCCACAATGAGACTTCTACGCCACTTGCAACGGCGGTGGCAGCAACGGTAAATGCTTGGGCTGTTCGTTCTGGATCATCGCTGCCAGTCAGTACTTTGACCACCAACTTCTTCATAATTGAATGGTAACGGTTACGATTGCGAGGTGGTGACCGTGACTTCTCTGGCTTTAATTGTTGGAGCGGCCGCCTTTGGATTGTTTCTTATTGGCTTTGGAGTACGCGGCGCGGTTCGCCTGTGGCGGCAAGAGAGGGCAGAGTAAATGGCATTCACAATTCCGGAGGGTCTCCACGAAGACCTCTATCCGCTAGCTTGGTTGGTCGGAACATGGCGCGGTAAGGGTCGCGGCGAGTATCCAGGAATTGAACCATTTCAATTTGCTCAAGAGGTGACCTTCAATCACGATGGCCGCAACTTTCTTAACTATTACTCCAGAACTTGGTTGATCGATGATGACTCCAACATCATCGAACCGTTCGATAATGAAGTTGGTTTCTGGCATGCCATGCCTAATAAAGTTTTGGAAGTTGTACTTGCTTACAACACCGGTAGAGGCGAAGGTTGGGTAGGAATTTACGATGGTCCCAAGATTCAACTCGCGCTGGATCAAGGTTACTCATCGCCATCCGGTAAGGCAGTTCAGTCCGCTTCACGCTTGTACGGTCTAGTCGAAGGCCAACTCTTCTACGCACATGATGTCGAGATGGATGGACACGAATTGCAGTCATACATGTGGTCATCTCTCGAGCGGCAGTCAGAGTAGTCAATGCCTAATTTTGCTGGAGCTCCGCTTGCGGAGGTAGTTCGCGCTGGAGTAGTTGAATCTGTTCATAGTGGCCACCTGGTGCTCATTAATAGCGATGGTTCCGTCCGAACTGCTGTAGGCGATGTGGATGCTCCGATGTATCCGCGCTCATCGATAAAGTCCTTCCAGGCTGCTGCGATGGTTCGCAATGGACTTAAAGTGAGTCCGCAGGAACTCGCATTGGTCTGCGCGAGTCACTCGGGTGCACCCAACCACTTTCAGGTTGTTGAATCGATTCTTGCTGGTGCAGGTCTTACCGTTGCCGATCTACAAAACACAATTGATTATCCATTAGGGCGAGCCGAAAAAGCTGCTTGGGGAACTAACCCACCTTCACGTTTAGCGCAAGGTTGTAGCGGTAAGCACGCAGGAATGCTTGCCACCTGTGTTGTTAATGGTTGGGATACATCTACATATTTAGATCCAGAACATCCGCTACAAGTCGCGATTCGCCAGGAGATTCAAACTCTGATTGGTGAGTCAGTACTTTCTACAACCGTAGATGGATGCGGTGCTCCGCTTTTCTTGATCACCACAAAGAATTTTGCACGCGGGGCTCACACGATGCGAGTGTCGAGTGACCCGGTCTACCAAGAAGTTGTTAGTGCATGCATGGCACATCCTGAAATGGTTGCAGGGGTTGGACGTTTAACGACAACGCTTATGCAACAAGTCCCAGGGCTCTTCATGAAAGATGGAGCCGAAGCCGTTGAACTAATGTCACTGGAAGATGGTCGGGCATGTGTGTTCAAGGTAGGCGATGGAAGCGATCGAGCCTTTCCTGCAATCGTAAAGGCAGTACTTTCCGCATGGAATATCGATGCGGAGATTGAAACCGTCCCAGTTAAAGGCGGAGGTCGAGTAACCGGCGAGATTCGAGTATCGCCTGCGCTACACCAGTTATAGACTTTTCTAATGAGAGGTCGTATCGCAACACTAATGGTGCATACCTCTCCGTTAGATCAAGCCGGAATGGGCGATGCCGGCGGTATGAATATCTATGTCGTCGAAAGCGCCATCAAGATGGCGGCTGCCGGTGTCGATGTAGATATCTACACTCGTTCTACCGATCCTTATCTCCCTAAAATCGTAGAAATCGCTCCAGGAGTAACAGTCCGCCATGTGGAGGCCGGTCCATTTAAAGGGCTAACTAAAGAGGAACTACCTTCTCAAATAGGTGCGCTCACTCATGGGGTAATGGAGATCTTCAACTCATTACCGAAAAATTATTACAAGATCTTGCATTCGCATTATTGGATAAGTGGTCAGTTGGGTTGGATGTTGTCCGAGCGAACCTCAATTCCTCTCGTTCATACGATGCACACCATGGCACGTGTTAAGAATTTGAATATGGCCGAGGGTGAACAACCAGAACCAGCAATCCGCGCCATTGGCGAAGAACAGATAGTGAAGAACGCTGCGGCGCTGATCGCTAATACCGATGCCGAAGCCGCAAGTCTGGTTTCGCTGTATGACGCCTGTCCCGACAATGTCTTTGTGGTTGCTCCCGGAGTAGATCTACAACGTTTCACCGTGGGAGCAGGAAAAGCTGCGGCAAGAGCTAAGTTAAATATTGCACCAGATGCACAGATGATTACCTTTGTAGGTCGAGTACAACCGCATAAAGGTCCGGAAGTTTTGGTGCGCGCTGTAGCCGAGATGTTGACTCACACCCCACTCTTTCGCGCCAAGTTGGCGCTTGTCATTATGGGTGGCGCATCGGGTGCTGGCGAGGCCGAGCCAGAGCGCCTAAAAGCTTTAGCGCAATTTCTTGGCGTTGATGATGTCATACACTTTATGCCTCCGGTTCCGCGAGATGAACTTCCCGATTGGTATCGCGCATCAGATCTTGTCTGTGTTCCAAGCTATTCCGAGAGCTTTGGTTTAGTTGCTCTTGAGGCACAAGCCTGTGGCACTCCGGTTGTTGCAACTGCGGTTGGAGGATTGCGCACTGCCGTAGCAGATGGAATCTCTGGCTCACTTGTTGATGGTCATGACCCAAAGGCCTGGTCTGCAGTCATCTCACGGCTATTAGCCGATCCTGCTCGTCGCGTCTCACTCTCATTTGGGGCAATTGGACATGCAGCCAACTTTGGATGGGAATCAACGGCAAGGCGAACATTGGATGTATACGACTGGGTGCTGTCTCGAGGCGAGGAAATATCTATTAAACTGGTGCAATGAGCACACAATTAATCTTGCTGCGTCACGGCGAATCAGAGTGGAATGCTAAGAATCTCTTCACCGGTTGGGTTGATGTACGCCTCTCCGAGAAGGGCCAGGCCGAAGCTAAGCGCGGTGGTGAACTCCTCAAGGAGCGTGGCCTGCTTCCCAATATCGTGCACACCTCTTTGTTGCGCCGAGCCATCAACACCTCACAAATCGCACTCGATGAGTGTGATCGAGCATGGATTCCAGTCCATCGCTCATGGCGCTTAAATGAACGCCACTACGGCGCTCTCCAAGGCAAAGATAAGGCTCAGACCTTGGCCGCCTATGGTGAAGAGCAGTTCATGCTCTGGCGTCGCTCCTTTGATGTTCCACCTCCACCAATCGAAGATAATGATGAATTTAGCCAGGCACACGATCTGCGTTATGCAGATCTAGGGTCAGCTCTTCCAAAGTCAGAGTGCCTTAAAGATGTGGTTGATCGCATGTTGCCATACTGGTTTGACGCAATCATTCCAGATCTGACCGCTCACAAGACCGTCCTCGTGACCGCACATGGAAACTCGTTGCGCGCACTTGTGAAACATTTGGATGGAATTTCGGATGCTGATATCGCTGCGCTCAACATTCCAACTGGAATCCCACTGCTCTACGAGCTCAACGATGATTTCACTCCAGTGAAGATCGGCGGAGAGTATCTAGATCCAGCTGCCGCAGCGGAAGCAATTACTGCAGTTGCGAACCAGGGAAAGAAGTAGGACTTAACCCTTAGGTGCGAACTCGCCGGTCTCGGTGTAGTACACGCGCTGCGCGATAGAGACTGCGTGATCTGAGAAGCGCTCAAAGTAGCGACTTGCAAAGGCCATATCTACTGCGGACTCGACCGAGTTGCTCCACTCTGGTCCCAAGATGGTGCTGATTAATCTGCGCTGCAAGATATCCATCTCATCATCATCTTTATCGATTTCGAGGGCGCGGTTTGTGTCGCGGAATTCAAGAACTACCGCCATTTTCTCAACGATGCGATAGGCAGCAGAACCCATCTCCGTCACAACTTCGATCAACTCGGTTGGTACTGCTTTGTTCGGATAACGCATCCGAGCTAGTTTTGCGATGTGGTGTGCAAGATCGCCCATCCGCTCGAGATCGGCGCTGATGCGCAACGAACTCACTAGCTGACGTAAATCTGAGGCAACTGGTTGTTGGCGAGCCATGATGTTGATGGTTCGCTCATCAAGATTGTGTTGAATCGTATCCACCGCAAGATCATCGGCAATAACCTTTTCGGCCAATTGGAGATCTCCGTTGAGAAGAGCTTTAGTGGCGGAATCGATCGCGTCACGGACTAGGGCTGTCATTTTGAGGTGATCGGCCGTAATGGACTCGAGCTCCTCGTGGAATACATCGCGCATTGGTGAAGGGTACCCCGACCGCGTGTAGGGCACAGGACTATATGTGAACTTGTCCTAAACGGAATCTTAAGATTTGGGGCTGATTTCCGCATAACCCCCCTCTTGGGGGAGCAGACCCCCTTAAGACTCCTACGATTAGGGAGTGAGTTGGCTAAAGCGCAAGAGTGAGGTGGTGGAGTACCTCGATCCACACGAAATCTCCCCTGCCATGGCCAAGCTCCTTTCACATGTCGATGCTGAGGCGATCATCATCGGTCAGGGCGATGTAATCATTTACATGAGCGAGAATCTTAGTAATTTCAACTTACAAAGAGAGAATCGCGTCAACAATGATTCATTGCAGCATTTGATTCGCGCGGTTCGCCGAAGTGGCAATATCCAAGAGGCGACCATGGAGTTGCCGCGCGGTCCACTCGGAACTGGAACCCACGATCTGCTGGTTCGCGTAATTCCGCTTGATGAAGAAGGTTTGATCTGCGTTCTAATCTTTGATGATAGCGAGATGCGGCGATTGGATTCGATTCGCCGGGATTTTGTTGCCAATATTTCACACGAACTCAAGACTCCCATTGGAGCACTCTCTATTCTCTCCGAGGCGGTCTTAGGTGCTGCCGATGATCCCGATGCAATCGTTCGCTTTGCAACCAGGATGCAGGCGGAGTCCAAGCGCTTGAGCGATCTGGTTCAAGAGATCATCAATCTTTCTCGTTTGCAAGATGATGATCCATTAAAGAATGCCAAGGTTATCGATCTCAACGAAGTAGTACTTAATGCTATTGATCAATCTGAACTCAATGCTAACGCGCGGAATATCGAGTTGATTTATAGCGAGCAGGATCAGGCCCGAATTAAAGGCGATCCAAGCCAGGTTCTGATGGCAATTTCGAATCTCATCGAGAACGCGATCAACTACAGCCCTGAAGGAACGCGTGTAGCGATTGCGCTTCGCGTTAATGATGGACTTGCTGAGGTTTCAGTGACAGATCAAGGAATTGGAATTCCAGAGAAAGATCTGGAGCGAATCTTTGAACGTTTTTATCGCGTCGATCCCGCCAGATCTCGCGCAACAGGTGGAACAGGTTTAGGTCTTTCTATCGTTAAACACGTTGCAACCAATCATGGTGGCGATGTCTCAGTGTGGAGCGTTGAAAATGCGGGAAGCACTTTCACAATCCGTTTTCCAATCACACCTCACCTAACAGCCGTGGAGGCCGAGTAATGACAAAAATCCTCGTAGTAGAAGACGAAGCATCATTTTCAGATGCGCTCGCCTATCTCTTAGGGCGCGAAGGATTTGATGTATCTGTTGCCGATACTGGCACTGGTGCAATTGCCGAATTTGATCGTCACGGAGCAGATCTCATTCTGTTGGATCTCATGTTGCCTGGTCTTCCAGGAACGGAAGTCTGTCGCCAGATTCGTACACGTTCTAATGTTCCAGTAATTATGCTGACCGCAAAAGATACTGAAGTAGATAAAGTTGTTGGTCTAGAACTTGGCGCAGATGATTATGTGACAAAGCCATATTCAACTCGCGAACTAGTAGCGCGCATTCGCGCGGTGCTACGTCGTCGCGGAGATGAAGATATTTCTACCGATGGATTGTTGACCGCCGGTCCAGTTCGCATTGATGTGGAGCGCCATCTCGTTACGGTAAACGGAACGCCACAAGCACTTCCTCTCAAGGAGTTCGAACTCTTGGAGTTTCTCGTACGAAATAGCGGAAGAGTATTAACTCGCTCGCAGCTAATCGACCGGGTTTGGGGAAGTGATTACTTCGGCGATACAAAGACGCTCGATGTACATATCAAGCGTTTGCGCGCCAAGATTGAAGAGGATCCAGGAAACCCTGTCTTTATTCAGACCGTGCGCGGACTTGGTTACAAGTTCGAGGGTTAATTCGTATTAGTTATTGGCTTACTTTGTAGCTGTTGGTGAGGCCGATGGTGCTGGCGTTCCACCAACGTTTGCAAAGTAATCACTCTTTGCGCGAACCAATGCGCTCAAAGTTACTGATGGGCTATTCGAAAACGAGAGATCCACATTGACGCGATTGCCTGGAACCGCATTGAGTCCAGGAACTGATCCTGTTGCATTTGCGGAGTCGCCAGCGAAGATCACTGGGGTATTTTGAACGAGATTAAATGAAGGTGATGAGAGGGTTGCGCTAATTCCGCTCACGCTGATTCCAGTGAGTGAATCGGTTGTTGCCTCTTCATTGATGAAGGTACCTACGATTGCTGCGCTGCCATCAGGCTGAGCTACTAGTAGGAAGTCGCGGATATATACCGAGCCTGATTGACCCTCAACGCCATCTGTTACCTGCTTGATGTGGCGGGTCGGTGCCTGTGCTCCCGATGCCCCGCATCCTGTAAGGGCGAGAACGCTAACGAGAACCGTGGCAAGGCCTGCAAACTTCTTCATCATGGCTGCAGAATACAGGGCAGAAGGGCCCATTTTTTTGTGACGCAAGTCGCTGGTATGATTGGCCTCTATTCCCAAGGAGCCAAATTAATGTCATTTAAGGTCGGCGAAACCGTTGTTTATCCCCATCACGGAGCGGCTCTCATTGAAGCGATTGAGACCCGGACCATTAAAGGCGAAGAGAAGATCTACCTAGTTTTGAAGGTTGCTCAGGGTGATCTGACCGTCCGCGTGCCAGCAGAGAATGTAGATCTGGTCGGCGTGCGCGACGTGGTCGACTCAGCAGGACTAGACAGAGTCTTCAATGTCCTGCGCCAGCCATATACCGAGGAGCCAACAAACTGGTCTCGTCGTTACAAGGCAAATGTCGAAAAGTTGGCCTCAGGCGATGTCATCAAGGTTGCTGAAGTCGTTCGCGACCTCTATCGCCGCGACCTCGATCGTGGACTTTCAGCAGGTGAGAAGCGGATGTTGGCTAAGGCTAAGCAGATTCTTATCTCAGAGTTGGCGCTCGCAGAGCGAACCGATGAAGAGAAGGCTGGCGTCATCCTTGATGAGGTTCTAGCTTCCTAAAGCTAGCCCCGTGACTGATTTAGTTGCCGTCATAATTCCTGCCGGCGGCAGTGGAGAGCGGCTCGGCGCCAAGATTCCAAAGGCGCTAGTTCAACTCGCAGGCAAAACTCTGATTGAACATGCTGTCGCACAGATGGCTCCAGTCGCGAGTCAGATCATTGTCGCTGCTCCAGCTGGGTACGAAGAGCAATTTCAACAACTCCTCGGCAGCGAGGTCACCGTTGTTACTGGTGGACTGACTCGAACCCTGAGCGTTAAAAAGGCTTTGGCTCACGTTGACAAAGGTAATGAATTCATCTTGGTGCATGATGCGGCGCGCGCTTTAGCAAGCACCGACCTCGCGCTTCGAGTTATTGATTCACTTCGGGCCGGCGAGAAAGCCGTCATTCCTGGATTGCCGGTCGTTGACACAATCAAGAGAGTCGACACCGACAACTATGTCACCAAAACTCCAACTCGCTCCAAGTTGCGGGCAATTCAGACACCACAAGGTTTTGCGCGAAAGGTCCTCATCAAGGCGCACAGTTCAGCAGATGATGTAACAGATGATGCTGGTCTCGTTGAAGATCGAGGCGTTGATGTAAAAGTTATTCTCGGCGAAGATCGTGCTCTCAAAATTACAACGATGAGCGATTTAGAGATTGCTCATAAGTATTTAATTTCAGAATCCAGCAATCAGATTCGCGTTGGAATTGGAACTGATGCACACGCATTCTCTTCCGATCCTTCCAGATCAATGTGGCTGGCAGGATTGTTATGGCCAAATGAGATCGGCGTAGATGGTCACTCTGATGGTGACGTAGCTGCCCATGCGATTTGTGATGCTCTATTTAGCGCCTCCGGGTTAGGTGATCTGGGTTCCAACTTTGGGACAAGTGATCCCAAATATTCTGGTGCAAGCGGTTCGCAGCTTCTTGCGGAGGCTCTTGAGCGAGTGCAGACTGCCGGATTCAGTATTAACAATGTGGCGGTGCAGATAGTTGGTAATCGACCCAAGATTGGTCCCCGTCGCGCCGAGGCCATTGCGGCGCTCTCGCAGGCGCTTGGTGGAGTACCGGTATCTGTAAGTGCGACGACGACTGATGGCCTGGGCTTTACTGGTGAAGGCCGTGGGATATCGGCAATCGCCACTGCTCTGCTCTCGTATCGCGCACGGTAGAATTTCCAAATGTCAGCGCACCTAAAGCTTTACAACACGGCGACTCGCGAAGTCGCTGATTTCAAACCATTGCACGAGGGCAAGGTTGGAATCTATCTCTGTGGTGCCACCGTTCAAGCTCCACCTCATATCGGGCACGTTCGCAGTGGAGTTAACTTCGATATTTTGCGACGCTGGTTAACGGCGAGTGGGTATGACGTCACCTTCATTCGCAACGTCACAGATATTGATGACAAGATTTTGCACAAGGCGGTTCACGAAGAAATTCCGTGGTGGGCTGTTGCTCAAAAGTATGAGCGGGCATTTACCGAGGCCTATCGCGCTCTCAATGTTCTACCGCCTACGTATGAACCTCGCGCCACTGGACACATAACTCAGATGATCGAGCTCATGGAGATTCTGATCGCCAACGGAAGCGCGTACGCACCAGGCAATGGCGATGTCTACCTCGATGTGCGCCATCTCAGCTCATACTTAACGCTCTCTCGCCAGAAGTTAGATGATCTGCAATCAGCTGAAGATGCAGATTTAACATACAAGAAAGATCCGCGGGACTTTGCGCTCTGGAAAGCGGCTAAGCCCGGAGATCCCTCATGGCCTACTCCGTGGGGTGCCGGCCGACCTGGATGGCATTTGGAATGCTCTGCGATGGCGCATGCTTATCTTGGTGAATCATTTGATATTCATGGTGGCGGACTCGATCTAATTTTCCCGCATCACGAAAATGAGATTGCGCAATCGCAATCTGCGGGATGGGGATTTGCGAATATTTGGATGCATAACGCCTGGGTCACTGCATCTGGTGAGAAGATGTCTAAATCATTGGGCAACTCTTTGCAAGTACACGAGATTTTGAAGCGAGTTCGCGGTATCGAATTGCGTTGGTATCTCGGCAGCGCGCACTACCGCTCTATGTTGGAATTTTCCTTTGACGCATTAGAAGAGGCGGCGGTCAATTTTCGTCGCATCGAAGGTTTCTTAAAACGCGCCACCGATATTCTTGGTGAGGTTCCGGATGGAGTTATCTCAGCCGCGTTTACCGAAGCAATGAATGAAGATCTTGCCGTCCCTACGGCACTTGCAGTAATCGCAGAGATTTTAAGAACTGGAAATACCGCGCTTGCCGCCGATGATCGGATTGCAGTGAAGAACGCTGCAGCCGAGATTCGCGGAGCACTCTCGATCTTAGGTTGTGATCCCTTTGATGAAATTTTTGCCACTGGTGGAAGCGCTAACGAGCAGGTGCTCGATGGACTAGTTTCACTAGCACTTGAGCAACGTGCAGCGGCTCGTGCCAGAAAAGACTTTGCAGCAGCAGATGCAATCCGTGATCAAATAGCGGCGCTAGGTGTGGTTATCGAAGATACCCCCCAAGGCACCAGATGGAGTATCAGCTAATGCGTCCAGGTAAGAAGAGGCGCGAAAGCGCAGCGGCACCAAAGCGAGAGCAGACTCGTAGACCAGAGGGTCGGCGCGAGACCAAGCCATCTTCAGATGCAGTCGCCGGTCGCAATCCAGTGGTCGAAGCTCTACGCGCCAAAGTTCCGGCTAAGGAGCTCTTAGTTGCAGAGCGTGCTGAGATTGATGAGCGCATGCAAGAGGCGATGCGCCTAGCCAAGAACCAGAACTTGCTCATCAAAGAAGTCTCTCGCGGGGTTCTTGATGGGTTGACTGGGACCACCATGCACCAGGGCATCGCCTTGGTGATCAAGCCATTCCAATATGCCAACTTTGAAGAGTTACTCAAGAAGTCGAAGAAGCCGGGGCTACTTATTGGTCTTGATGGGGTCACAGATCCTCATAATCTTGGTGCAATTGTCCGAAGCGCAGCCGCCTTTGGCGCAGATGGAGTTGTGATTCCAGAACGTCGCACGGCGGCGATGACGGGATCGGCCTGGAAATCTAGTGCAGGCGCAGCGGCTCGACTCCCTATCTCGCAGGTCACCAATCTGGTTCGTTCACTCGAAGATGCCAAGAAGGCTGGATTCTTTGTGGTCGGACTAGATGCTGAAGGCGATGAGTCACTTCCTAAATTCTCACTCGCTCTCGAGTCGGTTTATGTAATTGTTGGCAGCGAAGGTAAAGGTCTATCGCGCTTGGTTCGTGAGACCTGCGACCTCATCCTCTCGATTCCGATGCAATCTAGCGTTGAATCCCTCAACGCCAGCGTTGCTACAGCGATCGTTCTGCACCAGATCGCGGCTAACCGCGCCTCGGCAACCCTCTAGTAACCTTTTGTTCACTTAAATACGGCAAACTATCAACATGTCTCACCGAATCAGCGAGGATCCTCGTGGACGACTCATTGATCGCGAGCTCTCGTGGTTGGCCTTTAATGAGCGTGTTCTTGAGTTAGCAGAAGATCCAACGGTCCCGCTCCTTGAACGCTGTCGCTTCCTAGCAATCTTCTCATCCAACCTTGACGATTTTTACATGATCCGCGTGGCAACTCTCAAGCGAAAAATTGAGACAGGTGTTACAAAACAAAATACCGCTGGGTTTACGCCAATCGAGTTGATGAGCGAGATCGCGCAGAAGACACAAGAACTTTTGCAGAGGCAGTCACATACTTTTCACGAGGTGGTCCTGCCTGAGCTTGGCAAACACGGAATTGAATTAGCTGCATGGGACTCTCTTGATCTGGCAGAACAACTTGCCGTTAACAAGGTCTTTCACACCAAGATATTCCCAGTTCTTACTCCGCTCGCTGTGGATCCATCGCACCCATTCCCATATATCTCGGGTCTCTCGCTCAACCTTGCTGTCGTTGTTAAGAAGCCCGATAGCGAAGAGGATCTCTTTGCTCGCGTGAAGGTGCCTTCAAATCTGCCACGCTTTGTCGAAACCGGTAAGGCTGGTGTTCGCCGTTTCGTTCCGCTCGAAGAAGTGATCATCGCCAACCTCCATGAACTCTTCCAGGGAATGGAAGTCAAGGACCACTACACCTTCCGCCTCACCCGCAATGCTGACTTAGAGTTGGAAGAGGAAGAGTCGGAAGATCTTCTTGCATCGATGGAGCAAGAGTTGCTCCGCCGTAAATTTGGTCCACCTGTTCGTTTGGAAGTTGATCGCGATATTCAGCCAGAACTTCTTCGCACATTGATGGATGAACTCAATATCAATGAAGAGGATATAAGTCGTTATAAGGAACCACTTGATCTCACTGGTCTCAACCAGATCGCTGATATCGATATGCCGGAGTTGCGTTTCCCACCATACAGAAATCAGGTTGCACCGGATTTGCGTGAAACTGATCCAGACTCAACGGACAGCTTCTTTGATGCGTTGCACCGTCGCGAGATTTTGTTGCACCACCCATATGAGTCGTTTACCTCGAGCGTGGTTCGCTTCCTCGAGTCTGCTGCCTCCGATCCACATGTGCTTGCAATCAAGCAGACCCTCTATCGCACATCGGGTGATTCACCGATTGTGCAGGCGCTGATCGAAGCCGCTGAAGCTGGAAAGCAAGTTCTTGCAGTGATTGAGATCCGTGCACGTTTTGATGAACAAGCTAATGTGCGCTGGGCCAGAAAACTTGAAGATGCAGGAGTGCACGTGGTCTACGGCCTGATTGGCTTTAAGACACATGCCAAACTCTCGCTTGTGGTGCGCCAAGAAGCCAATGGAATTAGACGTTATTCGCATATTGGTACCGGTAATTACAATCCGAAGACCGCGCGCCTGTACGAGGATTTCGGACTCTTATCTTCAGATCCTGTGCTGGGAGAGGATGTAAATAAGCTCTTCAACCAACTCTCAGGCTTTGCTCCACAGACCGCCTTTTCACGCTTATTAGTCGCTCCGCGCACCATGCGAACAGGGCTACTTGAGCGCATTGATCGCGAGATCGCAAATCATCGCTCTGGAAAAACTGCCTTCATCCGCATGAAGCTCAACTCCATTCTCGATGAAGAGTTTGTCGAAGCGCTTTATAAGGCATCGCAGGCTGGAGTTAAAGTCGACCTTGTCGTGCGCGGCATCTGCGCAATCCGTGCTGGTGTTCCTGGTCTATCTGACAATATTCGAGCGAGGTCAATCGTGGGTCGCTTCCTCGAGCACTCGCGTATATTTCATTTCGCTAATGATGGAAGCGATGAGCTCTATATCGGTAGCGCCGATTTAATGCACCGCAATTTGGATCGTCGGGTGGAGAGCTTGGTTCAAATCACGCAAGGCGATCACAAGAGATTTTTAATCGGAGCCATTGATAGTTACCTCTCGGATGAATTTATCCGTTGGGAACTATTGCCTGATGGTAAGTGGCTCGAGGTAAAGAACGGTCCCGATGGTGTGAGATTGAAGGATTTCCACACATCTGCGATCGACTGGTATCGAGCTCGAGGATGACTCCAAGCATCATCGCCGCCGGTGGAGTTGTATGGCGTAGAGATATCGAAGGTGAGGTCGAGGTTCTCCTCGTTCATCGCCCGCGATACGACGATTGGTCGCTCCCAAAGGGAAAGCTAGAAGATGGTGAAGCGCTGATCTCATGTGCTTATCGCGAGGTCCTTGAAGAGACCGGGTTGAGCATCAAACTAGGACCTTACGTTGGCTCGGTTGAGTATTACGTTCCAGATGGGCTAAAGAATGTGGCCTATTGGAGCGCCTCACTTGTTGATGATAACAGCGCATTCCACCCCAATGAAGAAGTCGATCAAATTATCTGGCTCGACCTACAGTCCGCGGCATTCAAAGCGACACGGGATAGCGATCGATATATCTTGGAACGTTTTGGTGCAACGCCATTTGATTCGTCGGCCCTCATCATGTTGCGCCATGCTAAAGCTTTGGAGCGTACCGAGTGGCAGGGTGAGGATGAAGATCGACCACTTCAGATCTTGGGACAACAGCAAGCAAAGCGAATGTTGTCGCTCTATCAAGTTTTTGGGTTAGATGAGATTCATACATCGGATGCGGTCCGGTGCCTCGATACAGTGGCCCAGATGGCTAAAGCGCTACAAATAACCCCGATTATTACCAATGCTGTTAGTGAGTACACCTACAAGAAGAATAAAGAGAAGGCGATCGACTACGCCAAAGAGCTAATCAAGAAGAACAAGCAGATTATTTTGTGTAGCCACAATCCGGTCTTGCCGCGAATGATGGAGAAGTTAACCAAGAAGATTGACTTTGATTATCCAGATAACAAATTATTGCCAGGCGAGGCCTGGGTACTCTTTCATAATAAGAAAGAGGTTCTACAAATTGATCGGATAGAAGCGCCTAAGGTTTAATCCCTAGCTCTTCTCCATCCAATCCATATATTTCAAAACAATGCCCTCACGCAGCGCCCATGGGCAGATCTCAAGTTCTTTCAGATCGAGATTGCGCATCACACTCTCTGTTACGAAGGCTCCCGCAACAATCTGCTTAGCGCGGTTGGAAGAGACGCCTGGCAATTTGGTGCGATCCTCATGAGTCATCTCTGCTAAACGAGTTGCGATCTTGCGAATGACATCAAACTTGATGTGATCACCGCTGGTGTCATACCAATCGCCGCTTAATCGAGCCAAGGTGCGCAGAGTTTTACTCGTTGCAATAGAACGATCAGAATCTTGGTGTTTTACGAGAGCAGGCAAGACAGCTTCTAATTGCGATTCGATGTGATCGCGCATCTCATTGATTCCCTTTTGGGAATATGGATTGCCTTTGAGGAATTTTTGAGTCAAACGTGATGCACCGAGCGGAAGCGATGTTGCTACTTCGGGAGATTCATCAACACCGACTGCAATCTCAAGCGATCCTCCACCAATGTCGATTACAAGTAGGCGACCACTTGACCAACCAAACCAACGTCGTGCAGCAAGGAAGGTGAGCTTGGCTTCTTCATCACCTTCGAGTACTTGTAAATCAATTTTAAATTCCTTGTTAATTCCGGCGATGATGCTCTCGCCATTTGCCGCTTCTCGTAGTGCTGAAGTCGCAAATGGAAGAAATTCTTTGACCTGCACAGTGCGAGCCTGAATGACCGCATTGCCAATTGATTTGCGCAGCAGGGCGATTCCCTCTTCAGTAATCTCATTTTGATTGTTTAAGAACTCTGTGAGGCGCAACTCCTCTTTATAGTTAAAAGTGGGGTTGGGGCGAGCTCCGGGGTGGGTATCGACCACCTGTAGGTGGATTGTGTTAGAACCGACATCAAGGACTCCAAGGCGCACCTGCGAAACCTACCCCGATATGAGCGGGTTCGCTTCTGCCTTTTTGACGTGTCATAATTACGCCTCGCAGTTGATCCGCCTACGGCGGTCCGCCTCCCTAGCTCAGTGGTAGAGCATCCGCCTTGTAAGCGGAAGGTCGTCAGTTCAATCCTGACGGGGGGCTCCATTTTTAGATACTCATACGCAACAATTCACTATGACCTCCTCGAATTCCGTTAATGATTTTGATGTCGTAATCATTGGATCTGGATTCGGCGGATCTGTAAGCGCGCTTCGCCTTCGTGAGAAGGGCTACCGAGTTGCCGTTCTGGAAGCAGGACGGAGGTTTGAGGAGAAGGATTTCCCCAAGACCTCGTGGAGGCTCAATAAGTTTCTCTTCTTCCCCAAGTTAGGGTTAAACGGAATCCAGCGAATTCATATGTTGCCTGATGTATTGGTGTTAGCCGGGGCTGGAGTTGGAGGCGGCTCACTCGTCTATGCCAACACCCTGTACACCCCACCCGATAGTTACTTTGAAGATGAGCAGTGGTGCCACATCACCGATTGGAAGGCAGAACTCTTGCCTTGGTATGAACGGGCATCCAAGATGTTAGGCGTCGTCGAAAATCCTTACTTCTCTCCTGCAGATCAAGCGATGAGGGACGCCGCGATCGAGATGGGAGTTGGAGATACCTTCAAAATGGCCCCGCTCGGAATTTTCTTTGGGGAGGGTCCTGGCGCGAAATCCGCAGATCCCTACTTTGGCGGCAAGGGCCTTCCGCGAAATGGTTGCACCCAATGTGGCGGTTGTATGACTGGATGCAGGTTCAATGCAAAAAATACTTTACCGAAGAATTATTTGGGATTGGCCGAGTCGATTGGGGCACAAGTATTTCCCGAACATACAGTTCATAAAATTGAGCAACTGAAAGATGGCAGTTGGAAAATCTCTGCACGCAGAAGCGGAGCTTGGTTTGGTCGGGAGCGCGTCTTCACGGCGAGCGAGGTGATTGTTGCTGCTGGAACTTACAATACCCAGAAGTTGCTTCATTCAATGAAGAGTTCTGGAACTCTGCCAAAACTCTCTAGTTCGCTTGGCAAACTCTCGCGAACTAATAGCGAGGCGTTAACGGGTGCCGTTATGCCAACGACAGATATTGATTTCAGTCAAGGTTCAGCTATTACTTCATCATTCTTTCCCGATGAACATACTCATATTGAACCGGTTCGTTATGGTGCTGGAAGTAATGCGATGGGATTACTTCAAACCATCATGACAGATGGAGTTGTTGCCAAAGATCGTCGCCGCCAATGGTGGAAAACTCTTATGAGAAATCCCGGCCTGCTATTTCGATTTGTAAACGTCCGAAAGTGGAGCCAGCGAACCGTTATTGCACTTGTGATGCAGAACGTGAACTCCTCCCTTACTTTAAGCGGGAAGCGCGGAATTTTTGGCTGGCGATTAACCTCCACAAACGACTCTGATAATCCAAATGCCACCTATATTCCAGCGGCAAACGAGGTATCACGGCGAATCGCTGCCAAGCATGGTGGGGTGGCGGGCGGTCACTTAGGTGATTTGATCGGAGCTCCATTTACCGCGCACTTTGTTGGTGGTTGTGTGATCGGAGATTCCCCAGAGAGTGGAGTGATTGATCCTTATCACCGGGTTTGGAATTACCCGACCTTGCATATTGTTGATGGATCGAGTGTTACTGCAAATTTGGGCGTAAACCCCTCGTTAACGATCACGGCTCAGGCAGAGCGCGCTCTATCCATGTGGCCTAATAAGGGTGATCTCGATGAGCGTCCTGTTCAGGGATCGCACTATGAGCGCATCTCCCCAGTTCGAGCAAAGACACCACTTCTAGATTGGTAGCAAGAGCCTGAACTAATTACTAGGAGATGGATTGTCGCTTATTACACGGGATTGATAACCCGTGAAGATCAAAAGCAAGACAGATATATACATTGCGATTGGCAATGAGGTCAGTTGTGAAACTCCACCGGTCAGAGTTGGTCCAATGAAGAATGCGGCAAGTCCAATGATGTTTACGCGAGCTAGCGCTACTGAAGGAGCCACGCCGGGAACCCGCGCGGCGGCATTCATAAAGGCGGGGACCATCGGACCGATTCCAAGTCCTGCTGCAGCAAAACCGAGACAGATAATAATGACGGCGGGAATTTTTGCGTGTGCCGAGAGGGGCACTGCGATTGCAATAGATATTCCCCAGGTGATGCCAGCGAAGAATCCACCGACTCTTACGGTTCTGCGCGGACCATATTTAGAGAGCCAGTGATCCCCGAGGAATCTGCTGGTGATCATTGCGAGTGCAAAGGTTGCGAAGGCTATTGCGTCAGCACCCTTTCCAATTCCCATGTGATCGTGGAGCAACACTCCACCCCAGTCGCTTGTGGCCCCCTCAGGGAGCAAGCATCCAAGTAATCCAAAACCGATCGCCCAGAGCGGAAGTGAGGTCTTATCAAAGAGAGAGAGTTTGCCCTCCGACTTCCCATCATCACCCTTGTGTCCGTCATCATCGCCGCTAAGTAAGAAGTAGATGCCCGGTAAGAAAAATATAAAAGCAATCACAGCAACAATTTTTAACTCTGCTTGCGGACTAATAAGGTGCGCGACTAATCCTCCAGTTACAGTGGCTACGAAAGAACCGACGCTCCACGTTCCATGGAAGGTGGACATCCACCTCTTATCGAGAATTTTTTCTACTGCAACGGCTTGGGTATTGACCGTGATATCCAGCATTACGTAACCAAAACCCATAACAAATAGCCCGAAAAATAATTGCAGAATCTGATGCGCCTCGCCCATTAAAAAGAGGCCGCCGGTCATAAATGTGGCACCGACTGCAGCGATCCGTTGTGAACCGAATGTGTGAGTTAGGCGACCGCTTACTTGTGACCCGATGAGAGCTCCACACGTACTGCCAAGAAGCACAAAGCCCAACCCACCATCGCTCAATCCGAATTGGTGCTTAATTTCGGGAATTCGGGGGACCCATGCCATCGAGACAATTCCCATTAGGAAGAAGAGATGCCAGAGGGCATTTCGAGAATGGACCCCACGGCGCGTACTCATTGTCCGATAGTAGGCAAATCCAACGTGACATGTTCACTTTTTGGGCCGTGGATTATGCTGACTCCATGACTACTCACCGTTCTGAAATTTTCGCAATCTCTGATGAATATATCGACACCCTTGGCCGCATGAGCCCAATGAATGCCACGGCTCTTGGTATTCCAGGGTATGACCATCTGCTTGATGATTTCTCTGTTGCCTCGGAGACAAAGGCTGCTAACTATCGGCGCGAGGTGTTGGCGCGCGTTAAGGCAATGGTTCCTATCGACGAAATTGACCGGATCGCAAAAGAAGTTTTAATCGAGCGCGTTGAAGCATCACTCAAATTATTTGATTCCAAAGAGGCCTTTATTACCTACGGCCCAATCGCCAATCCAGTCGCTGGAATTCGATCAATCTTTACGCTGATGAATACCGAGGGTGATGAGGCTATTTCAAATATCACCTCACGCTTGAATGCGGTCGGAGCCGCTCTCGATTCATGGAAATCCACACTGGAGGAGATGCATGCTCAAGGGTTGGGCACCTCTCGTCGCCAGGTTCTTGGAGTTGCTGATCAACTTAATACTCACGGTTCTGGTGGCTATGCAGGCATGGCTCGCTCCATCGATCCTGAAGGCAAGTACCCAGAGTTACACCTAGCGGCACAGAACGCAGAGGCTTCTTGCTTAGCGATGTCAGCCTGGATGAAGGATGTGCATGCCCCTCGTTCGCTCAACGTTGATGGAGTTGGAGCAGAACGTTATGCGCCATGGGCTCGTTATTTCACTGGAGCCGATTTAGATCTGCGCGCCACATACGACTGGGCCGTCGAAGATCTCAATCAAATCAACGCTCGCATGTACAAGGCTGCAGAGAAATTAGGTTTGGGTGGCAAGAGCCTCAAGGAGGTTGCCGAGATCTGTGAGGATTCAGAAAATCACCGTATCGATGGTGAAGAGAACTTGCTGCAAGCACTCAAGGATTTCACCCAGCAAGCTATTGAGCGTCTAGATGGTGTCTACTTCGATATCGATCCTCGCATCAAGTTCTGCGATGCTCGAATCGCTCCAGAGGGATCAGCTGCAGCGCCGTATTACATGCCGCCGAGCGAAGATTTATCACGTCCAGGAACAACCTGGTATCCAACGTTGGGTCATACCCGCTTCAACTTCTGGCATATTGCATCGACCTGGTATCACGAAGCGGTTCCTGGTCATCACCTGCAGTGTGCAACCGCGACGATCGAAAAGGATCGCTTGACTCGTTTCCAGCGGACCGAGGCTTGGATCAGTGGTTACGGCGAAGGTTGGGCGCTCTATGCAGAGCGATTCATGGATGAACTTGGTGCCTTTGAAGACCCTGCCTACGAACTCGGATATCTCTCCGGTCAAGCAATGCGTGCAGCCCGTATCATCGTTGATATTGGAATGCACTGTGGTTATGAAGACTTTGATGGCAACGTCTGGAATGCACAATCCGCATTTGATCTAATGGTTGATCGGGCTTTGTTAGCACCTGACTTTGCTAAGTCAGAGATCGATCGTTACTTGGGTTGGCCTGGTCAAGCGATCTCCTACAAAGTAGGTGAGCGCGTCTGGGTTCGTGCTCGCGAAGATGCTAAGAAGCGTCTAGGCGATAAGTTCGATATCAAGGCTTGGCACAACTACGCACTCAAGATCGGTCCAATGGGACTTGATCCATTTGAGCGCGAGATGGCTAACTACAAGGGTTAATTACAAAGGCTAATTACCTAAACCAGGGCAGGCAGGCTTGGGGCCACCGTTAGTGTTTCCATAGCGGTGGTAGGTAATACATACGCTCTGTTCCAACAACCAGCGCGGTGTTTCGATATCACCGCGTTGGGCAATGGGTCTGGCATCCAAACTGATTCCCCTTGCAAGTAGCGCAGCGCGTGGGGGAGTTTCGTGGGATAACCAACGGACTTTGCCCTTGGCCCTGGCAACTAATTCCTCGATGCTCTCTTCTTTGCTGCTGCTAAATTCAACAGCAGCTCCAGTTAAGTCTGAGATGAACTTTGCGAAGGCTGTCTCATCGCGCGCCGTCTCGGAGTCGAAGCGCACAATGATGGGCGCAAGCGGTCTGCGATAGCGATGGTAATTCTTCTCAACATTTAGCCCGGTGTGATCGATAGCTTGTGAGCCGACTTCATTCCACCACTTTGTAGCGCTGCGCTTAGCGAGATCAAGATGTTGAATCGGAGCCCAATTGCGAAGCGAGTTCACGTAATGATGGCCGCCTGCTTTAGCAGTTGCACCGACGCTACTTCGCTTCCAGCCACCAAAAGGTTGTCGATTGACAATCGCGCCAGTAATTCCGCGATTGATGTAAAGGTTGCCGGCCTCAACATGCTCCATCCAATAATCGAGTTCAACTGGGTCGAGTGAATGGATACCTGCTGTAAGTCCAAAGTCGGTGGCGTTCTGCCATTGCACTGCGGTCTTCAAATTAGGTGCAACCATCAGAGCGAGCACTGGACCAAACCACTCATTGCGATGGCTCCATGAGCCAGGCTTTACCCCAACTTTAATTCCTGGGCGCCAAAGGTGTCCGGAGTGATCGAGCTGCTCCGGTTCTAGCAACCAACTTTCACCGGGTTCTAAATGATGCAGGGCGTGCGAGAGGTTGCCATCTGGTGGTCGGATGATGGGACCTACCGAGGTGCTGAAGTGATAGCCAGCTCCTACTTTGAGGCTAGAGACATCATCGATAAGTTGGCGCGTAAAGGCAGGATCCTTGTAAATACTCTCAATGATGATTCCAAGGCTTGCCGCAGAACATTTCTGTCCAGCGTGACCGAAGGCCGATTGGACTAGATCTTTGACCGCCGCATCAATATCGGCACAGGCGGTGATGACGAGTGTATTCTTTCCGCTCGTTTCGGCTAACAAGTTGAGATCGTTGCGCCATTGCACAAACATATTTGCGGTGTCGAATGCTCCGGTAAGTATCAGAGCTTTTACCGAAGGGTGAGTAACAAGGTACTGACCATTTTCATCATCCAAGCTAGGTAGGAATTGCAAAGCATCGTAAGGAATTCCCGCATCCCACAATTGCTGCGCTAACTCCCATGCTGTAGCAACAGTCTCAGGGGCTGGCTTAAAGAGAACAGGATTTCCTGCTGCAAGTGCCGCGAAGAGACCACCTGCAGGAATCGCATAAGGGAAGTTCCATGGCGGAATGACGAGAACGGTCCCAATCGGGGTGCTCTTTTCATCATCGATTGTCGATGCGTAAAAGCGGGCGAAATCAATCGCCTCACTTACCTCTGGATCAGCTTCGGAGACCGTCTTGCCAGCGTCGCGTGCCATGACTGCAATGCTTCTGGCTCGTTGTGTGGACATATATGTAGCAACTTGTTCCAAAATAGCTCGACGTTCTTTTGCGCTCTTGCTGCCCCATGTTGAATTCTCGGCAACTTTAATTGCGTTATCGACATGGCTTCGATCAATGACGGAATATGTGTACCACTGCTCTCCATCAGCGCTGGGATCTGAACCTATACCTTTGTTCTCGGTCGTCAACTCCATGCCATCAATGACCAGCGGGATCTTGAGTGATCTCTCGAGTTGAATCTTTGCAAGGTTCTCAGTTACCTCGCTAACAAAGTTCGATTCTGTCGGATCACCGGAAGGCTCGTTGAAGAAGCCAGCTCCGACTTCTGGATGAATTAGATGACGACGTGATTGTGTTGAAATGGTGTGGCGTTCGGCGATGGATCGTTCAAAGCGCGCCTTTTGTTCTGCAAACTTCGAGGCGTTCTTGCCGATATCAAATGCCGCCTTCAAATAATTTTCATCCGATGTATTTTCATCAAGACGACGCACTAAGTAAGCGACGGCTGAAGCAAAATCATCGGAGCGGGTAACAGGTGCATAGAGAAGAACCTGGTGACCTGATTGTGTCACTGCAAGCGCCTCCGCATTAGCCATACCTTCTAACATCTCAATATCTAGCTGCTTGAGTACATGGCGTTTGCGGGCAACTTCGATCGCCCACGTTAAGTGAAAGAGGTTATGACTGGCGATACCAATTCTTACTGCATCCGCATGCTCGGGACGTAACGCAGCATCTATTAAACGCGAATAACTAGCGTCTACATCTGACTTGGTTGCATAAGGAGCAGCGGTCCAACCATTGAACTCCGCCTCGGCGCGTTCCATCGCGAGGTTGGCACCTTTGACGAGACGAATCTTGATCGTCCCACCGGATTTAGCATGACGTGATTTTGCCCAAGTCACCAGGTCATAAAAGGCAGAGTGAGATTCAGGCAGATAGGCCTGCAGAACAATTCCCGCTGTCATTCTGGAAAATTCGGATTCAGAGAGAACTTTCTTGAAAGCATCAACAGTGAGAGCTAGGTCGCGGTACTCCTCCATATCAAGGTTAATGAAAGTTTTATTCTCTTGGGCAGCGCGATAGAGAATTCGCAACCGTTCGCTGACCTTGGCTAACGATCCAGCGTGATCAATAGTGACCATCTGCGCAACGACGGCTGAGAGTTTGACCGAGATGTAATCGACATCGGGCCTCTCGATCATCTCAAGGATTTGCTTAAACCTGGTATCTGCTTCGTGCTGACCGAGCACAGCTTCACCGAGCACATTGATATTGAGGCGAATGTTCTGCTTCTCGCGACGTCGCAGAACTTTGGTTAGGCCATCAACCTCATAAGGAAGGATGAGGCCTTTGGAGAGTGAGCGAACTCGACCGTGGACAAGTGCAATCACTAATCGCGGGGTAACTTTCGAAATCGATCGCAGGAAATGCAGGCCTATCGCATTAAAAAATCCAAACCCGCGCACGGATGCCTTTTTAGCTGCGCGTGCAAAGATAGTGACGGCGTGTTTAGTGGAGTGAATGCGCATCACTTCATCAGTCAGCGTGATGGTTACCTCGATCGCCTTAGGGTCTTTAAATAATTTGGCGAAACGTTTGCGATTGGCAGAGTCTTTCCGTGTCCTCAACGTGTCTGAGGTATGAATCAGGTTTCTAGCCTGAGCAACCGAGGTCTTGGCAGTTTCATCAATTTTCGGGTCTGTCTCAAAGGTTGCCACGGTGAGCATTCTCCCTCTCCGAAGCCAAAAATTCACCTTCGCGCAACCTGGCGGACTCTCAATTGATTCAGGGATGTGTTCTTATTCGTAGATGAAAGCGGTAGTTGTTGGCGGCGGAATTATTGGGACGATGCATGCGCTTCTTGCGATAGAGGCGGGACATGAAGTTGTTCACATAGAGCGTGATCCTCGGCCACTATCGGCTTCGATTCGAAATTTTGGCCTGGTCTGGGTAAGTGGCCGGGCAGCGGGGCCAGAACTTGAAATTGCTCTTCGAGCTCGCCAGTTGTGGGAAGAGATCGGAAGTAAGGCGAAGATAGGTTTTAGAGCTCAAGAATCCCTCACGATCGCCCAGAACGAGAGCGAATTTGAGGTGATGAAGGCGGCGGCTCTCATGCCCGATGCCCACTCGAGAGGCTTTAAGTTGCTCGATCGAAACCAAGTACAGGCGCATGAGCCAGTTCTTCAAGGCAAATTTGTCGGTGCATTGCAATGCGCTCAGGATGCAGCGGTCGAACCGAGCCTGCTATTTAGCGGATTGCGCGAGTATTTGAGTTCTAGCCCGCTCTACACCTGGAAACCCAATTTTGAAGTTGTTGATTTCTATCATGATGAGACCGGAAACCATGTTACGGATATCAATGGAAATAAGGTCTCCGGTGATCTGATGGTGATCTGTCCAGGATCGGCTCATCAGGGATTTCTGGCAGAGTTTCTCGAGGGGGCACCTTTGCGGAGGGTCCATTTGCAGATGGGAGCCACGGTTCCATTTGGCGCTTCGCTCAATCACTCCATCGCAGATGCAGATTCCATGCGCTACTACCCTGCTTTTAAAGATCTTCCCCTCGATACTCTCGCTCCTCAGGAGCCTATCGCGGCGGCCTACAAAATGCAGTTGCTGTTGGTGCCACGACTTGATCGCACCTTCACCATCGGAGATACCCACGAATACGAAGAGCCATTTACACATGAAATTCTGGAAGCACCATATGACCACCTGCGCAGCGTGATTTCGGCGATCTTCGGGGCTCCTGCGCCAGCAATCGCGCGTCGTTGGTCGGGAAATTATTCGCAAATGACGAATGGCGAACTTTATTACCGTCGCGAACTGGCACCTGGGGCAGTAGTTGTTACTGGTGGCGGCGGTCGCGGCAACACAATTTCACCCGCTATTGCAGAGGAGACCATCAACGCATGGCCACAATAAAGCTTGCAGTACTCGACGTGGCAGGAACTACTGCTCAGGATGATGGATTAGTTGTAAAGGCCTTTCAGATTGCGATGGAACCGACCAATCCCAGTGCGGAAGAGTTGGCGGAGATGACCACCTATGTGGAAGCCACAATGGGTCAGCGCAAGATTGATGTATTCACACACCTGTGCAAAGGGGATGTGGATGAAGCTTTTGCAGCACATGAACGCTTTGTAACCTCGTACACCGATCTGGTCGCGGAAGGTGAATTAAAAGAGTTCGATGGCGTCAGTGATTTCTTTAGGGAATTGCGCAAACGAGGAATTGGAATCGGAATTACCACGGGATTTCCGCGCGAGATTCTCGACCCGATTATCTTCAGCTTAGGTTGGGAAGAACTGATCGATGTCTCCGTGGCAGCGTCGGAGGTTGCAGAAGGCCGACCAGCACCTGACATGATCTTTAAGACTTTAGAGATTTACAACCGCGAACATGGGGTCGATCTTCATCCGGAAGATATCGCTGTGGCTGGAGATACTGAGTCAGATATGAAGGCGGGAGTGAGCGCGGGTGCCGCGGTCATTCTTGGCGTGACCAGTGGAGCGCACACTGAAGCAGAGTTGAGAGCATCTGGAGCGACGGAAGTCTCCGCCACGGTACTGACTCTCTTGAACTTGCTCAATTAGTCGTAGCCAATTATTTACTTTTCGTACATCCATTAAACCTCCAAAGAACCCTTTCTAGTTAACAAGAGGAAGTTTGCTAGGGCTACAAATCCTTAAGGGGGACTAATGCGTAAGCAATTCGTTTTTGGAGCAGTTGCAGCAATCGCTGTTGCACTTCTCCCAGCAGTCTCAGCACAAAGTGCTACTGCGGATACAACCAACTGGGCCACTTGCACTGACGTCGCTTCTTGTGGCGGAATGAGTGCACTTGTTAAGGCTGCCCAAGCAGAAGGTTCATTGAACATCACAACAGTTCTTCGTAACTGGGCTGACTACGGCGATGCGATTGATGCATACCAAGCAGCTTTCGGAATTCACATTAACGATGACAATCCAGATGGCGGATCTGCATATGAGATCAAGTCGATCCAGACTGCCCCTGCAGCGAGCCAACCAGATGTCGTCGATATCGGAGCTTCACATATCCAACAAGCTATGACTGGAAGCACAACAGGCGGAAGCTTGTTCGCTCCATACAAGGTTGTTACTTGGAATGACATTCCTTCAACTTGGAAGGATCCTTCCGGATACTGGTTCGGTAACTATTCAGGACAGATCGTTATTGGTTATGACGCCAAGCTCAAGGTTCACCCAACAAAGATCAAGGACCTCACAAATCCTGCATTCAAGAAGGTCGTCGGTATCGCTGGAGACCCAACAGGTGCACAAGAGGCTCTTATCTCTGTCATGGCAGCGACCGTTGCTAATGGTGGAACTTTCGACAACGTTCAAAAGGGTTTTGATTTCTACCATGGCCTCAAAAAGAGCGGAAACCTCTCTGGCGCAACTGCAGATTCAACCCATATTGCAACTGGCAACCCAAAGGTCTGGTTGGACTACTCATTCAACGCTCTTGGAACTGAACAACTCGGAGCGCAAATCGGTAAGACAATTGATTACGTCAAGCCTTCAGATGCAGCTGTTCAAGGAACTCCTTACATCTTCGGAGTTAACGCAACAGCTCCACACCCAGCAGCAGCACGTCTCTGGGTTGAGTTCTTGATGTCTGAGAACAAGGGTCACCTTGCAAAGGATCTCGCCGGAGACGAGGCAGCAAACGTTGCTGCTGGAACTCTTGATGGCGGAAAGTTGTTCAACTCCCTCATGGGTGGACAGAACATCTTCCAACTCGGCGGAGCTGTCCCAATCAACATCGCAGCAATGAAGGCAAAGAAGTTGTTGGTTCCATCACCATCAACAATCTTCCAGCCAAATCCAGCTGCTGATAAGTTGACTCTGCAACAACCAACCGTTGCACAACAGACAACAGCAACAGCTTTGCTATCAAAGCTCTGGCCAACACTCTAAGTAACTGACCACTCACTAACCAATGGTCATAGCTGACGAACTAACCTCTCCCATCCCTACAAGGGGTGGGAGAGGTACGTCTCGTTCCACACCTAAATTCAAATTTGATAAGAGCCTTCTTGGTCTGCTCCCGCTCTTTCTCTTCTTGGGCTATTTCTTGCTCTACCCAATCGCATCAATCATCTCTGCCTCGATTCATGACAATAAGCACCACCTGACTCTCTCTTTATATGGCAACCTCTTCCAGGGTAACTATCGGGACGCCTTCACTGGTTCATTCAAACTCGCCTTTTACTCCATGATTGTTTCTGGAATTGCCGGTGCGCTTATCTGCTGGTCGGTTGTAAAGACCACAGGAGTAGTTCGCACCATTACAAGTTCCGCTGCAGGAGTGCTCGCCAATACTGGCGGAGTACCGCTCGCCTTTATGTTTATCGCCGCCTTCGGTCAAGAGGGTTTGATTACCAAATTATTGCTTCACGTCTTTCACTGGGACTTGTACGGAGGATCATTCGATCTCTACAACTTCTGGGGCATCTTGCTGGTCTATTGCTTCTTTCAAATTCCTTTGATGGTGATCATCTTTACCCCAGCTCTTGAAAATCTACGCGTTGAGTGGATTGAGGCGAACGAATCTCTTGGCGGTACGAAGTTTCAATATTTTCGCCATGTGCTGATTCCAGTACTACTCCCTTCATTCTTATCTGCTTGTCTCTTGCTCTTTGCTAGCGCCTTCTCTGCCTTTGCGACCGCAGCGGCCATGTCGAATGGATCAATTCCTCTTGTACCTCTCTTCATCGGCAACTTGGTTAATGGAAATGTGATCGCTGGACAAGAGAATCAAGGCGATGCCATGGCAATGGGAATGGTTATCGTCTCGCTCTTCGTTATTGCCGCCTACCTGCTTCTTCTACGCGTAACGAGAAAACGATGAAGAGAAAGTTCACCGCCTTTGACAAGGTGATCATCGCCTTCGCCGCCTTCTTCTTTATTGCTCCGCTTATAGCTGCTGCCGAATATTCAGCGCGTGGTTACGGGGATAAGGGGCACACCTTTGCGAATTATTCATGGATCGTGCATCAACTTGGCTTCTCACCTGCGCTTCTGACATCACTTCGTATCGCAGCAATCACAATATTGATTGTCTTGGTCCTGATGGTTCCTACCGTGGTCTATGTCCACCTAGGTGGCCGCAGGTATCGCAGGCTTGTTGAGATCCTATGTCTGCTCCCCATTGTTATCCCAGTAGTTTCCTTGGCTATCGGTGCACAAGTAGCTATGCCAAAGAGTCTGCAATCGACTTCATATGAGCTCTGCTTCTTCTATGTCGTTGTTGCGATGCCATATGTCTATCGCACGCTGGATATTGGGTTGCAATCTGTGGCTCTGAGCACCTTGGTTGAAGCCTCACAGAGTTTGGGCGCTGACTGGTTTAAGACGCTCACAATGGTGATCATTCCTGCGATTCGATCTTCCACGACCGGTGCGCTCTTCATCACCTTTGCACTTTCTCTCGGGGAGTACACCCTGGCAGTGCTATTGCACTTCCACACCTTCCCAACGTGGGCGACCAACGTCTCTCAACAGAACATCTATGGATCGATCGCAATCTCAGTTACCACACTGGGTGGCGCTTGGATCTTCCTTATCGTTATTGCATTCATACCGCGCATTAAGAGTTTATTTGCACAGAGAAAGAGGGTTGCATAATGGATCTACATGGAAGCACCGTTGAATTCCGTAATGTGAAGCGCACCTTCGGCACCGTTAAAGCGCTCGATGATTTCTCATTAACGATCAAGCCAGGTGAGCTCGTTACCTTGCTCGGACCTTCGGGCTGCGGCAAGACAACGGCGCTACGCATTTTGGCGGGTATCGATAAGGAGCATGAAGGCATCGTTGAGATCGATGGCAAAGATATGTCGCAGGTTCCAGCCAATAAGCGAAACATTGGAATGGTCTTCCAGGCATATTCACTGTTCCCAAATATGACGGCGATTGAGAATGTAGCTTATGGATTGCGAGTGCGGGGAGTTGATTCACATAAGCGTGAATCTCGTGCGCGTGAGTTGCTTGATCTAGTTGGCTTAAGCACTCAAGCCGATCGTCGTCCAACCCAACTATCAGGTGGACAACAGCAACGGGTAGCCCTTGCCAGAGCTCTTGCGATTGAACCATCTGTATTGCTGTTAGATGAGCCGCTCTCAGCCCTCGATGCACAGGTTCGAGCTCAACTCCGTGAAGAGATTCGCCGGATTCAAAGCACAATCGGAATCTCCACCCTCTTTGTGACCCACGATCAAGAAGAGGCGATGGCGATCTCAGATCGAGTTGGAGTGATGAATAAGGGAGTGCTCGAGCAGATTGATGAGCCAGGAAAGCTCTACAACAAGCCCCGCACACCGTTTGTGGCCGGCTTCGTTGGACTCACCAACTACATTCCCGCAGTTACGGAATCCAAGTCTTCGGTACTGGTGCTCAGCCAGAGTTTGGAAATCTCGGATCACTCTCCCTCAGTCAAGAAGGGTGATGAAGTTCGCGCTTTGATTCGCCCAGAGGAGTTCGAGGTCCAGAAGGCAGATGAAGGAGCAACGGTAATTACCAAGTCATTCCTTGGCCCAGTTACCCGACTCGGGATCGATGTCGGGACTCCTGACCTGATTTACGCGGAAATCACCAGCAAAGAGGCTAAGAAGATAGATACCGGCGACTTTGTCAGGCTCTCTATTAACTCAGATGCCGTGATGATTGAACATGTCTGAGCCTTTCTCCTCTTGGCAGAAGATCGTTCGGGGAGTTCCCAATGAAAAGGGTTGGCGCAATTTAGAAGTTGTAGAAGGTGAAGAACACCGCGGAGAAGTTATAGGAGAAAGTTTCTCTCCGATCCTTTCTCTCATTCATCTGAGCGATCTTCACATTTGTGATGCGCAATCTCCAGCGCGCGCAGAAGGTGTAGATCGATTCTCTGACCCACATAATCCGATCAGCGAACATATCGGTCTCGTAGGTGCCTATCGCGCCCAAGAAATATTAACCACCCAAACTTTAGAATCTATGATTCAAACGACAAATGTGATTAACACAGGGTTATTTTCAACTCGCGAGATTGATGCCGTCGTTCTCACCGGCGATGTGACAGATAATGCTCAAGCCAATGAACTTGATTGGTATCTCACTCTGCTTGATGGTGGTGAGTTAACTCCAGACTCTGGTGATCATTCACAGTGGGAAGGTGTAGCTCAAACCAATCCCGAGAATTATGATCGCTCATATTGGAATCCAGAGGGAACTCCGCAAGGGTGCGAGATTGATTATCCACGTGCGCTCTACGGATTTCCGGAAGTCTCTGGACTTACGAGCGCGATTCGCAATCCCTTTGTTGCGACTGGAACTAAACATCGTTGGTTTGCAACGCATGGAAATCATGATGCTCTTTTGCAAGGAACGGTGCCGAGCGATGAGTCTCTTCTCGCACTCGCTGTAGGCGATCAAAAAATTACTGAGTTATCACCAGAACTTGATCTCCAAGATTTTGTATCTAAGTGGAGTGAGGTTGGCCCAACCGCATACCCACCACTAGCTGGAGCAAGCACGCGCCCAATCACTGCAGACCCAAGGCGTCGCACTAACCAACCGAGCGATTGGGCCAAGATTCACTTGAGCTGCGGCCATGGCGGACATGGATTAACGGAAGAGAATGCACTTCATGGCACTAAGTACTGGTACCAGGATATTGGGGGAGTTCGCCTCATCTCCTTAGATACAGTCAATGTTCACGGCGGGTGGCAGGGTTCCCTAGATGAGTCACAATTTCTCTGGCTCAAGCGAGTTTTAAGCGATGTAGTTCCACAGTATTTTGTATTGCTCTCGCACCATCCGCTTCACACCCTCTACAACGACTACACACCACTCAATATGGATCGTCGGGTATGTGTCGAGGAGTTAACGCAGGAACTTCTTAAGCACGATCGAATTATTGCTTGGCTTGCCGGTCACAACCACGAGAACGAGATTCGCTTTGTAGGTGATCATGACGGTTTCGGTTTCTGGCACATCATGACAAGCTCTCTAATTGATTGGCCGCAGCAAGGGCGACTCGTCGAGTTCTTTGAGGATGAGTCACATGTCGTTATCGCCACAACAAACTTTGATCACCAGAGCCCCATCGTTTTAGAAGAGTCAATCTCGAATTTGGAGAGCCCAGTAAATCTTGCTGGCCTCTCGCGTATTCTCGCCGCCAATGATTGGCAGAGACGCGGAGAGAGATTTTCTCTTGAAGCTATGGCTGGCACGGAGAGTGACCGCAATAGATTCCTATGGTTGAAAAAGAGTCGAAGGAGAGTCGGATGAGCAAGGTTTACCAAGAGATTGAAAAAATCTTTACGACTGGAATCGCTGAAGAATATTTAGGTGAAGATGTAAAACTTGTAGAGCACATGTTGCAATGTGGTGATTTAGCGCGAGAGGCAGGCGCTCCAGATTATTTAGTAGTCGCCTCACTCCTTCACGACATCGGCCATCTCTTAGTAGATGATGCTCCAGGGGCTCAAGATTCTGGAATTGATATGCATCATGATGTTGTCGGGGCGCAATGGATTGAAGCTCGCTTCCCTGCCACAGTTAGCGAACCCGTGAGGTTGCATGTTGCTGCGAAGCGATATTTGGTGACAACAAACCATGATTATCTTTCTAAACTCTCGCACGCCAGCGTCCAGACGCTCTATATGCAGGGCGGTCCACTAAATCAAGAAGAAGTGATTGACTTCATATCGCGAGAAGGTGCAGAGGACGCAGTGAGAGTCCGACTCTGGGATGACCTCGCAAAGATACGTGACAAGCAGACCTCTTCACTTGCTGATTTCAAGAGCGCAATCGACTTGCTAGCGATCGACCGCTGAAAATAGTCGAGATACTTAGCCAGATAACAAAGTGGTTACACAAGGTGCCTTCAATATCAGCTCCTCTGGTACTAGACTCTTAAATATGGAAGTAAGTGTTTACGGTTCAGTCGACGCCGCTCCCGTTTATGGTGACCCAGCCCTACAAGGGTCAACGCTGCCACGCGTAATCGTGGTCTACTCCGATGATCAGACCGTTCGAGCCGCTGTCAGCGCTGCCTTGGGCAAGAAGCTTCCCGGTGAAGATCGGGAGCATAAGGTGGTCGAATTTGCTACCGCCGATGCCCTCCGCCAGTACCTGGGCGATAAGAAGAAGGCTGACCTCTTTATTCTCGATGGCGAAGCGGTCCCCGAGGGGGGTATGGGCCTAGCCCATGGCCTAAAAGATGAACTCGTTGATTGCCCGCCGATAATGGTCATCATCCAACGGGCTCAAGATAGCTGGCTCGCCAAATGGTCAGGTGCCGATGCCGTCACCTCCCATCCAATTGACCCATTTACCCTGGGTTCTAAGGTCGCAGAGCTCCTCAGCTAAAGAATGTTTACCCATTATCTGTGCTGGTGTGACTGTCGCCACAGCTCCTATTCTTACGGCCTTACCCGTCGTATGCTCACAGCATGAATCCTTACGTCCCGATTCTGGCCATTGGCGGAATTGGCTTCGGATTCGCCGCCTTCTCAGTCGCAACGGCGGCCATTACCGGTCCAAAACGCGCAAATCGCTCCAAGGCTCAGGCATATGAGTGCGGAATTCAGCCATCGCCCGTTGCTGCAGGTGGCGGTCGCTTCCCAGTTAAGTACTTTCTCACCGCAATGCTCTTTATCGTCTTTGATATTGAAATTGTCTTTTTATATCCATGGGCGGTCTCATTTAATCAACTTGGACTCTTTGGTCTCGTTGAAATGGTGATCTTCATACTTACAGTCTTTGTTGCATATGCATATGTGTGGCGACGCGGCGGATTGGAATGGGATTAACCATGGGTCTGGAAGAACAGTTACCAGCGGGAATAGCGCTCTCAACAGTCGAAGGTTTGGCTGGATATATGCGCAAGAGTTCGCTCTGGCCGGTCACATTTGGATTGGCATGCTGCGCTATCGAGATGATGGCGGCAGGTGGCGGTCGTTATGACCTGGCTCGTTTTGGAATGGAAGTTTTTAGGCCTTCACCCCGTCAAGCAGATTTGATGATCGTTGCGGGTCGCGTATCGCAGAAGATGGCTCCTGTTGTTCGCCAAATTTACGATCAAATGCCTGGACCGAAGTGGGTGCTCTCAATGGGCGCATGCGCCTCATCTGGTGGAATGTTTAACAATTACGCCATCGTGCAAGGTGTAGATCACATCGTTCCCGTTGATATTTATCTGCCGGGTTGTCCACCTCGCCCCGAGATGTTGATGGATGCCATTCTTAAATTGCACGAACAGATCAGCAATAGCAAGCTCGGTGTTAACCGCGAAGAGATTATTCGTGAAGTGGAAGCCGCGGCGCTCGCATCAAAGCCAACCTTCCAAATTCAAGGGCTACTGAAGCAATGAGTGAAGATCGCGGCGCATTCGGAGTAAAGGGCACAGGAGATACCTCAGGTTTTGGCGGCTTGGTTCGCACATCTCATAGCGTTGACTCAACTCCCCGTCCGTATGGTGGATATTTTGATGAGATCGCAGATGAACTCGAGCGTGCCTATCCACAATTCAGTGAAGATATTGAACGCGTCGTTGTTGATCGTGGCGAACTCACGCTTCATGTAAAAGCGGATCGCCTCGCTCACGTCGCACAAGTTCTACGTGATAATCCTGCGCTTCGATTTGAGATGTGCATGGGTGTAAATGGCGCTCACTATCCAAACGATAAAGACCGCGAATTACACTGTGTTTACCCACTCTTATCGCTTACCTTTAATCGTCGCATTCGTCTTGAAGTGAGCGTTCCAGATTCACATCCGCATGTTCCATCGCTGGTAGAAATTTGGGCCGGTAACAACTGGCACGAGCGCGAGACCTTTGACATGTTCGGCGTGGTCTTCGATGGCCATCCTGGACTTACACGTATTTTGATGCCTGATGATTGGATCGGTCATCCGCAACGTAAGGATTACCCACTCGGCGGAATTCCAGTTGAGTACAAGGGTGCCACTGTCCCACCACCATCAGAGCGCAGGTCTTATCGATGACAACACAAGATCCATACGCATCTTCGCGCGAGACGACTGAGGGTCGCGTTTATTCTGTAACAGGAAACGACTGGGACTCTCTCGTCACAGAAATTGGTGCTACGAAAGAGGAGCGCGTTGTTGTAAATATGGGTCCTCAGCACCCATCAACTCACGGCGTTCTACGTTTGATTCTCGAACTTGAAGGCGAAACCGTCACCGAAGCTCGTGCCGGAATCGGTTATCTGCACACCGGCATTGAGAAGAACGCCGAGTATCGCACCTGGACCCAAGGTGTCACATTTGTAACGCGCATGGATTATTTGGCTCCGATCTTCAATGAGACCGCATATTGCCTCGGCGTTGAAAAACTTCTGGGTGTTACAGATCAGATTCCAGAACGCGCCAGCGTTATTCGCGTTCTGATGATGGAGTTCACGCGCATCTCATCTCACATGGTTGCACTAGGTACCGGCGCACTTGAACTTGGCGCTCTTACTCCGATGCTCTTCGCATTCCGTGAACGTGAAAAAGTTCTGGACATCATGGAGATGGTCTCAGGTCTTCGCATGAACATGGCCTATGTCCGTCCAGGCGGAGTCTCACAAGATATTCCTGCTGGTGGCATTACCAAGATTCGCGAGACCGTAAAAGAGTTGCGCCATAACTTTAAAGACAATGCCAAGATCCTGATCGGTAACACAATCTGGATGAAGCGCACAGTCGGTGTCGGTTACCTTGATCTTCCAGGTTGCATCACATTGGGAATCACTGGCCCGATCCTTCGCGCGACTGGATTGCCATGGGATCTTCGCAAGTCCGAGCCTTATTGCGGTTACGAGAACTACGAATTTGATGTCATCACAAATGATGGCTGTGACACATACGGTCGCTTCATGATCAAGATGCAAGAGTTGGAGCAGTCACTTCGGATTATCGAGCAATGCTGCGACAAGCTCGAGAAGCTTGAGGGTGCTCCAGTAGTCATTGAAGATAAGAAACTCGGCTCTCCAGCAGATCTCAAAGTCGGTCCCGATGGCATGGGTAACTCCCAAGAACATATCGCTCACATCATGGGTCAATCCATGGAGGCGCTCATCCATCACTTCAAGATTTCGACAGAAGGATTCAGAGTTCCTGCTGGGCAGGTCTACTCAACAGTTGAGTCTCCTCGTGGCGAGACCGGAGTCCACCTCATCTCGGATGGTGGCACGCATCCATACCGCGTTCACTTCCGCGAACCTTCCTTTAACAATCTGCAATCTTTATCTGCAATGTGCGAAGGCAGCATGATCGCCGATGTCGTTGCAGCAGTTGCTTCAATAGATCCAGTGATGGGTGGGGTTGACCGCTAATGTCCTTTACAACAGATGAGCTCGCCGTGATGGATACCATCATTGCGCGCTACCCTAAGAGCCGTTCGGCGATCATGCCGCTGTTGCACTATGTGCAATCTATTGATGGTTATGTAACGGCACGCGGAATTGAAACGATCGCGGAGAAATTAAATCTTGCTACCGCGGAAGTCACCGCGGTCTCTACCTTTTATACGCAGTACAAGAGCGAGCCGGTTGGGGAGTATCACGTCGGAATCTGCACAAATACTTTGTGCGCGATCATGGGCGGGGATGCGATTTACGACTCAGTCTGTGATCACTTGGGTATCAAAAAGGATCAGACAACCGCTGATGGCAAGATTTCGTTGGAGCGCATCGAGTGCAACGCAGCCTGTGATTATGCACCTGTCGTGATGGTGAACTGGGAGTTTTACGACAATCAGACTCCATCCTCTGTAAAAGATTTAATCGATGGCGCCCGCAGCGGAAATCCACCAGCTCCTACACGTGGACCTAAAAAGTTGCGCACCTGGAAAGAGAATTCAGCGGTTCTTGCTGGACTCTCCGATGGATTAGCAGATGAGGGCGTACAAGCCGGTGAAGCCTCCCTGCTTGGACTTAAATATTGCAAAGTCGCAGGGAAGCAAATGAGCACATTAACGCCAGTACTTTCCGCGCATTGGGATGAGGCAGATTCCTTCACCATCGCTGGATATAAGCGCCACGGTGGCTACGACGCACTCGCCAAGGCTCTTAAATCAACTCCTGACGAGATCATTGCCCTCATTAAAGAGTCTGGTTTACGCGGTCGAGGTGGCGCAGGATTCCCAACAGGAAATAAATGGAGCTTTATTCCACAAGGAGATAACAAGGCTCATTACTTAGTTGTGAATGCCGATGAATCAGAGCCAGGCACTTGTAAAGATATGCCTCTATTGATGGCAAATCCTCACTCACTCATTGAGGGCATCATTATTGGTTCTTATGCAATCCGCGCTAATCATTCCTTCATCTATCTGCGCGGCGAGGTAGTGCATGTCTTACCGCAGAGTTCAGAAGGCGATCGAAGATGCATATGCAGCTGGTCTGCTTGGGAAGAATATTTTGGGAAGCGGATTCGATTTAGAGCTGACCTTGCATGCCGGTGCAGGCGCGTATATTTGTGGTGAAGAGACCGCGCTTCTTGACTCACTCGAAGGCTTCCGTGGTCAACCACGCTTGCGCCCACCATTTCCTGCCATTGCTGGTCTCTATGCGATGCCAACTGTTGTGAACAATGTGGAGTCGATTGCATCTGTTCCATCAATTATCAGTAACGGCGTTGAGTGGTTCCAAGCGATGGGTACCGAGAAGAGCAAGGGATATACCTTGTATTCGCTCTCAGGTCATGTGGCTCATCCTGGACAATTTGAGGCGCCCCTAGGAATTACTTTGCGAGAGATTTTGGAACTCGCTGGCGGAGTTCGTGCCGGACACCAACTTAAGTTCTGGACTCCTGGTGGATCATCCACTCCAATGTTTACTGCGGAACATCTTGATGTACCTCTCGATTATGAAGGCGTATCTGCGGCTGGTTCCATGCTTGGGACCAAAGCTCTACAGATCTTTGATGAGACAACCTGTGTAGTACGTGCAGTGCTCCGCTGGGTGGAGTTCTACAAGCACGAATCCTGTGGCAAGTGCACACCGTGTCGTGAAGGTACCTGGTGGTTGGTACAGATCATGAAAGATCTGGAAGCCGGTAAGGGAACTGAGGCAGATCTGACCAAGTTGCTCGACCTATGCGACAACATTGCAGGACGTTCATTCTGCGCGCTCGCTGATGGAGCAGTCGCTCCGATCATCTCCTCACTCAAATATTTCCGCGATGAATACATCCAGCACCTCAATCTCGGCGGATGCCCATTTGATCCAATTGCTTCGACGCTCTTTGAAACGGCAGGTGCTTAAATGACGCCCGAGCAAGCTGTAACAGCGGTTGAGACCGTTACCGCGGTTATTGATGGAGTAGAAGTAACTGTTCCAAAGGGAACTCTCATCATTCGCGCTGCCGAGCAACTCGGAGTAGCGATCCCTCGATTCTGCGATCACCCACTGCTCTCTCCAGCGGGCGCTTGCCGCCAATGTTTGGTGGATGTCGAGATCAATGGCCGTGCATTCCCAAAGCCACAAGCCTCCTGCACCATGCCAGTTGAAAATGGAATGGTTGTAAAGACTCAGTTGACCTCACCTGTTGCCGCGAAGGCACAAGAGGGAATCATGGAGTTCCTACTTATTAATCACCCTCTTGATTGCCCTGTATGCGACAAGGGTGGTGAGTGCCCACTACAGAATCAGGCGATGTCCGCTGGACGTCCCGAGTCTCGATTTGAAGGAACAAAGCGCACCTTCGAGAAGCCGATTCATATCTCTTCACAAGTGCTGCTCGATCGTGAGCGTTGCGTGCTCTGTGCTCGTTGCACTCGTTTCTCTAACGAGATCGCTGGTGATCCCTTCATTACCTTGAATGAACGTGGAGCGCTGCAACAAGTCGGTATCTACGAGAACGATCCGTTTGAGTCTTATTACTCTGGCAATACCGTTCAGATCTGTCCCAGTCGGCGCCCTGACCGGCACCTCCTATCGCTTCCGCGCTCGCCCATTTGACCTAGTCTCGGTTAATTCAGCCTGTGAGCACTGCGCATCTGGTTGTGATCTACGCACAGATATTCGTCGCGACAAGACGCTGCGTCGCCTCGCCGGAGATGACCCAGAGGTAAATCAAGAGTGGAACTGTGACAAGGGTCGTTGGGCCTTTAAATATTTGACCTCACGAGAGCGGGTAAAGCATCCACTCGTTCGTGGTGCAGATGGTGAACTTCATGAAGCTTCATGGCCTGAGGCAATTGCAGCAGCAGCTGCGGGCTTAAAGGGAAAGCGCGTTGGAGTTCTTACAGGCGCACGCCTCACTCATGAGGATGCTTATGGCTACTCCAAGTTTGCCCGCGTAGCACTCGGCACCAATGACATCGATTTCCGCGCCCGCCCACACTCCGACGAAGAGCGTGATTTCTTAGCTGCTGTTGTTACCGATCTCAAGACAACATATGCCGATATCGATAAGGCTGACCAGGTTGTGTTGGTTGATTTTGAACCGGAAGAAGAGTCTCCTATCGTCTTTTTGCGCATCTATCGCCATGTTCGCAAGCGCGGACTCGCTATTACGTCGAACGCTCCGCTTTCAAGTCGCGGTAGCAAGAAGCTCAACGCAAAGTTGATTAAGAATCTTTCTGAACTCTCTGGCCTTACAGCACAGAGCGTTATTTTGATCGGTGAGCGCGCTGCAGAAACTGCAGGCACTCTCTCTGCGGCATATGAGATCGCGCAATCAACTGGCGCGAAGTTGGCATGGATTCCCCGTCGCGCAGGTGAGCGAGGAGCTCTCGCTGCAGGGGCGATTGGAAACTTGCTTCCTGGAAATCGTCCAGTCGTAGATACATCTGCACGAGTCGATGTACAAAGCGCGTGGGGAGTGAGCGATCTTCCATCTCAACCAGGTCGTTCAACATCAGAGATCTTGGAAGCTCTTGGCGTGGAATCCCTCGATGCGATCCTGCTCGGTGGAGTAGATCCAATGGATATCTCAGCCGATGCTCTCAATCAATTGCTCAATACCTTTGTTGTCTCGCTCGAGATTTCGCATAGCGCTGTCACCGCGATTGCAGATGTTGTGCTTCCGGTTGCCGCTGTCGTTGAAAAATCGGGTTCATATCTCGATTGGCGCGGTGTAGCACGTCGTTTCGATAAGGGCGTTGATGATGCCGACCTGCGTAGCGATGTACGCATCCTCTCGATTTTGGCAGATGAGATTGGCAAGCCAATTAATCTTCCATCCGTAACCGCTGCTGCTGCGGAGATCGAATCACTCGGAGCATGGGACGGCGCTAAGCCAGGCTTTGCTAAGCGCGAAGCTGCACCTGCATCGTCGGATGAGTACACATTGGTTTCATGGCGCTTCTTGCTCGATCTTGGTTCATTGCAGCAAGGCGAGGCCAATTTGGCGGGTACCGCTAAGAAGGCGCGCGCACATATTTCGGCTACAACCGCCGCCAAACTCGGAGTTACCGAGGAGGATTCAGTAGTGATTTCAACTGAGCGCGGTTCTATCGAACTTCCGGTATCTATCCGCGAGATCGCAGATAATTTGGTCTGGGTTCCACGCAACTCTGAAGGCTCACAAGTTATTCCATCACTTGGATTCACCAGTGGCGCTGTAAAGGTGGCAAAGCGATGAGTACAACAACTCTTATCGGCCAAGATCCAGGCTGGCTCATTCTCGTAAAAGGCGTATTGATCTTCGTCTTCTGCGTGGTCTGCACCTTGATGGCTGTGTGGGGCGAGCGTCGAATCGTTGCCAGAATGCAGATGCGTCTTGGGCCAAACCGCGTTGGAAAGTTTGGCTTGTTGCAAGCCTTAGCCGACGGTGTGAAGTTGGCACTCAAAGAGGATCTGATTCCTGCAGCTGCAGACAAGATCGTCTTTATTATCGCTCCGATTATCTCCGCTACAACATGCTTTATGGCATTTGCCGTTATTCCATTTACCGGCAAGGTGACCCTCTTCGGTCATAAGACTGCAATGCAATTAACGGATCTACCTGTCAGCGTTCTCTACATCTTGGCTATTGCATCGATCGGCGTCTACGGAATCGTTCTCGCTGGTTGGTCATCTGGATCTACCTATCCTTTGCTTGGCGGATTGCGCTCTAGCGCTCAGGTGATCTCATATGAAGTTGCAATGGGTCTCTCACTTGTTGCTGTATTTATCTACTCAGGAAGTATGTCGACCTCGGAGATCGTTGCAGCGCAACATCAATGGTGGTTTGCGGTAGTTCTCTTCCCATCTTTTGTAATTTATGTAATTTCAATGGTGGGCGAAACTAACCGCGCCCCATTTGACCTTGCTGAAGCTGAAGGCGAACTCGTTGGCGGCTTCCACACCGAGTACTCATCACTTAAATTCGCTCTCTTCTTCCTCGCTGAGTATGTAAATATCGTCGCGGTATCTTCATTAGCAACAACTCTCTTCTTGGGTGGATATCACGCTCTACCTGGGTTGACCTTCACAGAGTCTTGGCTTGGTGGATGGTTCACCCTCTTCTGGTTTGTCGGCAAGGTCGTCGCTTTCTTCTTCTTGTTCGTATGGTTGCGCGGAACACTTCCACGTCTGCGTTACGACCAATTCATGAAATTTGGTTGGAAGGTCTTGATTCCTACCAGCCTGGTATGGATCTTGGTTTTGGCCACACTTCGCGTCATGTCACAACGTGCCGTAAGCCGTCCAGTCGTCTTTGGTTTCAGCATCGGCGTCGTTCTCTTAGTAGTCCTTGCCACAACTGTCTATGACAGATCTGTCGCGAAGGCAAAGGAGGCGGCAACCCTGCCTGACCTGCCACCTCCATCATTCCCCGTCCCTGCTCTTCCTGGACAACTTCTGGTAACAGAGGCAAGTGTCGTTACTGAATTGGAGAGCCAGAATGGCTGATGAAGCAAATAGTTTCTCGAAGCAATTGTTGGGGTTCTGGGTCACCTTCGCCACGATGTTCAAGAAGGTCAACACAGTTGAGTACCCAGATGTTAAAGAGCCAACTGCAGAGCGTTTCCATGGTCGCCACCAGTTAAATCGCTATGAAGATGGCCTCGAAAAATGTATTGGCTGCGAACTTTGTGCCTGGGCCTGCCCAGCAGATGCAATTTATGTAGAAGGCGCTGATAACACCGAAGAGGCGCGCTTCTCTCCTGGTGAGCGCTTTGGTCAGGTTTATCAGATCAATTACCTGCGCTGCATTTTCTGTGGACTCTGCATCGAAGCCTGTCCAACTCGCGCACTAACCATGACCAATGAATATGAGTTGGCCGATAATCGACGCTCCAAGTTAATTTTTGAGAAAGAAGATCTCTTGGCTCCATTACGCCAAGGAATGATCGCTCCGCCTCACCCAATGTATCCAGATTCTTCGCACCTCAATTACTACAAAGGTGAGATCACTGGATCACACCCTTCGCAGGCCCAGCGGAGGAGCAGAAATAAAATGTTGCACAACACATTCCATCTAGCTCTCACGGTTGGTCGCACGGCGACTCCAGAGGCGGTTCAGTTCTGGATCCTGGCTCCATTAGCGGTTATCGCTGCGTTAGGAATTTTGTTGGTAAAGAAGGCGGTCCACTCCGCGCTTTTGATGGCATGGGTGATGGTGACGCTTGCAATCTTCTACATCGCCGAAGATGCCCTCTTCTTAGGAATTGTGCAGATTGTGGTTTATACCGGCGCTGTAATGATGCTCTTCCTCTTCATTCTTATGTTGGTGGGCGTCGATAGTTCTGAATCCTTCGTCGAAAATCTAAAAGGACAACGGATCCCATCAATCGTCGCCGCTATCGGATTGGCAGGCTTGCTTATCTCGCTCTAGGTCGTGCCACAGTAGGTTCGCCAGCGGCAGGACTTGGCGTCGCTAACGCCGATGGGAATGTGCAAGGTTTGGCTAAGTTGCTCTTTACTCAATATGTATGGGCCTTTGAAGTTGTCTCAGCTCTTCCTCATTACTGCTGCTCTCGGCGCTATGGTCTTGGCACACTCGCAGAAGGTTCGCTCTCCATTTGCGCAGCGCGATTTGGCTATTGCCAGATTCCGCAAGGACTCTTTGGGAGATGCAGCTGGTCTTCCAGCTCCAGGTGTCTATGCCCGCCATAACGCGGTCGATGTCCCGGCGCTTCTTCCAGATGGCTCTCCCGCTCCTACCTCGGTCTCGCAGACCTTGCGCTCACGCGGTGACATCATCACAAGTGCTGGTTTTGCTCTAGAAGCTATCGAAGAGCAGGAGGACTAAATGGATATCTCAAATTACCTCTACCTCTCCGTCATTCTCATTCTCGATCGGTGCGTTAGGTGTGCTGGTACGCCGCAACGCGATCGTAATTTTTATGTGCGTTGAATTGATGCTCAATGCCGCTAACTTGGCCTTGGTTACCTTCTCTCGGATTCATGGAAATCTCGATGGACAAGTCGCATCGTTCTTCACCATGGTTGTTGCCGCCTGCGAAGTAGTAGTTGGGTTGGCCATCATCGTCACTATTTATCGCTCCCGCCGATCGGCATCTGTTGATGATGCCAGTTTGTTGAAGAACTAATGAGAACTAGCAGCCACTTGGTTTACCTCATCGCTCTTCCGCTCTTTAGCGCGGCGATATTGCTCCTGTTAGGTCGCATCGCAGATAAGTGGGGACACGTCCTCGCGACGCTGGTCTCGGCCGCCACCTTTGGAATAGGTGTCTCTGAATTTATTTCGAATGCACCATCACACCGGAGCAGATCGCGCCGCTACGCAGAAGATCTTTGAATGGATCGCGGTCGGCAATCTCCACGTTGATGCCTCATTGCTTCTGGATCAACTCTCCGTATGTTTCGTGCTTCTCATCACCGGTGTTGGAACTCTGATTCATATCTATTCCATCGCTTATATGGATCACGATAAAGACCGTCGTCGCTTCTTTGCTTACCTCAACTTATTTATCGCAGCCATGTTGCTTTTAGTTTTGGGCGACTCTTACCTCAACTTGTACGTTGGTTGGGAGGGCGTTGGCCTCGCCTCATATCTCTTGATTGGTTTCTGGAATCAAAATCCCGCATATGCAGTCGCTGCAAAGAAGGCCTTCATCGCCAACCGTGTTGGTGACGTAGGACTATCTCTTGCGATCATGATCTCCTTTGCGCAATTTGGAACGGTTTCATTTGCGGGAGTTAAGGCAGGTGCATCGCATGCATCGCCAGCCGCACTCACTGCGATTGGTGCAATGTTGCTCTTGGCCGCTGCTGGAAAGTCTGCGCAGTTCCCACTGCAATCATGGTTGGGTGATGCGATGGCTGGTCCAACACCAGTCTCCGCTCTGATCCACGCTGCAACGATGGTTACTGCTGGCGTCTATCTCATAACGCGCTCCAACTTCATCTTCGATGCGTCGTCGACCGCTCGTATCTTGGTTGTCACCGTTGGTGTGATCACTCTTCTCTTCGGAGCCATTGTTGGTACCGCCAAAGATGACATCAAGAAGGCGCTTGCTGCATCGACTATGTCTCAGATTGGTTACATGATCTTGGCGACTGGACTTGGTCCGGTGGGATATGCCTTTGCAATCATGCACCTTTTAACTCACGGATTCTTTAAAGCTGGAATGTTCCTCGGTGCTGGTTCGGTCATGCACGGCATGGACGACGAGGTAAATATGCGTAAATACGGTGGTCTCGCCAAATTTATGCCGATTACCGCCGTCACCTTCGGACTTGGATATCTGGCAATTTTGGGCGTTCCACCATTTGCTGGCTTCTACTCAAAGGACAAAATTATTGAGACCGCCTTTAATCAAGGTGGGGGCAAGGGAATTATCTTGGGTGGCGCTGCACTCCTAGGTGCCGCAATTACCGCCTTTTATATGACCCGCGTTGTCGTATTGACCTTCGCTGGTGCCCGCCGTTGGAAAGATGGTTCACACCCACACGAGAGTTCAGTATTGATGTGGGGACCGATGGTTGTTCTAGCCATTGGCTCGGTCGCATCCGGATTTCTATTGAGCGCTGGAAGCGCATTGGTCAATTGGTTACAACCAGTGGTTAATGCCTCCAATGCAGTGGGCGGCAAAGAGTTGATGAAGCCATTGGTGGTCTCACTCCTTGCGCTCGTAGTCGTTGTTATCGGCGCAGGTATCGCGATCGCCAAATACCGCACCGTGCCTGAGATCGCTCCAGAGAAGGTCTCTATCTTTACCAAGATTGCTCGCAAGGATCTTTATCAAGATGACTTCAACAATGCGGTATTGGTCAAGCCAGGTGCCGCACTTACCGAGGGATTGGTCCTTACCGATAACAGAGTTATCGATGGTGCAGTGCGCCTCGTCGGTTGGGTTATCAGCGAGATCTCTGATGTATTACGCAAGATTCAAAATGGATACGTGAGGTCATACGCACTCACTATGTTTGTAGGCGTCTTCATAGGTGCCCTTATTCTCTGGGTGGTCACTCAATGAAATTACTAACTCTCACCATTCTCTTGCCGTTGGTTGGTGTCTTAGCTCTTGCTATTGCGCCACGTGAAAATACCAAGAACATCAAATTAATTGCGCTTGGCTCCTCAGTCATTACTTTGATTAGCTCGCTCTTGATGCTGACCAAATACAAATTTGGGGTCCAAGGATTTCAACTGGTCTCCTCTCACTCGTGGTTTAAAGTTTTCAACATCAACTACGCCGTCGGAATCGATGGATTAGCGCTCGCACTTATTCTGCTTACAACGGTATTGGTACCAATCGTTGTTGTCGGTGGATGGAACGAGGCAGAGAACGGTCGTTGGAGCGTCAAGACTTTCTATATCTTGATCTTGGTTCTCGAGACATTTATGGTGGCAGTGTTTGCCGCTACCGATGTCTTCTTGTTCTACGTGATCTTCGAGGCGATGCTCGTTCCGGTCTATTTCTTAATCGGCGGATTTGGACGCGGGGATCGCGGCGCTGCCGCTCTCAAGTTCTTGCTCTACAGCCTCTTCGGTGGGCTTTTGATGCTCGCCGCAGTTATCGGAATTTTCGTCATCTCCGTACACCAAGGACATGCCTCATTTGATGTAACTCAACTTTCACACTTAAAGATCAGCCATAACACCCAAGATTGGCTCTTCTTAGGATTCTTTATCGCCTTTGCTATCAAGGCACCTCTCTTCCCATTCCATACCTGGCTTCCTGGAGCAGCTCGTTCGGCAACACCTGGAACTTCAATCCTGGTGCTTGGGGTACTGGATAAAGTCGGTACCTACGGAATGATCCGTTTCTGTCTCACGCTCTTTCCTGAAGCAACGAAGACATTTGCGCCGTACATCATTGTGCTCTCGTTGATCTCGATCATTTACGGTGCATTCCTCGCAATCGGCCAAAAAGATCTCAATTCGTTGATCGCATTTACATCGATCTCTCACTTCGGATTTATTGTTCTCGGAATCTTTGCCCTCACCAGTCAAGGTATTACTGGTGCGAGTTTGTACATGGTCAATCATGGATTCTCAACCGCTGCGCTCTTCTTGGTTGGTGGTTGGATGATTGAACGTCGCAAATCGACACAGGTCGCTGATTTTGGTGGGCTGCAGCGAATTACTCCTGTAATGGCGTGGACCTTCTTTATTGCAGGTCTATCTGCGCTTGCTCTTCCTGGGTTATCTAGCTTCGTGAGTGAGTTCCTCGTCTTGCTCGGAACATTTACTCGCTATCCAGCTGCAGCTGTAATTGGAACGCTCGGAATCATCCTGGCTGCGCTTTATGTATTGATCCTGGTGCAGCGCGCACTCCACGGCCCACTGCAAGAGGGAAATGAAGATACGCCAGATTTGAATCTACGTGAGAAGGTAGCGATTGCTCCTGTGATTGTTGCTCTTGTACTGCTTGGGTTCTATCCAAAGCCTGCGATTCACACGATCAACCCTATGACGAGCCAAGTTTTGTCACAGGTTCACGTCAGTGACCCAACTCCATTGGCAGGTAGATAATGCTTAGTACACCCGCACTTAATTACAATTTACTTGCACCCATTCTCATCGTTTTAGGTGGAGCACTCCTTGGCGTACTGGTCGAAGGGTTTGTAGCCCGCGCATATCGGGCTCGCTTGCAAATAATTATTGCGCTTCTCACCGTTGCGACCGCCTTTGCTTGGGTGATCTCTATCAGGGCTGCGGTTTCCCAGACCGCTGCCATCGACTCTGTTTCTACAGATGCGGCTGGTACCTTCTTGCAGGGAACGATTCTCGCTCTTGCATTTGTGGCACTGCTCTTCTTTACTCAGAACGATCATTTTGCTCCGCAAGCTTCTGCGCTTCCAGGTTCATCGGAAGAGAAAGAGGCAACCCTTTCAGGTGTCCAAATGACCGAGATTTATCCTCTCGTCCTTTTTGCAATCTCTGGAATGTTGCTCTTCCCGGTCGCTCATGATCTGATCACTCTCTTTGTTGCACTCGAGGTTCTCTCCATTCCGCTCTACATCATCACCGGTCTAGCACGACGTCGTCGCTTGCTCTCACAAGAAGCGGCTCTCAAGTATTTCTTACTTGGCGCTTACTCCTCAGCCTTCTTCCTCTTTGGCGGAGCGTTCTTATACGGCTTCTCTGGCAGCCTCTCCCTTGGGGCTATCAGAACTGCAGCCCAAACCCCAGGCGCCAATCACATTTTCTTATTCCTTGGGCTGATCTTTGTATCAGTCGGCCTACTCTTTAAAGTTGGAGCAGTCCCATTCCACTCATGGACTCCTGATGTCTATCAAGGTGCACCAACCCCGGTCACTGGTTTCATGGCTGCCTGCACCAAGGTCGCCGCTTTCGGAGCTATGTTCCGAATCTTTGTCGTGGCCTTTGGCGCTATTCAAAGCGATTGGCGTCCCGTCTTTGTTGCAATCGCTATGGTCACGATGGCTGGCGGAGCAATCGCTGCGATCTCGCAACGCGATGTAAAGCGGACCTTGGCATATTCTTCAATCACCCATGCTGGATTCTTGTTATCCGGCGTTATTGCTCTCAGCCAAATTGGCCTCACCTCGATGTTGTTCTATTTAGTGGCATATGGTTTTGCAACCATCGGTGCCTTCGGCATTGTGACCTTAGTTCGTGACTCCACAGGCGAGGTAAACGATCTCAATCGTTGGGCAGGTTTGGCGAAGAAGTCGCCGCTGGTCGCCACCGCATTTTCACTCTTCCTTTTGAGCTTCGGTGGAGTTCCACTGACCGCAGGATTTATTGCGAAGTTCTCCATCTTCACCGCGGCATATGACAGTGGAAATATCGCCATCGTTGTAGTCGGTGTGCTCTCAAGTGCGATCGCGCTCTTCTTCTATCTCAGAGTTGTTTTGATTATGTTCTTTAAAGAGCCAACCGATGAGACCGTAACTGTGGAAGTTCCATCATTTATGGTGAGCGCGGGAATTGGAATCTGCTTTATCGCAACCTTAGCTCTGGGTGTCTATCCAGATCTCGTCTTTAACCTGCTGCGTCTTCCAACGCTTCTCGTTCCTTAATATCTTGAATTAATCCCCGGTAACTTCACTGAAGGGATTTGATTCTCCACGAGGTTCAGGGTGGTCATAGAAATCTTGAATGATCGGAATAAGTAAGTGGGGCTTTACTTTGTGAGTTGCGTGCGGTGAACCGGGAATAATTGCCAAACGCCCATTAGGTAAGGCCTGGAAGAGATCGACGCCATGGTGTGGGTCAAAAGGTTCATCATCGCCATTAACAACAAGTACGGGACAGGTAATAGCCCCCAACTCTTCGAGAGTCATGTTGGGTTCGGTCTCCCAGACCTCGTAGGCCTTGTGAATAATTCGATCGAGGGTTTCGGGTGAATCTGGAGAGCGCTCGGCAAATTCGGCGCGATTCTCATCGGTGATAATGACTTCGCCGCCCAAGGTCAGGCCAGCATCCCAGGTGTAATTCGTACCTGTGGCGATAATCGAGAGCACGAGATCTGGTCTCTTGATCGCCACCATGAGGGCGATGATTCCTCCATCACTGTGTCCAAGTAGGTGAGTGGGTCCGCCGATAACATCCTCGATATACGCGATCGCTTCATCGCGTTGGAAATCAAAGTGATAAAAGCCCTCACGAATTCCCGTTCTTCCATGCGCGGTACGGTCGTATCCATAAACATAGAATCGATCTTGTACTGCAGGCAGAATGTGGAGATCGAAGTTTTCGGTAGCGCTCAGGCCTCCATGAAGCAGAAGCAGAGGATCACCTACGGCTGGATACTCAACGCTCCACGTTTGGTGACCGCGTAAGTTGATGTAGGCCATAGTTTTAAGGCGTGATCTTTAGAGCGAATCCATGATGTGGCGATTGCCGCGATCGAAGGTGAGGTAGTTCCAGGTCCAGTCGGCGATGGTGCCGATCCGGTTGCGTCCACCCATCAAGTAGAAGAGGTGCAGGAAGAGCCAGCCAAACCAGGCGATAGGGCCGCTGATCTTTAGCTTCTTCACTTGGATGATCGCCTTGTGACGACCAATGGTGGCCATGGCGCCCTTATCTTTGTAGACAAACTCTTTGAGTGGCTGACCCTTGGAAATTCGCTTGATCTGTTCCGCAACGAAGCGACCTTGTTGCATTGCAACGGGAGCAACCTGTGGCAGGAAGCGACCATTTTCGCCGCGAGCTCCAGCGCAGTCACCGACCGCCCAGACATATGGGTAGTTGGAGATCTGCAGGGTCTGATCGGTCTTAAGTCGGAAACCTTCTGTTGGAACGTTGAGGTTGTAGATGGCAGGTGAGCTGGTTACTCCAGCGGCCCAGACCACAACATGTGCGCGCATGGAAGTACCATCGACAAAGTTAATCTGTCCTGACTCGAGGGATTTCACCGCGGTCTTCAGCATTAAATTAACGCCGAGCTTCTGGAGCTCTGCTTGTGCCTTGTCGGTTAGCGATTGATCGAACATAGGCAGGACGCGAGGACCTGCCTCAACGAGATAGACATCGATATTTGCTGCAGCCTCGGCCTGATCGTTGCGCAGCGGACCTTTGATTAACTCACCGAGCGCTCCAGCCATCTCCACACCCGTTGGACCGCCGCCAACGACGACAATCTTGAGTCGAGTGTCATCTTGGAAGCGACAGAGATCTTCGTAACGGCGCATGATCTCTGATCGGATCGTGAGAGATTCGTGAATTGACTTCATTCCGAGTCCGAATTCCTCAACTCCCGGGATTCCAAAGTCTGCTGTTACAGAGCCCAGGGCTACAACGAGATGGTCAAAGGGAATGACCTCGCTGCTGTCGAGTTTGACGGTCTTGTTCTTATGGTCGATTGAGATCGGTGAACCCATATGGAAGCGCCCACCTGCCTTACGCAGGGCGCCACGGATTGGGTAGGCGATGTGATCGGCGGCAATTCCAGCTGTTGAAACCTGATAGAGAAGCGGGAGAAATGTCTGGTAGTTATTGCGATCAACAACCGTGATCTCTGCATCGTGGCCCAGCGCCTCTGCGGCTGCAAGGCCTCCAAAGCCGCCGCCAAGGATAACTACGCGCGGTTTCGCCATGAGAATTTACCTTTTCTACACTCAACGTGACTTAAGACTGGCCACTCGTCGGTTCGCCAACCAGCTCTGGTTTCGAATATCCGAATCTATGTCCACAGTCTACTGTGTATCAGGTGAAGGCGATTCCTGAACTCCGCAAGGTACTTGTGACCGGCGCCTCAGGTTATGTGGGTAGTCGATTAGTTACCACGCTGCTCAACCAGGGTGCTCATGTGAGAGTGCTCGTGCGTGATCCCGCAAAGATCGTGGGACAACCCTGGTACTCCCAGGTTGAAGTCGCTGTAGGAAGTGCCACCGAATATGAATCACATCCGCGCCGCGCTTTCAGGAATTCATACCGCTTTCTATTTATTGCACTCGATCGGCGCTGGTCCACGATTTGATGAGGTGGAGCAGAATATGGCGCTTACCTTTGGTCAGGCGGCACATGATGCACAGGTGGCTCAAATTATTTATCTCGGGGGCATATTTACATCTGGTGGTCACAAGGCCAGTCAACACTTAGCTTCGCGTGCTAATACGGGAGCTTGCCTCGCGCAATTTAAAGTGCCTGTTCTACAAATTCGAGCCGGAATTATTATCGGTTCAGGATCAGCCTCTTTCGAAATGATTCGTCACATGACCCACAGGTTGCCGATCATGATTACCCCCAAGTGGGTAAATAATCGAACGCAGCCAATCGCGATTCGCGATGTGTTGTACTACTTATCGCAGGCCGCCTCCCTGATAACACCGCAATCAGGTACGTACGATATTGGCGGGCCCGACATATTTACTTACGCAAACTTAATTGAAGAGTTTGCCGCTGTTGCCAATCTGCGAAAGCGCATCATCATCAAAGTTCCCTTTCTCTCGGTCTGGCTCTCGAGTTTATGGATTGGTCTTGTAACGCCAGTCCCAGTAGCTCTTGCCCGACCACTTGTGGGTTCGCTTATTAATGAATCAATGGTCGATCAACGACACAGTATTTCAACACTTATCCCACCGCCATCAAACGGATTACTAACGGTAGATAAGGCCTTTGAACTAGCGCTTTCAAAGGTGGAACACAATGAAGTCGAATCTCGCTGGTCAGATGCGAGCGCTTTTATGCCTCCGTGGCAGAAGACGCAGTCAGATCCCGCATGGGCGGGTGATGCTGAATATCACGATGATCAAATCATTTACTCAGATGCATCGTTGGATTCTCTGTGGCGCAGCATTGAAGAGATCGGCGGTCCGCGCGGTTGGTATGGAGCTGACTTCCTGTGGTGGTTGCGCGGATTGCTTGATCGAATGATTGGTGGAGTTGGTTTGCGTCGCGGTCGCCGCGATCCACATTTCTTACGTCAGGGTGAGAGCTTAGATTTTTGGCGAGTCGAAAGTTTGCAGACAAATTATGAATTGACTTTGTATGCCGAGATGATTCTGCCTGGTAAAGCCTGGTTGAAATTCACAGTTGATGAGGTAGAGCATGAAGGTCGACTCCAACGCCGCCTCATTCAAAGGGCGAGTTTCCAACCCAAGGGATTAGGGGGACGTCTTTACTGGGCTCTGGTGCTTCCTTTTCATCGATTGATCTTTCCCACCATGGTGCGAAATATTGAGAAAGAGGCACTTCGCAAGGATGGCGCCCGGTAGCAACACGAAAAAGGTTTGCGGTGCTCCTCGCTGAATTGTCGGGGAATTGATTTAGTATCTAGGTATGGAACTTCAGGGATCGCCTGCTCCGCTTCAACCCGAGTCGGGTCTCACAGACCTCGAAGTTCGATATCTTGGAGTTCGAAAAGCAGTGGTGGCGTCATGCTGGTGCCAAAGAGTCCTCCATCAAGGAGCTCTTTGACCTCACCCCTCCTGCCTACTACCAACTTCTCAATAACCTGATCGACCGCGAGGCCGCCCTTTTGAGCCAGCCCATGCTGGTTAAGCGCCTGCGTCGCCTCCGGGAGGCCCGTACCGAGGCCCGCGCCGCCGGTTTTCGCCTCTAATTCACCTCAACTTCGCCCAAGTAGCCCCCACATACCACCCTCTCGTTTGGCAGCCCGCTGGGGCTTTCGCTAGAGTTTGGTTAGCACTCTCGCCCTGACTCTGCTAATTAGCGGGGTATGCGAGCGGTGGAACTCCAAAATTGCTAGATAAATAGATGAAAAGGGAGCACATCATGGCCATTGCCATTAAGCCACTTGAAGATCGTATTGTCGTAAAGGCCAACGCGGCCGAGCAGACCACAGCCTCAGGTCTGGTTATCCCAGATACCGCAAAAGAGAAGCCACAGGAAGGCACAGTCGTTGCTGTAGGCCCAGGTCGTTTTGAAGATGGCGTCCGTACTCCGGTAGATGTAAAAGTTGGCGACGTCGTTCTCTACAGCAAGTACGGCGGAACCGAAGTTAAGTTCAATAACGAGGAGTATCTCGTTCTCTCTGCCCGTGATGTACTAGCAGTCATTGAGAAGTAACCGACATGGGTAAAACACTTTCCTTCGACGAGAGCGCTCGTCGTGCGATGGAGCGCGGCGTAAATATCCTCGCCGACACCGTCAAAGTAACACTCGGCCCACGCGGTCGTAACGTCGTTCTCGCTAAGGGTTATGGCGCACCACTCATCACAAATGATGGCGTCACAATCGCTAAGGAGATCGAACTCGAAGATCCAGCCGAAAATATGGGTGCTCAGCTTGTAAAGCAAGTTGCTGAGAAGACCAACGATGTTGCTGGTGATGGAACAACCACTGCAACAGTTTTGGCACAAGCGATGGTTAAAGAGGGTCTACGCAACCTTGCCGCTGGTGCACAACCAATGGATCTCAAGTTTGGTATCGAGGCTGCGGTAAAGGCAATCTCTGAAGAGCTTAAGAAGAACTCCACCCCTGTCTCTGGCAAAGATCAGATTGCAGATGTAGCAACTATCTCTGCACAAGATCGCGCTATCGGAGACCTCATCGCAGAAGCGATGGATAAGGTCGGCAAGGATGGAGTCATTACCGTTGAAGAATCTTCTACAACTGGTCTTGAACTCGATTTCACCGAGGGTATGCAATTCGATAAGGGTTACATCAGCCCTTACTTCGTAACCGATTCAGATCGCATGGAGACTGTTCTTGAGGATGCATTCATCTTGATCTCGGGACAGAAGATCTCCGCACTCTCAGAGATTCTTCCAGTTCTCGAAAAGGTCGCTCAAGCTAACAAGCCACTTTTGATTATCGCTGAAGATGTTGAGGGTGAAGCTCTCTCAACATTGGTAGTCAATCGCATGCGCGGAACCTTCACTTCAGCCGCTGTAAAGGCACCTGGATTCGGAGATCGTCGCAAGGCGATGCTGCAAGATATTGCCATTTTGACCGGTGGCCAGGTCATCACTCCTGAGGTCGGACTTAAGTTGGATCAAGTAACTCTTGAACTTCTTGGTAAGGCCCGTCGTGTTGTTATCACAAAGGATGCCACCACGATCGTTGATGGAGCAGGCGATACCACCGAAGTTGCTAACCGCGTCAACGAGATCCGTAATGAACTCGCAACAACTGATTCTGAATGGGATCGCGAGAAGTTGCAGGAGCGCGTTGCGAAGCTAGCTGGCGGAGTTTGCGTAATCAAGGTTGGCGCACATACTGAAGTTGAACTCAAGGAGAAGAAGCACCGCCTTGAAGATGCAATCTCAGCAACCCGCGCAGCAGTTGAAGAAGGCATCGTTGTGGGTGGAGGAGCTGCTCTTGTTCACGCAGCTGCCGCTATCCAAAATGATCTTGGCTTTGAAGGAGATCGTGCCGTCGGTGTACGCCTAGTCCGTAAGGCATGCGATGAGCCACTACGTTGGATTGCAGAGAATGCCGGACATGAAGGCTATGTCGTTGTTGCGAAAGTTCGCACCTTGGGTGCGGATGAAGGCTTCAACGCAGCAACGGATGAGTACGAAGATCTCGTCAAGGTTGGCGTTATCGATCCAGTGAAGGTGACGCGTTCTGCGCTCGCCAATGCTGCCTCGATTGCCGCAATGTTTATCACCACTGAAGTTCTCGTATTTGAGACTCCGGAAGATGAGCAACGCGAACAAGCAATCGCAGCAGGTCACTCACATGGACCTGGCGGACACAGCCACTAATTACTAGGTCACCATAAAGGCCCCTCGGTTTTAATACCTGAGGGGCCTTTATGGTTCTATGGAGCCATTTTGGGTGTAAGCACGACCTTTTAAGCAGTAGCCGGTTTGTGGATTTGTAATAGAAGTGTGAGTAGCTAAGTTCGAAATCGTTATTCCATATTGATCGTAAACCGATTCGCGTTTGCCATCTGTGGCTGCAAAACACCAGGACTGATATCCAGGAGAGAAAGAGCCAGTGACTTTTATTGGTAATCGGAGTGAATTCACCGTGGTGCTATAAGTATTATTTGATGCTGGGCTAGTTTGTAAAATTAGCGAGGATGAACTCTGAAGAGTTATCGATCCATAAGTTTTGGCTGTTGTAAGAGACTTTACATTCTTGGCACTAGTAAGTCGATCAAATATCTGATCCGTAACAGCAGAAAACTTCTTATCTACTGAACCCACACTGCTCTCGTGTATGGCACCAGGTACGACCAGGAGTATTCCAAAGAGGAACAACCCAATGATTGAGGGAACTTTGCGAATATGAATATTTGTCAGAAAGATTTGCAGAGGTAATACGACAAAGGAGGAGAGTGACATCAATATTATGAGGAAGCCGACAATGGCCATCGCCCCAATGATGATGTTCATTAACAGACCACTTCCTACTGCTCGAGAATTTCGCGGAGGAAATTAGTCTGCTAAGGCTAGCCTCGAAAGCTTATGAAGCTGGTGTTAACGCAATCTCGCGGCGACTTAGGCGCTCATTCTGTTCGATGATGTGAAGGCGATCATCTTCTGAGAGACCACCCCAGATTCCATAAGGCTCCTGGACGGCTAGTGCATGCTTGCGGCAAGCCTCAATTACGGGGCAGGTAGCGCAGACAGCCTTTGCAGCTGCCTCACGGTTGGCGCGACGAGGTCCTCGTTCTCCATCTGGATGGAAGAACATCTCGGTAGGTAGATCGCGGCAGGCGCCTTGATACTGCCACTCCCACTCTGAAGCGACGGGACGGGGTAGACGTGAAATCTCAGCCATGGACATTCCTCCTTGCTTGGAGTCGCACTCTACAATCGTTTCATAGGTTGTTCAAGTCCCGAAGATGTGATTTGAGAGATAACACTCTGCACAAGTAACAATTCAAGTGGCAGAAATAGTCCCGTTCCATGACTATTAGCGCATGTCTCCTGAGTCACAAATCTCCGCTGCCGCTGAGGTTGCCAACCCTGACTTAGCCCGCCTCACCGTCGCCGCCGTCGCCCGTCGCCTGGGAATCGCTCCAGGAACGCTTCGTACCTGGGATCGCCGCTACGGTCTTGGACCTAGCGACCACTGCGTTGGCGAACATCGCAAATACACCCAAGAGGACTTCGCCCGCCTGCTCTACATGCATAAATTGGTCGTCTCTGGCGTCTCACCTGCAGAAGCCGCCAAGTTGGCAGTTGGCCATCGACCCGAATTTGCCCCCAGCGAGCTCAGCTCCATTCCGAGCGTGGATGGACACTTGGTCACCTCTCTCTATCGCGCCTCACAGGTCCTTGATCGTGTTGGGGTAGAAGAGGGAATTAGGGCGCAGATCGCTAAAGATGGAGTTGCCGCGGTCTGGGTCAATCTCCTGGTTCCCCTGCTCTGCTTAATCGGCGAAGAGTGGGAGCGCACCGGTGAGGGAATCGCAACAGAGCACATGGTCTCTGATGTCATCAAGAAGGTGCTGGGGGAACAAATAAAAGTCTCCCATCCACGAAACGAGGTTCCCGTTCTTCTCGCTTGTATCGGAGAAGAGATGCACTCTCTTGCTATTACCGCCTTAGCGGCCTCCCTTGCCGATCTCGGTATTCAAGTTCAATTTCTGGGGGCACGAACTCCTACAGAGGCCATTAACGAGGTAGTGCGTCGTTGTGCGCCACCTGCGATATTCCTCTGGGCTCAACTTCCAGAGAATGCTTCAATCGAAGTTCTTAACTCGCTCCCTAATGTGCGACCGGCTCCTCGAATTATTTTGGGAGGACCGGGTTGGGCTTCCGCCGATTGCCAAGGCGTATTTGTTGCAGAAGATCTTGCGAGCGCATGCCGCGAGATCGCACTTGCCCTTGGCCTCTAGCCAAGTAGGCAAGAGTCACGCGCTTCAAAGGCAGCGGTGAGCAACCCCTAGACTTAGCCAATGATGGATAAGGCTCGCGAAAAAGTCATCCTCCTGGGTCTGACCTATGACGATGTTCTCCTCCTCCCGGATGCCTCCGAAGTAGTGCCAAGCGAGGTAGATACTCAAACCCGCCTCACTCGCAACATCTCCCTCTCCATCCCGGTCATCTCGTCTGCGATGGATACGGTGACTGAGTCAGCAATGGCGATCGCAATGGCTAAGGCCGGCGGAATCGGAATCTTGCACCGCAACCTTTCGATTGAGGATCAGGTCAAGCACGTTAAATTGGCTAAAGAGCATGGCATTGTCGGTGCAGCAGTCGGCGTTGGCGAAGATGGTTATGCACGAGCTGTAGCCCTGATTGATGCAGGGGTCGATGTCATCGTGGTCGATACCGCTCATGGCCATCACCGCGGAGTACTAGATGCAGTTGCTCGCATCAAAAAAGAATTTAACCACGTTGAAATTATCGGTGGCAATGTAGCGACGCGTGCAGGAGCCCAAGCGCTCATTAACGCTGGAGTTGATGCGGTTAAGGTGGGAGTTGGGCCAGGTTCTATCTGTACTACTCGCGTTGTGGCTGGCGTGGGAGTTCCACAACTCACCGCGATCATGGAGGCACATAAGGCCTGTGTCACCGCAGGAATTCCACTTATTGCAGATGGTGGACTGCAACATTCTGGCGATATCGCTAAGGCGATCGTCGCTGGCGCAGATACTGTAATGCTCGGCTCACTTCTGGCAGGTTGCGATGAATCGCCCGCTGATTTGATCGAGATCAACGGCAAGAAATACAAGGGATACCGCGGAATGGGTTCACTTGGAGCTATGCAATCTCGCGGCGAACAGAAGTCATACTCCAAAGATCGTTACATGCAAGATGATGTTCTCGCCGAAGATAAATTGGTTCCCGAAGGTATTGAAGGCAAAGTTAAATATAGCGGACCAGTTGCAGCAGTTGTGCACCAACTTGTTGGAGGTCTTCGCTCAGGCATGGGTTATGCCGGTGCCGCAACAATTGCAGATCTGAAGAGCAAGGGTCAGCTCATTCAAATCACTGCAGCAGGATTACAAGAGAGTCATCCACACGACATATTCGATGTGGCAGATGCACCGAATTATCGTGGCGGAAAATAACAGAGGCGTGGGGAATCAGAATGAATGAGATAGAAATCGGTCCTGGAAAGCGCGCTCATATCGCCTATTCATTTGACGATATCGCCATCGTGCCGAGCCGTCGTACTCGCGACCCTGAAGAAGTCTCGATCCAATGGCAGATTGATGCATACAAATTCGATCTTCCAATGCTTGCCGCTCCCATGGATTCAGTTGTCTCGCCTGAGACCGCAATTGCTATCGGAAAGCTTGGTGGGGTTGGAGTTCTCAACTTAGAAGGGCTGTGGACTCGCCACGAAGACCCTCGGATTCCACTCGGAGAGATCGCCTCACTCCCTCAAGAGCAGGCGATTGGCCGCATGCAGGAGTTATACGCGGCACCTATTCGCCCTGAACTCATTAAGGCTCGCATCGCGGAGATTCGTGCTTCTGGCGTAACTGTGGCTGCAGCACTCTCTCCACAGCGCACCGCTGAGTTACATGAAGTAGTCGTCAAAGCTGGAGTCGATCTCTTTGTGATCCGCGGTACGACTGTGAGCGCTGAACATGTCTCTTCAAAGACCGAGCCGCTTAACCTCAAGAAATTTATTTATGAACTCGATGTGCCGGTAATCGTTGGGGGATGTGCCACTGCAACAGGTGCGCTGCACTTGATGCGCGCTGGAGCGGCCGGGGTGCTGGTTGGCTTTGGCGGCGGAGCGGCGCATACAACTCGTACCGTTTTGGGTATTGCAGTTCCCATGGCTTCGGCAGTCGCCGAGGTCGCATCTGCTCGTCGGGATTACATGGATGAGTCTGGCGGCCGCTATGTACACGTTATCGCTGATGGCTCTGTAGGTCGCAGCGGAGATATCGCAAAGGCAATTGCCTGTGGCGCCGATGCCGTGATGATGGGAAGTCCACTTGCTCGCGCCGTTGAAGCTCCTGGAAAAGGTTGGCACTGGGGCGCAGAAGCACATCACTCTGAACTTCCACGTGGAGATAGAGTCCATGTTGGTACCGTAGGAACTCTGCAAGAGATCCTTACAGGTCCTTCACACACGTCAGATGGTTCTATGAATCTCTTTGGTGCGCTTCGCCGTGGCATGGCAACTTCCGGTTACTCAGATCTCAAGGAATTCCAGCGGGTAGAAGTAGTTATTCACCGTGCCTGATCTCGTACTAGTCGTAGATTTTGGAGCGCAATACGCCCAATTGATCGCCCGGCGAGTTCGCCAGGCAAATGTCTACTCTGAGATTGTTCCTTCAACGATGTCTGTTTCCGAGATCGTTGCCAAAAAACCAAAGGCGATCATCTTGAGTGGTGGACCATCAAGTGTTTATGAGCCAGGTGCACCAACACTTGATCCTTCAATATTCGAACATCAGATTCCGACTTTTGGAATCTGCTACGGATTCCAAGTTATGGCCGCTGCACTTGGTGGAGTAGTAACACAAACTGGAAAATCCGAGTTTGGTCGCACATCTATGAGTCATGATGACACCTCAAAACTCTTGCGCGGTTTAGATACTCAGTCGCGAGTGTGGATGAGCCATGGAGATTCTGTAACTACAGCACCGACTGGATTTACTGCTACTGCGCGAACAGCTGATACTCCAATAGTTGCCTTTGAAAATAGTGATGCAACTTTTGCTGGGGTGCAATTTCACCCAGAGGTCTTGCATTCAGAGAACGGACAAGAGATTCTGCGTCGCTGGTTGATCGACATCGTTGGATGCGAACCTACCTGGACAAGTGAAAATATTGTGGCGACAGAGGTTGCTAAGATTAAAGAACTCGTCGGAGATAAGCACGTTATTTGTGGATTATCTGGTGGTGTTGATTCAGCGGTTGCCGCTGCAATTGTGCAGAAGGCGATCGGATCTCAACTCACCTGCGTCTTTGTTGATCATGGATTATTGCGCCAAGGTGAAGCAGAACAAGTAGAAGAAGATTTTGTTGCTGCTACAGGAGTGGCGCTTAAAGTGGTTGATGCCCGCGAAACATTTCTTAACGCACTTGCAGGAATAACTGATCCAGAGACAAAGCGAAAGATTATTGGTGCAGAATTTATTCGCGCATTCGAAGCTGCCGCTCGTGAAATATCCGAACATGGTTCCATTGATTTCTTAGTGCAAGGAACTCTCTATCCCGATGTAGTTGAATCAGGTGGAGGAACTGGTACCGCAAATATTAAATCGCATCACAATGTTGGTGGATTGCCAGATGACTTGCAGTTCCAACTGATAGAGCCGCTGCGCACCCTCTTTAAAGATGAGGTACGCGAAGTTGGCTTAGAACTTGGGCTTCCAGGCGAGATTGTGTGGCGTCAACCGTTCCCAGGTCCAGGCTTAGCGATTCGCATTATCGGTGAAGTTACTGAGAATAGACTTAGTATTTTGCGGAAAGCCGATTTCATCGCTCGCGAGGAGTTAAAATCAGCGGGTCTTGATCGTCAGATTTGGCAATGTCCAGTCGTATTTCTCGCAGATGTTCGAAGCGTAGGAGTACAAGGAGATGGTCGAACTTACGGTCATCCCATTGTTCTTCGTCCGGTATCGAGCGAAGATGCAATGACAGCGGACTGGAGCAGATTGCCGTATGACGTGCTTGAGAAGATCTCAACACGAATTACAAATGAAGTGCGAGAAGTAAACAGAGTGACACTCGACATCACGAGTAAGCCACCTGGAACTATTGAATGGGAGTAAGAGTGAACCTCACCAAGAGATTGGTAGCGACAGCGTCAGTCGCTCTCTTTGCGATTTCACTTTCTGGTTTTGCAAATGCGCAAGCGAGCCAATTAAAAAATTCCGCTAGTCCGCATCCATCACCAACAGCTACACACAAGGTAGGTACCAGAGCTCTTCCAAAAACTCTCTCTGCACCATTAACCGCCACGGCCGCTCAAACTGTTGAAGGTTGCGCAAAGACAAATGCAACGGCTCACTATCCGATTAAAGTTGGAACTCCAGATCCAAAAGTTCCGCAGGTAGATCACATCATTACCCTCAACACTAATTGTGGACCAATAATCTTTACCGCCTTCGGCAAGAAGGCTCCCGTTACAGTGATAGCGATGACATTTCTTGCCAAGGCAGGATTCTTCGATCACTCGCTCTGCCATCGCGTCACAACATCACAGCTCTATGTTCTTCAATGTGGCGATCCCACTGCCAGTGGTTCCGGTGGACCAATGTGGAGTTATGACAATGAGAATCTGCCAGCAGATGCCCCGAATAACTATCCTGCGGGAACAATTGCGATGGCCAATTCTGGTACCGCTGCCAATGGTCGCGGCACCAATGGAAGCCAATTCTTTATCGTCTACAAAGACACCTACCTGCCACCTACCTACACAATCTGGGGCCAGGTCACTAGCGGTCTAGATATCGTAAAGCGAGTCGCCGCTGCAGGTGTTGTTGGAGGCGGAACAGATGGAACTCCAGTTCAAAAGATAGCTATTGAATCGGTAACCGTTAAGTAAATTAGTGAAGCGAGACTATTTTAAAGGTCTCGGCCATGCGGCCATCGGTAAGTCCCGCTGCAGCACCACTTCGGGTGCCCCATTCACGGATACGCTCTTCAAAACCTTCCACATGTGCGGTCTGACTGGCATGGGCGGCGAGCGCCTTCATCTTGAGATCGAAGGTATCTGTGATGTCGACATGATGGTCATAGCCCTCTCCCATCATCACCCAAGCCTCCTTGATCTCCCAAGGCTCTAGATGTTCATCATGGAGCAAATCTTCGAAGGCAAAGGGATTTCCAGAATCTGGATAGATGGCTTGAATCGCTGCCTCACCTGCCGCTAGATGGTCTGGGTGACTAGCTCCCAGACGATTCCAGTTACGCTCTGGACTCTGAATCAACATGCGTTGTGGTCGCACCTTACGAATCACTCTCACAATATCTTTGCGGAGCTCAATAGTTGGGGTCAGCCATCCATCGCGATAATCCAAGAAGTGGATATCGCTAACTCCTAAAACCTTGCCGGCTTCTGTCTGCTCCCGACGGCGAATCTGCTTCATCTCTTCGCGAGAGATCGAGGGATCAACGCCTCCCTGATCGCCATTTGTGCAGATGCAATAGGAGATTTTGATTCCCTTTGCGCTCCACTGCGCGATAGTGCCACCCGCACCGAAATCAAGATCATCGGGGTGCGCTGTAACGACAAGAATGCGTTCTACTTCACTATCGAGCATAGGTTCCATGGCGCAATCCTACTGAATCAGTGCAGATAGATAGACTCGGAACTATGTCTTTGCGCGATGAACCACTACTCGAGGGGCTCAACCCGCAACAGCGCGAGGCGGTCATTCATCACGGATCACCACTCCTGGTGGTAGCTGGAGCTGGATCTGGAAAGACGCGAGTTCTTACGCGCCGGATTGCATATCTCTTGGCCGAACGAGGTGTTTCGCCCTACGAAGTGTTGGCGATTACCTTTACTAATAAGGCTGCGGCCGAGATGAAAGAGCGAGTCGCAGAGTTGGTGGGCGAGAGAGCCAAGTCGATGTGGGTCTCTACCTTCCACTCCGCCTGCGTCAGAATCTTGCGACAAGAGGCTTCTAGGCTGGGTTATTCCAATTCTTTTACGATTTATGATTCAAGTGACAGTGTCCGATTGCTCACGGTGATAATTCGTGAGCTCAACCTCGATGCGAAGCAATATTCGGCGCGTGCTGTCGCAGGAATTATCTCGGCTGAGAAAAATGAGCTCAACGGTCCTGCAGATTTCGCCAACAAAACCACAAATTATTTTGAGGAGCGCGTGGCAGAAATTTTTGCTCTCTATCAAAAGAGACTAGCTGCCGCTAACGCTATGGATTTTGATGATCTGATCGGCAAAACAGTAGAAGTTCTACAGAGGTTTCCCGAGGCTCGCTCGCGGTATCGCTCGCGCTTTCGTCATATCCTGGTCGATGAGTATCAAGATACCAACCATGCTCAATATATTTTGATTCGTGAGCTGGTTGGAGTTCCAAATGAAGGTTTCCCCCTTGCTGAGTTATGTGTTGTTGGAGATGCAGATCAATCGATCTATGCATTTCGCGGCGCCAATATTCGAAATATTCTGCAATTTGAAGAGGATTACCCGAACGCCAGAACCGTTCTCTTAGAACAGAACTATCGCTCCACTCAAAATATTCTCACCGCTGCTAATGCGGTGATTGCAAATAATGAAGGGCGTAAAGAGAAGAATCTCTGGTCGCAGGAGGGTGATGGTGAGGCCATCACAGGCTTTGTCGCAGAGAGTGAACACGATGAAGCAGAATTCGTCGTCGGTGAGATTCGTAGGCTGCGCGATATCGGCGCCTCTAATCCGGGTGACACTGCAATCTTCTACCGAACCAACGCCCAGTCGCGTATCTTCGAAGAGACCTTTCTGCGCTCAGCCATTCCTTACAAGGTGGTTGGCGGAGTTCGCTTCTACGAGCGAAAAGAGGTCAAGGACTTTCTGGGATACCTGCGTACTTTGGTAAATCCTGAAGATGAAGTTTCGCTACGTCGGATTATTAATACCCCTAAGCGCGGAATTGGCGATCGCGCCCTTGATGTCATTGATCTTCATGCAGCGACTCACGGAATCTCATTCTGGCGAGCGCTCTGTGATGCCAAGAACGCTCCAGGAATTCCTACTCGTTCACTCGTCGCGATCAACGACTTCATTCACTTATTAGATTCGCTGCGCACGCTGGTCGAAGCAAATACCAAACCTTCGATAATCGCTCAAGCTGTCTTAGAGCAGAGTGGTCTGCTTGCAGAGTTGGCGAACAGTAGTGATCCGCAAGACGAAGGCCGCGTTGAAAATTTACAAGAGCTAGTTTCAGTCGCCACAGAATATGAAGAGTCAGAGGTTGATGAAGGTGAAGAGAAATCACTCTCTGGATTTCTCGAGGATGTCTCGTTAGTAGCAGATTCAGATCAGATTCCAGATGGCGAGGATCACGGTGGTGTTGTAACCATGATGACCTTGCACACCGCAAAGGGTTTGGAATTTCCAACGGTATTTCTTACTGGGATGGAGGAGGGAATCTTCCCTCACTCACGCACCTTGGGAGAGCGAGCTGAGATTGAAGAGGAGCGCCGCCTGGCATATGTGGGGCTCACTCGTGCCCGTAAGCGCTTGTACCTTTCACGTTCGGAGTACCGATCTTCCTGGGGCGCACCTACCTACAATCCGCCTTCGCGATTTCTGGCGGAAATTCCCGATGGCGTCATCTCCTGGAACACAGTTTCGAGCGCTCCTAAAGCTCGCACCGCCACTAGGACTTTCGGTCCACCACCTCGGGCGACTGGGAAGAAGGTGGAGTCCACACTTGTCCTCGAAGTGGGAGATCGTGTGTCCCATGACACATTTGGACTTAGGCAAGGTGGTTGCTGTCGCAGGATCAGGCGATCGGGCGGAGGCAACTATTGATTTCGGTAGCTCGGGAGAGAAGCGGCTCCTGTTGCGTTACGCCCCAGTCGAGCGACTCTAGAAGCCCGCTCAACTCCAAGTAGGATTTGCACCTGAACTCACTTCCTTTCATTTAAACATTCTAAAGATCGGGGTACCACGTGGATCTCTTTGAGTATCAAGCTCGAGATCTCTTTGAAGCACATAACATTCCAGTTCTCGCCGGCGCAGTTGCTCTGACTGCAGATGAAGCCGAACGTGCAGCTGCAAGCATGGGTGGAAAAGTTGTCGTTAAGGCGCAGGTAAAAGTTGGCGGTCGCGGAAAAGCTGGAGGCGTCAAACTCGCTGTTGATGCAGCAGATGCACGCACCAAGGCTGAAGCAATTCTTGGAATGGATATAAAGGGTCACATCGTTCACAAAGTGATGATCGCTCAGGCCGCTCCTATTGCTGAAGAGTATTACTTAGCAATTTTGCTTGATCGCGCCAATCGCAATTTCCTCGTTATGGCCTCTGTTGCCGGCGGTATGGAGATTGAGGAAGTTGCACATACTCAACCCGAAAAGTTAGCTCGAGTTGGAATTGATCCTAACGTCGGCATCTCTCACGAGAAGGCGCTAGAGATAGTCAAATCAGGTCAATTCCCAGATGCCGTTGCCAACGATGTTGCTGATGTCCTACTCAAGTTGTGGGCCGCATTCGTTGCTGAGGATGCAACTTTGATGGAGATCAACCCATTGGTGAAGACCGAAGATGGTCGCATCATTGCGCTTGATGGAAAAGTCACTCTCGATGACAATGCTGAATTCCGCCACCCAACTCATGAGGCTCTCGTTGATCATGCAGCAGCTAATCCACTAGAAGCTGCGGCGAAAGAGAAGAACCTCAACTACGTCAAACTCGATGGAGAAGTCGGAATCATCGGAAACGGTGCTGGTCTAGTAATGAGCACGCTCGATGTCGTTGCTTATGCTGGAGAAAAATACGGAGTAAAGCCCGCTAACTTCTTAGATATTGGCGGCGGAGCTTCGGCTGAAGTTATGGCAAATGGTCTCTCCATCATCTTGGGTGATGCAGATGTTAGAAGCGTATTTGTAAATGTCTTTGGTGGAATCACCGCTTGCGACGCCGTTGCAAACGGAATCGTCCAAGCGTTAGCAATATTGGGTGATAAGGCAACGAAGCCGATCGTGGTCCGACTCGACGGAAACAATGTTCTTGAGGGTCGCAGAATTCTTGATGAAGCGGCGCACCCACTGGTGCAGCAGTTAGACACCATGGATGGGGCAGCTGCAAAAGCTGCAGAATTGGCGGCAAAGTAAATGGCAATCTTCATTAATAAAGAGACCAAGGTAATTGTTCAAGGTATGACTGGTTCCGAGGGAACCAAGCACACCGGACGCATGCTTAAGTACGGCACCAATATCGTTGGCGGAGTAACACCTGGTAAAGGTGGTCAGAGCGTTGAGATTGAGGGCAAGGTTCTTCCAGTCTTCAATAGCGTTGCTGAAGCTGTAGCAGCAACTGGTGCAAATGCATCTGTTGTCTTTGTACCGCCTAAGTTTGCTAAGGCAGCAGTCATCGATGCGATTGATGCAGCGCTTCCTCTCGTAGTAGTTATCACCGAGGGAATTCCAGTTCACGATACCGCTACCTTCTATGCGCATGCGGTTGCCAAGGGAACTACTCGACTTATTGGACCAAACTGCCCAGGACTGATTAGCCCTGGACTTTCTAATATCGGAATCATTCCTGGAGATATCACTGGACCGGGACGTATCGGACTTGTTTCTAAGTCAGGCACACTCACCTATCAGATGATGTACGAGTTACGTGACTTCGGATTTAGCACCGCAGTTGGAATTGGTGGAGATCCCATCATCGGTACCACTCACATCGATTGCTTAAAAGCATTCCAAGATGATCCAGATACCGATGCCATTGTCATGATCGGTGAGATCGGTGGTGACGCTGAAGAGCGCGCTGCTGCATTTATTGCATCATATGTAACTAAGCCGGTTGTTGGTTATGTCGCAGGATTTACTGCACCTGAAGGCAAGACCATGGGCCACGCTGGTGCGATCGTCTCGGGATCATCAGGAACCGCCGAAGCAAAGAAGGTCGCGCTTGAAGCGGCGGGAGTTAAAGTTGGTAAGACACCGAGTGAGACCGCAGCTCTTATGCGCGCGATTCTTAACGGCTAACAAATGATTGCACGCGCACTGGGGGTCTCGTTTAGGCAGGCCCTCCGTAGCGTCGCTCTCACCCTATTTCCCTTAGCTTTTATCGCTCTCTTCTCGTGGGCAAGTGCGGGGAGCAATGCTGGAAGCACCAGTGATCCGGTTCGAGCATCCGCCTGGCTCTATCTCGGATTCCATCTAATCCCTTTTGTGGTTCCTTCTGGAAAACTCACCTTATTACCGCTCCTTGCAGTTCTCTATCCGATGTGGGCTATTCGACGTGGACTCCCTATGGTCGAAGGAGCATTTTCAGTAAACTCAATGGAGCGCAGAATTATTTATTCGCTCTGGTACTCCATTCTCTCCGAATTACTAGCGCTCGCCTCTCGGTATCACGGGGTGGCAGCAAATCTCTATCTCACACCAGTCTTCACCTTTGTTATCGCCATGATTGCAACGGCGAGGTTTAATCAATCGCTTAACCGCGCCTTCTATTTCGGGTTGCACCTACTTTCTATTTCACTTGGAGTCGGTGCTCTCGCCTTCACATTTTCGCTTGTACAACACTGGAGCGATATCAAGAGTATCTCGGTCGTTTTGGGCAGTGGAATCGTCGGGGGAGTTCTCACCACGCTCTTGCAACTTTTGTATCTTCCAAATTTCGCCCTTGCGGCGTTGGCGTATATAACTGGAATTGGATTTAATTTCGGAGCAACCTCATTTAGTCATGGCTCGCTTACTGGCTTAGGGCAGATTCCAGCTCTTCCTTTCTTAACAGCGCTTCCGACCACTTCTCATCCTGAACTTAAATATGCCGTTGCCGCCTGGTTTGTACTCTTTGCTCTTTTGATGATTTTTATTCTTCGAGAAGCTTCAACTACCTTGGTACGCACTCAGATACTTATCTCGCAAGGTGCTCGAATCTTTATTGTTATTGCTGCAGTCGCCTATCTATCTGCCGGAGAGTTGCTCATCACCAATCTCAATCCAGTTGGAGTTCGTTGGCTCCACCTTCTGGCCTATCTCGCCGCCACCTTTGGCGCCGCGGTTCTGCTAGCCCTCTATATACCGATCGGTGTTGCACGACTGGTGCGCCATGAGTAAGCGGATTCTGCTCTTAGCCTCGGGCGCCGGATCTCTAGCTAAAGCAATTCTCGAAGCCCATAAGGAAGGCGCAATCCAGGCAGATTTTGTTGGCCTTATAAGTGATAAGGATTCACCGGCACTCACAATCGCACGAGAGTTCAATATTCCGGCGATCTATCTACCCATGCTTCCCGATCGAAGCGAGTGGGATCGTCAGATCTTTGATACGGCAGAGAAATTGGTGCCAGATCTGATTGTGAGCGTTGGTTTTATGCGCATCTTGGCCCCGCAATTTGTACATCACTTCAAGGTAATAAATACCCACCCCTCTCTGCTACCGCTATATCCCGGAGCCCATGCGGTTCGAGATGCACTTGCCGCAGGGGCACAGCTCACGGGAACGACGGTTCATTGGGTTGATGCAGGTCTAGATACGGGACCAGCAATTTCACAGCGCGAGGTTGTGATTGAGCCTGGTGACGACGAATCCACGCTTCATGAACGCATTAAGATTGCCGAACGGGCACTCATCGTTGAGACCCTCGTTGAATATGGACGGACTGGAACTCTGTGAGCACTGTAAAACCGATTCGCCGAGCGCTGATTAGCGTCTATGACAAGTCTGGATTAATTGAACTTGGTACTTCACTCGCTGCCGCAGGGGTCGAAATTCTCTCCACTGGTTCAACTGCCAAAACCCTGGCGGGCGCCGGAATCCCTGTAATCGCTGTTGAGGATTACACCGGTTTCCCCGAGATGATGGGTGGTCGAGTAAAGACCCTTCACCCTCGAATCCATGGCGGAATTCTGGCCGATCAAAATAATCCAGAGCACCTGGCTGCCATTGCAGCGCACGATATTGCACCCTTCGATTTAATCGTTATCAATCTCTACCCATTCGCCCAGACCATTGCGACAACTGATGACTTTGCCGAGTGCATTGAGCAGATCGATATTGGCGGACCTTCAATGTTGCGCGGCGCAGCGAAGAATCACGGATCAGTAGCTGTTATCTCCAACCCTTCACAATATGGATTGATTAAGAGTGCACTTGCAGCTGGTGGATTTACCTTGGCAGAGCGCACACGTTTGGCGATGGAGACCTTCCGCGCCACAGCAGAATACGATGCCGCGATTGCAACCTGGCTTGGCGAACAACTCGAAGCGGCTGATGAGTGGAAGGCGGCGATTTTCCATCGCATCGCCTCACTTCGTTATGGAGAGAACCCACATCAAAAGGCGAGTGTCTACGCCAACTCCACCTCATGGATCACACCTGGGATTGCCCAAGCCGTTCAACTTCATGGCAAAGAGATGTCATTTAATAATTACACAGATGCCGACGCGGCGGTTCGCAGTGCATACGATCACGCCGAACCATGCGTCGCGATTATCAAACATGCTAATCCATGTGGAATCGCGATCGGGTCAAGCATCGAAGATGCCTATGCCAAGGCACATGCCTGCGATCCAGTTTCAGCATTTGGTGGAGTTGTGGCGACCAACCGCCCAGTCTCACTTGCAATGGCGAAAGCGCTCTCTGAGATTTTCACCGAAGTGGTTATTGCACCAAGTTATGAAGAAGGTGCAGTCGAAGTTCTCTCTAAGAAGCCATCGATCAGAATTCTCACTCTCGATAAATTTGTGAATCCAACGGTCGAGCGTCGCCCAATCACTGGCGGAATCTTGATTCAAGAGAGCGATTTAGTTGATGCATCAGGCGACGACGCAGCCAACTGGACGCAAGTATCTGGCGCTCGAGTATCTGCTGAGCTCTTACAAGATCTGCAATTCGCGTGGCGTGCCGTCCGCGCCGTTAAGAGCAACGCAATCCTCTTGGCTCATGATGGAGCATCGGTGGGCGTTGGCATGGGGCAGGTGAACCGCGTTGATTCAGCCCGCCTTGCAGTTACTCGCGCGGGAGAGCGAGCAAAGGGCTCCGTAGCGGCGAGTGATGCCTTCTTCCCATTTGCCGATGGACTTCAGATCTTGATTGACGCTGGCGTTGGTGCAGTCGTACAACCGGGCGGCAGCGTGCGAGATGAAGAAGTTATTGCTGCTGCAAAAGCCGCTGGAATCGCAATGTTCTTTACCGGTGTTCGTCACTTCTCACATGCCTAGTTAGGATTTAGCAATGAGCGCACAGATTCTCGATGGCAAGGCGACCGCCAAGACAATTAAAACAGAGTTAGCCGCAGTTGTTGCTTCGATGAAGGTTAAGCCTGGTCTTGGCACTGTCTTGGTAGGCGATGATCCAGGTTCACATTCGTATGTCGGGGGCAAGCATCGTGATTGCGCTGAGGTGGGTATCGCTTCAATCCGCGTTGATCTTCCAGAGAGTGCTTCGCAGGCCGATATCTTGGCCGCCATTAAAGATCTCAATAATTCTCCGGAGTGCACCGGCTACATCGTGCAATTACCTCTGCCAAAGGGCATCAATGCGAATTTAATTTTGGAGTCGATTGATCCCAATAAAGATGCTGATGGACTGCACCCACTCAACCTAGGAAAATTGGTGATCGGGGAGCCAGCTCCGCTTCCTTGCACCCCGCGCGGGATCTTGGAACTCTTGCATCGCTACGGAGTCAGCACCAAGGGCGCGGAAGTTGTAATTATGGGTCGAGGTCTGACCGTCGGACGGCCGCTCTCGCTACTTCTTACTCGCAAGGGTGATGATGCAACCGTGACGATCACCCACACTTCAACTAAGGATGTGGCTTTTCATACTCGACGGGCCGATATCGTGATTGCGGCTGTTGGAAGTGCCCATCTTTTAACTCCAGATATGGTCAAGCCAGGTGCCGCTGTCTTAGATGTAGGAATAACCAGAACTCCAGAGGGGCTACTTGGGGATATCCATCCAGGAGTCGCTGAGGTAGCTGGATTTATTGCGCCGATGCCAGGCGGAGTTGGGCCGATGACCCGAGCTATGCTGCTCACTAATGTTGTGGAGATGGCCCTTCGTGCTGGCCAGGCTTAGCAAGAAACTCCCACCCCTCAAGGGGGCAACAATCTTCTGGCAGATCATCTCGGTTGCTCTTGTTGTAATCGGCGTCACACTTGGCGTATTTAGTGAAGTTCGCACCGGTTCAATCTTGGTCGCGGCAGGCGGTGCGCTTTATGCCTACGTCTCATATACGACTAGCCTCACAAAACGGACGATTGAACTCCTCATCCCAATCGGTGTGACCCTGCTCCTCTTTGTAGTGTCTTTAACTTTGCCACACGCAAAGTAGGATTGAGCCAGTTCACTTTCAGGAGGATTTCATGAGTAGATCTGGCAAAGTCACAGTAGTCGGAAGCGGTTTTTATGGCTCAACCACCGCGCTTCGCTTAGCTGAATACGACATTTTCGAGACGGTGGTCCTCACAGATATCGTGGAGGGTAAGCCTGAAGGCTTGGCCCTTGATATGAATCAATCACGCTCCATCGAAGGTTTTGAAACAAAGATAATCGGCGCAACTACAACTCCAGAAGGCGCCGGCTATGAAGCCACTGCAAACTCTGATGTCGTTGTCATTACTGCAGGTCTGCCACGTAAGCCAGGCATGTCTCGGATGGATCTCATCGGAGTAAATGCTGGAATTGTTCGTGGCGTCGCTGAAAATATTGCAAAGCATTCACCTAACGCCGTCATCATCGTGGTTTCAAACCCACTCGATGAGATGACTGCGCTGGCACAACTCGCAACAGGTTTCCCACATCATCAAGTTATGGGTCAGGCAGGAATGCTCGATACCGCTCGTTTCACAAATTTTGTAGCAGAGAAATTAGCTGTTCCAGTTAGTTCAGTAAAGACTCTGACACTCGGTTCGCATGGCGACACCATGGTTCCAGTCCCAAGTCGCTGCACCGTAAACGGACAACCATTGACTGCGCTTCTCTCCGAGGCAGATATCAACGAACTCGTAGATCGCACTCGCAATGGTGGTGCTGAAGTCGTAGCGCTCCTTAAAACTGGTTCTGCGTACTACGCCCCATCTGCGGCAGCTGCACGTATGGCTAAGGCAGTTATCGAAGATTCAGGCGAGATCATGCCGGTCTGTGCCTGGGTTGATGGTCAATATGGAATTAGCGGTGTCTACCTCGGCGTTGAGGCCAAGATCGGTCGCTCCGGAGTTAAAGAAGTTGTAGAAACGGCGCTAACCGAGAGTGAGATCGCAGCACTCAAGGTAGCTGCTGAAGCAGTTCGCACCAAGCAAGCCGACGTGAAAGATCTTTAAGAACTATTTCTTCTAAAATTAAAAGGGAGCGGAAAAGTTATGTCGAAGATTAAGGTAACTGGAACAGTCGTAGAGCTCGATGGCGATGAGATGACCCGCATCATCTGGCAATTCATCAAAGATAAATTGATCCTGCCTTACCTCGATGTGAATCTTGAGTACTACGACCTCAGCATTGAAAATCGTGATGCCACAGATGATCAAGTCACAATCGATTCAGCTCATGCAATCTTGAAGCATGGCGTTGGAGTTAAGTGCGCGACTATCACTCCAGATGAGGCTCGCGTGGAGGAGTTCGGCCTCAAGAAGATGTGGAAGTCTCCTAACGGAACTGTCCGTAACATCCTTGGTGGAGTTATCTTCCGCGAACCAATCATCATCTCCAACGTTCCTCGCTTAGTCCCACACTGGACTCTTGCCAATTGTTATTGGCCGTCACGCATTCGGTGATCAATACCGCGCCACCGATTTCCGCGTTCCTGGTAAGGGCAAGCTGACGATTAAGTTCGTCCCTGAAGATGGTGGAGAAGCAATCGAGCACGAAGTCTTCAATTTCCCTGGCTCTGGCGTAACTATGGCCATGTATAACCTTGATGATTCAATCCGCGACTTCGCTCGCGCATCGCTCAACTACGGTTTGCTCCGTAAGTACCCGGTCTATCTCTCCACCAAGAACACCATCTTGAAGGCCTACGACGGACGTTTCAAGGATATCTTCGAAGAGATTTACCAAGCAGAATTCAAGAGCCAATTTGATGCCCTTGGAATCTGGTACGAGCACCGCTTGATCGATGACATGGTTGCTATGTCACTTCGCATGCCTGGTGGATATGTCTGGGCTTGTAAGAACTACGACGGCGATGTTCAGTCGGATACCGTCGCACAAGGTTATGGCTCACTCGGTCTGATGACATCCGTACTGATGACTCCAGATGGAAAGACTGTTGAGTCTGAAGCTGCTCACGGAACAGTGACTCGCCACTATCGCGATCACCAAGCCGGCAAGCAGACTTCAACAAACCCAATCGCATCTATCTTTGCTTGGACCCAAGGTCTCTCACACCGCGCAAAGTTGGATAACAATCCAGAGCTTGCAGCATTTGCAAAGAACCTCGAGGCAGTCTGTATCGAAACCGTTGAGTCCGGCAAGATGACGAAGGATTTGGCACTCTTGATCTCAAAGGATGCTCCTTGGCTTAACACCCAAGACTTCCTTGCTGCAATCGATGAGAACTTGCAGAAGAAGCTCGCCTAATAAATAAGTTGCATTAAAAAACCCCCGGTGAATTACTCACCGGGGGTTTTTAATTATAAGATGTTACTTGTTGATGCGCTCACCTGTTGCTGAATCGAAGAGGTGGATTGCATGTGGGATTGCTTCAACAGTGATTGTGTCGCCAGGCTTTGGTGGGCTCTTTGGATCCCAACGCACAATAACCTGAGCGCCTTCATCTGTAGCGTTTGCAAACTTCACTTCTGGATCAACTGGACGACCGTAAACGAAGGCATCTGAACCGAGCTCTTCAACAACTTCTACGAGAACGTGGAAGCCGCTAGAAGAAGGTGTGAAGCCTTCTGGACGAACGCCGACGGTGACTGTGCCGTTGAGGTGTCCTGGAACGTCGATCTTGAAATCGCCAAGGCTTGCCTTGCCGCCAGAAACTGGAGCGGTCAAGAGGTTCATGGCTGGAGAGCCGATGAAGCCTGCTACGAAGGCGTTGATTGGTGTGTCATAAAGGTTACGAGGAGTATCAACTTGTTGTAGCAGACCATCCTTGAGAACGGCTACGCGATCACCCATGGTCATAGCTTCAACCTGATCGTGTGTTACATAAACTGTTGTGATTCCCAAGCGGCGTTGGAGAGCAGCAATCTGGGTACGGGTAGCTACGCGCAACTTTGCATCCAAGTTAGATAGCGGCTCATCCATCAAGAAGACTTGTGGCTCACGAACAATTGCGCGACCCATAGCAACACGCTGGCGTTGACCACCAGATAGAGCCTTTGGCTTGCGATCTAGGTATGGCTCAAGGTCAAGAAGCTTTGCTGCCTCGAGAACGCGACGATCGCGCTCCTCTTTAGCAACTCCAGCAATCTTGAGCGCGAAGCCCATGTTCTCTGCAACCGACATGTGAGGGTAGAGAGCGTAAGACTGGAAAACCATCGCGATATCGCGATCTTTTGGAGCAACATCCGTTACATCGCGATCACCGATTCGGATCGAACCGTTATCGACCTCTTCAAGGCCGGCGAGCATGCGAAGTGATGTTGACTTACCGCAACCAGATGGACCTACGAGTACTAGAAACTCGCCATCGTTTACGGTGAGGTTGAGCTTGTCGACTGCTGGCTTAGTTGTGCCAGGGTAGATTCGAGAAGCGTTTTCAAATACGACTGATGCCATGAGTTATTCACTCCTTCTCCGGGCAGGTACGTGCCCGACGATCCGTTGGATGAAGGTAAAACGCCAACTGGCGGAAGCCTGCTGGTGGGTAAAGATTAGCCACATTGTCCGTCTTTACCAAGGTTTAGCGGAGCCCTGCCATTTGGTGCCGCGCTACCCTTGACCCTATGGAGTCCAACCCCCCGATAGGAAGCACCGGTCAGCTGGTTCTAGACCTGCTCCTGGTTCTGCTCTTCATCGTCGTGGCGGGGATCTTCGTGGCCGCGGAGATCGCCCTGATCTCACTCCGGGAGTCCCAGCTTCGTCAGATGGAGGCGGCCGGGGTTAAGCCCAAGCGGACAGCCCGCTTGGCAAAGCTGACCACCAATCCCAATAGATTTTTAGCCGCCGCTCAGGTGGGAGTGACCTTCTGTGGCTTTCTCTCAGCAGCCCTGGGTTCAGAGCGGATCGGAACCTCCTTTGTAATCCCGATCTTGCAGAGGTGGGGGTTATCCCATGGCCTCAGCACCGCTATCTCAGTGGTCTTCGTGACGCTGATGATCGCCTATGTATCTCTTGTGATTGGCGAACTGGTGCCTAAGCGCCTTGCCTTGTATCGGACTGAGCAGATTGCGCTCGCTGCCGCCCCGAGCATTGATCGCATTGCCAATGTCTTTCGTCCAATCATTTGGATCCTCTCAAAATCCACCGATACCATCGTCAAGCTCTTCGGATTAAAGTCTCAGGAAGTTCGCTCAGAGATTTCAGAGGCAGAGCTTGTGGACTTGGTTACTGGCCATGCTGCGCTTTCGGATGAAGAGCGTGACATCGTTGAAGATGTATTTACCGCGGGGGATCTAGTCCTTCACGAAATCATGGTGCCGCGCACCGAAGTTGATTTCCTTGATGTTGGGTTAACCCTGGCAGAGGCGAAAGTTGTTGCTATCCGCACGGCGCACTCACGCTACCCAGTTACCCGTGGCTCGAGCGATGAAGTCATCGGATTCTTGCATGTGACGGGATCTTTTAAATCTTCGCGATGAGGATATGAACAAGACCCTGCTCGACATTATGCGCCCCGTGATTTTTCTACCTGGAACCAAAGGTGTGCTACCTGCTCTGACTGAGATGCGCGTTAAGAGAGCGCATCTTGCCATCGTTCTTGATGAATATGGCGGAACAGATGGAATCGTGACCCTCGAGGATATTGTCGAGTGCTTTATCGGAGAGATCGAAGATGAGTATGACGAACCTGAGAGTGAGGTAACGGCCCAATCACGCACTGGTGATTTCGAAGTGGATGCCCTGATCTCCTTGGAGGATCTCAAAGAGCAGACCGGAATTGAACTCCCTGAGGGACCATATGAAACCGTAGGTGGATTTGTAATGCATTGGTTAGGTCGCCTTCCAGCCGTTCACGATGTAATAACCATTCCCGGCGTTCGAATTACCGTCCTGACTCTGGAAGGCAAGCGGGCTGGTCAATTATTGATCTCGAGCGCGCTTTAGCACTCGGTAGGATGCGGTTATGTCTAAACCGCGCGTGCTCTCAGGAATCCAGCCTACAAATGGCTCATTTCACCTTGGAAATTATCTGGGGGCAGTTAAGCAGTGGGTTGAGCTCCAAGAGAGCCACGATGCCTTTTACTGCGTCGTTGATCTACACGCTTTAACCTCCTCACCTGATCCGAAAGAACTGCACCAGAACACTTTGATCTCGGTGGCTCAACTCTTAGCCCTTGGTGTGGATCCTGACCATTGCACCCTCTTCGTGCAATCCCATGTCGTTGAACACAACCAACTTGGCTGGGTGATGGAGTGCCTTACCGGTTTTGGCGAGGCGAGCCGCATGACTCAGTTCAAGGACAAGTCGCAGAAAGTCGGCAACGATCGCATCGGCGTCGGAGTCTTTACCTATCCGATGCTCATGGCCGCTGACATATTGCTCTATCAAGCTGATCAAGTTCCAGTTGGAGAAGATCAACGCCAACATATCGAGTTAACTCGTGATCTAGCAGTTCGATTCAATAGCCAATATGGCAAGACCTTCAGGATTCCAGAGGGATACATACTTAAAGAGGGCGCCAAGATTTACGATCTCCAGGATCCAACCTCAAAGATGAGTAAGTCCGCCGAATCCCTAAGCGGCCTGATTGAGATTCTTGATACACCAGAGGCAAATACCAAGAAGATTAAGAGCGCGGTCACAGACACCGGTCGCGAGGTGCGCTTTGATTTTGCCGAGAAGCCAGGTATCTCCAATCTCCTTACTATCTTCTCAACATTGTCGGGTCGTACCGTGGCTGACATTGAGAACGAATTTGCCGGTAAAGGATATGGTGATTTCAAAGGAGCTGTCGCAGAAGTTGTCGTCGAGTACCTCCGACCAGTTCGCGCTAAAACTCTAGAACTTTTGGATGATCCAACACACCTCAATTCCATCCTAAAAATTGGTGCCGAAAAAGCTGGTGCGGTTGCAAGTAAGACACTTGGTGATGTGTACGAACGGATTGGCTTACTTGCGCGCGGTTAAGCTCGCTGTATTTGTTGCAGCCACTTCACTCGTGCTCTCGATGGGAGCCTTACCTGCTCGCGCCGTTGCATCAATAAAAATTGCAATTGCATATGACATTGGTGGGCGTGGAGACCATGGCATTAATGACTCGGCCGCAATCGGCGTTGATTACATTAAGAAGAAGTATGGACTGACCGCCCTCAACGTCCGTGAGATGGTCACTAACGGAACCGAAAGTGATCGCGAGTCTCGGCTGCAATTTTTGGCTAATGCAAATTACAACTTGATTGTGGCTATCGGGGCTCAATATGCCCAGGCGGTCAGCATTACCGCACTGGCATTTCCTTCAACCCAATTTGCGTTGATCGATGATTCCAGCGTTGGAAATTTGAATGTTAGCGATATGGATTTCTCAAACCCTCAAGGGGCTTATCTAGCTGGAGTGTTGGCCGGCAGTGCAACCAAGACAAATAAGATCGGGATCGTTGCACCAACAGCCTGGGCTCCTAATATTCCTGATTTTAAGAAAGGCGTTGCCACAGTCAATAAGAAGGCAGGCGTATTTGCGGAGGTTATCGACTCGGCACCTATTCCTCCGACAAAGACTCTCGTGGGCCTGGGTTGCGATGTGATCTTCTCAGAGTGGTCTGCGACGAGTGAGGTTGAAGACACGATAGCCAAGCTTTATACAACCAAACACCCGTTAGCGTTGATCGGAGTTTCGCCCGATCAATACTTTTTACTTGGTAACTCCAGCCAAAAAATCCTTATCGGTGCAGTCTCTAAACATGTAAACACGGCGGTTGCCGATGTTATGACTGCTTCCCTTACCAATCAGAGCATTGTCGATGTAATTGATGAGGCCAAGGGAATATTCGGGCATATTTACACTGTCAAAGATGGCGGGGAGTCAATGGCACTAACGGCTTTAGGTGCGAAGTACTCTGTAAATGTCGAAAACGCTGTCTTGCAATTGAAGAGTGGAAAGGTAAAGCTTCCTTAATCTTCAATCACGCAGAGCAGTTGGCCGCTCGAAACGGTCTGACCGGCGCCAACACCTAGTTGTGCGATCACTCCAGCCTTTTGAGCGATCAAAGGTTGCTCCATCTTCATCGCCTCAAGGACAACAATCAGGTCTCCAACCTCAACGCGATCACCATTGGCTTTAACGATCTTCACGACCGTACCTTGCATTGGGCTAACTACTGAATTGCCGGAGTTCTTGGCGACGCTGTTGCTCTTGATGCGGTGGCGTTTTTCGGCTGGCGCACTTGAGTGCATAACCACTTCAAAACGATGACCATTAACTTCTGCAACCACCTTTTGCGAGGCGATCTTCGAGGCGGCAACGCTCTCTTTGTAATTAAAAGCAGGAATCTGATTGTTGAATTCGTTCTCGATGTAACTGGTGTACACCTTGAAATCTTCGGTGAAATTTTGATCATTAACGATCGCGCGATGGAAAGGCAACGCAGTTGCAAGGCCACCTATTTCAAATTCGCGCAGCGCGCGCCGAGCTCGCTCTATCGCTTCCTTGCGAGTCGAACCAGTGACGATCAACTTTGCAAGAAGTGAGTCGAAGTGCGAGCCGATGGTATGGCCGTGATCAAAACCGGCATCGATGCGAACGCCTGGTCCAGATGGAACTTCCCATTGTGTAATGGTTCCAAGTGAAGGTAGGAATCCATTTCCTGGATCTTCACCGTTGATACGAAATTCGATGCTGTGGCCACGAATAATGGGATCCACTGGATTGATGGCCTCACCGGATGCAATGCGCAATTGCTCACGAACCAGGTCAAGTCCTGTGACCTCTTCGCTTACTGGATGCTCTACCTGAAGTCGAGTATTCACCTCGAGGAACGAGATAGTGCCATCTTTACCGACCAAGAATTCGCAGGTACCAGCGCCAACGTATCCAACCTCGCGCATGATCGCCTTTGAGGAGGTGTAAAGCTGCTCGATCTGAGCATCTGAGAGAAATGGTGCTGGAGCTTCTTCTACGAGCTTTTGGTGGCGACGTTGTAAGGAGCAATCTCGGGTACTAACGACGACTGCATTGCCGTGCATATCTACTAAACATTGTGTTTCTACGTGACGTGGTTTATCGAGGTAGCGCTCCACAAAGCATTCACCGCGACCAAAGCCGGTGATCGCTTCGCGAACTGCTGATGCGAAGAGTTCTGGAATCTCTTCAAGCGTGAAGGCGACTTTGAGACCTCGTCCACCGCCACCATGAGCAGCTTTAATTGCAACAGGCAGCCCATGCTCCTTGGCAAAGGCGATCACTTCATCGGGGGAATCAACCGGATCAGCAGTTCCAGCTACCAACGGCGCACCAACCTTGGCGGCAATCTTGCGGGCAGAGACTTTATCTCCGAGTTCGCGGATAGCAGCAGGAGGTGGTCCGATCCAGATCAAACCAGCTTCAATAACGCGTTCTGCAAAGCCGGCATTTTCGGAGAGGAATCCATAACCAGGGTGAATTGCATCCGCGCCAGATGCCTTTGCAACTTCGAGGATCTTGCTCTGATCTAGGTAGGTCTCGGCGGCAGAAAGACCATTGAGTGCGTAAGCCTCATCAGCTGTCGCAACGTGGAGCGAGTTGCGATCTTCATCAGAGTAGATGGCAATCGACTTCACGCCGTGATCGCGACAGGCGCGAGCTACACGGACAGCGATCTCACCGCGATTGGCGATAAGGACGGCAGATATTTTCTTCATGTGTTTGCTCCTGCTGGTACGACCGCGGACCATTCGAGCCCTAAGTTGATGGTGATTTTACGAAGCGTTGGGAGAGAGAGGCCGATGATTCCGCTCGGATCTCCTTCGATATGGGTGATGAAAGGAGCAGAGTGCCCGTCGAGAGTAAATCCGCCAGCAACCTGGATTGGCTCGCCGGTCGCTACGTAGTTGATGATCTCGTTCTCGGTCATCTTGGCAAATGTCACCTTCGAGGTCGAGATATCTGAGACCTCGATTTCTTGATCAACATCGATAACGCAATGACCGGTATGGAGATAGCCAGTCTTACCGCTTAGGAGTCGGCATCGTTCTAGCGCCGCTTCAACACTTCCTGGCTTGCCTAGATTTTGACCCTCAAATTCGAAGGTGGAGTCGCACCCAATGATCAGCGCATTAGATAGTTCCGGCGAATTCTTGCGAACGGTGTGAGCCTTGAGAATTGCGAGTGCGATAACGAGATCAGCAGGGGGGAGCGCTAAAAGTTCTGGAGTCTCTTCATCAACGCCGCTCACCTTAATAATGGGGTTGATGCCAATGGTCTCTAATAGATTCTTGCGAGAGGGAGAGGCAGAGGCGAGAACGATCTCTTTACTCATGAAGCCGTTGTTCCCCACTTACGAGGCAGAGAGTTTTGAATCTTAAGGCGAGCCCAGGAGCTGCGGTATTTGGTTGGTGGATTGGAGTTCTTCTCGATCTCATCGATCGCACGAGTCAGTGCCAGCAACTCTTCCTGAGTAGGTGTGCCTGCATGGATCGTAAAGCCAAGTTTACGAAACTCGCGGGGAAAGTCGTTGCTGTGTGGCATTAGAGCGGAATATTTCCATGCTTACGAGTTGGAAGATCAACTCTCTTATTGGCTAGTGCGCGCAGCGCCTTGGTGATCTGACTGCGGGTTGTGTGTGGCTCAATGACCGCATCGATAAATCCACGATCAGCGGCAATGTAAGGATTGAGAAGTTGCTCCTCATATTCATTGATGAGCTCCGGAGCGCGCTCTGGATTCTCGGCAATATCTTTGCGATAGAGGATGTTCACTGCACCTTGAGCACCCATAACGGCGATCTGGGCAGTTGGCCACGCAAGATTTACATCTGCACCTAGGTGCTTGGAGCCCATAACGATGTAAGCGCCGCCGTATGCCTTACGCGTAATAACTGTTACAAGCGGAATAGATGCTTCGCCGTATGCATAAAGTAATTTTGCTCCGCGGCGGATAATTCCGTTCCACTCTTGTTCGGTACCAGGCAGGAAGCCAGGGACATCGACGAGCGTTACAACGGGAATTCCAAAGGCATCGCAGGTACGCAAGAAACGAGCCGCCTTCTCGGAGGCATCAATATCAAGGGTGCCGGCAAAACTCTGCGGTTGGTTTGCGATGATTCCAACGGAACGTCCTTCGATTCGACCAAATCCCACGAGAATATTTGGGGCAAAGAGCGCATGAACTTCAAGGAAATCTGCCTCATCCACGATAGCCTCGATAAGAACGCGCATGTCATACGGCTTGTTGGGATTGTCGGGGATCAACGAATCGAGCGCACGATCCGAAGGGGCGATCCCATCAGATTCAGTTGCTCGTAGAACTGGAGCATCATCCAAGTTATTGCTTGGCAAGAATGAGAGCAGCGCCTTTACATATTCCAGGGCGGCATCTTCATTCTCGGCTAGGTAATGAGAATTTCCAGTTTTGGTGTTGTGAGTTGCGGCGCCACCGAGCTCTTCCATAGCAACTTCTTCACCTGTTACAGCTTTGATTACATCAGGACCTGTAATAAACATGTGTGAGGTCTCATTGACCATGATTGTGAAATCTGTGATGGCGGGTGAATAAACCGCACCGCCGGCGCATGGTCCCAAGATGACAGAGATCTGCGGGATAACTCCAGAAGATCGCACATTGCGCTTAAAGATTTCGCCGTATTGGCTGAGTGAGGCAACGCCTTCTTGAATACGAGCTCCACCTGAATCGTTAAGACCAATCATTGGAATTCCAGATTTCAGGGCGAACTCCATAACTTTTACAATCTTCTTACCCATGGTTTCGCCAAGTGATCCACCAAAGACCATGAAGTCTTGAGAGGAGATCGCAACTGTGCGGCCATCAATGGTGGCGTATCCGGTGATTACACCATCGCCATATGGATGAGATTTATCCATTCCAAATTTATCTGAGTGATGCGTAGAGAAGGCATCAAACTCTACGAAGGAACCTTCGTCGACGAGTTTGTGAATACGTTCGCGAGCGGTGTACTTACCTATTGCATGTCTCTTCTCGATTGCTGCAGGTGTTCCACTCTGCGCAGCGCTCTCAAGGCGTGCCTTTAACTCTTTAATCTTGGCGGCAGTAGTATTTATCGCATCAGTCACATCCACACTTTACTAGTGAAGCGGGCTTCTGTGATACGTGCATCTCTTGATGAAGGCGCTATTTCGGCGCAAATGCCTTCGAATTACTGGCGGGTACGGGTACTTTCAGAGGTCGGCTCAACACAAGATGAGTTGAAAAATGAACTCGTCAGTAACGGCGATTGTGTTGTTGCAGAATTTCAGAGCGCAGGTCGTGGTCGCCTCGATAGAAAGTTTGACTCTGCTCCCAACGTCGCACTTTTGTTCTCTTTTTATATAAAGCCAGGTCGTGGCTCGCAGTGGGGATGGATTCCGCTTATTGCTGGGATGAGTGTCGCCCAGACGTTGAATGAGGTGACTAGTTCGGAGAGCTTTGCAACGAAGTGGCCTAACGATGTTTTGAGTTCCAACGGCAAAGTTGCCGGAATATTGTGCGAAAGGTTCGGTGAAGGAATCATCGTTGGTATCGGGGTCAATGTCTCAACCCAGGTAGATGAATTGCCTGTAGAAACTGCAACCTCTGTATTTATCGAAACCGGAATCGAGTTGAATCGAAATGATTTACTCGCCGCCCTACTTCAAAATTTTCAGACCCTTTTCGATAAGTGGGAAACTGGAGAAGATCTCACTCCTAAATATCGAGCTTTGAGTGCAACGATCGGAGAGCCGGTTCGAGTCTTGCTCCCGAACTCTGCAACGATCGAAGGAGTCGCGATCGGTGTGAGCGCTGAAGGAGAACTCATTCTCGAGAGCGGTGATCTCATAAACGTGGGGGATGTAGTTCACCTTCGCTAGACTCTGCCAGGTGAGTTTCCCAACGGTTGGAGTAATTGGCGCAGGTCAATTGGCCCGGATGATGATGCCGCCTGCCGTCGATTTAGGTATCTCTCTCTCGCTCTTCGCTGGTTCCTCCACTGAAAGTGGTGCGCAAGTTGCGCCTCATACTGTTGGATCACTCACCGATACTCAAGCGGTGCTGGAATGGGCTTCTCATTGCGATGTCGTTACCTTCGAGCATGAGTTGATTCCACAAGATTTAATTACGGCTATTGAAAATTCTGGGGTTAAAGTATTTCCAAAGGCGGGCTCTTTTACATATAGCCAAAATAAATTAGAGATGCGTCGCAAGATGCAGGAGCTTGAACTCCCCAATCCACGCTGGCAGGAATATCACGGCCAGAACGTTGAACTTGAATTTCCCTTGATCGCTAAAAGTATCTCTGGTGGATATGACGGGCGCGGAGTCTTCGTCATTGAGAATGAAGCACAGTTGCGTGAGCTGCATGCCTCGATTGATAAGCCGTTACTTCTCGAAGAGAAACTTAATTTTGATTATGAGATTGCAATCATGGTGGCGCGCTCTCCTCATGGACAGGCAGCGACCTGGGCTCCAACTCTTACGGTGCAACGCGATGGAATTTGCACTCAGACCGTCACACCAATTCCAGATCTTTCAGAAGAACTCGCGCAACAGACCGTTCAGATTGCGCTGCGAATCGCACAGGGAATAGATCTCGTTGGAGTGATGGCGGTTGAGATCTTCATTGTAGGAGACCACCTCATTATTAATGAACTGGCACTGCGCCCCCATAACTCAGGCCACTGGAGTATCGAGGGTTCGGTGACAAGTCAATTCGAACAGCATTTGCGCGCGGTGCTGGATCTTCCCTTAGGTGACACCTCACTGGTTGCCCCATATGCAGTTATGGGGAATGTAATAGGAATAGAAACCCAGAAGGACTCCAATCTCTATAGACCCTATCTCCATCTGATGGCGCGCACTCCAGCGCTAAAAATCCATCAATATATGAAGGAGCTACGACCTGGACGCAAGGTGGGCCACGTAACCCTTCTAGGCGACAACCTTCTACACTTAAGGTCTGAGGTAAGCCACGCAGTCGATTACTTGAGCGGAGCCATTGATGAGTAAAGATGTCGCAATCGTTATGGGATCTGATTCAGATTGGCCAACCATGTCTGAGGCTGCAACAGTGCTCGACGATCTTGGAATTTCCTATGACGTCGATGTTGTCAGCGCCCACCGAACTCCGCATGAGATGTTGGACTTTGCAGCAGGCGCAGCAACAACTGGTTACAAAGTAATTATTGCTGGAGCTGGAGGAGCTGCTCATCTGCCAGGCATGATCGCATCAGCAACTACCTTGCCTGTCATTGGCGTTCCAGTTCCACTCAAAACCTTAGATGGAATGGATTCACTTCTCTCTATTGTGCAGATGCCTGCGGGAATTCCCGTTGCAACTGTTGGAATCGGAAATTCCAAGAACGCCGGGTTGCTTGCGGCGCGCATCATCGGATCAAGTGATACAAAAGTTGCGGTCAAAATTGGCGATTTAATGGAGCGGGCTCGTATCGCCTCTCTAGAAAAAGGTAAGAGCCTCAACGCCAAGCGCAATACTCGTACTGGCTTTTAGTTTTCGGCGCGTCCCAACGCTCTGAATTTCCATCCTGCACCACGCCACTTATCGCGATCGAGAGCGTTTCGACCATCAATGATCAGAGGATTGGAAACAAATTTCAAGAGCGCTGCCGGATCAAGTTCGCGGTACACCTTCCATTCAGTCAGGTGAAGCACTAGATCTGCACCCGCAAGAGTGGTTGAAATATCGTCGCTATAGGCAAGAGCGGGAAAGCGTAGTTTTGCACTCTCTATAGCCTTTGGATCGTGCACAGTCACAGTTGCGCCAGCCGCTTGGACTTGAACCGCAATATCGAGCGCTGGGGAGTCGCGGACATCATCACTATCGGGCTTAAAGGCAGCCCCTAAGACAGCGATCTTCTTTCCGCGCAGATCTTCTGAGAGTTCGTTGCGTACCAGATCAATCATGCGAGTACGTGAGCGAAGATTGATTGAATCAACTTCGCGTAAGAATTCAAGAGCCTGACCTGCTCCGAGTTCCTGCGCACGTGCCATGAATGCCCGCAGATCCTTTGGAAGACAACCGCCACCGAATCCAATTCCTGCTTGCAAGAATCGACTTCCAATGCGGGGGTCATAACCAATCGCCTTGGCGAGCACGGTCACATCTCCACCGGCGGCTTCACAAACTTCTGCCATCGCATTGATGAAGGAGATCTTGGTAGCTAGGAATGAGTTCGCTGCACCTTTTACTAGTTCTGCAGTAGGGAGATCGGCAACCACCCAAGGAATTTGATCCGCTAAATTCTTTGCATAAACCTCGCGCAATATTGTTTCGGCGCTCTGGCTGGCAACGCCCACAACCAATCGACTTGGATGGAGGGTGTCTTCAACTGCAAAACCTTCACGCAGAAACTCTGGGTTCCAAGCTAAATCTGCATCTGGATTTATCTCAAGTAGACGAGCTCGCATCTTTGCTGCAGTCCCGACCGGCACCGTGGATTTTCCAACGACAAGGGAACCGCTCTTGATGATTGGGGCGATCGCCTCCAGGGAACTAAAGACGTAACTTAGATCTGCAGCCAGACCATCTTTAGATTGCGGAGTTCCGACACAGATGAAGTGGACATCGCAATCTGCAATGGCTGAGAAATCAATCGAGAAAGTCAGCCGACCAGTTTTCAACTCTGATTGAAGAAGTTCTTCGAGCCCGGGTTCAAAGAATGGAATTTTGCCAGCGGAGAGGCTTGCAATCTTGGCCGGGTCGACATCGATGCCGACAACCTCAAAGCCGAGGTTCGACATGCACGCTGCGTGGGTGGCACCCAGGTATCCAGTACCAATCACAGAGATTTTCAGAGTCATTATGCCGATAGTAACGCTCCGAAACGGTAGCGTGAGCGCTGTATGAGCCAGAGCTTCGTTAATTCAGAGCAAACTCCCCATGGCCAAGCCCCAGGAGTCTCCGTTGTTCTGCCCATTTTGAACGAGGAGCGCTACCTCGACGACGCGATCACCGCTATTTTGGCCCAGCGATACGACGGCCCACTCGAGGTGATCTTGGCCCTTGGACCATCGAAAGATAAGACCAATGAGATCGCGGCCTCGCTCGCGGCGCGCGACCCTCGAGTAGTTCTTGTCGACAACCCAACTGGCCGCACCGCCGCCGCCCTCAACCGGGCTATCGCCGCTGCCCAATACTCAATTATTTGTCGCATTGATGGCCATGCCGAAATTGCCCCTACCTACATTGATAGTGCGGTGCGGGTGATGAACGAGACCGGCGCGGTGAATGTCGGTGGAATCATGGCGGCATCTGGAGTCGGTGCATTCGAACGTGCTGTAGCTACTGCAATGCGCTCCCCACTCGGAGTTGGAGCTGCTCGTTTCCACGTAGGAGGTAAGGCTGGTCCAGCCGACACCGTTTACCTTGGAGTCTTTAAGAAGGATGCTCTAGTTGCAGCCGGGGGATATGACGAACGTTTTACCCGAGCCCAAGATTGGGAACTTAACTATCGCTTGCGTCAAGCTGGTGGAACTATTTGGTTCGATCCCGAACTTGTCGTTACCTATCGACCACGTCCGAATCTTCGAGCGCTCTCTAAACAATATTTTGAATACGGTCGCTGGCGCAGAGCGGTAAGTCGCAACCACAAGGGCACCATTAATTTTAGATATTTAGCTCCACCTGTAACAGTTGCGATTACAGCGCTCTCAATCATTCTCGGTGCAACCGTTAATAGCTTCCTCTTTTTGCCCGCAGGTCTATATCTGCTTGGAAATCTAGTTGGATCTTTTGTGATTGGAAAAGATCTCAAGGAGAAGATTATGCTCCCCGCAATTTTGGCGACGATGCATTTCTCATGGGGGATCGGCTTCTTAACTTCACCTCGAGGATTGATCTAATAATGAAGCGCTGGCTCACTGCGCTCGCGCTGTTTTTAATGCCTGTTATCTCGCTGCCTAGTGTTGCAAATGCCGCAACGATTCCCCCTCACTTCGTTTTGACCGGTTCAGGTTTTGGTCATGGTGTCGGGATGAGCCAGATCGGTGCGCAGGGACAGGCGATGGAAGGCGAGAACGCGCAATACATAGTTAATTATTGGTTCCCCGGAACTCAACTTGTTGCTGTTCCTGACACACAATTGATTAGAGTCAACATCGCGCACCAGGTCAGTTCTGCAACGATTGCTTTGGCGAGTGGCTACACAAGGTCAAACATAGATCTCTCTGCCAATGCAGATGGCTCCTTAGATAACTCGGGCCTGGGTGATTCCACCGGCATCTACAAGTTCTCGGTATTGGGTAAGAAGATCGTGGCTTCAGAGACTAGTAAGGGTTTTCTGGTGCAACCTTTTGCTGCACAACCACTGTGGAATATCTATTGGACTGGCACAACTGCATATCCAAATCCCGCTGGTGGGTTAAGTGGCCCTAAACCATCGCCATACAGCGTTATCAAAGTGACAACAGCTGCGGGCACTATTCAATTGCGTTACGGACAAGTCCAACTCAAAATAGTTGGAAGCAAGATCGAAATCACCGACACTATGACGATCGATCAGTACGTCTTAGGGGTCAGTGAAATGTCCTCAAGTTGGTTGCCAGCTGCGCTTCAAGCACAGGCGATCGCATCTCGTACCTACGGCTTAGCTCATCTCACTTTGCGCACTTCGTGTGATTGCGACGTGTATAGCAATACCAATGACCAGGCTTATATTGGTTATGCAAAAGAGTCAGAGCCCGGTGTTGGTCAAAATTGGGTTGCTGCTGTTACAGCTACTGAGACTGATCCCACCGATGCTCAAGCCATTTATTATCTGGGCAAGCCGATCAACGTCTACTTCTTCTCCTCTGATGGTGGACAAACTCAGCAAAGTATCGATGTATGGGGAACAGCCTTCCCATATTTAATCAATGTGCCAGATCCTTGGAGTTTAGATATCTTCCTAAATCCACAGTACGCCCACTGGCAGCGAGTATTGATTCAAAAAGATGTAGCAACTGCATTCAATCTGCCTGATGTTGTAACGCTAGCTATCACTGCGCGCACAGTTACAAATAGTGCAACCGTTATTACGGCAACTTCAAGTACTGGCCTTACGGCCCAACTTTCGGTGGGAGATTTCAAAACTAAATTGAGAATTCCATCTTCTTGGTTTGAGTTCGCTCCGACAACCTTTTAAATCGATCTAGAAAAAGTTATAAAAGGACTCCACCGTGACAAGGGGTGAAGTCCTCCTCCGATCTGCCCCTGATGGGAGTCGAACCCACATCCTCCGCTTAGTCAGAACGTTGCTCCATCCGTTGAGCTACAGAGGCGTGTCAAAACAGTACCGTCGAGACATTTGATGGGAGAGACAAATTAAATGTCTTGTGTAGTAATTTGGAATGTGGAGTAATATTCGAGCGCTTAGTCAGAGCGGTGCTCAATGACCAAAAAAGGCCCGAGATTTTTCTCGGGCCTTTTGCTGTTAATCAATTAATTAGAGTGCAGGATTGAGTTCAAGCCTTCCCAGCCTCCAACTTTAGGAACAATTTCCAGATTTCCTGTTATTGAGTTGCGACGGAAGATTAGATTGCTTGCACCGGAGAGTTCGCGTGCCTTAACGACCTTGCCATCGGGCAACATGATCTTGGAACCCGCGGTGATGTAAGTACCAGATTCGATGACGCAATCATTTCCTAATGAGATTCCGAGGCCTGAGTTCGCACCGAGTAGGCAACGTTCACCGATTGAAATTACTTCCTTGCCACCACCACTGAGAGTTCCCATGATGGAGGCGCCACCACCAACATCGCTTCCATCGCCGACGACAACACCAGCGCTGATGCGACCTTCAACCATCGACTTGCCCAATGTGCCGGCGTTAAAGTTGACGAACCCTTCGTGCATGATGGTTGTGCCTGATGCTAGGTAGGCACCCAAGCGAACTCGGTCTGCATCAGCGATTCGAACTCCATCTGGAATTACGTAATCAACCATGCGGGGGAATTTATCAACTCCGTAAACGGTCACGTTTCCGTGTGCTGCCTTGAGGCGAGCACGAGTCGTCTCGAAATCAACGAGAGAGCAAGGGCCTGCAGAGGTCCAGACAACGTTTGTGAGGAGTCCAAAGACTCCATCCAAGTTAAGCCCGTGTGGCTGTACCAATCTATGAGAGATCAGGTGGAGTCGGAGGTAAGAATCGGCAGCTGATTGTGGCGCCGCATCCAAGTCGATCTCGAGGTCAACCTCTTCGCGCGTTACTCCACGAATTGGGTCAGGGGAGACCAAGTTTGAGCGATCTACCGGAGCGGAGAGCGGATCAAGGCTGACTTTGAGGAACCAGCAATCGAGCAGGTCACCATTTGCCGCGATAGTCGCTACGCCACTTCCAAAGCCTTTTCTCATGTGGCGAACGCTATCAAATCGCCCCACTTGCGCTCTGAGGGATAACTATTCGCGGAGGGGACTAGTAATCTCCCATCCATGAAGCCTGCGCCGACTCTCGCTGAACTTTTGGCGAGTCTGCCAGAAGAGGAGCGCTTCATACTCTCGTTGCATTATGTCAAGGGGATGGAGACCGCTGAGATTGCACAAACCCTCGGAGTTCCCCATAAATCGGTAAAAGTTGTAATTGAACAGGGTAAAAAGCGCTTATTTGCCGCCCTTGATTTCCCACCTTTCCCCTGATGCGAGATACTTCTCCCTACGTTCTGAATCGTTTTTGAGTGAGGGAGTTTCACCATGGCAGCCATGAAACCGCGTACCGGCGATGGTCCCATGGAGGTCACCAAGGAGGCTCGTAGCCTAGTGATGCGCATTCCTCTTGAAGGCGGCGGCCGACTAGTCGTAGAACTGAATGTCGAAGAGGCTACCAATCTCGGAAATGCCCTTCAGGCAGCGGTCGCTCTCGTTAAGAAATAGAGTCGACTCATGCATCTGCCACAACCGACTTTTACTATGGTTGGTTCTATAAAGGAACATGGCTTTGAAAAATACAACGCCCTCGTCTTGCCCGCCTTCTCTACAGATGAAGGCGCAGAAGCAGACTCTTCGGAGCTTTCAACCTTTCTCCTCAATAAATCTGGATTAACTTTCAAAGATATCCGCAAACAGTGGCCGGACTACTCAGCGAAAGCGGGGGAGATTCTAGAAATCCCTCTTACAGGCATGGGAAAGCTCACTCGACTTTTCGTTCTTGGTTTTGGGACTGGCTCCATCGAGGATGCACGTAAGGCCGGTGCTGCGGTGGGGCGCAAGAGCAAAGGCACAGGCTTCGCTCTTTTCAACTCCTATGTTGGCGAATTCGACGCTGCAGTTGCCCATCTCGTCGCAATCTCACTTTCGCAGTATGGATGGAATGTGAAGAGCGAGCATTCTAAGAGTGATAAAAAAGCTCGAGAAAAAGGCGCTACCGCATTTTCATTTAGTGCCGACAATGGTGATGCAATAAAGCGCGCCACTATTCTTGCTAACGCAGTGTGGACCACCCGCGATTTGATTCATACACCTTCAAATATTAAGAACCCCGCCTGGTTGGCATCGTTCGCGAAGACATTAGTTAAGAAAACTAAGTCTGCTGAGCTAAGCGTGATAGTTAAGAAGGGCAAGGCGCTCGCAAAATTTGGTGGGTTGCGCGCAGTAGGAAACTCCTCGCCAAACTCGGCTCCGCATCTGGTGGAAGTTCGCTACGCCCCACGAGGAAGTAAGAATTGGCCGCATGTAGTTTTGGTTGGTAAGGGAATCACCTACGACACCGGTGGCATATCGTTGAAGAGACCTTATGACCTCATGGTTCCGATGAAAAGTGACATGGCAGGGGCGGCTGCAATCTTGGCTGCAACAGTTGCGATGGCAGAAGTTAAACCTCGCGTAAGAATTACGGCGCTCATGATGTGTGCAGAGAACATGGTTTCAGCAACTGCGCAACGTCCATCAGATGTGATTACACAATACGGCGGAACAACGGTTGAGGTAATCAATACCGATGCAGAAGGTCGCTTAGTTTTGGCTGACGGACTTGCATACGCCGATCTTGAATTGCACCCAGATTATTTACTCGACATTGCAACCCTCACGGGAGCAGCCACTCAGGGACTCGGCAAGCAATACGCAGCTATGTATTCACGCAATCCTTCTTTAACCTCACAACTTCATGAGATTGGCGAACGTATCGGTGATCGCGTGTGGCCAATGCCGCTTATTGATGACTACGTACCCGCACTGCAAAGCACTGTTGCAGATTTAAACCACGATGCTTCGGCAAAGAAATTTAGTGCGGGCTCGGTAACTGCAGCACTCTTCTTGGAGAAGTTTGTGGGCAAGCAGAATTGGGTTCACCTTGATATCGCAGGGCCTGGTCGCTCTGAGGTTGATGCTGGAGAATTCGTTAAGGGCGGAACTGGATTTGGAACACGTCTACTCATTGAGTGGTTAGCTACCCTCTCATGATCGGCAATCGCGGAGACATGTCAGCATTTGCTGAAGGGTATGTTCGCGAAGATATTTTTATGCAGCAGGCGCGAAACAATGCCCAGGAATTAGGAACCATAGATCCAACCCCAGCAGTAGGCGGTTTATTGCGCTATATCGTCGAGACTCTCAAAGCACGTTCGATGGTTGAAATTGGTACTGGCTCCGGCGTAAGCGGACTTTGGCTCTTTGCCGGTGCGCCATCAGATGCGGTGTTAACTTCTATCGATACTGAGCGTGAACACGCCGCTTCAGCGCGCGCCGTCTTTGAAGAGTCAGGGGTCTCCACCCAACGATTTCGTTTAATCACAGGAATCGTTATGGAAGTTGTAGGCAAACTTGCAGATAACAATTACGACCTAGTCGTTATTAGACCCGCTGCGGATTTGATGGACCTTATTCACGAGGCGCATCGACTTCTACGTCCTGGCGGAATTCTCTTTGTTGATCAGGCTCTCAGCGGAGGCAAAGTTGCAGATCCCACCCAGAGAGATTTCGAAAGTATCTCTCGACGTGATGGCATCAGAGCAGTGAAGGAAGATTCACGTTGGAGTTCTACAGTCTTACCGCTCGGAGCCGGAGTTCTTCTAGCAACAAAGCTTTAACTCACTTATAATGAGCAGATGTCTGATGATGAGATCACTTCCGCAGAAGAATCTACTCCACGGGTAGAACCTGTAACTGCACCAGAATCAACGCCAGAAGCCGAGACACCTCCATCGACTCCAACTCAAACACCGTGGTGGGTTTCGGATGCATCCTCCTCAGTATCAACTTCGCTTACAACTCTTGCTCCCGCTAAGAGAGTTATTCAAGTTACTTGGTATATCGCTTTGGCAATGTCCCTTATCGCAGGTGTTGTTGGTGCATTGATTGGTAAAACTGCATTTGATAACTCAACCAATCTCATCACCTCCAATAAAGTTATTGATAGAGCTCCAGATTCGATCGCAGGAATTGCGGCGCGTGTCTCTCCTTCTGTTGTAGAGATTGATTCAACAACAAGCAGTGGCAGTGACACTGGATCAGGATTCTTCATTGCAAAAAATGGTTACATCATGACCAACAATCACGTTATTGAAGCCGCATTTCTCGCCAAGGCGAAGATCACGGTAAAACTTTCCAACAACAACGAGTACACCGCAACCGTTGTAGGACGCGATACATCGTACGACTTAGCAGTCCTAAAGATTGATGTCTCAGATGCTCCTGCCCTTGTTCTCGGCAACAGTGACAACGTTCAAGTAGGAGATCCTGTTATAGCAATTGGATCACCTCTAGGACTTCAAGGCACCGTGACCTCTGGAATTATTTCGGCAAAGAACCGTCCTGTAACTACCAGCTCGGATAACACCGCCGGTGAGAGTTCATTTATCGATGCCCTGCAGACCGATGCTGCAATTAACCCAGGTAACTCTGGCGGACCACTTGTCGATGCAACGGGCGCTGTTATCGGTGTTAACTCCGCAATCGCCTCTTTGGGATCCACGATCGACGGTCAACCTGGCTCAATCGGTTTAGGTTTTGCAATTCCTATTAATCAAGCAAAGACTCAAGCAGATCAGTTGATCAAGACCGGAACTTCTCATCATCCAATCGTGGGCATGTCACTTGATTCAAGTTACCCAGGACCTGGCGCAAAGATCGCAGATACTGCAAGTGCCATCCTCCCAGGAGGACCTGCAGCCAAGGCTGGGTTGCAACCAGGAGACATCATTCTTGCCATCGATGGTCAAGAGATTTCAGTCGCAGATGATCTGATCGTTGCGATTCGCTCCCATGCTATTGGCGACACTGTGACGCTCAAATATCAACGTGGAAGTGTGATCAAGTCGGTCCAAGTGACCTTAGTCGCCTCTCAATGACCGCTATATAGCGTCGTAGAGTTCTCTTATGAGTCAGCAGATGATTGACGAGATTCACCGTGCATTGGCGACCGTCAACGACCCAGAGTTAAGGCGACCACTTCCAGATTTGGGAATGGTTGAATCTGTGGAGTTCAAAGATGGCAAGGCAACAATCGGGATCAAGTTAACGATTAGTGGATGTCCCATGCGCGATCGTCTGCACGGGGATGTAACGGCAGCTGCCATTTCTGTTCCCGGAGTTACAGAGGTTCAGATTAACTTCGGAGTGATGACGGATGAGGAGCGCGAAGCTGTAAAGAAACTGCTTCGCGGAGGGCGAGAGAAATTTAATCCCTTTGCTCAAGAAGATTGCCTCACTCGGGTCATTGGTATTGCATCAGGTAAGGGTGGAGTCGGTAAGTCTTCTGTCACAGCTAATCTGGCGGTTGCTGCCGCAGCAAGAGGACTCAATGTTGGAATATTGGATGCCGATGTCTATGGCCATTCGATTCCGCGGTTGATGGGGATTTTGGATAAGCGACCAACAGCGCTAGATCAGACCTTCATCCCGGTTGAGAGTCATGGCGTGAAGATAGTTTCGATGGAAATGTTTAAGCCACATCGTGAAGATCCCATCGCATATCGCGGTCCGCTCCTACATAGAGTTCTTGAACAATTGATGAGCGATGCCTATTGGGGGGCGCTTGATCTACTTCTATTGGATCTTCCACCGGGAACTGGTGATATCGCTATCTCACTCGGTCAACTGATTCCACGTTCGGAAATCTTGGTCGTAACAACTCCGCAGGTTGCTGCCGCAGAAGTAGCGGAGCGCGCGGGGCGGATCGCCTTTCAGATGAAGCAACGTATTCTCGGGGTCGTCGAAAATATGTCTGAAAGTCCCTGCCCTCATTGCGGTGAACCTATAGCTCTCTTTGGTAGCGGTGGAGGGGCCGAGACCGCTAAGCGGCTCAGCGCCCTGGTCGGATCGGATGTGCCACTTCTTGCCAAGGTTCCATTCAATATTGAGTTGCGTGACGGGGGAGATAATGGGACCCCGGCCTATCTCGGTTCAGAGAATGGCTCGATCAAGAAAACATTTGATGAACTTTTGTCGTCGCTGATGCTTCGACCTCATTCGCTCGTGGGCGTACCGCTCAATCTCCATACCTAATTCATTCCTCAAGGGGTAGCCCGTAGACTTACGGGGTGAAACGCCCACCAGTAGCCTCAATCAACACCGTTGCGAAGCGGTTAGTTGGTCGCAGCGACTTGCTGATAACGCGTAAGAGCGTGCGAGACTCTCTCGTTTCGTTGGCCGGCTTAATCGGTCGTCCTGTTGTGGATCCCGATGGTCGCGAGATCGGTCGCTTGGTCGATGTCGTTGTTCGTCACGGTGAGGAGACATACCCGCCTGTTTCTGGATTGATTGTGAAAGTTGCCAATCGAAAATCTTTTATCAATGGTGCTCGCATCTCTGAACTCACACCAAGCCAGATCACACTCTCCTCAACCAAAATTAATTTAGAGCCATTTGCTCGACGTCCTGGAGAGTCACTGCTTGATGCAGATGTGCTTGACCACCAGATCGTCGATGTTGATGGTCTACGTGTCGTTCGTACCTCCGATTTATACCTCGCACCTTTCAATAAAGAGGTTCGCGTTGTGGGTGTAGATATTTCTTTCGTCTCCTTCTTGCGCCGACTCTTCCCTGGTTCGCTCTCTCGCCGACCTACGCCGGATCATGTGCTCGACTGGGCTTCTGTAGCCTCTCTGACTGATACGCCTGGAGTCGTTCGCACTTCTGGCACTCGCTCAGCGTTGGGACAACTTCGTCCTGCCGACTTAGCAGATCTCATCGAAGACTTAGCTGGTCGTGAACAAGGTGCGTTGATTGAAATGTTGGATCCAGATCTTGCAGCGGATGCGCTCGAGGAGATGGAAGATGATGAACTTGAAGGTCTCTTGCGTTCTCCTCTGCAGAGAGGTCGGCAGAGCTGTTAGCGCGCATGGAACCAGATGAATCCGCCGAGGTATTGCGTGATTTGGAAGACGAACACCGCGAAAGCATTTTGAGCGCCATGGAGAGTGGAACCGCAAAGCAGTTACGCCAACTTGTCTCTTTTGATGAGGAACTCGCTGGCGGAATAATGACGACGCACATCTTGGTCGTCAAAAGTTCAGCGACCGTCGCAGATGCCTTGAAATTATTAGTGGAAAATCGTGAGCGTGAGAGTTCTGATGGCGTTGTAGTTGTAGATGGCAAAGGCAAGTTGCTAGACCACATTCAAACGGTTGAGTTGATTGCCGCAGAGCCAGAGAGTCTGGTCTCTGAACTCGTTGCCAAACCCTTCCCAACCGCGGTCTCAATCGATACTCCAATTGCTGACGTAGTCGAGGAATTTTCGAATAACAGAGGTTCATCCATCATCGTTATCGACGAGAAGAACAAGCCAATCGGCCGCATTCTCGCCGATGACCTCGTTGATGCTCTCTCTAAGAACCGCGGGCTCTTCTCGCAGGGTGGCGGACCGCGTTCATGACGAATATAAATATTCCAAGCGGTCGTAAGTTACGCATAGCCGCTTTTCTCGCCGTCATGGGCCCAGGTGTTATCGCTGGTCTATCCGATGATGATCCTGCAGGCATCACGACCTATTCGCAGTTGGGTGCTCAATTCGGCTACCGCCTGCTCTGGGTACTGGTTATTTCAACTCTTGCCCTGATCGTCTTCCAAGATTTAGGCGCACGCATTGGCGTTGTGACTCGCCAAGGTTTGATCGGATTAGTTCGCCAGAAGTACGGAGCGAGAGCGGGAAGTTTTAGCGCCGTCGCTTTGATCTTGGCCAACTTAGGAACTATGACCGCGGAGTTCGCGGGAGTTGCTGCAGCCGGACAACTCTTTGGAATATCTCGTTTCATAACTGTGCCACTTACTGGAATTTTTATATCTGCACTTGTACTGCGTGGAACCTTTAAGAAGGCAGAACGCGTCTTCTTTATTTTGTCAGCTGTATTTATCTCATATCTCATCGCGGGCTTTATGTCGCACCCTCATTGGGGTTCCGCCTTTCGCGGAATGGTCGTTCCATCCATGCCGTTCAATCGTGGCGCGATCAATATTGCGACCGCAACGCTCGGAACAACACTTGCTCCGTGGGGTTTGGCATTTATTCAGTCGTATGCAGTGGATAAGCGTCTGACCCGATCAGATCTCAAACTGCTTCGCGCTGATGTATGGGTGGGATCGCTCTTAACCGGAATCATTGGTTTCTTTGTGATTGTCACATGCGCCGCTACCTTGAATCATCAACACATCACAAATATCACAGATGCATCTCAAGCAGCACGGGCGCTGCAACCACTTGCTGGAACTCTGGCAAAAGATATCTTTGCAGTCGGAATTATCGGTGCTGCGCTATTGGCTGCCTCCATACTTCCTCTTTCAACTGCATATTCCATTAGCGATCTCACGGGATCTCCCGCAGCGCTTGATGACAAATTTGATGAAGCTCCACTCTTCTACCTCACCTTTGCGGCGATCACCCTTGTTGCTGGTGGGTTGATCATGATTCCAGGAGTTTCGCTGATCTGGATCTTGATCTCCTCGCAGATCCTCAACGCCATTCTCTTGCTCCCACTTTTGATCTACATGTATGGCATCGCTCAAGATAAGAAGTTGATGGGTGAATTCGCATCTGGGCCAAGAGCTAAAGCGTTGTATGGATCGATTATTACGCTGGTGGCCGTATGTGTATTGGCACAATTCTGGTTCATCTTTAACTTGTGATTTAACTTGTGAGTACTCGAACCCACGATCACACCGCTCTGCCCCAGGGGCGCGATATTCCATTCTTGGTAGCAGGAATTTTTGGTATCGGATCTTCGGGGCCTTTAATTGCTAAGAGCTCCATGCCGATCTCTACCTTGATCTTCTGGCGCAATCTGGGCGGAGCGCTGATCATGGCTCCCTTTGCCATTAGATCTGGAGAATTAACTGCTCGCAAAAACCGTCGCTTAATTGCAATATCGGCTCTAGCCGGAGTAATCCTCGCCGCTCACTTTCTCACCTTCTTTGCCTCTATGCGCTTTACGACGGTGGCAGCAGGAACCGCACTCGCTGCATTCCAACCTATCTTTGCTGCCTTATATATGAAGATACGCGGCGCCAGAATTTCCACGCAGTCGCTGGGAGGAATGTTTCTAGCATTCGCTTCGCTCTTTTTAATTACCGGGGTTGATTTCACCGTCTCAACAAGAGCCTTTGTAGGCGATCTCTTTGGAATTCTCTGCGGTGCCCTCTCTGCTGCTTATATGATCATTGGTTCTGGAGTTCAAAAGTCTCTGCCCACATCAAGTTACACGACCGTGTGTTTTAGTTCCTGCGCGCTAACCACATTGCTAGGAAGTTGGCTGACCGATTCTCCGTTGTTGCACTTTCCAGCAATTCAGTGGATCTACCTGCTCGGGTTGATTGTCGGTGCGCAGTTCTTGGGTCATACACTTTTCAATATGACTCTCAAACGAGTCTCTCCCGTAGTGGTCTCGCTCGTCGTATTCTTTGAAGTGCCAGTTGCTGCAATCATCGCGTGGTTCTGGTTGCATCAACATCCATCGGCGGGAACGATTCCTGGAATCATTGGTCTACTCGTTGGATGTGCCATTTTTGTTTTAAGAAATAAGGTGGACAGTGATTGATCTGCACACTCACTCCAATTTCAGCGATGGGACTGATACACCTGGGGAACTCATCAACAAAGCACATGCAGCGGGCTTAACAACAATCGCCCTCACCGATCACGACACTGTGGCCGGTTGGGACGAGGCGCAAGAGTGGCTTCGACCTGGACTCGATTTAGTACTCGGCTCTGAAATATCGTGTCAGACCGAAGATGGAATCAGCGTGCACATGTTGGGCTTGCTCTTTGATCCAGAGAACCAAGCTTTGAGAACGATGATGGCGGAGACTCGCGACAATCGAATTGGTCGGATGCACAAGATTATTGCGCGATTACAGGCTGCTGGATATGAAATCTCCATGGAGGATGTCGAAGCCGAACTCTCTGACGGGGCCACCTTGGGCCGTCCACACCTGGCAGATGCCTTGATTTCAAAGGGTTACATGAAATCTCGGGAAGAGGTCTTTGCGGAGGTTCTCCGAAATGAGTCTCCATTCTATGTAGCCCACTACTCACCAACCCCTGAAGTAGCAATTGCTCACATCAAGGCCGCTGGAGGAGTGGCGGTCATCGCGCACGCTATGTCCTCACTTCGGAAGCGAACTGTTTCGGCAGAGAGTTTTGAAAGTTACGTGGCAGCGGGCTTAGATGGAATTGAGGTTTTCCACCGCGATCACACTGCGGAGAATCGCGAACTCTTGCTCGGAATCGCCGCAGTGTTTGACCTCGCGGTAACGGGTGCAAGCGACTATCACGGAAATGGAAAACTCAATCAGTTAGCGGAGTTTCATACCGCTCCTGAAGAATTTGAGAGGCTCGAGTCGAGAGCTGATCAACGACGCGTAGTACGCGCTACAAAGCGGTGAAGCCAACCTTCTGATCTGTTGTATCACCGATCTCGATGTATGAGATCTTTGCGGCTGGGACCAGGATTACTCGATCTTTAATATCTGTGAGTTCAAGAGTCTTGCCATTGTTGATTGATTCTTGGGCAAGAGCTGCAACTTTGGATGCCTCGAGTGAAACTTCGAAGTGGAGTTCTTGGGATGTCTCGCTAATACCAACGCGGACAGTGGTCTTGTTCTCTGATTCTTTCTTAGCCATGACTTGAGTTTAGTCGGCTTCAGATTTTGCGGAAACCTGAAATCCCGCGCCACTGCAGGCTCGCCACCAATTTAACGGCCAGATCCCGATCTATCTTTCCATCACGAGCTAACCAGTGACGCGCCGTGGTCTGGGCAGTACCAATAAGCCCAACGGCGAGCATCATCGCTGACTCATGGGAGATGCCGGTATCGGTGGTTATCGCCTCACTGAATGCGAGGGCGCAGTCGTATGACATTTTGTTGAGCCGTTCGCGGACTTGTGGTTCTACCGCCATATCGCTCTCAAAGAGGAGTCGGAATGCTTCACCTTCACGGTTAATGAAATCGAAGTAAGCGTTTACAGTAGCGAGGACGCGACCTGCGTTGTCTTTGGTCGAAGCTACTGCTGCTCTGATATCGGCCACGAGGAAGTCGCAGTGAATATCTAAGACGGCGAGATAGAGATCGAGTTTTGAGGGAAAGTGTTGGTAGAGAACCGGCTTGCTGACATTTGCTTGGTCTGCAATCTCATCCATCGCAGCGGCGTGGTAGCCAGCGGCAGTAAAGACCTCCAGGGCTGCCGCTAATAGCGTAGCCCGGCGCTCATCGCGCGGCAGACGAACCTTTTCATCGCTCATTAGCACGATGTTATCCCATGATTCATAATGAGCGCATGACTGAACTACCTGCTCGCCGCTTATTACTTGTACACGCGCATCCCGATGACGAGACGATTAATAACGGCGCCACGATGGCTGGATATATCGCGCAGGGGGCAGCAGTGACTTTGGTGACCTGTACTCGAGGAGAAGAGGGCGAAGTACTGGTGCCATCGCTGGCGCACCTCGCCGCCGCTCAAGAGAACACGTTAGGTACTTACCGCGAAGGTGAGTTGGCCGCAGCGATGGCAGAGCTCGGAGTAACTGACTATCAATTTCTTGGAGCGCCGGCGCACAAGTATCGCGATAGCGGAATGATGGGTACTCCACCCAACGAGGCTCCTGAATCATTTTGGCAGGTTGATCTCGAGCAAGCAGCGATGGAGCTCGTTGAAATTATCCGCGATCGCAAACCCCAGGTATTGATCTCGTATGACGATTTTGGTGGGTACGGCCACCCCGATCACATCAAAGCGCACAAAGTAGCTATGCGCGCTGCAGAGCTAGCTGCAGATCCCCAGGTTGGCGTTGGCGAGCCTTGGGAGATATCAAAGATTTATTGGAGCGCGATCCCGCGTTCGGCTCTTCATGGAAGTTTGACGAGCAGCAATATTTTCTTGCGAGTACTCATCAAACAATTCAACTATGTTCCCGCTAAGTGGGCAGCACTTCCCTTTGTAAAAGCCGATGGAGTTGTCACGACAAAATTTGATGGAGAGAAATACCTGTCGCAAAAGTTAGCGGCGCTTAAGGCTCACAAAACTCAACTCATTATCAATAGAGATCTCTTTGAATTCTCCAAGCGCCTTGCAATCAGGGTAGGCGGCACCGAGTATTACATCCGCGTAAAAGGAGAGGCCGCCGGACCGTATGATAAAAATGGCCGCGAGTTAGATCTCTTTGCTGGTGTTACGGAATAACTTCCCAACTCTGTCCCGCGGGACTATCGATCACCTTAATCTTGAGTTCAAGCAGTTGATCTCTTAGCTGATCGCTGCGCGCAAAATCTCGCTCTTTTCTGGCCTTCTCCCGCGCGGCGAGTAGTTCCTCGGCACCAGTAGGAAGTTCTTTTGTAACTTCAACGCGATTGATATCCAAGCCGAAGAACCTATCTACGGATTCAAATACTTGCGATTTAGTGCGATCGGAGATGTTCGCATCACGTTCTATGGCGCGCAATTTGAGAAGTGCCTTAGGTGTATCGAGGTCTGCCCGCAGCGGCTCAAAGATACTTTCAATGAGTTCAGCGACAATTGCTTGATCATTATGTAGTTCTGCCTTCGACCACTCTTGATATTTGCTGCGCCAACGCTGGAGAGTGCTATGTGCCGCAGCAATCTGCTCCCAATTGAGATCCATCTGACTGCGATATCTATTCTCCATAAAGACCAACCGCAGAGCTAATGGGTCGTACCCAGCCTGAACGAGATCTTCCAAGAGAAGTACATTGCCTGCGCTCTTCGACATCTTTCGTCCTTCAAAGAGGAGATGTTCTCCATGAACCCAATGATCTGTGACTTCACTTAGCGTGGCTGCATTGCTCTGCGCTCGTTCATTTTCGTGATGTGGAAAACGAAGATCAATTCCGCCCAGGTGTAGGTCAACGTGATTTTGTAGATAGTGCAGTGACATAGCCGAACATTCGATATGCCATCCAGGAAAACCTTTACCCCAAGGTGATTCCCAGACCATCTCGGTACGTTCACCGGCAGCTTTCCAGAGCGCCCAGTCGGCATGGAAGCGCTTAGCTCCATCGCCGACATATTCGTAACGATGACCGGGGACAAGTTCTTCTAACTTATTGCCGCTGAGTGCTCCGTACGATTCAAATGAGTTCGCGGAGAAGTAGACCGATTTATCTTCTCCAACATAGGCGTACCCAGAGTCAATAAGTTTTTGGATTAAGGCGAACATCAATTCGATGCTCTCACTCGCCCGCGGGTAAATTTCAAAACCTTGGATCCCGAGCCTGGCAATGTCCTTGTGAAATTTTGCTTCATACGAGCGAGCCAGAGTGAATGGATCTTTATGTTCCATTGCTGCTTGAGTTAAAACTTTATCCTCTTCGGAGTCAGCCTCTCCAGGCTCGTGCAAGTCGTCGACCATATGGCCGACATCAGTGATGTTCTGGACGCTATGAATTGAAAATCCGCTGACCTGTACCAGCCGCGAGATGAGATCTCCGAGTAGAAAGGTTCTCAAGTTACCGACATGGGCATCTCGATAGACGGTCGGGCCACAGCAGTACATCCGTAGGGCTTTGCCATCGCTGATGACGATCTCTCTTTGGGCTCTACTCATGGTGTCGTAAAGAAATATCCCAGTAGATATTGCCTGAGAGGGGACCACCTTCCAGAGCGCTATCTGAGAGGGGTCGAAGGTGACTATATGGCCATCCTTCTTACGCACTTGAGTTGGGCTGACAAGGTGACCTAAGAGGTCGCGGAAGCCCCCCTCAGGGTCGTGAGAGCGGATACTGACCCGTTGACCCACATGGGCGACCGAGGGTAGGGCTTTGGATCCATCTTCAGTTCCCACCGGATACCCCTCGCTCATCCTTGACTCATTGAATTGCGCCCAAATCCACTATTCTCTTCCCATATTGTCTGCCCATATTGTGCACCTACAACCTAGAACCACTACATAATATTGTTCCGCAGTTGATTGGAACCGCTACTTGAAAGGATTGACGTGACCTACGTAATCGCCCAACCGTGTGTGGATGTGAAAGATAAGTCATGTATCGAGGAGTGCCCGGTTGATTGCATTTACGAGGGCAATCGGATGCTCTACATCCAACCTGATGAGTGCGTAGATTGTGGCGCCTGTGAGCCTGTATGCCCTGTAGAAGCTATCTACTACGAGGATGACGTACCAGGTGAGTGGAAGCAATTTGGGGAGATTAATGCTGGTTTCTTCCAGACAATTGGTTCACCCGGCGGAGCAAGCAAGGTTGGGGCGACCGATGCCGACCACCCAACCGTTGTAGCGCTCCCTAAGGCTGGAGAGTAAACAATCAAACTCCCGGATTTCCCATGGGATCTGTTGGCTCCATATGGCGCTCGCGCTCGCGAGTATAAAGACGGGGCGATCGACCTCTCTGTAGGAACTCCTGTTGATCCAACTCCTGACTTTATTCAGGCTGCCCTTATTAAATCTGCCAACGCTCCTGGTTACCCGCTGACCATCGGATCGCCTGCGCTCCGACAATCGATGAGAGATTGGGCGATAAATGTTCTGGGAGTATCTGGCGAGTTCGATGTGCTACCAAGCATCGGATCAAAAGAGGTCGTGGCTAACCTCCCCGCACAGTTAGAGGCTGCGAAGGTTCTCTACCCCAAAGTTGCCTACCCAACGTACCTAGTAGGTGCCTTGCTCGCCAAGGCGGAAAATCATCCCGTCGATTTTGATGCACGAGAGTGGCCAGATGCGGATCTGGTGTGGATCAACTCGCCTTCAAATCCCACTGGTCGAATTGCACCGGTGCAAGAGCTAGAAGAAGTCATCGCTTACTCACGTAGAACAGAAGCGGTCATCATTAGCGATGAGTGTTATTTCAATTTTCCTGCATCACCAGAAGGACTGCAGCCAGTTTCAATCTTGCAGGTAGCCAAGGGTGATAACAAAAATCTTCTCGCGGTTCATTCACTCTCCAAGCGCTCTAATCTTGCTGGCTATCGCGCCGGCATGATCATCGGAGATCCACTCCTGATCGCAAAAATTCGCGAGATTCGTAAACATGCTGGGCTCCTTGTCCCTGCACCCGTACAGGCCGCGATGGTGGCTGCGCTCGCCGATGAAGTTCACGTCCATGAACAGGCGCAGCGTTACGCCAAGCGACGTGAAATATTGCGCCCCGCTTTGACTTCATTGGGCTTTTCGATCGAGCACAGTGAGGCCGGTTTATATATCTGGTGCACGCGAAATGAACGCGACTTCGACTCGGTCTCATTTTTAGCGGATCTAGGAATCTTGGTGACCCCAGGTAGTTTCTACGGTGAAGCGGGTGCCACCTATGTTCGCATCGCCCTCACCGCGACTGACGCGCAGATCAATGCGGCGGCTGCACGAATTCTTGGATAATCGGTGAGTACTCAAATGCCGGTCACCTCGGCGATATTGCTCGTAGGTGGATTTGGGACTCGACTTGCTCCTCTTACATCACACACACCTAAACCAATGCTCTCTGTCGGTGGCGTTCCCTTTACTGAACATCAGATAGTGAAAGCACGTGCTGCCGGAGTAGAAGAAATCGTTTTGGCAACTTCCTACCTTGCCGAAGTCTTTGAACCGTATTTCGGCAATGGAGAGAGATTTGGAATTCGAATCTCATATGCAGTTGAGGAGAAGGCTCTTGGTACTGGAGGCGCGATCGCAAACGCTGCCAAGGAGTTGCGCGGTAATGGTCCTGTAATTATTTTTAATGGTGATGTCCTGAGTAGTCATGATCTAACATCCCAAATGGAATTACATCGCGCGCAAGAGGCGGATATCACTCTCCATTTAACACGTGTTCCTGATGCTCGCGCTTTCGGCGTTGTTGAACTTGATGGAACTAACGTTTTGACTTTCAACGAGAAGATGGAAAATCCTCCAACCAACATTATTAATGCCGGTTGTTACATCTTTGACCGTGCGGTTATCGATGCGATTCCAGATGATTGGGTTGTAAGTGTCGAGCGGGAGACTTTCCCATCACTCCTCGCAGCTGGATCAAAGTTGGTTGGGTATCTGGACTCTTCCTATTGGTTAGATATTGGTACCCCGGCGGCACTTCTCAAGGCGAATGCCGACCTAATCTCCGGAGTGGCTCGCTCAACTGCCTTTGATGAACTCCTCTCACAGGGGGAGTTCGAGATCGCCTCCAACTCTCTTATCTCTCGTAGCGCCTCTCTCGATCCATCTTCGATTATTGAGAATGGCTCAGTAGTTGGTGCGGGTAGCAGCATTGGAGAGGGAGCACGGGTGAGCGCTAGCTTCATCTCGCCAGGAGCCAAAGTAGGCGCAAAATCTGCTCTTTTTGACTCCTTTGTAGCCCCAGATACTTCAATTCCGGGCGGATTTATAGCAACCGGCCAATTTTTTGGATATTCCGAAAAGAAATAGTCGCAGCGGACTTGACTCGCGGGGATTACACGCGTGTAATTCACCCAAGCCGTAGTTACAGCGAGACACACCGTGTGTCGCACACTGCGCCAGATAGTTTGAGGAGTATGTATGTCAGATCGCCAGATCGCAGCTCACGGAGAATTTGCAATGGGTGGCCTTACAAACATCGGCAACACAAACTCAGGAAACCCTGATCTCTCCTGGCAGGAGCGCGCTCTGTGCGCCCAGACAGATCCCGAAGCCTTCTTTCCTGAGAAGGGCGGCTCAACCCGCGAAGCCAAGCGAGTCTGTCTCTCCTGTGATGTTCGCTCAGAGTGCTTGGAATACGCTCTAGGTCATGATGAGCGCTTCGGTATTTGGGGTGGCCTCTCCGAACGCGAGCGCCGTCGCCTCAAGCGCCGTTCAGCGTAACGCGCATATTCCTTTCAACACAGGTGCCGAGTAATGGCAGCGCAGTTATCTTCAACTCATAACGATTCGGAAATCGATCTCTCACGCTTTTTTGTTACAGCAATCATCGTCACCCACGATGGAGCTTCATGGTTACCAGAAGTCATTGCCGCGCTCTCCTCACAAACCCGGCCCATTGATCGAATCATTGCGGTTGATACAGGCTCGGTTGATAGCTCGCCCAAACTATTGCGCGCTGCAGGTATTACCTACATCTCCGCTGATCGCGATATTGGTTACGGTGATGCAATCGAGATCGCACTTGAGCAGAGTCCAAAATTGCTCGATCCAATTGATGAAGCTAATGAATGTTTGTGGTTGATTCATGATGACTGTGCGCCCGCAAAAGATGCGCTGCACTATTTGTTATCGGCAATTGCCGAGAGGCCACAGGTTGTTATCGCAGGACCTAAATTATTGGGCTGGTACGACCGAGATCACCTACTTGAAGCGGGCATCTCGATTGCTCCCAATGGTGCGCGATGGACTGGCCTCGAACGACGCGAGCAAGATCAAGGTCAGCATGATGAGATCAAAGAGGTTCTCTCTGTAAGTACCGCCGGCATGTTAGTTCGTCGCGCTGCTTTTGAAGAGTTGGGTGGTCTAGATCCAAACCTGGCGCTCTTCCGTGATGATGTTGATTTAGGGTGGCGCGCTCGCGTAGCTGGATTTAGCGCGATCTGCGTAGGTCAAGCCAGCGCTTTCCATGCTCAAGCTTCAGCCAGTGAGCGACGAAAAGTTGATGTATCTGAGGCTTTTTTACATCGCCCATTGATGCTGGATAGAAGAAATGCTGCATATGTAATGTTGGCCAATTCCTCATGGTGGACACTGCCATGGCTGGTGCTGCAGTTGTTAGGTACAAGCCTCTTGCGAGTGGTCTTCGACCTCCTGGCTAAGTTGCCTGGGTATGCCGGCGATGAGATTGCCGCTGTTGGACTCTTACTTATTCACCCAGCTGACTTAATTAAGGCGAGAAGAGCCAGGCGGCGCAAACGTCTCTTATCTCCATCTGTCGTAGAGCCATACATCCCACCTCGAGGTAGCCAGATCAGAGCCGGCGTGGATCGCGTCACCAGCACCATCTCTCAGAAACTGAGAGGCAAGGTCGATATAGAAGAGATCGATGACTCTCCTCGTTACTCAGATCTTGGAGTGATGACTGAAGAGTTTGATGAGCCAGATATTCTGCTTTCATCAAAGAGTTCAATAATGCGCGGCGTATTAAGGCGTCCAGATTCTTTGGCGCTCATTGCAATAACTGTTCTCTCATTCATCTCCGCACGAGCTCGCTTTGGATCGCTCTCTGGAGGAGCGCTTGGTTTCATTCCGACGAGCGGTAGTGACTTACTTCGAAATTATGCGCAGGCTTGGCATTTAGTCGGCATGGGTTCTGCAGTGGCGGCGCCGCCTTGGTTGGCGGTTCTGGGAGTTGTTGGCCTCATCTCCTTTGGCCACTTGTCCCTCTTTATCACCGCTCTCTTCTTATTAACACCTCCTATCGCTTTTATTATTTTTGTAAATGCTCTCCGCAGAAAGGGAGCGTCACAGGCGACTTCTACCTTTGGTGGCATCGTCTACATACTTACCCCATTGCTATGGAGCTCTCTTAATCAGGGGCGAATAGACATACTTGTGCTCTATCTCTTTGCGCCGATTTCCATCACTATCAAGCCAGTGATGACAAACCTGGTGGATATGAGTTGGCGTCGGATATTTTCACAGACTCTTCTCATCGCTCTCGTTGCCTCTTTCTCACCGCTCTTGCTCGCGAGTTGGCTCCTGATTCAGATTTATCTGTTCCTCGTTGGGATCGTCAAGCTCTATCGAACTGCAGATCGATCGCGCGGCTGGATAGATGTTGTTGAAAGTGAAGCCTCAAAGCCAGTGGTGCGTCGATTTACAGTGATTCTGACGGCATATCTTCTGACCCTGCCCTGGTCACTCGGCGCTCTTATTCATCCAACTCAATTCTTAGTTGCTCCAGGAATTCCACTGGCAAATGGTGGGACTATCGTCACCTTGCTCTCTAACCCTGGCGGTAAAGGTGCACCACCGTGGTGGGTAATCGCACCTACGGCACTCTTCGTTCTCTTCAGCTTTTTTATTAGATCTATGCGCAGAGCTTCGCTTGTCTCGGCGATCATTCTTGCTTCTGCGATCTTGCTCAATGCGGTGCACATACCAGGGCATGGAGCTACCGAGCCCATTTATGTTGGAGCTGCCTTCCTAGTCATTTCAATAATTTTGATCCCACCGATGATGGTGGTCATCGAAAAGGTTGTTCCAAATTTGAGAGTACGTCACTTGGGGCTTTCACACTTAGCGATAGCTGGTGCAACGGTTCTCTCAATCCTCTCCACAGTGCTCTTCGCGGGTTGGGTACTTGTTGGTCAAACTACATCCCTCGTGCAGTCGGATCAGAGCGATGTAATTCCAGCATTCGTCTCCTCACTTGCGCAGAGTCCCGCTAAGCCAAAGACTCTGGTTCTCTCATCCACTCCATCGCAGACCGTATTCTTTATCTCGCGTGGAAATCCGCTCACGATTGGTGATGCAGATGTCGCAACCGCGACCCCACCACAAATTGTTGATGCAGTAACTCAACTGGTCTCTGGCTCAGGAGTTAGCTCAGCCAAGGTCATGGGAAGTTATGGAATTCAGTACCTCTACTTAAAATCTCCGGCATCTCCGGAGATCGCGCGCCTCATTGATGGAGTTGGCGGCTTCACCCGAATGTCAGCAACCGATATCGGCATTGTCTGGCATATCGTCGGTTCTTCGCCACGCGTTGTGTTAACAGATAGCAAGGGACGCAATACCTTGATCCCAGCAGGTGATGTTGGCGCGCTAGGAGTTGTGAAGAGTGCTGGAGTCATCTCGCTTGCCGAGAAATATGACCGAAGCTGGCGGTTATTGATTAATGGCGCGAGCGTTCCGCTCCAACATGCTGATAATGGTCTGCCTATTTTTACTATCCCAACTTCTGGAAAGGTCTCCCTGCTCTTCGATGGAACTGCACATCGTGGCTTGATCTCCCTAGAGTTGATGACCTTGCTGGTAGCGATTGTTATGGCCTTGCCATCTGGTCGCCGTAAACGCCAAGTTCCTTTGGAGGAGTTGGTATGAGGCCGCGCCTACGGGATCTACTTTTCACGCTGAGAGCTCCGCTCATAATTTCAGTTGCTGTTGCCATTGCAACTTTGGTCCCGCAAGCAAAGAGCCACATCGTTCTCAACGGAAGTTATCCGGCGGTGGTGTGCCCTGGAGCTCTGAGTGGTGCAAACGAAACCATCACATTGCCCAGCAGCAGCATCTCGACTCGGCTTGTAGCTGGCTCCTCGACAACACTCAAATCACATAAAGCCACGGTTCTGGCTGGATCGAGTGCTCCTACATTTGTAAGCGGAAATTCTGGCGCAGAGATTGCTTTAGAGACTATCTCGGGAACGAGTACTGCAGAGACGGTCTGTGATGTGGGAGGAGCAGATCAGTGGTTTATCGGTGGTTCTGCAGGAGTGACCAGTCAAGGGGTTCTGCAAATAATAAACAGTGGATTGAGTGACTCCGTTGTTCAACTCTTTCCGTATAGCTCCAAAGTTGCTTTAGCTCCTATCTCGCTCACCATCAAAGCGAATTCGGCTCGAAATTTTCCGCTTGCATCGATCGTGCCAGGTGAGGAGTCGATTGCTCTCCATGTTGTGACGCAGTCCGGGCGCGTGACCTCGTTCGTCCTAGATCATCGTAAAAATGGATTGCACGATTTAGGTTCCAGTTTTGTTGCGGGTGTAGCAGCCCCTGCTACTAAAAGTTATATCGCGGCCCTCTATGGAAATGCCAGCAAGTCCTCTTCGATCATGAGATTTTTAGTTCCAGGAAATGTCAACGCCACTGTTCACCTAACAATTTACTCGGACGGCGGAACTCTCACCCCAGTTGGATTTGATTCCCTCTCGATTGCACATCAGCGAGTGGTCGACGTACCGCTTCCAAAAATTTCTCTTTCGACTCCATATGGAATCGAAGTCGATTCGGACCAACCAATTTTTGCCTCGACCCTAACGCGCACTACATCAGGCGGGAGCGATTTTGCCTGGGGCACCCAGATTCCGCAGATGTCTAATTTCAAAATTAATCTCGGTGGAGCGTCGGCTCAATTTCTCTTCATTGGGCAGTCACCAGTTGTGAAGGCCGATTGGCGAGACCAGAAAGGTAAGGTGCAATCTCAGATCATCTCTGGAGATACGCAGGCCTCATGGCATCCGCAGGGTGCGATAAATACCGTTTCCTTTACCGTACTTTCTAAGAAGCCGGTTTATGGCGGGGCGCTTATCTCAAACTCGGCAGGTGCTTTGAGTTATCTACCCCTGATTGCAAATCAGCTCGTCTCGAGAGCCCAATTGCCGGTAGCCGATGCACGAACCTTGGCGCGCCGATAAACTCTGAATCAGAGCCAAATCCACCACTTCGAGAGCGGAAGGCGCTAATCTCTCAATTATGCGAACACAACACCGTTCCAGTCGAATCTGTTCGCGCGCCAGTTGCCAGCTACCCGCAGTGAAGACTTTGACTTATGTGTATGCAGATTCAACCGCTGTCCTTGGCCCGCTTGCTACCTATGCTGAGCCCCACTCTTATGATCTCTGCCAGTCGCACAGTGAAAAGTTAACCGTCCCTAATGGGTGGAGCGTCGTACGGCTAGAACCTGAATCCGATCAGGCAGGACCAAGCGAGGATGACTTGATGGCTATCGCTAATGCGGTCCGCGAGGTAGGCAACGCCCAGAGCACGCCAATTCCTGCTCAACCCAGTCAACCTGAGATTGGACGCCGCGGACACTTGAGAGCAATCCCTTCAACCCAGAATTAACTTTCTCTCCCTGCGGTTAATTCACCGCACCAATTCTCAAGTAGATTTATGACATGTTCAGTCGGGAAGAGTTAGATCAGGTAATCAAGGCCTATGACATTCGAGGCCTCGTCGAAGAACAAATAACTCCAGAGTTCACCTTTGTATTAGGTACGGCATTTGCCCGTTTCCTCATTGAAGAACGAGAGCCCGCAACAGTAGTAATCGGTGAGGATATGCGTCCCTCATCGGACGATTTAGCGACTGCCTTCGCAGATGGATTAAATTCTCAAGGGTTAGATGCAATCCGCATCGGACTCGCCTCTACGGATATGCTCTATTTCGCTTCGGGATCACTCAATCTTCCCGGTGCGATGTTTACAGCAAGTCATAATCCGGCGGCTTATAACGGAATAAAGTTGGCCAAATCTGGTGCGCGTCCGATTGGCTCTGAATCTGGATTGCTTCGCATCAAAGATCTGATGGGCAGTGAGATCCCTATGAAGCTCGGTCCTATCGGAGTAACAACGCAGCGAGAACTTCTCAATGACTATGTTGATTTTCTACTCGGACTTTTTAGCAGCGATGAATTCAGCAGCGGTCGCCGTTTGAAAATTGTGGTGGATGCTGGAAATGGAATGGCAGGCTTTACAGCTCCCGCTCTCATGAGTCGACTTAATGTGGAGTTAGTCCCGCTCTACTTTGAACTTGATGGAAATTTTCCAAACCACGAAGCAAATCCAATTGACCCCAAAAACTTAGTTGATCTGGTGAAGCGCGTTAAGCGTGAGAAAGCTGATATTGGTCTGGCCTTCGATGGCGATGCCGATCGCTGTTTTCTTGCGGATGAGCGTGGAGAGTTAGTGAACCCTTCTGCGCTAACCTCATTAATCGCCATTCGTGAACTTAAGCGCAAGCCCGGTTCAACCATTATTTATAACCTCATCTCCTCACAGGCAGTTCCCGAGATAGTGCTGGAAAATGGGGGCAAGCCGTTGCGCTCAAGAGTTGGGCATTCATATATCAAGAAGATGATGGCTGAAAGTGGAGCGGTCTTTGGGGGAGAGCATTCCGGCCATTTTTACTTTAGTGAGTTCTGGAGAGCTGATTCTGGGGCCCTGGCTGCCCTCTTCGCGATTGCAGAGCTCTCTCACTCCGACAAACCTCTCTCGGAGCTGATAGCCCCGCTCAATCGGTATTTCTCCAGCGGCGAGATCAATACCAGAGTGGATAACCCCAGCGAGAGCATTGCCTTTATAAAGGCCTCCTTTGAGATGGACTATGCCATTGATGAACTAGATGGCATCACCGTGACTGGACCGGATTGGTGGTTCAACGTTCGCGCCTCCAATACCGAACCGCTACTTCGCCTCAATGTCGAAGCTCACTCCCCAGAGCAGTTGAAGCAGGTTCAGAGCCAGGTCTTGGCGCTAATCGGGTAACCTTGAGCCTTGCGGTCGCCCGTAATACCACTATTAGACATGTATATGACTTGTATCTGAAGTCTCGAAGGAGTTCTTGTGTCAGTTGAAACATCTGTTGGCCACGATATTGCAAATCCCGCTCTAGCAGCAGAAGGGAAGAAGCGGATCGAGTGGGCTGAGCGCAATATGCCCGTGCTCGCGCAGATCAAAGAGCGCTTCGCCAAGGAACAACCATTTACTGGAATTCGGATTGCAGCGTGTATGCATGTGACCACAGAGACGGCAAACCTTATGCGCGCCCTTAAAGCTGGTGGCGCCGAGTTAGCGCTCTGCGCATCTAACCCGCTCTCCACGCAAGATGACACTGCTGCAGCGCTGGTCTACGAGTACGGCATCAATGTATTTGCTCACAACGGAGTAGATCGCGATGGGTACTACCGCGATCTCAACGCCGCCCTTGATATCAAGCCAAATCTAGTTTTCGATGATGGCTGCGATCTCGTCAACACCTTGCACACCTCTCGAACCGAACTCCTGGATGGAATTATGGGAGGTTGCGAAGAGACCACGACCGGCGTAATTCGCTTGAGCCAAATGACAAAAGATGGTGCGCTCAAATTCCCAATGATCGCCGTCAACGACACTGATACCAAGCATATGTTTGACAACCGTTTTGGTACTGGGCAATCCACCATGGATGCAATCTTCCGCGCAACCAATGGTTTGGTCGCTGGAGCAACCGTCGTAGTTTGTGGATTTGGTTACTGCGGAAAGGGCGTTGCAGAGCGCGCTCGCGGAATGGGAGCAAATGTCGTCGTAACCGAGATCGACCCAACAAAGGCTCTCGATGCTTTGATGCAGGGCTATCGCGTTATGAATTCCCTCGAAGCCGCCAAGATTGGTGATTTCTTCATTACAGTTACTGGTAACCGCGATGTACTTCGCGAGAAGCATTTCGCCGTGATGAAGGATGGCGCAATCTTCGCTAACTCAGGTCACTTTGATATTGAGATTGACGTGGCGTGGCTCGAGAAGAACGCCAAGAAGAATCGTCGCATCCGCCACCAGACCGATGAGTATGTGCTTGCTGATGGTCGTCGCCTTCTCTTGATTGCCGAAGGTCGACTGGTGAATCTCGGTGCCGCAGAAGGTCACCCAGCATCAGTTATGGATATGTCTTTCTCAGATCAAGCTCTGACTGCAGAGTGGCTGCTCAAGAGCGCCGCCTCACTTGGTGCTGGATTACATGAAGTTCCTACCGAAATCGACAAGGAAGTTGCTCGACTCAAGTTGGCAAGCATGGGTGTCACTATCGACACGCTGACTCCGGCTCAAGAGCACTACCTCAACTCTTGGGAGCACGGTAGCTAATGACTCTAATCATGGTCGTCGATGACGACCAAGATTTAGCGGAGATGCTGGGGATCGTTCTCACGGGATCCGGCTTTGAGGTTGACCTGGTTAACTCAGGTGACCAGGTGATGAATATTTTTAATTCTCACCAACCTGATCTTGTACTTCTTGATGTCATGCTTCCAGGTTTAAGCGGCATTGAGGTGTGCAAACTTATCCGCGACAAATCCATGGTGCCTATCGTGATGCTCACTGCAAAGAGCGATAGTTACGATGTCGTTAAGGGTCTAGAGGCCGGCGCCGACGACTACATGGTCAAGCCTTTCAACCCATCCGAACTTGTTGCCCGCATTAAAGTGCGGCTACGCCGTTCTAATTCCGAAACCTCTACGACGCTGCGAATCTGTGACATCACCATCGACCAGGTCGCACACACCATCATTCGCAATGGAAAGACGATCCCGCTCACCCGCTTGGAGTTTGATCTACTTGTTGCTCTTGCAAAAGAGCCTGGTCGGGTCTTCACGCGAGACGCGCTCTTAAGCGAGGTGTGGGGCTATCAGCATGCAGCCGACACCCGTCTGGTGAATGTGCACGTACAACGTTTGCGCGCGAAGGTGGAAGAAGATGTCGATAATCCGCAGGTAGTTCTTACCGTGCGTGGAGTTGGGTATAAGGCGGGAACGAGTCAGGCATGAGATGGCTCGGCGTGAAATGGCGGAGCTCAATCCTCTTTCGCGTCATTACCACCACATTCTTGCTTTCTATCATTCTTATTTCGCTGGTAGGTAGCATTCTATTTATCCAAATCTCCAACGGTATTTTCCGTGAGAAGACAAACGAATCTGTATCCGAAGCCCAATCATTGTATGACTACGCACAAGGGCAACTCGACGCAACGTTATATCTCACCTCCCTTAAGTTGCCGGTCGTTGTTAATCGAATATTGAAAGCGAGCGATTTAACGGTTGCAACTACCCCTCGTGAAGTTGTGCTGATCGGATCTCCCGTCTTGCATCGCTCTAATGACCTCTATGACGGGGCTTCTGGAAATGTAGATCTAACTTCTATCCCATCTTCACTTCGTGCCGCTGTTCGTAAATCTGGATTGGCGGAATGGATACGCGGCACAATTACTTTTAAAGATGGAACTCAAAAAGGCGCAATCATCGTTGGCCACGCTGTCGAAATTCCGCCGCAATCTCCATATGAACTCTATTACGTCTTTCTCTTGACCGAACAGCAGACGATCGTTGATTTCATCGGCAGACTCCTTCTCTTTGCGGGATTCTTATTGGTCTTTATGATCGGCGGAATCTCTTGGTACGTAATTCGACAAGCGATTAATCCAGTGCGCGACGCTGCTGAAATCGCTGAGCAATTGACTGCTGGAGATCTCAATCGAAGAATGCATGTGAGCGGTCAAGATGAAATGGCCCGCCTTGCTATCTCGTTCAACGAGATGGCGGTATCTATGCAACAACAGATCTCAAGACTCGAAAATCTCTCGCGGTTACAGCAACGATTTGTCTCCGATGTCTCGCATGAGCTGCGCACGCCGCTCACCACCATTCGTATGGCATCAGAAGTTATTGCGGAGAGCAAGGGGAAGATGGATCCGGCAGCAGCTCGTAGTGCGGAGTTGTTGCAATCTCAGATAGCTCGCTTTGAATCGTTGCTCACCGACCTACTTGAGGTGAGCCGATTCGATGCATCTGCATCTATCCTGGAACTTAAAGAGACAGATATCAAGGACTTGGTCATTCAGACCATCGACCAACTTCATATGGGAAATGTGGGCGATATTCGCACCGACTTCTCCGACGGTGCGGTGGTCGCTATGGTCGATCCGCGCCGTATTGAGCGAATTTTGCGGAATTTGATCTCCAATGCCATTGATCACAGTGAGGGCAAGGGCATCGATATCACTATTAGGCAGAGCGAACGCGAATTTGCGGTTGGTGTGCGCGACTATGGAATTGGTTTTACTGAACGTGAATCAGAGCGATTGTTCGATCGATTCTGGCGCGCGGATCCTTCACGTTCACGATTACGTGGTGGTACGGGGCTAGGTCTTTCTATTGCACTCGACGATGCGAAGTTGCACCAAGGAACTCTCAAGGCATGGGGCGCTCCAGGCAAGGGAGCGAACTTCGTTGTAACAATTCCGCTTGCACCTGGAATCCCGTTACAAGGTGAGCCGATCCCAGTAAACCCCAGCTTTGAACCTTCCACATCTTTCTTAGCATTTGATGAGGATGACATTTAAATCTCTGCAGAATTTCTGCAATGGGCGCCATCTCGCAACTCCTATTTCCCTCAAGTTGTCTTCTTTGTAACCAGCCGGGGGTAGATGTTTGCAGCGAGTGCAGCACAAAGATTGGGAGAAACCGTAGAGGGCTCTTGATTTCAGATATCCCAGTATGGGCAGGTGCACTGTATGGGGATGAGCTCTCTGAACTTATCTTGCTTGCGAAAGAGAAACACATTTTGCCAGCGCGGAATTTTCTCGCAGAGCTCCTTGTTGAATCATTTATGCGAGCGCGGAACGAATCTAAAATACGAGAGCGCACTATCCTCGTTCCAGTGCCTTCAAGTAAGAGCGCAAATCGAACTCGTGGATATCGCCATGCCTATCTCCTGGCACGCCAGATGGTGAAGAAAATGCCGCTTTCTCAGAGGGGCTCGGTATCTATTCAGGAGATGCTGACGGTAAATCGAAAAGTTGCCGATCAGACCAATCTCAATCGTGAGCAGAGAGAGCGCAATGTTCAAGGTGCCTACTCCATCACAAGGACCGGTGATCTGGCCGAGCAGGCAGATCTCTACCTGGTTGATGATCTGCTGACGACAGGTAGTTCGGTGCGGGAGGGGATTCGCGCGCTCAGGCAGGCCGGTTTGAGGCCCGCTGGGGTGCTGACCGCCGGGGTCTCACCCCGTCTTTTTTCCTAATACGATAGGGGGCTAGTAGATGATAAGAGTTTCTGAAATGAGGGTTCGTGGCTGTTCTAGATAAAATTCTTCGCGCTGGCGAAGGTCGTGCGGTTCGAAACCTAGAGAAGATCGCCACAGAGGTTAATTCTTGGGAGACCAAGGTTGCCGCCATGAGCGATGAAGAACTCCGCTCCCAAACTCAGAAGTTTAGAGACCGTCTGCAGGCAGGCGAGGATCTCGATTCCTTGCTCCCTGAAGCATTTGCAACTGTTCGCCAGGCAGCCATGCGAACCCTGGGACAGCGTCACTATGACGTCCAGATCATGGGTGGAGCTGCACTGCACCTCGGAAATATCGCCGAAATGCGCACTGGTGAAGGTAAGACCTTGGTCTCGACCCTTCCCGCCTATCTCAACGCTCTCACCGGCAAAGGCGTTCACGTAGTCACCACAAACGATTACCTCGCCGAGCGCGACAGTGAATGGATGGGACGCGTTCACCGCTTCCTCGGTCTCAAGGTTGGCGTCATTCTCGCCAGCATGACTCCTGCTGAACGCCGTGAAGCGTACGCAGCTGACATCACCTATGGAACAAATAACGAATTTGGTTTCGACTACCTCCGCGACAACATGGCATGGTCGCTAGAAGATTGTGTTCAACGCGAACATAACTTCGCCATCGTTGATGAGGTTGACTCGATTTTGATTGATGAGGCCAGAACACCGCTGATTATTAGCGGTCCTGCCGACAAGGCAACTAAGTGGTACGTCGAGTTTGCAAATATTTGTGGTCAATTGCAGCGCGATCTTCACTATGAGATCGATGAGAAGAAGAAGACCGTCTCCATACTTGAAGAAGGTGTCACCAAAGTAGAGCAGATTCTCGGAATCGAAAATCTCTACGAAGCGGTGAATACCCCTCTTATCGGCTACCTCAACAACGGTATCCGTGCCAAGGAACTTTTTAAGCGCGACAAAGATTATGTTGTCATGAACGGTGAACTCCTCATCGTTGATGAACACACTGGTCGCATGCTCTCTGGACGTCGTTACTCTGAAGGTCTCCACCAAGCGCTCGAGGCAAAGGAGCGCATCGAGATCAAAGATGAGAATCAGACTCTTGCGACAATTACCTTGCAGAATTATTTCCGTCTTTACTCAAAGCTTTCCGGTATGACCGGTACAGCAATGACAGAGGCTGCAGAATTTATGCAGATCTACAAGCTTGGCGTTATTCCTATTCCTACCAATAAGCCAACGGCTCGTCTCGATTCTCCTGACCTCATCTACAAGACTGAAGCAGCAAAATTCTTAGCTGTTGCCGAGGATATTGTGAAGCGCCACAAGGCGGGCCAGCCAGTATTGGTTGGTACTGTCTCTGTTGAGAAATCTGAAGAGCTCTCTGCGGTTCTCACTCGTCGTGGCATCAAGCACGAAGTATTGAATGCAAAGCAACATGAGCGGGAAGCAGCTGTTATCGCTCGCGCCGGCACAATTGGTGCGGTCACGGTTGCTACCAACATGGCTGGTCGCGGTACCGACATCATGCTCGGTGGTAATCCAGAATTTATGGCTGATTTCGAATTGCAACGTCGTGGATTGAACCCAGCTGATAACCCAGAGGAATACGAGGCTGCGTGGCCCGCTGAGATTGCAAAGCAGAAAGCCGCAGTGGCTTTAGAACATGAGACAGTTGTTGCGGCTGGTGGCCTATACGTGCTCGGTACCGAGCGCCATGAGTCACGCCGCATCGACAACCAGTTGCGTGGACGTTCTGGTCGCCAAGGCGATCCTGGAGAGTCACGTTTCTATCTCTCGCTCCAAGATGACTTAATGCGCCGTTTCAACTCTGGCCTGGTCGAGCGTTTCTTAGGTGCCGCCGGCATTGCCGATGATGTACCAATCGAATCCAAGATGGTCTCTAACGCAATTCGTTCGGCGCAGACTCAGGTCGAGTCACTCAACTTTGAGATGCGTAAGAATGTTTTGAAGTATGACGATGTTATGAATCGTCAACGTACCGTTATTTACTCTGAGCGCCGTGAAGTTCTTGAAGGCGCCGATATCAGCGAGCAAGTACAGAATTTCATGCGAGATACTCTGACAGCTTATGTCCAAGGTGCCACCGCTGAGGGCTATCCAGAACAATGGGATCTCGAAACGCTATTTACAGCCTTGCGCGTTCTCTACCCGGCAACGGTCTCTCCGGAATCTCTCGCAGCAGAGGTTGGTGGGGTCGCAAATCTTGATGCTGATCTCATTCTCAATCGAGTCTTGGATGATGCAACCGCGCAGTACAAGGCTCGCGAAGAGTCATTGACTCCAGAAGTGACTCGTGAACTTGAACGCAAAGTTCTTCTCTCGGTCCTTGATCGCAAGTGGCGTGAGCATCTCTACGAGATGGATTACCTGCAAGAGGGAATTGGATTGCGTGCGATGGCGCAACGCGATCCGCTCGTTGAATATCAACGCGAAGGTTATGAGTTGTTCGCCGCAATGATGGATGGCATTAAAGAAGAGCTCGTCGGTCTTCTCTTCCATGTTGAGGTTAATGTGGAGGCCACTGATGAGAACGGTGCACCCGTTATCGCCGCTCCTGGATTAGAAACACCAGAACAACCAGCAGTCAGCCAGTTACGTTATTCAGCGGCTGATGAGGATGGTTCAGCTGTGCAGAGTGGGGGAACGCCTAAGAACGCTCCTTGCCCATGCGGATCAGGTCGTAAATACAAGCGCTGCCACGGCGCTGCCTAAACTGGCTTAATCAGCCCGTATTACGCAGCCCGGCGGCAACGCCATTAATAGTGAGTAAGAGAGCTCGGCGGATAGTCGCATCAGGGCTCTCACCTTTGCGAACTCGCTCCAGAAGCGAGATCTGAAGTAGGTGGAGCGGAGCAAGATAGGCCTCACGAATGCCGAGCGTTCTAGCCAATATTGGTTGATCTCCGAGGATCTCATCCTTCTGGGTTAAGAGCATGATCTCGCTCCGAGTTAGGTTGAACTCCTCTTCAATGGTCTCCAGGAAGTGATGGAGTGAAGGATCTACCAATCGCTCTACATACTTGCTCGCCATATCGAGATCGGTCTTCGCCAAGGTCATCTCAACGTTTGATATAAAGGTGCGGAAGAAATGCCAATCCTTCAACATCGCGGTCAGTACGGGTGCTTGACCCGCTTCGCGAGCGGCCTTAAGCCCCGATCCAACTCCAAACCAGCCCGGCACAATCTGGCGCGATTGAGTCCATCCAAATACCCATGGAATCGCCCGCAGACTTCCCAAGCCGCCGGATGCATCTGGACGACGCGAGGGACGCGAACCAAGGAAGAGATCACCAAGTTGTTCAACGGGAGTTGAAGCGTAGAAATATGCAGGCAGATCGGGGTGATCTATGAGGGTGCGATATCGAGCAAATGCGCTATCGCTTACCAGATCCATGCATGAGCTCCAACGCGCTAAATCATCTGCGCTCTGGCGTGGAGCGCGATTTAAAACCGTCGCTTCTAGCGCAGCGGCCAAAGTGAGCTCTACATTTTCGCGAGCGAGTGCGGGCAATGAATATTTATCTGAGATGACCTCACCCTGTTCGGTCATCTTCACCTGACCATCAATAGATCCCCATGGAAGCGCGATAAGGGCATCGTAGGTAGGTCCGCCTCCACGACCAACGGATCCGCCACGACCGTGGAAGAGACGTAACTTGACGCCATGTTTGATTGCGATGTCACGCAATTTGCGTTGTGCCTTGTGAATCTCCCATTGGGATGTTGCGATTCCGGCATCTTTATTTGAATCCGAGTATCCGAGCATCACCTCTTGAACGTCGTGACGGCTTCGAACAATCTCGCGGTACTCAGGATCGGAGAGCAGTTGGTCCAAGATTGTGTCGGCTGCACGAAGTTCAGCGACCGTTTCAAGGAGCGGGGCGAAGCCAACCTTTGATTTTCCATCGGAAATGAGTCCTACATATTTTCCAAGTTCGACCGCGGCAAGGACATCCTTATGTGATTTGGTCATTGAGATGATGTAGGTCTCTATAACCTCTGGGCCAAATTTATTGATCAGCTCATCGATCGCTTTAAATGTATCGACGGTATTTTGTGCGGCGGCATCAAGGGCGCTTGGATTGGAAGCAATTTGCGCCAGAGCATGGTGATGGGCATCTGAATGTTCTCGAACGTCCATCGTCGCGTGGGTGATTCCAAAACTCGATACCGCGCGAATGACGCGCTCCAGTAAGCCATGGGCGATCAGTTCACCTTTGTGCGCAAGTAATGAGTCGCGCATAAGAGTGAGATCGGCAAGTAGTTCCGCGGTGTTGTCATAGTCGCGTCCCGGTTGATGATCAGTACCAGCCGCATGCCTTCTCTGGGTCAAGATCAATCTATGGCGAATAGCCGTAGCTTTGAGGCGATAAGGCTCTTCAACATTGAGTCGGCGGAAACGTGCTTCGATCTCTGGCAGATTCTCCAAATCGCGGGCGACAGATTCTTCGAGAGCAGGTGATGCGCCAGCAATCCTGGTGGAGACCGAGAGAGCCTGACGGAGTGGATCTAGCGCTGCCAACATGGCGCGAATGAAGTGACCAATTTGCAGAATGATTGCATCGCGAGTTACCGAAGCAGTGATATTTGGATTTCCATCCCTATCGCCACCAATCCAGGTTCCGAAAGAGAGCGGTCGCGCGGTAGGAGAGATTGTTACTCCCAGTCGCGAAAGTTCACGTGCGAAATCATCGAGGACTTCGGGGACCGTCATTGCAAAGAGATCATCTAGGTAATACAGAGCATTAACAGCTTCATCGAGTGGCTCTGGACGACCGAGACGCAACTCATCGGTCTGCCAGAGCAAATCAACGGTCTCGGCCATACGCCGTTCGCGGACCGAATCCTTTTTATCGTCCAGGAGGTCGGCGATCGTTCCAAGTTTGCTGAGGACTGATCGACGCGCAGCTTCGGTCGGGTGAGCAGTGAATACGGGGCGAACTGAGAACTCATCCATCCAACTCTGTAAATCTGATTGCGTGAACTCATGTCCGCTCTTCTGAGTTTCGATAATGCGATCTACTGCTCGTGAGATCCAAGAGCCGCTCGCCTCACGTTCATCATGTAGAACTCTGGCGCGGTGAACTTGTTCTGCGACATTCGCTAGATGGAAATATGTACTAAATGCTCGAACCAACTGCACGCTATCTTCGACAGATAGATGAGAGAGGATCTCTTCACCGCCGCCTTCGCGAACCGCTTTGCGTACCGACTCAACAAGCTCTAGAAGTTCTGGCCCCTCTTGTCGTACCAACGTCTCGCCGAGTAACTCTCCGAGTTTGCGTACATCTCCGCGTAAGGCTTGATCATCGCGTGCGATCGAAGTTTGTGGATCGCTGCCCTCGGTTGGAGCTGGGACGAGATTGCTCATGCGCGCATTACCTCCGCAAATTTTTAAGATCGGGTACTGCCCACATCGGTGGGGGCGGGGATTACGAGGGTAAATCATCCCATCTCTGGCGGGCTAGAATTCCACTAGTTCGTACCCCCATCTCCTTGGATATTGGGGGCTTTTGGCGTGGAGGGGGGATCTATGAGCGCTCTATGGAGGGCCTTCTCTGATATCTCAATCGACCAGTCCGCGACTCATTTGGCGGCGCCAACCTCTACAACCGGCCTCCTGCTTGCCGCCAGAAGCCAAGAATCCCCGCTCATCATCGTCACCGCCTCATCCCGTCGGGCAGATGAACTAAAGGATGAACTAGATACTTACCTAGGCAAGGGCACCGTCTCTGAACTCCCGCCTTGGGAGACTTTGCCGCACGAGAAACTTAGCCCCAAGAGCGACACTGTGGCTGCGCGCATAAAGGTGCTCTCACACCTGGCAGATACCCAGGTCATAGTCACTTCGGTGAGGGCCTTGATTCAACCCATCGCCCCTCAAGAGCTAGCGCTAATGAGCTTGGAGCTCGGCGATGAGATCTCGATGGAGTCCCTGGTGGCGCACCTCGTGCTACTTGGTTTCACTCGCACAGATCTAGTGGAGCGGCGCGGTGATTTCGCGGTTCGAGGCGGCATTCTCGATCTCTTTCTGCCAGACCAAGACCATCCACTTCGTATCGATTTCTTTGGTGATGAGATCGAGGAACTGGCCTGGTTCACCGTTGCCGATCAGCGGACCTTTGAGCCTGTCACAGGTGCAGTCACTATTTATCCCTGCCGCGAAATTTTGCTGACTGACAAAATCAAAGAGCGGGCTCGTTATCTGACTCGCGCCTTCCCAGAAGTTGCCGAGCTCACGGCCAAGTTGGCAGAGGGAATCTATGTCGATGGCATGGAGTCTTTGCAAGGTCTGCTTCGAAACGATCTCACTTCTTTAGTTGATCTACTACCGCCTAACTTTCAGATTGTTCTTGTCGATGAACCTCGGATCAATTCACGTGCCCTTGACTTGGTAGCAACCAACAAAGAATTCCTCGATGCTTCTTGGTCCAATGCGGCACATGGAGCTGATGCTCCCATCAACTTAACTGCCGAACTGGCAGGTGGTGGTTACTTCACATTAGATCAACTCCGTGAGCGGGCAAATCATTGGAGCTCGATTGATCCATATTCCAGTGGGGTTGAAGAAGGCGCAACCGTAACTTCGCTACTTCCAATTCCTGAGTATCGTGGAAAGAGCGAGGGGTTAGTCGCTGATCTACGTGAATGGCTGACCGAGAACTACTTACTAATATTTACCGCTGCGGGACCTGGGATAGTGGAACGCTACGCCAAACTTTTTCAGCAATCCGGCTTACCAGTTCGCCTCCTTAAGAACATATCGTCAGGGTTAACTCGGGATGCTATTTATGTTCTAGCGACCCCAATAGAACACGGTTTCATCTCTCACGAATTTAAGAGCGCACTTATAACTGAGAAAGATATTACGGGTGTACGCAGTTCCAATAAGGATCAAGCGCGTATGCCATCACGACGCAAGAAGGCGATTGATCCTCTGGAGCTCAAGCCCGGCGACTACGTTGTGCATGAGCAACATGGAGTTGGGCGGTATATAGAACTTGTCGCTCGAACAGTTGCAGGAGTCTCACGCGAGTATCTTGTGATTGAGTACGCCTCTTCGAAGAGAGGACAGCCGGGCGATCGCCTCTTTGTGCCAACAGATACTCTGGAGCAGGTCACAAAGTATGTTGGTGGTGAGGCGCCAACCGTGCATCGAATTGGTGGAGCGGATTGGCAGAACACCAAGCGCAAGGCTCGTAAAGCAGTTAAGCAGATTGCTGCTGAATTAATCCAACTGTATGCCGCTCGCATGAGCGCTCCCGGTTTTGCCTTCTCGCAAGATAGCTCGTGGCAACGTGAGTTGGAGGCCGCCTTCCCTTATGTAGAGACCATCGATCAGCTCTCCACTATTGAAGAGGTGAAGCGCGATATGGAGCGCAGCCACCCCATGGATCGAGTGATTTGTGGCGATGTGGGTTATGGAAAGACCGAGATCGCAATTCGAGCCGCATTCAAAGCGGTACAGGATGCAAAGCAGGTCGCGATTTTGGTGCCGACAACGCTTTTAGTACAGCAACATCTCAAAACCTTCGAAGAGAGATATGCGGGATTTCCAATAAGGATCGCGGGGCTATCTCGATTTAACACCGCCAAGGAGTCCAAGGAAATATTGGAAGGTCTTGCCGCGGGAAGTATCGACGTTGTTATTGGAACGCATCGCATCCTGTCCAAAGATGTAGTTTTTCGTGATTTGGGTCTTGTCATTGTGGATGAGGAACAACGATTTGGCGTAGAGCACAAAGAAGAGCTGAAGAAGGCTCGCACAAATATTGATGTTCTCTCGATGTCAGCTACTCCGATTCCGCGTACGCTCGAAATGGCGATCACTGGTATTCGCGAGATGTCTAACATCACGACCCCGCCAGAGGAGCGCCACCCCGTACTTACATATGTCGGTCCTTATGATGAGAAGCAAGTAACCGCGGCGATTCATCGCGAATTGCTTCGTGACGGACAGATCTTTTTCTTGCACAATCGTGTTGAGAGTATCGATCGCGTTGCATCACGACTTAAAGAGTTGGTTCCGGAAGCAAGGATCCGTGTCGCCCATGGCCAGATGAGCGAGCGCGAGTTAGAAGATGTGATTTTAGGATTCTGGCAACGGGATTTTGATATCTTGGTCTGCACCACAATTATCGAGAGTGGAATTGATATTCCTAATGCCAATACGCTGATTGTTGATCGGGCGGATGCATTTGGACTATCGCAACTACATCAATTGCGTGGACGCGTCGGACGTGGACGCGAGCGGGCCTATGCCTACTTCCTGTACTCGCCAGATAAGCCTCTTACCGAAGTTGCACATGACCGCCTCACGACAATTGCAACCAATACCGATCTGGGTTCTGGAATGCAGGTGGCTCTTAAGGATCTAGAGATTCGTGGAGCTGGAAATATGTTGGGCGGAGAGCAATCTGGCCATATCGCTGAGGTGGGATTCGATCTCTACATGCGCATGGTTGGTGAGGCCGTCGAAGACTTTAAGACCGGCTACGTTGATGTAAATCCGCGAATAAAAGAGTGCAAAGTTGAACTTCCCATCACCGCCCATCTCCCCGTTGAGTATGTGCCCTCAGAGAGACTTCGCCTTGATCTCTATCGCCGAATGGCGGACTGCGTTGACGACGCCGGTCTTAACTCCATCGTGGAGGAGTTGGTCGATCGTTTCGGAGAATTACCCGAGCCGGCTCGAAGTCTCATTGAGGTTGCTCGCATTCGCACCAAGGCGAAGAGCATGGAGTTGACCGAGGTGGTCTGGCAGGGCAAATTCCTTAAGGTGGCGCCCATAACCCTCCCAGAATCGGCACAATTGCGATTAGAGCGGCTTTATCCAGGTACTTTGATCAAACAGGCGACGAAAAGTGCGCTTATTGCCCGTAATTCCGCACCAAATTGGCTTGAAAATGCCTCCGTAGGCGATACTTCTGTCCTGTCGTGGACTATGGAAGTCCTGCACAATCTTTAGGGAGCAGCGCGTGAAGAAGATTCTTACTGCCGTAGTTGGCGTATTGGTTGTGGCAGGTGCTGGAGTCGCTCTCTGGTTGGTCTTGGACTCCTCCGCCCCAGCAGCGACCGTTGGCAAGACCAAAATCACGGCGAGCGAGATCAATAGCAGCGTAAAGACGATCGTTGCCGAGCGTAAGACCGTCTCCACCACCGGCATGCAGTTGGCCTTTGGAGATGCCCTCAACGCCGAAGAACTTAATTACTACATCATCTCAACGCTTCTCGCAGACACTGCCGCGGCACATGGCGTCACAGTGACCGATGCAGAAGTAACCGCCCGCGAGGCAGAGATTTTGAAGCAAGAGGGAAGTGCCGCCAAACTTAAGTCGGGTGAGGTATCTGCCAGCATCGCATCTACAGATTTCCCTGGCTATGTAAAAGAGATTCTTTATGTTGAGGCGCTCACCGCACTCGTAGAGAAGCAAGGTACCTCGGTATCAAATTCCGGAACTGCAGTGCAGGCTCTGGTTCGAGCTCAAGCCGCCAAAGAGGGCGTCAAGATCGATAAGAAGTATGGAACGTGGGATGCAACAAATGTAACTGTTAACCCACCTGCCACTGCTTCAAGCACTTCAACAACCACGAAGTAGAGATTTCGCGAACATGACCTCTGAGCTCTTACGTCTAAAAGAGGTCATGCATCGCCTGCGTTCTCCCGGCGGTTGCCCTTGGGATGCCGAGCAGACTCATGACTCACTTCTCAAATATCTGCTCGAAGAGGCCTACGAATACTCCGAAGCGGTAGATGAGAGAGATCGCACCGCGATGCGCGAAGAGTTGGGCGATGTATTGCTTCAAGTCTATTTTCACTCTGCCATCGCCGAAGAAGATCCCAACGATCCATTCTCTGTTGAGGATGTAGCGCGAGGGATTGCGGATAAATTAATTCGACGTCACCCGCACGTCTTCACCGATTCGCAAGTCACCTTTGACGATGTCCTTGAGAATTGGGAGAAACAGAAGCGAGAGGAGAAAGGCCGAACCTCTGCCACAGATGGCGTACCGCTTGCACAACCAGCGATGGCACTTGCCGCCAAAGTTATCTATCGCGCAGATAAATATGGTTATTCACTTCCTGTTGCCCACCCCGTCACTCTTCCCAGCGATACTGATGAGGCGAGATTGGGTGAGATCCTCTTGGGCATATTGGATCAGGCTCAGAAGCTGGGTATAGATGCTGAGATAGCGCTTCGCACCGCTACAAAGTCCTATATCAATCAGATCCATGCATATGAGGCCGAGGCATCGGACTCAACTCGCTAGAATTAACCCATAACAACTAAAAGGAGAAACCTGTGGCACTAATTGATGCGGTACACGCTCGCGAAATTCTAGATTCTCGCGGAAACCCAACTGTTGAGGTTGAAGTACTTCTAGAAGATGGAACCAGCGCTCGCGCCGCAGTTCCAAGTGGTGCATCTACAGGTGCCTTTGAAGCTGCTGAACTTCGCGATGGCGGAAAGCGCTATGGCGGAAAGGGCGTCGAAAAGGCGGTTAATTTCGTCATTGATGAGCTCGCTCCTGCAGTTATTGGTTATGACGCTCAAGATCAACGCCTCATTGACGCTGAGATGTTGGCTCTGGATGGCACCAAGAACAAGTCTCGCTTAGGCGCTAACGCAATTCTCGGTGTCTCACTTGCCGCAGCTCGCGCCGCCGCCGATAGCGCAGATCTCTCATTCTTCCGTTACATCGGTGGACCAACAGCACACACCTTGCCAGTTCCAATGATGAATATTCTCAACGGTGGTGCGCATGCTGATACCAACGTTGATGTTCAAGAGTTCATGATTGCACCAATCGGCGCCGAGTCATTTAAGGAATCCCTGCGTTGGGGTGCTGAGATTTACCATGCCCTCAAGGCAGTTCTTAAGAAGCGTGGCTTAGTGACCAGCGTCGGTGATGAGGGTGGATTTGCTCCTAATCTCGATAGCAATCGCGCCGCACTTGATTTGATCCTCGAGGCGATCGAAGCAGCAGGATTTAAGCCGGGTACGGATATTGCGCTCGCGATGGATGTTGCTGCAACTGAATTCTTCAAGGATGGCACTTATGCCTTCGAAAGTAAGCAGAAGACCAGCGATGAGATGATCGCCTATTACGCCGGTCTCGTCTCTTCATATCCAATCGTTTCCATCGAAGATCCACTTGATGAAAATGACTGGGCGGGCTGGTCAAAGATGACTGCAGAGTTAGGTTCTAAGATTCAAATCGTTGGCGATGATCTCTTTGTAACAAACCCAGAGCGACTAGCCCGTGGTATTAAAGAGAACGCTGCAAATGCCCTGCTTGTTAAGGTGAACCAAATCGGAACTTTAACCGAGACCATCGATGCCGTATCGCTTGCGCACCGCAACTCTTATCGTTCGATGATGTCGCACCGCTCGGGTGAGACTGAAGATACAACTATTGCTGACTTGGCAGTTGCGTTGGAATGTGGACAGATCAAGACAGGTGCACCAGCTCGTACTGAGCGCGTTGCAAAGTACAACCAACTGCTACGCATCGAAGAAGAGCTTGCTGAGTCGGCTTTGTATGCTGGACGCGGGGCCTTCCCACGTTTTAATGGCTAACCGCTAAGAGTCCTTGATGTTCAAAAGCATTTCCGGGCGGAGCTTAGCCTTCGCCACGGTGCTTTTGGTCCTCGCCATAACCCTGGCTCCACCGCTGCATAGTTATTTTGCGCAGCGGGCCCAGATTGATGCCTATAAAGTGCAATTGGCCCAATCGGCTGCCACCCTGCACGAGGCAGAGAAAGAACTCACTCTCTGGACCGACCCTACCTATGTCGCATCCCAGGCCCGTATCCGACTGCACTACGTCTTTCCTGGCGAGCGGGAGTACGTAGTACTTTCTAACTCACAGACGAGCGCAGCACAGACGGTGCCGGTAGCTCCCATTGAAGGAGTCGCACCCGGAGTAACTCCCTGGTACTCACGTTTGATTTCAACGATCGAAAGCGCACATCAAAACTAATGAGCGAAAAACCCACAGAGCAAGATCTTGCGGCGATTCAACAACAACTTGGTCGCACTCCGCGTGATGTTCACGCTATCGCCCATCGTTGTCCCTGTGGCAAACCCGATGTCGTTGAAACTCCACCACGATTATCAGATGGGACTCCATTTCCCACGTTCTATTACGCCACCTGCCCTCGACTTACTGGTGCGATTTCAACTTTGGAGAGCTCCGGTTTGATGGCAGATATGCAGAACAGACTTGAAGTTGATCCCGTTCTTGCAGGTGAATATCACGCAGCTCATGATGATTATTTAGCGGCACGCGCTGCACTGGGGGTGCATGTGCCAGAAGTTGAAGGAATCACCGCCGGAGGAATGCCTGACCGAGTTAAATGTTTGCACTCACTCGTTGCTCATTCATTAGGTGCTGGGCCAGGCGTGAATCCATTCGGCGATGAGGCCCTTGCAGCGCTTCCTGATTGGTGGAAGGCAAGCCCATGCGAGTAGCAGCGATTGATTGCGGAACAAATTCGCTACGTCTTCTCATTGCAGATATTGATGGGAACAATTTTCGCGAAGTACATCGAGACATGCAGGTTGTCAGACTGGGTCAAGGTGTAGATAAGAACAAAGCCTTTGCGCCAGAGGCGATCGAACGGACACTATCTGTCACAAAGGAATATGCATCCGTGCTTCGGGCAAAGGGGGTTGAACGCCTGCGTTTTTGTGCGACGAGCGCCACGAGAGATGCATCCAATCGAGATTTATTCATCGATGGAGTCGAAGATATTTTGGGAGTTGCTCCAGAGGTAATCCCGGGTTCGGAAGAGGCTGCTCTCTCCTTTCTGGGAGCCACGAAGGAGTTGGGCCAAGAGTTAGCACCATTCTTAGTTGTAGATATTGGTGGCGGCTCAACTGAATTTGTTTTAGGGGAGCGCTCAGTAGAAAGTGCTAGATCGGTAAATATCGGTTGCGTTCGTATGTCAGAGCGTCACCTCAATCATCAGCCACCAACTTCTGCTCAATTGGCTGCGGCTACGGCTGATATTGATGCAGCTATCTCCGAGGCGGGGGAGCACGTGGATTTCACGGCGGCGCAGACCCTGATCGCCGTGGCTGGAACCGCAACAACAGTGGCCGCTGCCGCGCTAGGACTCCTGGAATACGATCGATATTCAATTCATCTGGCACGAATTACCGCACAACAAGTGCATGAGGTTGCTCGCATGTTTGCCTCCATGTCTCGTGATGAGATTGCCGCGCTGGGATATATGCATCCTGGCCGAGTCGATGTAATTACCTCTGGCGCTTTGGTGCTCTCTCGGGTCATAGCTCTTACTGGGGCGCAAGAGTTCGTGGCATCTGAATCCGACATTCTCGATGGAATCGCCTGGGGCCTTGCCGAAATATAAGACCATCGCCGCGCTCGATAAGGCGATTACTCAATGCACACTTTGCCCTCGACTTGTTGAATGGCGTGAAGAAATTGCTCTCACTAAACGGAAGTCTTATGCCGACCACGATTATTGGGGTAAACCTGTTACCGGATTCGGCGATCCAAAGGCCGAGATAGTGATCGTTGGTTTAGCGCCAGGAGCACATGGCGCAAATAGAACTGGTCGGATATTTACCGGAGATAGTTCAGGGGATTTTCTCTTCGCATCCCTGCACCGTTGTGGCCTTGCCAAATTACCCATCAGTGAATCTCGTAAGGATGGACAAGAACTCTTTCGAACCAGAATTTTATGTGCAGTGAGGTGTGCCCCTCCAGATAACAAACCCACGACAGAAGAGAAAGCAACATGTGCGCCTTTTATGGCCAATGAGATTGAACTTCTTCTTCCAACCGTTAAGACCTTTGTGGCTCTTGGTAATTTTGCGTGGACTGGGCTTATTTCACAACTAATTAGAGATGGATTTTGAATTACCAACACCCCGACCGAAGTTTGGCCATGGTGCCACTTTTACAGCTATCTCACCATCAGGTCAGAAGATCAAGGTGATTGGGAGCTATCACCCTAGTCAACAAAATACATTTACTAAGAAATTAACCCCGCCGATGCTCGATAACATTTTCAAGATGGCGAACAAGCCCTAACCAAATTGCTACTGAGTTTCCAATAAAGAGTGCAAAGCAGAGAGTTCCGATTCCTACTCGACCGCCACATGCCCAGCCCATGCTAAAGACAATAATTTCAAGAAGCAACCGAACCCGACCGACTCGGACACCTGTTACTCGGTGCAATCCAGTCATGAGCCCATCTCTAGGTCCGGGGCCAAGTCCGCAGGTGATGTAGAAGGCAGATCCGCATCCAATAAGTGCGATCCCTCCAAATACATATGCGAACCTAATCCAGAGAGTGTGGTGCTGGATAGGAAAAATGTCGGTACCTATTTGCAGCATGAAGGCGATAATCACGATATTGGCGAGAGTGCCAAAGCCAGGCCGCTGTTTAAGTGGGATCCATCCGAGAAGCACAACGATGCTTATGAAGAATGTTGACCACCCAAGTGAGAGGGGAGTGTGACGACTCAAACCTTGAGATAAAACAGCCCAGGGAGTGTTACCTAAAGTTGATTGGATTAAAAGTGCCTCACCGAAGCCAAAGATCGTAAGTCCGAAGGCCAGGATGAGCAGTCGCAATGGGGTGAGGGACCATTGATCAGGTGCTGTCCAACTCGTCTTAGGAACGGTTCTATGTGGCCGCAGCAAGTTAATAAATTGCATTAAGCAGAGACCAAATCAGCGCACATAGCTCGGAAGGCAGCGGTGTGAGCGGCAATGTCGGCCTCCGTCGTATCAGGAGAGACCAGAGCCATGTTGTGAAATGGAGTTATAAGGAAGCCATCATTGAGAAGGCGAAGGTGAACATACTGCTCAAGTTCAAAGTCTCCAGCATCTGAGGCCTCTTTGCCCGTGCGAGGCGCGGATGGCTGGAAGAGGTACTCACCACGTGCACCAAGGCGAGAGCAGTACCACGGCAGGCTAAATTCCTTGATAGCTGCATCTACTCCATCGCACCATAGTGATCCGAGCCTAACCATGCGAGCAAAGGCCTCATCTGTCAGGACCTCTGTCAACGTTGCTCGCATTGCAGCCAAACTCAGCGCATTTCCCGCAAGAGTGCTTCCAATTCCACCAGTATCAATGAGTTCACGTTCAACTTTTGCTTTGATGCGATCGGCAATCTCTGAACGCATTCCAAAAGTTCCAGTAGGAATGCCGCCAGCGATCGCTTTGCCGATAGTTAGCACATCTGGTTTCAGTCCATGTAAGGCCGTCATTCCGCCGGGTCCAACTGAAATTGTGTGGGTCTCATCGATGATCCAGACCGCGCCATATTTCTTGGCGAGCTCACCCACCGCTTGTAGATAACCATCTTCTGGAAGAACGATGCCGATATTTGTCATCGCCGGCTCCATCAATATGGCTGCGACATCACCTTGCGCTAGAGCCGCCTCCATTCCAGCAAGATCATTGAACTCCACGACGCGTGTGGTCTCCGCAAGGTCAACTGGGGCACCCAAGTTGCCAGGACGCTTGATTGTTCTGCCGGACTCATCAAGTGTTGCAAAAGTTTCATCGACTGAACCGTGATAGCACTTGTCGATGACGATGATCTTTGAGCGACCTGTGATCAACCTGGAATAGCGGATTACATGTCGATTGGCATCAGTTGCAGTCACGGTGAATTGCCAGAGCGGTAGACCAAAACGTCGGGATAACTCCGATGCGACGATTACAGCATCTTCAGTGGGAAGCATCGCAGTCAAACCGCGCTTGAGTTGGGCGTGAATCGCCGCAACGGTAGGAGCTGGTGAGTGACCCGTCATCGAACCGGTATCTCCTAGGCACAGATCCACATACTCGTGACCATCGACATCTGTAAATCTCGCCCCTTGGGCGGTGTCCACAAAGATTGGGTATGCGCCTGGCCATTTCGCCATCCAAGACATTGGAACCCCACCTGGCATCACGTTCTTGGCTTGAGCGAAGAGTTCACCGCTCTTTGGATGCAACGCAAGAAATCTCTCTTCTTCAATCTCTATCAATTTTTTAAGATGGGATCTATCTATCGAGGACATGAGGAGAATTCTAGGGGATGCTCATGTAGGCTCATGATTGATATTTATAAAGCGTTGCATCGAACATAGCAGTCGCTGCAACGTCCCTGTAAAGAGTCGGAGTCTGAATACACATGAGTTACGGTCCAGATCAAATCCTCGAAGGTGAAGGCAATAGCGACTACGAAAGATATATTCGCACTTCAGAACTCTTGCGTTTGCAGAAGGGACCCGATGAGTGGGTTCATCGAGACGAGTTGCTCTTTACCGTTGTGCACCAAACTTCGGAGTTATGGTTGAAACTTGCCACCTCCGAGATATCGCAAAGTTTGGAGTATTTAGCGGCAAATAACCCCAAGATGGCCCTTCGCCTATTCCCACGCATTCTCCTCTGCATTGAGTATTGCCACGAACCATTAGATATGTTGGAACAGATGTCACCATGGGATTATCAGCAGGTAAGGCGCGCCCTTGGGCATGGATCTGGTTTTGACTCACCTGGTTTTAATAGCGTGCGAAAGGTGATTCCAGGCCTCTGGGATGAATTCACCCGGTTGCTTGAAGCTGAGGGGCTGACTCTCCTTGAGCTATTTCTCAACCACGAAGAACATGATGAGCTCTATCGACTCGCTGAGGGGCTGCTTGAGATCGATGAACGGATGTATCTGTGGCGCACCCGCCATTTCAAGGTTGTGGAGCGAAGCATTGGTGCAAAGGTCTCTGGTACTCAAGGTACTCCCGTTGAGGTGTTAGGTAGGCTAAATTCATTCCTATTCTTTCCCGAGTTATGGGAGATCAGAACGACGATTACCAATTACGCGATTTCGCAGGAGGGAGAGAACTAAGTGGAAATTTACGATCTCCGGGTGGTCGTAGAGAGCATTGAAGGACGTCCTGTCTGCGGAATGCAGGTGGGAGATTATTTTGAAGTCACAAATAGTTCCGAGCTTCGCATCCCTGAAGGTAAACATTTTTGTATGTACGCCATAGCGTCAGCACTTCCACTTCTCCCTGCCAAGCAACGTGCCTTGCCAACCGATGATTGGTTAGAGAGCGACTCGCTGGTCGCTTGTCCAGATCCTGAAGAGAGACTGGTCATGCGCATTGAGCGAACTAAAACTGTAACTTTGGATTCAACCCAACTTACCTAATTATTGTTGGTGTGCATGATGCTGCGATGGCGTTCGTTATATCGCTCTAGATCGTAGACGGGTCCAGTTGGGCCAGTAGATCTGCTCAAGACGTGTGCAATGGATGCTTTTTCGGCATCGGTGAGAGCGACTTCTGGAATCATCAAGTTATTCTGCAGGTGGTCGAGATTTCTCGCACCAACAATGACTCCCTTAACCCCCGGCTGTTGCAGCGTGTATGCAGATGAGATGGTTCCAATATCAACTCCGTGCGCAGACGCTATTGAAGATAAGCACGCTAGAAGCTCTTGAAAGAGTTCCCATCCGCCAAAGTCATCAATAATCAATTTGTATTTAACATTAGAGCGGGTTTCATATTCGCTTGGCTCTGGAACATTGAGATATCGCTCGGAGAGGAATCCTCCGGCGACCGTCCCATAACACAAGATTCCGATCCCATTATTTAGGCAATAGTCGACCATTCCTTCCTCGGGTCTTCTATCGAGGATGGAATACTGAAGTTGGATGCTGGCAGGTTTGAAGCCGGCATCGACCATCTCGATCAAACGCGGAAGATCGAAGTTTGTAATCCCGACTTCACGGATTAAACCCTCTTCCTTAAGCAAGAAGAGCTCTTCCAAGGCGGCGAGGTAGTGGTGCGCCTCGTAGCGCCACCAGTGGAATTGAACGAGGTCGACCTGTGAAACGCCTAATCTCTCTAAAGATCTATGAACAATGGTCCTGGCATCACTTCGATCATAACTATCCAAAAATGCCTCGTTTGGAACATATTTGGTATGTAGTTGTACCTTCTCACGTTGCCCGAGAGACTTGAGTGCCTTACCGACTAAAACTTCAACACCAGTATAAATATCGCCGAAATCCAGAGTGGAAATCCCGGCTTGGACAAAGGTCGTTATATCTTTAATCGCATCTTCTTCAGCAATCTGGCCTTTAAGTGAGTGACCACTACTGAGTTGCCATCCACCCTTAATAACGGGCGAGATAAAGTAACCAGGAACCAGCTCTACCTTCTTCATGAGATCACCGCTTCCGCTTCTATCTCCACAAGGTATTGAGAGCCAATTAATTTTGCGACGACCAAGGTATTCGCTGGACGTATCTCTGCAAAGCGTTCTCCGTGAACTCGGCAGATCGCATCACAATTGGCCTCATCTGTTACGTAGATCCGAGTTCGCACCACATCTGAGAGTTTTGCTCCTAGAGACTCCAGGACTGCTTCAATCTTGTCGATCACGAAATCAGTCTGAGCAATTGGATCGTTTGCCCCGACGGAGATGCTTCCGTGAGTTGCAGTTGTGCCCGAGATCAGAATGCGATCGCCGACTTGAATTGCTCGTGAGTACCCGGCGATCGATTCCCAAGGAGTTCCCGAGTCGATATGCCTATGACCATTGACTTCAGTAGGGGTGTAGACCGGAGGAAAATCTTCCACGTGATGGCTTAAGTCGCCAGAAGCAGTGAGATAAGGCGGTTTGCGGTATTCATCGCCGCAATCACCAGGAATAGGCGTGAGGGTGGAGAGCACACTTGAGATTTGCTCGCGCTGATCTGCGGAGAGTTCAAAGGTAAAGAGTGAGGCGGCATCATCCAAATAGGAGTTTTCGCCAAGCCTCGCACCAATAATGACTGCCCCTACGGCCTTCTGCCCTAGTTGATATTTACTCGCGATCGTTGAAATTGAACGTCCTGTTTCGCTGGCCACACTATTAAGTACTTGTAAGACCTCTTGAAATTTGGCCCACCCACCAGCGGCATCGATAAAGCGCTTGTACTTCATGAGAGACCAATTCGATAACTCGGAAGAAGTGGGCTCAGATTTACCTAACCACTTTTGGGAGAGGAAGCCACCGAGCAAAGTGCCGTAGGCCAGAATCGCGACTCCATTTTCGGCACAGTAGTCGGCCATTTTTCCGCTTCCGCGTTGATCAATGACGGAATATGAAATTTGATTTGAAACAATATCTACACCCGAACTTTTCGCGATGCGCAGATGTGCGGTATCGAAGTTGGTGGTTCCCAGAGCACCAATGAGCCCCTCTTCTTTTAGCTCTTGGAGATAGAGCAGGGTGTCGAGCCAATAGGGATTACTAAAAGTCCAGGAGTGGTACTGGAGCAGATCAACTCGGGAGGTTTGTAGTCGTTGGCAGCGTTCGAGTATTGCCGCGCGCACCTCTTCGCGAGTTACAGGACCGGGCTTGGGTACCCATTTGGTAAATAGCTTCACATCGTTAGCGAGTGGTGAATGCGACTTGAAGTAACCTGCAATTAATTCTGCTGAGCCATAGTGATCTGCCATATCAAAGGTAGTAAATCCGCGCTGCGCGTAAGGCTCCATGTATGCAGATGTTGATGCGGGGTCAAGGAGATTGCCTTCCTTCTCCATGTCAGCTATCTGCCAGAGACCCGTTATAGCCCGCGAGATTTTTAGATCTGGCGTTAGTTGGTAGGTCTCAATCTGTGACATCTAGTAGCCCCTTATTACGCAAGCAATTCTCTGGTCTTAGCGAAGGCTGATACTACGGCTTCTACGTCAGAGTCATCATTGTAGAAATGTGGGGAGATCCGCACATTTCCATCGCGGCAGGATGTAATAACTTTGTACTCCTCCAGAGCAGCAACATGCGCATTTTGATCCCGGGATGCAATGGCCAACATAGCCCCATGTTTGCTGGGATCTCGCGGCGTTATTATGGATGCGCCTAGTGATTCCAGACCCTCACGAATGGCATCATGAATTCCGCTCACATAGGCATAGATCTCATTAATACCGATGGAGTTGATGATCTCCAGCCCCGCCACCGCTGGATAGAGCGAGGGGACGGCAGGAGTTCCGCTTTCAAAGCGTCTGGCATCAGTGGCTGGGTCATACTCGTGAATGCCCATTGTGAAGATATCGCGTGCCGCAAACCAACCCGTAGTGGTAGGAATTAACTCTGACGTTGTCCCGGAGCGCGCATACAGAAAAGCTGTGCCAGGAACCCCAAGAAGATATTTGAGAGTTCCTCCAACGAGAAAATCGGGATGTAATTCATTGATATCAATCGGAACGCTTCCTACGCTCTGATAAGCATCGATCATCACTAGCGCGCCCACGTTTTTGGCAGCCTCGATGATCGGCTCTAACTCGGTTCGAATCCCATTTCGGAAGCAGATGTGAGAGATACAGACCAGCGCGGTCTCCATATCAATCATCTCGAGCAGCGCTCTCATATCCACGGTGCCATCTGGATTAGCCGGAGCGTGCACCACGGTTGCGCCACGCAGTTCTTGGGCATGCCAAATCTGACCCGAGGTCGGAAAGTCATTTTCAGTCAACACGATCTTCTTCCGAATTCCAGTGAAATTTAAGGAAGACGCGACAGCTGAAATTGCGGCAGATACAGAGGTAGTAATTGCTATCTCGTGTTTGGGAACTGCAAAAAATGTCGCAACAGATTCCCGAGCCCGCTCCTGGTAGCTAGCCCATTCTCCCCACGATGAACCATGGAGCTCCATGGTCTCTACATACTCAGCTAAACCGCGCTTTACCGAGTTCGCCAGCGCACCCTGGGAGCAGGAGTTGAGGTAGTGCAGATTCTGAAATACAGAGAACTCTTTGCGGTACTTATCAGCGAGATTGGGTACCGATTCACTAGGCAATGCTGGACCTTATGAGGTTTCCGCCTTGGTAGACGCTTCTGATCGCCCTCAAGGTATCCAAATTCTTAAATGGGTTCTCATCTACCGTGATGAAGTCACCAAAGTAGTTGGGGGCAATCTGTCCTAATGAATCAGATTGATTTAAGAGAGCGGCAGCGATGGTTGTAATGGAACCAATTGTTTGTAATGGATTTAATCCCGCTTCATGCATCAGATACATCTCGTGTAGAGCTGCTGGTAGATCATCGACCAAGTCTCCTGGTGGATAGTCGGTTCCATTGACCATCGGAATATTGGCGGCTATCGCGCGCTTAACGCTTGCTAAGTGTTGCTCGCTGGCGCGGAGTGCATTTTGGATGGAGTGCTCTTCAAAGTGATTTTTGCGCATCCAAGATTCTGAGCGAGTCACGCATAACGTAGGAGTCACAAAAGCCCCGCGCGAAGCGAGTGCATGGGCAGTCTCCTCATTCAAATTGTAGATATGTTCGAAACTTCGGACTCCTTGATTAAGAGCCTGCATGATTGCGGTCGACTCTCCGGAATGCGCAACCACATACTTGCCGTGTTCGTGAGCGGCCTTTACCGCACCAGCAATCTCACCATCAGTCATCTCTGGGGTGTCAGGGCTCTCCCCGGCATGTGCCAAGCCACCAGTAATAAAGATCTTAATGTGATCAGCGCCAGCCTCGAGTTCACCAAGCGCGGCCTGATAGAAGCCTTCAAATCCTTCTGCGTAAGAGCAATCGCCGCCTGCTCCATGACCGTTCGGTGTTGAAATAGCCCGGCCAGCACCAAAAATTCTTGGTCCAGTACTCCACCCTCGGGCGATCGCTCTACGAAGGAGCAAATCTGCTTGATTCTGTTCATGGACGCAACGAATAGTCGTTATGCCAGACACGAGGGCTTGATGTGCTCGCTGCGCTGAACGGTATGCGGTCAGGGCAGGGTTCTCTTGTTCGTCGGTATCGCTAAATGGAAATACAACGGAGAGATGTGTATGACAAGAGATAATTCCTGGCATTACATATTTTCCGCCAAGGTCTACTGACTTCTCACTACTGTGTGGTGCATCAAGTTGAATCCGCTTGATGAGACCATCCACTATTTCAAAATGGCGATTCTCGTAGATCTCACCACTTGTAACGTCAACGATCTTGCCATTGCTAAACCACATGTGCAGACCCTTCGATTCGTAACTCATTGTTAAGCAGACATGAACTCCATCGCCCATCGGTCTGTGCCATTTGCGGTTCTCTGACGCTGCACTCTGCAATTGCTACAGGGCAACGAGGGTGGAAGCGACAACCACTTGGTGGCAGGCGCGGATCTGGAACATCGCCTGGAAGCTCAAGCGGCAGAAATCCTTTGCCATCTGGTTTCGGAATCGCTTGGATGAGCGCCTTTGTATAAGGGTGTTTTGGACTTTCCCAAATCTCATGGGTAGGTGCGATCTCAATAAGTTTTCCAAGGTACATAACCGCGGTTCGATCTGAGATCTGCCGTACTACCGATAAGTCATGTGAAATGAAGATCATGCTCATTCCGAGTTCGCCCACAAGTTCAACCAATAAATTGGCTACCTGCGCCTGAGCCGAGGCATCTAGGGCGCTGATGGGCTCATCGGCAATGATCACCTCAGGTTGAAGCGTAAGCGCTCTAGCGATGGCTATGCGCTGGCGTTGTCCTCCGCTGAATTGATGGGTGTACTTGGTTAATGAACTTCGAGAAAGTCCTACTCGCTCTAGGAGGTGCGCACTGCTCTCGCGAGCCTCATCCTCGGGTACGCCATAGTTCAAGAGACCATCAATAAGTTGATCACCGATCTTGCGCCTTGGATTGAGTGAGGAATACGGATCTTGGAAGATCAATTGCAATTTAAGGAGTTCGCGGGATCGCATGGAGCGATTGAGCGGTTCAACTTTGTTTCCGTTAAAGGTGATGTGGCCGCCAGAAGTCGGAAGGATTCCTACTGCGGCCTTTCCGAGTGTTGATTTACCGCAGCCCGATTCACCTACCAGACCTAAAATCTCACCCTTATTGAGCGTTAAATTCACACCCGAGACCGCGGTTACCTTCGATCGATCAGCGCGCTTGTAAGTGACGCTCACATCCTCAAGCTGAAGAATAGGTTGTTCGCTCACAATCCAACTCCTTGCGTGCTACGAGAGTGGAAGGGATCGACGGCGCACAAGAATTTGTGGTTATTTGCTAGATAGGTTGGCTCTAGAGGCGCTCCACTGCAGCGCGCTTCGGCAAACTTGCAACGCTCTGCGAAGGCGCAGCCGATCGGTTGCTTGCCGAGCTCTGGTGGGAATCCAGCGATTGATTTCAATAACTTCTCATCGGATTCAGGTTGAGGTAGAGAATCTAAGAGCCCTTGGGTGTAAGGGTGACGAGGGTTTTGCAGAATAGTCGATGTTAAGCCGGACTCGGTTTCACGGCCTGCATAGAGAACCAACAACTTATCTGTAATAGAGGATAAGACTCCCAAATCATGCGTAATGAAAATGATCGATAAGTTGTGCTCTTCGCGCAATCTATTGAGTAGCGTCAGGATTCCCGCTTGAACCGTTACATCCAATGCGGTGGAGGGTTCATCTGCCAGCAATAATTTTGGTTTGCAGGCGAGCGCCATTGCAATACAAATTCTTTGACGCATACCGCCGGAGAATTGACCCGCATATGAAGCGAGCGCCTTCTTTGGATCTGGAATGCGTACATCTACCAATAACTCTTCTGCATCAACGATCGCTTGCTTCTCGGAAATACCGAGGTGAACCATCATGTGCTCTGTCATCTGTGTTTTGATGCTGAGCATGGGATGCAGTGAGGTCATGGGATCTTGAAAGACCATCGAGATATTCTGGCCGCGGATCTTCTGCCACTCTTTGCTTGAGAGTCCAACCAGCTCTTGTCCTTCGAACTTAACCGAGCCACTCACTTTGGCATGTTGGGGGAGTAGCCCCAAGAGAGTTAAAGCCGACATTGTTTTTCCGCTGCCACTCTCACCGGCAATGCCAAGAATCTCTCCGGCATCAAGGGTGTATGAAAGGCGATCAATCGCGGTAGCGAAGCCAGATTTGGTCTGCAGCTGAACGCTTAAGTCACGTACTTCTAAGAGGGCCATATCTACTCCCTCAGCGCTTTCGCGGTCCGTGGATCCAAAATATCGCGCAGCGCATCACCCAGGAAATTAAAGGCGAGAACCGCAGTCAAAATAGCCAAGCCAGGGAAGACTGCCAACCACCACTTATCGAAGTTGTTTGCACCAGCCGAAACCATGGCTCCCCATTCTGCTGATGGTGGACGTGCGCCCAGGCCCAAGAAGGAGAGACCAGAGAGAAGCAACATTCCATTGCCTGCCTCAAGAGCGGCGAGTACGAAGACTGGGCCTGAAATGTTTGGACGCAGATCTACAAACAGGGCGCGAGTTGTGGAGGCGCCTAGCAGACGGCTTGAGGTCACGTAATCGGCGTTCTTACTGGACAGAATGAGCCCACGTACTAATCGGGCATAAGTAGGCCATGCGACCAAGACCACCGCAAAGACCGCATTACGTAACTCAGCCCCCAAAGCAGCTGCGACAGCCATGGCCAAGATAATTCCAGGGAATGCTAGGACCACATCGGTAAAGCGCATCAGCGCGGCATCAACCCAGCCACCAAAGTAGCCAGCGATCGCACCAATGATTGTTCCGACAATCATTGCTAGTACCACAAGCATGATGGAGAGTGGAAGCGTGATTCTCGCTCCGTAAATGACGCGGCTTAATACATCGCGACCGACTGAATCTGTTCCAAACCAATTGTGCGCATTGGGAGGTAGCAATTGACCATAATTTTGCGCGATGGGATTTGATGGAGCAATGAGCGGAGCAAAAATTGCCACCAAGATCCATATGGCAAGGATCGTCACACCAATAACAGCGAGCGGTTGGCGCAGCGGAGAGTCAGGATTCTTTTTCATGCGTGTCGCAAACTTGGATCGATGAAGTGATAAGCGATATCAACGAGAAGATTCATAGTAATAAAGATTCCTGCCACAACAATGCTCACACCCATAATTCCTGGAAGATCAAGTCCGATAGAGCTGCGATAGGCATATTGGCCGATGCCTGGCCATGAGAAAACATTTTCAACAAGTACCGATCCAGCTAATAAATTTCCGAATGCAACGCCTGCGATAGTGACAATAGAGAGAAGTGCAGGGCGAAGCACATGCCTTCTGATCACCAATGATTCAGGAAGTCCCTTAGCTCGAGCAGCTCGAACGTAATCATTGTTGAGGATTTCGAGGATCGAGGCGCGAGTAAACCGAGTCAAAACTGCAATGGTGTAGATAGCGAGAACAATCGCAGGAAGTAGCAGATGCCTGAAAGCCTGCCAGAAGAGGCTAAATTGACCATGTAAGAGTGCATCGACCGTGTACATACCAGTGATGGTTGATGGCGCATCTACGCCCGGATCGAGGCGCCCATTAGAGGGGAACCACGAAAGTTTGAAGTAAAAGACATAGAAGAAAACTAGGCTCAACCAGAAGGTAGGTACCGAGACCCCCGTAAGGGTGAAGAATCGAATGACTTGGTCTGGCCATCGATTGCGAGTGATGGCGGCAACGACTCCGAAGAGCAGGCCAAAGATAAGCGAGAAGAAAATTGCAACTGTTGCAAGCTCCAGCGTGGCTGGGAAATACTCTTTGAGGTCGGTTGATACGGGGCGGCGAGATTGTTGGGATTCGCCTAAATCACCGTGAAGCAGGTGGTTGATATAAATAATGTATTGCTCTGGTACCGGCTTATCTAAACCATATTTGGCGCGCCAGGCAGCAACGATGGTGGGATCGCTCATGGCGCTCTGACCTAAGTTGAGCGCAGCGGGATCACCTGGAACTAACTGTGTTACCGAGAAAGAGATCAGGGTAATTCCGAGCATGAGCAGAATTCCAACTGCTATGCGACGAACTATAAATACACCTAAGGAATTGCGTCGCACCCCATCAGATTTCTCTGATGGGGTGCGACGACGAAGTAGATCTTTCAATTAACTAACGAGCCTTTACTTGAGTTCGGTTAGGTTAACTTTCCAGATTGGGTTCGATGCAATTCCGATGACGCTCTTGGTTGAGACCAAGATTGCCGGAGATTGAATCAAAGGAACAAATGGTGAGTTGGCGTTGAGGTCAAGTTGGAATTGACGATACAAAGCCGCACGCTTTGTTGCATTTGATTCGATAGCAACTGCATTGATCACCTTGGTAACGGCTGGATTTGCATTTGCAGCCCATCCGGCACGGAGACCAACCTTCTCACCAGGACCGAAGTTCTGGCTGTAGTTGCTTGAATCTGGCCAGTCTGGACCCCAGAACCAAAGTCCCATGGTGTCCGTTCCGTCGCGATAGGTAGTAAGAGCATCTCCAACTGGAGTTGGCTCCAACTTGAGGTTGATACCTACTGCTGCCAATTGTGAAGCGATGATGGTTGCGAAGTCATCAAATGAGATTCCTTCCCAAGCTCCACCACCCCAGTAGCGCAGACCAATCTCTTCACCCTTGTAGGCGGTCTTTGCAAGATCTGCCTTAGCAAGTGCAACATTCTGTTGCGTTGCATCAGCAGGCTTGAGAGCGCCTTGGAAGGCTGATGGAATGATTCCAGCGGCCTGAATTGCTCCCTTTCCAGCGAAGGCTACGAGATCCTTGTAATTCAAGGCGTAACGAACAGCGTTCTGGAAGTTTGGATCAGATGTAATTGCAGAGATGGTTGGGTTTGCATTTGAGTACAAGAACCAAACGGTTGTGCTTACACCAGCAGTTACGTTGACGCCGCTGAGGGAGTCAACCTGCTTTGGTGAGAGATCGAGAGCGATATTGGCAACACCCTTTTGTACATCAAGTGCCTGTACAGCCTGGGTGACGTTACGAATAACGATCTTTGAGTAAGCAGGACGTGGTCCCCAGTACTTAGGGTTTGCAACCAGATCAACCTCTGTTGTGAGGCTGAACTTAGAGAGCATGTATGGACCGCTACCAGCAGAAGTGGTGTTGAGGAAGTTCTCGGCGGTGTCCTTGGTGTTTGCACCGGTGAGGGCGTAACCACCATGAGCAGCAACGAGCTTGCTGTTTACTACTCCGAACTCAGGCCCAGCGACCTTAACTGGAACTGCGGTGTCAGGCTGATCAGCGGTGATGACCACTGTGTATGGATCGGTCGCGGTTGCGGTTAATCCATCCATCAGAGATGAAGGGTTGCCTTGAATATTCTTGAGGCGATCGAGTGAGTAGACGACATCTGCTGAAGTAACAGGGGTGCCATCTGAGAAGCGAGCTGCCTTACGTAGTTTGAAGGTGTACACCGTTGAATCCGCATTTACCGTGTATGACAAGGCAAGATCCGGGACGGGACGAGAAGCATCACTTCCCTTGAAAGTTAACAAGGTGTCGTAGATGGCGCGGTCCATCATGTTTCCGCCATCTTCAAATTCCCGTTGTGGATCTAAAGTCTTGTGATTGAACTCAGAGTCAATTACCAAGACTTTGTCGGAAGCAGCGTTGCTTGAGGTTGTTTGAAGGATCAAGGAGGAAGAGACAAGAGCCACCGCGCCGAGGGTTGCGGTTAGGCGCTTCCTACCTATTTTGAGGGTTCCCAATTATTTGCTCCATTTCGCTAGCTGCCCAATAACTTGGACTTCGGGAATACTAAAGCCGGATAGGAGTAAAGACAATACATTTAGGACATTTGGGTGCAATTAGGTCTATAAAAGTAGGTCTTGAATCGTAGGTCTTACATAGTGGAACTTATAAGGCCAACTTATCCTCGTGATTATGGAAGCACTTCCAACCACCATTTTCGCGGCGCCAGATAGCGGTATTCCTTATATATTCATCATGAACTCCGCCCTCAGTCCTTACATGTAGTTCATAGCGAGCAATCGCTAGATCCCCATGAATGGTGATGACCGGCTTGATGTTGTCGATTCCCAATAATTTAGGTCCGCTGCCATCAGTTGGCCTGCGATCTCGTAGTTGATTGAGTCCAACCAAGGTATGAACTAGGTCACGTTCCTCGGAATCCCACAGAGTTACATCATCGCTGATGAACGAATCAGCGAGAGCTCTGTTCTTTGCCATGAATGCATCAAGCATTTTGCGGACATTGCCCCAGATGATCTCCACATCGTGTGCATCGCTATGACCAGTGATCTTCTCTATATCACTTGCATCGCCGAGCAATTCATAGCGGAGCAAACTGATGGGGAGATTTCCATTTTTCCAGAGGTAATCATGGAATTTCCGAAGTGAAAAGTCAGTGCCTATATCTCGAGTGGCATCAGCCAACAACTTGATGATCTGAGTTTTGCCGATTTGATAGGTCATGCCTTGTCCAGGAAATCCCGCGAAGAAGACCGCCTCTTCACGAGCCGTCTCCATATCCATAGGGACCTTGTGTGCCAAGAACTCTGCTGCCGTCTCTATATCCATCTGTCCAGTAGCAAGTGAGACATCGATGATTACTCGTAGCGCTCGCAGGCGCGCGTAGTTATACATCAAGGTCTGGGAGTGGGGTTTATCAGCGAAGAGACCCGCTGCCAGCATTAACTCCTCGTTGTAGAAGGCGATGCCTTCGTTGGCGCCTGAGTCATAGAAGTGGCGGCGAATTTCGTTCTCATGGCGCCATGAGAGAGCCAGTTGCTTGTAGTGAGCCCCCTCGTGAACGATGCCTGCCCGAGGATCTTTCGCGTTGGCGGCATAAAAGTAAGGCAGTTGCGGATGTGGCTCGGGCACATAACTAATGCCGTTGATATCCAGTCGTGATGGACCAGTCAGATCATCGCTGACTCCAAGCCAACGAATTGGTTCAAGATACTTTGGTCGAGGTGCATTTAAGTATTCGCCAAGAGTCTCTGGTTGGCTGAGCAAATTCTGCTCCTCATAGAAGGCTCTAACTTCGCGTTCTAAGCGTGCTTCATCATCACTTTGAGCTTGGGCGGAACTTGGCAACGGAGGCTGTGCCACATTTACATATCGATTATTAGTCACCGTCTCAAGGAAGATGGCTCGCTCAAACTCTAAATGGCCAATATTGATCAGTTCGGTAGGTGTAAGCGGGTTGAAGGCAACGTTCTTTAAGAACCATTCAAAGCCACTTAGACCGATCGGCATGAAATCTGGAAAGGTCGGAAGCGATTCGGTGAGCCAGGTGCGGAACTCGGCAAGTTCATTTCCTGCGCTTGCAAACTCACTCAAAAGGGCTTCGGCCTCATTTGTCGAAACATAAGAGAGCAGATTTTCACCAACGGTATTTAATTGCTCTTGGATATGAGCGAGTTCGGCAATCGATTCTTGCGCCAACTCCTTGTAAGCGTTTCCGGCCAGATTGCTCCGGGCGTCAGAGAGAGTGGCCGCAAAACTGAGCAACGTTCTGCGCACGTTCTTAATAGTTATTTCGTTAACTTCGACTGGGGTTAAGTAATCGAAGATAACCCCAACGGTTTGATCAATGTAGAAGCGAGGTTGGCGCCGCCAAATTTCTAAGTAATCCAACTCCCATTTAACGCGTGACAGTGCGGAATGTATTAGGGCTTTATCGATCCAGCCGGATGGGGAGTCGGTCGACTGAAGATCAGCAAGATTAAAAATTGAGGCTAAGGAACTTTCAAAGGCGGCGAGCTCAACTCTGTATCGCTCTACATCACTTGCCGACCATCGCGGAGTCCAGTTATCAGGGCGTTCAATGCGGGGAATGTCATCACCGGAGCGAGGCTGTTGCGCCGCTCTCCAACTCCAAAAATCAGCGGAAAGTTCTTGGATAGTAATCGGATCTGACATTGATACTCGTCCTCACTGTTGCGGTTTCAACTCTGGCAGTAGCCTATCTCCAATGAGTATCCAGTTATTAGGCGGTCTCATTGTCGCTGGATTGGTGGGGCCACTCCTTCGGATTCCAAAGCGGTGGGGAGTGCCAGTCGCCGTTGGTGAGTTACTCATTGGCGCGATCTTGGGAGATAGTGGTTTTAAGAAGATTCCAGTTGCAGATCCCAGCCTAAAATTATTTGCCACCGTTGGCTTCGCCCTCCTCATGTTTGGCGCGGGAAGCCATATCGATTACAGAACGCTCACCAAGAAATCCTTTGAGAAGGCGATCTGGATACTGCTTGCCAATTTTGGCTTGGCGGTCGTCGTTGCAATTCTGGTTGACCACTTCGCCCATTTCCACAATTGGAAATTGCTGGCCGTGATCTCATTTTCAAGCTCGGCTGCTCTTGTAATCCCGCTCGTAGAAAATATTTCGCCCTCGCTCTCACTCAGCATCTTGATTACACAGGTGACGCTCGCCGATGCCATCGCCTTTGTAGCGCTGCCCTTCTTCACTCAAAAGACGAATCGGGTAGAGGCAACGGGTGGAGCGCTACTCGTTTTAGCGCTTGCAATCCTTATTTATTTCGCTCTGAGTTTTGCCAAAGGTAGGGGATGGCTTGATAAAGCGCACGGGGTATCTAAGTTAGATCACTTAGGTTTTGAGCTTCGCATTAGCTTGGCGACCCTGCTTCTGGTTGCTGCAGTGGCGATTCGTTTTCATGCCTCTGTAATGATCGCTGGCTTTACTCTGGGTGTTGCCTTCGCCAGCATAGGAGTTCCCCATCGGTTATCGCGGCAGATCTTTGGGGTAAGCGAAGGACTTTTCGCGCCTATTTATTTTGTATGGCTCGGCGCCTCCATAAATATCCGCCAAACCTTTCACTCGCGTGACAGCATAATTTTGGCGATCCTGCTCTGTTGCGCCGCACTTATCTCCCATCTGCCTTCAGCACTCTTTGGACAACCGCGGCGCAATATTTTCCTTGCTAGCGCCCAACTCGGAATTCCCGCGGCCGCAGTCACTTTGGGGAGTGAAAATCACCTAATAAGTGCCGGTCAATCAGGGGCAATTATGTTGAGTGCCTTGATAACTATTTTATTTACAATCTAAGAATTCAATAGAAGGTGTGATAATTTTCCTCGGTGGCTCTCCCTCTTAAACAGAGAAAATTCGATTACCTATTTCTTATCTTTTTTTCATGGGCTTTTATAACCTGCATCATTAGCGATGCCATTCCCACCTTGGGTGTCGTTGAATCCCCGCATAGCGGCAATATTCTGGCGCGGCTGAATTACTCCTACGCCAGCGTTAATGACCCGCTCTTCCTGCACCCACCCATCTGGATGCGGTTTGTGACAGGTCTCTCTGCCTTTGTGTATGCCCCTTTTTACTTAGTCCTGGTCTATTCAATTCTTAAAGGCAAAGAGTGGATTCAGCTCTTCGCAGTAATTTATGGAACTTTGATCTCTGGGATTACCGGCGTCGTTGTATTTGGAGTTGAATTTTTTGGAGAGCCACAATGGAGAACTCCCCACCCTTGGGTATTCCTGGCTTACAACGCCCCGTATGTATTTATTCCGCTACTCCTAATTATTCGGATGCGAAAGCCACTACCTTTCCAAAGAAAGTTTTAAATACTTTAATTTGTAATGTAAATCTCGTTACCCACCTGCGCTACTTGGTAGCTTTGCAGGGGAGTCTGAGCTGGGCCATTTACTACAGCGCCCGTCTGAGCATCAAAAACTGATCCGTGACAAGGACAGTCAAGTTGCTTTCCGGCTGCGCCAACTGCGCAACCCATGTGTGTGCATACAGTCGAGTGCGCTGTAACTACTTTTCCAGAGAGAAATAGCGCAAGCGATACAGATTGACCTTGTAAATTCTTTGCTACGACAATCTTCGATACGCCTTCTGATAATTCAGAGATTTTGCCCACGAGATAGCCATTTACCTTTGATGGAGAAGTTGCTGGAGCGGGCGCTGTTTCACCAGATGCCTTTGAGGGGTGTACTGAAATGGGTGGTTTAGTTGGTACGAGAGCCTGCCATTGCAATTTTCCATTGCTCTTTACGCAGATGTAGTTCTTGCCTTTAGAAATAATTTTTTGGCCGGCGCGAGAGCAGACGGCAGTTGGGCCTTGTGCAAAGGCAGTGACTGGAAATTTAGCCATAAGGAGTGCGGTGCCAGAGCCAATAAGCACGCTTCTGCGAGCAGGATTGAATTTTGCCATGCGCAGAAATTACCCGTTGTACTGAGTCAAAGCAGTATGAAATTGATCTATTTTGCGTGAACAGTCGCTGCGTTTTTTGGCATCACAGCGGGCTAGTACACTCGCGTTCTCGTTGATTCGATCTCTTCAATGACTGTGCGCCCCGATAGCCCAATGGCAGAGGCAGAGGACTTAAAATCCTCCAAGTGTGGGTTCGACCCCCACTCGGGGCACAAATACTTAGAAATTCATGTGGATCATTGAGAGATCTTTGAAATGCCCATTGGCATAAGATGAAGATGTGAAGAAAGGTCGAATAGCTCTTGTGCTGGCACTGCTCCTAGGGGTGGTGCTAGCGCCGGTTGCTTCTGCTCATACGGTACTTATCGGATCTAACCCAACTGCCGGAGCTACCGTCTCGCAGTTGCCCGAGTCGATCGTCCTCAAATTTGCTAACCCGTTATTGACCCTGGGAAGTTCCTCGGTTAATCAGGTGCAAGTTGTAGATCCGATGGGTATGACAATCACCTCGCCGGACAATATTGTGAAAGGCTCGATCCTTTCGAATGTTCTACAGCCATCCATGGTGATGTCCGGAATTTACAAGGTCATCTTCCGAGTGGCGGCTCAAGATGGGCATGTACTGAATGGAAGCTTTAGTTTCAATGTGGGGGACACCAAGAAGGTCAGTTCTTCCATCAAAGTTCCAACTTCCGGAAGCGTTACCTTTCACGCTCTAGCAAATGGCAAGGGTGTACTCGATGGGGTTGGCTCGCCAACCGATACCGCTTCGGGAACCTTCACCATAAATTATGGCAACGATACTTTTTGCTACCAGATCACTACAAATGTTAAAGATTTGACAGCCGCTCATGTTCACGCTGCCAGTCAGAAGAACATGACGATCTCGGATGAAATTTTCTTCCCGCTCCAACTTGCCGCTGTGAATGCCAAAACTGCGGTCTGTCAGAAGGAAGATGGAGTATCACTTGCCACGCTCGCTGCGAATGCAAAGAACTATGTATTTATGTTGCACTCTAAGAAATATCCCGACGGAGATGTCGCGGGAGCGCTAAAGAAGTAAAAAATTAGTAGAGCAATTGGGGCACTAAGAAGGAGATAACTTCGTGCCCCAATTGACTATCTTTGCGGACGATTAACTCCTTTCTCTGCAATTTTGAGATCTGAAAAAGCCAGTGGACTTGCGGCAACGCCAGCTTCTTGTAGCGCCTGCCGAAAGGCATCTATTGCATCTTCGAGGTAGCCAAGTCCGGAGTAGATATCTCCGAGTTCGCGCCATGCGAGTGCATTTTGGCGAGATGGTTCCATCCCCAGCAAACTGCCTTTGGCAGCGAGCAAATTCATCTCTGACTCTGCTTGATTCCCCAAACTAATTTCAGCGCGCGCAGCTAAGAGGTAGGCATCAGCCCGTTGCAAGAGATCCTTGCTTGGATCTGTATTGGCGATAGCTGACTTGATGGTTTCGCGAGATTTCTCGAAGTCACCGTTAAGCCACTCAACTCGAGCCAACTCTGTTTGATAGTAAGTAATGTCCACGGGAGAGCCATGTTCGTTCAATAGAACACCTGCTCGATCTAATTGCTTTTGAGCACCTGCAATATCAGGCGGTGTTTGGCGAGTAAGAAGCCAGGCAATAGCTACCCGTAGGCTGCCTTCTTCTCGAGAGTCTTCAGATTCAGAGAAGAGACCGGCTGCTCTCTGGGCCAATAGAAGTGCTTGAGAGGCATCTTGGATTGCATCGGCTGCAAGGCTTGCGTTCCAATAGATCGATGCTCGTGCAATGGGATCTGTTTGATCATCGAAGATGGCCATCGCAGCCTTCGAAATATCATAAGCACGAATGTAATCTCCACGAAGAAAATGAATAGCGATCTTGCTCGAGAGTAAGCGCGCATATGTTGCACTTTTCTGGAGCTGGGCGGGGACTGATTTCTCTGCCTGCTCCAAAAGTTCTAGCGCGGTCACAAAATCGCCCGGATTCTCTTGGCATATTTCGAGAGTGTGATAGTCATTTCAATGACCTGAAGTGGAAGTCCTGCGCTCTGGGCTAAAGCAATGGCGCTCTTTAGTCTCATTGGCCGCCCGATCTAGATCACCAGATTTTTCCAGCGTTTGGGCGTAAAGAGATTGAACTTGGATCTCAAATTCGGTATCGACAGGAAGGGAGGAAATTTTCAATATCTTTTCAAGAAGAGTCTGGGCGAAAGCGAAATCGCCATTTTTGAAGGAGATCTCAGCGAAGAGATAATCCTTGCGACGACTCTGGATTGACTCTGATTCAGGCCCATATCGAAGAAACTCAACCGGTACCCCGAGGCGGGCCGCCAATTTGGTGACGATCTCATCCGAAGGCTGGCGCTTATTGGATTCGATCAGGGATATATGGCTCACGCTGGTGATGTCCTGGGCGAGCTCTGGCTGGGTGAGGTCGGCTTTGACCCTGAGTTGGCGAAGGCGTTCGCCAAAGGTGAGTTTCTCCATGTATTGACAATAGCACATGACAATGCTTTACTAACATAGTAAAGAAAATTGACAAGTTGATTCGATTCGACCCAATCCTTTACACGTTCGAATTCGGTCGGGAGAACCCGATTTGAACCACCTCCAGAGGGGATTAAAGAGATGATCGGAAAAGTCGTCGCAGTAGCAAGTGCATTAGTTGTGGGATTGGTTCTTACAGCAACCCCAAGCCAGGCAGCCACCAAAACACAGGGGTCTCTGTCTTCAGGCAAGGGCAAGATCGTATTCATGGCTGGCCCACCACTTTGTTGCGGATCTATCGCCGGGTAATTATGAGTTTTAGGAGAATTTTGGGGACCGTATGAGTAGGCATAGCGGACCGCACGGTTACCCTGATTCGAGGCGTCATGATGACTACGTGTCACGTGGCGCACGTGAAATATCGCTGATTGAAATCATTGCCATGCTAATAATCATGGTCATCGGGGGAATAGTTTTGTTTGGGGCCGTCTCCCAGGCCCGGGCGTCTGCGCTGCGGAGCGATCCAACTCTGGTCGCTTCCGCAGACCTCGCTTCCGCAGTCCATCAGATCCAACTTCAAAAGTTTCAGCCATGCACTTCAAGCAATCCAGAGCCGTACAACCTTTCTACATCGGTCGTTGCATCTTCGGCAAGCGCAGCAAACCTTGCCATCGCTACAACCTCACTTCCTCTAGGGCAAGCCCCCTCTGATGGAAAATCTCATCCATATTTTGCAAGGCTCAGCACAATCAATGGAGTATCGGATTTCAATTGGAGCGTCACTCCAGCTCTTCCAGCCGGACTTTCGCTCTCCGCTGATGGAGTTATATCTGGCGTGCCACAGACAGAGAGCTCGGGGATCTACGCCTTTACCGTTGTCAGCAATGGAAACAGCGATTCGAAAGAACTCTCACTTACCGTTGTCTCGGTTGAGGTTCAAGTGAACCACGCACATTCAAATTGGACTTCCTGCCAGAAGAATACGGATTCACTATTATCGAAGAGTTTGGTTGGCAGCGCTCGTTCTGGCGGTCAGGTCGCACGTGTGAAAAGTAGAGACGTGCAACAAGTAAGAATTAGTACAACGGTTCAAGGACAGAAGTTAATAAGAACTGTCACCTTAGCAAGTTAGACGCTAGTAGAAGAGTTCCCCAAAAGCAGAACTGGGTTTGGACGTATATACAAAGGAAGCGTGTGGAAGCCGTGAACTTCCTTGATCCAGCGACCTCCGTTTACCAACTCATCTGTGAAATAATTTCTCCACTCGCCAGCCGGTAGATAGAACTCAACGCGGCCTTCAGCGTTAAATACCGGGGCAACCAGCAGATCAGGTCCGAGCATGTATTGCTGATCTAAAAACCATACGGTCTTATCTTCAGGAAATTCCATGAACATCGGTCGCATCATGGGTGTTCCTTCTTCATTGACAATCTTGGCGACCTGAAGGAGGTAGGGGAGCAAGGCCTGCTTGAGATGAACGAAGGTTCGGGTCACATCGACGGACTCCTCGTCAATACTCCATGGGACTCGAACGCTGCTGCTTCCGTGCAGGCGGGAGTGAGAGCTGAGCAATCCAAAGGCAAGCCAGCGTTTAAAAACTGCGGGATCAGGGGTGCCTTCGAAGCCTCCAATGTCATGGCTCCAATACCCGAAACCGCTACTAAGAAGGCTCAATCCTCCACGCAGGCTCTCCGCCATTGATTCAAAGCTAGATGTGTTGTCCCCACCCCAATGAACAGGCATCGATTGACCTCCAGCTGTGGCGCTGCGCGCAAAGAGAATCGCCTGCTCGCCCTTTATCTCTTGCATTAACTCCCAAACTGTTTGGTTATAAATGAGCGCATAAAGATTGTGCATCTGCTCAGGATCGGCGCCATTGAAGTATTGAACGTCCGTTGGAATTCGCTCTCCAAAATCGGTTTTAAAAGTGTCGACTCCCATCTCTAGAAGCGGGCGCAACTTCGACTTAAACCACTCTCGAGCCTCTGGATTTGTAAAATCAACGATGGCCTGACCGGCCTGCCAGATGTCCCATTGCCAGACAGAGCCATCTGCTCTTTTCAGTAAGTATCCAGAACTCTTCGCTTCTTCAAAAATAGATGAGGCTTGAGCAATGTATGGGTTTATCCAAAGAGAAATCTTGAGCCCCTTTGCTTTGAGGCGCGCCAGCATCGCCTTGGGATCTGGAAAAGTCCTTGGATCCCACTCAAAGTCACACCAATGAAATTCGCGCATCCAAAAGCAGTCGAAGTGGAAAACGGAGAGCGGAATATCCCGGTTTGCCATCTCATCGACAAATTTATTGACGGTGGCCTCGTCGTAATCGGTAAGAAAAGAGGTACTGAGCCAGAGCCCAAAAGACCACTCAGGGAGAACCGGCGCTCTTCCCGTGAGTGCGGTGTATTTCGAAATAATCTCTTTGGGAGTTGGACCATAGATCACCAGATATTCGAGATCTTCGCTCTGAGCAGAAAATTGCACTCGCTCCACCGCTTCGGTTCCTACCTCAAATGAGACTCTGCCAGTGTTATTTACAAAGACTCCGTAACCTTTATTCGTGAGGTAAAAGGGAACATTCTTGTAAGCCTGCTCGCTGCTGGTCCCACCATCAAGATTCCACATATCGATGACCTGACCATTTTTTATAACTGGAGTAAAACGCTCACCAAGTCCATAGACAAGTTCGCCAACTCCTAAGTTGAGTTGTTGCGAAATAAAGAAACTCTTGCTCCCATCTTGGTTCTGCACATCAGCGTAGGCCAAACTCTTTGCCGCTGAGCTCGTGAGGAGTTCGCCATCTCCTTTGAAATCTATCCGCCACTGTGTTCCCTTATTAATAACTGCTTCCAGTTTGCCGGCCCGTATGCGCCAAGTGGACTCGTCTTCAGAAAATGTTGTTGGCGAATCACTCTCTTGGAGCGCAAAACGGAGAGAGGCGGGTGAGCCAGTGTGATGACTGACAAGAACTCTGAGAACGTCATTAATTGGAGAATCAATCTTTAGGCTGAAGGTGGGCGTATTGAGGGTATCGCCGCGATGGCGGATAATTTTTGGTATGGCGAGAAGTCTTAAGTGTTGCGAATATTCCGCTTCATATATCTGGATCGCATGTTGCAGAGTGACTCCCTCTCGCAATTGCCAAAAACCGTCAGTGAATTTCACTTAATATCCTTCCACCATCGCAAAGTGCGTAAGGCACTTAATGTAAGCCATTTAGAGGGTTGGCCAACAGGTACATCAACGGGAAACCATTCGCTTCCTAATTCGTGATGCGATTGGATGAGTTTTGAATCTGGGGTGAGCGCGTTATTAACTATATAAATAGCCTCTTTTAAGCGTGGATCGGGTGCCAATCCATCCAATGTGGAGGCCTGACGAAAATATTCGAGCGCTCTGAGGACGTTATATCTCCACCTGGTCGGATACCCGAAACTAGTAACCCACGGAGCTATCTGCTCGCCAGTTTCAAGGCGAAATAAGAGTTTACGCCGCAACAAGAATTCTTCTGCCGCCTTTCGTGCCGTGGTTAATTCAGGAAAGCCCCCAGAATTTTGTTCGTAATACAAAATTCCTATCAATGAATTCAAAGTTGAGTGGAATGAAGAACGAACTGATCCCGATTCCCACTCGCAGTTCCAACCACCCTCTTCCATCTGATGTTCCACGAACCATTGCGCGAGGCGAGACATATCTCGCCCTAACCATGTTCCATTGGCCAAGGTGTAAGCGTTGATGCAGCAATCAACTTCACCATCCCAGTAAGGCAGATCGCCGTAATCCCAGAGCGAGTTCTTTTCTAATCGATCTGCTGTATCGCTCAGAGCAGATGCATCAACACCCCATTCGCGAAGTGAGTTAAGGGACCAAGTTGTAGCGGTCCACGGCTGACCTTCACTCTTAACCGTTGCAAAATCAAAACCCTTTGGAAAATATGAACCGCCGGCCCACTGACCATCTTCATCTTGCAAGGCGAGTAGTTTTGCCCCAAAACCTTCATGCGACACCCGAGCATGAGTTGAACCCCAGAGTTCAACCGGGGCGTCAAGTAGATCTCGCTCTACCTGCCAGCGCAACGCTGGGTCAGAGTCGAGTAACCAGTTAACGAGCGCTTGCTCCACAACTCAATTATTTCTTATTAAAAATCTTTAACAGGTCATTCACCTGGTGCGTGGCCTCGGCCGGGTGGCGAAAATTCATTCCAGTATTGATTCGGTACTCATTGCGCCGGCCATTTTTTACGATGGTGATGTAACCACCTTCCTTGAGGTCGGCGATGATGGCTCTGACTGATCGCTCGGTGATCCCAATGACATCGACAAGATCTCGAATACGAAGGGTCGGGTCCTTACTTAGAGCTACTAGGACATGGCCGTGGTTGGAAAGCAGGGTCCACTTCTCATTAGCCATAAGGTAATTATACGGCATATTTTGACAGGTAATTAAATACAGGTAATAATTCTCCTATGTTTACATACAGGATAAATCGAGCGCTGGCGGTACTAGTGGGGGCGGCGGCCTTCGCATCCTTCTTTGGCATTCATCACTCCACCCTGCCCGAGTTTCGAGCCGCACTGCTGCTCTATAGCTCGATTTTGATCGCTGCGATCTCTTATTTCGCGCAGCGGAACTTAGTTGGGCAGGCGCGTTACAGCCGCTTTGGTGCCCTCCTCCTGCTTACCTCGGTGGGGATCTACATAACCTTCCTCACCAGCAACCTCCTCGCGTTGGGTATCGGCTGGACGAGCAGTGGCTTAGGTGCCGCTCTCTTGGTCAATCACGCCAATGATTTTCCATCCCGCAAGGCATCTCGAACGATCGGGTCTTGGTTCTTGGTCTCAGACCTCGCGCTCTGGGGAGCGATCGCGCTTTCGCATTTCAATCACGTGGATCCATGGGCTGCTCTGGGGGCGATCAAATCCACCCCGCTCACTATCTTGATTGGAGCGCTTTTCGCGCTCGCGGGTGTGATTCGCAGCGGCCTCTTGCCGGCAATGCGTTGGTTGATCCTGACCATTGAAGCCCCAACACCGCTCTCTGCTCTGCTTCATGCAGGGATCGTCAATGGCTTTGGATATCTCCTCGTTGCACTGCCGATCATTCAGAAGGATCGCTCACTCGTTGTGATCATCGGGTTACTAACAATCATTGCCTCTCTTTCTGTTATGCGTCATCGCCATGACGAAAAGGGCAAATTGGCAAACGGCACCAGCATGCAGATGGCTTTTATGGCGCTGGAAGGAGTGCTTGGTATTCCTGGAATCGTTCTTCTGCATATCGCGGGCCATGGAAGTTATAAGAGTTGGAGTTTTCTCCGCGCCGGTGGCGCTCCATTGCGTCGCAAGAATGCTATGCCGATTGATCGCAGCAACGAATCGAATAAAACTTTCAGTGCTCTGTTAGCCGTTTTATATGGTGCCACAGTCGCTTTCGGAATTTGGTGGTTGGGTCGAGATTATCTTCTTAATATATCTGTGGGAGCAATTGCTTTAGCGAGCATCTTTGTATTCGCAGGGAAATTGAATCTACGGTTAGCACTACAAACCATTACAACAGGAGTGCTTGGATTCGCCTTCTATCTCGGAGTACTAAAGTTATTTTCAAACTTCTTCGCATACCTTTGGAAGCCGAGTCTCTCACTTATCATCACAATCTCCGCTGCAATACTTGTAATGACAGCCATCTTCAGATTTGTTCCTCGTAATTGGACCTTGCGATTTGCCTCATGGATCAATCACTATCGCCTACGCAGCGACACGGTGAAATCTGGGTTGATTGCCAGCAGCAAAGTTATTCAGAATGGCGCCACCGATTTACTTGAGAGGGTTGAGGTAGCTGGCTCTCCATTTATTGCCGGTGGGGCGCTTTCCGAGATTGTTGCCCAAGACTCTCTCGCTGGGCTACACCACTTAGATTATGGAGCAGCAGCCGATATCGCCGCTGGATATGGAATATCTATGTACCAATCAAGCGAGCAATATCTAGAGTTGCTCGAGAGCGGAGTGATAACCCGTACGGCACTAGAGGAGTCCGCTGTTACATACGGCGCTCAGGTCGATCAATTGATCTCATTAACGAAGGCAGATGCCTTCCACAACGAGAAGGAATATGCGGATAAAGCACCTAATAAAGTCGCTACTCATTCAAGTTGGTGGAGTTCGCAGGCTTGGTTTAACGGAGGTAATTCTCACCCAGGCGGTGCTTATTCGCTCTGGCACCAGAGCTTAAATTCAAAGATAGCCTCTCTTCTCCCGTCAGATCCGCAGGAATCATTGGCGACTTCTCTCGCGATGCTTGAGACTCGCTACCGCAACAGCGGAGCACCAACCACATCCATCTCTCTACTTCAGGGGCTCATTGCAGTCGATATCTCCTGGTACATATTTGTAAAGGGGTTGGGCAAGGATTCGGAGATATCACTGCTCGCGCTTCGCGCTGCGCTAGCACTTGCACATGGTGAAGATATTCTCACCCGCAAGGCGAAGATTGCTCCGCAGGCAGAGATTTGGCAAACAGCGCTTGAAGCGAGTTTTGCATCCGAGTTCGAGGCCTCCCTCAATCTCACGGGCGGTACCTCTCTTGATCGTCAGAGCAACGAAATAGGAATAGTCACATGCATCGATGTTCGCAGTGATCTGTTGCGGCAGCGCGCGGAGGAATTGAATGTGCGTACCTATGGGATGGCCGGATTCTTTGGCGTTGATATCTGTCTGACCTCGAAAGGTAAATCCCATAAGAAGCTACTCAATTTCGCCCCCGTGATTCTTCAGCCCTCTATTGCTCTCTCAGATAGTCGCGAGGAGAGTTACACATGGGCTCTGCCTATCATCTGGAAGAAGGCCACAAGCGGTACAGGCGCACTTGCAATCGCTGAGGGATTTGGATTGATGAATGGCCTTCTCAACCTTCTCAATACTTTCCTGCCCTGGCTGGCTCATCGTATTAATAGTCATTTTGATGCTCCGCGTTGGATGGGTGCAACAGGTGCTGACCCATCGTTACTCTCCTTAGATCAAAAGATCGCCTACGCATCCAACATAACCTCGATCGTGAAATTGGATGGGATCAAGGAGCTGATCTTTGTTGGCCATGGAGCAGATGCTTCAAACACGCCCTTCCGGAGCATGTATGAGTGCGGTGCATGTGGTGGAAACAATGGCTTGCTCAACGCTCGCTTTGCAGCCAATCTGATGAACGATCCCGAAGTCCAGAGGCATCTGTCTTCAATCTATGGAGAGGCATCCGTTCGCTTCTATGCAGCCGAGCATAACACCACGCTAGGCACTTTGAAGTTTGATCCAAATGCCAGTTCGGTAATGGAGTCAGAGGGATCCTCCGCTCTCAGATCGCTCCGTTCGAGGATCTCTACCTTGCCACGGCGCGATTACCCAGGAAGTCCTACCTTTGTAAGCCCCGTTTATTTGAAGCAGAGAGCTGCCGTCGCGTGGTGGCAAGTCTTCCCCGAGTGGGGACTTAGCTCAAACGCAGCATGCGTCATTGGCCCTCGCTCGCTCACCTACGGTGCAAATTTGGGGAGCCGGGTTTTCCTTCATGATTACGACTGGCGCGAGGATCACGACAGTTCGATCCTCAACACGATTTTATCTGGACCTGGAGTTGTCATGCAGATGATCAACTTTGCTTACAACATGGCGGTGAGCGATCCTCAGAAATTTAGTAGTGGCGACAAAACTCGTCATAACGTTTTAGGTGAGGCTGGAGTATTACTTGGAAGTGATGGGCCGCTCTATAGAGGTCTGCCATGGCAATCCATTAGTACATCCGCTCTTGCCGAACCCCGCAGTACCAAGGGACATCTTCCAATCAGACTTCAATTTTATATTGCCGCTCCGCAGCAATTTATAGATGAGGTCGTTGATAACTCATCGTTAGCGGAGTTGGCGAGAGGGGGATGGATTGCAATTCATTCCATCGGTAACAACTCCTAGATTTTTTCGAGGTGCAAGATGAACCACCTTGATATCTATCGCGGTCACCTGGCGGTTTTGACCTCACAGCATGAGAAGCAGAGGCTCGTGGCGCCAAGTTTTAGGGAGGTTCTTGGAGTTGAGTTGCTAGAGAGAGCTCTCGATACCGATCAATTTGGAACTTTTTCCGGAGATATTGAACGGAGCGCTTCACCGCTGGATACTGCGATAGCAAAGGCTCGGCTTGGAATGAAAGAGTCAGGCCTGCCACTTGGGATGGCATCTGAGGGCTCCGTAGGTCCCGACCCATTCATTCCATTTGTGATCTCTGACATCGAACATCTGGTCTGGGTGGATGCGGAGCGGGACATCGTAGTTAGCGAGAGCTATCGCTCCCTCGACATTAGGGCTGCATCAACGAGAACCTTTGTTGGCGCCGAGTTGGGTGATTTTCTTCAGCGAGCGGATTTTCCTCGCCACAGATTGATTGTTAAGGCAGAGAACTCCTCACCTTTGCATTGCGCTAAAGGAATCGGGAGCGCTCAAGAATTGGAAGCCGCAATTACTGAATGCTCGAGCTACTCGGCGACCGGCGCAGTTATCGTTGAATCGGATCTGCGCGCACATTGCTCACCTTCAAGGCAAGCAAACATTGCTGCCGCAGCTCGCCTCCTGGCTCTTCGAATCTCCACCCACTGTCCCGACTGCCATACCCCTGGTTGGGGAAAGGTGGGGGTCGAGCGTGGTCTCTTATGCAGAGACTGCAGCTCCTTTGTAGAGAAGGCCGTTCGAGCAGATGTATTGGGTTGTGTGAAATGTGACTTTAAAAAGCTAGAGCCACGCGCAGAGAGTCGAGCAGATCCCGCCATATGCAATTGGTGTAATCCGTAAGTGCATGCGGAGCGCGCCAAACTTCCCGCCACTAACCCTGATTTGCGAGAGACTTTTTAGATCGTGATCTTTTGGGTCGATGCTAAATAAATATTCTCTATTGAGCGCTCAAGGGTCGCGTTGAACTTCTCATCACTTTGATCGTGATGCAAATTTTCGGTGAGGGCTCTGGAGAAACTGGCGATAAGGCCTTCGTTACGTGCCAATAATTCAACCGCGTGTTCTTGGCTATAACCCCCCGAGAGAGCGACAACGCGTAGCACTCTGGGATGTCGCACGATGTCGGCGTAGAAATTCGCTTCCTCTGGGAGGGTTAATTTGAGCATGACATTTTGGTTGCTCTCTAGCGAGTCGAGTCCCGCCATCAGTGCGCTCTTGAGAATCTCCTCTATGTAGCGCTTCTCATTGCTCTTGATATCGACCTCAGGCTCGATGATCGGCACTAGATCTGAGTCCAAAACTTCATCAGCGATCTCAAACTGCTGGTCGACGCAGGAACTTATGCCAGCAAAATCTGGCTCATAAATGACCGATCGCTCCTTGGTTCCAAATATTCCAAACCGCCTAGCTTTCTCTAGTCTTGAGGCTAACTCGGGAATCGGTTTCATCAGTGCCACGCCATGTGCTGTAGGCAGGAGCCCGTTATCAATTTTGAGGAGTGGCACGATGTGCTTGCGATTCCACAAATACTCCGCAGAGGGAATCCCTTCAATAAGGCGCTCCATAGTCATTTCAAAGAGGATTGCGCCCAAGATTCGCTCACTCGTAAATGCAGGACTGGTGATGATTCGTGCCCGCATTTGATGCATAAGCGAGAACATCTCATCGTGCGATGAATACATCGACTCATCGATCCCATATAGCGCCAGTGCTTTTGGCGTGCTTCCGCCGCTCTGATCCAGGGCGGCAATAAAGCCGGCCCCGTTCTTCATGCGATCGTATTGTTCAACGTTCATCGTGCACTACCTCTCAGAGGAATCTAGAGTGCGAATCTCTTCAAATAATTGGCTTACGCGCTCAGGGTCGACATCTCCCGATCGCCCCTTCTCGCATGCAGCGGCCGCCGTAGCCGATCCGAATTGGAGCGAGAGTCGCCAGTCAATCTGGTCGAGATCGCGTTCCAGACCTTGCTCTTCTGTCTTCAAAATAAATCCTGCGGCAAGTGAATCGCCTGCACCGACGGAGCTCGCCACGACAACATCTACCGTCGGAATCCAGATGGTCTGGTCTTTGTAGGCGAGTGCGCACCCCAGAGACCCGGCGTGCACGATTGCAACTTTCGCCCCTAATTCGCAGATGGTTTGCGCCGCACGCTCCGCACGCGCTCGACCGTTGGTGTTATCGCCAAGAAATGCACTCTCTGATCCACCACTTATAACTGCTTCGGCCTCGTCAAGATTTGGAGAGACGATATCTGCTCCATGACGAAGCGCCCATGCCAGAAAGTGAGGAGCGGTGTCGAAGAAGATCAAACTTTCTTTCTCATGAACCACGTTGATGAGCTGTGCAATATTTTCTTCAGTTACACCATGCGGGAAGCTTCCCATGCTTGCCACAATTTCGTGAGGTCGAACTTCTTGTTGTAGTTCAGCTAAGTAAGCGTCCCACTCGGCCTGCGCAATGGTTGGTCCTTCTTCGTTGACAATCGTGATGATGGGTGAATTGATCTCTTGGTACATAGTGGCGACTCGGATATTGCCGTGGTAACTCGACGTTCTAAATTCGATCCCTTCATCACTCAGGAATCGGCAGAACTGATCTCCATCAAGATCTCCAATGAGAACGAGCAATGGCGATCTGCATTTGAGTGAGTGACCAACTCTGGCAGCATCAATCCCTTTTCCACCGGCACGAACTTCTGCCGACGGTGCTCGCATGACGGCGCCACGTTCAAAGTGAGGTATTTGTAAGGTTCGCGAAAAACACGGATTTGGATTGCAGATCAACATAAATCCAATGTATACCCACTGCCTGAGAGGCGGTATGACTCAAGGAATAGCGGACAGAGTGTAAGCACTCAACTTGGATCTTCCACGAAAACCAAGCGCGGTGAATAATGCAATTGCACAAGAAGTTGCGCAGTCTCTAAGGAGTTAAAAATGCGTGCTCTGCGATTAATGAATTGGAAATCCGAACCCGAGCTAGTTGAAGTTCCAAAACCAACTCCAGGTCCGGGAGAAGTTGTTATAAGAATCGGTGGAGCTGGTGCTTGTCACTCTGATCTCCATCTGATGCATGATTTTGTCGCTGGGGCCTTGCCGTGGAATCCACCCTTCACATTAGGACATGAAAATGCAGGATGGGTTGAGGCGATTGGCGCTGGCGTCACAAGCGTTCACGAAGGTCAGGCGGTTGCAGTTTATGGACCATGGGGCTGCGGAAAGTGTTCTCGATGCCAACTCGGAATTGAAACGCTCTGCGAGAACCCCACCTCTGCGCCAATTCCTGGTGGTGGTGGAGGTCTTGGACTCGATGGTGGTGTCGCAGAATTTATGCTGATCCCATCGGAGCGGTTCTTAGTTCCTCTTCCTGAAGGACTTGATCCTTTTATTGCAGCACCTCTGACAGATGCTGGACTTACCCCATTTCACGCTGTTCGGCGCTCCTGGAGCAAGATGACTCCGGAGGCAACAGTGGTCGTCATTGGAGTAGGTGGCCTCGGACATATGGCGGTACAGATTGTGAAGGCAACCACGGCTGCGCGAGTCATTGCAGTAGATCCAAAGCCGGCAGCACTCGCACTAGCTACTGAGGTTGGAGCTGATGAAGTTCTAGAACCTGGAGAGAAGACCGCTCAGACGATTCGCGAGCTGACCAATGGTCACGGTGCAGATGTTGTCTTGGATTTTGTCGGATCTGAGTCGACTCTTAAATTGGCGCTGGCATCAGCTCGCACATTGGGTGATGTCACCCTTGTAGGTATCGCCGGAGGAGCCGTTCCATTTTCCTTCTTCTCACAAGGTTATGAGGTCAGTTTGCAGACCACCTATTGGGGAAGTAAGCCAGAATTAATTGAAGTTCTTAACCTGGCAAGTCGCGGCTTAATCCACGCCGAACACACTCGCTACTCTTTGGCAGACTCTGCTGAGGCATATATTGATCTTGCCGCAGGAACTGTTCGCGGTAGAGCGGTGATCGTTCCGTAAAAATTGGCTGAGCACGCTTCAATTATTGAGGTTTAAACGCCTTAATAATTGAAGCCGCTGCTCCAGATAATTCCGCAGGAATGATCCAAAGTTTGCTGGCGGTGCCATTGGCGATCACCGGCAACTGCTCTAGGTACTTATATGCCAAGACCTTCTCATCTGGATTGGCAGAGTGAATCGCCTCAAATACTTTTGCAATTGCCGTGGCTTCACCTTCGGCGTTGATCACCCGAGCTTGTGCTTCACCTTCGGCGCGCAGAATGTCCGCTTGGCGATTTCCCTCGGCACGCAAGATCTGACTCTGCTTCTCGCCTTCTGCCGTCAAGATCGCTGCACGCTTATCGCGGTCGGCACGCATCTGCTTCTCCATTGACTCTTGCACGCTTGGAGGTGGCTCGATCGCCTTGATCTCAACTCGGTTAACGCGCACGCCCCACTTACTAGTTGCCTCATCGAGGACGCCGCGCAAAATGGCGTTGATGTGGTCTCGAGAGGTGAGAGCTTTCTCAAGATCCAATCCGCCCACTGAGTTACGTAGAGTAGTTACTACAAGTTGCTCTATACCTTGAATGTAATTTTCAATTTCGTATGTTGCAGATTTTGGATTGGTCACTTGGAAGTAAATAACGGTGTCGATGCTGACTACGAGATTATCTTCCGTAATAACTGGTTGTGGGGGGAAGGAGACAACCTTTTCACGTAGATCGACAAGGGGGCGGAGGCGGTCGATGCCGGGCACGATGAGGTTGAGTCCTGGCTCTAAGGTCTTGTGATACTTCCCGAGCCGCTCCACAATCCCCGCGTTGGCCTGCGGAATGATTCTGATGGAACCGACTGTAATGAGAATGGCGAGAAGAACTATTACGCCAAGTCCGATAAGTAGTGCCATTCGTTACTCCTTAGTCGTATTGCTCAAGTCGATCTGAAAAGTAGCTCCAGGAAATTTTCTAGGAGTCGGCGCGCGGAACGACGATTGCTACCGCTCCATCTATTCGCACAACCGTCACGTTCTCTCCTGTTGGAATCTCTCCGCTCTCACTTCGCGCTGTCCACGTCTCGTTCTTGAGCTTAATTGTCCCCGAAGAGTCGGTTATTGGCGAGGTCGATGTCGCCTTATGTCCGATGAGAGCAGCAATTCCAGTATCCGATGGAGGTGTCTTTCGGAAGATGTAGCGAACCACTATCGGCTTGAGTCGGAGACTTAAAACTGTAGCCAGGGCGAAAACGATCCATGGCAGAGTGGTATTTGTAGTGAATATTTGGGAAATTGCGGCGAAAAAGGCTCCAATTGCGAAAGAAGCGAAGACCAGACTGAGATTTAGGATCTCCAGGACAGCGCAAACACCAGCGATCGCGAACCAGGTCCAGGTGTGCATTGGTAGTTCCTCTCAGTCATAATAAGGTAGCACCAATCAGAATAGATCGGGAGGTACGCTCTTGGGCATGAGAGAGAAAGACCTGCTCCAAATTTGGAACGGGCAACGCTCCCAAAGAATCAACTCCCAATTAGGGCCCACGATTCTCTTGGCGGTTATTCTCATTCTGGTTGCGATGGGAAAGTTAAATTACAAGTCGCCACTCGATATCAAGGCATTTGCAATTGGTTTGGTAACAGCCGGTGGAGTCTTCTCAGTAACAGCGATGCTGGCATCGATTCGCGATAGTCGAGCCCTTACTCGCGCTATGCGCGAGGCTAGCGACATCTCTCAGCTCGGATTGAGCGTTGTTAAGAACTCAGGCAATCTCCTCTTTACGGGCTTCCTATACATTGCTCTGAGCCTCTTCAATTTAACTGTTCTCGCTATCTACCTCTTTAAGAAATAAGAAACTTAAAATAAGAAACCCCCAGGCAAAACCACCTGGGGGTTTCTTATTACTTATGGTTAGCCGAGAGCTTCGCCTGCAGCCTCCTGCATTGCTGCAGCATGCTCTGCACCAGACTTAAGTGGCTTCTCTTGTAGCGCAAGTGCAACTAAGAAACCAATTGCGGTTACCGGTGCTGCCGAGATGAAGACAATATGGAAAGCCTCCACGTAGCTATGCAAGATTGTTGCCTGCAGCTGCGGCGTGAACTTCGCCATTACTGCAGGGTTATTCTTGAGAGCGGATAGAGCTTGAGGAGTAGCACCTGACATAGCAGTCGGGTTCTTTCCAGCCAGCGCTTTGATTCCTGATGATAGATACCCGGTCAACTTGCTTGAGTAGATCGATCCGAAGATCGCAACACCAAGAGTTCCACCGATAGATCGCCAGAAGGTATTAAGGCTGGTTCCTACACCCATATCTTTAACATCGAGTGAGTTCTGAAGCGCGATCACGATGTTCTGCATTGATGCACCGAGTCCAGCACCAAGCAAGAACTCGAAGATTGCAATGATCCAGAAATGAGTGGTTTCGGTGAGCGAAACGAGACCCAAGAGGGAACCGGTCATCAAGACCATTCCGATTACAGGGAAACGCTTGTACTTACCGTGCTTAGCAATCCACTTACCTGTTGTAATCGAAGTCGAGATGATTCCAAACATCAGTGGAAGGAGCTTGAGACCTGAGAGCGTAGCCGAGTTGTGCTTTACCAACTGGAAGTAGAGCGGCAACATCACGATCGCACCAAACATGGCGGCACCCACGAGGAAGGCCAAGAGCGATGTGATGTTGAAGGTGTGATTACGGAATAGGCGCAGAGGCAGGATAGGTTCTGAAGCTTTAGATTGGTTGAAGAGGAAGATGCCAAAGAGAACCAAACCTGCAGCGATCCAGAGCAATGTCTTGGCGGTGAGCCATCCATTTTCTGGAGCGTAGACAGAGATACCCAAGAGCAACGCCGACACTGCGACGATCAAAATAAAGGCGCCGAAGTAATCGATCTTGTGTTCGCGATGAACTTTTGGAATATGAAGAACTGCGGAGGTGATGATCAACGCAATGATTCCGAGTGGAAGGTTGATGTAGAAAATCCAACGCCATCCTGTAACTCCGAGAACCTTTGCATGGTCTGAGAAGAATCCACCCAAGAGTGGGCCGGCAACGGTAGCTAGACCCCAAACGGCTCCGAAGTAACCTTGGTAGCGACCGCGTTCGCGAGGAGATACAACGTCACCGATGATGACGAAGGTGAGTGACATCAAGCCACCCGCTCCCAGGCCTTGAAGAGCTCGGAAGGCGATGAGTTGAGTCATGTTGTGCGCGATACCTGATGCGAATGAACCGATCAGGAAGGTCACGATTGCGAATTGGAAGACCTGGCGACGACCGTATAGGTCGGAGATCTTTCCGTAGAGAGGTGTTGATGCTGTTGAGGTCAAAAGGTATGCGGTGACAACCCATGTGTAGTGGTTGAGTCCACCCAGATCGACGGTAATTGTCTTGAGTGCTGTTGAGACGATTGATTGATCGAGCGCTGCAAGTAGCAAGCCGGTCATCAAACCGAACATCACGGTCAAGATCTGCTTGTGAGTCATTTGTGTTGCTTCAGTAGTTTTTTGAGACATGTAATCCCTTATCAAGTATGTATGCGTCAGTTGAATTATTGAACTTTCAAGCAAATTCTAGCCTTGCGAAACGACATTCGCTCGTTACGCTTGGCAGATGAAGAGCGTCACCGCGGAAAATCTGGTTAAAACGTACCGTAAGGGCGCAGTTCGCGCACTCGATAACCTCAGCCTAGATGTGGAAGAGGGCACCGTTTTAGGCGTGTTGGGCCCAAATGGAGCGGGCAAAACCACCACTGTGCGCGTGCTCTCCACGCTCCTTGAGCCTGATTCAGGCCACGCCACCGTTGCTGGAATCGATGTCATCAAGAACCCTAAAGCGGTACGTCAGATTATCGGTCTATCTGGCCAGTATGCGGCGGTTGATGAGACGCTCACCGGTTGGGACAACTTGGTCATGTTCGGTCAGCTCTACCACCTAAGCGCTGCTCAAGCTCGTGTGCGTGCCACCGAATTGTTAACCCAATTTTCACTTTCAGATGCCGCCCATCGCCCCATCAAGACCTTCTCTGGTGGAATGCGTCGCCGACTTGATCTTGCCGCCTCGTTGATTATCCGCCCCAAAGTTCTCTTCTTGGATGAACCGACCACCGGATTGGATCCTCGCGGTCGAATGGAAATGTGGGGAGTCATCGAAGGATTGGTGCGTGAAGGCGTCACGCTCCTTCTTACAACTCAATATCTCGAGGAGGCCGATCAATTGGCCGATGACATCGTGGTGATTGATCGCGGGAAAGTTATTGCTCGTGGAACATCTGACCACCTTAAAGATCAAGTCGGTGGCGAGCGCATTGAGATTGTGGTTGCAGATCACAACCTTGATACTGCAAAAGAAATCATCGAACGCGTTACACATGGTCAAGCAACAATTGATCATGGTCTACGCAAAATTTCCGTTCCTGTTCTCGATGGAACCCAATCACTCATCTCTGTAATTCGTGAGTTTGATACCGCTGGAATCCATGCCCTCGATTTAGCGCTTAAACGCCCATCGCTCGATGATGTATTCCTATCTCTTACAGGACACGTTGCTGAGGTGGAAGAAGAAATTGAAACCGGGAAGAAGAAGAGAGGAGCGCGCAAATGAACGCAATAAATGATGCGCTAGTAATCACCAAGCGCCAACTGCTCCAATTAACGCGTGTTCCAGAAGTGTTGATTTTTAACACTATCCAACCAGTGATGTTTGTTCTGCTCTTTAGGTATGTCTTTGGTGGACTCGGTGCCGGTATCAAGGGCGGCTACGTCCAACTCTTGATGCCAGGAATCTTTGTGCAGACCGTGACCTTTACCCTCGCGGCAACAGCGCAAGGTCTAGCTCAGGATATGGAGAAGGGTCTGATTGATCGCTTCAGATCTCTACCGATCGCCCGTTCAGCGCTGGTGGTTGGTAGAACGCTCGGAGATGGGCTTCTCAATATTGTTGTCTTGGTCGTAATGGGAGTTGCGGGATATATCGTCGGATGGCGTCCCACCTCTGGGATCTTCCATATCTTCTTGGGCTTTTTGATGCTGCTCTTCTTTGGTTATGCCCTCTCGTGGGCGGGAATCTTTGCTGGGCTAATGTCTAAAGATGCCCGAGTCGTCGCGAACGTCTCGTTCCTCTTTACCTTCCCACTTACCTTCCTATCAAACGCCTTTGCATCCACAACCTCGATGCCTAAAGCGCTGCAGTATTTTGCAGAGTGGAACCCGGTCTCAACGATGGTTGCGGCAGCTCGCCAACTCTTTGGATTTCACAATACCTTCGGCGTTACCGCGCACTCTTTCCCAAGTGAGCATCCGATTGTTGCATCGCTCTTTTATATGGTCTTGATCATGGCGATCTTTATTCCATTGAGCGTCCGCCGCTATAAGAACGCCAATAGTCGCTGATCTAAAGACTGAGCAAACCGCTTAGGCGTAAGGCTTAGCCTCAAGAATTGTGACGACGAAGATCTTCTTGCTGGGGGTCTCGTAATTGACCTGGTCGCCGACCTTGGCTCCAAGGATAGCTGAGCCGAGTGGGGACTTTTCGGAGTAGACATCCATATCTCCGCTGGCGATTTCGCGGGAGCCTAATAGGAATGTCATCTCATCCCCGGCCATATCAATCTTGACGACCATGCCTAGGCCAACCACTCCAGACTCACTCTCAGGGGGAGTACCGATATGAGCGTTCTCGAGCATGTGCTTGAGTTGGCGGATTCGACCAACGATCTTGCCTTGCTCTTCGCGGGCGGCGTGATAACCACCATTCTCCTTGAGATCACCCTCTGCACGGGCAGCCTCAATCTTCTTGACGATATCGGCGAAGCGTGGACCCTCGAGATCTTCGAGCTCGGCACGTAGGCGAGCAGCAGCCTCTTCGGTGAGCCAAGTCTGGTTTGTCATAAGAGGGCGAGTTTATCTCTGGCTATGAGCAATGTTCAATTGAAGCCGAGACCGCTGGAGTTCGAGTGGGGATTGAAACCAGGCGGGTGTAGTTGTTGGCTCCTGCAGGAATTGTGTCGGTAATTTGGCCGACGATATTTGCCTGGTAATCGGTGGCGGTAAGAATGCATTGATGTGACTTATCTGCGGTGCGCACATTGATGGCATATCGCAAGGGATACCGATTTAGGGCTGGTGATACTAAAGGAGATGAGGTCGGATCTGATCTCCGGCTTGGAATAGTGATCGGCCGACCAGATGAGCCAACCTCCACCGACGATTAAAAAGATGGTGGCAGGTATTAACCAACGTCGCGATGCTTTCTGGGAGTTGCCATAGCGCGCTTGGAGATAGTCATCACTCTCGCGCTCGCTCATGTAGGTAAGCATAGGTCAGAAATTCATAGGATAATCGGGGCATGAACGACTCCCCAGATATCAATACCGGGCTAGCTGGATCAATCATCATGATCGCTCTGACGATCGCATTTGTCGTTCTTCTTACTAGTTTTTATCGCAGATATAAGCGCGCCTCAAAGCCAACTGATGAACAAGAGTAATTCGCTCAAAGTTATCTCGACGGTTCTTGCAGTAATCCTTGGTGCTGGCGTCTTCTTTGAACTTGGACTGTGGCAGTGGCATCGCGCTCAAGCAACCTCGCGCCAAGGCAAGGTGATTCCTAGTTCCATTCCAGTTCCACTTACATCGATCGATGCTGCCGGAAAGAATATTTACACTGCGGCGGTCAATCGCATTGTGACCTTAGAAGGTCACTACGTTAAAAATTATGTGGCACCGACTCAACTGGTTACGGGTCTTGGTTATAAGGACCTGGCAGCGGGACTCTTTCTTATCTCGGATAACCGAGCCATCTTGGTTGTTCGTGGACTGAATGATGGATCGCTCAAGCCGACCTTCCAAACTTTAAAAATTCAGGGCCGCCTCTATCCTCGGCAACAGGAGGATCATGGTCTTAACTCCGACACCTCACTTGGTCGCTTGGATCCCGCCCTTGTTGCTGGCTTGGGATACAACCTCTTTGACGGTTATGTGATCGCCACCCAAGAGGTGACTCAGTCGGGCCAGGTTGTGACCGGTTCGAGGGTGCCTGCTCCCGTTCTCCAACAATCCATATCTGGTTTTTATTGGCAGCACATCTCTTATGTAGTGATCTGGTGGTTCATGGCGCTCCTCGTTATTGCTGCTCCATTTATCTCAAGGCGCAATGCCAAACTCCATGAAATCGCGGATAAGGTGGGAGTATGAAAAAGGGTTTAGAGGGTGCGCTACAAAGGTATCGGATCATGGCCTTCTGGTCGGGCTGCATGTCTCTCTTGCTCTGGTTCGTTGAAGTGCCCGAAAATCACATACTTCATCACTACGCCGGCGCACAGGTTCGCTGGGCCTGGATCGCAATCGTCCACGGATTTACCTATCCGATCTATGTGATCACCGCATTTAATTACTCGCTCAAAGCTCGTAAGAGTTTTCCAACCACCATCGCATTTATTCTCGCTGGCACCCTGCCCGTCGCCTCGTTCATCGCAGAGCGCAAAGCAATGAGTGATTTCAAGAAAAAATGAGTAACCCTTTAAAGCGCGCTATCAAAGCGATGCTTTATCCGCTCTATGAGCGTCGCCTTTTACGTCAACTTGATTTCACCCAGACTCCGCATCATGTCGGTGTTATCTTGGATGGAAATCGGCGTTGGGCTAAATCAAATTTTGGAGCCAATCCAGAAGAAGGTCATCGCGCCGGTGCCTCAAAGATCATCGAACTTCTTAATTGGTGCGAAGAGGCCGATGTCTCCATCATCACCTTGTGGTTGCTCTCTACCGATAATTTAAATCGCGATCCAGGTGAACTTGATGCGCTCCTAAAAATTATCGCCACCGCCGTGGATCACCTCGATCAACTCGGAAAGTGGGAGATCAAACCGTTAGGGGCATTGGAGTTATTACCAGAGTGGCTGCAGACAAAGTTGCGTGATGTAGAAATTCGTAGCAAGGGTCGTACCGATGTCGTGGTCAACGTGGCGATCGGTTACGGGGGACGTCACGAGATCGTTGATGCGGTTCGAAATTTCATTAAGGATGGAATTGTTCAAGGTAAGAGTGCCGATGAGATTGCTGAATCCATATCTATAGATCAGGTGAGCAAGCATCTTTACACCGCGGGAATGCCCGACCCCGAACTCGTCATCAGAACCTCGGGCGAGCAGCGTTTATCAGGCTTTCTGCTCTGGCAATCAGCCCACTCTGAGTTCTATTTCTGTGAGGCCTATTGGCCCGACTTTCGCCGCGTTGACTTCTTGCGTGCCCTACGTGCCTACGCCCAGCGGAACCGCCGTTTTGGTAGATAGCCCGACCGCTCTGGGCTTTTGCGTAAATTAACCTTCCAGTACCGCGTGTCGCTCACCCCCGAGGGCTCGCGAGTTTTACTTTATGAGGCATAAGTTCTATTTGTACCCCTGCAAATAGAAGCCACTTGGGTACATCTCAATATGGAAAACGCGAGGACCTCTTGGCAAAGAGCCAAAATAAAGGGCGCAAGACCTACGTAATTGACACCAGTGTCTTGCTAGCAGATCCAGCCGCGCTTGCTCGCTTCGCCGAGCATGAAGTCATTATCCCGATCGTCGTAATCGGGGAGCTCGAGAGTAAACGGGACCATCCTGAGCTGGGCTACTTTGCCCGGGCCGCGCTTCGAACCCTCGATGACCTCCGCATCAGCCATGGTCGCTTGGACCAATCGATCGCAATCAATGATCTAGGCGGCACCCTCAAGGTTGAGCTCAATCACTCAGATCCCACATCCCTGCCGGCAGGCTTCTTGCGCGATGGCTCCAATGACTCTCGGATCTTGGCGATCGCCCGCAACCTGATGGCCGAGAGCCGGGAGGTAGTCCTGGTCACTAAGGACTTACCGCTTCGAGTAAAGGCTTCGTCGGTGGGTGTTGAGTCAGAGGAGTATCGCCACGAGTTGGCCTCTAGCTCTGGCTGGACCGGAATGATTGAGGCGAACGTCGGGGGATCGGTGATCGACTCTCTCTACGAGAACGATCGAACACCTCACGAATTAGCTCGCGAGAATCCTTGTCATACTGGAGTTGTTCTCCACTCCGAAAAGGGAAGCGCACTTGCTCGCGTTACCGCCGACAAGCAATTGCAATTAGTACGCGGTGATCGCTCTGCCTTTGGATTGCATGGCAGATCTGCCGAGCAGCGAGTCGCTCTGGATCTCCTTCTTGATAATGAGATCGGAATCGTCTCACTCGGTGGCAGAGCTGGAACTGGAAAATCTGCGCTCGCACTCTGTGCCGGCCTTGAAGCTGTACTCGAACGTCGCCATCACAAGAAGGTTGTAATTTTCAGACCTCTCTATGCAGTGGGCGGACAAGAACTCGGATACCTGCCGGGAAGCGAAGGCGAAAAGATGTCGCCTTGGGCGCAGGCGGTCTTCGATACTTTGGGAGCGTTGGTCAGTCAGACCGTTATCGACGAGATCATCGACCGCGGCTTGATCGAAGTTCTCCCTCTGACTCACATCCGGGGTCGCTCTCTCCACGATTCCTTCGTCATTGTCGATGAGGCTCAGTCACTGGAGCGCGGAGTTTTGCTCACCGTCCTCTCCAGAATCGGCCAGGGCTCTCGAGTCATCCTCACGCACGACATCGCCCAGCGCGACAACCTTCGGGTTGGTCGCCACGATGGTGTTGTAGCAGTGGTCGAGTCCCTCAAGGGTCATCCACTCTTCGCCCATGTCACCTTGACCAGGTCCGAGCGCTCTCCGATCGCGGCTCTGGTCACCGAGATGCTGGAAGAGCCAATTAATTTCCTTGCCTAATTTGGCTTTGAAGGGCTAAAAAAGAGCCCATGCGGACATTTCGGACATAAAGGGTTTCATACGGGCTGACCTGCACTTTTAGAAATGGCCAATTCTGAGAATAAAAAATTTTTTTAGGGGTATGCGGGTTAAAATTTGCCTCTGCCGAACACCTCTGTAACTCTAAAACCTGTCAGGCGCTCTGGATGGCTTCGAATCGCGAAGCTGCTGGGCGCAACGAAGGGCAAGATCGACTAGAGCTAAGGAGGCAGAGCCGTGGTTCACTCATTCCGTAAACCTTTTATCGTCATGACGACGGCGCTGGCCATCACAATTCTCGCCTCGGTTAACACCACTTTCGCTGAGGTCGACTTCGGCCAGACCATAACCCTTCCTGATACCCCAACGGCTCCGGCGGTAATGATTGATCCGACCGTTGCCCTTACCCAAAATTTCGGTCTGATCGACCTGGGCACTGCCACTTCGGTAGATGCCGGTGAGATGGCCTTGGTCTCTCAGGCCGCCCGTCAGATCCAACTCGCAAAAACTCCTGAAGGCGCCAAGGTTGTGGCCCAAGAGATCGTGGCTTCTACATATAAATGGAACGCCCATCAGATGTCTTGCCTCAATGCGCTCTGGAACGGCGAGAGTCATTGGAACTTCAAAGCACACAATTACTCCAGCGGCGCGGTCGGCATCGCTCAAGCTCTCCCTGGAAACAAGATGGATGTCGTGGCCACCGATTGGCGCACCAATCCAGTTACACAAATTAAATGGGGTATTCGCTACATCAAGATTCGCTACGGCACCCCATGCAAGGCGCTCGCCACCACCCACTGGCGCGGCTACTACTAAACCCAACGAGGTGTAATTCGAGGCCCAATTTCCTAGTCCGCCTCTAACCTTGTAACCTTATCCCTGCTGGTTCACGGGATTTCCGACCCAGTAAGCCCATCAGTACCTAAAGAGGTTCTTCCATGAAGCCAGAGATTCATCCAGATTACATTGAGACAACCGTTACCTGCGGTTGCGGCCAGGTCTTCACGACTCGCTCTACAAAAGCATCAGGTTCAATTTATGTTGAAGTCTGTTCTGCTTGCCATCCTTTCTACACTGGAAAGCAACGTATCCTCGATACCGGCGGACGCGTAGCTGCCTTCGAGAAGCGTTTCGGCAAGGCAACAGAGACTAAGTAGCTTTCTTCTAGAGACCGCGGCTCACCCTGTCATGGGTGGGCGCGGTCTCTTTTATTTGTAGCCGTAGATAGATAAGTAATAGTCGATAGAGGAAGGGAGATCGTATGAGCCAATCACATGACAAGTTCGGAAATGTCCACGAGCTTCTCGATGAGTATGTCGAGCTTGAGAAAGAACTCGCCGACCCTTCCATCCATAGTGATCAGGGCAAGGCCCGTCGCCTCGGAAAGCGCTATGCCGAACTCGGACCAGTGATCGCGGGATACCGCGCCTGGAAGAGTGCGACCGATGATCTTGCTGCCGGGCGCGAGATGGTCGCTGAAGATCCCGACTTTGCCGCAGAAATTCCCGCCCTCGAAAGTGCGCTCGCCGAGAGCGAGGCTAAATTGGAAGAACTTCTACTTCCACGCGACCCCAACGATGACCGCGATGTCATCATGGAGATCAAGGCTGGAGTGGGTGGCGATGAGTCGGCTCTCTTTGCCGGCGACCTGCTTCGGATGTACCAACGCTATGCCGAACGCCAAGGTTGGAAGACCGAGATTATCGATGCCACCGACTCTGAGATGGGTGGCTATAAAGATGTATCGATGGCCATCAAATCTAAGGGCGTGGGCGAGCCTGGCAAGACTCCGTATGCAAAACTGAAATTTGAAGGTGGGGTCCACCGGGTTCAGCGCGTGCCTGAGACCGAGTCCCAAGGCCGCATTCATACCTCCGCAGCGGGCGTGCTGATCTTGGCGGAGGCCGATGAGGTCGATGTCGAGATTCGCCAGCAAGATCTTCGAATCGATGTCTACCGCTCATCTGGCCCTGGCGGTCAATCGGTGAACACCACCGACTCCGCTGTTCGCATTACACATATTCCAACGGGGATTGTGGTCTCTTGCCAAAACGAGAAGTCGCAACTCCAAAACAAGGAGTCGGCTCTCCGAATCTTGCGGGCCCGCATGTTGGCGGCGGCGCAGGAGGAGGCAGATCGGATTGCCTCGCTGGAGCGCAACGCTCAAGTCCGCTCTGTAGATCGCTCCGAGCGAATCCGTACCTATAACTTTCCAGAAAATCGCTTGAGCGATCATCGGGTTAATTTTAAAGCTAATAACTTGGATGCTGTTCTTAACGGTGAGCTCGACGATGTAATTGCTGCGCTCCTTAGAGGCAGATAAGGCAACGAAGTTGGCATCAGGGGACCATTAATTCCTATGGCCAAAGATCTACTGCGTCAGACCAGAGATTATTTTAAGGCCCAAGGCATCCCAGAAGTTGATGCATCAATCTTGCTGGAACATCTGTTGCAGTGTACCCGCAGCGAGGTACAACTCAAGTTGCTTCGTATGAACGATGAAGAGATTAACGCTCTTAGATCGCGAACTAAGGCGGCTTGGTCTCGCGCCGACAAAATGGTGAACCAGTTCAATATATAACTGGCACTGCCCCATTTAGATATTTGGAATATCAGGTTGGACCTGGAGTTCTGATTCCGCGTCCGGAGACCGAGTCACTGGTCGCACTCGTACTTGAGGAGATTGATCGCAGAAGCCCTGCCAAATCGAAGGTAGTTGATTTGGGATCAGGCTCTGGTTGCATAGCTATCTCGATCGCTTCTGAACGAGCTGGCACTGATGTAACTGCGGTTGAGATCTCGCCCGATGCGAGTGAGTGGCTAGCAAGGAATGTTGCCTCACTTGCACCCAGGGTTCGGATTGTTCCAGCAAGCATTGTAGATGCTTGCCCAGGTGAAAAATTCGAGATCGTGGTTGCCAATCCTCCCTACATTCCGACGGGAGAAAATCTGCCGGTTGAGGTTCGCAAGGAGCCATCTAGTGCGCTCTTTGGCGGAGACTCTGCAGGGATGGCCATCCCGCTCCAATTTATTGCGGCGGCGGAGCGGCTATTAACGCCTGGTGGATTCTTGGCGCTCGAACATCACGAAACCCAAACAGGAGCCATATCAAAGGCCCTCGCCGAGAATTTCATTGAGATCAATGGAGTTAAGGATCTAACAGGTCGCCCCCGTTTTACAACGGCTCGCAAGCGCTAGCGGGCGGTGACGTACGTTGGTCGTTGACCGACTCTCTGAAAGACGCATTGCAGAAGTTGTAAATGACCGGCGCGGAACCCCGCGGCCGAGGAGAGCAAGTAGTAATTCCACATCCGCTTAAATCGCTCGTCGTATTGCGGAATCTCACCCCACTTTGCCGAGATATTGCGATGCCATTCCAACAGAGTTCGGTCATAGTAAGGACCAAAGTTATGGACATCTTCGATGACAAAGACATTTTCAACAGCGCCAGCAATCTGTGCCAGTGAAGGAAGTACTCCACCAGGGAAGATATAGCGATCAAAGAATGGGTCGGTGACTAGTTTGGAGACGTTCGATGAGATGGTGTGATGCAGCATGCGCCCATTAGGTGCCAAGAGTTCATTGCATTTGCCGAAGAAGGTCTTGTAATTCTTCGGACCAACGTGCTCCATCATTCCAATTGAAACGATGCGATCGAATTGACCTTGCAAATCCCGGTAATCCTGTTGGATAAATTTGATACCGAGTCCTTCTGATTTCTCTCGCGCCAAATTGATTTGATTATCGGCAGGTGAGATTCCGGTCGCCTCAACTCCATAGTTCTTCACCGCATAGCGCAGGAAGCCACCCCACCCGCTACCTATGTCGAGCAGGCGCATTCCAGGCTGAAGCTCTAACTTGCGGCAGATGAGATCGAATTTTGCTAGTTGGGCTTCCCCCAAGGTCTGGGCATTGGCCCAGTAGGCGCAGGAGTAGACCATCTCCTCATCTAGCATCCTGGAGTAGAGGTCATTTCCAATGTTGTAGTGGTGCTTAGCATTTTCGGCCGCACGCCTCTTGGTTTGATTGTTCATGATGTATGACTTGGCAACGTGCATCGCCAAGGCGGGACTTGGCTTGAGCAAGGCAAGTACATTGATTGATAGCAACTTGGTGAGCATGACGTCGAGGGCGTCGCAGTCCCACCAGCCATCCATGTAGCTTTCCGCGAAACCTAGCTGTTTCTGGGAGATAACTCGATCCCAGACCTTCTCATTGTGAACCTGGATACTCCAAGGTTCCGATCCATTAATCGGGATTCCTGCCTCTGAGAGGATTTTGGTGGCCACATCCTTGCTCGACATGCGAATAGTTTGCTACAAAGTAGTTGAGCCTTCAAGGATTGAATCAACCAGGTAGCGTTTGTCCATGCTCGGGGGAATCGATAACGGACTCTTTTTCAAAAGCTTTGCGGGATTTGCCGTAGTAGCTTTTCTGGCGTTAATCCTGCGCTGGGCTTTTAGTAATGGAAAATCTCTCGTTGAAAGACCTGGGCGTCGCGGGAAGGCCGATGAGTATGGTCTCTTCGTTTCGGTGGCGGCCCCCAAGAATTTTATTGAGGGGGAGATGCTCCGCCAGAAACTCCTTGAAGCGGGAATCAAGGCCAACTTAACTCAAACACTTGAAGGTCCACGCGTTATGGTCTTCGCTAAAGATGCAAATATCGCTCGAGCCGTTCTGGCTTCGTGATTGAATGGCGTAATGTCAAAGGCGCCGAGCACTAAGTGGTTGCCTGGATTTATCGCCCTTGGAATAACGTGGGGTGCCTCATTCCTCTTTATTAAGTGGGGGCTGTTAACCCTTAACTCAATCGGTGTGGCATTTATGCGCGGAGCAATCGGCGGAGCCACACTTCTTATTTACTGTCTTGCCAGTAAAACTCGGTTGCCACACAAAGTGCGCGATCTCGGGCACATTGCGGTCGTGGCCTTACTCCTCAACGCCATTCCGGGCTATCTCTTTGCATTAGGTGAGACACATGTCTCCAGCGTCATGGCGGGATTGCTTAATGCAACCACTCCACTTATGACGGTCTTGGTAATCACCGTTGGATTTCGGGAGCAGAAGATTGATGCCAATCAAGCCATTGGAGTAGTCGTTGGTTTTCTTGGAATCATTCTGGTCACCGGTGCCTTCTCTGGCTTGAGTTCCAATTCTTGGCGAGGGGTTATCGAACTGCTCTGTGCCACGCTCTGTTACGGCATCTCTTTTCCGTATTCGCGTCGCTACGTGAATGTGTTGGAATATTCACCTCGTGCACTTGCCGCAACACAGGTGACAACAAGTGCAATCATTCTTGCCCCATTTGCTCTCATTCATGGGATTACCCATGCTGGGTGGAGCACCAAGTCGATCTGGGGGATTTTGATATTAGGCGCATTTGGTACTGGCTTTGCTTACATCTGGAATTTCCGCAATGTGCGTCTGGCGGGTAGCTTGATCGCCAGCACCGTTACATACATAACTCCAGTGGTCGCAACCTTGCTCGGAATCTGGCTCCTCAAGGAGAGTTTCAAGGCGACTCAAGTTGTCGGTGGTCTGCTGGTGCTCTTATCGGGAGCGCTAGTACAGAAGCGGATTACGCTGATACGGAGTTCTTAAAACTCTCCATACAACTAGGGGCGCAGAAGTAGTAAGTCGTTCCTTCGTGAACAAAAGTGGCCGCAGCAGTAGATTTTTCAACCTGCATGCCGCAGATAGGATCTTTGGCATAGGGACTCTCCTCGGTTTTAGATCTCGTGAGATAGAGCCAGGCGATTATGGTTGTAAGAATCAGTGCGAACAAGTTGAGCCAGCTAGTGAGGTTATCTCCGATACGTGAGGCATGTGGAACAAGCGTGCGTTTAGTTGGGAGAATGTTTAAATCGCTGAAGAGCTTCTCCGTTAAGAAACCCGAAAAACTCATGGTGAACCAGAAAATTGCGACCAACTTAACTGTCAATTGTTTTCCATAAAATTTCCGGTAGATCATGACTAAGGGAAGTGCAACCAGATCCGCAAAAATGAAGGAGATGGTGCCACCGAAGGAGATCCCTGAGTTCCAGAGCGCTGCACCAAGTGGAACATTACCCACGGAACAGACGAAACTAATGAATGCGATAAATGGTCCCAGAACCACATTCTCAATTGCGGATAGGGTGCCGTGGCCCGACAAAAAGAGATGATGCCACCATGAAATGGGTATCAAGGTATCTGCTAAGCCGGCAACTAGAAATCCGATAAGAAGTTCAAAGCGAACCATCGTTAGGTCGCCAACAGTAAATCCAGCTGCATCGCGCCAGGTTGATTTCATCTGCGCGGATGAGTCATCTGCCATCCGTAGCATCCGGGGTCGACGGGCAATATTGAGGTGCGGGAGGATTGCGGTAAGTAGCGCAATCATCATGAACCCACCGATAAATTCAGCGAGAGCAAATTGCCAACCCAATAGCGTCCACATCACTAAGCCGAGTTCGAAGACCAAATTAGTACTTGCAAACATAAAGACGATGGCGGTTGTGAAATCCGCCCCTTTATCAATCAGACTCTTGGCAATCGCACTCGCTGCGTACGAGCAACTAGAACTTACTGCGCCGAGAAATGAGGCCCTGGCAATGGTCTTCGGCTTGTGATTACCAAGCGTTGCTAGCGCTTTCTCTCGCGAGGTAAAGGCCTGAATCGCACCCGAAATAGTGAAACCGAGTACTAGCGCCCAGAAGGTGTCGAAGAACATCCACCAACTATCTTGCAGGCCCGCGCATATCTTCCCCACAGTTTAAGTATTCCACCAATAAATATAAGTGCTAGCCACCGGAATCTGGAGCTCTTTCACAGTACCGAGTCGTATGATGCGAAATGTGTCTTCCGCGATTCAGTGTCGCCGCCTCAATGTGAAGCGAGGCAGCAATCACATCTTGCACGATCTAGATCTAGATATCCCTCAGGGAGTGATCATGGGTCTACTCGGTCCCAGCGGAAGCGGTAAGACGACGCTTATGCGATCGATTGTTGGGCTACAGAAAATAGAGAGCGGCGAGATTTCGGTTCTCGGTCGCCCCGCCGCCAGTAAGGCGCTGCGGCACGAGATCGGATATTCGACGCAGAGTGCCAGCGTTTATTCAGATCTAACCTGCATTCAGAATATTGAATTCTTTGCGGCGCTCTATCAAAAAAATGAGAAGAGCCCTGCGCAAATTTTGGAAGAGGTTGATCTCACTCGAAATGCGCACCAAATGGCGAGCTCGCTATCAGGTGGTGAACGCGCGCGATTGGCACTGGCGACGACGCTCGTGGGAAGTCCGCAACTCTTGATTCTTGATGAGCCAACTGTGGGATTAGACCCAGTATTACGCGTTCAGCTCTGGCGACTATTTAATTCGCTGGCCCAACAGGGCAAGACCCTTCTAGTGAGTAGCCATGTGATGGATGAAGCCGATAGTTGCCATCAACTCATCCTCCTGCGAAATGGTGAGGTACTGGCGCAAGGGACACCTGCTGAGTTGCGCACTCGAACCGGAGAGAGTCGTATGGATGATGTATTTATCTCCCTGATTGGAGAGCGATGAAACTTTCCCGACTTATAGCTATGACCAAGAGGGTTTTACTTCAACTTCTTCATGACCCAAGAACTCTCGCGCTACTCTTCTTATCTCCAGCGTTGCTCATGACAATTCTCAAATATGTCTACTGGTCCAATCCAGATCTATTCCAACGAGTTGCCGGATCGATGCTTGGCGTCTTTCCGATGTTGGTCATGTTCTTGATCACCTCCGTAGCAACGCTACGTGAGAGATCAAGTGGGACTTTGGAGAGACTAATGATCTCTCCGCTAGCAAAGGTGGAATTTATCGGGGGATATGCCATCGCCTTTGGATTAGCCAGCTTGTTCCAAGCAACTGCAGTCTCTTCGTACGCTATCTGGGTTCTTGGGCTAAAGATCGCAGGGCTACAGATCACCTTGATTTACGCGGCGATTCTCGATGCCTTGATCGGCCTAGCTATAGGACTTGCTGTCAGCACCTTTGCCAAGACTGAGTTTCAAGCGATCCAATTCATGCCTGCGATATTGCTGCCTCAATTGCTATTGAGTGGATTATTAGTTCCGCGTCCAACGATGCCTCGCCTTCTTAACGATCTTTCAAACTTTTTGCCGCTCTCCTATGCTATCGATGCGACCAAGAAGGTCATCTCCAATCAAGGGTCGATCGTGAACGACTCACTGTTGATCTTTTTGTTTTTGGCCGGAATCTTGGCAGCAGGTTCTCTTACTCTTAAGAGGCAGACGAAGTAGGAGAGATGAGTTATATAAGCGAGCTCTTGCCGAGCAGGTCCGACTACGTGGGCACCAAAAAATATTGGCGTCATGATGTAATCGCTGGCATCACTGTAGGGATCGTGGCTCTTCCGCTAGCACTAGCCTTCGGTATCACATCTGGCGCTGGAGCACGTGCAGGGCTGATCACCGCGATATACGCCGGTTTGATCGCCGCCATCTTCGGAGGCTCTAATTTTCAGGTGAGTGGTCCAACCGGTGCGATGACCGTGGTTCTGATTCCGATTGTGCTGAAATACGGTACTGCTGCGCTCGCACCTCTTGGATTGGCAGCTGGAGTACTTGTAGTTGTTATGGGTGTTACTCACTGCGGGGCGCTCATCAAGCGAGTTCCTTGGCCAGTAATGGAGGGATTCACGCTGGGAATCGCGTTGGTAATCGCTCTGCAACAACTTCCATCCGTACTTGCATTTCACTCAATCAGTGGTGCCAACACATTGGTAACTGCGTGGCGGACTTTTCGCGGTGCATTAGCTGCAGGACTTCATTGGAGTTCATTAGCGCTGATGGTCATCACGCTGATTGTGAAATTTAATTACCCAAGAATTTCTAAATTGCTCAAGATTAAGATACATATTCCGGCTAGCTTTGTGGCAATCATCGTCGCTACCTTCCTTGTCCCTATCTTTTCGCTCCACACACCTCTCATTGGTAATTTGCCGCGTTCCCTCTACCAACATGTTTCTCTTTCCAAGAGTCACATTGGGGTCTCCGCTCTGGTGGTTGGGGCGATAGAGATAGCCCTACTCGCTGCAATCGAATCTCTCCTCTCTGCCCGAGTCGCAGATCAGATGGCGCATATCCATGAATCGGCGATAAGTTATAAACCAAATCGAGAGCTCGTCGGTCAAGGGCTAGCAACAATGATCTCCTCCTTGGTTGGAGGAATGCCCGCCACTGGGGCCATCGCGCGGACCAGCGTTAACGTTAGATCAAAAGCCCAGAGTCGAATCTCCTCCATTACCCATGCTGGATTTTTGCTCCTCGTGGTTCTCGTACTTAATCCGGTCATTGCTCACATACCCACAGCCGCGCTTGGTGCTGTCTTGATCGGAACTTCTTATCGGATCGCAAGTCCAGCAAATCTTAAGGAGATGCTCAAGACAACTCGTCTAGATGCCGCGACCCTGCTCATTACGGCGGCACTTGTCGTCGTAATAGGACTCATTTGGGCGATAGCACTCAGCACTGCAGGATATTTTCTTGCAACAATAATTCTCAAGAGGGTTACTCTTAAGAAAGTTAGAAAGTAGGAGGAGAAAGGTCAATGGCCAGAGCCACAATTGTTGGTAGTGAAGTTGTACTTGCTCTCAGCACAGGTGAAAAGTTTTGGGGATTTCACAAGAACCCTCGCGCCAAAATAGAGGACATTGTGAAAATTGAACCGGTTGAGAATTTTTGGAAGTTCTCTGGATGGCGCGGGGTTCGCGCTCCCGGAACCGGCATTCCTGGAACTGTTGGGTTAGGAACGTGGCGAAAGATGGGCTCGAAATCATTTGCCGCCGTCTACAAGAAGGAACCTGGATACAAAATTACCTTCAAGAACGGTGAATTCGAGGCGTGGCTTTTTAGTTCTCCTGAATTGCCTTCAGATCTAGAGAAGTTGGTAAATTAATTTAACTAGATTATCTAGGGTTCTGCACGTAATCGACGAGTGCGCTTCTCTCTGAGTCAATCTCATTGACGTACGACTTTACGACATCTCCGATCGAAACAATTGATACCAGGTCACCAGCCTCGTTGACGACCGGCACGTGACGAATCCGACGGTCCGTCATAATCGCCATCAACTCTGCCACCGTTGTATTAGGAGTGCAGGTTGTGACGTTAACGGTCATGATGTCTCGCACATGCAATCTTCCGAGTTCGTGAAAATGAATCGGAAGCGCGGCGACGATATCTCGCTCTGAGACGATTCCAGCGATTCGAATTCCATCGGGGGATACAACAAGTGCTCCAACTTTAAGCGATGCTAATTTTTCGACGAGTGTTGCTATTGAGGTTTCTGCAGTAACGCTGTAGACCGCTTTGCCTGTAATAAGTGATGAGACCTTCATGCGAACTCCTTTGTTCACCTGAGTTGTAATCGTGCTCTCAAGTGGGGGCAAAGGCAAGAGCTTTAGGAGAAAAGTTCCTTAATGCTTGTTAAAGACTGAATGAAGGGTATTCGTCGGTGACGAGGAGCAGCGCATAGCCATAAACGCGATTCCAGTATTCAATTGTCCCCAGGGACACCTTTGCGGCCCACTCTGGGTAGTTTCCTGTGATCGAGGTAGCGATCCAGGCGAAGAATGTAAGCACTAGGGCCAAGACCACATAGATGATTCCTACGATATAGAGCGGAATAGCAAGGAACCATTTAATGAGTGGTAACCAGCGATTAAGTTTCTTGCCACCTTCGACATCGGGAAAAATGACAGCGATATTCGGATTACGTTCAATGGATGGATAGTCATCGGTCAGAAGAAGCACATAAGAACTGATTCGGGTTGAGAGCTCGGTTACCGCGTGATTGAAAGTTAATACATAACTGGGATAGACGGCGCGAAAGACGAGCGCTAAGAAAGCTGGAGCTACAAGAATTGGAGTTGAATCCCAGTTAGTTCGCGCGATGTGTTCGAAGGATGCAGCGAAGATCGCTACTGGAACAACCAGGATGCCACGCCAGAAGACTGTTGCGCGATTGCGGTTGGTAAGTTGCACATCTACTAGGGTTTCAACTTGATTGCTCATGGAAAGAGGTTAGCCATTGGTTTAAGGCAGTTCAAGGATAAAATGCCTATTTCGCTCACCGTTCATTGGGTTGTAATTTTTAGGAGCATGGAGGGGTAGAGATGGCGATCGAACTCAATACTCCTCGAACCTTGCTCCGGGCATGGCAGGAGAGTGATCTTGAACCGTGGATCGCGCTCAATTCCGATGCAGAGAACTTGCGCTATTTTCCGCGCACCTACACGGCAGAAGAGTCCCACACCAGTTTTACACGACTACGCGATCGACTCAACGAAAATCCCTTTGGCTTATGGGCGGCAGAAGAGAAATCGAGTGGTGAATTTATGGGATTCATCGGGCTCGCATATCAAGATCTTCCTGGAGTCTCTTTTATGCCCTGCCACGAGATTGGATGGCGCCTAGATAAGAAGTATTGGGGCAAGGGTTATGCAACAGAGGCGGCTAAGACCGTTCTTGAATTTGGACTCAAAGATTTAGCACTTCCCATTATTTATTCGTACACCGCGCTGCAGAATCAGCCATCGATAAATGTCATGCGAAAGATTGGTTTACGCGAACGCCCCGAACTCACTTTTGAGCATCCAAATATTCCTGAGGGTAATCCTGTTAAAACGCACCTTGTGTACTCCACATGAAAGTTCGTCTCACTGTTGCAGTTGTTTTGCTCTCGTTGCTGAGCACCCAAGTTGTTCACGCAGCAACAGTTTCCTTTAATGGTTCTCGCCCATTTAATGTATTTATCCCATCCACATATGAGAAATCAGATCCCGTTCCTTTGGTAATCGCCCTCTCTGGCTACGGACAGACCGGTGCTCAACTTGAAAATTATCTGCACCTTACTTCGGAGGCGCAGTCAGCGGGATTCATATATGTGCATCCGGATGGCACGATCGATCAATTCGGGGCCCGATTTTGGAACGCCACTCCAGAATGTTGTGATTTCCAAAAACCTCCGGTCAATGACGCGGCATACATCATGAGCATTATTAAGAAAATCTCGGCGCGGTACTCCGTGGACCCTAAACGGATATATGTGATCGGGCATTCCAATGGGGGATTCATGGCAAATGCGTTGGCCTGCAAATATTCAAGCCGTATCGCCGCCATCATCAATATTGCAGGAGGAAGTTTTACAACTGCGGCCGCATGTAAACCGAGCTCTCCAATTAATATTTTACAAATATGGGGAACGAAGGATGATACCTACGCCTACAACCATATTCGCGGGAAACCTATACCGGGTGCGGAGGCGACTTTTAGTAATTGGGGCTCAATCGAGAAATGTTCTACTCCTGCAACTGCGCTGCCCGACAAGTTGGACTTAGATCCAACGATTCCTGGTGATGAGACGACCATCTTTCAATTCGGAGGTTGTGCTGGTGACGTAGCTGTAGATTTTTGGCGAATGGATGGCGCAGGGCATTCACCCGTCATATCCCCATTTTTTGCCAGCGAAATGGTGGCATGGCTTATGACTCATCCTAAGCAGTAGTTCTTTGATAGTGCCCTAGCATTGCTCAACTAACCTACATGGCAGGGACGAGGAGTCTTTGATGTTCGGTATTTCAAGAGAGATTCGCGGAAAGAACATCACCTATCGTCCAGAGCTCGATGGGATTAGAGCCTTATCCATCATCGTGGTCTTGCTCCATCACCTTGGATATTTAGGCGGTAGGGGCTTTTTAGGCGTCGACATATTCTTTACTCTCTCGGGATATCTGATCACTCAGGTCTTATTGGCGACAGTAGTGCAAGGTCGACCTCTTACTAGTTTCTATCGCCGCCGCTTAGCTCGTCTCTATCCCATCATGGCTATCAGCATTTTGGTCGCGAGCCTTGTGGTCGGATTTAAGAGAGCTCAAGACACCAAGCCAGTTCTCGCCTCACTCTTTTACGTCAAGAACTTCTTGCACTGGGGCGATCTCTTCGGTCCATTTTGGAGTCTGAGCGCTGAAGAGCAGTTCTATCTACTCTTCCCTATCACGCTTCTATTTTTTCTTCGCTTCTTCAACAAGAGAATTTTTACCGGATTCCTTCTCGTTGTAATTGCTGCCATCTGGATCCACGTCCTCTGGATTAACTATCCCGACTACTCGTGGAATAAAGATGGCATCTTCAATCTCGTTGTTTTTCGCCCAACGATGATCTTGGTCGGGTGTCTCATCTCTCTCAACTATGAAAAGTGTTTATCGCTGGTTAAGAAATCTCCATTATTTTTCACACTCGTATTGGTGGGACTTATCGCTGCTTGTATTGGCTATCAATTCCCCGGATTCGCCGGGTTAGGTACGGCGATACTCATCTTGCTTCTTGATCGTCAGATCGCGGAAAAGTCATTTATTTGGCGGATGAAGCGACGTTTTCTCTCGTTCGCACCGCTGCGCACTTTAGGAGTGCTTTCATACTCTATTTATATCTGGCATATGCCAGTGATCTTCCTCTATTACAAGCACTCGCTTAATCCTCATGGATACGTCCTCGAAATAATGGCGATTGTGCTCGGCCTTGCTCTCATCAGTTTTTATTTAATAGAGGTACCGCTACAAAAATTCTTGAGCGGTGCCAAGAAAGGTGCTTCACTTAGAAGCGTTGAGTAGGCCCTGAGCGCCAAGGTATGGGGAGGGTAGCAAGTGCAAGAGTTTGTTGATTTTCTCGCCAAGCAACCTCCATTTAATGCACTCTCAAACCAAGATTTAGAGCAGATTTCGGCTCAGATTGATGTGGAATATTTTGTAGCCGGCACCGTGATCGTTGAGGCAGGCGAAGATCCTTTAAACCACCTCTACGTGGTTCGGACGGGTTCTGTTGAGGTCTTGGATAAGGGCAATGTGGTTGATGAGCTCCATCCAGGAGATGCCTTTGGTCATATCTCCGTATTAACTGGTCTGCCTCCGCAATATTCGGTTCGCACTTCAGAGGACACCCTTTGCTATCGAATGCCAGACCCCCGCGAATTTATCTCGGATCCCAGCTCACTTAAGTTTGGCCACTTTGGCACTTTGATTACCAGGCACCGCCTGACATCTAGTTCGTTGCTCTCCGATGCCCAGTCCAATGTAACCCGATATATGCGCCCAATACTTTGGGTAAAGGGGGATGATTCGATTCGCGATGTTGCCGAGAAAATGACGGTGGGCGATCAATCTTTTGCTCTCATCGAAACTCGTGAAGGTATCGGCTTAGTAACCGATCGTGATTTTAGAAGCAAGGTTGGTCGAGGACTACTCCCCATTGATTCACCTGTGGCTTCGATGATGAGTTTTCCATTAATCACCGTCTCTAACAAAGTCACCCTCGCTAGCGCCTTCTTACAAATGGTGGAACGTGGAGTTCACCATCTGGTTGTTGTAGATGAATTCGAAAAGCCACTAGGTGTAGTGCGGGCGATGGATCTATCGTCGGTACAACTGCGCAACCCATTGCTTATTCGCGCCGCAATTGAAACAGCTAGCAGCATCGAAGAGTTATCTGCTGCATCTTTATTACTTAAACCATCGCTCGTTGAATTACATGACAATGGAATTCCTTCGCTGCATGTTGCAGGCCTCATGTCTGCAATCGTGAGCGCGATACTTACACGCGTTCTGACCTTATCCGGCTCGGTCGATCAGCCGGTTCCACACTCCTGGTTAATCTTGGGTTCGATTGCGAGGGGAGAGCCTCTTCCGGCATCGGATGTCGACACCGCAATCGTCTGGGCTGATCAACCAGGTGATGTTGATGCCTCCGATCAGATCACGAACAACGCCAAACAGATTCTTGAGCTCATGGAGAAGTGCGGATTGGAGCGCTGTCCTAATGGAGCCAATGCCGACAACACGCTCTTTACCCGCTCTCGCTCAGCCTGGATCGAGGTATCGAGCGCTTGGCTGAGTGACCCACACAGGGCTGGGGCCTTGCTGCTCTCATCGATCGCTGCTGACAACCAGCCGCTTACAAATACCTCACTGGGCCGCACCATTATGGAGAATATTCGCGAGACAACTCGCTCCAAGGAGTATTTATCCGATGCGCTGCGCTTCGCTTTAGCGAAGAAACCTCCTATCGGCTTCGTTAAAGATTTCATTGTGGATCACAGCGGCGAGAATCGAGGGGGACTTAACCTCAAAGAGGGAGGTCTCTCTCCAATCGCCTCGTTGGCGCGCTGGATGGCGATTGTTCAGGGCGATGTCCGCGGTGGAACGCTTGAGCGTCTACAGCGAGCCAGCGAAGCGGGTTTACTGCAAGGTGAAGAAGGCGAAATTCTGACCACTGCATTCACCAATATCCATCAGATCGTCTTTGATGAGGAGATCTCTGCAATTAGAGCAGGGCGTGCCCCCACTACCTGGGTCTCTCCCGATTCCCTTGACTCACTTACTCGTCGCCATTTGCGGGAGAACTTTCGGGCGATCTCTCATATTCAAGGCGTAATTGAAAGTGAATGGGTGCGGCGCCTACCGTGATTTTGGGAAAACGTCTCGCGGATCATTGGCGTAGTTATGAATATTGCGCGGTAGATGTTGAAACCACTGGCCTTGATCTACGCAAGGATGAAGTGATCTCTGTAGGGGCTGTAACCATCAGCGATGGAAGATTTAAAGGCGATGGAAATTTATATGCCGAGATAATGCCCGCACAAAGTCCCTCGCCCGCTTCTATTGCGATCCACGGCTTACGCGATGTCGATCTAAGTAAGGCTCGAGCAGCTCAAGATGTAATCCCAGAATTGATCTCACACATTTCTGGAAAATATTTGATTGCGCATGCCAGTTGGGTGGAGAAGGCATTCCTCTCTCACCGATTAAGTAAGTATGGTCAGAAATATCCCAAGGATGTTATTGATACTGCCGCCCTAGCTCGTTTCGCTGGGTATGCCGAGAGCGATAGTGGGCATGAGCCTTCGTTGGAATTCTTAGCGCGCAAACTCAACCTGCCTGTTTACACACCTCATCATGCACTCGGAGATGCGATGACAACCGCGGCAGTCTTTGTGGCGCTCTGCTCGCGGATCGAACAAAAACAATTATCTTCAGGCGGAGAGCAATTAACCTTGAATCAACTTCTTAAAATTTCCAAGTCTTAATTATTTTCCTCGAAGAAGTTTTTTAATCTGTTCCAGCGCGGTCTTGATTCGCGACTCATAACCATGAGTTGAAGGGTGGTAGTACTCCGCCCCAACCAAGTTATCTGGCAAGTATTGCTGCTGTGCAACAGCGGCTTCTAGGTCATGGGGATAGATGTAAGAGTTGGCATCTCTCTTGGCATTTTCCGCCCGATCACGGAGCGCCCCAGAGTTGGGGTCTCGCAAATGTGCCGGTACAGGCCCTGCCTTGCCGGCTCTGACATCTGCGATCGCGGCATCGATAGCCAAATATGCAGCGTTGGATTTAGGGGCGGTGGCTAAGTAGGCAACTGCCTCTGCCAGAATAATTCGGGCTTCCGGCATGCCAATCATGGCAACGGCCTGAGCTGCTGCAACTGTTACCCCAAGTGCCTGGGGATCAGCTAAACCAATATCTTCACTTGCGCTGATCATCATCCGGCGAGCGATAAATCTGGGATCTTCGCCTGACTCAAGCATGCGAGCCAAATAGTGCATAGCTGCATCGACATCGGAGCCGCGAATACTTTTGATGAAGGCGCTGGCGACGTCGTAGTGATTATCTCCACCGCGATCATAATTCTGGATAACGCGATCCACGGCCTTATTTAGCGTTGAAGTAGTTATCTCTTTATCGGAGGCTCCCGCCGCTGCCTCGAGATAAGTAAGTGCACGTCTGGCATCGCCTGCGGCCAATCTGATCAGTGCGTCTCGAGCATCGCCCTCAATAGTGACTTCATTATTTAATCCACGCGGATCACTTAACGCGCGGTCGATCAATTTTCCGATATCAGAATCCGGAATGGCGCGCAGCGTAAGAACGATCGAACGAGAGAGCAGGGGAGAGTTAATGGAGAACGATGGATTTTCGGTAGTCGCGGCTACCAGGGTCACCCAGCGATTTTCTACTCCAGGAAGTAACGCATCTTGTTGTGCCTTAGAGAAGCGATGCACCTCATCGATAAAGAGAACCGTCTCTCGACCCTCAGTATTAAGTCGTTCTTGCGCATCGCTCAACACTTCACGTACCTGCGCGACACCACTACTTACTGCTGAGAGTTCCACAAACTCACGTGAGTCGGAGTGAGCGACCATCTTGGCAAGCGTGGTCTTGCCACTTCCCGGAGGACCATAAAGGAGAACGCTGGTGATGTGTTTGGCCTCACCATCGATTAAGCGCACAAGTGGGGAACCAGGTTGAAGTAAATGATGTTGTCCCAATAACTCATTTACTGAGGCAGGGCGAAGGCGAACCGCTAAGGGCGCGGTCGCGTCAAAGGAGTTAGTTTCACTCATGTTCATCCCATCTTCACCGACTAGAACTCTACTAGGTGGCTTCAGCCCACTCTGGCTTGCTCCGTGAGAACTTCGCACCCAGATGATGGCAAGATCGGAGCATGGATTCCACACCCAAGAGATATTTGATTGTTGGTGGAGGCGCCTCCGGAGTAATCACGGCGATTGCCCTGATTCGTAGTGGAGTCGATCCGCATCAGATAGATATCGCCGAACCACGCGAGCTGTTGGGTGAAGGATTGGCCTATCAAACTCGCGATGCGATGCATCGACTCAATGTGCCTACCGCAAAGATGAGCGCGATTGAAGATGCTCCAGATGATTTCGTCCAGTGGTCAAGCGCTGCGGCTTATTCTTTTATGGAGCGCCGCAATTACAGCACCTATCTTCGAGATCGCCTCGGCACTGCGGTTAACCACATTTCAGATTTGGTTACAGATATTGCGGAGCACGACAGCGGCCAGATAAGCGCCGATTTTTCTTCGGGATTAATTCGCGTCTACGACACAGTTGTATTGGCGATGGGCCACGGCAAAGCTCGCGTACCTGATTTCCTACTGGGGCAGCCAGCAAATGCTCGCATCATTATTGATGTCTGGGATGGGGATGACCTTCCTGCTTGTCAGAACTTGATCTGCTTTGGAACAGGCCTCAGTTTTATTGATATAGCGATGACTCATTTAGCGCGCAATCCTCAGAATAAGGTGATCGCTATTTCAGGTTCAGGCAATCTGCCCGAACGCCACCAGAGCTCACCTATCAATCCATTTAATCCAACTCTGGATGAAGTAAATACGTTAGAAAAACTCCGCACCTACTTAGCGGCAGCGGGAGATAAGTGGCGTGAGGCAGTTGATGGTTTGCGTCCCATAACCGAGGCGATGTGGCGCAGTTTTACTGCGGCAGAGCGCGAAGAATTTTTACGAACTGATGGCTCATCTTGGTCCAGGCGCAGACATCGAATCGCCCCAGATATTGCAGATCGAGTCGATGAAGAGATAAGTGCGGGTCGAATCCAAGTAGTAAAAGGAAAGGTTTCAAGGGCTACCGCTACAGAGAATTCCGTCCAAATCTCTTTAGAAGATGGTCGCTCCTTCCACGGAGATTACTTAGCTGTATGTATCGGTCGTGATTATGAATTGTCCGACCCGCTGAGTATCTCTCTCATTAATAAAGGTAAGACATCTCGTGGTCCGCTAGGAATGGGGCTGTCGGTTGATGTTTCTACCGGTTTATTGCAGAAGCCGGATGGCTCCACGTATTCAAATACTTATGCGATCGGGCCACTTCGTTCCGGTGAGGCATTCGAAAGCACTGCAATTCCCGAAATCAGAAAGCAGGCATACTCGATTGCTGCTTCGATACAGAACAAAGAGGTTTCTGGACGACGGAGTGGATGATTTAGTGAATCAGAGAAGTTAATTGTTGGGTTGCATCAACTAAGCCACCCGTCAAAACAATGGTGGCGTTTTGAACTTTGGATGCATTAGCTCCGCCTACCGCAACGATTAATTTATTGTTCGCTGCGGCAAGAGCGTTCACGGTGCTCTGGGCTACGGCCACATCGCTCTCCATTACAACAGGGATAACCACGCTGGCACCTGGATTACGTCGCACTGCATCTACCCAAACTTCGGCGGGAACGTTGTTGCCCAAATAAATTACTGCGAGTCCGCGCCGTCTCAGCGCGATCGATAGTGCGAGTGCTCCAATTTCATGGAATGAGCCTTGGGGAGTTCCGATAATGACCTTTTGACTTGAAACATTGAGTGAGGATGCTTCAAGAGCAATGCCTAAACGTCGCATGATCGCGTTGCTTGCAAAATGTTCACTGGCAATATCCATTCTGCCCGCAACCCACTCATTACCTAGAGTGCGTAAGGTCGGGATCAGCCAAGAATCAAAGACAGATTCAAACGATGCTCGTGAGAAGACCAGGTCGAGAATGGAACTCAACTTCTCTTCATCGAGCGCTCTAGCCGCATCCAAGAACTCTTGTGAAAGATCAGGCTGCGCGGTCAGGGGTTCGTGCATGGTTCTTGGGTCTGATCCAGTGGTGCCCGAAGACTTAGCCAGAACCTCTTTTGCTGCTTCAGGATGCGTCCAACCCGCAGCGACCAGGGATTTCATGCGGAGAATTTCACTGATGGCCTCTTGGTCATAGACCCGGTAGCCAGAGTCGGTCCGCTGTGAGGTGCCCACCCCGTAGCGCGACTCCCAGGCCCGCAAGGTCCCCGCTGGAATTCCAGTGAGTTCCACAGCTCGTTTTATCGAGAACATTTTTCGATTCTAGCGCAAACCTTCAACACTCCTTATTCAAATTTTGGAATTATTTCCAAAAGAAATTAACAAAACGGACATATTGCCCATATATCTGGGTAGAAGGCGGCGCAAACTCTCATTTCCACGCTCAATTCTGTTTACAGTTTGCGGAGAGTTTGTAGAAGGTACATACTTCAGAAACTAAATACCGGGTCCATCTTCTGGGCCTAAAGATCTCAATCCAACAGGAAATACACCAAGTAACTGGAGGGAAAATGAAGTTAGCAATTAAAGGTCGCGGGCTTGCTTTGGCAACTGCGGCAACACTAGTTGGCGCCGCAATTGTTTCAATGCCACAAGCTCAAGCTGACACTGGAACAAACTCTTTGGCCTCCGTTCTTACAGCCAAGAGCTCATTCGATAATGATCCAACCAACTATGACATTCTGACTGCAGCGGTATTGGCAGTCCTTAAGGCTAAGCCAGATTCACCTGTAAAGGTGCTCACTGATGGAACCGTCCCACTGACAGCCTTCATTCCAAATGACGGCGCCTTTGAAAACCTCGTCACTGAAATCACTGGCAAGGCTCCAGCATCCGAACAAGATGCATTCAACACAGTCGCATCACTTGGAATCGATACCGTTGAGCAGATTCTGGAATACCACGTGGTTCCAGGTGCAGCGATCCTTTCAGGCGATGCTCTCAAGGCAAATGGCGCAGTGCTTAACACCGCACTTCCTGGCAAGACCATCAAGGTAACTGTCTCTGGCACGACAATCAGCCTCTCTGACTATGACACCATCGCACCAACACCTAAGGTGATCTTGTCCCAAGTTGATATCAACAAGGGCAATATGCAGGTCGCTCATGGAATCGACGCTGTGCTTCTCCCAATGCAGGTTTTGAAGCCAGCAGACTCAATGACTGGCATGGCGATGGATGGCACCAAGTCTCTTGCCGCTGTATTGACTGCAAAGAACTCATTCGACACAAATCCAAACAACTTCGACATCGTCACCGCAGCTGTATTGGCAGTATTGAAGGCAAAGCCAAACTCACCAGTGAAGGTTCTTACTGAAGGAAATGTCGCTCTTACAGCTTTCATTCCTACAGATGGAGCATTTGAGAACTTGGTGAAGGCTCTGACCGGTAAGAAGCCTGCATCAGAGGCTGCAACCTTCAAGACCGTTGCAGGTCTTGGAATCAATACCGTTGAGCAGATCTTGGAATACCACGTTGTGCCAGGTAAGGCGATCCTCTCAGGTGATGCACTTAAGGCAAATGGCGCAGTACTCAAGACCGCACTACCAGGAAAGACAATCAAGGTCTCTGTTAACGGAACCACCATCAAGCTTGGTGATTACAGCAAGAAGTTGCCAACACCTAAGGTGATTCTCTCTCTCGTTGATATCAACAAGGGAAATATGCAGGTAGCACACGGAATCGATGCCGTGTTGATGCCAACTAAGTAATACTGAACTAAGTAAAACCGAACTACTCAATAGGTAAATAAGTGAGCCGACCCTTCGTAACCTGCCGAAGGGTCGGCTCTTTACTTTCTCTTTGAAGATGAGAAGACTTAATTAGATGGATGCTGTGACACCCGTGGTCATCTACGACGGTCAGTGTGAATTCTGCATTGCCTGGCTTCGTTGGCTGCAACTGAAATTGGACGTCACTGCGATCTCCTTCCACGATGCAGATCTCACGCAATATGGATTGTCTTTTGATGAATGTTCACAATCGGTCTTTGTAGTAACTTCCACCAGTAAATATGCAGGCGCCGCAGCAATCGTCTTCCTACTCAAAGCCAGGGGCAATCGGTTACCCGCGTTTTTACTGGGCTCCCTCGGACCAATCGGTCACACGGGGTACCGCTTGATCGCTTCGCACAGGAACTCGCTCGTAATTAGGTATTGGACCAAGCTCCTGGAGCGGGGATTAGCCCATGAAGGCTAAAGCCAAGAATGGCTTTGAACCCAAGGTCTGCGAGAGGTGCAAACTCCCTTTTGAATGGCGCAAGAAATGGGCTCGTGACTGGGATTCCGTGAAGTACTGCTCCGAGAAATGTCGACGGGGCGGCTAAGTCAAGACCTTTAGACACCTGAGTTAAGGCACTTTGGAGCGGAAAGCCGCTAATTTCGAGTTAGCAAAAGTGCCAATTTACGGCACGATATTCCAATGGTTTTTCGACGCGGACTTAGTCTGGTCGCGGTGGCGACCCTTTGCTCTCTCGTGCTGACGGGCTGTGCGCAGAGCTCGCAACAATATGGAAGCGATAGCAAAGATGGCGTTTACTTTGCTGTTCCAAATGGTTGGCACACGATCTCAACAAAAGATTTGAATCACGAAGAATCACTTTCAACTGCTCAAGGTGCAGCAGAACGCTTAGCGCTTGTTCATTATCAAATCGCCTTCTCTGCTCAATCTAAATTCAGTGCGAGCGATGTTCTCTCGTTAACCGCACCAGAACAACCAGTGGTCTATGTGAGAGTGCGTGGGCTAACAAATGATGAGATTCAACAAGTCTCTTATAACGATCTAAGAAATCTCGTTGTGCCACTTTCTACTTGGGAGGATGGAACTGCTTCATCGATTCCCGTTTATAACGTATCCACTGATGAAGAAGCGGTTCAAAAGGGTGGACGCGGAGTGCACACCGTCTTTGATTTCACTTCGAATGGTGTGAGCCAAACTCTCAATCAAACTGGATTGCTTTCAAATGATCACCACATGCTTGTCATGTTTATTGTCCGCTGCACTACCGCTTGCTACACAAAGAATCAGAGCATGATTGAAAAGATTGTTAAGTCTTTTACCTTTAGGGGGTCTAACTAATGTCTATTGAAGAGATCAAAACAGAAGTGACTCCTAGTCGGTTAAGAGATACTGATCGCAAGACCCGCGTCCATTTGGCATTGTTTGATCGGATCAAGTTCTTTCTCACCTTCGTGCTCGTTTTTGTTGTGCTTGTCTGGGCTTCACTTGCTAATGATCCGATCCTCACTATCCATGACGCCATCGTGCAGCAGATCCATTCGCGTTGGTGGCTCTTAGCTTTGTTCGGGATAGAAGTCATCCGACAGATTCACTTTATCTTGGCGGAGAAACTCGCTCAGTACCACGGCTTTTGGAATCGCTATTTCGCCTTTGTCGATCGTCAAATCAATCGAATCGGGGATTGGAACCGATTCCGAATTTCGCGCCTGATTAAGGTCATACTTCTCATTGCGCTGCTCGCAGTTATCCTCGGAGCGGTCTACAAAGAAGCCCCGATCACTGCTCTCTTCTTAGCCCCTAAGGCTCTGTGGTCTTCGCTGCCTCTCCTAGGGCAATTAGCTTTTGCGGTTTTCTTCATCATTATCCAATTCGGCGCAATGTTCTGGTTCTTGAGCCGCGGTGGAATTGATACCTATTTCCCTGACGATATCCGCACCCGCTTCAGTGATGTCTGGGGTCAAGACCACGTCCTCAATCGGATTCGCGAAAATCTCTTCTTCCTCGAAACTCCTGAAGAGATCGAAAAACACGGTGGTTATGTACCAGGCGGAATTCTTCTCTGGGGTCCTCCAGGTACTGGAAAGACTTTGATGGCCGAATCGATGGCTGGCGAAACCGGAAAGCCATTCGTCTTTGTTGATCCAGGTGCATTCAACGCTATGTTCTTCGGAGTTGGCGTTTCAAAGTTAAGTCACTCTTTAGAAAGCTGCGCAAACTCGCTTTGCGTTATGGCGGAGTCGTGGTCTTCTTCGATGAAGCAGACTCCCTCGGTAACCGCGGCGCCGCAGTCGGTGGGGGCCAAGGCGTTATGCCAAGAAGTCTCCATTCCTCGCCAACTCGTGCAATGGCGCAAACTTTTTAAGTCCTACCGCTGCGTCTCTTGTAATGCGCGAGGCAATGGCAGCAGGACAAGAAGGATTTGTGGCTAACTCTGCTCTCGCTGGCGGCGGGGGAGGCATGGGCACACTCCAAGCATTGCTCACTGAATTATCTGGTTTGAAAAAGCCTCGCGGATTCTTCAATCGCATCGTTCGCAGAACGCTAGGACTTCGTCCAAAGAATCCACCGAAGTATCGGATCTTGGTTGTCATGGCAACCAACTTGCCTGAGGCACTCGATGAAGCGCTGCTACGCCCAGGCCGTATCGATCGCATGTATCGCGTGGGATATCCAAGTAAGGCAGGACGTGTTCGCACTTATCAGGGCTATCTAGCAAAAGTTTCTAACAACCTCACCGATGAAGAAGTTGAAAAACTTGCGGTAATAACTCCTTATGCAACTGGTGCAATTATTAAAGACACCATCAATGAAGCCTTGATTCTCGCAATCAGAGAAGGCCGCGATTCAATCTCCTTTGCCGATGTCATCAGAGCCAAAGCAATTGAAGGATCTTGGTCCTGCAGAAGATGTTGAATATATCGAGCGCGAACGTCACGCCGTTGCTGTGCACGAGGCCTGCCACGGAGTTATGGCACACCTGGTTCGGCACCACATGTCGATCGATCTCGCCACAATTGAAAAAGGTTCTAACTACCTTGGAATGGTTGCCTCGATTCCGCCAGATGATCAATTCACCAGATGGCGTAGCGAATACGAGGCCGACATTTTGGTCTCACTCGCCTCACTCGCTGGTGAACGTTTGTTCTTCCAAGGAGATAACTCGTCTGGCGTATCAGGCGACTTGGAGAGTGCAACAACAATTGCAAGCTTCATGGAAGGGCATTGGGGCATGGGCTCCACTGTCAGCTCCCACGCTTCAAATCGTCGATTTGAAGTCGGTGCTCCAGGCGGAGGCAAAGGCCCTGGTGATGATGCCAAGCCAGTCAAAGGGATGTTGGCCGATCGCATCGAAAGCAACCTTGCAGGATTGCTAACTAAGGCAGAGGAGATCTTGACTGCTAATCAGAGCAAAGGTTCTAGCGCTCGCTCATGCACTCGAGACATATAAAACTCTTTCTGGAGAAGATGTCGTCGCAGTCATGGATGGCGGAGTTGGCCCTCTAGTTGATGGTCGGCCTTACCAAGATCCAGCCAAGATTGCAGACATAGAGCGTTATCACGAGGCTGCTCTACGAGCGCATCAAGGTCATATGCGGCCAGATATCGGGATACCAAAGTTTGCTGCTGCGGAGCTTGCATAAGTTCACTGATCGAATTGTCGGAACGATTATTTGTAGGATACTTTAACTTGCCCAGCAGGAAATGATGTGTATTTCCTAATTTGCATTCCGGTGAATTCAATGACGTAAAGAACATCTTGGGTTCCACCATCTGAAAAACCCCATAGATGCTCAGTTTGGACGAGCAAATCTCCAATGCCAATGAATTCGCCAATCTTTACCTGGAGATTGGGATAAGCTGCAAAAACTTTGGTTAGAAAGTCTATGTAAGCCGTAAGACCATCAGTCTCCACTCTCCCGTCCGAATCGACCTACTTCAAGTCGTCAAGGAAGAGCTTGCGAATTCCATCGATATCCCTCTGATTGAATCTGTCAGCGAGGTCGATAGCTACTTTTTTGTGATCTTCAAATAATTGGTTGAGCTCGCTGGTCATGGGTGCGCCTCTCCAGGTCTGAAAGTCTGACAAATATCGCAGTCAAGAGTGGAGGCGTCAATGATTCGGAATGTTTAAATAGGTTTTTTCGATTTATTCGATGGTGCGTTGTGAGGGACTCGAACCCCCGACCCGGTGATTAAGAGTCACCTGCTCTACCAACTGAGCTAACAACGCGGGATACTGCTGTGCGGAGCAGACCCTATCAGCGCCCCGAGGGGCTAGGCAAAGCGCTCCACACGCTCATTTTGCCTCTGATTTCTTGATTTAAGCGTGTTCTTTATAACGCTCATAAGAGTTTTTGATCTCTTCCTCGGCGGCCAGATGATCAACCCAATCTCCGCCATGTACCTGCTTGCCAGGCTCGAGAGTCTTGTAGACCTCGAAGAAATGCTTGATCTCATCAAGTTCGTATGAGGCAACATCGTTGATGTCACGAATTCCATTCTTGCGAATGTCGCCTGCTGCGACGCACAACAATTTATCGTCGCCACCTTTTTCATCAACCATGCGGAACATTCCGACGACGCGACAAGAAACTATGCAGCCAGGGAATGTTGGTTCATCAAGCATTACTAGTGCATCGAGTGGATCACCATCGAGCGAGAGAGTGTTCTTTACATAGCCGTAGTCATGTGGGAATCGCGTTGCAGTAAAGAGCATGCGATCCAAACGAATCTCGCCGGTGCGATGATCGACTTCATACTTGTTACGACTTCCCGCTGGAATCTCGATCATTACATCGAAGATCATGTCTGACAATGCGGGCTCCTGACGTAGTACTACTTTGGATATCGGGCCTTGCCTTTGCTACTAGCAATTGCCGGTAGCTAAATAGTGGGGTGATCGACGGGGCTCGAACCCGCGACATCTCGGACCACAACCGAGTGCTCTACCAGCTGAGCTACGACCACCATGGAGTCGGAATTCTACTGTACTTAATTGGGTACAAATATTGTCTTGCGGTAGTACTCCAGCTCTTCGATGGAGTCGCGAATATCACCCAAGGCGCGGTGGTTACCGGTCTTCTTGGGGGCCGCAAAGTAGACCTTCGGGTACCAGCGGCGAGCCAACTCCTTGATGGAGGAGACATCCACGGTGCGATAGTGCAGGTAGTTGTTGACCTCGGGCAGGAAGCGCGAGATGAAGGTGCGGTCGACCGAGACCGAGTTGCCGGCCAAGGGAGATTTGCCCGCCCCGGGGGCATATTTATTGAGGTACTCCAAAATGGTGGATTGGGCCTGCTCGAGGGAGACCCCCTCTGGAATCTCAGTGATCAGGCCAGAGCTGGTATGCATTTCGCGGACGAAGTCGTTCATGCCATCCAGCGCCTCTTGAGGGGCGTGGATCACCAGATCGACCCCTTCGCCGAGGATATTGAGCTGGGAGTCAGTCACCAGGACCGCGATCTCGACCAGCACATCCTTCTCGAGATCTAAGCCGGTCATCTCGCAATCGACCCAGATCAGATTCGGCGCTTCATTACCCATGGCGCAACCTTAGGGCACGAGGTTAGAAGGGGTCGATTTCACTTTCCGTTCACCTTTTAGACACCTTGGCTCCATTATTTAAAACCCAAAAGGGTTAATCATTCCCTCGTGAGTTCAACTTTGACCCAGCCCCCCGCAACCATTCCTCCGAAGCGGGAGATCACGACCAAGCCGCGACTCTCAGATCGCATCTTCCGAGGTGTCGTTACCTCAGGTGGCTTGTCATCCTTGGTGATCCTCGGATTGATTCTTATCTTCCTTTTATTTAATGGATACAACACTCTTAAGACGCAAGGCATCCATTTCTTAACCAGCAGTAACTGGCAAGCGGCTGTTAACGATGCGGGACAAGTTGATCCTAAGAACTCGCACTTTGGAATAGCTGCAATGTTAATCGGCACCATGATCGTGGCCATCATCGCCGTGGTTGTAGGAGTACCGATCAGCGTTGGTTCCGCAATCTATTTAACTTTTTATGCCCCTGAGTTTGTAAAGAAAGTAATGGTCTCCGCCATTGATCTCATGGCTGCCTTTCCTTCAGTCCTGTTTGGTCTTTGGGGATTCTTCGTACTAGAAAGTTCGGGTGAGTATTGGGCCAAGTTGCTCAATAAATATTTCTCATGGATTCCGTTCTTTAAGTTGCCAGCGCCTTATGTATCGCGCTCGCCATTTATTGCAGGGCTAGTTCTTGCGATCATGATCATTCCGATCGTTACATCAATCTCACGCGAAATTTTCTCGCAGACACCGCTCGATCGAATTCAAGCCGCATACGCACTTGGTGGAACTCGATTTGCGATGTTGCGCGCCGTTGCTTTTCCTTATGCACGTTCTGGAATCGTCGGCGGAGTTATGTTGGGCTTGGGCCGTGCGATGGGTGAAACCGTTGCGGTTTACACAGTGCTCAATATTGTTTACCAAGTTAACTGGCACATCTTGTTTAGCGCCGGCGGAAATGTTGCCTCGATGATTCTGCTCAAGTTCGGCGAAGCATCTCCATATGAGATTAAGGCTCTGATGGCCGCAGGTCTGGTGCTCTTTATTCTCACCTTGATAGTCAACTCGTTGGCTAACTTGATTGTCTCTCGCACTGGAAAGAGTGGTCGCTAATGTCCACTATCCAAAAGCCAACAACGCCAGCACCCCGCAAGCCTTGGGCAGCATCTCCAATTGATCGTGCCAAGACAGCTGCAATCATTGCAGGCGCCGCTCTCATCTCTTTTGCATTGGTAGCGGTAACTCCACTTAAGGGAAAGCTGGCTTACGCCGCTGTCTTCTTTGTTGCTTACCTAATTATTGATTTCGTGGTGAGTTTCGCCAAAGCTGGACGCCCCGCTGCTGTCGATAGTTTGTTCCGCGGCCTTGTAACCACAGCGATTGCAATCGCTATCACGCCGATCGTGAGCATCTTGGTAACGGTCTGGGTTCGCGGACATCATGGACTGCACTGGACACTTTTCACAAAGGATATGCACTCCAACTCATTTACCGATCCAGTTTCACAAGGCGGATTGCTCCACGCAATCATCGGAACCTTCTTGCTCGTTATTTTTGCAATGATAATCAGCGTTCCAATCGGAATCCTCACCGCTCTCTATCTGACAGAAATTCGCGGACGTTTCACTCGTCCAATTGAATTCCTCGTACAAGCGATGTCTGGCGTTCCATCGATCGTCGCCGGCCTCTTTATCTACGCCGCGATCTTGATTCCTTTCACCAAGACCGTAAATGGAATTCAAGGATCACTCGCCCTTGCAATCTTGATGATCCCTACTGTGGCTCGTACCTCGCAAGAGGTACTCAAGTTGATTCCAAGCGATCTTCGCGAGGCTGGTGTGGCTCTGGGCGGTACACAATGGCGCTCTGTCGCTCTTGTGGTTGTCCCAGCAGCACGGAGCGGATTGATTACTGCGATGATCTTGGGTGTTGCTCGCGTAGCAGGTGAAACCGCTCCGATCCTCTTGCTCACCGGTGGTAGCGGTACCAAGAATTTCAACGTCTTTAGCGGCTCACTGGGCTCGCTTCCAAACTATGTCTGGCAGGCATTCGCCGCAGGTACTCCAGAATCCATAACAAGAGCATGGGCTGGCATATTGGTTTTGTTAATAATTGTTGTCATACTTTTCACTGCTGCTCGTGTCCTCGGAAATCGAAAAGTGGGTAAGAAGTAATGACAATTGAGTCCGAAGACAATCAAGGAGACGAGATGGAAGTAAAGTCCTCAAAGGGTTCGCTATCAGATATTTCTGCGGCGCGAATTCAAAAGCAGCCAGGCAACAGCGCTCTTGGCGTTGGACTTGAAGCTCGCGGAGTACATGCTTGGTTCGGTGAGAAGCATGCTCTGGCAAATGTCTCGCTAGATTTCTGGCCAGGCACTGTTACAGCGCTCATTGGTCCATCTGGTTGCGGTAAGTCAACATTCCTTCGCACCCTTAACCGCATGCACGAATTTATTCCGACTGCTGCAATGGCTGGCGAAGTTCTTCTTAACGGTGAAGATATTTATGCACCCGGCGTTGATGTAACAAAGATTCGCCTCAAGGTGGGTATGGTCTTCCAGAAGCCAAATCCATTCCCATCAATGACAATCGCCGAGAACGTGCTAGCTGGTTTGAAGCTGGCTCAGCTCAAGGTCGAGAACAAAGATGATCTGCTTGAGGAGTGCCTCGAGCGCGCCGGTCTCTGGTCTGAGGTTAAAGATCGCCTCAACACACACGGTGGAGCGCTCTCCGGCGGACAACAACAACGTCTCTGTATCGCTCGCGCCTTGGCGGTTCGCCCACAAGTTCTATTGATGGACGAGCCTTGCTCAGCACTTGATCCAGGATCAACGCTTCGTATCGAAGAGACGATCTCTCAGCTTTCATCCAGCGTCACTATCGTGATCGTTACGCACAATATGCAGCAGGCTGCCCGCGTCTCTGATTACACCGCATTCTTCTTATCTGATGGTGGCCCTGGCCAGATGATTGAGGTCGGTTCTACCAACGATATGTTCTCTCGCCCTAAGGATGAGCGAACTGAGAACTATGTCACAGGTCGCTTCGGTTAAGCCATCTATTTAACCTGCTGTTCACTTAGAAAGCCCTCCACGTTAACGCGGGGAGGGCTTTTTGTTTGCCTGAAATCTATAACTTTCCTACCACGACCCTACGACTCGTACAGTTCTTGAAAGGAACTCCATGAAGGTTTCAAAGACAATCAAGATTGCAGCAGCAGCAATTGCTTTTGCCGCATTCGCCGCTCAGAGCGCATTTGCTTCAGGCGTATCAATTCAAGCTGGTGGATCATCATTCGACGCCACCCTTCTTAACACTTGCAAGGTTGCATGGCAGAACAGCACCGGCAACACCTTCACATATAACTCTTCAGATTCAGGAACTGGTCAGAAGAACGAAGATGCAGGCATCTTCGATGCAAACTTCTCTGACTCTGGTTACGTCCCTGCTAAGTCTTCAGTCATCAACATTCCTTTGGTAATGGCTCCAATCGCTGTTATCTACAACCTCCCTGGTTCAAAGGATCTCTACCTTTCAGAGAAGACACTTTCAGATATCTTCGCTGGCAAGGTTACAAAGTGGAACGATTCTGAAATCGCTGCAGATAACAACCAAGTAATTTCTTCTATCGTCTACGCAAAGAACGCTGATGGATCAGTCAAGAAGGATTCAAAGGGTGCTCCAGTAGTACTTCGCACAGTTCAAACACGTCGTTACTACACACTTCCTAACCAGACCATTCACCTTGTAGTTCGTTCTGATGCATCAGGTACAACAAAGAACTTCGTTACCTTGTTCACCAAGACAAACTCAGATGTTTGGACCAAGCCTGCCGATAAGACATTCGCAAACGTCTTCCCAGGACAGATCAATGGTGCAGGAAACATCGGCCGCATCCAGGCTTACTCAGGTTCAACCGGAGTAGCTGCTGGTCTTAACGCAACACCATACTCAATCGGTTATGCCGAAACTTCTTACGCAACAGGCAAGCTACGCACAGCATTCCTCGGAAACGCTAACGGTGACTTCGCTGGCCCAACAGCCGCAAACACCTCAGCATTCGTTGCTGGTGCAACACTTAGCTCAGCAGGTCTCTACCAGTTCAACTATGCAACAAAGGCACCAGGTGCTTATATCCTCGGTATCGTTTCATACGCACTGGTTGACACCGCTAAGACAGGTGCAAACGCTGCAGCAATGACAAGCTTCCTGAAGTATGTTGCTTCACCAGCTTGCGCTAACTCAGTATCAAGCTACGCAGCAGAAAGCGGCCCTGTCGCTGACTACGTAAATAGCTTGTTGGCAAAGCTTCCAACAAACTGATCGCAGTAACGCTGTAAACGCTTAAGAAGCCCGGCCATCCTGAGGGGTATGGCCGGGCTTTTGCGCGCCTGGCAGGAATCGAACCTGCGACAACTCGCTTAGAAGGCGAGTGCTCTATCCGACTGAGCTACAGGCGCATTGATGTGATCGGGGGATGGATTGCCCCGTATGAGGCGAGGTAATTCTAACCGATAAGGTTTGCCCTATGGCTGAGTTCATTTACACGATGAAAAAGGCGCGCAAAGCGCATGGTGACAAGGTAATTCTCGATGATGTGACCCTTGCCTTCTACCCAGGTGCAAAGATCGGTGTGGTCGGCCCAAATGGCGCCGGTAAGTCCACCGTTCTACAGATCATGGCTGGACTTCAGACCGCCTCTAATGGTGAAGCATTCTTGACCCCTGGATATTCGGTCGGCATCTTGTTGCAGGAGCCACCGCTTGATGAAGATAAGAACGTTCTCGAGAATGTGCAAGAGGGTGTCGCAGAGACGATGGCACTTCTCAATCGCTTTAACGCGATCTCTGAAGAGATGGCCAATCCAGATGCTGACTACGACAAGCTCTTGGCCGAGATGGGAACTTTGCAGGAACAGCTCGATCACCGCAATGCTTGGGATCTTGATTCTCAATTAGAGCAGGCGATGGATGCACTGCGCTGCCCACCAGGGGATGCCGATGTAAAGGTCCTGTCAGGTGGAGAACGTCGTCGTGTTGCGCTCTGCAAGCTCTTATTGCAACAACCAGATCTTCTGCTACTTGATGAGCCTACAAACCATTTGGATGCCGAGTCCGTTCTTTGGCTGGAGCAACATCTCTCCAAATATCCAGGCACCGTTGTTGCAATCACCCACGATAGGTATTTCTTGGACAACGTTGCAGAGTGGATCTTGGAACTCGACCGCGGTCGCGCCTATCCATATGAAGGAAATTATTCGACCTACCTCGAGACTAAAGCTTCACGCTTGAAGATCGAAGGCCAAAAGGATGCCAAGCGCGCAAAGCGCCTATCTGAGGAGCTCGAGTGGGTTCGCATGAACGCCAAGGGTCGCCAGACCAAATCTAAGGCCCGTCTTGCTCGATATGAAGAGATGGCGGCCGAGGCCGACAAGATGCGCAAACTTGATTTTGAAGAGATTCAGATTCCAATGGGTCCACGTCTTGGAAATGTTGTCGTTGAAGTAGAGAACTTGAAGAAGGGCTTCGGCGATCGCCTACTCATCGATGATCTTTCGTTCTCACTGCCACGTAACGGAATCGTTGGTGTGATCGGACCTAACGGTGCCGGTAAGACAACGCTCTTTAAGACCATTCTTGGTCTAGAGACACCTGATTCAGGTAATGTCAAAATCGGTGAGACGGTAAAGATTTCATATGTAGATCAGTCTCGCGGTGGCATTGATCCCAAGAAGACTCTTTGGGAGGTTGTCTCCGATGGCCTTGACTACATGAAGGTCGGCAATGTCGAAATGCCTTCACGTGCATATGTCTCTTGCTTCGGCTTTAAAGGTCCTGATCAACAGAAGCCTGCTGGAGTGCTTTCAGGTGGAGAGCGCAATCGCCTCAACTTAGCGCTGACTTTAAAGATGGGTGGCAATCTATTGCTACTTGATGAGCCTACAAACGACCTCGATGTTGAAACTCTTGGTTCGCTAGAAAATGCGCTTCTGGAATTTCCTGGTTGCGCCGTAGTGATCTCTCACGATCGCTGGTTCTTGGATCGGATTGCGACGCACATCTTGGCCTATGAAGGTGATTCGCAATGGTTCTGGTTTGAAGGAAACTTTGAAGCCTACGAGGAGAACAAGATCAAGCGACTCGGTGTTGAGGCATCACGTCCCCATCGCGTTACCTATCGCAAGTTGACTCGTTAATTTTTAAAACATTTTCAATTAAGGGAAATTAAGGGAGTAGTAGATGTCTTTGCCTTCTCGTACTGAACGACCATGGTGGCGCGACGCAGTTACTTATCAGATCTATATCCGCTCATTCGCCGACTCCAACGGTGATGGCAAAGGCGATGTCGAAGGCATCCGCTCTCGTCTGCCTTACTTAAAAACTCTCGGCGTTGATGCCATCTGGATCACTCCTTGGTATCCATCCCCTCAGATGGATCACGGCTATGACGTCGCCGATTACATGGATATCGAGCCGGACTATGGCACCCTGGAGCAGGCTAAGCGCCTTATAGATGAGGCCCACGCCCTGGGCATCAAGTTCATCATCGATATCGTCCCTAACCACTCCTCAGACAAGCACAAGTGGTTCCAGGAGGCCCTCAAAGCCGCTCCAGGCTCGCCTGAGCGCGATCGCTACGTCTTTAGAGATGGCAAGGGTAAGAATGGCGAACTGCCTCCTAATAACTGGCAGGCAATTTTTGGCGGTCCCGCTTGGGAGCGTGTAATCGAGGCCGACGGAAAGCCGGGTCAGTGGTACTTGCACCTTTTCGCGGTTGAACAACCAGATTTCAACTGGGATAACCCAGTCGTCCGAGAGCATTTCGAAGAGGTCCTTCACTTCTGGCTCAAGCTGGGAGTTGATGGATTCCGCATCGATGTAGCCCATGGCATGATCAAGGAACCGGGTCTACCCGATGAACTCAAGTCAGCGGATCTACTGACTGCGCAAAAGTCGCCGTACTTCGATCAAGATGGTGTTCACGAAATTTATCGCTCCTGGCGTCTGATCTTTGATTCCTATCCTGGGGATCGAATGGGTGTTGCCGAGGCTTGGGTTTCCAAGGAGTCATTGCCGAAATACATTCGTCCTGATGAACTCGCAAACTCATTTAACTTTCACTTTTTGGATTCCAAGTGGGATGTTAAGGAACTTCGCACAAATATCACTGAGTCATTTGAACTTTTGACAACAACTGGTGCACCTGCATCATGGGTGCTTGAGAATCATGATGTAACTCGATCCGTAAATCGTTTTGATTTGGGTCTACGTGGTGGTGGAGTTGATACTCCGGAGAAGCGATTTGGTGATGTGTCCAAATTTGATATCAAGCGTGGAACAAAGCGCGCTCGCGCAGCAGCACTCTTGATGTTGGCACTTCCAGGTGGGGCGTACATCTACCAAGGTGAAGAGTTGGCGCTTCCTGAGGCGACAGGAATTCCAAAGGATCGCCTAACAGATCCACGCTGGAAGTTATCTGGTTACACCGATCCGGGTCGCGATGGATGTCGCGTACCGATTCCTTGGAAAGCAGATGTGGCTGGCTCATATGGCTTTTCAAGCAATCCAAAACTTGGTGATAGCGACTCTTGGTTGCCACAACCAAAGCATTGGGGAACTCTCTCTGTAGAAGTTCAAGAGCGCGATCCTGAATCAACTCTTAACTTGTATCGCGCCGCTCTTGATATTCGTCATCGTGAACCAGGCCTTGGGGATGGAACGATGGAGTGGATCGATACCGATAAGGATGTTCTGGCATTTAACCGCCCTGGAGGTTTCGCTTGTTATGTGAACTTTGGAAAGGCGATTCCAGTGCCGGCAGGGGAGATCCTGCTTTCATCCAATCCAGTCCAGAGCGATCTGCTCGAGACCGATACCGCTATTTGGATTCGCACTAAGTAACCATGGGCGAGAACGATCTCTACGAGGCCTTAGGCGGGCACCAGACCTTCGAAAATCTGGTCTCTCACTTCTACGCCTTGGTGACCGTCGATCCAATTTTGAGACCGATGTATCCAGATACTGGACTAGGGGAGGCGGCTGAGCGGCTGATGCTCTTCCTGGAGCAGTACTGGGGTGGGCCAACGACCTATCAAGAGACCCGCGGACATCCCAGGTTGCGGATGCGCCATGCTGGTTTTCATATCGGCAAGGCAGAGCACGATGCCTGGTTGCGCTGCATGAGATCTGCCATCGATGAGATTGAAGTCGCCCCAGAACTCAAAGAGAAGCTCTGGAGTTACATGGAGTTCGCGGCTGCCTCATTGATCAATCAGCCCGAGTAAGCGGTTAACCAGCCCTCTTAACTTAAAGTTCACCCCGACTTGTAAAAATAGATGGCAAATATCCAGCATTTCGCAGGGATGTAGGGCAAGATTTCCCCAACGGCGCGAGCCACGCGCTGCTTTCTAGGGAGCAAGTTCAGTGCCACAAACTTTGGTTCTGAACGCCACCTATGAGCCACTAGGTGTCGTTACAGAAAGACGAGCCTTAATCCTCGTCTTAAATCAGCGTGCTATCACCGTGGAAAATTCTGAAACGATCTTGCATTACTCAGGCGGTGAAGTTGTTCTGCCCGCCGTTATCAAGCTTCATAAGTTTGTGCGAATTCCTTATCGCCATGCGGTTCCACTTTCCAGACGCGCCATCTTTGCTCGTGATGGCGGCAAGTGTGTTTACTGCTCAGCCCCTGCAACCTCTATCGATCATGTGATGCCACGTAGTCGTGGCGGTGCACATGCTTGGGAGAATGTGGTCTCGGCTTGTCACAAGTGCAACCATCAAAAGGCAGATCGCACTCTTAAAGAGATCGGTTGGCGCCTGCGTCATGTGCCTCGCGAACCAGTTGGCGCAGCCTGGCGCATTCTTGGTACGGGTCGTCCTGATGTGCGCTGGCTCTCATACCTACAGCCTTATGGCGTAGAACAGATGCAAGCCTCTGCCGCCTCGGCATAACTTTCGCCGAGCGTCTAATACACTTTCGCCATGATCGCCCACATCCTTAGCCACGTAGCCATGTCGACCCAAGAGCCGGGCTCTGATCCAGGGTCGGGGCTTAAGTGGTACCAGACCTTCTTGCTTTTCTTCGTGACGCCAGTCAGTCTCTTTCTGGGAATAGCTTCAGTCGTCTTGCTAGCAACTCGCCCCAAGAAGAAAGTAATTTCTCGGGGCGTAGGTTGCCTTATTGCAAGTTACTTAGCTCTAGATCCGATCTCTTAGTTTGAATTCGCAAAGTACGAGCCAAAGAGTCGCGACCTTCAGATACCAATCTGACGCAAGGTGTCAGGAGCATCCTTTCCGGCTCCATTTAACCAAGCATCTGTCTTATCCAAAGTTGACTGTGCGACCACATATCGGGGATACAAACTCTTAACCGCTGAGCTAGCCATTTCGTAGGAAGCACGATTCCAAAGTCCAAGTAGCGATTCGAAGTACGGATCGACGTATGCCGACAAAAGTTCAACCTGGCGAGTTCGCATAAATCCCGCACTTAGGGCTTCACGCTTTGAGGTGGAGAGTTCATCTCCGATAAGAGCGCTCCATGTCTCTGCCTTGATCACAGGATCTGGAAGTGCGGCGGTTGCTTGAGCATGACTTAGTTCGCCTGTAACAGTTGGATCTTGCGCCAGAGCTGCATCAAGATCTGCGCGAGAGATTGCACCACGTTCAGCCAAAACGTTGATGAAGTACCAACCCAAATCGCGATCAACGTTGAGTCCAACCACTCCACCGCTACGCATGCTGCGCACGAAATCAATCTGATCTGGCGTGATAGATAAGGCCGCAAAACAACGAGCCAACTGAAGTTGGATATCACTGCCAGGCTCTGCACTGTGGAGTGCGATCAGAAGTTCTGCTGCAACCTGAGCCCTCAAATCGTCGCGACGTGATGGATCAGAGAAGAGTTCAACAGTAGCAACTAGCTCTGCGCTCAAACTTGCTACCAAATTGAGAAGGTTCTCTGTTTTGAGGCCATGCAAAGTCAGCGCGATGAAATCATGCGTCGAGACTTCTGCATCGCGCCACATATCCCAGGTGGCCTTCCACGCAAGTACGCGAGCAATTGGATCAGTGATATCTCCAAGATGGGCGGTAAGAGTATTTACGGAGCGCTCATCAAAGCGAATCTTTGTATATCCAAGATCGCCATCGTTGATCAAGAGAAAATCGGCGATTCTTTCACCAGCCAACTCTGGTAACTCGGTAAGTGCTCCCATGACATCAACTTCGGTGCGCTTACGTGCTACTAGTTGGCCGCTAATTAAGTCGTAGAGCGCAATTGCAATGCGATGAGGGCGAACTTCGGTCGAGCCGGCAGGAACTGCTGGAGCATCTTGTTGAATGGTGACTTTGGTGTAAATGCCATCTGATACTTCAAGGATTGGGCGCATCGTGTTGATTCCGGCGGTCTTAAGCCAAGTGTCAGCCCAGGCATCAAGATCACGCCCACTTGTGGTTTTCAGCTCACCGAGGAGATCTGAGAGTTGGGTGTTTCCCCAGGCGAACTTCTTGAAGTACTGACGCAAGCCCTTGATGAAATTATCGCGACCGACATAGGCGCTCAGTTGCTTGAGTACTGAAGAACCCTTGGCATAGGAGATTCCATCGAAGTTGGCATTAACTGATTCGATATCGTCCATCTTCATTGCGATGGGATGGGTGCTGATTAATTGGTCTGCGTTATAAGCCCAGCCCTTTCCATCCAGGATAAAGCTGGTCCAGCCATTCTTAAATCGAGTTCCTTCGACCAGCGCTAGGTAGGAAGACCACTCGGCGAACGACTCGTTGAGCCATAGGTCATCCCACCAGTACATGGTGACCATATTTCCAAACCACATATGCGCCATCTCGTGCAAGATGATGTGCGCGCGGCTCTCACGAGCTTTATCGGTAACGCGGCTTCTAAATACGAGGGAGGTTTCGCGGAATGTTACGACGCCTGCGTTCTCCATAGCGCCCCAGTTGAAATCGAGCACTGCAACTTGATCATATTTTTCAAAGGGATAAGCCAAGCCAAAGACCTGTTCAAAGTAGGCGAAACCTTGCTTGGTGATTTGGAAAATTTCCTCAGGATCCAAACTCTCAGCCAGTGACTTGCGGCAGTAGATGCCCAGAGGAACGACCTTCTCACCAACGTAATCATCATGGACGTGGTGATAGGGACCAGCGACTATTGCTGTTATGTAGGTAGAGATTCTTGGAGTGGTTGTGAACTTCCAGAATTTCGCGTCGCCATCTTGGTGGACTTCAGCCACTGGGTTATTTGAAATTACCTCCCAATGTTGCGGAGCTAGCACCGAGAGGGTGAAGGTGGCCTTCAAGTTTGGCTGATCGAAGCACGGGTACATCTTGCGAATATGTGCAGTTTCGCCTTGCGAGTAAAGGTAGGTCTCGTTGTCAACCGGGTCCACTGACTTCTGTAGACCTTCGCCAGTTTTGGAGTAAGAGGTCTCGACCTCAATGATGAGGGTATTTTCTCTCTGAAGGTTGTTGAGGAAAATTGTCTGGCCATCAAATCCATTTGTATCGACTGGTGAGCCATTGAGAGTTGCTGAAATTACTCGGTTCGCCACCGCATCAATAAAAGTGTCATAACCGGTCTTGCTGGAATTAAATTTGATGGTACTTCTGGCGAAGAAGGTATCGCCTGGGCTTGTCACATCAAGAAAGACGTCATAGCTATCTACAGTGAGATACGTTGAACGCTCGAGTGCTTCGGTACGTGAAATATTGATTCCAGGCATTTTTCTCTCTCAGACTCAGGTGTGAATAGGCTTACGCTCTTATTTGGATCTTTCGCAAGGAAGGAGGCTACAAGATGATTGAACGTCCCGATAATCGAAGTTACAAACTTCGAGGGGATCGCCAAACTCTGGCGCAAGAGAACGCTTACAAGAGATCTTGGAGTACCTTCGGGCTCGAACTTGAGGGCCAGATAAATCCCGCACAGATATTTCCAGAGAGCCGCTCCCAGATTATGGAGATCGGTACCGGAATGGGTGAGGGCACCGCTCTGATCGCTGCGACCTTCCCAGAGATCGGTTTCATCGGTGTCGAAGTTCATAAGCCAGGGGTGGGGGCGCTCCTTGGCCACATAGAGCGGTTGGGTCTTAAGAATTTACGGTTGATGTCGGAAGATGCCCACATTATTTTGCGAGAGCATTTTGCCAATAAATCATTCGATGGATTCCACCTCTATTTTCCTGACCCTTGGCCGAAGCGTCGTCATTTCAAACGCAGGATTGTGCAACCAGAATTTCTGGAGTTAATTCACGCTAAGTTGAAAGATGGCGGTTACATCCATATCGCCACCGACTGGGTTCCGTACGCAGAATGGATTGAAGAGACTTTTGCTGCGACTCCACTCTTTGAAGGTGGAAAAATTGAACGTCCTGAATGGAGGCCGTTAACCAAATTTGAGGGTCAAGGAATTCGCAAAGGACATCTCGTTACCGACCTCAAATACTTTAAGAAAAATTAAATAGAGCCTTCATTTTCATACTTAGTTATCAGAGCGATTCTGCGTACATGTCGCGGATCGTGAGTAAATGGCGTAGCTATAAATAAATCGACCAGTGCTAAAGCCTCTTCTTCGGTATGCATACGGCCACCGATTGCGATGACGTTGGCATCATTGTGTTCGCGGGCGGCGATAGCGGTTGCCTCGTTCCACACCAGCGCGGCGCGTACTCCCTTGACCTTATTAGCGGCGATCTGCTCACCGTTACCAGAACCGCCTAGAACAATCCCGAGTGAATCCGGCTCTGCGGCTGTAGCGATAGCGGCGGGAATACAGAAGACCGGGTAATCATCAAGAGGATCAAGTGTGTGTGGTCCATGGTCTACGACATCGTGACCTTGGGCGCTTAGGTGATCAACAATTCGATTCTTGAAATCCAACCCCGCGTGGTCGCTGCCGATGTGAATTCGCATGGCTGTATCTTCTCAAAGAAAAAGAGGACCTTAACCATTTCTGGCTAAGGTCCTCCCAATTATTTATTTTTAGTTGCTAGGAGTTGGTGTGGTGCCTGTGAGAGGTGCTCCCATGCCCCTGCCCATTCCCATTCCGTGTCCGTCGTGCCCAAAGTGCCCACCAAATCCTTGACCAGGTGTTGCATTAACTGCTGCAGTTACGGCAGCGGTTAAGCCCGAGATCAAAGTAGTGGCTTGAGCCTGAGTGAGTTGTCCAGCGGTAACGCGGGCATTGATCTCAGTTGTCTCAGCTGCAACAAGAGCGGTGATAAGTGCAGATGTCTTGGCACCAGCGATTGTTGCCAGTGACTTACCAGCTGCAAGATCACTCTGAAGTTGAGCGGCTGTGATTCCAAGTGTTGAAGTGACGACGGTGAGGTCTTCTTTCATATTGAATCCACGAGGTCCACCAACTCCAGGTCCACCATTTCCGCCACCGATTGTTGGGCGAGCAGCGTGTGCTGCTTCAAGCGCTGCAAGGATTGCAGTTGATTGTGCCTGTGTAATGGTTCCAGCAGTTACAAGCTTTGCGAGCACTGCGGCATCAGGATCGACAGCCGGAGTAGGTGTTGTAGTTGTGGTTGAGTCAACATTGTGACCTCTAACCGAAGTAGAAACTGAATGAATATTTTTTGATGAAGCTTCCGCGACTCCGATGCTTCCCATGGAAATTGCAGCGATTAAACCTGCAATAAGTATTGGCTTATTTGTTTTCACTTTTCTCCCTCTTTCGATTGAAGGTTCCCCTTCATTCGGTTCGTTACAGATGCCCTCACATCCGTATGAGTGCAGATAACTCCCCAAGACTTAAAAAAGTGGGCGATGGGGCTGAGAGCAACGTGGGAGTAATTTTTGGATAAACAGTATGAAATTACTGGGTTATTTTCGCATCACGCTCAAAAAATAACTATAGAAATTGACCTTCCAAAAAGTTCTCAGGATTCTCACAATTTACGGACGCGTCCAAGCGGTGGGCGCCTAGACCCCGATTGGGGGAGTCGATGAAATCACTGGACAGAACCAAAACTATTTCCGTCATGACGCTTGCTGCTCTTGCTGTAACTGCATCCATCTCCACTCCCTCTTATGCTGCAACGCCTTCCAAGAAATTCCATATGGCAGGTCGCTCAATAACCACCTCTGCCAACACAATTCGCAATGGCAAAGGTGCTCCATCAAATGCACTTGGTACTGATGGAGATTTCTATATCGACACACTGAAATTAGATTTTTATGGACCGAAGGTAAATGGACGTTGGCCAGCACCAGTTTCACTTCGAGGCCCTGCAGGTGCTAATGGCGCTGAAGGAAAAACTGGTGCAACTGGCGCAAGTGGACCGGCTGGCGCAAACGGTGCGAAGGGAAGTTCTGGTGGTGCGACTGGTCCTCAAGGTCCAACAGGTCCTGCCGGACCACAAGGTGAAACTGGTCCGCAAGGAGTACCCGGTCCAACAGGTCCAATTGGTTTAACCGGTGATGCTGGCGCAACTGGTCCAGCTGGTTCCGCGGGAGCGACTGGTGCTACCGGACCAGCCGGATCTCCTGGCGCCCAAGGTCCGCAAGGTTTGCAGGGCTTGCCAGGAAGTAGCGGCGTACAGGGACTTCAAGGTCTCCAAGGAATACAGGGCGCACAAGGCGCGACGGGTGCGACGGGTGCGACTGGCGCAACTGGAGCAACTGGTGCAACAGGACCTTCTCAAGTTTCAGTCGGAGCAATTGTTTTTGGACAAACGCTTCAAGGAGGAGTTGGGTCGTCGGTGTCCTCAAGTGCTTTCGGAACTTTTTCTGCTGGAAAAGAATATTTTGTTCATTTGATGATTTACGGGGTCAGAGCTTTGAATGATTCTGCGTCCCTAAAAATCAGTGTTTATGCAATTGGGGGAACGCCAACTATTCAAACGCATTACCTAATAAGTGATGGGACCAGCTTTCGCATTCCCGCGGGAGAAACTGATTCAAATATTGATGTTCTTTCAACCGTGGATGCCAGTTCCGCCGGAACTTCTTTTCAACTTGGAGTCACAATTTCTTCGTTAGAGGACACGTCGACCGACGGGATCACTTTTACGGGCTCGTATTTGAATGAACTAGTCGGTTCTATCGTGTAAAGACTGGAGCGGGTGACCGGGATCGAACCGGCATGGCCAGCTTGGAAGGCTGGGGCTCTACCATTGAGCTACACCCGCATTTTGACCGTTGGGGAGGGTGCCTTTTAGGGGGCGCCCGCCTCGGGGTCCTGCGTACAGGGGGTAAGGCTATCGGCTCCGGTTAGGAGTTGTGAACTTCAACCCTTAGACTCCTCACTTACGCCGACGGGGCGTAGCGTAGTGGCTAGCGCGCCTGCTTTGGGAGCAGGAGACCGGGAGTTCGAATCTCCCCGCCCCGACCAGAAATCAGACCAAACTGTCGAAAGGGCCTTCGTGAAAAGCGCCGTAGAAAAACTCAGTGATACTCGCTCGAAATTAAACATTGAAGTTACTTTTGATGAACTCGCCCCATATCTAGCTCAAGCTAGCAAGGCGATGTCAGAGAAGATCACTGTGCCTGGCTTCCGCAAGGGCAAGGTTCCTGCAGCACTTGTTGAGCAACGTGTTGGTCGCGCTGCGATTCTTGATGAGGCGATCAATCTCTCACTTGGTGATTTTTACACCGCTGCAAAGAAGGAACATGCAGTCGCTGCAATTGGGCGTCCTCAGGTCGACATCACAGAGTTGGTCGACAAAGAGAAGTTTTCTTTCACTGTAGAAGTAGATATCCGTCCAGATATCACCCTTCCTAATTTTTCTGAGATGACAGTAACTGTCGATGATGTTGTCGTTGGCGATGCTGAAGTTGATGAGCAAGTAGATGCGCTTCGCGCTCGCTTCGGAACTCTCACAACTGTTGAGAAGTCTGTCGAGACAGGTGACTTTGTCACCATCGATCTCGTTGCATCTGCTGGTGGAAAGCCTCTCGATGGTGGAACTGCAAACGACATTTCCTATGAAGTTGGCTCAAACTCAATGGTTGATGGACTTGATGATGCACTCATCGGTCTAGCAGCAGGAGAAGGAAAGCGCTTTTCAACTACTCTCGTTGGACTTCCTGAAGGCGAGCAAGGAGAGGTTGATGTGACTGTTAAGGCAGTTAAGCATCGCGATCTTCCACCGCTAGATGATGCCTTTGCGAAGTTGGCTTCAGAGTTCGAGACTCTGGCTGAACTTAAGGACGATGTTCAAAAGCGCATTGAGCGAATCAAGCATCTTGAACAAGGCGCATCTGCTCGCGACCAACTCGTAGAGACACTTGTCGAAACGATCAAGTTCCCATTGCCACAAACATTTATCGAAGAAGAAGTTAACAACCACCTCTCTGGCGAGAATCGCTTAGAGGATGAGGTTCACCGTGCCGAAGTTACTGAGCAGACCAGCAAGCAGCTCACCTACGAAATCATTTTGGACACCATCGTCGCAGCTGAGAATGTTTCAGTTAATGAAAGTGAGCTGACTGAGTACTTGGTACGCCAAGCACAGCGCTACAGAATGACTCCAGAGCAATTCATCCAAGAAGTTACGATGAATGGTCAGGTAGCCACCATGGTCTCTGAGGTCGCTCGCGCTAAGGCGCTTGCCTCTGTCTTGGGACGAGTCAAGGTTGTTACTAAGTCAGGCAAGGCTGTGGATTTGGAAGCTTTACGTCCACAACCAGCCGCTCCAGTTGACGAGGCTGAATAACACTTCTCTAAGAGCGAACAACCCCAGGCATAAAGTTGCCGAAATTGGGAAGCGTTAGACGCCAAAGATTGTTAGTGTCATTACAGGAGTAATCGCTGGGCTTTCAGCGTTGCTGTCAGGAGGAATAGTGGATCCAATCACCGCGCGTTCAGCGGCACAGTTTGCAGGTGGCTTAGACGATCAGGTCTACCAACGCTTACTTCGCGAACGAATCATTTTCATGGTGGGGCAAGTTGAGGACAATATGGCCAACGCCATTGCCGCTCAAATGTTGCTTCTCGCCGCTGAAGATCAAGAGAAAGATATTTACCTTTACATCAATTCACCCGGAGGCTCGGTCTCTGCAGGTATGGCGATTTATGACACCATGCAATACATCAACAACGATGTAGCAACGGTGACCATGGGTCTTGCTGCCTCTATGGGCCAATTCCTTCTCACAGCCGGAGCACCAGGAAAGCGCTATGCGCTTCCAAATGCTCGCGTCTTAATGCACCAACCTCTAGGTGGCATCGGGGGAACCGCAACCGAGATCAAGATTCAAGCTGATCAGATGAAATACACGAAGCGCAAGATGGCAGAACTCATTGCCTTCCACTCAGGTCAGACCGTTGAGAAGATCACTGAAGACTCTGATCGCGATCGTTGGTTTGATGCTGAAGAAGCAAAGAGCTATGGACTTATCGATCACGTAGTCCGTTCTGCAGGCCAAGTATCTGGAAGTGGTGGAACAGCATGATGAACGAGTTCAATAGCGCACAAGAAATTACAAGTCGTTATGTGCTTCCAACTATCGAAGAGAAGACTTCGTATGGTTATAAGCGCCTAGATCCCTACACAAAGCTCTTTGAAGAGCGGATCATCTTCGTGGGTCAGGCAATCGATGACACCGTCGCGAACGATGTGATGGCTCAGTTGTTGACTCTAGAGTCAATGGATCCAGACCGCGACATCATGATGTACATCAACTCACCAGGTGGATCGTTCACCGCGTTGACCGCGATCTACGACACCATGCAATTTGTTCGTCCCGATGTAATGACTATCTGCTTGGGTCAGGCTGCCTCAGCAGCTGCCGTGCTCCTCGCTGGTGGCGCGAAGGGCAAGCGCATGGCGCTGGAGAACGCTCGTATCTTGATCCACCAACCATATTCAGAGGGTGGTGGCCAAGGTTCCGACATCGAGATCCAGGCCGCTGAGATCATGCGTATGCGTTCTCTTCTCGAGAAGATGCTCGCCAAGGATTCCAAGAAGACTGTCGAAGAGGTATCAAAAGATATTGAGCGCGACAAGATTCTGACCGCCGAAGAGGCAGTTGCCTACGGCATCATCGATCAGGTCCTAGCAAGCCGTAAGGCGATCAAGCACTAACTCAATTCTCCTATAAGCGAACAGGCTGGGTGGAAAAAACCACCCAGCCTTTTGCTTTTCCTCTTACGATTTATCCATGACCACGCGTATTGGCGAAACCGGCGATCTCCTTAAGTGCTCCTTCTGCGGCAAGACCCAGAAGCAGGTTAAGAAGTTGATTGCAGGACCAGGTGTTTACATCTGTGATGAGTGCATCGATCTTTGTAACGAAATAATCATCGAAGAGCTCAACGAGACCACTCAACTCGGCCTCACTGAAGTTCCAAAGCCACAAGAGATTTATTCGTTCCTGGATCAATATGTTGTTGGACAAGATCGCGCCAAGAAATCTCTATCCGTCGCCGTGTACAACCACTACAAGCGCGTTCAATCTGGGATCGGAAATCGCGAAGATTCAGTAGAGCTCGCTAAATCCAACATTTTGATTCTTGGACCAACCGGTTGTGGCAAGACCCTTCTCGCGCAAACTCTTGCGCGCATGCTCAATGTTCCTTTTGCTATCGCTGATGCAACCGCGCTCACTGAGGCTGGTTATGTTGGCGAAGATGTTGAGAACATTCTGCTCAAACTTATTCAGGCCGCTGACTTCGATGTAAAGAAGGCTGAGACTGGAATCATCTACATCGACGAGATCGATAAGGTCGCTCGCAAATCCGAGAACCCTTCAATTACCCGCGATGTTTCGGGCGAAGGCGTGCAACAAGCTCTGCTTAAGATTCTTGAAGGAACTACTGCATCTGTTCCACCACAAGGTGGACGCAAGCACCCACATCAAGAATTTCTCCAGATTGATACAACCAACATTCTCTTTATTGTTGGCGGAGCTTTCGCTGGACTAGAAAAAATCATCGAAGGTCGTAAAGGCAAGGCTGGCGTTGGATTTAATGCAACGTTGCAGACCCAATCTGAGATCGACAAGATCGATATCTTTGGTGAGGTAATGCCAGAGGATCTTCTCAAGTTTGGAATGATCCCTGAGTTCATCGGCCGTCTACCTATTTTGACTAGCGTGGAGAATCTCGATCGTCCGGCGCTGATGCAGATCTTGACCGAACCAAAGAATGCGTTGATTAAGCAGTACCAACGTCTCTTCGATATTGATGGAGTTGAACTCGAATTCACACCCGAGGCGCTCGGAGTCGTAGCTGATCTTGCGATCAAGCGCGGTACTGGAGCACGCGGTCTGCGTGCCATCATGGAAGAGACCTTGCTCACCGTTATGTACGAAGTTCCTTCCCGCAAGGAAGTAGAAAGAGTCGTTATAACCCCAGAGGTTGTGCTCAAAGAATCTACGCCAACCTATGTAAATCGGGGTGCCGGGCCAAAGCGCTCGGTAAAGGGCGAGAAGCGCACTGAAGAGAAGAGCGCGTAACTTAATCTAGACTCTGCCCTTATGAACGAGCGTCCAGAACTTGCTGCGAGCTTCTCGCCAGCCGATATTGAGCCTGGGCTCTACAAGAAGTGGCTGGATGCGGAGTACTTCAAGGCTGATGCCACCTCCGAGAAACCACCTTTCACGATCGTTATTCCACCTCCAAATGTCACGGGATCTCTTCACATCGGTCACGCCCTCGATCTGACTCTCCAAGACATCCTTATTCGTATGAAGCGGATGAAGGGTTTTGAGACTCTCTGGTTACCCGGGATGGACCACGCCGGCATCGCTACTCAAAATCTGGTGGAGAAGCAGCTCGCCGCCCAAGGCCAGTCACGTCACGATCTAGGTCGCGAAAAGTTTGTAGAAAAAGTCTGGGAGTGGAAGCACGAGTCAGGTGGATTGATCCTGGAGCAGATTCAACGTTTGGGTGCAAGCGTCGATTGGTCGCGTGAGCGATTCACAATGGATCCCGGACTCTCTCTTGCAGTACGAACAATTTTCAAACGTCTGTACGACGATGGTCTTATCTATCGCGCCGAACGAATCATCAACTGGTGTCCGCGTTGTCTTACCGCGCTCTCTGATATTGAAGTTGAACACTCTAGATGTTGCGGGAGAGTTCGTATCTGTTCGCTATGGTGATGATGATCTGCAAATTACTGTGGCAACTACTCGTCCTGAGACCATGCTCGGTGATGGTGCAGTAGCAGTTCACCCAGATGATCCTCGTTATGCCCACATGATCGGCAAGAAGGTATTGCTACCTCTTGCTAACCGTTGGATTCCTATCATTGCCGATGAACTCGTTGATCCAGATTTTGGAACTGGCGCAGTAAAGGTCACCGGCGCACACGATCCAAACGATTTCGAGATGGCAACACGTCACGGAATCGAAATGCCAATCATCATGAATATCCATGCAGTCATGGAAGGTTCTGGAACTGAATTTGATGGGATGGATCGCTTCGCTGCTCGTGTTGCCGTTGTTGAAGAGCTTAAGCGCCAAGGCCGGGTTGTAAAAGAAGTGCGTCCATACGTTCACTCAGTTGGACATTGCAGTCGTTGCGACACAATTGTTGAACCACTTCTCTCAAAGCAGTGGTTTGTAAAAGTTGGTCCCCTTGCAAAGGCTGCTGGCGATGCAGTTCGTGATGGTCGAGTAAAAATTGAACCAGAGGAACTCTCTCCTCGTTACTTCGAGTGGGTTGATGGAATGCACGACTGGTGCATCTCTCGCCAACTCTGGTGGGGTCACCGCATCCCGGTTTATTACGGTCCGGATGGCGAAGTAGTTGTTTGTGGTCCAGGCGAAGAACCACCAGCAGGTTATGAGCAAGATCCTGACGTTCTAGATACCTGGTTCTCATCAGGACTCTGGCCATTTTCGACCATGGGCTGGCCCGAAGAGACAGCCGATTTGAAGAAGTTCTATCCAACCTCGGTCCTTGTTACTGGATACGACATCTTGTTCTTCTGGGTCGCCCGCATGATGATGATGGGGCTCTATGCCATGGATGGCGTTCAACCCTTCGACACTATTGCGCTGCACGGATTGGTTCGTGACAAATTCGGAAAGAAGATGTCTAAGAGTCGTGGCAACGGCGTTGATCCGATTGAGTTTATGGATAAGTACGGCTCAGACGCACTTCGCTTTACCTTGGCACGCATGGCAAATCCCGGCGCCGACCAAGCTATCGCTGAAGAGTGGATTGCTGGCTCGAGAAACTTCGCAACCAAACTTTGGAATGCGACTCGCTTTGCCACTATCAATGGCGCACACACAGAGGGTGAACTACCTGCATTTAATTCGCTCAACGTAATCGATCAATGGATCTTGGTTCGTCTCAATGAGACCATCACCGAAGTTGATGCGCTTTTAGAAAAATTTGAATTCGCAAAGGCGATGGAGATTCTTTATCACTTTGCCTGGGACGATCTCTGCGATTGGTATCTCGAACTTACCAAGTCGACATTTGCTGGATCCGACTCTGCCCAGACCGCTCGCGTGCTTGGTTATGTGTTGGATAACTTATTGCGATTGCTCCATCCTGCGATGCCGTTCATCACTGAGGCGATCTGGTGCAACCTGACGGATAACGCCTCTCTGGTTATTTCAGATTGGCCGAAGGCGCATGCATCACATAACGGTGACTCCGCTAAGAAATCCGTAGCGCAGATTCAAGAGATCATCACCGAGATTCGACGTTTTAGAAATGATCAAGGAATTAAAACTTCTGCAAAGATCGTTGCAAAGTTCACGGGGCTCGGTGAGCTGGCTGATTACGAAGATGCAATCCGATTTATTGTTCGCGCCGATCGCGGAGATGGCCCTTACAGCGCAATGATTGAACTTGGATCTGTTCTGGTGGAATTCGATCTAACGGGTGCCATCGATATCAAGGCTGAGCGTGCTCGCTTAACTAAAGATCTTGCAACCGCGCAGAAAGATTTGGCCACCGCCAAAGTGAAGTTGGAGAATGAAGGCTTCATGGCTAAGGCTCCTCTCGAAGTAGTAACCGAGATTCGCGAACGCCTCGAAGTTACAACGAGTGAGATCACTCGCATCACGGCAGCACTCGCTGCGCTACCTGCAGAATAATTTCGATGACCTCGCCTGAAGATCTAGAAGCGGTAGAGCTGATCTACCAAGCCCTCCTCAAGCGCTGGCCAGAGTCACAGATTGAGCGCTCATTGGATCGAATTGCCGCGCTCTGCGATGCCTTGGGTAGTCCGCAGCTTTCTTATCCGACGATTCACATTGGCGGAACTAACGGAAAGACCACCACCTCACGCATGGTGGATTCGCTCATGCGCGAGCTCGGATATCGCACGGGTCGCTTTACTAGCCCTCATTTAGAGAGCTTTTTGGAGCGTATTTCAATTAATGGCTTGCCCATCCCACCTGAGGGCATGATCGCTACTTATAACGACATCGCTCTCTACTTAGATCTCATCGATAGCCGCCAGCCTCATCCAGTCTCATTCTTTGAAGCGATGACCGCACTTGCCTTCGTCGCCTTCGCAGAGTTTCCGGTAGATATCGGAGTAATAGAAGTAGGAATGGGTGGCGAGTGGGATGCGACCAACGTGGTGCAGAGCCAGGTCTCTGTCATTACTCCTATCGGACTCGATCATCAAGAATATTTAGGAAACACCCTTGAGGAGATCGCACTGACTAAGTCAGGAATCATCAAGCCGGAGTCGCACGTCGTTTTAGCAGCACAACCGCCAGAGGTCGCGACAGTGCTCATGGCACGAGTGGTTGAGAGAGCCGCGATTCCTTATCGAGAGGGCATCGAATTTTCTGTCGCAAAACGCGATCTCGCTGTGGGCGGTCAATTGATTTCGGTGAACGGCATCTTTGGGTTGTATGAAGATATCTTCATTCCACTTTACGGCGCACATCAATCTACAAATGCCGCAGTGGCCATAGCGGCGGTAGAGGCCTTTGCCGGCGTGAAGCTAGACGACGAGGTAGTTCGTAAAGCATTTGCAAATGTTGACTCCCCTGGACGTTTGGAAGTTCTTTATCGCGATCCCACGGTTATCGTCGACGCGGCGCATAATCCACACGGAGCACATGCACTAGCCACCACGCTCGCTAAGGAATTTGATTTTGAATCAATCTTTGGTGTAGTCGCGATCTTGGGGGATAAGGATGTTCTTGGAGTTCTTCAAGAGCTAGAGCCCGTTATAGATCGACTTGTAGTTACCCAAAATTCGTCTGCACGCGCACTTCCAGTTGATCGCCTCTACGAATTGGCAGTTGGAATCTTCGGAGTGGATAGAGTTTACAAAGAGAATGATTTAAGAAGCGCGATTACGTATGCGATGGAGCAATGCACTCTCATCAATCAAGTGAGTGAAGGAATATCTGCAGTTGTAATAACTGGTTCCGTTGTAACCGCAGGAGAATCACGTTCGATCGTTCGAAAGATTGCGGGGAGCGAGGAATGAGAGTTTTAGGTTCAGCGGTCTTAGCTATGGAATTTCTCGTAATGGGATTCGCACTCTTGTTGGCTATGGAGAACCATGGAGCGCTCGCTCTCTGGCTTGGTTCAGCGCTGGCCATCGCGCTGCTGCTCAATGCAGGCTTGATGAAAAAAATGACTGGGTGGTACCTCGGCTCGCTCCTCCAGGTTGGACTGATCGCATATGGCTCAGTAGTTCCAGCGATGTATTTCATGGGTAGCCTCTTTGCTGTGCTTTGGGTGAGTGCCTTCTTCATAGGGCGAAAGGGTGAGGCGATTCGCGCATCCCTGCTCGCCAACCCTCCTCAGCAGTAAAAAGCAGGCGAGCACCCCGAATTCTTGGCTAAGCGGGGTACCTAATACACTTGCCCCCATGGAGAGAACCCTGATCTTGGTCAAACCCGATGGCGTCAAGCGCAATTTGGTTGGCGAAGTTCTGTCTCGCGTTGAGCGCAAGGGGTACTCGATCGTTGCACTCAAGTTGATGCAGGCAGATCGTGCATTGCTTGTACAACATTATGCGGAGCACGAGGGAAAACCTTTCTTCGAACCTCTCGTTGAATTCATGATGTCGGGTCCGATCGTCGCGGTTGTGGCGGAAGGGAATCGAGTGATCGAAGGATTTCGTAAACTCGCCGGCGCAACTGATCCCACCATTGCTGAACCAGGAACTATCCGCGGCGATTTAGCTCGCGATCAAGGCACAAAGGTTGTGCAAAATCTCGTACATGGTTCAGATTCAGTTGAATCTGCAATTCGCGAAATTCAAATTTTCTTCCCTGAACTCTAAGAAAGGTCTCTTGTGAGCAAGCAAAAGCCGAGCCGTATGTCATTTATTGGTCGCGATATGGCGGTCGATCTAGGTACCGCTAATACGTTGGTCTATGTCCGCGGTCGTGGCATTGTCCTCAACGAACCAAGCGTGGTCGCAGTCAATCAAGATACCGGCGCGATTCTTGCAGTAGGTATTGAAGCAAAGCGCATGATCGGTCGTACCCCTGGAAATATCGTGGCAATCCGCCCTCTTAAAGATGGTGTGATCGCTGACTTCGATACCACTGAGCGCATGTTGCGTTACTTCATCCAAAAGGTGCATCGTCGTCGTTACCTCGCAAAGCCTCGCATTGTGGTCTGCGTGCCTTCAGGAATTACAGGCGTAGAACAGCGCGCTGTTAAGGATGCCGGCTATGCAGCTGGTGCTCGCAAGGTTTACATCATTGAAGAGCCAATGGCTGCGGCGATTGGTGCGGGTCTTCCTATTCATGAGCCAACTGGAAACATGGTTGTCGATATTGGTGGCGGTACTACCGAAGTTGCCGTTATTTCACTGGGTGGAATTGTGACCGCACTTTCGATCCGTATCGGTGGCGATGAACTTGATCAAGCGATTATTGATTATGTGAAGCGCGAATACTCGCTTCTTCTTGGTGAGCGCACCGCTGAAGAGATCAAGATGGCTATCGGTTCTGCTTACAAGCTTCCTGGCGAATTAGATGCTGAAATTCGGGGACGTGATCTAGCAACTGGCCTTCCAAAGACCATATTTGTCTCTGCTGAAGAGATTCGTAAGGCTCTTGAAGAGCCTGTAAATCAGATCGTCAACGCCGTGAAAAGCACCCTTGATAAGACTCCACCAGAGCTTGCAAGTGATCTGATGGATCGCGGCATCGTGCTCACCGGAGGCGGCGCATTGTTGCGCGGTCTTGATGAGCGCCTACGTGTAGAGACCGGGATGCCTGTTCATATCTGCGAGCGTCCACTGCAGGCCGTTGCAGAAGGTTCTGGAAAGTGTGTTGAAGAGTTTGAGGCCTTAGAGAAGGTCTTGATCTCAGAGCCACGTCGTTAATCCATATCAAAGTTTAGTAAAGGACATCTGTGGCACGAGGCGGCGGTAATCGTTCCAGGTTACTGCTCGTCATTTTGCTCGTCACTGCGCTCTTCTTTATTACCTTAGATCTGCGTGGAGTAAGCCTGACCAAAGGTTCGCGATCGGTTACTCAGACAATTCTTTCGCCCGTTCAAAAGACGGTTTCAACCATCTTCTCTCCTGTGGGTAGGTTCTTTAGCGATGTAAAGAATTTCGGCAAGACCAATGCACAACTGCAAGAGGAACTCGCTCTTAACAAAATGTTGAAGAGCGAACTTGCAATGAGCGCTGATACAAAAGGTCAACTGGCGCAATTGAAATCGGTTTTAGATCTTGCTGGACGCGGGAACTACAAGGTGGCTGCTGCACGAGTTATTGCTCGAGGCTCTGCTTCAAGTTTTTCACAGACAATAACTATCGACGCTGGTAGCTCTAGCGGGATTAGACCCGACATGACGGTTATCTCTGAGAACGGTCTCATTGGTGTTGTTAAATCTACGACCAGCTCCTCATCAATTGTCTTGCTGATGAGCGATCCAAGTTTCCGGGTGGGAGTACGCATCGCGCGCTCGCAGAGCGTGGGAGTTCTCTCAGGGTTGGGTGGTTCAAACTATTCGCTGGTCTTATTGGATCCAGCGGGAACAATTAAAACTGGTGACATCCTCGTTACAAATGGTTCGGAAAACAATCGACCATTTGTTCCGGGCGTACCAGTCGGAGTTGTAGTCGGAGTTGATGATTCAAATGGTTCACTGACCCAAACGGGAACCGTCTACTCCTACGCCAACCTCAATGATCTCGGCGTAGTTTCAGTGATCTTGAGTGCACCTACTACGGCACCCAGCGAACCCATTCTTCCAACGCCTAATCCGGTCGTCACCGTATATGTAACGCCGACGCCAACTCCCGTTGCAGCAGCGACCGCCGGACCTACCCCAACACCCTCGGCACAACCAACGAAGAAGAAGTAAATGAGTCCCGTACGAATCATCTCTACCCTGGGATTCTTCTTTGTGCTCTTTGTCATTCAAGAATCCGCGGTCTCTTTAATTCATTTTCCTATCTCCGGATTCTCCCTCTACCTGGCGATTGCCATCTCCTTGATCGCCTTCGAAGATCACAATGGTTCACTTGTTACGGGTTTCTTGGCGGGAATCGTTCTGGATCTCTCCCCAACATCGAACGCTCCCTTTGGCCAATGGGCGCTCATCCTCACGGGTATCGCCTTCTTGTTTGCGGTAAATAGAGATTCGATCGCAGATTTAACCTCTTCGCCAATTACCTTTGTAATTTTTGTTGGAGCAGGCGTCACCCTCTCTCTTATTGCATACCTACTATTTGGATCGCTATTGGGTGAAGAGAATGGATCGCTCAAACATGATTCCGCAATATTGTTGGGAAATTTGATCTGGACTGTTCTATTTACTCCGATCTTTTTGCCCGCGCTCAGCCGAGTTCGTGAATATTCATTGACCGCACGGGAGCGAGTATGAGTCAACGCTCTCGCCTTAACTTGATCGTGGTTCAAGTCTTAGTCTTATCTTTAATGCTTGCGATGCTCGGCCGACTTTTCTATTTACAGATTGCAGCCGGACTCAAATATCAAAATGCCGCTCACGACATTCAGAGTAGAGATATCGTCACTCCTGCGGTTCGTGGCGCAATCGTTGATGACACTGGACTACCGATGGTGCTTGATCGCCCCGGCATGGTAATTACAGTAGATCGCAGTGCGCTAGCCAAGATGCCAGATCAAGGTAAGGCTGTTTTACAACGTGTAGCCAAGTTAATAGGCATCACCTACTCGGATCTGTATGTCAGAACGCGTTTGTGCGGAGAACTTCCCATCGCTAAACGGGTGGGTTGCTGGAATGGAACTCTCTACCAACCTGTGCCAGTTACAAAAGAGGCTACCCAGGCACAGGCCCTAAAAATTCTGGAGAATCCCGATATCTTCCCCGGAATCAATGCCACTCCGGTTCCAATTAGAAGTTACCCATCGCTGGCGGGTGAAAATGCCGCTCATATCTTGGGTTATGTCGGTTCGGTTACCGCCCAAGATTTAGCAAATTCCAACAATAAGTACTACCAAAATCAGACAATTGGAAAGACCGGTCTGGAATTTCAATACGATAAATATTTACAGGGAATTCCTGGGATTAAGACGGTGATCGTTGATCGTACCGAGAGCGTTACTAGCACTTCTACTACAAGTGAACCAGTAGCGGGAAATAACCTAGTCACCAATATCAATGCAAAATTACAGGCTGCCACTGAAAAGGCGCTCGAAGCTTCAGTTCTCAGCGCGCGAGCTCAAGGAAATAAAGCGGACTCTGGTGCTGCAATTGTTATGGATGTCCATACTGGCAGAGTTTTGGCGATGGCCTCTTATCCAACCTATGACCCCAATATTTGGCAGAAAGGTTTGACCACCGCTCAGGCAACCGCCCTCTTTAGCGATGCAGATGGCGTACCCGCTCTCTCTCGCGCCATAGATGGTACTTATGCTCCTGCTTCGACTTTCAAAGTTCTCTCAGTTGTTGCTGCCTCCCACGCGGGCTACAACCTCAACGGAACATATTCGTGCCCTTACTCAGTTAAATTCGGTACGCAAACTTTTCACAACGACGATACAAAGGTCCAAGGCAATATGTCATTGCAGACAGCAATTGCAGTCTCATGTGACACGATCTGGTATCAAATTGGATACGACCAATGGGTGAAGGATGGCGGTCTTAGCCCAAAGAGCAATCCCAATGATTTCTTCTTTAAAAATGCTGCGCTTTTTGGCGTTGGTAAACCTACTGGCATCGATCTTCCCTCTGAAGCTTCAGGTCGCTTGCCAGATCGCGCCTGGAAACTGGCCTACTACAAAGCAAACAAGAATTTTTATTGCAACTACACCTCTCGAGCTAGACCATCAGATCTCACACCTTTCTTGATCGCAGTTGCGAAAGAAGATTGCACCGATGGATACATCGTGCGCGCAGGTGATGCGGTGAACTTCGCAATTGGGCAGGGCGACGTGCTCATGACTCCGATTCAAATGACCGATGTCTATGCCGCGATAGCTAATGGTGGAACCTTGTACAAGCCTGAGGTTGCGCGTGCAGTCGTTAAGCCAGATGGAACAGTGGTGCAAGAGTTTGCGCCTCAAGTAAATGGCAAGATACCGGCCTCATCTAGCACCCTAGATTTTCTACATGGAGCGCTCCGCGCCGTTGCTACTAGTGGAACAGCCGCCCCCATCTTTGCTAACTATCCAATCCCCGTCAGCGGAAAGACGGGTACGGGTCAGGTTCAGGGACGAAATGCCAATGGAACCGCTAAGGATCCGACCTCGTGGTTTGCCTCCTACGCTCCTTCAAACAAGCCGGAATATGCAGTTGTGATGATGGTTAGTCAAGGCGGATATGGCGCCTCGACATCGGCGGTTGGTGTCAAAGATATTTATGACGCGCTCTTTGGGGTAACTGGTAATACTGTAGATCCCAAGAAAGCGGTCTTCCCAAGTGGAGCCCCGCCTTCAGATCTGCCAACAATTGATCTTAAGAATGCGAAGGTGACGACGCCGTGACGCTCTACCGGACGCAGACTCGCACGCATCGCATTGTCAGAAATGTTTCTGGTTACGATCGTTGGTTAACTTTTTCGGTTGTTGTGCTCTTAGCTTTTGGATCTGTCTTGGTTTATGCCGCCACCAAAAATTGGTACGCCTCGCAACATCTTGATCCCCAGTACTACTTGAAGCGCCACTTAATAAATATCTTTATTGGTTTAGCGATGGCATATGGAACAACCTTGATCGATTATCGATTGCTCCGTGCCTATACCCCGATCGTGTGGGGGCTAGGAGTGCTCGGACTTATGGCGGTTCTTACTCCAGGCGTTGGCTCAACTGTTAACGGCGCAAAGGCTTGGATCGCACTTCCAGGTGGATTCCAAATTCAACCAGCGGAACTAGCGAAAATCTCCATCATTCTAGGAATATCGATGATCTTGGCAGAGCGAAATGGAGTGGGTGCCGATCCAACCGATAGAGATGTGGTCAAGGCATTAGCGGTTGCGGCACTTCCAATTCTTTTGATTATGTTGCAACCAGATTTAGGAACGACGCTCATCATTAGTGCATCGATCGTGATCATGATTGCCGTTTCTGGTGCCCCATCGCGATGGGTGTGGGGATTAATTTTGTTGGCGATGCTTGGGGGATTCGTAGCTGTTAAAGCAGGAGTGGTGAGCGAATATCAAGTAAAGCGCCTGCAATCATTCGTGGATCCAAACGCTGATCCACAACAGAGTGGATATCAATTAAGGCAGGCACGTATCACCATCGGTTCTGGTGGTGTCTTGGGTCGTGGCCTGTTCCATGGTCCGCAGACCAATGGAAGATTTGTTCCTGAGCAACAGACAGACTTCATCTTTACAGTTGCAGGAGAAGAAACAGGATTCGTTGGCTCCGGTCTGATGCTGGCGTTCTTTGGTCTCTTCTTTTGGCGAGCCTTCTTAATTGCCCAGCGAACCAACGATCTCTTTGGTCGATTGGTATGTGTTGGTGTTATTGCTTGGTTTGCCCTGCAGACCTTTGAAAATATAGGAATGTCGATGGGGCTGATGCCGATGACCGGCGTTCCCTTGCCTTTCATCTCATATGGAGGCTCCTCGATGTTTGCGACTTTGATCGGGTTTGGGCTGCTTCAGAACGTTCATTTGCGCTCTCGGTAGCGTCAAATTGGCTATCAGCCCCTGATCTGCGATACTTATTCCAAGATTTCAGTACTTCAGCGCGAATCGTCCGCCGCGAAGGTTCGAAATCCCTAGATTTTTGTATGTGTCAGGTTTTTAAGAGCTTTATTTAGAAGAGGATTTGTTTTATGGCGCCAGAGCCAAAGAAATCGCGTAAGCGCGCGGCTAAACCCGCTGCGACCAAAGGTGAGAGTTCAGTTGAAGGTAATTCAACTCCTACTCCAACCGAGACCGACCCAGTTAGCAACCCAAACGGCAAGACGCCTGCAAAGCGCGCCGTTAAGAAGGCTGTCGCTGAGGTTCCCACAGAGGTAGTTGCACCTGCCAAGGTTAAGAAGGCAACTACTCCCGTTCCAGTACCCCTATTTCAAGAGGCTCCTCTCGAGGTAGCCCCACCTAAGAAGGCGCGTGCTCCTAAGGCAGCTCCATCTGATGCACCAGCCGAGGCGAGCAATGGTCCTGCCGAGAGCGAAGAGCAGGCGCAACGCCGTCGCCGTCGCCGTGGTGGCCGTGGTCGCCGCCGTCCAACTGATGATCTTTCCAATGAGAACACCGTCAATGAAGATGGGGATCCTCTCGATCCCGATTCACTAGATGGTGAAGAAGATGTTCTCAATGCTGATGGCACTACTCATCGCAGACGTCGCCGTCGTCGTGCAAAGGGTGAAGGCGTTGAACCAGGCGAGAGCGTTGATGAAGATGGCGTAGTAACAGTTGTTAAAGTCCGCCCTCCACGCGAGAGCGCACCAACACGTACTGAGCGTCCTGCCCGTAATAATCGCGAGAACCGCGATCGCGATCGTGGCAGAAATAGAGATCGTCGCGAACGCGATGATCGCAGCGCACCACGCGACTTCACTCGTCGCCGCGGAACGATAATCACCGAACAAGAATTCTTAGCTCGTCGAGAAAATGTAGATCGCGAAATGTTGGTACGCCAGACCGGTGACCGCACGCAGATCGCGGTTCTTGAAGACAAGATCATGGTCGAGCATTATGTAAATAGAAATAGCAACATTTCATATGTCGGCAATGTCTACCTTGGTCGAGTACAGAATGTGCTTCCATCAATGGAGGCGGCATTCGTTGATATCGGCAAGGGTCGAAACGCTGTTCTCTATGCCGGTGAGGTTAATTGGGATGCCGCAGGTATCGCTGAAGGACAGACCCGCAAGATTGAGCATGTACTTAAGACAGGCCAATCAGTTCTAGTACAAGTCACCAAAGATCCGATCGGTCAAAAGGGTGCACGTTTAACTTCTCAGATCTCACTTCCTGGTCGTTACTTGGTTTATGTACCTGGGGGAGCAATGAGCGGTATTAGCCGCAGACTTCCAGATCAAGAGCGCAGTCGCTTGAAATCAATTCTTAAGAATTTGATTCCTGAGGAAGCTGGCGTGATTGTTCGTACCGCATCGGAAGGTGCGAGCGAAGAAGAGCTAGAGCGCGATGTAATTCGCCTCAAGGCACAATGGGATGATATTCAAGAGAAGGCAGAGAATCCTTCAACATCTGCACCATCACTTCTCTATAGCGAACCCGATCTCACGGTTCGCGTTATTCGCGATATCTTCAATGAGGATTTCCGTCGTTTGATCGTTCAGGGCGATGAGGCCTGGGATGACATCAACAACTACCTCGGCCACATCGCTCCAGAGTTAACTGCAAAGATTGAAAAATGGTCTGGCGCTCGCGATCTATTTGCGGAAAACCGTATTGAAGAACAACTTGCCAAGGCATTTGATCGCAAGGTTTATCTGCCATCTGGCGGATCGCTCGTCATCGATCGCACTGAGGCGATGATCGTGATCGACGTCAACACCGGAAAGTTCATCGGCAAGGGCGGAAATCTCGAAGAGACTGTCACCAAGAACAACCTTGAGGCGGCAGAGGAAATTGCCCGTCAACTTCGCCTGCGCGATATGGGCGGAATTATCGTTATCGACTTCATCGATATGGCACTTGAATCCAACCGTGATCAAGTATTGCGTCGCCTAGTCGAGTGTCTCGGTCGTGACCGCACCAAGCACCAGGTCGCTGAAGTGACCTCTCTTGGACTGGTCCAAATGACACGTAAGCGTGTGGGTCAGGGCCTCATTGAAGCCTTCTCCACCACCTGCGAGTCATGCGGTGGTCGCGGAATTCATATCCACTCAGAGCCGGTCCGCAAGGTCGCGCTCGAGAAAGATATGGAGCAGCGCTATGTGCCATCCAGCGAGCGCGAAGAAGAGCCTTCCGAGGCCTCTGACTCCGATACTGGGGCCCATGAACCAGCGCCAATCCCTTCAGAAGAGGTTGAAACCCCAGTTCTCCATCGATCCAGTGGCCAGCCGCCGCGCAAGCGTCGCCGGGCAGTCAGCACGGGTGTAATAACCCCAGTTTGACCCCAGACCCCTGGAATCCGTACCCTAATCCCCTGCCCAAAAATAGGGCTTGGTTCATCATGCAGAATAAGTTAGAAGGAGTTAACCGTGTACGCGATTGTAAAAGCTGGCGGCCGTCAGGAGAAGGTTGCTGTTGGCGACACGATTACCGTGGATCGTATTGATGCTGCCGTTGGCGCTTCAGTAAATTTCCCAGCACTTCTTCTCGTTGATGGTGCCAAGATCACAACCGATGCCAAGACCTTGGCTGCTACAAAGGTAACTGGCGAGATCGTCGAAGAGACCAAGGGTCCAAAGATCGACATCCTCCGTTACAAGAACAAGACTGGCTACCGCCGTCGTTCAGGTTTCCGTTCCCAACTCACGCGGGTAAAAATCACCGCGATTAACAACTAAAGGAGGCGAGTAAGAGATGGCAAGTAAAAAGGGAGTCTCCTCGACTCGAAATGGTCGCGATTCAAATGCTCAGTACTTGGGTATCAAGCGTTTTGGTGGACAGGTTGTAAAGAGTGGCGAGATCTTGGTCCGTCAACGCGGAACAGTTTTCCACCCTGGAAAGAATGTCGGCATCGGAAAAGATGACACACTCTTTGCTTTGGCAGCTGGTGCAGTTGAGTTCGGCAAGGCTCGTGGACGTAAGGTTGTAAATATCGTCCCGGTAGTTCCTGTCGCCTAACTCGCGCAAAATTACTTTGGCGGGTCCGCGACTGCGGGCCCGCTTTTATTTTTACGAATTACATTGATCAATAAGAGAAGATTGCTCAAGAAGAGATGGAAGAGAGGTGTGTAAGTGGCTACATTCGTTGATCGCGTAACACTGCACGCATCTGCTGGTAGCGGTGGAGATGGTTGTGTCTCGATTCACCGCGAAAAGTTTGTTCCACTTGGCGGACCCGATGGTGGAAATGGTGGTCGCGGTGGCGACATCATTCTTGTAGTGGATGACAACGTCACGACGCTTTTAGATTTCCATCACTCACCGCACCGCAAAGCCGGCAATGGTCGACCAGGTTATGGTGACTACTGCAACGGTGGAGAAGGCGGAGATTTAGTTATGTCGGTTCCTAATGGAACCGTTGTAAAAGATGTCGACGGAAATATCCTCGCTGACCTAGTTGGTGCAGGCACTCGATTTGTTGCAGCCCAAGGCGGTAAAGGTGGACTTGGAAATGCTGGCCTTGCCTCTCGCAAACGTCGCGCACCAGGTTTTGCGCTTAAAGGTGAAGAGGGCGAATCACGCACACTCATCCTTGAACTTAAGAGCGTTGCCGATATTGGATTAATTGGATTTCCTAGTGCGGGAAAGTCGTCGCTCATTGCATCTATCTCTGCAGCGCGTCCGAAGATTGCTGACTATCCATTCACAACTCTGGTTCCAAATCTTGGAGTAGTGCAAGCCGGAGATACACGTTTTACCGTCGCTGATGTTCCAGGGCTGATTCCTGGAGCCTCTCAAGGTAAGGGACTTGGCTTAGAGTTTTTGCGCCACGTTGAACGTTGTGCCGCACTCGTTCATGTTTTGGACTGTGGAACTCTAGAGACCGATCGTGACCCAGTGCGCGATTTCGACATCATCGAGGAAGAACTCTCTCATTACGGGGGACTTTCAGAACGTCCTCGCATCATCGCTCTTAACAAAGTTGATCTTCCTGATGGCAAGGCGATGGCCGATATGGTGCAGCCAATATTTGAAGCTCGTGGTTACGAGGTCTACCAAGTATCTGCAGCAGCCCATTTGGGTCTCACCGAACTCAATTACGCAATGGCGCGCATTATTCAAGAGGAGCGCCGCAACAAGGCAAAAGAAGTTAAGACTCGAATTGTCTTGCGTCCACTTGCCGTTAATGACAACGGATTCAAAGTTGTTAAGAACGAGGATGGTTCATTCACCGTGACTGGCGACAAGCCAGAGCGCTTTGTACGTCAGACAGATTTTGGAAATGCTGAAGCGGTTGGTTACTTGGCAGATCGTTTAGCTGCACTTGGAGTAGAAAAAGAACTCTTTAAAAAGGGTGCTCGTCCTAAGTCAGAGGTGCGAATCGGTACCGGTGAATCTGCTGTCATCTTTGATTGGGAGCCATCGATTGAGGCCGGCGCTGAATTGTTAGCAAGCCCACGCGGTACTGATTTACGACTTGAATCACCATGGGCAGGTCGCTACATCGAAGATGATGTCGATGAACTCTCCGAAGATGAGATTGCAATGCAGTGGGAGAACAAGGTCGCCGATCCTAAGAACCCAAGGATCACGGACTGAACCATGTCCAGGCTAGTTGTCACTAACGCTAAACGAGTTGTGATCAAAGTCGGATCTTCGACTTTAACTGGCAGTGCTGGTCATGAACTTGATGAGGGCGCAGTTGAAGCGCTCGCAAATATTGTCACCAGCTTAAGAGAGCGCGGTGCGGAAGTAGTTCTGGTCTCTTCCGGTGCAATTGCCGCAGGGTTAGCTCCTCTAGGACTCAAAGTTCGCCCCAAGGATCTCGCTACACAACAAGCCGCTGCTTCAGTTGGTCAAGGTCGGTTGATTGCCAGCTACAACAAAGCCTTTGATCTACGAAACATCATTGCTTCACAAGTGCTTCTCACAATCGATGATGTAGTTCGGCGCTCGCATTATCAAAACGCACAACGAACTCTCTTCCGTTTAATTCAAATGGGAGTCGTTCCGATCATTAATGAAAATGACAGCGTAGGTGTCTCTGAAATTCGTTTTGGTGATAACGATCGCCTCGCTGCATTGGTCTCCCATCTAATCGGCGCAGATCTTTTGGTCTTGGTAACCGATGTTGATGGGTTGTACGACGCACCTCCATCCCATGCTGGCGCAAAGAGAATCTCATTGGTTCCCGATGTAAGTCGTCTCGGTGATATTGAGATTGGTGGGGTTGGTTCATCGGGCGTTGGAAGTGGTGGCATGGTCACCAAGATCGAGGCGGCTCGCATTGCAACAGGCGCTGGTGTAAATATGTTGCTGACTACATTGGTTGATCTTCCTGAGGCGCTTAATGGAGCCGATCTCGGAACGATCTTCAATGCGCGCACCGATCGCAAACCCTCCCGGCTTTTGTGGTTGGCGCATGCCGCCACTCCTCACGGTCGACTGGTCTTGGATAAAGGTGCCACGACCGCGATCAAAGAACGCGGAACTTCTCTACTCGCTGCAGGGGTCACTGCAGTCGAAGGAGAATTCATAGCGGGAGATACCGTGGAATTGCTGGCTCCTACTCGGGAGGTAATTGCACGTGGACTGGTTGCCTTCGACTCGTCAGAGATTCCGGCGATGCTCGGCAAATCCACTAAGCAGTTGGCTCAGGAGTTAGGCCCTGAGTATGAACGCGAGCTGGTTCATCGCGACGATCTCGTCTTACTCTGAATCCGATAAGGTTGGCCCATGGCCGCTATCTCACGCGATGATGTTGCACATCTAGCCAAATTAGCTCGCATCGATATGAGCGAAGCTGAACTCGATCACTTAGCACAGGAGATGGATGTCATCCTTGGCGCCGTCGCCCGTGTTCAAGAGGTTGCCGCAAGCGATGTGCCTCCTACATCTCACCCAATCCCTGTTCATAATGTGGTTCGCGAGGATGTGGTGCTCCCAAGCCTCACTCCACAAGAGGCGCTCTCTGGTGCTCCCGCTCAAGCGGAGGATCGCTTTAAGGTCCCTCAGATTTTGGGTGAAGAATGACATCTATTAAATCCACCGCAGCAGAGATGGCCGCGGCGCTCTCCGAAGGTTCCGTTACTTCTGTGGAGCTCACCAAGGCACACTTCGATCACATCGATGAGGTGGATCCTGCCGTTCATGCATTTCTCTATCTCGACAAAGAGGGAGCGCTCGCACAGGCAGCGGATGTTGATGCCAAGCGTCAAAAGGGCGAGGCACTTGCTCCTTTAGCCGGTGTTCCACTTGCGCTTAAAGATGTCATGGTTCAAAAGGGCATTCCTACAACGTGTGGCTCCAAGATGTTGGAGGGATGGCGTCCACCATATGACTCCACCGTTGTAACCAAACTTAAGAACGCTGGAGTAGTCATCCTAGGAAAGACCAACATGGATGAATTTGCAATGGGTTCATCTACTGAAAATTCTGCATACGGTCCAACTCATAATCCATGGGATCTCACACGCATCCCCGGTGGTTCAGGTGGCGGATCTGCTGCAGCACTTGCAGCCTTCGAAGCACCTTTGGCGATCGGTACTGATACTGGTGGATCCATTCGCCAACCAGCAGCGGTAACTGGAACTGTCGGCGTGAAGCCAACGTATGGTGGGGTATCTCGCTACGGTCTTATTGCATTCTCTTCCAGCCTTGATCAAGCAGGCCCATGTGCTCGCACAGTTTTGGATGCTGCACTCTTGCATGAAGTTATTGCCGGACACGACGAAAAAGATTCAACGTCTATTAACGCACCTGTTCCACAGGTGGTTAAAGCCGCGAAGAAGCTTGATGTTAAAGGAATGAAGATCGGCGTCGTTAAGGAGTTGCAAGGAGATGGCTTCCAGGCCGGTGTTCTCTCTCGTTTCCACGAGGCACTCGATCTTCTCGTCGCCGCTGGAGCAGAACTCGTCGAAGTCTCATGTCCAACCTTTGATTATGCGCTCGCTGCGTATTACCTCATTGCTCCAAGTGAGTGTTCCTCGAACTTAGCTCGCTTTGATTCAATGCGTTATGGAATTCGAGTCGGCGATAATGGCGAACGTAGCGCGGAAGAGGTAATGAAGTTAACGCGTCATGAGGGATTTGGTCCTGAGGTAAAGCGCCGCATTATTTTGGGAACATACGCTCTCTCATCAGGTTACTACGATGCGTATTACGGATCGGCACAGAAAGTTCGTACTTTATTGATGCGCGATTTCAATGCGGCATTCGCAAAGGCCGATGTTCTCGTCTCGCCAACTGCGCCAACCACTGCATTTAAAATCGGTGAGCAGGTCAATGATCCTCTTGCCATGTATCTCAATGACATCGCAACCATTCCAGTTAACATGGCAGGAATTGGCGGCATGTCACTTCCTTGCGGACTTGCACCTGAAGATGGACTCCCAGTGGGATTCCAGATCATGTCTGCCGCTATGAAGGATGACTTGATGTACCAAGTAGGCGGAGCACTTGAAGCGGCATTGGTTTCTAAGTGGGGCGGACCCATCTTGGACAAGGCACCAGTATTGGCGGCCAAATAATGTCACTTAATTACGAAGAAGCAGTCGCAAAGTACGAGCCAACGCTCGGCCTTGAAGTCCACGTAGAACTCAACACTAAGTCGAAGATGTTCTGCTCTTGCTCAACTGAGTTCGGGGGAGCGCCTAATACTCAGACATGCCCCGTGTGCCTTGGGCTGCCTGGCGCACTTCCAGTTGTAAACGGTAAAGCGATTGAGAGCACCATTCTTATTGGGTTAGCACTTAACTGTTCTATCGCTCCCTTCTCGCGTTTTGCGCGCAAGAACTATTTCTATCCCGATATGCCTAAGAACTTCCAGACCTCTCAATACGATGAGCCGATCTGTGTCAACGGATACCTCGATGTAGAAATCGAGACCGACGAAGGTCCAAAGCAGTTCCGCGTTGAAATTGAGCGCGTTCATATGGAAGAGGACACCGGTAAATCTCTCCACGTTGGAGGAGCCACCGGTCGTATTCATGGAGCTGATTACTCACTTCTTGATTACAACCGCGCTGGAATTCCACTTGTTGAAATCGTGACAAAGATTGTTGGCGGTACCGGGAAATATGCCCCGCAAGTTGCTCGTGCTTATGTCACCGAACTTCGCGACATTCTTCGCTCACTCGGTGTTTCAGATGTAAAAATGGAGCAAGGCTCCATGCGTTGTGACGTTAACTTGTCCCTCGCACCAATCGGCTCCGGCCAACTTGGAACGCGTAGCGAGACCAAGAATGTGAATTCACTTCGCTCTGTTGAGCGCGCAGTAATCGGAGAAGTAGTTCGTCAATCCAATCGCCTCGAAGCAGGTGAGCGAATTGTGCAAGAGACTCGCCACTTCCTCGAAGAGAGCGGTCAGACTCGACCAGGTCGTTCTAAAGAGCAGGCCGAGGATTATCGTTATTTCCCAGAGCCCGATCTCGTTCCAGTTGTTCCAGATAGCGCGTGGATTGAAGAGTTGCGCGCGACCCTGCCTGAACGTCCATCTGCTCGCCGTGCCCGTCTTAAAGCGGAGTGGGCTGTGCCCGACAAGGAGATGACATCTCTCGTTAACGCAGGTCTGCTCGATGTCGTCGAAGAGACCATAGTTCTAGGCGCGGAACCAACTCGAGCACGCAGTTGGTGGCTCGGAGAGATTTCACGTCTGGCAAATGAGCGCGAGGTTGATCCAACGACTTTGATTAATCCAGCCCAGGTTGCCGAGGTTATTGCTCTTATCCAGAGTGGTGAACTGACAGATAAGTTGGCTCGCCAAGTTGTTGAAGGCATTGTAGCTGGTGAAGGCTCGCCACGTGAGGTCATCACACAACGCGGACTTAAAGTGGTCTCTGATGATGGAGCTCTTATGACTGCCATCGAGGCCGCTATCGCTGCCCAACCAGATACTGCAGAGCGAGTTCGCGGTGGAAATATTCCCGCTGCTGGCGCTCTGATCGGCGCAGTCATGAAAGCCACAGGGGGACAGGCCGACGCCGCAAAGGTTCGAGAATTATTGTTGAAGCACCTGGGACAGGAAGGTTAAAGAGATGGCCGAACCAAAGAACCCGATGAAACCTCGTTCGGGTCTTGTCACTGATGGTTTAGAGCGGGCACCAGCTCGCGGAATGCTCCGCGCAGTTGGTATGACCGATGATGATTGGGTAAAGCCACAGATCGGTATCGCCTCTTCATGGAACGAGATCACTCCATGCAACCTTTCGCTCGACCGTCTCGCAAAAGCCTCTCGCAAAGGTGTAATTGAAGCCGGTGGATTCCCGATGCAATTTGGAACCATCTCGGTATCGGATGGAATTTCTATGGGCCATGAAGGAATGCATTTCTCACTGGTCTCTCGCGAAGTTATTGCCGACTCGGTTGAAACCGTTATGCAGGCTGAACGCCTAGATGGAATGGTGACCTTCGCCGGTTGCGATAAATCACTTCCAGGCATGATGATGGCTGCGGCTCGTATCGATGTAGCCAGCGTCTTTGTCTATGCCGGTTCGACTTTGGCGGGACAAGTTGATGGTAAAGATGTAACGATCATCGACGCCTTCGAAGCTGTCGGAGCTTGCGCTCGCGGACTTATCAGTCAAGAAAAGGTAGATGAGATTGAGCGGGCAATCTGTCCGGGCGAAGGTGCCTGTGGCGGCATGTACACCGCTAACACCATGGCTGCAGTGGGAGAAGCACTTGGACTTTCTCTTCCAGGTTCTGCCTCGCCACCATCTGTAGATCGTCGCCGCGATGACTACGCAGTTAAAGCTGGTGCTGCTGTCGTTGAGTTGATTCGACAAGGGATTACTACTCGCGACATCTTGACCAAGAAGGCATTTGAAAACGCGATCACAGTTGTGATGGCGCTTGGCGGATCAACAAATGCGGTACTTCACCTTCTCGCAATCGCAAACGAAGCCGAAGTTCCATTGGATCTCGCCGACTTCCAACGCATCAGCGAGCGCACTCCACTCCTAGGTGATCTCAAGCCATTTGGAAAATTTGTTATGACAGATATCGATCGCGTCGGAGGAATTCCAGTTGTCCTACGCGCGCTTCTCGATGCAGGTTTCTTGCACGGAGATTGCCTCACAGTTACAGGAAAGACGATGGCAGAGAACCTCGCCGATCTGACCCCGCTTGATCCAGATGGCGAAGTTCTTCACTCCATTCAAAATCCGCTATCAGCGGGTGGCGGAATCACCATCTTGCATGGCACCTTGGCTACTGATGGCGCAGTGTGTAAGACCGCTGGCGTTGGCGTTGACTTCTTCGAAGGACCGGCACGCGTCTTCGAGCGGGAGCAAGCCGCGATGGAGGCTCTTGAAAACGGCACCATCAAGGCTGGCGATGTAGTCGTCATTCGCTACGAAGGTCCTAAAGGCGGCCCAGGAATGCGCGAGATGCTCATGATCACCGGCGCTATCAAGGGGGCAGGACTTGGTAAGTCCACACTCCTACTTACTGATGGTCGTTTCTCCGGCGGAAGCACCGGACTCTGCGTAGGACACGTTGCTCCTGAAGCGGTAGATGGAGGACCGATCGCATTCATTAAGGATGGCGATCTGATTCGCATCGATATCGCAAAGCGGACCTTGGATCTCTTGGTTGATGAGGCAGAACTGGCCGAACGCCGTAAGCACTTCTCGCCAATTCCACACAAATATCGTCGTGGAGTTCTGGCTAAATATTCCAAGGTCGTTGGCTCTGCCTCACAAGGGGCGGTCTGCGGCTAATTAATGTGAGATCGGGCTCTCATATAGTGAGATCCTTATCTCAGGGGTTGACGAGGCTAACTCGACCAGCGACAATTAGCACATGACATCATCAGTGGTGATTCGAGAGCGCGCGATCTAGTCTGACTAGATGGTGCGCTACCCCTCAGTGAAAACTGAGGGGTTTCGTATTTCACGGATGAAATGTCTTGAGAAGATAACCCAGTAACCAGGCCAAATATAAAGAGCCGAAAGGAGATGAACATGTCAGCACAAGTCACAGGAGCCCAGTCGCTCGTGAAATCTCTGGAGGCTGCTGGTGTGGATGTCATGTTCGGTATTCCTGGAGGAGCAATTCTTCCGGCCTATGACCCAATCTTTGATAGCTCCATCCGCCACATCTTGGTCCGCCACGAACAAGGCGCTGGCCATGCCGCAACGGGTTACGCCCAAGCAACTGGCCGGGTAGGAGTATGCATCGCAACCTCTGGTCCTGGCGCTACCAACTTGGTCACTCCATTGGCAGATGCACAGATGGATTCAGTTCCAGTCGTCGCTATTACAGGTCAGGTTGCATCGGCGGCAATCGGAACCGATGCCTTCCAAGAGGCAGATATCCGCGGCATTACGATGCCGGTAACCAAACACAATTTCTTGATCACAGACCCACAAGATATTCCGCGTGCGATCGCCGAGGCATTTCATATTGCAGGTACAGGTCGTCCCGGCGCAGTTCTCGTTGATATCGCCAAAGATGCGCTCACCAAGATGACCGACTTCAACTGGCCACAGAGTTTGTCGCTGCCAGGTTATAACCCAGTAATGGACCCAACTCCTGAATCGATTCGAGATGCAGCTGCGCTGATCGCACAGTCTTCAAGTCCTGTTCTCTACGTTGGTGGCGGAATGATTAAATCCAACGCCTCAGCCGAACTCATGAAGTTGGCCGAACTTACCGGCGCTCCAGTTGTAACGACTCTTATGGCACTGGGTTCATTCCCCGATAGCCATCCGCAACACCTCGGTATGCCTGGCATGCACGGAACCGTTGCCGCTGTAACAGCGCTGCAAAAGGCAGATCTGCTAATAACTCTCGGCGCTCGCTTTGATGATCGAGTAACAGGAAAACTTTCATCCTTTGCGCCGAAGGCCAAAATCATTCATGCAGATATCGATCCCGCTGAAATTGGTAAGAATCGTGTGGTTGATGTCGCGCTCGTGGGTGACCTCAAGGCAACCATCAATGCCTTGCTCCCAGAACTGCAATCACAATTTGCTAAATCAAAGCCAGATCTTGGAGCCTGGTGGGCACAGTGCAACAGTTGGCGCGCTCGCTATCCACTCGGATTTGATGAACCGACAGATGGCTCAGTCTCACCTCAATATGTAATTCAGCGCTTAGGTCAGATCGCGGGACCTGATGCCATCTATGTAGCAGGCGTTGGCCAGCATCAGATGTGGTCTTCCCAATTTGTTAACTACGAGAAGCCTCGTACTTGGATTAACTCCGGTGGCCTTGGAACTATGGGTTTTGCAGTACCTGCTGCAATGGGCGCCAAAGTCGGAGCGCCAGATACCGTGGTCTGGGCAATTGATGGAGATGGTTGTTTCCAGATGACCAATCAAGAGTTGGTCACCTGCGCTCTCAACAATATTCCTATCAAGGTAGCGATTATCAATAATGAATCGCTCGGCATGGTTCGCCAATGGCAGACCCTGTTCTACAACGAGCGTTACTCCAACACCGATCTGCACTCCAAGCGCATTCCAGACTTTGCCAAGTTAGCAGAAGCGATGGGTTGCGTTGGACTTCGTTGCGAGAGCAAGGAAGATGTTGATCGCGTTATCAATGAGGCAATGGCTATTAATGATCGACCTGTAGTTGTCGACTTCAGCGTTCATCGCGATGCGATGGTTTGGCCAATGGTGGCGGCCGGAACATCAAACGATGACATCGTGATTGCTAAGTCGATGGCTCCTATCTGGGATTCACAGGAGTTATAAATGAGCACACATACACTCTCCGTCTTAGTTGAGAACAGCCCAGGAGTCCTGGCAAGAGTTGCATCACTCTTCTCGCGCCGTGGCTACAACATTGATTCACTGGCAGTCGGTCCCACCGAAGACCCCAATGTCTCTCGTATGACGATTGTCGTTAACGTGGAGGCTCATGCTCTCTCCCAAGTCATTCAGCAGACCGACAAGCTGATCAATGTTTTGAGCATCATTGAACTTGATCCCATCGCTTCGGTGCAGCGCGAACTTCTTCTCGTCAAGGTAACTACAAGCCCCGAGACTCGCTCGCAAGTTCTTGAGACAGTTCAACTCTTTCGCGCCAAGGTAGTCGACGTCGCACAAGATGCCGTCACAATCGAAGCGACAGGTAATAGCGAGAAGATTCAAGCGCTCTTGCGCGTTCTCGAGCCATATGGCATCAAAGAATTGGTCCAATCCGGTCTTGTAGCAATGGAGCGCGGATTGAAACCAGGAAAATCACAACAACCGGATCACGACTAAGAAAGGCAGACCCTAAAGTGGCTACCCAATATCACGACGAAGATGCAGATCTATCGATCATTCAATCAAAGAAAGTTGCTGTCATTGGTTATGGCTCACAAGGTCATGCACATGCACTCTCGCTTCGCGATAGTGGAGTAGATGTCCGCATTGGTCTTGCTGAAGGTTCAGCATCACGCGCTAAGGCAGAGGCAGAAGGACTTCGCGTCCTCTCCGTTGCTGATGCCGTTAAAGAGGCAGATGTAGTAATGCTCCTTGCACCAGATCACGTGCAGCGCCACATCTACAACGATTCAATCAAGCCGAACCTCAAGCCAGGCTCAGCACTCTTCTTCGGACACGGATTTAACATCCGCTTCGGTTACATCAAGCCAGAAGCGAATATCGATGTTGCGATGGTTGCACCAAAGGGCCCTGGTCACTTGGTACGTCGTGAGTATTCAGCCGGTCGTGGAGTTCCAGTACTTGTTGCAGTTGAGCAGGATGCGACTGGCAATGCCTGGCCTCTAGCTCTTTCATATGCCAAGGCGATCGGTGGATTGCGGGCCGGTGGAATCCTGACCACCTTTACCGAAGAGACCGAGACCGACCTGTTCGGTGAGCAATCTGTTCTCTGCGGTGGAGCATCACAACTCGTCCAATATGGTTTTGAGACCTTGATCGAGGCTGGTTATCAGCCTGAGGTTGCCTACTTTGAGTGCTTGCATGAGCTCAAGTTGATCGTGGACTTGATGTACGAGGGTGGAATTGCAAAGCAGCGCTGGTCGGTCTCAGATACCGCTGAGTTCGGTGACTATGTCTCTGGGCCACGCGTTATCGATCCAAGCGTGAAAGAGAACATGAAGGCCGTGCTTGCCGATATCCAGAACGGAACTTTTGCTGCTCGCTTCATTAACGATCAAGATGCAGGTGCACCTGAGTTCAAGGCGCTCCGTGCAAAGGGTGAGGCTCATCCCATTGAGGCAGTCGGTCGCGAACTTCGCAAGATGATGTCATGGGTTAAGAGCTCAACCAAGGATGATTACAAGGAAGGATCTGCAGCCCGTGGCTAAGCCAGTTGTTTTGATCGCCGAGGAGTTAAGTCCCGCGACACTTGAAGCACTCGGACCGGACTTTGAGGTTCGCAACGTAGATGGTGCAAACCGCGCTGATCTTCTTGCCGCCCTCGCTGAAGGAGCCGATGCAGTCTTGATTCGCTCTGCTACCAAGATGGATGCAGAAGCAATTGCGGCCTCAAAGGGCCTCAAAGTAATTGCTCGCGCTGGAGTTGGCGTCGATAACGTCGACATTCCTGCTGCGACCGCTGCTGGAATCATGGTTGTCAATGCGCCAACCTCGAACATCGTGAGCGCAGCAGAACTTGCTATCGCACTCTTGTTAGCGTCGGCTCGTTTCGTTTCTCCAGCCAACGCCGCATTGCGTAACGGTAAGTGGGCTCGCTCCAAGTACACCGGCGCAGAATTCTTTGAGAAGACACTCGGCGTCGTTGGCTTTGGAAAGATCGGTCAACTTGTAACAGCACGTATGCAGGCATTTGGCATGAACGTTGTTGCATACGATCCTTATCTCTTGCCGGCACGTGCAGCTCAACTTGGTGTTCGCTTAGTTGAACTTGATGAACTCCTGCGCATCAGTGATTTCATCACGATTCACCTTCCAAAGACCAAAGAGACCGCAAATCTGATCGGCGAGGAAGCGCTCAAGAAGGTAAAGCCAACAGTTCGCATTATCAATGCTGCTCGCGGTGGAGTCTTGATGAGGCAGCTCTTTACAACGCTCTCGTTGAAGGTCGCGTAGCAGGTGCTGGACTCGATGTATTTGCAACCGAACCTTGCACTGATTCACCACTCTTTGCTCTTGATCAAGTAGTTGCAACTCCACACCTCGGCGCATCAACTGATGAGGCGCAAGAGCGCGCCGGTATTGCAGTTGCCGTATCAGTTCGCAAAGCACTTTCTGGTGAACTTGTTCCAGATGCCCTTAACGTAAAGGGTGGCGCGATCCACGAAGATATTCGTCCATCACTTCCACTCGTCGAGAAGATGGCACAGATCGCCACCATCATCGCTGGCGAACTCCCTACCTCACTCGATGTTGAAGTCCGTGGAGATATCTCTGGTCATGACTCTTCAGTCCTTGCCACCAGCGTTCTCAAGGGAGCGCTCGTTGCAGTTGGTGCCGAATCAGTTACCTACGTAAACGCTCCAGGTTTAGCCGCCGAACGTGGAATGACCTCTTCAGTTACTACCAACCCAGAGAGCCCGGAGTATCGCAGCATGATCTCTTTGCGCGCTGCACTTCCAGATGGCCGCTCGATCGTCGTCGATGGAACCTTGATGGGTATTCGTCGCGTCGAGAAGATCATCGCTATCAATGGCTTTGATCTCGATCTTCCTCCAACAGAGCACCTCTTTTCTTGCAATATGCCGATCGTCCAGGCGTCGTTGGAGCAGTAGGTGGAGTTATTGGTGGCAGCTGGAATCAACATTGCAGGCATGCAGGTTGCTCGAAGCGAAGCTGGCGGAGAAGCCCTCATGGCTCTCAACGTTGATTCTGCACTCTCTGCCGAGATTGTTGGCCAAGGTCGCACAAGAGACCGGAGCGGATCTCGTTCGCACAGTTACCTTGGTTTCGTAATGAAAGAATTTAAACTCGCAGTCATCGCTGGAGATGGAATCGGACCTGAGGTTGTTGCTGAAGGTCTCAAAGTTTTGGATAAGGTCGCTGCAAAGTACGACCTCTCCTTCACCAAGATTCATTACAACTTGGGAGCTGCTCATTGGCATGCGACCGGGGAAGTATTGAGCGATGAGACTATGGCAGAGATCGCAAAGGCAGATGTAATTCTGCTTGGCGCAGTGGGAGATCCAACTGTGCCTAGTGGAGTTTTGGAGCGCGGTTTACTTCTTAAATTGCGCTTTGCCTTCGATCAATATGTAAATCTTCGTCCCGCAAAATTGCACGCTGGCGTTAAGTCACCACTTGCAACCCAAGCACCGATTGATTTTGTTGTTGTTCGTGAAGGAACCGAAGGCCCATACGTTGGCGCCGGCGGAAATCTTGCCTTTGGCACCGATGCGGAGATCGCAACCGAAGAGTCACTCAACACTCGTCGTGGTGCAGAGCGCGTAATCCGTGATGCCTTTGCTCGCGCATCTGCTCGCCCGCGCAAGAAGTTGACCCTTGTTCATAAGAACAATGTCTTGACTCATGCAGGTGGGCTCTGGACTCGCACATTTAATGAAGTTGCTAAAGAGTTTCCTGATATCGCAACTGATTACATCCACGTTGATGCGGCTTCGATGTTCTTTGTGACCAACCCAGAGCGCTTTGATGTTGTCGTTACAGATAATCTCTTCGGAGATATCTTGACCGATATCGCCGCAGCAATCTGTGGTGGCATCGGACTTGCCGCATCAGGCAATATCAACCCAACTCGTAAATTCCCATCGATGTTTGAGCCGGTCCATGGATCTGCTCCAGATATCGCAGGAAAGTCACTCGCCGATCCAACGGCGACCGTAATGTCGGTTGCAATGCTGCTCGCTCACCTCGGTGAGCACGACGCCGCCGCAGATGTTGAGAGTGCAGTCGCTGCAGATTTGTTGACTCGTGGTGATACAAAGAGAAGTACGGTTCAAATCGGTGACGCACTGGCAGGAGCTATCTAAATGAAGATCAACCTCAACCCGAATCCAAATCCAGCAAGCGATGCTGATCGCGCTGCCAAAATTGCAGCGGGCGGCTTTGGCAAGTACTACACCGACAATATGGTGATTGCTGAGTGGAGTGAGGCAGACGGGTTGGGGTGATGCAGAACTAAGCGCATATGGTCCGCTTTCGATCGATCCTGCGACATCGGTCTTGCATTATGGTCAAGAGATCTTCGAAGGTCTCAAGGCATATTGCCAACCTGATGGGGGAGTAAGCCTCTTTCGTCCAGAGGCTAATGCTGAACGCTTTCGTAAGAGTGCAATTCGATTAGCACTGCCAGAATTGCCAGTCGAAGATTTCGTCGCAACGGTTGAGGCGCTTGTCACGCCAAGACAGCAAATGGGTTCCACAAAATGTTGGAGAGTCGCTCTATATTCGTCCATTTATGTTCGCGTAGCGAAGTTGGACTTGGAGTTCGCCCAAGCAACAAGGCGACCTACCTGGTTATTACGACTCCTGCCTCTGCATATTTCAATCCCGGCAAGGCAGTAACGGTTTGGATCTCAACGGAATATGTCCGTGCCGCTCCTGGTGGAACAGGAGCTGCCAAGACTGGTGGAAATTACGCAGGTTCACTGCTTGCTCAGAAGCAAGCTGCAGCAGAAGGTTGCGACCAAGTTGTTTGGCTAGATGCAATTGAGCGTAAGTGGGTTGAAGAGATGGGTGGAATGAATCTCTTACTTCGTTAAAGGCAAAGGCGCTGGAGCAACCATCTTCACTCCGAAGTTAACTGGAACTCTGCTCGCAGGAATTACTCGCGATTCCATTCTCACCGTCGCCAAAGATCTTGGGTTACAAGGTTGAAGAAGGAATGATCTCTACCGATGATTGGCGTGATGGAGTTGCATCTGGTGAGATCACTGAGATCTTTGCTTGCGGAACCGCGGCTGTTGTTTCCCCTGTCGGTGCAGCAAAGAGCGCACAAGGAACATGGGTGACCGGCGATGGAAACCCTGGCCCAATCACCATCAGATTCGCGAGACCTTGCTTGGTATTCAACATGGCACTATCGAAGATAAACATGGCTGGAATAAGCGGGTCTCTTAATGCCAGTCTCTGACTCCTTTCATATCTACGACACCACCTTGCGCGATGGGGCGCAGCAGGAGGGTTTAAACCTCTCTGTCCATGACAAGTTGGCTATTGCACGCCACCTGGATGATCTCGGTGTTGGATTTATTGAAGGTGGTTGGCCAGGAGCAAATCCCAAGGACACCGAATTCTTCAAATTAGCGCAGACCGAGTTGAAACTAAAGAACGCAACCTTTGTTGCCTTTGGCGCGACTCGTCGCCCTGGAGTTCAGGCTGCCGATGATGTACTTCTACGCGCACTTCAAGATTCTGGCGCACCAGCAGTAACTCTGGTCGCCAAGAGCCATGATCGCCACGTTGAACTTGCTCTTAAGACAACGCTCGATGAGAACCTAGAGATGATTCGTAGCTCCATCAAGTTTCTACGCGATGGTGGGCAACGCGTATTTCTCGATGCTGAACATTTCTTTGATGGGTATCGCTCCAATCGCCATTATGCACTTGAAGTGGTACGAGTTGCGGCTGAAGCAGGTGCAGATGTCGTTGCGCTCTGTGACACCAACGGCGGAATGCTGCCTAATGAATTAACCGATGTCGTCAACGATATCTTGCTGAGCTCAAGTGCTCGTCTTGGTATTCACTGCCACAATGACACTGGCTGTGCCATCGCTAATTCGCTCGCTGCAGTGTCCGCTGGTGTAACCCACGTTCAAGGCACGCTCAATGGTTACGGCGAACGCACCGGTAACGCTGACCTAGTGAGCATCATCGCTAACTTGGAATTGAAGTTGAAGAAGCCAGTCTTGCCCGAAGGCGCTCTTCGTGAATCATTCCGAATTTCACATGCGGTCGCCGAAGTCACAAATGTTGCCCCAAGTGCACGCCAACCTTATGTAGGGACATCTGCCTTCGCTCACAAAGCAGGATTGCATGCAAGTGCAATCAAAGTTGATCCTGCGATGTATCAACATGAAGATCCATCTAGCGTCGGAAACGATATGCGGATGTTGGTCTCAGAGATGGCTGGTCGTGCCTCGATCGAATTAAATCACAAGAACTTGGAATCGATCTCGGTGGAGATAAAGAAGTTGTCACACGCGTTGTAGAGCGGGTCAAAGAGATGGAGTCTCGCGGCTTCACCTTTGAAGCAGCAGATGCCTCTTTTGAACTCTTGCTCCGCGAAGAGATCGCTGGCAAGCGCGCAGACTTCTTCACCATTGAAGATTGGCAGACCACCGTTGATGGCGATGCACACGGGGGAGTCACCTCAAAGGCAACAGTCACCCTTACCGCTCATGGTGAAAGCATTGTTACAACGGAACCGGAAATGGTCCCGTTAACGCGATTGATACCGCGCTTCGTTCGGGCCTTCAGAAGTTCTACCCAGAGTTAGAACGTCTAGAACTTACCGACTACAAGGTTCGTATCCTCGAAGGTCGCCTTGGCACTGGCGCTGTCACCCGCGTGCTCGTAGAAACCAGCGATAGCGATGGATCGTGGACCACTGTTGGAGTTCACGAGAATGTTATTGCCGCATCGGCGATGGCGCTGGAAGATGCCGTTACCTATGGCTTACTGCGTCAGGGTCGTAAACCCGAGTAGGAATAATAAAAAAGTTTTTTCTTGCGTGGTACCTGAATCAGTCGTAGAGGTAGTTTTTGCAATGGACTGAACCTTTTCATCCCATGACATCAATTCCAAGGTGTGAAAAAGACTCTCAAATCGAGAGCTTTAATAAAGGGATTCGCTGTGACTAGTTACTCTGTGGTTCAACTGGATTAGTTCTTTCTAGAAATCCGATCCTTGGTCAGAGGGAGACTCGGTAATCCAAAGATACTTGCGTCCGATTCTGGGTGTGAGACTGGGGGAAACCGAAAGAAAACAAGAAAAAGAAAATAGAGACCCATAAATAATTTGAATAGCGAACCCCAGAGGGCTCCGGAAGTGAACAGACCAACGACCCCAGCGATGATTGCTGCTAGGGCCACTAAAAGCAAAAATCGGAAATACCACATTCTGAATGTGCTCACGCAAGCCCTCCCCATTCGTGCCTGTACGCCAATCATCTCATCGCCTTGCGGAAAATTGCGATGACTGAATGGCTGCCCTTTGCAGTCCTTGCTGCCCTGCTCAGTTGAAGATCTCTAACATTGTAATCACTGTCAAGTTTACTTGACAGTAAAGTTCTCTTTACATTAGCATCGCTCTTAACTCAAGGGATGTGGAGATCCAAATTGAACAGAGTTAAGAAGAGATATTCCGAGTGGGTCGCAGGTTCAGACGGCGATGGATTCGCGGATGAGCGCGAGAGATTCGTGACCAACGAAGCTTACGTCTTAGTTGGGACACTGCAGGCATTTCTTACTCCCGTGGTTGCCGCTATCGTCATTTTAACTTGTGGGACGAAGGCAGTAGTGCCTGCATTTATCTTCTATTTTCTTTTGATTTTTGTTCGTGGCATAGGCGTGATCTACATTTTGGCTGCAAGGGTTTCATACGGAATTGGCTTTAAGAAGAAACCTTGGAAAGTAGTCGCTCTAATTATTTCATTTCTAACCTTTCCGATAGCTCTCTTTATTAAGTACCCGAATAATCTTCCACCTGACAATCACTTATCACTGGTTCTTGGAACGATGCAGCCAGTAATCATTATTTTTGCTGTAACCGTGGGTGTCCTTCTTGGCCGAAATCGAAAGGGATGAAACGCACAGGTGGTTCCGTGCAGTCCAGTCAAGAGGGCTACGGAGGCAGAATTCGAGGACGACGATTACAGATTGGGCTTACTCAAGTTGATCTTGCAGAACGAGCCGAAGTGAGCCGACAGACGGTCATCGCCATGGAAAGTGGTTCGTATGCTCCCTCTGTTTTCCTTGCGATTAAAGTTGCTAAGGAACTCGATACAACTGTTGAATATCTCTGGGGAAACGTCTAAATCCGAGTAGCCTTTAGGCATGAGTTCGGAGTTGATTGCCCAGTACGAGGAACATCTTGTTCTCGTGCGCAATCTGGCTGAGAACTCGATCAAAGGTTATGTCAGCGATCTCGAATCATTTCTCAAGCATCTGGAGAAGTTGAAGATTGAGGAATTCTCTCAACTAGAACTTACCCATATTCGCTCGTGGCTAGCGGAGTTGCAAAGATCCGGTGCAGCTCGTTCCACAATGGCACGACGAATTGTTTCGATCCGAGCATTTACATATTGGGCTGCCAGCCAAGGTTGGATTAAGAGTGATCTAGGGGCCGAGCTTGCGATTCCAAAGCCGCACCGCACTCTGCCTGAGGTTTTAGATATCGCCGATACTGAAACCGTGCTTGCCAGCGTCCAAGCTCGAGCAAGCGAAGATCCAACTCCGATCACCATTCGGGATTTAGCGCTCATCGAAGTTTTGTACGCCACCGGAATTCGAGTCTCAGAAATTTGTGGACTTGGATCTTCGTTCGATCGATGAATCGCGTAACACCTTGCAGGTTTTGGGTAAGGGCAGCAAAGAGCGAGTCGTCCCTATGGGAATTCCCGCGATGAGCGCGCTTCAGCAATTACCTAGCAGTCGGGCGACCAGAGCTCGTGACTGAAAAATCGGGCAGCGCCGTCTTCTTGGGTTCACGAGGTAATCGAATCGATCAAAGGACGGTGCGCGAGGTCGTTTACGAGGCGATGGCCGCAGTTGGCTCCAAGATGGGGCCTCATGGGCTGCGCCATACAGCGGCGACCCACCTCTTAGAAGGCGGGGCAGATTTACGTACAGTTCAGGAGATTTTGGGCCATTCCTCGCTCGCAACAACCCAGATCTACACGCATGTCTCGCCGGAGAGGCTGCAAAAGGCCTTCGATACCGCTCACCCCAGGGCCTGATTTTAAGTTAGCCACCCTCGCCCCATAGAATTACCCCCAGCAGATCGCAAGATCTGACTTCATGCATCTATCCAGCCCAGGCTGGAAACCAATTCGGTCTCGCCCACAAGGTGAGTCGGTGCCCAGATGCTAGGGAATCGGCAGATTGCCGCTTCGACAACCGAGTGCATGCGCTACTGCATGCAATAAAGGAGAGTGCCGCCATGGCGGTTGTAACAATGCGAGAACTCCTCGACAGCGGAGTCCATTTCGGACATCAGACCCGTCGTTGGAACCCAAAGATGAAGCGCTTTATTTTTGCTGAGCGCAATGGCATCTACATCATCGATATCCAACAGTCACTTGGCTTGATCGATTCAGCCTATGACTTCATCAAAGACACCGTTGCAAAGGGTGGACATATCCTCTTTGTTGGAACCAAGAAGCAAGCTCATCAACCAATCATCGAGCAAGCAGCTCGCGTCGGTATGCCATATGTAACCGAGCGTTGGTTGGGTGGAATGTTGACCAACTTCCCAACTGTCTACAAGCGTATTCAACGCCTCAAGGAGCTTGAGCAACTTGAGCAGAAGAACGATCAAGTTTTAACAAAGAAGGAGCTCTTGGTTCTTCGTCGCGAGCGCGAGAAGCTCACCAAGAACCTCGAAGGTATTCGCAACATGACCAAGTTGCCTAGTGCAATCTGGGTTGTAGATACCAAGAAGGAACACCTCGCTGTAGCAGAAGCTAAAGAAGCTCGGCATTCCTGTCGTTGCAATCTTGGACACCAACTGCGATCCAGATGAAGTTGATTACAAGATTCCAGGTAACGACGATGCAATCCGTTCTATCGGACTTTTGACTCGCGTTATTGCAGATGCTGCTGTTGCCGGTCTTGCTGCACGCTCTGCTGCTGCAGCTGCCGTCGCTGACAAGGTGGCTCCTGCAGATGAGACATTCGCAGAGGTTGAGACAGCACTTGCTGCAACAGAAGCACCAGTACTTGAGGCACCAATTGGTGAGTCAGCAGAGTTTGAAGTCGGTAAGGGCGAAGCTCCTGTTGTGGAGATTACCGTTACTGATACACCAGTTTCAGAAGAAGTAAAGGGAGAATAATTCGTGGCTTCATATACAGCTGAAGATGTAAAGCGTCTGCGCGAGGCGACTGCCGCCGGCATGCTTGATTGCAAGAAGGCGCTTGATGAGGCCGATGGCAATTTTGAGAAGGCCGTTGAAATCATCCGCGTTAAGGGACTCAAGGGAGTTACCAAGCGCGAAGGTCGTACAACTTCAAATGGAGTAGTACTCGGTAAGGCCGAAGGCAATCTCGGCGTGCTTCTTGAACTTGCTTGCGAGACAGATTTCGTAGCAAAGGGCGAGCGCTTTGTAGAGTTGGCTGAAGAACTTTTGGCGCATCTCTTCGCTACAAAGATCAGCGCTTTGGATGTCTTCTTGGCTTCAACTCTTCCATCTGGCGCGACCGTTCAGGCTCGCATCGATGAGGGCAATGCAACTCTGGGCGAGAAGATTGAACTTCGTCGAATTGCAGTTCTTGAGGGTTCACCAGTTGCTATCTACCTACACCGCACCAACCCAGATCTTCCACCTCAACTCGGTGTCTTGGTTCAGACAACCACTGAAGCTCCTGAGGCAGGTAAGGATGTTGCGCAGCACATTGCAGCATTTGCACCTCAGTACCTCAACCGCGAGTCTGTTCCTGCCGAGGCGATCGAGAACGAGCGCCATATCGCTGAAGAGACCGCTCGCAATGAAGGCAAGCCAGAAGCTGCAATTGAGAAGATTGTTGCTGGTCGAGTCACCGGCTTTGTGAAGGAAGTTAGCCTTCTCGAGCAGGCCTTTGCCAAGGATGCCAAGAAGACGGTTCAGCAGGTTCTTGATGAGGCAAAGACCGCCGTGTCGGCGTTTCATCGTTTCCGAGTTGGACAGTAATCTCAGCACTGTAAATAAATCCTCTTAAACTTAAGGAGCACTCGCCTATGACCAGAACAGGTTATAAGAGAGTGCTCCTTAAACTTTCTGGTGAAGTATTTGGTGGTGCTAAGGGCATCGGAGTTGATCCCGATGTCGTTCACGATATTGCTGGACAGATTGCAGAAGTTGTTCGGGGCGGAACTCAGATTGCAATTGTTGTTGGCGGTGGAAATTATTTCCGCGGAGCTGAACTACAACAACGTGGAATGGATCGCGCTCGCGCCGACTACATGGGAATGCTCGGCACAGTAATGAACTGTCTCGCGCTCCAAGATTTCTTGGAGAAAGAGGGAATCGAGACTCGTGTTCAAACCGCGATCACCATGGGTCAGGTAGCTGAGCCCTATATTCCGCGTCGTTCCATCCGCCACCTAGAAAAAGGTCGCGTCGTAATTTTTGGTGCTGGTGCCGGAATGCCTTTCTTCACTACAGATACTGTTGCCGCCCAGCGCGCCCTTGAGATTGGTGCGGAGGCGCTGCTGCTCGCTAAGAGCGGGGTAGATGGTGTTTATACGGCGGACCCTAAGAAGGATGCAGCTGCCACCAAATATGACTCGATCAGTTTTGATGAAGTCATCGCCAAATCACTCGCTGTGGCAGATGCGGCAGCATTTAGCCTCTGCCGCGAAAATAACTTGCCGATTATTGTCTTTGATCTCAAAAATAGGGGAAATATCGCTCGGGCTGTCCGCGGCGATGCAATTGGTACCCTTGTCTCCTAGCTTTGACTCGAGAAGTGTCGTCCTAAGCACCAGGGAGCAAGATGTCTGATTTAGCAACTACGTTGGCCGATGCTAGCGACAAGATGAGCAAGGCCGTAGAAGTGGCGAAGGAAGACTTCGGTTCTATCCGCACCGGTCGAGCCCATCCCGCTATGTTCCAAAAGATCATGGTCGACTACTACGGCACCTACACACCCCTGGCACAACTTGCGACCTTCCAGGTTCCCGAAGCCCGAATGGCGATCATCTCCCCATTCGATAAGAGTGCGATGGCATCCATTGAGAAGGCGATCCGCGACTCAGACCTTGGTGTAAACCCAGCAAATGATGGCGCGGTCATCCGTGTTAATTTTCCACAGCTTACTGAAGAACGTCGCAAGGACTTCATCAAGGTTGCTCGTACAAAGGCTGAAGAGTCTCGCGTCTCTATTCGCAACATCCGTCGTGCCGCAAAAGAGGCGATGGAGAAGTTAGAGAAAGACGGTGAGATCGGCAAGGACGACCTCTCTCGCTCAGAGAAAGATTTAGAGAAGATTACCGCCGATCATGTAGCAAAAATCGATGAACTCTTAAAGCACAAGGAGACCGAACTTCTCGAGGTGTAAAGACACCTCCAGGGTTTACCTCGAAATGGATGATCTGCACTCGATAAACGACGCGATTAATAAGCGCGCTGGAAGGCAACTTCTGCCATCTATCGCTGTGTCGATTGTCATGCTGGCCGCAATCTTTGGGACCCTCAAGTTAGACCCCATATTTTTTGCAGCTCTGGTCTGGATTGTGATCGTCCTCGCAATTCGCGAGATCGTGAGTGCTTTCAAATCTGCCGGAATCGAACTTCCACAGTTCCCACTATATGTTGCCTCTACTGGAATTATGTTCGCTACTTGGTTTGGTCACATTGAAGGACTTTCGGTCTCACTTGCTGTTGCGATTCCTAATGTCGTCGTATACCTGCTCTTTCAAACACCGAAAGACTTTGTACGCCGCTCTTCTTCGGCTGTCTTTGCAATATTTTACATTCCATTTCTTGCTGGATTCGTTCTGCTCCTAGCTCACTCTCCAAATCCCATCTCCAAGATTTTTACCTTGGTAGTTCTTGTAAGTTTCAACGATACCTTCGCATATTTTTCTGGTGTGCTCTTTGGCAAACATCCAATGGCACCACACGTTAGCCCCAAGAAGACGTGGGAAGGTTTAGCGGGAGCGATTGTCGCAACGACTATCGGCGCAGGTTTTGTCTTTGTCTATGTGCTGGATGATCGCTGGTGGTTCGGTGCAATCGTGGGCGTACTCGGAGTTATAACTGCAACTTGCGGTGATCTCATTGAATCTGCAGTAAAGCGCGATTTACAGATTAAAGATATGGGAACCATCCTGCCCGGCCATGGCGGCATCCTCGATCGCGTGGATTCACTACTTTTTACCGCACCATCTGTCTGGTTCATCTTCGAACTCATACGGCACTTCAAGTTATAAGGCGGAAATGATGAGCGAAGATAACTCCTTAAAGTTAGTTTTTGATGAACCCAAGCAGCGGGTTAAACCTCCACGCCACTTTGCAGATTTAGATCCCAAAGGTCGCAAGGAACTTGCAGTCGAACTTGGTATTCCAGCATTTCGGGCCAACCAAGTGGCTACCCACTTCTTTACTCACCACAATGACGACACCGAGTCTTGGAGTGATATTCCTAAAGAGATGCGCGCCTTGATGGCCGAAAAATTCACACCAAAGTTGATCACCTTGGTTCGCTCTATTGAGTGTGATGGCGGAACCACGCGCAAAGATTTGTGGCGTCTGCATGATGGTGTTCTTGTCGAGAGCGTTCTCATGCGTTACAGCGATCGCACCACCGTCTGCATCTCTTCCCAAGCTGGATGCGGAATGAACTGTCCATTCTGTGCGACAGGACAGGCGGGATTTACTCGCAACCTCACCGCCGGTGAGATCACTGCTCAAGTTGTTGCAGCTGCTCGCATATGCGCTGCTGGAGAACTTCCAGGTGGACCAACGCGACTCTCAAACGTGGTCTTCATGGGAATGGGCGAGCCACTGGCCAATTACAACGCGGTGATTCGCACGGTACGTAATATCACTGCTCCGCAACCAGATGGACTTGGAATCGGGGCGCGATCTGTCACCGTTTCTACAGTGGGTCTCGTCAATGGAATTGAAAAATTGATGGGCGAAGATATTCCAGTAACTCTTGCAGTATCACTTCACACGCCAGATGATGAACTGCGCGATACCTTGGTACCAATTAATTCACGCTGGAAGGTAAAAGAGGTGTTGGCTGCTGCTGATGCTTATGCAGAGAAGACCGGGCGACGTTACTCAATTGAGTATGCGCTCATCCGCGATATCAATGATCAGGCCTGGCGCTCAGACTTATTAGGTCGCTTACTAAAGAACCGCAATGCCCACGTCAATCTCATTCCGCTTAATCCAACTCCTGGCTCTAAATGGACCGCCTCACGTCCCGCAGATGAAGCTACCTTCGTCTCGATTTTGGAGAGTTATGGAGTTCCTGTCACCGTGCGTGATACGCGTGGGCGTGAAATTGATGGCGCGTGTGGTCAGCTCGCTGCAGCAGAACTCAACAACACCTCTCCTGCAAAGTAGGGGAAGATATACCTATGCGTGACATTGTCATCTTGGGCTCGACAGGCTCTATTGGTGTCCAAGCGCTTGTGGTCATTGCTGCCAATCCTGATGCTTTTCGAGTTATTGCGCTAGCTGCAGGCAGTTCCAACATCCCTGCTTTGGTGGCTCAGGCAGAAAAATTTGGAGTGGGTGTAATTGGCGTAAGTGGAAATGGAGAACTCGCTCGCGAACTTACTTCATCTATTCAAGTAATAGATGGTGCGGGAGCTGCTTCCGAAATTGCTTCAATCCCATGCGACATTGTTCTCAATGGCATCACTGGGTCGATTGGGCTAGGACCTACTTTGGCTGCGCTCGGAGTGGGAAACAAAGTGGCGCTTGCCAACAAGGAGTCGCTCGTTGCTGGTGGAGATTTAGTTACAGCATTTGGTCTAGACCGAATCATCCCAGTGGATTCCGAACATAGCGCGCTCTATCAATGTTTTATGGCGGGATCGCAATCAGAGGTTAAGAAGGCGATACTGACAGCAAGTGGCGGAGCATTTCGGGATCGCAGTGATCTCTCGAGTGTCACACTTTCAGAGGCATTGGAACACCCGACCTGGTCGATGGGTCCAGTCGTTACGATCAACTCTGCAACGCTTGTTAATAAAGGCCTGGAAATCATCGAGGCACACTACTTATTTGATCTTCCTTACGAGAAGATCGAAGCGGTAATTCATCCACAGTCTTATATTCATTCGATGGTCGAATTTATCGACGGATCAACTATCGCTCAATTGAGCCCACCGAATATGAAGGGACCAATTGCCTATGCGCTAGGTGCTCCTCATAGAACCGCAAAAGCGACTGCGCCGGTTGATTGGACCGCGCCACATACATGGAACTTTGCACCCATTGATGAGAAGCGATTTCCATCAATCAATTTAGCGCGGCACTGTGGTTCTCGGGGTGGGGGATTGCCTGCAGTTTTTAACGCCGCCAATGAGGTTGCAGTTGCCGCCTTTATGCGCGGTGAGCTGGCTTTTACAAGTATTGTTGAAGTTGTTGCCACAGACAGCAGCGCAACTCGATTCCATAGCAAACTCTAAGGTGCGCGACCTCTCAGATGTCAGTGCGATAGAGGAAGATGCACGCCAGGTCGCTGGTTTACTAGTGCAGGGGAATAAATAATGTTGCAGGCTCTTGGTGTGCTCGCTTTTGTGGTGGCACTACTTATTTCCGTGATGATCCATGAATTCGGTCATTTCTTCTTTGCCAAGAAATTTGGAATGAAGGTCACCGAATTCTTCTTAGGTTTTGGTTACAAGATCTGGTCCTTTACTCGTGGTGAAACCGAATTTGGAGTAAAAGCGATTCCTGCTGGCGGTTACTGCCGCATCGTCGGAATGTCTACCGAGGAGGAGTTGAGTCCAGAAGATGAGCCACGTGCATTTGTTAAAGCCTCCGCACCACGCAGGTTAGTGGTCCTGGGCGCCGGTTCTGTAAGCCACTTTATTGTTGGATTCTTCCTCTTATTTGTACATCTTTTTTGGGATTGGTGTTTCAACTACCCTGCCCGTAATTGACCAAGTCTTGCCATGTATCAATACCAGCGCGACCTCCAGCGCATGTACGGCGGGCGCCACCACTTCTCCAGCCAAGAGCGCTGGACTTCTACCTGGGGATCGAATTCTCTCTATCAACGGCAAGGTTGTGAACGACTGGAGTAGCGATGTCCAAATCATTCGCAATTCAGCCGGAAAAGACCTGACTCTCAAAATTAATCGATCAGGCCAATTGATGACATTAGTTGTAATGCCAAAGCAGGTCACCGTTTGCGGGCAAGAGTTACGGGATGCTCGGAATTATTAGCAAGATCGGGCTGCAACGCGAAGGCGTTGTGACCTCACTTCATGACACCTGGTCGCTTGGATCTAATTTCTTCTCTACCTCCATTAAATCTTTGGTCACACTTCCCAGCAAAGTCCCGACCCTTTTTCGGCAGACTTTTCTTGGTGCTAAGCGGGATGCCAATGGACTTGTAGGAGTTGTTGGGGTTGCGCAAGCAACTGCTGCTACTGCAAGCGATCGAGCCCTTAGCTTCGGAGATAAGCTCGAGACCTTCCTGCTGATAATCGCCAGCCTTAACATATTTGTGGGAATCTTCAACTTATTGCCTCTGCTTCCGCTAGATGGAGGCCATATGGCAATTGCCATCATTGATGGAATTCGCAGATCGAGCGCCCGCAGACGGGGACGCCCGACTCCTGCCCCAATTGCGCTAGAGAAATTGATGCCGCTGACCGCATTTGTATTTATTTTCCTGGTTGGCCTCTCATTGATGCTGCTCGCAGCCGATATCTTCAATCCAGTTCACTTCAATCTCTAAATTGAGGCAGAATAAAGCCATGGTCGATCTTGGAATTCCATCAGCCCCACTCCCAGTTTTAGCCCCTCGCCGAAAGAGCAAACAGCTCAAAGTAGGTAGCGTTCTTGTCGGAGGCGATGCCCCAGTGAGCGTGCAGTCGATGTGCACTACCCTGACTTCAGATGTAAATGCCACCTTGCAGCAGATTGCTGAGCTCACCGCTTCGGGATGCCAGATCGTTCGAGTTGCTGTGCCAAGCCAAGACGATGCAGATGCCCTTAAGGCGATCGCCAAGAAGTCGCAGATCCCCGTTATTGCAGATATCCACTTCCAACCTAAGTACATCTTTGCCGCTATCGACGCTGGCTGCGCTGCAGTTCGCGTCAATCCCGGCAATATCAAGCAATTTGATGACAAGGTTAAGGAAGTTGCTAAGGCGGCGGGTGATGCTGGTATTCCGATCCGCATCGGCGTGAACGCTGGATCGCTCGACCCACGACTTCTGGCCAAGTACGGCAAGGCAACTCCGGAGGCGCTAGCGGAGTCTGCCTTGTGGGAAGCATCGCTCTTCGAAGAACATGGTTTTTCAGATATCAAGATCTCGGTTAAACACCATGACCCAGTAACTATGGTGAAGGCCTATCGCCTCTTGGCGGCACAATGCGATTACCCATTGCACCTAGGCGTGACTGAAGCTGGTCCTATCTTCCAAGGCACCATCAAGTCTGCAACCGCTTTTGGAATTCTCTTGGCGGAAGGTATTGGCGACACAATTCGTGTATCGCTCTCTGCCCCTCCCGTCGAGGAAGTCAAAGTGGGAATTTCTATTCTCGAATCTCTCAACCTGCGTCAGCGCAAGCTCGAGATCGTCTCCTGCCCATCGTGTGGTCGCGCTCAAGTCGATGTCTATTCGTTGGCTGAAAAAGTTCAGGCAGGTTTGCAAGGTATGACCGTTCCACTTCGTGTCGCCGTTATGGGTTGCGTAGTTAATGGACCTGGAGAAGCGCGCGAGGCAGATCTCGGCGTTGCATCAGGCAATGGCAAGGGTCAGATCTTTGTCAGGGGAGAGGTCATCAAGACCGTTCCCGAGGCTGAGATCGTAGAAACTCTGATCTTTGAAGCGAACCGTTTGGCCGATGAGATGGCTGCCGCAGGCGTCGCATCAGGCACACCAACAGTCAACGGTCTATAAGCCTTATAGCCTCAGATAAGGTTCTCGCATGTTGCGAATGTCGACCTTATTGCTGCGCACTCTGCGCGATGACCCTGCCGATGCTGAGGTAGCGAGCCATCGTCTCCTCGTTCGGGCTGGATACGTTCGCCGCGTTGCCGCCGGAATCTACTCATGGCTCCCATTGGGATATCGCACCTATCGAAATATCGAAAAGGTCATCCGGGACGAGATGGATAAGGCCGGTTTCCAAGAGGTTCACTTTCCCTCACTGCTGCCACGTGAACCTTACGAGGAGACCAATCGCTGGACTGAATACGGCCCCGATCTCTTTCGTTTGAAAGACCGTAAGGGCAATGATTATTTACTAGGTCCAACACATGAAGAGATGTTCACCCTGATGGTCAAGGGTGAATTCTCCTCATACAAAGATCTCCCTCTATCGATCTACCAAATTCAGACTAAGTTCCGCGATGAACCACGCCCGCGCAGTGGAATCATCCGCGGCCGCGAATTTGTGATGAAAGATTCTTACTCCTTCGATATTGATGACGCCGGCCTCGAGGCCTCCTATCAACGCCACCGCGAGGCGTATATCCAAACATTTAATCGCTTGGGCCTGAAGTTCAACATCGTCTCTGCCATGTCAGGTGCGATGGGCGGCTCAAAGTCTGAGGAATTTCTAGCCCCTTGCCCAACCGGTGAGGACACATACGTTCTCTGCGAGTCATGCGGTTATGCCGCAAATGTCGAAGCCATGGTGACCAAGGTCGCTGCTTACTCCGGATCGACTCCGCCTCCGCTGGAAGTTTTTGACTCACCAAATACCCCAACGATCGACTCATTGGTAGAGCTGGTTAATTCGCGTTACGGCGAGCAGATCACCGGAGCCGATACTTTGAAGAATGTTCTTCTGATGGCAGATGGTGAAGCGATCTCGATTCTGGTCCCTGGTGATCGCGAAGTTGATTTAAAGCGCGTAGGTGCAAACCTAGCTGGAGTACAAGATCTACGACTCTTTGAAGATGAAGATTTTGCCAAATTCCCTGGCCTCGTAAAGGGCTACGTAGGTCCACAAGATGCAGAACGTCTTGGAATCAAGGTCTATGCCGATCCACGGATCGTTATTGGTTCACATTGGATTACTGGTGCCAATGTCCGCGAGAAGCATGCTCGCTTTGTGACACATGGCCGAGACTTTAATGTGATCGCCTTTGTTGAAGCGGCGGAAGTTAAGGCGGGAGATCCTTGCCCACAATGCGACACCCCAGTAGTCATTGACCGCGCTATTGAGATTGGCCATATCTTCCAATTGGGTCGAAAATATGCCCAAGCACTTGGGCTGACTGTTTTAGATCAAAATGGTAAGTCGCAGGTTGTCACAATGGGCTCCTATGGAATCGGCGTATCTCGCGCCGTGGCTGCTATTGCAGAACAGAGTTATGACGAGCTCGGACTCAACTGGCCTCGTGAGATCGCTCCTGCCGAGATACATCTGGTGGCTGCCGGCAAGGACGACTCCATCTTTGAATTCGCGCAGAAGCTAGCGGGCGATTTAGAGGAAGCTGGCCTTACAGTTCTTTTTGATGATCGGCGTGATGCTAGTGCTGGCGTTAAATTTAAAGATGCAGAGTTAATTGGTATTCCATATATCGTGATTGTTGGAAAATCTTTAGCAGAAGGCAAGATTGAATTCCGCGTTCGTAGCACTGGCTCCAAAGTGGAATTTGCTGCAGATTCTGCAGTTGCAGAAATTCTTAACGCAATCAATTAGTTCATGTCAGTTCTTACATTTCTATTCCTAGCATTGGCCTCTGGCTTTGCTGGTTTTGTTGATGCAGTTGCCGGCGGGGGAGGGTTGGTTCAACTTCCCGCGCTATTAATCGGAATATCTAATAAACCTATCCCCATGATTTTAGGAACGAATAAGATTCCTTCGATCTTTGGAACCTCAAGCGCTGCGGCGAATTACTTCAAGAAAGTCCGACCAGATCTCCGTCTCACTGTTTCAATGGCCTTGCCAGCACTTATAGGTTCGGTTGCCGGAGCAAAACTTGCCTCACACTTTCCCACAAAAGTATTTCACCCCCTAATACTGACTCTCTTGGTACTTGTAGGTATCTACACCTGGCGCAAACCAAATCTGGGGCTTGATGAGCGTTTGCGATATACCCATAAGACCAGACTCTGGATTGTTGCAGGTTGTGGTTTATTAATTGGTTTTTACGATGGTCTCTTTGGTCCTGGTACAGGAACATTTCTTGTTTTCTTACTTGTCATCGTCGTTGGTTATGAATTTCTCAAAGCGAGTGCTACCGCAAAGTTAGTGAATATCGCTACAAATTTTGGTGCCATCGTTACCTTCCAACTCACCGGTCATATCTGGTGGCGCCTTGGCTTAGCTCTGGCTTTTGCAAATGTAACGGGCGCTCTTATTGGATCTAGGCTCGCCATACGCGGTGGCTCCCCGTTAGTGCGAAGGATCTTCCTACTGGTCGTGGCGGCTCTCATTGCTAAGTTGAGTTATGATTGGATCTATAACTAAATAGCGGAAAGAGAGCCAGTTATGAGTGTTGTCGAGGCTGTAACAGAAGCAATCAAGCCAATAATTGAGGCATCTGGCATCTACTTGGAAGAGGTCACCTTGACTGGTGGTTCACCCACCACTCTTACCGTTATTGTTGATAGCGATACTCACCTCAATCTTGATCAAGTCACAGTTGTAACTAAAGAAATTTCCGAGATCCTAGAAAACTTACCTGAACTCGGTGAGACCCCATTTACCTTAGAGGTCAGTTCTCCCGGTATTGATCGCCCGCTTACACTTCCGCGACACTGGCGCAAGAATCAGGGACGACTTGCAACGATCGTGCTCCACAACGGAAATTTAGTTAAAGGTCGTATCGGCGACCTCAGCGATGCAGATATCGCTATTGACGAGGATGTAATTCCGCTCGCCGACATTGCAAAGGCTCACGTTGAAATAGAGTTTAAATCCCTCAAGAAGGGTGATGCGTAATGAGTGTTGATGTTGATGCGCTGTTAGCAATGACAGTCGAGAAGGGAATCCCTCTCGAAAAACTCATTAACTCGATCGAGCAGACCGTTACTGAAGGTTATGCAGAGTTGCCTGAAGCTATGCCGCAGGGTCGTGCCGTCCTTAATCGTCAAAATGGCGAAATTTTGATTCACGTTCCGCAATTTAATGATGAAGGTATTTACACCGAAACAATCACGCATATGCCAGAAGGCTTTGAGGCAAAGATCAAGTCGATCGTTCGTAAGGTCCTTAAAGAGAAGATGCGAGCCCAGAACGACGCCGGCATCGTCGCAGAATTTACCGGCAATGTAGGCGACATCATCTCCGGGATTGTGCAGCAGGGTCGCGATCAGAGCATCATCTATGTCGATTTAGGAAAAGTTGAGGGCAAGATTCCTCTTAACGAGCAGGTTCCGACCGAAAAATACAAACATGGTGATCGTATAAAGGCTTACGTCGTTGATGTCCGCCAGGGCGAAAAAGGTCCCGAGGTTACGCTTTCACGCACCCACCCTATGTTTGTGAAGATGCTCTTTAATCTTGAAGTCCCTGAACTCAAAGATAGGACCGTGGAGATTGTTGGAGTCTCTCGTGAACCTGGTCAGCGCTCCAAAGTGTCGGTGCGCTCGAATCGCGCCGGTGTAAGCCCCAAAGGTGCTTTGATCGGCCCAATGGGCGCTCGCTCTAAGGCGGTCACCGATGAACTCAATGGCGAGAAGATCGATATCGTCGATTTCTCTGAGGATCCAACTGTTTATGTTGCCAGCGCACTGGCACCTGCTCGAGTCACCAGCGTTGAGATCGTCGACCTGGAGGCCAAATCCGCCAAGGTAATCGTCCCTGATTTCCAACTCTCCCTCGCCATCGGCAAAGATGGTCAAAATGTCCGCTTAGCCGTAAAACTGACGGGTTGGCGTATGGATATCCATCCGGATAATCCCGTTGAACGGTTGCTCAAACCGAGCGATATTGCCAAGGCCCGAAGCGGCCGGCAGAGCTGCGCTGAGAGCGACCGCAGCGGAGGAATTACGCCTCTCAGCGGAGAGCGAGTAAGGTTCTCTCTAATGGTTCCGATACCAACCCAGATGAGAAGTTGTATCGCGTGTCGGAGTCGGGAGAGTTCGAAAGATCTCCTCCATCTAGTGGCAGTTGAAGATCGGGTTACTCCTGATCCAAAACGAGCACTACCTGGTCGAGGAGCATGGCTACACCCGAATTGTTTCGAGTTGGCGGTGCAGAGACGTTCATTCGGTCGGGCCTTTAAGTCCGGCGGAGAACTTTTCACCCAAGACCTTGAGCAGTTTTTGCAGGAAAGTTAGAAAAAAAGTTTGATCCATCATAAGGAGCAAAAATGAAGGCATACACACAATCATGAGCACCGCGCGCTCATGAGTAAGGCACTTATTTAGGCTTCGGCGATAGACGCAGGGGCCGAGAACCAGGAAGGCAACTGTGGCAAAGGTCCGCGTTTACGAGTTAGCAAAAGAATTAGGGCTCGACAGTAAAGAGCTCCTCACCAAGTTACAAGAAGTTGGCGAGTTCGTTAAGTCAGCATCATCAACGGTAGAAGCACCTGTCGTGCGCAAGTTGATGGAGAAGTTCCCCGAGATGAAACCAGCCGAGGGGGCTCCGAGCTAAAGAAGGCAACTGCCAAGAAGGCTGCGCCTAAGAAGGCAGAACCAACTCAAGCTGAAATTGATGCTGCCATTGCGCAGCTTGATGAGAGCACTCGAAATCAATTAGGAATTTCTGCGGGATCGACGGCGCCAGTATCTGCCGTTCCGCGTCCTCCTGTTGTACCTACAGCTCCTGCTGCACCTGCAGCGACCCCACCAAGTGATGCACCAGCAGCGGAGAGTGCGCTACCAAAGCCACCTCGCCCTGGCAATAATCCATTTGCAACTCCAAATCCAGCACAGGTAGCGGGAGCAATTCCACGCCCTCCTCGCGCTGGTAACAATCCATTCTCTTCAACAGTTGGTGGCGCGATTCCACGCCCACCAGCAAACCGGCCAATTCGTCCCGGTGAGCGTCCACCGATGGCGGGCAATCGCCCTGGCGCAGTTCGTCCAGGTTTTGCAGCTCGTCCTGCACGCCCAGGCGGAGCTCCGGCAACAGGCGCACCTCGTCCAGGTGGAGCAGCAGGCGGTTCTCCATATCGCTCTCCTTCAGCGGCTCCAAGCACAACCGGTCCATCGAACTTTGGTGGAAAGGGCGGCGGCCGTCATCAACGTGGCGGTACTGCCGGTGCATTTGGTAAGCAGGGAAGCAAGAAGGGCAAGGCGCATAAGAGCAAGAAGGCGCTACGCGAAGAGTTCGACAATATGGCGGCACCTTCTCTTGGTGGAGCAGTTGTTCCACATGGAGATGGCAAGACCGTTATTCGTCTTCGTCGCGGTGCGACACTTATGGATTTCGCCGAGAAGATCAATGGCGATCCAGCATCATTAGTTTCTGCACTTTTCCACTTAGGAGAAATGGTTACGGCGACTCAATCGGTTGATGAAGATACCTTCAAGATTTTGGGTGGCGAACTCGGTTTTGTAATTCAAGTTGTTAGCCCTGAGGATGAAGATCGCGAACTCCTAGAAGAGTTCGATATCAATCTGGAGCAAGAGCTAGAAGATATCGATGATGAAGATCTCGTAGTGCGCTCGCCAATTGTTACGGTGATGGGTCACGTTGATCACGGTAAGACACGTCTCTTGGATGCGATCCGCAAGACTGAAGTCATTAAATCTGAAGCCGGCGGAATTACCCAGCACATTGGTGCTTACCAAATTCATCGCATGCATGAGGGTGTCGAACGCGCTATTACCTTTATCGATACTCCTGGTCACGAAGCTTTCACAGCGATGCGTGCTCGTGGTGCCAAGGTAACTGATATCGCGATCTTGGTTGTTGCTGCTGATGATGGTGTAATGCCTCAGACCATTGAAGCACTCAACCACGCACAAGCTGCAGATGTTCCAATCGTGGTCGCTGTTAACAAGGTTGATAAAGAAGGCGCAAACCCAGATAAGGTCCGCCAACAATTAACCGAGTACAACTTGATCGCCGAAGAGTATGGCGGAACCACAATATTCGTTAACGTCTCGGCAAAATCAGGCGAAGGTCTTAGATGAGTTGATCGATAGCGTTCTTCTTACTGCCGATGCCGCTTTGGATCTTCGCGCAGTTGCCGATGACGATGCACGTGGTGTGGCTATTGAAGCTAACCTCGATAAGGGTCGTGGCCCAGTTGCAACAGTCCTTGTACAACGCGGAACCCTGCGCATTGGTGATGCAATCGTTGCTGGTGGTTCCTATGGCCGTGTTCGTGCCATGTTGGATGAGAACGGTGATGCTGTCGCTGAAGCCGGTCCATCTCGGCCAGTTCAGGTCTTGGGATTCACCTCTGTTCCTGGCGCTGGAGATTCATTTATCGTCGCCGAAGATGACCGCACCGCGCGTCAGATCGCAGAGAAGCGCCAACTTGCCACTCGCAACGCGCTGCTCGCTAAGACCCGCAAGAAAGTTTCTCTTGAAGACTTCATGGAGCAATCCAAGGTCAGCACTCTTAACCTCATCCTCAAGGGCGACGTTTCTGGTTCTGTTGAAGCGCTCGAAGATGCCTTGTTGCAACTTGATGTTGGTAGCGAAGTCGATCTTCGTGTTATTCACCGCGGTGTTGGTGCGATCACCAAGAACGATGTCACCTTGGCATCTGCCTCAACTGCAGTCATCATCGGCTTCAATGTTAAGCCTGAACCACAGACCGCAATCTTCGCCGATCAAGAGGGTGTTGAGGTTCGCTTCTACACCGTTATCTACCAGGCGATCGAAGAGATCGAAGCGTCTCTCAAAGGTCTGCTCAAGCCTGAGTACGAAGAAGTCATTCTCGGTAACGCCGAGGTACGTGACATCTTCAAATCAAGCAAGGTCGGAAATATCGCTGGTTGCTTAGTACTCGATGGATTGATCCGTCGTAACGGCAAGGCTCGCACTTTGCGCAATGGAGTCAGTTGTTGGTGAGAACCTCACCATCGAATCTCTACGTCGCTTCAAGGACGATGCAACAGAGGTTAAGGATGGATACGAGTGCGGTATCGGACTCGGTTCATACAAGGATCTCGAAGTTGGCGATGTAATCCAGGTATTTGAGATTCGCGAGAAGAAGCGGGCTTAACCATGGCATCAAATCGGGCACTGAAGGTTGCAGATCGCATTAAAGAAGTTATTGCGACAACGATTGAGGCGCGGGTTAAAGACCCTCGCCTCGGTTTTGTCACGATTACCGATGTGCGTGTAACAGGTGACTTACAACAAGCCTCAATCTTTTACACAGTTCTTGGTGATGCCGACGCACAAGCAGGAACTGCTGCGGCACTTGCCTCAGCCAAAGGCCTGATTCGTCGCGAAGTAGGAGCTGCTCTTGGTTTGCGCATAACTCCGACGATCGAATTTTTTGCTGATGGTCTACAAGAGTCTGCCAAAGAGATGAATGACCTGATGTCCTCGGTACGTGCCGCTGATGCAGAGTTAGCAAAATTGCGTGAGGGCGCCAAGCCAATTGGCGAGGCCGATCCTTACAAAGTCACCGAGTAACTCCGCCCTATCAATGAATGGCTTCTTGCTCGTCGATAAAGCGAGCGGAATGACGAGCCACGATGTTGTTGCAAAGATCAGGCGTCGTTTTGGAACAAAGAAGGTTGGTCATGCCGGGACCCTAGATCCCATGGCTACCGGAGTATTAGTACTAGGCATTGGCAACGCGACAAAGTTATTGCAATACGTGGTTGATGGCACAAAGGGTTACAGCGCCACGATTTCACTCGGTAAATCAACGGTTACCGATGATGTTGAAGGTGAAGTGCTTACTGTTGCTCCGAGCACCGCCCTTGCTGCAATTACGGATTCAGCAATTTATGAAACATTGCTAAAAATGGTCGGAACCATTTCGCAACGCCCCAGTTCTGTAAGCGCTATCAAAGTCGGGGGCAAGACTGGACACGAGCGGGTGCGCGCTGGTGAAGAATTCGAACTCCCTTCGCGTGAAGTGACAATCAGTTCAATAGATATCCATGGAATAGTCCGAAGCGAAATCGCAATCGAAGTTTCAATCTCTGTAGTTTGTTCTGCTGGCACATACATCCGCGCAATCGCACGAGACCTAGGTTCCGCGCTCGGCGTTGGCGGGCATTTGACTGCTCTACGGCGAGATCTGGTCTCCCCCTTCTCCTTGTCCGAGTGCGCGCCATGGGAGAGCGCCGAACCAATCTCTACCGCGGCCGGAATATCTAGAATCCTGCCGATTCGTGAGTTAGATCCTGGGGAGCTCATTGAGGTCTCTTTTGGGAGAACTATCGCGGCAAATGCGACCGATAAAACAACTGCGGCCCTCTCGGGTGATGGCACCTTCGTTGCATTGCTCGAGAATCGTGAGGTGGGCGAGAAGATCCTGGCAGCGCCAACTCTGGTTTCCATGAAAGAATCGGCGCTATGACCTCAGTGGCAATTGGGATTTTCGACGGCGTGCATCGTGGACACCAAGAGATTCTGCGCGAGGCCGCAAAATATGGAGCGGTCACCGTACTCACCTTTGATCCGCACCCAACCTCGGTCTTCGCCCCTGAGCGCACGCCTTCTGCGTTGGTCACGCTTCAAGATCGCATTCAACTATTAAAGGAGCACGGCGCACAAGAAGTCGTGGTACTTCCATTTACACGAGAGTTTTCTGCCAAATCACCGGATGAGTTCATCTCTGAAATCCTGGTCAATCAACTCGGAGCAACTCATGTCACCGTTGGCGCCAACTTCACCTTCGGACATAAAGCCTCAGGCAATGCGGCATACCTTCAAGAGCATGCCACTGGTTTTGGAGTAAGTGCAGTTGCCTTGTCGGAGGATCGCGGCAGTGCGATTTCATCTACTCGCATTAGGAATTTGATCGTCGATGGCGATGTAGAGAGAGCAAATGAATTATTGACCCGTCCTTTCTATCTTCGCGGTCCAGTGGTCCACGGAGAGAAGCGTGGTCGGACCATCGGATATCCGACGGCAAATATCGGCTTGGCAGAGCACGCCACCATTCCCGCTGACGGTGTTTACGCCGGATGGCTTACTGTCGGAGAAAAACGTTGGCAGGCGGCGATCTCAATCGGTACTAATCCAACCTTCCCAGGGGTACGTGGCCGCCAGGTTGAGGCATATGCCCTGGATCAAACTGGCCTTGATCTCTACGACCAAGAGGCCAAACTGGAATTTGGGTTCCGCCTGCGCGATACCCTGAAATTCGATGGGTTAGATCCATTGTTGGAACAGATGAAGATTGATTGCCAGCGGGCTAAAGAGCTCACCGCGTAAGCCAGATTTACGCTCAATTCAGCCCCGATTTCTCCCCTCATACGCCTCGCTGGTAACCTTTGTCCACAAGCGAGAAAGCGCGCCTTCGTGATTCACACCGAGGCCCTCGTGAAAGTCAAAGGAGTGCCACCATGGCGTTAAAGCCAGCAGAGAAACTAGAAATCATCACAAAATACGGCGCTTCTGCCACTGACACAGGAAGCCCAGAGGCACAGATTGCCCTGCTCTCGCGCCGAATCGAAGAGATTACCGAACACCTCAAGACAAATAAGAATGACCACCACAATCGTCGTGGCCTCTTGTTGTTGGTTGGTAAGCGTCGTCGTCTGCTGCAATACCTTGCAAAGACAGATGTCACGCGTTACAGAGCGATTATCGAAAAGCTCGGTATTCGTCGTTAATTAATACTCATTATTAATTAAGAATTAAGTAACAGCTCTCTCTTTAGTAAATCGGTCCTCGGTAGTGGTTTACGGGCCAGCCCGTGAACTTCGATCGAAGATCCATTTCCTAATGTGAGAGAGCCGAGAAATGGAGATGACCCATGGAGGGTCCAGATGTTAAGTTCGCCGTTGCCACAATTGATAACGGTAAGTATGGAAAGCGCGAAATCCGTTTTGAAACCGGTCGCCTAGCACGTCAAGCCGCGGGAACCGCGCTTGTTTATCTCGATGATGATTCAATGTTGCTTTCAGCAACAACTGCCTCAAAGCAGCCAAAGGATCAATTCGACTTCTTCCCACTCACAGTGGATGTTGAAGAGCGTATGTACGCAGCAGGAAAGATCCCAGGATCATTCTTCCGCCGCGAAGGTCGCCCTTCTGAAGATGCAATTTTGACCTGTCGTTTGATCGACCGCCCACTTCGCCCAGCATTCGTAAAGGGTCTGCGCAATGAAGTTCAGGTTGTCGTCACCGTCATGGCACTCAATCCAGATCACATGTATGACGTGCTTGCTATCAACGCAGCATCAATGTCTACACAACTTGCAGGACTTCCATTCTCTGGTCCGATCGGCGGCGTTCGCGTTGCTCTGATCGACGGACAATGGGTTGCATTCCCAAATCACTCTGATTTGGAGAACGCAGTCTTCGACATGGTTGTAGCTGGTTCTATCGCAGGCGATGACATCGCCGTGATCATGGTTGAAGCAGAAGCAACAACTCAGACACTCAATCTCATCAAGGCTGGCGCTCAGGCTCCAACCGAAGAGATCGTTGGTCAAGGACTTGAGGCTGCAAAGCCATTTATCCGCGCTTTGTGCGATGCACAGAACGAGCTCGCAAAGGTTGCTGCAAAGCCAACCGGCGAATTCCCTGTCTACCTTGATTACCAAGATGATGTTTATGCTGCAGTTGAAGCCGCTGCTGGCGCTCAGATTTCAGAGGCTCTCACCATTGCTGGAAAGCAAGATCGTGAGACCAAGCTCGATGAGATCAATGCAGTCACCAAGGAGCACCTTGCAGTTTCATTCGAAGGACGCGAGAAGGAAGTTTCTGCTGCACTTCGCTCCGTCACCAAGAAGTCTGTTCGTCAGCGCGTATTGCGCGACAAGATTCGTATTGATGGACGCGGAGTTCGTGACATTCGTCCGATCACCGCTGAGGTTGAAGTTATGCCTCGCGTACACGGTTCAGCAATCTTCGAGCGCGGCGAGACCCAGATCTTGGGCGTCACCACACTCAACATGCTCAAGATGGAGCAACAGCTCGACACCTTGAGCCCAGAGAACCACAAGCGTTACATGCACAACTACAACTTCCCTCCTTACTCAGTAGGAGAGACCGGTCGTGTTGGTTCACCAAAGCGTCGCGAAATCGGCCATGGTGCACTTGCAGAGCGCGCACTTCTTCCAGTTCTTCCAACACGTGAAGAATTCCCATATGCAATTCGTCAGGTTTCAGAAGCACTCGGTTCCAATGGATCAACATCCATGGGTTCTGTCTGTGCATCGACCATGTCGCTCCTCAACGCTGGTGTGCCTCTCAAGGCTCCAGTTGCAGGTATCGCGATGGGCTTGATCTCAGATCTCGTTGACGGCAAGACCGAATATGTCGCGCTTACCGACATCTTGGGCGCTGAGGATGCATTCGGAGATATGGACTTCAAGGTTGCCGGAACAAAGGAATTTGTTACAGCCCTGCAACTCGATACCAAGCTTGATGGAATTCCTGCTTCAGTCTTGTCAGCAGCGCTGCTGCAGGCAAAGGAAGCACGTCTCTTCATCCTCGACATCATGAACCAAGCTATCGATATGCCAGATGAGATGAGCCTCTTGGCTCCTCGCATCATCTCGATCAAGGTTCCAACAGATTTGATCGGTGCAATCATCGGACCTAAGGGCAAGATGATTAACCAGATTCAAGATGAGACTGGTGCAGATATCACCATCGAAGATGATGGAACTATCTACATCGGCGCTCTCGAAGGTTCACAGGCGGAGGCTGCAAAGGCAATGATCGAGGCAATCGCTAATCCGGTTGTTCCAAAGGTCGGAGAGCGTTACAACGGTAGCGTTGTAAAGCTTGCGACATTCGGTGCCTTTATCTCACTCGTCCCTGGTAAAGATGGCTTGCTCCACATCTCGCAGATCCGCAAGATGCATGGTGGAAAGCGCATTGAGAACCTCGAAGAGGTCATGAAGGTTGGCGACAAGATTGAAGTTGAGATCAATGAGATCGATCCAAAGGGCAAGTTCTCTTTGGTTCCAGTTCTCGCTGATGGAACAACTCCATCTGATGCTCCTGCTGAATAACCAGAACTGAATAATTAATGGCACGCACCACGCTGCCTAGCGGCCTGCGAATTGTTACCGAAGAAGTTTCAACCGTTCGCTCTGCAACATTTGGTGTTTGGGTCAATGTGGGCTCCCGCGATGAGACTTTACCTGTCGCGGGAGCTTCACACTTTCTAGAGCACTTACTTTTTAAAGGAACCACGCGCCGTGACGCGATGGCTATCTCATCATCTATTGAAGCAGTTGGCGGCGAGATGAACGCCTTTACCGGCAAGGAATACACCTGCTTCTATGCGCGTGTAATCGATACTGATCTACCGCTCGCCGTTGATGTAATTGCAGATCTCATTACCGCGTCTCTTGTTACCGCTGCCGATGTTGATGCCGAGCGCACAGTTGTGCTTGAAGAGATGTCGATGCGCGATGATGATCCATCAGATTTGATTCACGATCTTTACCTAGAGACTTATTACGGCGACACTCCTCTGGGTCGTTCAATTCTTGGAACCCCAGAATCCATCAAGGGAATGTCGCGTAACTCCATCTTTAACTACTACAAGAAGCGCTATCGCCCTGAAGATATTGTTATTGCGGTCGCTGGAAATATCAGCCACAAGAAGGTTGTCAAACTTATTGAACAAGCGATGAGTCGCGATGGATTCCTGGATGTTCCAGATGCCACTCCCAATGTTCGCCATGCTCCAGTTGTTAAAGCTCGCGGCACCGGCAAGGTTGGAATCATCGATCGCAAGACCGAGCAATCTCATCTTCTGCTTGGAATCCAAGGAGTAGAGCGCAGCGATGATCGCCGCTTTGCCCTCAGCATTCTTGCCTCCGCAATGGGTGGGGGAATGTCCTCCCGCCTATTCCAAGAGATCCGCGAGAAGCGCGGCCTGGCATATTCGGTCTATTCCTATGTCCAACAATTTTCTGGCGCTGGCACCATGTCTTTCTACGCGGGTTGCCAACCCAATAAGACTGAAGAAGTCATCAAAATTATTCGCGATATCTCCTTTGATATCGCCGAGAACGGCCTGACCGATGAAGAGATCATTCGCGCCAAGGGTGCTGTCACAGGTTCGCTGGTGTTGAGCCAAGAGGACACTGGTTCGCGCATGATGCGCATCGGTAAGAGCGAACTCGTTTATGGCGAGATCATGAGCTTTGATGAGATCTTGAACAAGATCGCCCAAGTAACTCCCGATGAAATTAAGGCAATTGCCAGCACGATTCTGCCCAGACCTTCTACGCTTGCCCTTGTGGGGCCGTTTAAATCGGCAACGAAATTTGAGAAGGTGATCGCATGACTATCAAAGTTGGCGTACTTGGGTGCCAAAGGTCGCATGGGTGCAAACCACCAGTTGATGCAATCAATGAGCACAGCCAGATCTTAGAACTCGTCGCCGCAATCGATCTTGGCGATGATTCATCAGATCTCCTCGTTATCTAGCGGTGCACAAGTCGTAGTTGATTTCACTCATCCAGATTCCGTTATGGGTAATCTAGATTTTGCAATTAACCATGGCATTAGCGTTGTCGTCGGAACCACTGGATTTAATAGCGAGAAACTTAGCAGCCGTCGTTAGCTGGCTTGATGCCAACCCAGGAGTTGGCGCGCTTATCGCCCCTAACTTTGGACTTGGCGCAGTTCTGATGATGCAGTTCGCCGCTCAAGCCTCCAAGTACTTTGAATCTGTTGAGATTATTGAACTTCATCACCCCAATAAGGCCGATGCTCCATCAGGAACCGCATCTCGCACTGCAGAGTTGATTACCGAAGCCCGCAACTCAGTTAATAAAGAGGCTATGCCTGATGCAACGTCATCTGGCCTAGCTGGTGCTCGCGGCGCCAAAGTCGGGGATGTCCCTATTCACTCAGTTCGCCTGCGTGGACTGGTCGCCCACCAAGAAGTGATCTTGGGCGATACTCGGTGAAACTCTCACTATTCGTCATGACTCCATCGATCGCACAGGATTTATGCCAGGTGTCTTGCTCGGTATTCGCAAAGTGGTTGCAACACCAGGGCTCACATTTGGACTCGAACACTTCCTCGACTTGAAATAGAATTTTCACTACTAACGAAGGAGTAAATAATGGCTGCTCAAATCACAATGTACGGCGCTGCTTGGTGCGGAGATTGCCGTCGCTCAAAGGCTTACCTAGATTCACATAATGTCGAGTACAACTACATCGATGTAGAGGCAGATGAATCTGCTTCAGATAAGGTTATTGAGATCAACGGCGGACAACGCTCCATCCCAGTGATCTTGTTCCCAGATGGAACTCATATGACCGAGCCTTCAGATAAGGATCTTGAAGCAAAGTTGGAAGCCTTAGCTATTCTCTAAATCTTTAAGACGATACACAATCGCAGAAGTTGCCATTGCCCCGATTACTACAGCGGGGAATGGCAATTTTGCTTTGAGGGCAATAAGTGCGACTGCAATCCCGGCTAAACGGTGATCCAGCACAAACTTGGTCTTGGTCGTGAGGGCCTGCATCGCTACTAGTGCGCTAAGTAAAACTATGGGAATCAAGTTAGTAATTCGTTGAACTCGTGGGTGAGCTAACCAAATCTCCGGAATTGCGTGACCAATATATTTAAGGGAATAGCAGAGCACGCTTGTGACGATTACTGCGATCCACTGTGAACTCATTTAGTTCCACCCCACTAGGGCGGCAATAACTACAGTAGAGATAATCGGGACTCCTGCAGGAACAAATTCTGTGATGGAGAGGGCCCAGACAAATGCGAGAACGCGATGCCACGAGCAATTTGCGCTCCTTGAGTCTGGGGTACAGAGACCGCACAAAAGATTGCGGGGGAGGCGACATCTAGCCCCCAGGCAGATGTATCACCGATCGCCTTCGCTCCCACGGCACCGAGCAAGGTGAAGAGATTCCAGAAGACAAATACTCCAAAGCCGGTGTACCAGAAGGCGGTCTTCTGATCTTCAAGATTCTGTCTGCGCGATTGCCACTCCGGTGGATTCATCGATGGTGATCTGTGCTGCAAGGGCGCGCTTTGCACCTTTGAGTTTGAGGATCTGCGCCATGCGAACGCCATATAAACCATTGCGACCACCCAAGAATGTGCCGGTGACGATCGCGCTTAACGCGCTTCCACCTGCGCTCATCACTGCGACTAAGGAGAATTGGGATGCCCCGGAAAATAGGACGAAGGAGAGGAAACAGGCTTGGGCGACTGAGAAATGGTCGGCGACTGCTACCGCTCCGAAGGCGGCCCCAGCCGCTCCGACGGCAAGCCAACGCTGAGGGAATCGCGCTTCACTGACACGCCGATATTCTGCCTTAATCCCTAGCCCCGCGGGTACCAATAGATAAGGTCGCCATATGAGCGAAGAGCATTTCGAGATCAATTTCCGTAGTGATGTAACGGTCGAACTAGTTAAGGCAAGCGCCAGCGATTCCGATGTAATTTGGGCGGCCCGAGTCTCAACCGCTGGCGAAAATTCACTCGATGATGTTGATGCCGATCCAGCTCGCTCAGCGGGCTTGATCAACTATCTGGCACGCGAACGTCATGGCTCACCTTTCGAGCACACCTCTATGACCTTCTTTATCTCTGCGCCGATCTTTGTATTCCGTGAATTTATGCGTCACCGCATCGCTTCGTATAACGAGGAGTCAGGTCGATATCGCGAACTTCGTCCCAATTTTTATGTTCCAGCGAAGGAGCGCAAATTAGTTCAAATTGGAAAGGCCGGTTCGTACACATTTATTGATGGAACCGATGAGCAATATGAAATTACCGTTAATGCAATAAAGGAGAGCTGCACGCTCGCCTACGAAAACTATAAGAAGATGCTCGATGCAGGGGTAGCACGTGAAGTTGCCCGCGCTGTGTTACCGGTCGGTTTATATTCATCGATGTATGTAACTATGAATGCCCGTGCGCTGATGAATTTCTTGTCATTACGTACTTCTCGCGAAGGATCGCATTTTCCTAGCTATCCACAACGGGAAATTGAGATGGTTGCCGAGAAAATGGAGCAATATTTCGCAACTCTTATGCCGCTTACGCATGGCGCATTCGAGAAGTCTGGACGAGTAGCCCCGTAGTCACGATAGGGTTAGCCCTATGTCCAGCTCGCATAAACAGACGACCCAGATTGAGGCGCCATTTGGCCGCTTGATCACCGCAATGGTGACCCCATTTCTAAAAGATGGGTCAATTGACTGGGACGGCGTAGCGAAGATTGCCCAACATTTGGCAGATACTGGTCATGATGCCATTGCTGTTAATGGAACCACAGGTGAGGCCCCTACAACTAAGACCTCTGAGAAACTTGAGATCATTCGAGTTGTTAAGAGCACTGTTGGTGATCGCGTAAAGGTCTTGACTGGCGCTGGAGATAACGAAACTGCGTACACCGTTGATCAAGCCAAACGTTGTGCCGAGCTAGGCGTCGATGGACTTTTAATCGTTGCTCCTTATTACAACAAGCCACCACAGGCTGGTATCGAGGCTCACTTCAAAGCTGTCGCGGCAGCGACAGATGTACCAATAATGATGTATGACATTCCTGGTCGCACAGGAGTTCCAATCGAGGAGGACACAATCTGTCGCCTCGCAGAAGTAAAGAACATCGTGGCGCTCAAAGATGCCAAGGGAAATCCCGCATCTACCTCTTGGGTTATTCAACGTACGGGTCTGCCTGTCTATTCAGGCGATGACATTCTTAATCTGCCACTGCTCAGCGTTGGCGCGGTTGGATTCGTCTCGGTCTGTGGCCACACCGTTGGAAACCAACTCAAAGCCATGCTCGACGCTTGGTTTGCTGGCGATTCAGTTCGCGCTCTAGAAATACATCAAGAATTATTACCGGTATTCACCGGAACCTTCCGCACCCAAGGTGCGATATTGACTAAGGCCGCACTCACATTGATGGGCCTACCTGGTGGATTTACACGTTTGCCACTTGTCGATGCCACCGATGCGCAGATCGCGCAATTGCGGGAGGACCTTCGACAAGGCGGAGTTGTACTTAAATAATGAATCATCCACACCCAGATTTACCCTATCCAGCCAAGTTAGCTCCTAAGACCCTGCGCATCGTTGCACTAGGTGGTTTAGGCGAAATCGGTCGCAACATGACCGTCTACGAAATTGGTGGCAAACTCTTAATCGTTGACTGCGGAGTTCTCTTCCCAGAAGAGAGCCAACCCGGAATCGATCTGATCCTTCCTGACTTCTCTTATATTCGCGACCGCTTGCATGATGTTGTAGCGATTGCACTTACTCATGGACACGAAGACCACATCGGTGCTGTTCCTTATCTCTTAAAAGAGCGCGCTGATATTCCAGTCGTTGGCTCCAAACTCACCCTTGCTTTCACCGAAGCGAAACTCAAAGAGCGTCGCATCACTGCTCCGATGATTGAAGTTAAAGCTGGTATGAAACAGACCTTCGGTCCCTTTGAGCTGGAATTCGTTGCAGTTAATCACTCAATCCCAGATGCCCTCGCGATTGCGATCCGCACCGAAGCAGGGCTAGTTCTTGCAACCGGTGATTTAAGATGGATCAACTTCCTTTGGATGGACGTATTACAGATCTCGCTGCCTTTGCTCGATTGGGTGAAGAGGGCGTTGATCTCTTTATGGTCGACTCCACCAACGCTGATGTTCCTGGATTTACAACTTCTGAGCGTGACATCATGCCTACTCTGGATCGCGTTTTTCGCGCCACCGAGCGTCGCGTAATCGTTGCATCCTTTGCTTCGCACGTGCACCGTGTACAACAGATCATGATGATCGCCGCACAACATGATCGCAAGGTTGCCTTCATCGGACGCAGCATGGTTCGCAACATGAAGTTGGCGCAAGACCTTGGCTATCTCGAAGTCCCCGAGGGCCTTGAGATCATTGATGCTAAAACCCTTGATGATGCCGGAGATCGCGTTGTTCTGATTTGCACTGGATCACAAGGTGAACCACTGGCAGCACTCTCACGTATGGCTAATGGAGAACACCAGATCCGTGTAGGCAAGGGTGACACAGTCGTCCTCGCATCTTCTTTGATTCCTGGCAACGAGAATCCAGTCTTTAGAGTCATCAATGAACTCACTCGCTTTGGTGCCACAGTGGTTCACAAGGGCAATGCACTTGTGCACGTATCTGGTCACGCTGCAGCCGGAGAGCTCTTGTACTGCTACAACATTGTTAAGCCAAAGAATGTAATGCCGATCCACGGTGAGTGGCGTCACCTGCGTGCAAATGCTGAACTTGCAATAAAGACTGGAGTACCTCGCACCAACACCATCGTTGTAGACAATGGAATCGTCGTTGATGTTCATGATGGTTATGCCGATATCTCAGGTGCAATTCCAGTTGGTTTTGTATACGTCGATGGACAGAGCATTGGCGAGATCACCGAAAGTTCACTGAAGGATCGTCGCATTCTTGGAGAAGAAGGATTTCATTTCGGTTGTCGTTGTGGTTGATTCTCAGAGCGGCAAGATCGTGGCAGGCCCTGATATCCATGCTCGTGGTTTCACCGAAGATAAAGCGCTCTTTGATGAAGTTAAGGGAATGATCGAGAAGGCATTAACTACCTCAGTTGCAAATGGAATTAACGGAACGCACCAGCTTTCACAAGTCGTTCGTCGCACCGTTGGTAGTTGGGTTGGCGAGGAGCACCGTCGTAAACCAATGATCATCCCTGTAGTTATTGAGGTATGACGGCGCGCCGACAAGCGTGCCCAACTTCTTTTCTTTAGGCTTAGTTCGCTATGGCTAAAAAACAAACGTACCTCGCGAAGCAAGGCAAAGAAACGTCCATCTATCCTTGCCTCGATTGGTCGCGGGCTGGTGGCCATCTGGCGCTTCATCGCAAAGGCGATTGGAAGCACCGTTCGTTTCCTCTTTAAAGAGGCGCGTGAACTAGATAGCGCGCATCACCGTGACGGCCTGGCATTCCTTCTTTTGATCTTTGCGCTGCTGAGCGCCGCGGGCAGTTGGTTCCATCTGCACAACCCGATCGGCCGATTTATGAATACCATCTTGCTTGGGACATTCGGCAAGGTTGCGATCGTCACTCCACTCCTCTTTATCTACTTCGCTTTCAGATTGTTCAAAGCTCCCGATGAAGGTCGCGCCAATGGTCGCATCACCATCGGTGCAATTCTCTTGGTACTCAGCACTACGGGACTTGCCCAAGTTTTCAAGGATTCTGAATTCAGTAGCGTCAAGAGCGCCGGGGGAGTTGTTGGATACGGGGTCGGCCGCCCCCTCTCCAACCTTGGAACCTCGCTACTGGCAATCCCTATCTTGCTCTTGATTCTCTTCTTTGGAATTTTGATTGTAACTGCGACCCCGGTCTCTCAAGTTCTCTCAAAGGTAAAGGCCTTCTTCGCGCTGGTTTGCTCGTCGTCGCCGAGCCGCCAAGGATGAGCAAGAAGAGGAATTTGAGATCAATGACACTCCTCCTTTTGAAACTCCGCTTGTTCAGGAGTTCCATGAGGAAGAGCCAGAGGAAGAGTTGGAAGAGCCAGCTCGATCCCGAAGCGACCGTCGCTCTCCATGTAACTCCACCACCCGCCCCAACATTCACGACTAAGACCGTGCAGAGCGCCCCCGCTCATCAGATGATCCTGGCGGCAGATGCACCATATGTATTGCCATCGATGGATCTACTGCGGACCGCGCCAGCCTCAAAGGCCAAATCCAAGGCCAATGACACAGTCGTTGCTGCGCTCGGCCAGGTCTTTGAACAGTTCGGCGTAGATGCCAGAGTGACCGGCTTTATGCGTGGTCCGACCGTTACTCGTTACGAAATCGAGCTCGCCGCCGGCGTTAAAGTCGAAGCAATTACTGCGCTCTCAAAGAACATCTCGTATGCAGTAGCAAGTGGAGATGTGCGAATTCTCTCTCCCATTCCCTGGCAAATCTGCTGTCGGTATTGAGATTCCAAATACCGATCGCGAGATTGTTGCGCTGGGTGATGTGTTGCGTTCCAGCGTTGCAATGAATGAGACCCACCCAATGGTGATTGCGCTTGGTAAAGATGTAGAAGGTAATTTCATCTGTGCCAACTTGGCAAAGATGCCACACCTACTTGTTGCGGGTGCAACTGGCGCTGGTAAATCTTCGATGATTAACTCGCTCATCGTTTCTATATTGATGCGATCGACTCCAGATGAAGTTCGTTTAGTCATGATTGACCCTAAGCGCGTTGAACTCACCAGCTATGAAGGAATTCCTCACCTCATCGCACCCATCATTACTAATCCCAAGAAGGCTGCAGATGTGTTGGCGTGGGTGGTCCGTGAGATGGATCAGCGCTATGACGATCTATCGCACTTTGGATTTAGACATATCGACGATTTCAATCGCGCGGTTAAGGCTAAGAAAGTTATCGGCACCTGCAGGTAGTGAGAGAGTCCTTGAGCCATACCCTTACCTGCTCGTCATTATCGATGAGTTGGCCGACCTGATGATGGTTGCAGCGCGCGAAGTTGAAGAGAGCATTGTTCGAATTACCCAGCTTGCCCGTGCCGCAGGTATTCACTTAGTGATCGCTACTCAACGTCCATCGCGTGGATGTAGTAACCGGTTTGATCAAAGCTAACGTTCCATCGCGCTTATCTTTTGCAACCTCGAGCCTGGCAGATTCGCGAGTCATTCTTGATACACCTGGCGCCGAAAAATTAGTTGGACAAGGTGATGGACTCTTCTTGCCGATGGGTGCAAGTAAAGCGATGCGTATTCAAGGCGCATATGTATCTGAGCGCGAATCTGAAGCGGTCGTCAACCATGTTAAGTCTCAAGCGCAACCAGTTTTTAGAATTGATATCAATGCACCTGCAGTAAGCAAGCAGATCGAAAATGATATTGGTGATGATATGGATCTGCTCTTGCAAGCAATACAACTTGTTGTCGGAACTCAGTTTGGTTCTACATCAATGTTGCAACGTAAGCTTCGCGTCGGCTTTGCTAAAGCTGGGCGCTTGATGGATCTCATGGAAAGTCGAGGCGTCGTTGGTCCCTCAGAGGGTTCTAAGGCTCGTGAGGTCCTGATCACAGCTGAGCAGATGCCTGATCTGCTAGAGGAGATTCAGGGTTACGTCTAAGTGAATTAACTCCCTATTCGCGCTCATTGGCAGGTGAACGAAGAAATAAATTTGGCTGACTCTCGATCTGTGCTTTACCCTTGAGCCCTATCCCCAAGGTTGTGGTTCGGTGCCCCTACCGGTCGCAATGTAAGTAACGAGGCTTTTATGTCAGTTGGAATTCTTCTCCGTCAAGCCAGAGAGTCTGTTGGCATGTCGATCGAAGAACTCGCTGAGGCAACATGCGTTCGTCGCACAGTGTTGCTCGATCTTGAAAATGATAATTTTGTTTCTTCAGGTGGGTTGGCTTACGCCCGCGGACATATCCGAAACATTGCTAAGGTCCTGCACGCTAACGTCGACCTATTGGTCGATGAGTTCAATGCGATGAACCAAGATTTCAATCGCCCGATGATTGACCTGTTAAGTGAAAACAGCGTAACTCCATCGGTCCGTAAAGAATCCAGAATTTCTTACGCCCTACTTGCCAAAGTTGCAGTGGCGGTGGCAGTGCTCGTCGTAGCGATCCCAACGGGTGCCTCCTTCATTCACTCTGCAAAGAAGACTGTCAATAGGCCAACAACTGCTGCACTTGCACTTCAATCACCACCCGTGGCGGCGACGACCTCGACGACCGTTGTAGCACCGAGCGGCACAACTGCAGTTGCAACAAAGACATCACCAGTCTCTGTCGTTGTGACCGCAAACGCTGGCTCCACATGGCTCGCGGTAACTGATAGCTCGGGTACTCAACTCTTTGTCGGCAATCTTGCAGTTGGTGAGTCAAAATCTTTTGATGATAGCCAGTTGATTAATTTCACCATCGGAAATGCGGGCGCAGTTGATCTCAACGTCAATGGCAAAGATGCCGGAGCCCCAGGAGCCACCGGTGAAGTTGTCCACCTGCAATTTGGTCCAGGCGCATCTTCGCAAGGCTAATCTAGCGTTTAAATTATCCACCTTCACCCAAAAGGTAGGTGGCGACAGGTAGCATGGCACCAATGAGCACCCCTGAGTCGCGGACGCTAAATCTTCCAAATGCGTTAACCATCCTCCGCTTTCTTGCGCTCCCATTTTGTGCCTATGCACTTTTCAAAGACGGTGGAGACAATTCGCTCTGGCGCGTGATTGCGTGGTGTGGATTCTTTCTCGTCGGAGTAACCGATTTGATGGATGGCCGCTTAGCCCGATCTCGCAATCAGGTCACCAGCTTTGGAACTTTTTTAGATCCCGTGGCAGATAAGGCGGCTATCGGGACTGCAATGATTGGCTTATCGATCCAAGGAAAGTTGTGGTGGTGGGTCACTATAGTGATCTTGTTCCGTGAAATATCAGTCACCTTGCTTCGTTTGGCAGTCATTAGAGGGGGAGTGATTCCCGCAAGCAAGGGCGGCAAGCTCAAAACCATGATGCAGGGCTTTGGAATTGGCTTCTACATATTGCCGCTTCCGCATTGGCTCCACCTCCCTCGCGACATATTTATGGCAGCCACTATCGCCATAACGATCACCACGGGTTATGACTACTTCAAGAAGGTAGTTCAAAGTGCTCGTTAATGATCAGGCAGCTGGTCTGATCAAAGTTCTTAAGCGCAGAGGGTTGACAGTGAGTACGGCTGAGTCAATCACCGGTGGCGGACTGGCCGAAGCCTTCACCTCTGTTGCTGGCTCCTCTGCCGTCTTTCAGGGCGGCTTGATAACTTACAGCGATGTAAGTAAGACAAAATTTCTGGGAGTTGCCAAGCGCATCCTTAATAAATACACCGCGGTCTCTGAAGAAGTGGCGATTCTGATGGCGCAAAGTACGCGAACTCAATTCAAAACCGATTACGCAATTTCGACTACAGGGGTAGCAGGACCTGGCCGAGCTTACGGACAGAAGGCAGGAACCGTCTGGATCGCGATAGATAGCAAGTCTGGAACTACCGCGGTGCAGCTTGCATTGGCGGGGGATCGCGCTCAAATTCGCCACGCAACTATAGAGAGCGCATTAGCCACCTTTACCCGTATCCTTATCCCGTGATTCTTCTCCGCTCCCACATTGGCTCTGCGTTGCGTTCCGCGCGCATTAGCCAGGGACGCACGCTGCGTGATGTCGCCAAGAGCGCTCGCGTCTCTCTGGGTTATCTCTCGGAAGTTGAGCGTGGACAGAAAGAAGCCTCCTCAGAGCTCCTCAATGCAATCTGCAGCGCCTTAGATATTTCGTTAGGTGAAGTTCTGTTGACGGTTACCGCTCAAGTCAGAACTCACGAAACTCCAACCCTCACAGTGGTGGATGACGCCGCGTAATTAGTTTCAACGCGAGCCTTATCGAAAGCTCAAACCAGCCATGGCCTCCAATCAACGCTCTCGCAAGGCGATACTTTCAGGCGCAAAGATTGTGATCACCGAGGTCGGCTCTTACGAATCAAATATGAACGATATCGCCGCCCGCGCGGAGGTCTCTCGCGCTACGGTCTATAACCACTTCAGCGATAAAGAAGAGATGATGCTCTCTTTGATCGAATCGGAAATTCAGCGCCTGGTAGAGCTGGCTCGCAAAGCTCCGACTAAGCGCGATGCGCTCTATTCGCTATCAATCGAAATCTCTAAAGACCCAGCACTTCGAAAGATGGTGCAGACAGATCCACTCGATATCGCAAAATTCGTGACTGTTAAAGATCATCCTCTGTGGCAACTAGTTACCACTTCTCTTACATCTCTATTTGGAGAGTCCGCGGGAACTATTTTGCACTGGCTTATCGGTCAGATCGCCTCTCCGCTCACACCAGCCGAAAGCGCCAAGCAGGCTGATCAGATCTCTCGCGCCCTCTAAGTTATGGCCGGGTAATTCATGGGAATGCGAATAACTGAACTTCGATCTCGGATCTTCGACTACTTCAGCGATCCCGATACTTATGCTCGCGACATCGTGCATTCAGAACTCGGGGGACTCACGGTCAATGAGGCTCTTGCTCGCGGGTTCGAAGCCGGAGATATCTGGAAGGCGATCGTCGCTCACAATCCAGAGATGCCCGCAAAGTTTCGTTGATCCCAATGGCTAACCTAGTGATTGAAATTCGCGTTCGCCCCAATGCATCCCGCAACAAAGTGGGTGGGACCGCGGGGGATCCACCCCGGTTAGTTGTCGCGGTTCAAGCCCCAGCCGTAGATGGCAAAGCAAATGCAGCCGTGATCAAAGAATTGGCAGCCGCCTTCGGTCTTCGCGCTCGCGATTTCACCATCGTCCACGGTGAACTCTCTCGCGATAAACGTCTCACTATTAGCAATTCAAGTGTGCAGATTGCTTCACGGTACAACGAATTACTTAACAGCCAACTAAACTTGTTTACATGAACCGCGACCGCAGTACTGCGATAGTTTCAATTCTGTTGATGCTTGGATTCCTCGCACCTGTTCAAGCGTCAAATGATGGAATATTCGGGCGCCCGCTTGGAAGTAAGTGTGGAATCGAGACTGAAGAGTTGCCCCAATCGGGTAACAGTGGCGGGACACAAATGTGCCTCCTCACAGCTAAAGGGTTAATCTGGCAAGACTCAACAAGTTTGGTTGCAAATGCGCGATTGGCTAAAGTCCTGCCCGATTGCAGAATAAGTCGGATCCTTACATCCAAAATTTCTATTTCTTTATCTAAGTCGCTCACGGCGGTCGCACGTAACTATTATGAAAAAAGGCGCCTTTTACCGATAAAAGTAAATGCCATTAATGCTGTCAAAGTGTCGCTGAATACCATCGGATTGCATCCTTGCAGCAACGGAATTGGTGCACCTGTAGGGGACTGGACTGGCAGTGTCCCGATTGAGGCTAAGGCAGCCTGGCTTCTTGCAGTTACTCACAAAAAGAACGAGTTTGGGAATTTTCACTTCATTTTTATCGCCCAGGTCGGTACCAAATTCGAAGTTGTTGGAGAAGGGACCGCTCCATGAAGATTTCGGCGTGTCCTAGCCATTCGAACAGATGTTCGGTACGATATCCACACCCAACCAGAGCGGTTCCACACTTCCGCGAGAGCCAGCCTCCCGCCGTCGGTGGTCTTCCGTACCTTCTGGACCGTACAGATGAACTCATCTGAGTTAAGAGAGAAAGGCAGAAAATGGCAGCAGATAAAGCCGATAAGGCATCTGAAAAGCAATCGCTTGATCGCACCAAAGCCCTAGATACCGCCCTAGCCCAGATTGAGCGTCAGTTCGGTAAGGGTTCAGTAATGAAGATGGGTGAGCGCGGCTCCGTCGTCCAAGAGGTTATTCCAACCGGATCGATCGCTCTTGATATTGCACTCGGTATCGGCGGATTGCCACGAGGCCGTATCGTTGAAATTTATGGACCTAGAATCTTCGGGTAAGACAACTGTCGCTCTGCACGCCATTGCCAATGCGCAGAAGGCTGGCGGTATCGCAGCATTTATCGATGCCGAGCATGCCCTTGATCCTGAGTATGCCAAGAAGCTTGGCGTAGATATTGATGCGCTCCTCGTTTCACAACCCGATACCGGTGAGCAGGCACTTGAGATCATGGATATGTTGATTCGCTCCGGCGCACTCGACATCATCGTTGTTGACTCGGTTGCCGCACTCGTTCCACGCGCTGAAATTGAGGGCGAGATGGGCGATTCACATATGGGTCTACAGGCTCGCTTGATGTCACAAGCACTTCGCAAAATCACAGGCGCGCTGCACCAATCAAATACGACCGCAATCTTTATCAACCAGTTGCGCGAGAAGATCGGTGTCTTCTTCGGAACTCCCGAGACAACCACCGGTGGTAAGGCACTCAAGTTCTACGCCTCTATCCGTATGGATGTGCGACGTATCGAAACTCTTAAGGATGGCCAAGAAGCTGTTGGTAACCGTACCCGCGTCAAAGTTGTTAAGAACAAGATGGCTCCACCATTCAAGCAGGCAGAGTTCGACATCATCTATGGCACCGGTATCTCTCGCGAAGGATCACTCATTGATCTTGGTGTAGAAGTTGGCGTCGTTAAGAAATCTGGTGCTTGGTATACCTACGAAGGTGATCAACTCGGTCAAGGTAAAGAGAACTCTCGTAACTTCTTGATCGATAACCCTGATCTTGCAAATGAGATTGAGGGGAAGATTCGCGAACACTATGTTCCAGTCGTTATTGATCCAGAGTTAGTTGCCGCGATTGATGAAGCGACCTCTGAGGTTGATTTCTAAAAGGTGAGAGATAAATCAGATGTAGTGGCTGATCCCTACTCTGACGCGATGTCGATGGCGCTCTATGCGCTAGCTCCTCGCGCCAAGAGTAGGGCTGAGCTACATACTCAACTCTTAAAGCGGGGAGTAGAACCCGAGATCTCTTCCTCTGTTCTCGACTCACTCGAACTCCAGGGTCTGCTTAACGACCTTGGAGTTCGCGCATATCTGGACCGAATCACGCCGCCGCCAGAAGAAGTTGAGTACTGGTGTGATCGTTCAGGAACTCCGCGGTAAGGGCGTTGCCCAGGACATAATCGATGAGGTGATGCAGGGCTCGGATCTTGAGGAGGAGTACCAGATGGCCTATCAATTGGCTGAGCGTAAATATCGCTCCTGTGCCCATTTGGATCATATGGTGATCTATCGTCGGATCCACTCGCTGCTTGCCCGCAAGGGCTTTAGCCATCAGATTACTGAGCGGATTATGAAGGAGCTTTTAGCCTCGTAAGATTGTCCAATGAGCGCACGCACCTTCGTCGTAGAAACCTACGGCTGTCAGATGAATGTGCACGACACTGAGCGCATTGCGGGCCTTCTTTTATCTGCTGGCTATGAAGCGGCTCTTGAAGGCTCCACCCCTGATTTAGTGGTCTTTAATACCTGCGCCGTCCGCGAAAATGCGGATAACAAGCTCTACGGCAATTTAAGTTTCCTGGCTCCACTGAAGAAGAGCAACCCTGACTTTCAGATTGCTGTCGGCGGCTGCATGGCGCAGAAAGATCAAGATTCCATCATCAAGCGTGCTCCATATGTTGATGTGGTCTTTGGTACTCACAACATCGGTTCTCTTCCCGCCCTCTTGGAGCGTGCTCGCATCGAAGAGGCCTCTCAAGTTGAGATCAAAGAGTCACTTGAACATTTTCCCTCAACTCTGCCAGCCCGGCGCCACTCGGCATTTAGCGCTTGGGTTTCGATCTCGGTCGGATGTAACAACACCTGCACCTTTTGCATCGTGCCTTCACTCCGCGGGGTCGAAAAGGATCGCACTAAGGCAGATATTCTCAAAGAGGCTCGAGCGCTTAGTTGAACAAGGCGTCGTGGAAATTACTCTCCTTGGCCAGAATGTGAATGCCTATGGAGTGGATTTCGGTGAGCGTGGTGCATTTGCCACATTGATCCGCGAGGTCGGATCGCAATCGATGGACTAGAGCGTTTGCGTTTTATGTCGCCCCACCCACGTGATTTCACTCAGGATGTTATTGAGGCGATGGCCGAGACTAAATCTGCGATGCCGCATCTTCATATGCCGCTGCAATCGGGGTCGGATCGGATCTTGCAGGCGATGCGCCGTTCCTATCGCTCCGAAAGATATTTAAAGATTATCGAGGATGTTCGTAAGGCGATGCCAGAGGCTGGAATTACCACCGACATCATCGTTGGATTCCCCGGAGAAAGCGAAGAAGATTTCCAAGCGACCCTTCATGTAACGCGCGCCGCTAAGTTCACCGCGGCCTACACCTTCCAATACTCCAAACGTCCGGGTACTCCTGCCGCCACCATGCCCGATCAAATCGGCGATGAGGTTATGGCCGAGCGCTATACCCGCTTACATAAATTGCAGCAAGAGATTTCCGGTGAGGTCAATCGTTCTTCAATCGGCAAGAGCTACGAAGTTCTGATCTCTGATCACGAAGGCAGACATGATGCCGACCGCGCCAGAGTTAATGGCCGCACTCCTGATTTTCGTTTGGTTCATCTTGAGTCCACAGAGGCTCGCCCTGGAGATATTGCGGACGTAACAATCACCGAGAGCACTCCGAACTTCATGGTGGGTACGCTCAACTCGGTACGCAGAACTCGCGGTGGAGATGCACATGATGCCCGTCGCGCCGAAATCGGCAACAACTCAATCATGATCGGCATGCCAACGCTTCAGAAACTTAAATCTCTGTGACCCTCGTTGTTATCGGTGGGGCGACGGCTACCGGAAAGAGTGACTTAGCTGTTGCACTGGCTCAGCGCATCGGTGGGCAGGTAGTCAATGCCGATTCCATGCAACTCTATAAGGGTATGGATATTGGAACCGCCAAACTTTCGATGGCTGAACGCCAAGGAATCCCGCACCACATGCTTGATCTGGTCGAAGTTTCAATCGATGTAAATGTTGCCTGGTACCAAGAGCGAGCTCGCGCTGTCATCGACGAATTGTTAGCAGCAGATATTCCCGTGATTGTTGTCGGAGGAACTGGTTTCTACATCAAGGCAATTCTTGATGATTTAAATTTTCCTGACACCGATCCCGCCGTCCGCGAAAAATTAACTTTAGAAGCCGAGAAGATCGGGGGAGATGCACTGCATCAAAGGCTCGGCAAATTGGATCCAGCCGCCGCCGCTGCAATCCCGCGAGAAAATGTGCGCCGCGTGATTCGCGCACTAGAAGTCATCGAGATTACCGGTAAGCCCTTTACCGCCAATTTGCCGCGGGAGGATTCCACCAGGTACCCACAGGCATTGCAGTTCGGATTGCACATGGAGCGTGAGCTTTTAGATGCTCGGGTGGAGCTCCGGGTCGATCGAATGTTCCAGCAGGGATTGGTTAATGAAGTTGAAGAGTTGATCACCAAGGGATTGCTCGATGGTAAGACAGCGCGCGCTGCTCTGGGGTATGCCCAAGTTATTTCGGCTTTAGCCGGGGAAATCACAATGGATGAGGCGATCTCTCAGACAAAACTTGCGACCCGGCAATATATTCGTAGGCAAGAGACCTGGTTTCGTAGAGACCAGCGGATCACTTGGCTGGAACCAGACTCAGACCGCCTGGCAACCATCGAAAAGGCTATTCTGACTTCATGATCGCAACATATGGGCATGGAACGCACAATGACTTTGTGCTGCTCTTTGATCCAGAAGGGGCGCACGAAATTACCCCGGAGCAGGTGGCTCGAATCTGCAATCGCGCGACAGGAATCGGCAGTGATGGCTTTATCCGCATCACCAAGCGTGATGGCAAATGGTTCATGGATTACCGCAACCAAGATGGCTCGATCGCTGAGATGTGCGGCAACGGCATTCGTGTCATGGCTCGCTATTTGGTTGAGCGAGGCCACCAGACCGAAGGAATCTTCCCGATAAATACTCGGGCAGGGATGAAGTACCTTGGCCGTCCCTGCGGTCGATGACATCTCGGTCAATATGGGTCATGTCGAAGAGGTCTATGACGATGTGACAGTTCAGCATCGGCGACCAATCATGGAGCGCAACTCATGTAGATGTTGGCAATCCTCACGCCGTTGTATTTGTAGATGATTTGGATTCGATCGGAGATCTCAAGGAGGCGCCAGAGGTTGATGGCGATTATCCAGATGGAGTGAATGTCGAATTCGTAACGTTTCTGCCTAACGGCGAACTAGCCATGCGGGTCTTTGAGCGCGGAGTGGGAGAAACGCAATCATGTGGAACCGGTACCTGTGCCGTTGCTTTGGCAGCAACACTTCACAAGGGCGGACGGCTGCCTTCACGTTGGGTGATCAATCCCCCTGGGGGACGTCTAGTAGTAGATATCGATCCACATAGCAATGCCACGTTGATCGGTCCTGCAGTGCTCGTGAAAGATGTTGAACTGGATACATATCTGTGAGCCACGGCGAAGAACCTCTCGATATCGATATCGATCAACTTTTGCGCGAGAGTGCTCGCGCGGCAGCGGAGTACGACTCGGCAGAGAGCGATGAAAGCAACCAACAGGATTTACAAGATCGCCAAGCGCTTCGCCGCGTTTCTGGACTGTCTACAGAACTTCAAGATGTTAACGATGCCGAGTATCGCCAACTTCGTTTGGAGAAGGTCGTTCTTGTAGGAGTATGGACCGAGGGCACAGCGCAAGATGCCGAGAACTCCATGAAGGAACTCGCAGCGCTCGCCGAAACTGCCGGCTCAGAAGTCATGGAAGGTTTTGTACAGCGACGCGATAAACCAGATGCTTCAACCTTTATTGGTTCAGGAAAAGTTGCTGAAGTAAAACAGTCTGTCATCGCAACTGGCGCTGACACAGTTGTCTGTGATGGTGAATTATCTCCCGCACAACTTCGCACATTGGAGTCAAAACTTAAAGTCAAAGTGATTGATCGCACCGCTCTCATTCTCGATATCTTCGCGCAGCATGCAAAGTCTCGCGAAGGTAAGGCGCAGGTAGAACTAGCCCAGATGAGTTATATGTTGCCCCGCTTGCGCGGTTGGGGTGATTCACTCTCACGCCAGGCGGGTGGCATTGGTGGACGAGGGCCTGGTGAAACCAAGATCGAGACCGATCGCCGTCGTATTAACGACAAGATGGCGAAACTTCGCAAAGAGATTAAAGAGATGAAGGTCGCTCGAGATACAAAGCGCCAAGAGCGAACAAAGTACAGCGTCCCATCTGTTGCGATCGCTGGTTACACCAACGCTGGTAAATCCTCTCTCATGAACCGCCTCACTAATGCTGGTGTCTTAGTTGAAAATGCCCTCTTTGCGACCTTGGACCCAACGGTTCGTCAGACAAAGAGCTCTGATGGACGTATCTACACCTTGGCTGACACCGTCGGTTTTGTGCGCCACCTTCCACACCAATTAGTCGAAGCCTTTAAATCGACTTTGGAAGAGGTAGCTGCCGCAGATTTGATCGTCCATGTGGTGGATGGCTCGCACCCAGATCCACAAGAGCAGATTCGTGCGGTCCGTGAAGTGATCAAAGATGTTGGTGGTGGCGATATTCCAGAGATCATCGCGATCAATAAGGCCGATATCGCAGCGCCAGAAGTGATCATGCAGATTCTGCGCGAGGAATCAAACAGTTATGCATTCTCAGCTCGGACCGGATTCGGTATTGAGACACTGGTCAAGGCGATTGAGACTTCTCTGCCACGTCCTCGCGTTGAGATCACCGCCGTTATTCCATTTAATCGCGGTGAGTTGGTCTCAGTCATACATGAACGTGGCGAGGTACTCTCTGAAACCTACTCAGAAGATGGAACGCGAATTCACGCTATGGTCGATGCACATATCGCCAAACGGATTGAAGAGATGATCGAGCAAGGAGCTCTCAAGGCATGAGCAATGTAGTCAAGTTAAATAGTCGAAATAAGAGCGCAGTCCGAGATCGCGCATTGGTCGCATTGCTTCAGGGTGATGTCGTAGTGGTCGCTGCAGAACATGGTTACTTGTATCTCTGTGATGCCTTCAATCATGGCGCGGTTAACAAATTGCACTCCTTGCGTGGTGATCAACCTGGCACAGCAGCCCAGGTCTTGATTGGCAAGGTGACCGCGGTGAGTGGACTCGCCACAGATTTTGATTCGGATTGGCAGCAGGTAGTCAACGCTTTTTGGCCCGGTCTCTTGACGGTCCAACTCGCTCCGCAATCGGCGCTCAACTGGGATCTTGGTGATGGTCGGGCGCTAGGGGAGTTTGCGGTTCGGATTCCACAACGAGAATTTCTGCTCTCGCTCCTTGGGCGAAGCGGTCCTCTCGCTGCCGCCAGCGCCTCAGTCGCTGGGCAGCCGCCCCTACGCGACCTGACCTATCTCTTGGGCTCGCCCGAGGAGATCGCAGTTGTGGTTGATGAGGGTGTACTCCCCGAGGGGCCAGCCTCGACCGTCTTGCGCCGGGGAGCCAACGGGGGGATTGTGGTAGCCCGCATAGGGGCAATCTCACTCGAGGCACTTCAGGAGGTTGTGCCGACGATTACGGCTATTTAGGCGCCTAAGCCATAGGGTTCGGGTATGTCTACAGATACCTTTTATGGACCAGATTTCGATGCGCTCACGGCGCAGGATCCAGATATCGCCGCAGTTGTTCTAAGTGAGCTTGAGCGCCAACGCCACAACCTTCAGTTGATCGCGAGCGAGAACTTCACCTCACCTGCTGTTCTAGCCGCGCTTGGTTCAACCCTCTCCAATAAATACGCAGAAGGCTATCCAGGCAAGCGTTATTACGGCGGATGCGAAGAGGTCGACAAGGTAGAGCTGATTGGTATTGAACGCGCGAAGGCACTCTTTGGAGCCGAGCACGCCAACTTGCAACCACATTCTGGCGCCAGCGCTAACGTCGCTGTCTATCAAGCTTTTACTAAGCCTGGAGATACCGTCCTTGCAATGTCATTGCCGCACGGTGGTCACCTCACCCACGGATCCAAGGTGAACTTCTCTGGTAAATGGTTCAACATCGTTTCGTACGGAGTTCGTGCTGAAGATGAACTTATTGACTACGACGAGTTGCGCGACTTGGCTCTCAAGAACGCACCACGCATGATCTGCACAGGTGCAACGGCCTATCCAAGTTTGATTGACTTCGAAAAGGTTCGTCAGATCTGCGACGAGGTTGGCGCAATCATGTGGGTAGATGCAGCGCACTTCATTGGATTGGTTGCGGGTAAGGCAATTCCAAGCCCCGTTCCATATGCCGATGTTGTCTCATTCACCACACACAAGGTGTTGCGCGGTCCGCGCGGAGGCATGATCGTCTCTAAGGCGGAACATGCAGCGGCGATTGATAAGGCTGTATTCCCCGGTATGCAAGGCGGACCAATCATGAGCGCAGTCGCAGGTAAAGCTGTGGCGCTTAAAGAGTGTGCAACTCCTGAATACCAAAAGTACGCTAAGGATGTAATTTCAAATTGTCAGGTGCTTGCTAAGAGTTTGGAAGAGCATGGCATGCGAGCTGTCTCTGGTGGAACTCAAACTCACCTAGCGCTGATCGATATTCGATCAACAGGAGTTACCGGAAAAGTTGCGGATGAACGTTGCGGCAACTCTGGAATCACCCTTAATAAAAATGCCATTCCATATGATCCAGAGTCACCTGCAGTAACCAGCGGAATTCGAGTTGGATCTGCTGCTACAACAACACAGGGGATGGGTGAACCGCAGATGCAAGAGATCGCATCGCTGATTGCGCGTGCAATCAAAGATGGAGATGACCCTGCAAAGGCTGCTCAAATTCGCAACGATGTTCATGCGTTGACAGCGCAGTTCCCCGTTTATCCTCGCTAACGCACTGACCTATCATGCGCGAGTATTTACTGACAGCAGCGCTCGCAGCAGTGTTCTGTTTTATGTTGACACCGCTCGTTCGCAAGTTAGCGATGACTTCCGGTGCATACATTGAGCTGCGCTCGCGCGATATGCACACCGAGATAACTCCACGTTGGGGTGGATTAGCGATGTGGGGATCGATGTCGGTGACCTTCCTCATCGTCAATCACTTGTATCTGGTTGGAAATGCCTTTGGCCGAGAACTAACCGGAATTTTCTTAGCGGGTACATTCATCATGTTGCTAGGCGCGCTCGATGATCGCTTTGATCTCGACTCGCTCACGAAATTTGCCGGACAAGCACTTGCCGCAGGAATTTTATTGGTTCACGGTGTGCAGATTCTTTGGCTTCCTATCAATGGAATATTGACCCTTCCATCCAACATTGGGGCAGTGCTCACAGTTGTATTTGTGATGCTGGTTATTAATGCCGTTAACTTCGTTGATGGACTTGATGGCTTAGCCTCTGGAATCGTTGCGGTCTGTGCTATCGCATTCTTTGCTTTCTCATATGTACTAGCAGTAACGAATGGATTTAGTCGGGCAGGCGCTCCCTCACTCGTGATGGCGGTTGTGGTCGGACTCTGCATTGGTTTTCTTCCACATAACTATCACCCTGCAAAGATCTTTATGGGCGATTCAGGTGCGATGTTTCTTGGACTCTTGCTTTCGGCATCGGCGATTACTCTGACAGGTCAGATTGATGTGAACGCGATCGCCGGACAAAATTCAAGATCTACCTTGGTTCCATTAATCCTGCCCTTCACCGTTCTTGCTATTCCGTTGCTTGATCTTGGAATGGCGATCGTTCGCCGATTGCGCGCTGGGCGTTCTCCCTTCGCTGCTGACCGTGAGCATCTACACCACCGCCTGTTGCGCATGGGCAATTCGCAACGTGAGGTCGCGATCATCATGTATTTGTGGACCGCGATGTTCGCTTTTCCAACTGTGATCGCCGCCTTCTACCCACTCTGGATCTCTGTTGTAGTTGGCTTAGTGATTGCACTTGCATCGGTAGTTTTGATTTGGCGTAGTTATAGGAAATTACGATTAGCTACTAAGACCGGAGAGCTGGTGATCCCATGAGTGAGGATTCAACAACGCTGATGTGGCGTGGGGCGATCATCCCCTCAACCATCGTTGCTGTCGTAGCAGTGGTGGTATCCACTCTGGTTCGCCACAAACCAGGCTTTTTGGGAGCCCTTATTGGGAGCGCCACAGTCATCATCTTTTTAGGGATCCACCTTCTCATTTCTGCCATCTCCAAAAACCTGGACCCCATCGCGGTGATGGGTATGGCGATGTTCTCCTACTTTGCCAAGGTCTTGGTCATGGGCGCCCTGCTGCTCATCGTCTCTCGCGCTACCGCGCCTGCGACCGTAGATCGCACGACTTTCGCCATCGCAGCCCTCTCGATCACAGCCGCCTGGCTAGGCGGGGAGATCCGTGCCTTTTTCAAGCTGAAAATCGGGCTACCATTACCCCCTGCGCCTAGGGGCGAGTAACCCTGACGGCCCGCTCAAGGGAGAGTCTGCGTTGATGGCATCAAATAATGAAGAGGGCGCCCTCTGGTCGATCATGGGGTACCTGATTTCAGGTCTATTGATTTGGGGCGGCATCGGCTTTGCGCTGGATCACTGGCTCCACACCCACCACTACTTCTTCCTCGGCGGCCTTCTCCTCGGCGCCGGTGCCTCGATCTACCTGGTCTGGCTTCAGATTTGGTCGCGAATAACACATTTATTCACCCGAGTTACACCGATTTTTAGGTTTTGGATTTTCCCCGCTTCCTAATAAGGTTCGACGTCTTAATCCGTACCCAAATTTGAACCAAATCTGACCTCAGAATCAGCCAGCGTCGGCGAAAGGTGAGTGCGAGAAGTGCATATAACTGGCCATCTTGCCAGCGGCCCGGGATTCGTTCCCCCGAGCACATCCGACTTCAAATTGCCTTCGATCATCGGGCATAGCGATTACACAACAAAGCCAGTTTTTCTCGTATTTTTCTCAGTAATCGTAATCTCGCTCTTCTTTATTCTCGCCTCACGCAAGGCTGCTGTAGTTCCTAGCAAATTACAGTTCGCCGGCGAGTCGATCTACAGCTTCGTTCGCAAAGATTTGGGACAAGAGATCATCGGTGCAGGTTTTCTCGACTATGTACCATTCTTATTCACCCTCTTTGTCTTTGTTCTTGTAAACAATCTTATTTGGAATCATTCCATTTATTCAATTCCCAACGATGTCGCACGTCTCCTTCCCATATGTGCTTGCGATCTTCACCTTTGTGATCTTCCACGCGGTCGGAATCAAGACGTCAAGGATTAGTTAAGTACCTCAAGGGAATCGCATTCTTGCCAGGTGTTCCAAAGTTCGCTTACATCTTGCTTACGCCAATTGAGATCGCAACCTACTTTTTGATCCGCCCTGTGACGCTTTCACTCCGGTTGTTCGCCAACATGTTCGCAGGCCACCTTCTGCTCTTGGTCTTCATCGGCGGCGGCGACTACATGCTTCATGACACCCACCTCTTCATGAAGATCTTGTCACCATTCTCCTTTGGCTTCGGCATCGTCATGACCTTCTTTGAGTTCATGGTCCAATGCCTGCAGGCCTACATCATCACTCTTCTCTCAGCACTCTTCATCGCAGGAGCCCTGGTAGACGAACACTAATTTTTCCCACAGTTCAGCGGACTCCCGTCCGATGAATCCCAAACTATGGAAAGGCAACAAAGATGCACGGCACACTCAACCTGGTCGGTTATGGCCTATCTGCAATCGGACCTGCAATCGCAACTGGTTTGATCTTCGCCGCCTATATCAACGGCGTCGCACGTCAACCTGAGTCACGCAACGTCCTACAACCAATCGCATTCCTTGGCTTCGCGCTCGCTGAAGCTTTGGCGCTCTTTGGTCTCGTTCTCGCATTCGTCCTTAAGTAAGAACTAAGACGCAACAGTTATGAGAATTCATTTAGAGGCTGCAACAACCAACCCGCTAGTTCCGAATATCGCGGAAATAGTCGTTGGTGTTAGTCGCCTTCTCACTTCTCTTTATTGTTCTCAAGAGTCGGGTCGTCCCGATGTTCGAAAAGGCTTTTGCCGCTCGAACTGAGGCAATCGAAGGGAGGATCGCTAAAGCGGAGAACGCCCAACGAGAGGCGCAAGCCGCTCTTGAGGCATACAACGCTCAACTCAGCGATGCTCGTGGTGAGGCACAAGCAATTCGTGAGGAGGCTCGCGTTCAAGGAGCCGCCATCATTGAAGATCTACGTGCCAAGGCGCAAGAAGAAGCAGCCCGAATTACTGCAGCAGCACATGCATCAATTGAGGCAGAACGTCAGCAAGCAATTGCATCACTTCGTCATGAAGTTGGCGCGCTCGCAACTCAATTAGCATCGAAGATCGTAGGAGAGGCGCTTGATGATCAAGTTCGCCAATCCGGAATCGTCGATCGATTCCTCAATGATTTGGAGCAGAGCAAAAAGTGATTGATCTCGGAGGAAATAGTCGCCAGTCATTCGCCGCCTTGCGTGGTGAACTTGATGAGAAGCTGCATGGGCTCTCATCTCAGGACTGCACTGCCATCTCCGCTGAGCTATTCGCTGTTGTGTTCTCTCTCAACTCGTCGGTTGGATTACGCAGAGCATGCACCGATCCATCGCGAGATAGCGCATCTAAGGCGGTCCTAATAAACGATCTCTTTGGGAAGAACGTTTCTAGGAAAGTTTTGGATATCTTGATCGAAGCCGTTTCGCTTCGCTGGGCCTCCTCAGTTGATTTCGCTAGCGCCTTCGAGCAATTAGCGATTGAGGCCGAGGCAACTGCAGCAAATAACGACGGCACGATCGATCGCGTGCAAGATGAACTCTTTGAATTTGCCTCTGTCCTGAGCGACAACCAGGATCTGCGTCGAATTCTTGGCAGCCTCTCTGGTTCACCAAAAGGCAAGGCTGAAATTATTCATACCTTGTTGGCTGAGAAAGTCTCACCCTCAACGCTGCGCCTGCTCACCTACATGGTGAACGATTTGGCTGGCCGCGTTATCGATCAGGTGCTTGAGGTTTATGCCCAAGCCGTCGCTGCGCGACGCAATCGTTTGATTGTTCTCGTCCGTTCTCGCTCTGCACTCACACCTGGGCAGGCAGAGAAGTTAAGTGCGCTCATGATCGAGCAGGTTGGACAACCAGTACATCTCAACTTTGAACTTGATCCATCCGTTATTGGTGGTGTCTCAGTTCGATTTGCCGATGAACTCGTTGATGGAACCATCAGTACTCGTTTGCAGGAAGCAGGACGAGCACTAGCAATTTAAGTTTCTCACCTCGGCAAATGTCTGGGGTGGGGTTTAGTAAGAGGAGAAGAAGATGGCCGAACTCACGATCCGTCCCGAAGAGATTCGCGATGCGCTGGCGAAGTATGTTGAGGCATACAACCCTGGTACCGCTGCCCGCGATGAGGTCGGAACAGTTACTGAGGCAGGAGATGGCATCGCTCGTGTAGAAGGCTTGCCTTCCACGATGACCAATGAGCTTCTGAAGTTTGAAAATGGCACCCTCGGATTGGCGCTGAATCTAGATATTCGCGAGATCGGTGTGGTTATCCTCGGTGAGTTCACTGGTATTGAGGAAGGAACATCTGTCCGTCGTACCGGCGAGATTCTCTCTGTGCCAGTTGGTGATGGCTTCCTCGGTCGCGTCGTTGATCCACTTGGCCGCCCTATCGATGGCAAGGGCGAGATCAAGGCAGAGGCGATGCGCGCCTTGGAACTCCAGGCTCCATCAGTAGTTCAACGCCAACCTGTCAAAGAGCCAATGCAGACAGGTATCAAGGCTATTGATGCAATGACCGCTATCGGTCGTGGACAGCGTCAGTTAATCATCGGTGACCGTCAGACCGGTAAGACTGCAATTGCAATCGACACCATTATTAACCAACGCGATAACTGGAAGTCGGGCGATCCAAAGAAGCAGGTTAAGTGCATCTACGTTGCTATCGGCCAGAAGGGTTCCACCATCGCATCTGTTCGCGGTGCTTTGGAAGAGGCTGGCGCAATGGAGTACACAACCATCGTTGCTTCACCTGCATCTGATCCAGCTGGATTCAAATACCTCGCTCCGTACACCGGTTCTGCAATTGGTCAGCACTGGATGTACTCAGGACAACACGTTTTGATCGTCTTCGATGATCTCTCTAAGCAAGCAGAGGCTTATCGTTCGGTCTCCTTGTTGCTTCGTCGTCCACCAGGTCGCGAGGCTTACCCTGGCGATGTCTTCTACTTACACTCACGTTTGCTAGAGCGTTGCGCCAAGCTTTCTGATGAGCTCGGTGGTGGATCAATGACTGGTCTTCCAATCATTGAGACAAAGGGAAATGACGTCTCTGCCTTCATTCCTACAAACGTAATTTCTATTACCGATGGTCAGTGCTTCCTTGAGACCGACCTCTTCAACGCCGGCGTTCGCCCAGCTATCAACGTAGGTATCTCGGTATCTCGCGTAGGTGGATCTGCACAGACGAAGGCCGTCAAGAAGGTTGCTGGTCGCTTGCGCCTTGATCTAGCTCAGTATCGCGAACTCGAAGCATTCGCTGCTTTCGGTTCTGACCTCGATGCTGCTTCTAAGGCACAACTTGAGCGCGGTGCTCGCATGGTTGAACTCTTGAAGCAAGGCCAATACTCACCTTACTCAGTTGAGCGCGAGGCAGTTTCAATCTGGGCCGGAACAACCGGAAAGATGGATTCAGTTGCGGTCTCAGATATTCGCCGCTTCGAGTCGGAGTTGCTGGAATTCATTGCGACCCGCCACGCACATATCTTTGAAGTAATCGCCGAAACTCGTGAGCTCTCTGATGACACCGTTGCAGCTCTCACCAAGGTTGTCGATGAATTCAAGTTGGAATTCGCGGTAGGAAACTAACTAAACCATGGGTGCCCAACTTCGAATCTATCGCCGCCGAATGCGTTCGGTTAAGGCGACTAAAAAGATTACACGTGCGATGGAGCTTATTTCGGCTTCTCGTATCGTGAAGGCACAGCAGCGAGTTCAGGCCTCTTCTCCATACTCAACTGAACTCACTAACGCTGTGCGAGCAGTTGCGCTCTCTTCCAACACATCCCACCCACTTACCTCTGCTGCAGAACATCCGAAGCGTGCAGCGGTGCTGATCATCACCGCCGATCGCGGTATGGCTGGTGCTTATTCAAACGCTGCAATCAAAGAGGGAGACCTCTTGATTGCTACTTTGAAGGCACGTGGACTTGATGTTGATGCCTATCTCGTTGGTCGCAAGGCGGTTAACTTCTACCGTTTCCGTGATCGCGCAATTGCCTCATCCTGGACCGGTTTCTCCGACAACCCAACCTTTGAAAATGCCCGTGAGGTGTCAGCGGCGCTGATAACGAGCTTCTTGAGCGATACCGCTACAGCCGCTGGGGTCGATGAACTCCACATCATCTACACACGTTTCAAGTCGATGATCTTGCAGGAGCCAGTAGCCGATGTTTTGTTGCCTTTGGCTAACACCTCGGAATCCGCGATTGAACACAGTGGTTCAACCTATGAATTCGAAGCAAGCGCTGAGAGTGTCTTGAACGCCCTGCTTCCACGTTATGTTGAAGCCCGAGTCTTTAACGCGATGTTGCAATCTGCTGCCTCTGAGCACGCAGCTCGCCGTCGCGCCATGAAGTCAGCAACTGACAATGCTGATGAGTTAATCAAGTCGCTGACCCGACTTGCGAATGCGGCCCGTCAAGCCGAAATTACCCAAGAGATCAGTGAAATTGTCGGCGGCGCAGATGCGCTTGCCTCAGCTAGCGCAGGGAGCGAATGATGTCAGAGAATGTAAAGTTGGCAGGAAAGCAAGGTCGCGTGGCCCGAGTAATCGGACCGGTCGTTGACATTGAATTCCCCGCAGATGCAATGCCATCGATCTTTAACGCGCTCACTGTTGATGTGACGCTATCTGGCGAGCAACGCATGCTCACCCTCGAGGTAGCACAGCACATCGGCGACAACGTCGTGCGAGCTATCTCGATGCAACCAACAGATGGAATGGTTCGTGGCGCTGAGGTAACAGATACCGGTGCTCCTATCAGCGTTCCAGTTGGAGATGTCACAAAGGGTCACGTATTTAACACTTTGGGTGAATCTCTTGACGTTCCAACCTCGTCACTCGATATTAAAGAGCGTTGGCCGATTCACCGTACCGCTCCTGCCTTCGATCAACTCGAGTCAAAGACCGAGATGTTCGAGACTGGAATTAAAGTTATTGATCTGCTCACTCCTTATGTAAAGGGTGGAAAGATCGGCCTCTTCGGCGGAGCCGGTGTTGGCAAGACAGTTTTGATTCAAGAGATGATCTACCGTGTAGCGGAAAACTTCGGTGGCGTATCTGTATTCGCCGGCGTTGGAGAACGTACTCGTGAAGGAAACGACCTCTTTCTGGAAATGACAGAGACCGGCGTTATCAACAAGACCGCCTTGGTCTTCGGTCAGATGGATGAGCCACCAGGGACTCGTCTTCGCGTTGCTCTCTCAGCTCTCACCATGGCTGAGTATTTCCGCGATGTGCAGAACCAAGACGTACTGCTCTTCATCGACAACATCTTCCGCTTTACCCAAGCTGGTTCTGAGGTTTCAACGCTTCTAGGCCGTATGCCATCTGCTGTGGGATACCAGCCAACGCTTGCTGACGAGATGGGTCAACTGCAGGAGCGCATTACCTCAACCCGTGGTCACTCGATCACATCGATGCAGGCTATTTATGTTCCTGCCGATGACATCACCGACCCAGCTCCACACACAACCTTCGCCCACCTTGATGCAACCACCGTGTTGTCTCGTCCGATCTCAGAGCTTGGAATTTATCCAGCGGTGGATCCACTTGACTCAACATCACGTATCTTGGATCCTCGCTACATCGGTGAGCACCACTTCCGTGTTGCAAACCGTGTAAAGCAGATCTTGCAGCGTTATAAGGATCTGCAAGACATTATCGCTATCTTGGGTATCGATGAACTCTCTGAAGAAGATCGCATCTTGGTTGGTCGCGCTCGTCGTATCCAGCGCTTCCTGTCACAGAACACCTTCGTGGCAAAGGTCTTCACCGGAATCGATGGTTCATTCGTTCCACTCTCAGAGACCATTGAGGCCTTTGAAGCTCTTGCTGATGGAAAGTATGACCACGTTCCAGAGCAGGCCTTCTTCATGTGCGGTGGACTCGAAGATGTCGAGCGCAAGGCAGCAGAGTTGGCAAAGGCTTAACAATGTCTGATACAAAACTCACCGTCGAAGTAGTCTCACCCGAAAAGCGTGTCTGGTCGGGTGAGGCCACTTCAGTATCTGCGCGCACCGTAGATGGTGATATTGGAATATTGGCTAATCACATCCCACTCTTGGGAGTATTGGTTCCAGGAGTTGTAAGTATCAAGGGTGCAGATGGCTCCAAGACCGATTTCAATATGGCTGGTGGATTTATCTCGGTAAATAAGAACCGAGTCTCAATCCTCGGCGAAGAAAGTAATTAATCTATAGCTTCGACATCTGCGCCGAGTGAGCGCAGATCGGCGGCAAAGTTCGGATAGCCGCGTTCGATATGAAAAGCATCCTCCACAGTAGTAACTCCATCTGCAACAAGCGCGGCAAGAACTAGCCCTGCTCCAGCTCGAATATCTGTTGCAGCCACTGGGGCTCCCGACAAAAGCGGTACTCCGGTAATAGCGGCATGATGGCCATCCACGGTGATATTGGCCCCGAGCCGGCGCAGTTCATTAACAAACATAAAGCGCGCTTCAAAGACATTTTCAGTCACGATTGCGCTCCCACTTGCAATGGAGTTAAGAGATATAGCCATAGGTTGCAGATCGGTAGGAAAACCTGGGTAGGGAAGTGTCGCAACATCAATGGCTAACGGTCTTTGATCCATGCGAACTCTAAATCCATTGGAGGTCGAGGTAACGACAGCTCCTGCCGCCACTAATTTATCTAGCGGAATCTCTAGGTGATCAGCGCGGCCACCATTAATGGTGATATCGCCTTGAGTCATCGCGGCAGCAAAGGCCCAGGTTCCCGTAACAATGCGATCGGGAAGGGTTGAGTGCGAGGCGGCATGGAGTCGATCCACTCCCTCGATGGTGAGGGTGGAAGAACCAAGGCCTTCAATCTTCGCTCCCATCGCGATGAGATATTCACCGAGATCAATGATGTCTGGTTCGCGAGCCACATTGTGAAGCGTTGTAGTTCCCTTTGCCATAACCGCGGCGGTCATCAAATTTTCGGTAGCACCCACACTAGGAAATGTGAGTTCAAAGGTAGCGCCGACTAAACCATCTGGTGCGGTCGCGATGATGTATCCATGTTCAAATTTCACAGTGGCGCCGAGCGCCTCGAGTCCTGCAATATGAAAATCAAGTCCGCGAGATCCAATGGCATCACCACCCGGCAAAGAGATCTCAGCGATGCCGACTCTGGTCAAAATTGGTCCAAGCACGTTGATGGAGGCTCGCATCTTACGAACTAGTTCGTACTCCGCCTTATGCCCTGGTTCTTGTGGAACGTCGATCTCCATAGTGTGCGAGCCCCGATCGAAGTGAACGGTGCAACCCAGGCGCGTAAGTAGATCGGACATGATCTCTACGTCCTTGATCTGAGGGACATTATGAAGGATGTTCTTGCCGGGGGCGAGCAAAGAGGCCGCCATCAATTTAAGCGCAGAGTTCTTAGCGCCGGTGACGGTCACCTCACCAACGAGTCGGGCTGGGCCATTAATGCGAAGCGCAGATGAATTCTCCGCCACACATCACCCCCAGAACTCCTTGACGCTAAATTTAAGTGGTCTCATTCTAGTTGCTCCAATAGGCTCACCCCATGGTTAATTTGACTCGTATTTATACAAAAACTGGCGATGATGGAACTACCTCTCTGGGGGATATGAGTCGCACCTCAAAAAATGATCCTCGCCTTGAGGCATATGCCGACGTGGATGAAGCTAACTCTGCGATTGGTGTTGTTCTTGCTCTAGGTCAGATTCGCGAGGAGGCCGTCAAGAATCTTCTTACTCGTATTCAAAATGACCTCTTCGATGTTGGGGCCGATCTATCTACTCCGGTAGTCGATAACCCAAAGGTTGAACCACTACGAGTTACGGAAGAACAGATTACCTACATCGAAAATCAGATCGACTTTTACAATCAAAATCTTGCTGAGCTGCGCTCATTCGTTCTGCCATCTGGAACCCCTGCCTCATCACTTCTGCATGTGGCCAGAACCGTGACACGCCGAGCCGAGCGCTCTACCTGGCATGCAATCCACTCTTTTGGTGGGGGAGTAAATCCTCTTACCGCTAAATATTTGAATCGTCTCTCGGATCTATTCTTTGTTCTCGCCCGCTATGAAAACCGCGAACTTGGAGATGTCCTTTGGGTGCCAGGAGCTAATCGCTAATTACGGATTAGTTGCTGTGGGCGAGGCAGATGGCGTTGGCGAAGTGCTTGGTGCCGGGGTGTACGAAGGATCGGGAACAAAAGTTGAACTTGGAATTGGATCTGTGGTGGGTCCAATACCGCATTCGGCTTGTATCCCCGTAAATTCGATTCCCGTTTGAAGTGGGATAGGACTTACTAAAACAATAGTTTGAATTGTTTTAGCAGCTGCCCCAGCTTCCATATCGGTTATCTTTCCTATATTTACTCGGCCAGCGGGATTAGCTGGATCAATTCCAGTGATGAGCGAAGAGACTTTCCACCACGTGCACCGTTGTGTGGAGCCGACCAAAATTGCGGCGCACGACAAAGCCGGAACAGATGGTTTATTTGGATCGACGGAACAGGAATTTACTGGCGACACCGAGTCCTTCATCGCAGAGAGAATCCCAAGGAGCTCTGCGCCAGTAGGCACGCGCGCAAAGGCGGTTCCGACCGATTTAAATCCAGATGGAGGCCACTTCACGGCAGGAGTTGGTGTGACGGCTTTTCGAACTGGTGCGTGATAAACATATTTGTGGACAGTCACCGACCTTTTCGTTGTGACGGCTTTCTTGAGCGTCGAGGTCGCGCTTTTCTTGGTTGTTAAAGTCTTCTTAGCGCTTGTGGTTTTCTTTGGAGAGACCGCACTCTTCTTTGACGTTGTCGCTGATTTTGTCAACGCTGTTTTCTTTGTTATCGGACTCGTCGATTTCTTTGCAACGCTTACTTTTTTGGATGTGGAAGCCTTCTTGACCGAAGTAACTTTAGGCGTTGGTTTAGCAGTTGCGGCTAGGGCCGCAGGCACACTCAGAAACTGAAGTGCTATCAGGGCTATTGCAACCCTGCGTAATTTCACTGACGAGACCACTTAAAGGAACGAATAGCTAGCAAAGTTCCTACCACTAGCCAGGCTGTTAAAACGAGGGCAATTCGCCCCAATTCCCAGCTATGAGCTACTTCATTCGTGGCAAATCCATTTGGCAGGAATACGGAACGCATTCCTTGAGTCAACCATTTAAGCGGGAATACCGCCGCCACCTGCTTCATCCAGCCAGGCAAGCTGTTGTATTGGAAGAAGACACCACTACTAAATTGCAAGACAAGAACAATAGGAGTGACAACTGCCGGTGCGCCGCGTCCGCTCTTTATCACGCCTGCCATGGCCACCCCGAGCACGGTTGAGCAACCCGAGCCAAGAATAATAATCCAGATAAATCGGAGCCATAGTGTCGCGTCATTTGGAATGCGGATATGAAAAAAGAGGCCCCCCGCTAGCAAAAGAATGAATACTTGGATCAGCATCGTGAGAAAAACTAGAATTATTTTTCCGATGAAGAAACTGATTGGATCCATTGGGGTACCGCGCAAGCGCTTTAGCGCTCCATTATCACGCTCAGTTGGAATGTTGATAGCAAGCTGCTGAAATCCACTGTTGATCAATCCAGAAGCGATCATCCCCGAAATAAAATATTGACTTAACTTAACTCCAGGCGCGATCGTCTGCGTAAAGACGCTTCCAAAGATAACCAGTAGTAGGAGCGGGAAAAAGAGAGTGAATACGACAGATTCCTTTTGACGAAGAAATTGCTTGATCTCGATTTTGCCCCGGAGAAGGCCAATTCGCAGTGTGTTCACTTTTGACCTTCAATCATGGTTAAGTAGATATCTTCCAGAGATGGCCGCGTGACAGTCAATTCTGGAATCTCGCCATTGAATCGTTCTGCGATTTCGAGAACATCGTGTGTGGGATTTTCAGAAATTTTCTTTTTGGTGACACCATCTTCACTCCAACGCGATCGTCGCCTTGGCAAGGTGGCGGCCACCGAGAGTCGCTGGAGTTGCAATCTCGATAATTTTGCCAGCGTTAATGACGGCCACTCGATCTGCCAAGTGCTTCAGCTTCATCGAGATAGTGCGTCGTGAGCAAAATTGTGGTGCCCTCTGCTTTAAGAGCCAAAATTAATTCCCAGAAAGCGCGACGCGCCTCTGGATCAAATCCAGTTGTTGGTTCATCCAGGAAGAGAATTTCTGGAGCGCCGATAATTCCAAGCGCCACATCCAAGCGGCGACGTTGACCGCCAGAGAGGGTGCGAACTCTTTCATCGCTCTTTTCAGTCAGTCCAACGAGTTCAATGACTGAATCGGGATCTTTGGGCTTGGTGTAATAGTGGGAGAAGTGGTGAACCGTTTCGGCAACTGTGAGTTCAGCGGCATCGCTGGTGGATTGCAGGACGATTCCAATTCGATTGCGCCAGGCAGAGCCATGAACGCCGAGCGCGCCTGGATCGGCGTCTAGGACTTTGACCGTTCCACTATCTCGATCTCGGAAACCTTCCAGGATTTCTACTGTGGTGGTTTTGCCGGCGCCATTTGGCCCCAAGAATGGCGTATATCTCTCCACGCTCAATGGTGAGGGAGATGCCGGCTACCGCCTCGTGTTCGCCCATAGTTCTTGCGCAGATCGAGTACTTCAATAGCGGCGCTCATGGATTTATCTTGCCTTATTTGCTTATGCAGAAGCCAATTTACGAGGCGAAGATTTGCTGGGAATACGAAAGAATAGAGCCATGAGCCCGCGCCGCAATCACCCGAAAGGGAAGCGTCCATCTGGCCAAAATCCAGAGGATCGGGATGTGAGCACCTCTTTTCAGACCGTTGAGGAGCATCACGAGGGTATCTACACGGTCCGCAAGATCACCGGCTCTAGCTCATCCAAGCCATATCGCTGTCCCGGATGCGATCAATTAATTCCTACCGCGACTCCACATATCGTGGCGTGGATCGATGATGATCTAGAGAGCAGGCGACATTGGCACACCGCGTGTTGGAGCAAGAAAGATCAACGCAAACCGAGAATCGAGCGATCACGAAACGCGCCTCGATATTAGGGGTATTAGTTCGCCCTAGCGATTGAGCAGTGCGACTAACCGCCTAATGAATGAATCAGTCGAAGCTGTCCTTTTGAAAGTGGTGAAGCGCAGCGGGATATTAAATCGGGTTGCAACTACAGAGCGCGTGTAGGCAAATTCCCTAAGGCCTTCGCGTCCATGTGCCCGACCGTAACCGCTCTGCTTTACTCCACCAAAAGGCATGCTCGGTGTTGCGGTAAATGACAAAACAGAATTTACCGAGACCATCCCGCATTGGAGTTGGCGCGCAATGGCCTTGCCCTGGCGCTTAGACCAGACCGAGGCTGCTAGACCGTACTTGGAGGCATTGGCTAGCACGATCGCCTCTCCCATCGTTGCAACACTTCTGATGGTGAGAGTTGGGCCGAAAGTCTCTTCGGCAACAGCCAAACTCTCCTCAGGCACTCCAGCCATGATGGTCGGAAGCACATAGGGAGCTTGGACGGAATCTGCCGATCCCACAATAAATTCGGCACCCAACTTAGCTGCGTCTTTGATGTGGGAATCAATGACTGCAAGCTGCTTTGGCATAGTTGCCGCTCCATAGTCACGACCAACCACAAGTTCTTTTGCGAGCAGTGAAATTTTCTCAATGAATTGAGCCGCAATATCTTGGTGAACATAGACGCGCTCGATACCAACGCATGTTTGGCCGGCGTTAGCCATAGCTCCCCAGAGCACTGCTTCAACGGCTTTATCAATATCGCAATCTCTATCGATAATCGCCGGGTCTGTGCCACCACACTCCATTAAGACGGGAGTCAGATTCTCGGCACAACTCGCGGCAATTTTCTTACCGGTCGCAGTTGATCCCGTGAATGCAATTTTATTGACTGCGCTCTTGGTGAGCGCCGCACCTGTTTCGGGTCCACCTGTTGCTACAAAAAATATATTTGCTTTAGGGGCAACGTGGTTGAAAGACTCTCCGAGCCAATGGCCAACTCCTGGGGTGTATTCGCTAGGTTTAAAGACGACACCATTTCCTGCAGCTAGTGCATATGCAATCGAACCAATAGGAGTAAAGACAGGATAGTTCCAAGGACCTATGACTCCGACGACTCCTAATGGTTGGTATTCAACATGTGTGGACATGTTCGCCATTAATAGACCTGGAGCGCGGTGTGAATTGCGAAGATAACGATGAGCATTTCGTGCTGCCCATGAAAGTTGATCTATTGCAATAAGTATCTCAAGGGTCGCATCGCTGAGAGGTTTACCGGTCTCTTGAACAACGATTGCGGCGAGCTCATCAATATGTTCGCTTATGTAATGAGCCCATGCGCGCAAGATTGCCTTGCGGCCTTTAAAGCCCAGCGCTCTCCAACTAGCAGAAGCGGAGTTCGCTCTCGCCACTAATGCGTTGATGGTTTCGGGGGTTGTATTTGGATAACGTCCAACTTCTGCACCTGTTGCAGGGGAGTGGCTCACAATTTCGGTTAGCTGACTCATAGGCTAAGAGTAAACTTCTTTCGTGACCGAGTTAATAAGGCCTAGCACCGTTCTTCCCGCCGATCGCAGGCCTATTTCGATACTCACCTCGGATAACCTCAAACTTATCGGTGAGGTCGCGACCCCACTCGATGGCACCGAAGTCTCTTTGCTCTGCCTGCACCCCAATCCAGCCGGTGGCGGAATGATGGATAGCCATATCTACAAGAAAGCAGCCAACAGATTGCCTGCAATGGCAGGGATTCAGATCATCCGTTTCAATACTCGTGGAACCACAAGCGAGGCTGGAACCTCCGAGGGCACCTTCGACAATGGGGAATCTGAAAGACTCGATGTTCAGGCTGCGATCGACTACTGCTTCGACGAACTCAAGGTAAAGACCCTCTGGGTGGTTGGTTGGTCATTCGGAACTGATCTAGCGCTGAGATATGCCAAAGACCCGCGGATTGCAGGTTTGATTTTGTTGAGTCCACCCATGCAGCGGGCTCAAGATAGTGATTTGGAGTATTGGCAGAGCGATTCCCGGCCGGTAGTGGCCTATGTGCCTGAACACGATGAGTATTTAAATCCAACTCAAGCCATTGAACGCTTCAAGAATTTTTCCCGCCTGAATCTAGTTCCAGTTGATGGCGCCAAACATCTATGGGTGGGAGAACCCTACGTTCACTACATCCTTAGTGAAATTACTAAGTATCTAGCTCCTAACAGATTGCCGCTACCAACTGAGATTTAAGAGCTATCGGCTTTCGGAAATACAACTTCATCAATTATCAATAGGACCGCGGCGGCGATTGGCACAGCGAGAATTCCGCCGACAATTCCCAGCAAGCTAACTCCAATTAATGCGGCGATGATCGTGATGACTCCTGGTATAGCCAGCGATCTACGCATGATGCGAGGCATGATCAGATAATTTTCAATCTGAATATAGGCCAGATATACCAAGAGCGTGATGATCGCGTCTGTCGGGCTCTTGCTGAGAGCGATCAAAGTGACTGCGGTGATTCCTAAGATATGTCCGATCAGCGGAATCGCACCACAGACAAAAACAAGGACAGCGATTGCAGATGGATAGGGAAGGCTAAGTGAGAGAGCAAGTATCAATCCGAAGATAGACGCAATAAATGCAACTGTCGCTTGTCCGCTCACAAAGCCACCAATTCGGATGATGATTGCATCCGTAATTTTGGAGACACGATCGCGACGAGATGCTGGCACAAAACGATAAGCAACCCCAGTGACACTTGGTAGCGAGGCTAAGAAGTAGAGAGTCAAAATCAGAACGGTCAACACTGCAACCGCACCCGAGACTACGGCCTTGCCTACACCAATAACCCCACCAAAGGCAGAGATCACATACTGGCCATTGTGTAGCCCAGCGGTAAATTTGGCTTGGAGCGAATCGATGATTCCATAATGTTTGTTGAGATTGCCAATATAAGTATTGGATTTAAGTTCTTGCAGAATTTTTGGGGCGTTCTTAAAGAGGTTATTCACCTGAGTAATAGCCGGTGGAATGATCACCGCTGCAAAAATGCCTACAAATAAAAGGACGATAAATACAACGGCAAGTACGGCCTGAGAACGCTTGAGGCCACGCCTGCGGAAAAATTCGACTGCTGGATTGAGTCCTGCTGCCAGAAAGAGCGAGATGATGATCAGGACAAATACCTGGCTAGCGCTGGCGAGAGCTTTGAGCATCGTGATGGCGATAACCGCTCCTGCAGCGGCCAGAAAACCGAAGTAGAAGGGGTGGCCGCGGTCGACCGGCACTCCGGGAGTTCCAAATGAGGCGGGAGTCACATCGCTCGCCTCTTCGCCGGCCTTATTACCGAACGAGAACTTGGGTTTCTTGAGCGCCATAGTTTGATAATACGAGAAGATAGGGCAGTGAGCGAGCTTCGTATAACAGGTCTGAGTGAGGACATGCTTGCCCTCTCATCTCTGCCCTGGCGTAAAGCCCTTGAGGACTGGCCAGAAGATCCTGGTCTCACCAGCATGCGAGGTATCTCGCGCCATATTGTTCGCCTCATCCGAACCGGCCCGGGCGATCGCGATGTCTTTGCGGTTAAAGAGACGGTCGAAGAGTTTGCCTCTCGTGAGTACGCCATCTTGCGCGAACTCAATACCCGTAACGCGCCATGCGTTGAGCCAGTGGCTATCGTGGAAAATCGCCTCGATAACATGGCAAACCCGCTCCCAGTCGCTCTGGTGACCCGCTATCTGCCCTTCTCGCTGCCTTACCGAGTGATCATGAGCCGCGAAGTGACGCCCCACGAAATTAACAACATGGCTAACGCCCTGGCTCTGCTCTTAGTTCGACTCCATCTTCTTGGATTTTGGTGGGGCGACTGCTCGCTCTCCAACACTCTCTTTAGGCAGGATGCCGACGAGTACGCGGCATACCTAGTAGATGCTGAGACTGGTGAGTTCCAACCCGGGTTAAGCAATGGACAACGCGAACATGATCTTGATATCGCTCAATTCAACGTAGCAGCAGAGCTCGAGGACTTAGCGAGCGCCGGACTTCTTCATCCCGGCATGGATCCAATTCGCGCCGCTGATCGAGTCATCTCTCGCTACCGCAGACTCTGGACCATGCTTAAAGAGCCGCAAGTTCTAGATCCAACCGATCGCCACGCTGTCGAAAAGGCGATGCGCGCGGTCCAAGACCTCGGTTTCGCTGTTGAGGAGGTTGAGGTCACCCTCGATGGAGATAAGGGCGCCCTTAAATTCACACCGAAACTCGTAGCTGCTGGATATCATCAGAATCGTCTCTATGAATTGATGGGCATTCATGCAGAGGAGTTGCAGGCAAAGCGCCTGCTTGCCTCATTCGATCGCTTCCGCGGACGCGAGAAGAAGCCGCTGCCTCCGATTGAAGATAGCGCTCGCCGCTGGTTATCTGAGACCTACCACCGAGTCATCGATATGGTTCCCGAAGAGCTCAAAGGCCGGGTAGAACCAGCACAAATGTTCCACGAAATCTTGGAGCACCGTTGGTACCTCGGTGAGAAGGCAGGCAAAGATCTGGGGATTACCTATGCCACAGAGGATTACATTCGTTCAATATTGCCTTATAGAAATATCCCTAAACAAGAGGAAGCGGTAGTGGTTGATGAGTTCTCTTCCTAAAAATTTTGCTTCTGCGGTCGATTTGAGCGCCCTTCGAAATCCTCCGATTGATGTTGAGTCCGCTGGGGTCGAGATAACTCAAGCGAATTTGATGCAAGATGTTCTGCCCGCCTCGCATGCCCAGGTTGTCATTCTCATCTGTTGGTCACCTCGTTCACCGCAATCTCAAGCGGTCATGAGCGCTCTGGGTCAACTTCATGTTCAGGATTCGGCCAAGCCGGAGGGAGCAGGTTGGTTGCTCGGGAATGTGAATGTCGATGCGCAACCAGAAGTAGCGCAAGCACTTCAAGTCCAAACGCTTCCGCTCGCTTTAGCGATTATTCAAGAGCAGATCGTGCCGCTCTTTGACACCGTTCCCACAACCCCGCAAATTCGTTTGGTCGTCGACAAGGTGCTCTCTCTTGCAGCCGAACGTGGAGTTGGAGCCGTTGCTCCCGATGGCGCTACGGAAGTTGAAGAACAGCTAGAACCCGAGGAGATCAGAGCGCTCGAAGCGTTGGAGCAAGGCGATTACGCCGCTGCAAGCGCGGCCTACCGTGACTGGTTGAACCGAGCCCCTGGTAATGCGCTCGCCCAACTTGGCTTAGCTCAAGTTGAACTTCTGCTTCGTATCTCAGGATTTGATATTCCTAGTGTTATCGCCGCAGCTAATCAAAATCCGACAGATCTCGTTCTTGCAAAGCAAGCAGCAGATTGCGAAGTGGCAGAAGGAAAATTTGAAGAGGGCTTTTCACGATTAATTTCGGCAATCAAAATTTCTAGCGGTGAGGATCGTATAGGAATTCGCGAGCATCTTGTAGGGTTGTTCTCGCTGGTTGATCCAGCAGACCCCATTCTTATCAAGGCTAGACAAAAGTTAGCGAGCGCACTCTTTTGACTTTGATTGTCACCTCCAGGGAGCGACGAAATCAATTCCTACTTTTTTTCTATTTTGGTATGACCACGTTGGCACTTGCAACACGCGCGCCAAATTTAAAGGCCAACCTTCATGTAGATAACGGAACTTACGGCACCTTGATTAGTTTTGGTGCGGTCGGGGGAGTTCTTTCAATGATGGTCGCAGGTCAGATCGTAGATCGAATTGGGGTAGGACCTGTTCTGATATCAATGAGCGCGCTTATGTATGGCTCCATTATTTCTATGCCGCACATTCATACCCCGTGGATTTATTTAGTTGTTAATATCGCATTTGCCTTTGGACTCAACGCGTACAACATCGGACTGCACCATCAAGCGCTTCGCCGTCAGGCGTTAAGCGGTGAACGCTTGATTCCTAAGATGCATGGGGCATGGAGCTTGGGCACGCTCATCTCCACCGTTCTGGCAATTATCGTGACCTCACACGTTTCTCTGGCATGGCATATCGATGTGCTAGTCGGAGCGATGTGGGTGGGAACGCTCTGGTCGGCTTTCCAGATGAGACCCTTCTTGATTTCGGGTTCTGAGAAGCGTGATGAATCCGAGCCCCCGGTAGGTATTAAGAGCGCCTTTGCTATGTTGACGACCGATCGATACATAGCAATCGCCTACTTGTGCGCGGTGATGGTCGAATTTTCCACAAATAACTGGGTGACCTTGTCATCTCACCAAGAGATAAAGGCAAGCACGACCCTCAGCATCGTTCCTTATTTAATGTTTATGCTGGGAATGACTACAGGTAGGTTGAACGCACACCGACTCTTGGCGATTAAGCCTGAGGCCTACTGGATTCGGATTTCTTCTCGTATTGGCGGCAGTAGTTTTATGATCTTCCTTCTTCTAGCAAAATTCGCTGCTCCACATAGTTTCGCCGCCGCCTTCACTCTGGAGATTCTCGGATTCTTTATTGGCGGTCTCTGTGGTTCATTCTTTGCCGGATTTATTACCCAAATAGCTAGCGCGCGATCAAATTTGCCGGCCGGGGTAGTGGTAGCTCAACTCGGATTGGCGATTTCAGCGCTCTCGTTCGTCGTTCAACTCATCATCTCGTGGGTTGCCCAGAGCACGACAATTACTTACGCGCTAATGATTCCTGGAGCGCTAATGATCTCGCTCTCCTTCTTTAAGAAACTTGGACCTCGTGATGTAAAGGCCCAAGCAACTCATTAAAGATCAACCAGAACCTTCGGTGTTACCCGCATCTGCTGCGGTGACATCTTCGATCTGATACTTGTCGATCGCCTCTTGAACAACCTTGGCCTTAATCTCGCCATTCTTTGCAAGCTGTGCGAGAGTGGCAACCACGATTGATTCAGCGTCAACTTTGAAGTGACGGCGCAGCGCTCCGCGAGTATCTGACATTCCAAAACCATCTGTTCCAAGTGAGTAGAAGTCTTGTGGAACCCAAGGTGAAATCTGATCTTGAACCGCACGCATGAAATCACTTACCGCTATAACAGGACCATCAAAGGCCTTGAGTTTGCGGGTGACGTAGGCAGTACGTTGATCATGAGGATTAAGAAGGTTATGACGGTCGGTCTCAAGACCATCACGACGTAACTCGTTCCAAGAAGTTACCGACCAGACATCAGAGCTGACGCCAAAGTCATCTTGCAAAAGTTGTTGTGCCTTGAGAGCCCAGTTGAGTGAGACTCCAGACGCTAAGAGGTTTACCTCGTTCTTGCCCTTCTTGGTCGCTGGCGAATAGAGATACATACCCTTGAGAAGACCTTCGACATCAAGGTTCTCGGGTTCTGCAGGTTGGACATAAGGCTCGTTGTACACGGTGAGGTAGTAGTAGACATTCTCACTGTTCTCGCCATACATGCGGCGCAGTCCATCTTTAACGATATGACCAACTTCGTAACCGAATGCTGGGTCATAGGCAACAACCGCAGGGTTAGTTGAGGCGAGAAGGAGCGAGTGCCCATCTTCGTGCTGTAAGCCTTCTCCGTTGAGAGTGGTGCGTCCAGCAGTAGCTCCCACAACAAAGCCACGGCACATCTGATCGGCAGCGGCCCAGAAAGCATCTCCGGTGCGTTGGAAACCAAACATTGAGTAGAAGATGTAGATCGGAATCATTGGCTCATCGTGAGTTGAGTAGGAGGAGCCGACAGCGGTAAATGATGCGGTTGAACCAGCCTCATTAATTCCTTCATGCAAAATCACGCCAGAGGTTGATTCCTTGTAGGACAACATCAATTCACGGTCAACAGATGCATATGTCTGGCCGAGAGGGGAGTAGATCTTGAGAGTTGGGAAGAGGCTATCCATTCCAAATGTGCGAGCCTCATCCGGAATGATCGGAACAAAGCGCTTGCCGATCTCTGGGTCTTTAACCAAATCCTTGAGCAGGCGAACAAAAGCCATGGTGGTTGCAACTTCTTGCTGACCAGATCCACGCTTTACAGATTCGTAGGTTGAATCAGCTGGTTGTGGAAGCGGACGTGAAATCTTGCGGCGAGTTGGTACAGAACCACCGAGCTCACGACGGCGCTCCATCATGTATTTGTACTCTTCAGAGTCAACGCCTGGATGGTAATAAGCAGGGACCTTGGCATCGATTGCAGAATCTGGAAGAGGAATATGCAAGGTGTCGCGGAATTGGATGAGATCTTCGTGAGTCATCTTCTTCATCTGGTGCGTCGAGTTACGAGCCTCGAAATGCGAACCGAGGGTCCAGCCCTTAATCGTCTTAGCCAAGATGACAGTTGGCTTGCCATTCTTCTCAGTGGCAGCCTTGTAAGCAGAGAATAGTTTGCGGTAATCATGTCCACCGCGCTTAAGTCCCCAGATCTTTTCATCAGACCAATTTGCGACTAGTGCGGCAGTGCGAGGATCACGGCCAAAGAAGTGTTCGCGCACATAGGCGCCGCTTTCAGCCTTAAATGTCTGATAGTCACCATCAGTGGTCCGGTTCATCAAATCAACGAGAGCGCCATCGCGATCATTTGCGAGGAGTTCATCCCATTCGCGTCCCCATACAACCTTGATGACATTCCAACCTGCGCCACGGAAGATCGACTCAAGTTCTTGAATGATCTTGCCATTACCGCGGACCGGTCCATCGAGGCGTTGTAGGTTGCAGTTGATAACAAAGTTAAGGTTGTCGAGTCCTTCGCGAGCTGCCAGGCTGATTGCGCCGAGAGTCTCTGGCTCATCGCACTCACCATCTCCAAGGAAGGCCCAGACATTTTGATCTGAGGTGTCTTTGATGCCACGGCCGTGGAGGTAGCGGTTATAACGAGCTTGATAAATTGCATTGATTGGACCAAGTCCCATTGAAACAGTTGGGAACTGCCAGAACTCTGGCATCAAACGTGGATGTGGATAAGACGAAAGTCCGCCACCCGAATGCGATAGCTCTTGGCGGAAGCCATCCATCTGATGTTCGGTTAAGCGACCTTCAACGAAGGCGCGGGCGTACATGCCAGGGCTGGCATGGCCTTGGAAGAAAATTTGATCTCCGCCACCAGGGTGATCTTGTCCGCGGAAGAAATGGTTGAAACCGACTTCATATAAAGATGCAGAGGAGGCGAAAGTCGAGATATGTCCGCCAACTCCAATTCCTGGACGTTGTGCGCGATGAACCATTATTGCAGCGTTCCAACGAATGATGGCGCGAATGCGGCGCTCAATCGCTTCATCGCCAGGAAAATCTGCTTCGCGAGTTGAAGGAATGGTGTTGATGTAGTCGGTGGTGCGAAGTGCACCGACCCCCAGTTTGTTTTCCTGGGCGTGCTGTAAAAGCGAGAGCATGATGTAACGGGCACGGGTAGGACCTGCGGCTTGAAGCAGGGAGTCGAGTGAGGCTTTCCACTCCGCGGTCTCCTGAGGGTCCAAATCAACCAACTGGTCGATCAGATTATTCGGGGTATCGATGAATTGGTTGAAACCGCTCGCTTCGCTCATGGGAGCAGTTTATTCACATCAAAAGGCTTGCGCTCACGCGAGAAGTTGAGTGGACTACTCCTACTCGCCCCGCTGGGCGAGCCCAAGGGGCTGGGCAAGCCTATAGAGAGGTGGAGGTTCTGGTGAACTCCCCACAGGGGTTATCTACAAGCGTTGATCGACTCGGGCTGACGCCGGGTGAACTCATACTTGAGGTCGGCTATGACAGGGACTGCGATGATCAATTGCGACTCGCCATTGAGGCAAAGATCGAAACAACCCTGCTAACGGGCCACCTCGATGAGGTCGTAGACGCGGTGATCCTATGGTGGCGTGACGGTGATGGAGATCTCGTCGATGATCTCGTTGATGGCCTTACCTATCTCAGCGAAAACGGGCCGATATGGCTACTTACCCCTAAAGTTGGCATTGCAGGACATGTTGAACCGAGTGATATCCAAGATGCCGCTCCAACAGCAGGCCTGACACAGACTGTCTCATTTTTAGTTGCACCAAATTGGACTGCGACAAAATTAGTCGCTCGAAAGAGTGCCAAACGCTAAGGAAAGTAGAACACATGTCTTTGACCATCGGCCAACCAGCTCCAGATTTCACCCTCACCAATCAATTTGGTGAAGCAGTTACCTTGTCATCATTTAAGGGCAAGAAGAATGTTGTCGTTGTATTCATTCCGTTCGCCTTCACGGGCACTTGCACCGGTGAGTTGTGCGCGCTCCGCGATGATCTCTCCTCATTCCAGAACGAGAACGCAGAGCTATTAGCGGTTTCTTGCGATTCAATGTTTACTCAAAAAGTATTCGCCACCCAAGAGGGCTACAACTTCCCAGTGCTTTCAGATTTCTGGCCTCATGGCGCAGCAGCGAAGGCCTATGGAGTATTTAACGAGGAGCGTGGCTGCGCCTTCCGCGGCACCTTCATCATCGATAAAGAAGGAATTCTGCGTTGGCAGGTAGTCAATGGCATGGGCGATGCTCGCAATATTGGCGATTACAAGGCTGCGCTCGCTGCCCTCTAAGAATATAGCGCTATTTCTTGAGCACTTTTTTGGCGTGCCCCACTTCCTCAGGTACAGTGGGGCACTCAATACCGGGCGGTTAGCTCAGCGGTAGAGCGCTTCGTTTACACCGAAGATGTCGGGGGTTCGAAACCCTCACTGCCCACCATTTTTCATCATCCCATCGATAATCCATCTGCCTAGCGGTAAGTAATGTCAGTTCTCTAGATCCTAATTTTTCAACTAAATGAAGTGACATATCAATTCCAGCACTTATGCCCGCGCTTGTAACAACCTCCCCGGTATCCACCCAGCGAACGTTTTCGACAAGCTTCGATCTCTGGATAAGTCGCTCTTAAAGCAGCAATATCTTCCCAATGGGTAGTCACACGGACTTTGTTCAATAGATTGGCTTTCGCAAGCAAGAAAGACCCTGTGCACACAGAGGCGAGAACTCGAACATCGCCAGCCTGAATTTGCAGCCAATTAATCACTTCTCGATCATCCTCGACTTTCTTCGTAACTCCTCCAGGAACTACGAGCACGTCTAGCTTTGGTGAAAAGTAAAAATGGCAGTCAGCTGCAAAAGTCAGGCCTGCTCTCGCGGTGAATGAAGGTTGGTTAGCTATTGCTATGACGTTGAATTCGATTGGAAATCCTTCTCTCTCTGCAACTCTAGATGCAGTGGTAAAGACCTCATACGGCCCAACGAAATCGAGAGCCTCCACTTCATCAAATCCCAAAATTCCAACGTTCAACTTCATATCTCTCCCTTCCTTTCCCATTGGATTCTTTCGGTGGTCAATTTTTCGAGGCGATGATCTCCATGTTGGGAATAGTCCATATTCCATTGGGATCTCCCGACCATTTTAAAAAGGCATTCGATAACTCCTGTGAGTTCACTGGAGCTCAATCCATACTCAATACTCTGTTTCGCAAAGTCACTTTCAAAAACCCGCTTTGACCACAAATCCCCCCACCAGATTCGATCTTTCTCACTGGAGAAAATCCAGGTATCGCACTCGATGCTTATGAGTGAAAATTTTGCATTCAGAATCCCCAGGCTTTTCAAGAACCTTCCGCCATTTGATTCAGCCTTATTGTGTTGAGTCACATCTCGATACAGTTCGCGCCACCGATCTAACTCAGGGAGTTCTGGGTACCAAGTAAACGCGCCATTATCTGCTTCGCGGCTAGCGAGGATTCCGCCAACCTTTAGGACCCTGCGAAGTTCTTTAAGTGCTTCAACTCGGTCTGCTAAATGTTGAAGTACTTGATGCATGTAAACGACATCAAAGCTCTCATCCGCAAAAGGCAATCGGTAGATATCACCGACCTGGAATTCCAGATTATCTTTGCACTCGAACAGGCATAGTTTCGTGAGGCTTCTTTGATGATCTCCGATGAGGAATCAATGCCAACTACTTTGCCACCAGTAATAAGCTGAGCGATCTCGGCCGTGATGTTTCCTGGTCCACAACCCGCATCTAGGAGTTTGACCCCATCTCTCAAATAGGGAGTAAGAATTTTGCAGAGTTCTTCAACAGTTCTCCATTTATGACTCCGGAGAACCGATTCGTGGTGGCCATGTGTATAAACATTTTTATCTGTAGTCATATTTTTAGTTTAAGCATCGTTTGAGTGCTGTCGCAAATAATGAGATTAAAATCTCAAATAATGAAACATAAATACCAAGTTCTTCTTCGACGTTAAACAAATTTTGAATTGCTGGTCGGGAACATTTCCTAGAACTTCCTTGTTCCGTAGAAGCAAATAACCAACAATGGGGATTTGGAAGGGGAATCACATGGAGAACCTCAAGAAGGCTTATTTCGGCACTGGATGCTTTTGGGGCGCAGAGCGTAAGTTCTGGCAGACCAAGGGAGTCGTTTCGACCTCGGTTGGTTATATGGGCGGAACGACTAAGAACCCATCGTATGAAGAGGTCTGCACCGGTAGGACTGGTCACGCTGAGGTTGTTGAGGTTACCTACGATCCCAGCCTTGTCAGCTATCGCCAACTTCTAGCTCTGTTCTGGGTCATGCATGATCCAACTTCATTTAATCGGCAGGGAAATGACATTGGATCTCAGTATCGCTCCGTCATCTTCTTCGATTCGCAGGAGCAGGAGAATGAGGCTTACGAGACTCTAGGCATCTATCAATCTGCTCTTGATAAGAGTGGCTACGGAAAGATCGTGACAGAGATTTCAAGCGCTGCAAACTTCACCTACTGGCCAGCTGAGACATATCACCAAAGGTATCTGGCTAAGAATCCAAATGGATATGACTGCCACTCCTCAACGGGAATTGCTTTTCCAGTTGAGTTAGGTGCAACCAAATAGAGAGAAGTTACCGCTCGAAGTGCGATCGCATTCGAACTCGGATCATGGGTTCGGAATGGTCAGTGGGAGTGTATAACTCCCGCTGACAGCGGCAGAAGTTCCTGCTCCGTTGTAGAGAGCCAATGTGAAGTCAACAGTTTTTCCAGCATCAGATTGGTTTAGTTGAATTCCAAATAAAACGGAGTTGCCACTGACCTGGCCGTGATCGCCGACAATCGGATCGTTAGAGCCTCCATTGAAAAGTGGGGCGACCAGCAAGCAGCCGACGACCGGTGTTCCAGGAGGTTGAATTGAATCGGCCTTAATTATCAAGACACTTCCCGAAATACTGACGTTCAAATTCTGAGGTGCGACAGGAATTGGACCTAGAGATATTGGCTTTGGAGATGTTGTTGGTTTGGCGGTCGGCTTGGTCGACTGTTTTGGTGTTGGCTTAGACGTAGGTTTTGGACTGCTTTTACTTGAAGGTTTAGAAGCGCTCTTCTTTGTTGGTTTTGGAGTTGGTTTTGGAGTTGGGGCAGAGCATTCGCATTTTGAGCAAGTGCATCTTGAGGGATTGTTACGAGTTCCACGTATGGATTGGACTTCTGAGAATTCGATTGAGTATAGAAAGACAAATGGATAGTTGTTCCCAATAAATTTTGAGTGATCGGAATTTCAAACTTAGTGGTGAGGCCCAATTCCTTAGAGAATAGTGGTGCTTCTTTTGAAAATCCTAACTCTGGAGAGACTAGAAATGCTTTCTGCGCGCCTTGAGAGACAAGATTAGGAACTTGAATATAAAGAGAGAGCACGCTGTTAGATGCTGTAAATACTAAGTTCGAGGGAGCATCTGGCATTGGAGGGAGTGCGGAGGGGATCAAACTGGAAGGTGTAAAAGAGTACTCTCGAGGTGCAGAAGTTTGAGAGGCGACAGTCCCTCCGTATAGAAGATAGGCACCTGTATATGAATACGAACTTCCAAACTTTGCATTGACGCAAGAGTTCACGATCAAAGTCTTGTCAGCATATTGATCTTCCGCACCCGTTGAATCAACGATGGGACCGAAGTAGGTGTCAGCGATTGGCGCTGCATCGCCAGGACAATCTGTGGCGTACGAGTCGCGGTTGATGTAATCCAACACTTTAAATTTTGAAAGATTGGTCAGCGTCAAATCTTGAACCGAACCAAGATCCAAGGTTGTGTTGTTTGCCAAGTCCGTCACTATTGCACGCCACCACTGCTTACCCGATAACTGGTCACGTCTGAAACTCACTCTGAGTGGATCACTAAGATTCCACGTTGTCGGGGTTGCGGTGCAGGATCGACTGTTTTGTGCACACGTTACCGCGGAATTGTTTGACCTTTGATTATTTTCGTTATAGTCGATGAAAGAAAAGGTGACTTGACCGGTCTGGTCGTAAGTCCACGAAATAATGGCACGCGGATTGCTTGCAGCATCTTGAATCTCCATTGACCATCGCACACTTTGACGGGGGAACGGATAACCAAGATTTGGGGGAGTTGGACCAAAATCTGAAGTGAGCGGTTGAATCTGAATCTCTTTGAAATTGCGACAGTGCTAGAAAGTGAGACTGGTCCTTCAAAGGTTAAGGAGGCTACAGTCGATGGACGTTGTGGATCCGTTTTGGTATCCGCATGGGCTGTAGGCAAAGGAATCAATATCGTGTTTAACAAAAAAAGCGTGGCGACAGCCTTGTAAAAACGATGCGATTTCATCCGGCGAGTCTACGGAGTTAACCCCTAAATAGTTGGTCAACTTTTATGGACTTAAAATTATTAAGAAGATGTTACCTGGCTCTTCAAAACACAGAACTCGTTGCCTTCTATATCCGCCATTACAACCCATGTTGTTGCCGGATCTGCGGATTGGCCAATCTCAATTCTCTTGCCACCCAAAGCTTCTATTCTCGCCACCTCGGCCCCTTGATCATCGGGAGTTAAGTCAAAATGCAGCCGATTCTTGACCACTTTCTGATCCGGGTTTTTGTAGAAGAATATTGAGGGAAAGTTCTCACCCTGCTCCAACTTGGCAGGGTTCTCGAGTACCGCTCCGGATTCATCGGCTCCGGTTATCTTCCAACCGAGAACTGACTCCCAAAATGCCCCAATCGCCGCAGGGTCCTTACAGTCAATCGTGATGCACTCGAGTTTTAGCATGCCTAGAAAGTAGCACTGGCTACTGGATTGGTCTACAAACCAAAAGCAGGCAGATTAGTCGAGTAGGACGAACTCCCCAGTTTCGAAGTAGTGCTTGAGGCGGCGCTCTGTCTTGCCCAAGTATTCGGGGATGAGCGCAACCATGTCGGCATTGGTTGTCTCGAAAAGGAAATTGAGTAGCACTAGTTGCGATTGGCGATGAGTAGTTCCAGCTCCCAAGGTTCGAACTCTGGTAGGGGAGCCATGGAGGCATACCCTGCAAGTAGGTGCTTTTCGCGCTCCCGATCTTTGCGCAGATAGAAGATAGAAATCGCAATATCTTGCAGCCTGGAGCCGATCCCCGCATCATCGAAATCAAGGATCGTCAATTGATCACCGTTGTAGAGAATATTTCCGAAGTGAAGGTCAGCGTGAATGAGTTGTCTATCAAAACGCTCTTTCAATTGTTCGAATAACTTTTCAGATTGATCCCTCAGATCTCCCAAAAGTTTGTAGAGCTCTTCCGAAATTGACTCATGACGGATTTCAAAGAGATTGTCCCGTCTGACCATGAGAGGTCGATCTACATCTAGAAAATTGGCATAGCCCGTTGGCTCCCACCCTAAACTCAATTGATGGAGCTTTGCCATCGCTTGTCCCAGGGCAAAAATGTTCTCGTTTGATGGATTGTCTTCAACGATCTCTCCCTCAATCCAGGGATAGACAATTACATCGAGGTTGGATCCTTGATAAAAGAAGTATTGGTTCGCGTTTGGTTCACCCTGGAGATTAAGGATGGGAAGTGGGGCGCTAATGCTTCCCTCTCGATTCAACTCGAGGAGCCACTGCGACTCGGCCCAGATGTGCTCTGGCCACTTAGGGGAGGTAGTGCTTACTCGTAGCGCATAGGTTTTATCGTCTCCAGCAACAAATTTAAAGGTTGTGTTGTGACCATGATTCACACATTCAATCGTCTTTGCAGTCATCCCATATTGACCAAGAACATCGGTAGCAAACTCCGTGAGCTCTACGATCTGCTCTTCTTGAGACATTTCTAAATACTCTGACATGAACGACCTTTCAATTCCTTTTACCTAGTACGTGGGTATTTTCCAATGTATATCCGAGTTTCTCATAAAATGCGATTACCTTTGTATTGGTATCGCGGACCATAAGCATCGTCTTAGGTGCACCTTGGGCGTAAAGCCAGTTCTCTGCTGATTCAACGAGGAGGCGTCCGTTTCCGGCGCTTTGGAATTGGGGAGCCACTCCGAGGTAATAGAACCAACCGCGGTGTCCATCAAATCCAGCCATGACCGCCCCAAGAAGTTGCTCCGAATCCTCCAGCACAAAGATGGTGGAGGTTGCTGTACGTAGCGCCAAATCAAAATCGAGTGATGGATCATTCTGCGGTTTAACTAAATCGCAGGCGCGCCAAATTGCAATTACCGCATCTTTATCCTGGGGTGTCGCCTGGCGGACCGTACTCACCCCGCAATGATTCCATATCGGGTTCTGAGATCGGATTGTTAGCCTCAGCCGTTCTCAGTTAAAGTAGGGCAACTCAATAGTGAGCACCACAAACGATCGGAGCTTTGGTGAAGGCAACCCCTGAGGACCAAAATCTTCTTATCGAACTGCAGATGATCGACTCTCAGATCACGCAGGCCAAGGTGAAGTTAGCCGGACTTCCAGAGATAGAGCAGATCGCTGCCATTCATTCCCGCCTAGAAAATACCGCTGTAGAACTCGCTGTGGTCGAGACCGAATTGGCCGATGTCGTTATTGAACTTCGCCGCAGCGAGGTTGATGTTGAGCAGGTTGAAGATCGCATGAAGAAGGATGAGAACCGACTTAACTCTGGCCTAGGAACTCCTAAGGAATTAGAGCAATTGCAACATGAGCTCGTTACTCTCGCAAAGCGCAAAGCAGATCTTGAAGATGGCGAACTCGAAATCATGTTGAAGCACGATGGCGTTAAAGCTCGCGTTGATGAGCTTCTCAATGATCAAGTGGGATTGAAGAAGTTAGAACTTGAACTAAATGTTCGTCTGGAAAATGCTAAGACCGAGATTGATAAGACTCTTGGCAGAGTTGAGCGCCGCACGTGCCGCCCTGGCGCCGAAGATTGACCCCGCCTTGGTCGAGCTATACGACAAGGTCCGGGCCTCCGCCCATGGTGTAGGTGCTGCGCTTCTTGGTTGGCAATAAGTGCGATGGTTGCCACTTGGCCATTAACGCGATTGAACTTGAGAGAATCAAAGGTCTGGCTGCCGATGAAGTCATTCGTTGTGAAGAGTGTCGTCGAATTTTGGTTCGAATTTAATGGCGCGCGACTTTGTGGTGACCGCCGATGGCGGATCACGCGGAAATCCTGGACCTGCAGCATTTGGTGCTACCGTCTCTGAAAATGGAGTCGTTCTCCATGAGCTCTACGGCACGATTGGAATCGCCTCAAACAACGTCGCCGAGTACTCGGGACTTATTGCTGGCCTCCGTAAGGCTCACGAGTTAGACCCTCAGGCAACGATCCATGTAAAGATGGACTCCAAACTTGTAGTGGAGCAAATGTCGGGTCGTTGGCAGATCAAGCACCCGGCGATGCGCGAGTTAGCAAAAGAAGCGAGATCAATTCATCCGATGCAGTTGATTACCTTTCAATGGATTCCTCGCGAAGAGAACTCACATGCCGATCGATTAGCCAACAAGGCTTTAGATGGTGGCGATACACCTGCCGCTAAACCCATTCTTAATTATTTAACGGCGCGACTTGTATCGACTGAAGTACCAACGACGATCTGGTTTGTGCGCCACGGTGAGACCACCTTGACCCCTACCCGCAAATTCTCTGGGGTAGGTCCAATGAATCCCGCACTGACAGAGACTGGTATCGCGCAGGCGCAAGCAGTGGCCAAGGAGATTGCAGCGCGTAAGCCTGATGTACTTATTGCTTCTCCACTTCAGCGGACCACTATGACAGCTAAGGAAGTTGGAGCTGCAAGTGATTTGGAACCAATCTTTGATGACATATGGGTGGAATGTGATTTCGGAAATTGGGAAGGGCTTACTCCTACAGAAGTTATGGAGACATATCCAGAGGACTGGATCGACTGGTTGGCCTCAACTGCTCACCGTCCCGGTGGGGGAGAGTCCTATGTCGAGGTTTATTCGCGCGTAGAAGCTGGTATCAACGATTTAGTTGAGCGCTACCCTGGCAAGAGGATCTGCGTTGTGACGCACAATATTGTTATCCGCGCGATCGCCGCATACGCCATGAGTGCACCGCTCGAGAGCATGTATCACGTCGATATCTTGCCTTGCAGCATTACTACGGTCGCGGTCTGGCCTTCAGATCGGTTACGAGCGCTTAAATCTCTTAGCGAGCGGGCAGTCGCCAAGTAATGGCAGGCAAGCATCTTCCTGGTTCTTATCAGAAACTCTTCACCGCTAACGTACTTTCAAATCTGGGCAACGGAGTATCTGCCGTTGCATATCCCTGGATTGCATCTTCAATAACTCGCTCACCACTCTTGCTCTCCATCATTGGACTTATGGCGAGCCTGCCGTGGTTGGTATTTAGCCTTCCTGCTGGAGTCTTCATCGATCGCTTCGCCCGCCGCAGCCTCATTGTCTTTACCGATGTAGTTCGCGGAATTATCACCTTGGTCGTTGCAATATCTATCTGGGGAAATCGCTCCCACATTCATATTGTTAAGAACATTGCTAAGACGGTGACCATTCATACCCACACTGGTCTCTATATCTTGCTTTTGGCTGCAACATTCTTATTAGGCGCAGCAGAGGTTCTTGGAAATGGCGCCTCTCAAACCTTCATTCCACTAATTGTGGGGACCGAGCATCTGGAAACAGCCAATGGGCGCATGTGGACTGCAGAGTCATTAATGCAGAATTTCATTGGCCCACCACTTGCCTCTGTCTTACTTGGTATCTCTGTATTTGCCCCTCTGGCATTCGATGGAGCTAGTTTCTTTGCCTCCGCCGGATTAATTGGTCTGATCGCATCCTCGATGATTAAGAGACAAGATATTTCGCCAACTAAGAAAGATTTTAAGGCCGAACTAAAAGAGGGGATGAGCTGGCTCTGGCATCACCCATTTCTTCGCTCACTCGCCATCATCCTCGGCTCAATCAATGCGATAAGTGCTCTCTCGTTCTCCGTCTTCATTCTCTTTGCTCAAGAAGATTTGCATACCTCAGTTTTTACCTTTGGCGTATTAAGTACTGGTGGTGCCATTGGTGGGGCCCTGGGTGGTTTCACCTCTAGCAGAGTCATTAAGCGATTTGGAAGAGCTCGCCTAATTCGTTCAATTATTTATCTGAGCCCAGTATTTCTTGTTATAAACGGTGCCTCCTCGCATTGGCAGATTGTCTGGGTTGTAACTGTCATCGAGATGTTCTTCGTGATTATGTGGAATGTCATTACCGTCTCTATGCGCCAAGAGATCATTCCGGATCAAATCTTGGGACGCGTAAATAGCGTCTATCGCTTCTTTGGACTAGGCAGCCAACCTATTGGAGCGATTCTGGGCGGATCCATTGTGGCGATCTCGCTTCACTTCATCTCCCGATCACTTGCGCTTCGTCTCCCGCTCTTTGTAGCTGCTGGACTCTCAGTCATTTTGGCATTTTTTGCGCTGCCACATCTGACTCAGGCCAAGATAGATGAGGCCCGTGGAAAGAGCGACGACCTGTAATCTACGGAGTTATGACGCAGCCATTAGATGCAGGCATTTCTATCGATCACCTCAATAAAAGTTTTGGTAGCAAGCTCGTCGTTGAAGATCTGACATTTCAAGCGGTCCCAGGTGAGATCACTGGTCTGTTGGGTCGCAATGGTGCTGGAAAATCAACAACGCTTCGGATTCTTACCGGACTCCTTGAGGCCGATAGTGGATCTGCCCTTATTAATGGCAAGCGTTACGCCGAACACAAGCCTGGAAGTGTGGGCGTGCTGTTAAGTGCAGGGTTTCCTAGCGGACGTAAAGCGATCGATCAGCTGCTGATCACCGCAATGGCCTATGGAGTTAAGCGCGAGCGAGTAGATGAAGTTCTTGAGATTCTAGAGCTGGGCAATGTCGCAAATACCCGCGCTGGAAAGTTATCGCAGGGGATGAAGCAGCGCCTCGGAATTGCCTGTGCAATATTGGCTGATCCAGATGTCTTGATCTTTGATGAACCAGTTAATGGACTTGATCCCGATGGCATTTTTTGGCTCCACAATTTCTTGCGCGAGCGCGCCGATGCCGGCAAGACCATCTTGATCTCCAGCCATTATCTCAACGACATGGAGCGGTATGTCGACCGGGTCCTCATCATTCAACGCCAACTGCTCCTCAATGAGAAATGGGACCTTTCGAAAGTTGGCACCTTGGTTGATGTCTTTAACGATGTTACAAAGGGTTTGACCATTGATTAAATTTGGAGTGGGTAATTTCTTGCGTTACCTCAGGCTCGAATGGTCTTACTTGTCGTGTGGGTATCTGCTCTTTCAATTGCAGATTGGCCTTTACATCTTGATTGATGTCGGACTCTTGACGGCGCTCAATAATTTTAAGTTAATCGCCGATCCCACCATTGGTTTTGAGCGGATGGCACTTTTATTCGCATTTACGGGAGTCATGGCGACCGTAGCCACGGAATTCAAAGGGCAGTACACCGACTCTATTCAGCTCTTTTATGGAACCTGGCTTAAGAGATATCTCTATCGAGCGTTTTCCACGGCACTCGTTATTGGGTTGGTCTTCGACGCAATTATTGTGGGCTTCTCTAAGTTCTCACCAGATTTTCTACTTCATGTGAATTTCACACTTCACAACGTTTTCGGATTTGATACCGCGCTCATCTTGGTCTCACTCTTTGGCGCCTTCCTAGCCTCATTTTTGAAGGCTACATTTTTAGCCAATATCTTGCCCGCGATCGTTTTAATTTTGGAGACCAGCATCGGGGGAATAGTTAAGGGCCATGCCGCCAGGTGGAGTTTCACCGGGATTTTTCTCCCATTGCTCCAAGCTCACTCGCTCTCCAGGGTCCTCCTTGAAATGCTGATCTATCTCGTGATTGCAGTTGCGCTAGTTTCCGCCCTCAATAGACGTCGCACCTCGATTGAAAATACTCTGAACCTTGAGGCATCAAAGAGTTTCTCGCTTCGCAAAAAAGGTGGCGAACCTTTGTCGTGGAGAATCGCCCGCAGTATCGAGTCTCGCAATCATGACCTTGGAATCAGATTTGCCCAGTTATTTACCAATACTCAATTCTCTGCGCTTGCCTATCCTCTTCTTATGGCTCGGAGTTGTTCCGCTCTTCTCCAACAAGATTCTGACCATTGGCGGCTCTGAGCGCGTGATCATTCCGATAGTCACTGGCTCCACGGTTCAAACAATATTTATGATCTCGCTCATCTCTCCCTCAATTTTGGAGGGCAAGGAATTCATTGAAAATGAATTAATCCTCTTCAAGAGCCGAGAGAAATTTATCGCTGCAACAAGGCGTCTCTGGCAAATGATCTGTTCAGTATGGGCGCTATTGATCGTTGCAATATCGGTAGTGATTTTTAGCGTTCATGGCGGGAAGATTGATCTCTCATTCTCGGCAAGACCTCTTCTTGTTGCATTCGCCTTGGCTCCGCTCTTTGTCTCGCTCTCCTTCGCGATTATGCGCTTGCCGATTGAGCCGCGGTTCTTCTCGATTATTGCCATCGTTTATTACGTCTTGGATGTGGCAATTGTGGGCTCCATCAAGGGAGTTTCGCGATTTGAACCGACCAGCCTCATTGCGAATTTGGCGGGGGGACGCGGGCTTTACCAGATCGTCCTTAACGAGAAGGCGGTATCCGCACCATTGATTGCGATCTGGCTGATGGTAGCGATTGCGCTCTTTAACGTGGGGTTACGCCTATTTCGACGCGAAAGAGCCAAGGTCGCTTAAAGACGACCGGCGTCACGAAGTGCGCTCAAGAAGCTCTGTAGTTGGGGAGTCTGCGGATCTTCCAAAATAGTGTGAGGTGATCCGGCCTCCAAGATCTGACCTTGATGCAAGAAGAGCACCTGATCGGCAACGCGCTTGGCAAATCCCATCTCGTGGGTGGCGATCATCATTGTCATCCCTTCGGCTTTGAGCTCGGATATCAGAGCCAGTACTTCCGCAATCAATATTGGATCCAGTGCGCTTGTAACTTCATCTAACAGGAGCACCTTTGGCTTAGTAATAACCGCTCTCAAGATTGCTACGCGTTGCTGTTGACCACCACTTAACAAGTCGGGGTATTGCTTTGCCTTATCGGCTAACCCGAATCTCTCAAGAAACTGCATCGCTTCTGCTTCGGATTCCTCTCGGGTGACGCCATGAACTTTGCGCGGAGCCAATGTGATGTTCTGTAAAACATTGAGATGCGGAAACAAGTTAAAAGATTGAAACACTGACCCTATTTGGGATCTGACAACATCAGCATTCACTCCAACTGCTGTGATGTCCTCACCATCAAGCAAGATCTGTCCGTCATCGATTCCCTCAAGAAGGTTGATAGAGCGCAACAAAGTGGATTTTCCGGAGCCGCTGGCACCGATAAGTACCTTCACCTCGTGCTCTGCAAGTGTCGATGAGATGTCGTGAAGTACTAAGTCCGAACCGTAACTTTTGCGTAAGTTGATAATGTCGAGCATAACCTTGGCCATTGTTACCACTGACCTTGTTGGACTCGAGCGCGGTCCTGTTTATTGGAGAGCCAATCGGTAAACCGGGTGAGTGGAATCGTCAGGGAGACAAAGAGTGCACCCGCAACAACATAAGGAGTGAAGTTAAAGGATTGTGAGGCATCGATCTGTGCGGCACGGATCGCATCGATCGCTCCTAGCACTGAGATCAACCCAGAATCTTTCTGAAGCGAGATGAGATCGTTCAGGAGAGCAGGTGTGACTTTACGAAGGGCTTGTGGCAGAACCACGTGGCGTTGGGTTTGAGTGGGTGTTAATCCAAGCGCGCGCGCAGCCATGCGTTGGGCGGGGTTAACAGCTTCTATTCCTGCGCGAATTACCTCTCCCATATATGCGGAGTAGGTGAGGATCAGAGAGACCGTTCCCAGAATTACTGCTGAATTTGTGAGCCAGGTAAAGCCGAGGCCCGGTATTCCAAAGCCAACCAGATAGAGAACCAAGAGAAGAGGTAGGCCACGGAAGATGTCGGTATAGGTCGTTGCCAAGATGCGAAGCGGGTAGAGCACAGGAGAGTGCGAGGTTCTGGCAACGGCAATTAAAAGTCCGAGAATGAAGCTTAAGAGCGAGGCGATCACCATCACGCGAAGGTTGAGCCAGAGACCGGAGAGCACATGAGGAAATGCGGTTGTCGCATAGTGCCAACTAAAAAAGGATTGGCGAACGGCTTTAAATCCAGGAGCCCCTGTTACCGCGATTGTAAGAACCGTTCCTATTACAACAGTGCTGAGGATCGCGATTAAGGTCGAACGACGAGAGGCCCGACGTCTCGCCGCTTCTCGCTGCAACCGCAGCTCTGAAGGTTGGTAAGACATCGGGCCTCCGTTGGAAGTTATTACAAGCAGACGTACAGAGTACCTAACGACTACTTGAGAACTGGAGCTCCACCTACGCTAGCGAGCCACTTGGTTGCTAGAGCCTTGAGAGTTCCATTTGCACGGAGCGCATTGACCGCTGCTGATACTGACTTTGTGAGCGCGCTGCCTTTAGTGAGAACTAGACCAAATTGGTCGCTTCCTGCCTTAGGGGCGAACTGACCAACGATGAGTCCGTTTGAAAGTTCGGCTCCTGCAACATAGAAGGCTGTTGGAAGGTCGAGGACGAGTCCATCGATCTGACCATTCTTGAGTGCGGCGGTTGCGAGGTCGTTGGTATCAAAGACCGATGGCTTGGTCTTTGGCTTGATGACATCGGTGATTGTTGAGTAAGAGGTAGATCCGACAGATGCGCCGAGCTTTGCATTAGCGAGGTCTGCGATTGTCTTGGCCTTTGCGATCTTCGACTTTGTGGTCGTGATTAAAGCTTGGGCGACATCGTAATAACCGGTTGAGAAATCAACAGCCTTTGCGCGATCAGGGGTAATCGAAACTTCGTTGATATCGAAATCAAATGCCTTCTTGCCAGGTTGAATAACTGAATTGAATGATGCGTGCACCCACTTCACCTTTGAAGCTGGGAAACCAAGTTGCTTGGCCACAGCGTAGGCAACTGCAGATTCAAATCCCTTGCCATCTGATGGGTTGTTGTTATCAAACCAAGGTGTGTAGGCAGGATCATCTGTTCCAATAGTGAGGACACCTGGAGTAAGAGTCGGAAGTGTTGCGGCGCTTGCCGAAGTAGCACTTATTCCAAATGAGATTGAACCCAAAAGTGCAGCGAGGGTTACTGCAGCACCTAATTTCTTTCTATTCATCTTTTTATAACCTTTCGAGCAGAGCAACGCTCTGCGAAATACGGGGCGCATTGCCCGCGCTTGCCAGACTTTCTGGCCTGGTCCTCACCCGGAGCACCCCACCGCGGAGGAGGGTTGCTGATCGACGAGCCAGGGCTTGATATCGATACTCTTGACCGAGCCAAACCCTAGCAAAACCGCTTTGATTGGTGAAATTGCGAACCTTTTGCAGCCCTTAAGTGCCTGGGCTCACCGTCGACATATTGAAATCGTCAAAGACAAGCGCGGGGGTGGCCGTGCGCATCAGATCTTCGAATTCACGAGTGGCCGTAATGTTTGTGGCACCCGCCGAAGAAATGCGTCCCAAGAGTTCAACGGGGGATTCATTCCAACGGAAGTTATTTACCGCACCAGTGACTTCGCCATTCTTGATTTCATAGACGCCATCGCGCGTAAGTCCAGTAAGCAAGCTTGTTACTGGATCAACCATTCGGATGTACCAAAGGGTGGTGAGCAACAATCCATCTTGAACCTTTGAGATCTGACTATTGAGGTCACCTGTCGCGCCAGGTACTTCCAGAATGACATTGTCACCGCCGGCGCTATATGGAACTCCTGTCTTCTCTGAAACAGAACGTGAAGCGATCAAACCATTTAGCTTTCCATCTTTAATGAAATCCCATTTACTTTGCGGAAGTCCGTTATCAAAGACAGAGCTAAATGGACCGCTATTTGTCGCGACGTTGAACGGGCTGCTTTCTAGACCCTTATACGTATGGTCGCTATATATATTGAGCGGCAATTTGGAGAAGGTCTCGCCTATTCGAGTCTTTCCAATTTCGCCTTTCTTTGAATATACCGAGCGACCTTCAGCTGCATCGCGAGCAGGTGATGTCCACAGTAGGAAAGCTAGAAGATCGGCTACCGAACCCGCTGGCAGAACTGTTTGATAACGCCCTGCCGGCTTTGCCACTGTGCGTGATTGCCATTCAAGGCGCTGACGGATTCCGAGATCAACTCCACCAAGATCGACATCGGAGAAATCGCGCGTTGCACGTCCCTCCCACGTTGAACGTGTACGACCGTGCGATTTTCCGGTCATCTCCAGACGTCCAGCAGGTTGGTCATGCCGCATCCGCAAGCCACCCTTGGAGCCAAGCCATGTTGTCGTGTGATTATGTTCGGCGTAGCCAAATAATTCGATCGAATCTGCTTTAGAGCGGGAGAAGAGTTCACCTAACTCTGGTGCAAATTTTGCAAAGACGTCGGGCCCTGTTGGGTTGTGTGCGGCAGCCCAATCACCAAGCGCCTTATCCTTTAGCAACGGTGCTTCGTCATCTGCCTTGCCTGCTGCAAGCGCTACGCGTCCCGCTTCTTTAGCAATTGCGCTGACTTCATCGAGTTCAACATTTGTTCTGCTGACCGAACCTGTTGCAACACCACCCTCGACCGCCACAAAAGCAATGACCGTAACGGACTGCTCTGCGATAACACCGTTAGTAGTTAAGGTGCTGCTTGCCCAACGTAAATTAGCTTGGGTCTTTGATTCCACAATAACTACGCAATCGTCATAATCTGCGGCAGCAGTGATTCTTTCAATTAGCTCTTGTGGCGCGATCATTTTCCAGCCTCCGCAACTGTATTAAGAACATTAACTTTGTCGAATACCGCTGCTGGGCATCCATGACTTACCGCGGCGATCTGTCCAGGCTGGGCCTTGCCGCAGTTGAATGCGCCTCCAAGAACATATGTTGAAGGTCCACCGACGGCTTTCATCGATCTCCAGAAATCGGTAGTGGTCGCTTGATATGCCACATCTTTAACCTGACCCACAATCTTGCCGTTCTTGATGCGATGGAATTGTTGGCCAGTAAATTGGAAGTTATATCGCTGCATATCGATCGACCATGAGTTATCACCCTTGATCAAAATGCCATCTTCGACGCTAGCCACAAGTCCCTCAAAATCAGGTCCGTTTGGATTTGGTTGCAACGAGACATTCGGCATACGTTGAATTGGGACGTGGCTTGCGGCATCCGCATAAGCACATCCATTGCTTCGATCGCGTCCTGCGCGAGCAGCGATTCGACGATCTAATTGATAGCCAACGAGAAGGCCATCCTTGATGATGTCCCAACGTTGTGCTTCTACGCCTTCATCGTCATATCCCACGGTACTAAGTCCGTGTGGAGTTAACCGGTCACCAGTGATATTCATGAGATTGGATCCATACTGCAACTTATTTAGGTTATCGACCGTCGCAAAGGATGTACCTGCGTAGTTAGCCTCATAACCCAAGGCACGATCGAGCTCTGTTGCATGCCCGATAGATTCATGAATTGTTAGCCAGAGATTGCTTGGATGAATGAGCAAGTCATAACGTCCTGCTTCAACTGATGGGGCTGCAACTTTTTCTGCAAGAAGTGATGGAAGTTCTGCAATCTCAGAATCCCAATCCCACGTGGAATTGTTCATCCACTCCCATCCGAAGCCAGCGGGTTGTGCCAAGGTGCGCATAGATTCAAAGCCATTGTTACCCACGTTAAATGCTTCAATTTGAGTCTGCATACGTACGCGTTGTTGCGTTGTCGATGTTCCGTAAGAGTCGGCGTAGTGCTTCTGCTCCTTAACAAACATTGAAAAGGCCGATGCAAAATTGACGGTATCGGACTTAAGCAAGGCGGCATTCAACTCAGCTAAGCGAGCAACCTTCTCTGCCCCTGAAACATCAAAGGGATCGATCTCATAAGCGCTTACCCAAGTCTTCTTGGCATAGACAGGCTCTGGGGCTAGTGCGATCTCTTCTGTTGAAAGAGGCCCGCTCGTTACTGCCATGGCCACAGCAACCTTCGCGAGTTCCGCTGCCTTGGTCGCTGAAATTTCAGGAGATGAAGCGAATCCCCATGCTCCGTTGACAATCACTCGTACTCCTACGCCAGAGACGCTCTCATCAGTCTGGGTTTCAGGAGTGGTATCTCGTAATTGCAGGATGCCTGTTCGCACTCGCTGTACACGAACATCCACGTGGGAGGCTCCAAGTGAAAGTCCGGTTTGGATTGCGGCATCTGAAACCGAATCTAAGGGCAGGGCAAGAAAATCTGGGTCAACTTCATGGGTCATGTGCAGACCCTATGACGAAAATGAGGGATTACGAAGGGTGAGCCAATCCCCGTATCCTTGGGGAACGGAAGAGTCGTCTGGGTCACCGCGTTGTTTCAGCACTAGCTTGCTGGCACCGAGGAAAGTCCGGACTCCGTAGAGCAAAGTGGTGGGTAACGCCCACCCGGGGTAACCCGCGGGACAGTGCCACAGAAAAGAACCGCCGTATCGAAAGATCGGTAAGGGTGAAAAGGCGGTGTAAGAGACCACCGCATTGATGGTGACATCAATGGCTAGGCAAACCCCACTTGGAGCAAGACCAAAAAGATGGCATTGAGAGCTGCTCGCTCGAGTCATCAGGTAGGTCGCTTGATCGCGCGAGCAATCCCGCGACTAGATGGATGGTGGCCCACTCGCGAAAGCGATGGACAGGATCCGGCTTATAGGGCGACTCTTCTTTTTGAATCTTCAACCCCCGGTAGCCCCTGTCGCACGAGTTCTCTTCCTCTTACGATTCATAGATGAACGATCCTAGATATCAAGAAGTTGTTGACCTATTCACTGCTTCAATACCAGAAGATGACGGAGCTCAGCTTTCATTCTTTGTTAAGGGCCAACAGGTTATTAATACTTCTACCGGTGTTGATCCAAATTCGCTCATCAGTGTCTTCTCGTGCTCCAAAGCGTTAAGTGGAGTTGCCTTTGCGCTTATCGTTCAAAACGGCTTACTTGATCTCGATGAACCCGTCGTCACCTACTGGCCTGAATTTGGCGCAAAAGGAAAATCAAAAATTACCGTTCGCCAACTTCTATCTCATCAGGCAGGTTTACCCAATACTCGAATCGGTATTAAGAATTCGCAATGGCTCACAGATCACGAGGCGGCCAATCTTCTGGCACCCGAGCGTCCGCTATGGGCTCCGGGCCAAGCTTTTGGATATCACGCAGTTTCGCTCGGAACATTTATTAGCGAGCTGGCATTCCGAGTTACGGGGAGAACCATCCAAGAATATTTTGAAGAGAATGTTCGCAAGCCTTCGGGTGCGCAAGCATTCTTGGGCCTTCCAATTTCGGAGCACCATCGCGTTGCTCTTGTGCTACCTCCCAAAACTCCGAGCGCTGAACAACTGAAACAATTTGGTCCCGCGGAGAATTTCGTACCTGGCCCATATTATGCTCATGTCTTTGGATCACTTACCCCGACTGAAGGTCCGGAGGTCGAGTACAGCTTTGTTGGAACGCGTGCAATGACCTTCGGGCATCCTGCAGCGGGCGGCTTAGCAACTGCAGAAGGACTCGCGCGCGTCTTTCAATGGGCCGTTGGCTACGGCGAAGCAGAGTCCGCGTTGACCGCGGAGACTATTGAAGACTTTTCACAAGTCCAGGTAAGTGGATTCGATCTCGTCCTAGACGCTAATAACTCTAATGGTGGGACCATTTTCGCCAAGCCGTCCGGCTCTAGCCCATTTGGCTCAATCTCTGCTTTTGGTCACCCGGGCTTAGCTGGGGCCCTGGTCTTTGCTGACCCGGTGGGTGAAATCGTCTTTGGCTATACCGTTCGACGATTTACGTATCCAGGGGGAATGGATCCACGAATTCGTCCCATTATTAAAGCAATTCAAGCTATGGCTCTTTCCGGAAATTGAGAGCCGGTGGCTCGAACAATCAAGCGACTCCTCTACCATGACTAGTTTGGTTAAATTTGCACATGGGTATTCAGGATCGCGAGCACCTAGAAATATCTTCGGTGCAGGTGCTTTCGTCCTGGCTCTCCAAAAATCACTCTATTTCAAATGGTTTATGGGTAATCACCTATAAGAAATCGTCAGGAATCCCATCTCCGACGTATGAAGAATTAGTTCGAGAAGCGTTGTGCTACGGCTGGATCGATTCAGCGTCAGGTAGTGTCGATCATGCACGAACCAAGCTTTATCTCTCTCCTCGCAAGAGGGGGAGCGGTTGGTCGGCATCCAATAAAAAGCGCATCGATGAATTATTAAAGAATGGAAAAATGAAGCCGCCAGGCATAAAGGTAGTTGAAATCGCTAAAGAGGATGGAAGTTGGAATAAATTGGAATCGGAAAATAAGACGATATGAAGCTAAAAAATTATTTGGTTGAGAGATTTCCAACTCCGCTGGGATCTAAAGTTCCAGAGATAACGCTTACATTCTGGGCTATCAAAATTCTGAGCACTGGAATGGGTGAGGACACCTCTGATTTTCTGGTTAAGCAGTTTGGCAAAGCGCCAGCGGTCGTGGCTGGTTTTTTTGTTCTGCTACTTGGTCTCTATCTTCAATTTCGAATTCGCACCTATAACAAGTGGGTCTATTGGTTTGCCGTAGTGATGGTTTCGGTTTTTGGAACGATGGCGGCGGATGTACTTCATCTAGGTCTTGGGGTTCCTTACGTGGCATCTACGACCTTCTTTTTGATTGCTTTGATATTTATTTTCTGGCTTTGGAATAAGACAGAAGGCACTCTCTCGATTGACAGTATTTCTACTCAACGACGTGAGCTTTTCTATTGGGCGACCGTGATGGCAACTTTTGCACTGGGTACGGCAGCGGGGGATATGACCGCCCATACCTTCAATTGGGGATTTCTTAACTCTGGAATCATTTTTGGAGTTCTCTTCTTGCTTCCTGGTTTGGCTTATTTGGCATTTAAATTTAGTCCAGTCTTAGCTTTCTGGATCTCCTACGTGATCACTCGTCCCTTCGGAGCCTCCTTCGCTGATTGGTTTGGAGCCGACAAAGTAAAAGGTGGGCAGGGGTACGGATTTGGAAGCACCGCCTTGGTGTTAACTGTTGCCATACTGGCCCTCGTTTTATCTTTGGGTAAAGAGAAACCGTCGGTTGGAAATTAGAGTTCCATCATGAAAATTGGAATCCACTCTGAACAGTTTCAGAGTAATTACTCCCAAGAAGAAGAGCAGCAATTCACTCAGGTCTTTGGCGAATTAACTCAAGAATTTGCGGCCAAAATGGGTGAGGGAATTTCAGCGGCGGATTCTTCTGTGCAAGAGTTAGTTAAGAGACATTACGACTTCATCTTGCAATTTTGGACTCCGACGAAAGAGGCGTACAAGTCGCTTGCTATGAGCTATATCCTTCCTTCGCCCTATCGTGATCACTACGAAGGTGTAGCCAAAGGATTGGGGAAGTACCACTACGACGCGATCTGTATCTGGGCCGATAAGAACCTATAAATCCTGTTCCAGATAAAGTTGGTTGCATCTAGAATCGCAGCATGAGTAATGAAGTAGTTGTGCATCTTTTCAAGCAAATGTCATGGGCAAACCACAAACTCTTTATTCAATTGAGTGAATTGCCAACCCCAGCGCTCGAATTTCATGGCGCGAACCCAGAGTGGACCGTAGCTAACATTGCGACGCATATAGTCCATGGTCAAGGGAGATTTATTGCAAGAGCGCAAAGTTTGGAATTGCCACCTGAGGCTGATTACCCGCACACTCCCGAAGGGATGAGGCAATTAGCTGAAGATTCCCTCGCGAATGATGCAAAGTTACTTACCTTGATTGATCTCCCTGACAAACTTTTGAGCTTTGTGCGCCGTGGTGAGGCAGTTCAGTTTATGACCACAACAGTTCTTGCCTCAGTGGTTCACCATGCGACTGAGCACCGCACTCAGATTGCTGACATCTTGGCTTTTCACAATATGGATGTAATTAATCTGGATCAACTCGACCAGTGGACCTTCGCCAAGGAATAGGGTTCAGATATGGCTTCGGATAAGGCGTTTGTTCAGAAGGTTTTGAGCAAGTTAGAGCCATTGCAAGTTGATGCCCGGCCAATGTTCGGAGAATTCGGGTTGTACTTCAAAGGAAAAATGTTTGGACTCGTTTGCGATAACACTTTCTTCATCAGACCTACTGAAGCCGGCAAGGAAATTGCTGGAAGGATTGCAACGGGCTTTCCTTACCCAGGCGCAAAACCCTGTTACAAGATTTCAAGCGCAAAACTGAACGACCATGATTGGCTAACCGAACTCGTTAAATTAACAGCAGAAGAATTACCATTACCCAAAAAGAAGAAGCCACGAAAAACGAGCACTTAAGCAGTATCTTTAACCCCTACTTTAAAGCGAGGAATTAATAATGAGCGTTGGATATTGGATCGTTGCTGGAATTACTGCCTTCGGCTTCTTTGGAACCGGGTTGTTCAAATTGGTCACGCCGCGAGAGAAGCTGCTCGCGAACAAGAACGCCGGCTGGGTTAGCGACTTTACTGAGCCACAAGTTAAGTTGATTGGGCTAGCAGAAGTGCTTGGATCAGCAGGCTTGATTCTGCCTCCTGCGGTTGGTGTGGCTAAGTGGCTTCGCGTTCCTGCTGCAATCGGATTGATTGTTCTTATGTTGGGGGCTGCCAATACCCACCGCAAGCGCAAAGAGCCTCTTGTTCCTCCACTGGTTCTTGCTGTGCTGGCGCTCATCACACTCTTTCTTTAAGAGTTAAAACGCCTAGAGCCTTGAGGGGTTAGAGGAAGTACTTGCCGTATTTCAGAACAATTGCGATACCTAAGAAGCAGTAGATAAAGGTGTAAGCGACTCGACCCCAACCGCGGTTGAGAAAGTCAACGAGCTTCGCTTGGCGCTGCTCTGAAAGCCCCCAGGTATTTTCCATGATGTTTATTCGGGTCATGGTTGAGAAGACTGTGATTGTCGACGCTGTAACCAAGAGGCACCATGGGCAGAATGCCTTGATGACGAAGAATGATTGAGATAGCAACCAGAGAGCAAAGAGCAGACCAGCGGTATAAACGACATGGGCTGTCTTCAGGAACCATCGTGGAAAAGCAACCATGCCTATGCCTGCTACTGCGACGGCGATGACTACCGGCTCTGTCATCATGCCAAGAAAGGCATTTGGAAATCCCAGAAGGTGTGACTGCCATGAGCGGGCAACCTTGCCGCAAGAGACAATGGCGTTGACGTCACAGGAAAGTTTGGCATTGGGGTCGCCAGCAATCTTGATGGCATCGTTCGAGAGAACCAAAGCCGCCCAGAGGCTCAAGCTGGATGAGATCAACATCGCTACAAAAGTTTTACGGTATGAGCGCATTCTCTCCATGGTGCTTAATTCAGTCATGGTTGGAGTTTACTGGGGGAAACTCGATTCTGATCGTTTTCATTTGCTCTCTGATGAAATCCTCAGGCCACGGAGATGGTGATCACTATGTGACTCTTGACTTGCCTTAATAAATGCGCTTTAATCTGAACAGTGTAAAGATTACACTCAAGACGCTTAGAAATAATGGTTTCACATGGGTAAGAAGGTTTTTGCGGAGCGTATGACGGCTCGAAGTGATGAGAGTTATGTCGTCTTTCTCATCGGGATGCGGGTGAATAATCCATTTGCTTTTCATCGTTGGCTACCGGTCTTTTTGGCTATGCCCAAAATGATGCGCGAACTGCATATACATCGCGAACTAGGCTTTAAGTCTTATGAGTCCTGGTTCGGCAGAACTTCAATAATGGTCCAGTACTGGGAGAGCCCCGAAAAGTTGATTGCCTATGCAAAAGCTGCAGACTCCGAACACCTACCTGCATGGCGAGCCTTTAACCGAGCCGCCAAATCGCCAGCAGTCGGAATCTGGCACGAGACTTACGTTATCGATCCGGGAAAATCAGAGAGCGTCTATAAAAATATGCCCATCTTTGGCTTTGGAAAGGTTGGTCATCACACACCAGCAATCGGGAGATTGAATTCTGCTACTGAGCGTTTGCAGAATTCAAAAAATGGATCCGATGAGTAAGGCTCTCATTAACGCCCACCTCAAAGCATTTCCGATTGAACAGCGCAAGGTTCTGCAGCAACTACGAGAACAGATCGCCGCGGAACTTCCTGAGGCTAAACAAGTTGTGAAATATGGAATTCCAACCTTTGTTATTGATGGAGTTCCAATAATCGGTTTCAGTGGATATAAAAAACACAACAGCATTTTTCCTTATAGTGGATCTGTAACATCCAAATTGAAAACCGAGTTGGCCGCTTACGAGCAAACCAAGGGCTCAATTCATTTTCCCGTTGATAAACCCTTCCCCAAAGCTCTTCTCAAGAAGGTTCTGAAGGCTAAGTTCGAGCAACTAGAAGAGCGTCAGGCGTAAGGTATTTATCCGACGAATCGGACATCAAAGGCAACTGGTTGATTCATTTTGAGCCTTGAAGAGGATAACCTGAACGGCATGAAAACGATTTTGGACGCGATCGGAAATACCCCGTTAATCAACATTGAGGGAATTTACGTGAAGATGGAGTATCTCAATCCATCTGGTTCCGTTAAAGCTCGTATTGCTAAGTACATGATTGAGAGAGCCGAGCGCGAAGGTTTGTTACATCCCGGTGACACAATCGTTGAGGCGAGCAGTGGCAATACTGGCAACGCCATGTCTATGGTTGCCGCCGTTAAAGGCTACAAAATGTTGGTCGTCATGCCAGAAGGTTTAAGCCAAGAGCGCACGGCGATCTCACGAGCCTTTGGTGCCGAGGTTCGAACTTTGGGCGATTTCCATGTCAATCGCGCTCTGGAGGAAGTTCGCCGAATCGCAGATCAACCAGGTTTCTATGCCCCACAACAATTCGATAGCGAATGGAATGTAGTAGAAAATTACGAGTGGCTCGGTAAAGAGATATTGAACCAACTACCTGCAAAGCCAGATCTTTTAATCTCAGGTGTTGGCACGGGCGGAACGCTTATTGGCGTTGGTCGCGCTTTTAAAGAGGTCAATCCCGAAGCTAAGAGTTACGCGTTAGAACCTTCGGAGTCATGCACTATCGCATGTAGCGAAGTCGCCAAGCACCTGATCGAAGGAATCTCTGATGGATTCATTCCTGGAATCATTGAACGCCATTCCCAAGAGATTGATGGCTTCGTTCACATCCACTCTAACGATGCGGTGGAGGAGACTCGTCGCTTAGCGCGTACTCATGGAATCTTTGTTGGTCCATCCTCTGGTGCTCACATGTTGGCGGCCAAGAAGTTAAAGGAAGAGCTCGGAGCCGAAACAGTTGTAACAATCTTCTGCGACGAAGGCGAGAAATACATCGCGGATTATTGGTTAAGCATCTGAATAGCTCGGCTCCAGGTCTTATCTAGATCGGCATCTGGCGGAAACCTGCCAGCAATCTCCAGATCAACCAGTCCGTGCATCAATCCCCAGACCGCCCTCGCATGCTCATGATCCTTACCTGTTAACTCAATGATCATTGCAGTGACGCCACTTTCGAGCCCTTCTGGAAGTCGGTCTCGAAGTAGCGGCACTTTTAAAGTGACCTCGTAGAGGTGAGGGTTTAGTATCGCCCATGCTCGGTAGGCAAGTGCTTTGGCCCTCTTCGATTTCTTTGCAGTGCTCATGGCCTCGGCAAATTTCTTTATTCCATAAGCCTGGAGGTCGGCGATTATCTCGTCACGCCCTTCGACGTGCTTGTACAAGCTGGGAGCTTTTATATGGAGTCGATCAGCCAAATTCCGCATGCTGAGGGCGGCAAGTCCCTTGGACTCAAGGAGAGCCAAGGATTCCGAAAATATGCGTTCTCGAGTTGGGCCGGAGGTGTTAGCCATAGTACTTTCAGGCTAACACCGTTAGCAAGGAGTCGCAATGTTTGTTACTGGAAAGCCCAAAATTTGGTTACGTCTTGATGGGGCCGTGTTATTTGCAGCCACAATATTTCTTTTCGCTGGAGAGCATGTGCAATGGTGGATTTATCCAGCACTGCTCTTTGTGCCAGATATCTTCATGGTCGGGTACCTCTTAAACACACGACTAGGAGCTCTCCTGTACAACGCCGGTCACTCCTATTTCTTGCCGGCCTTCATGATCTATCTCGCTTGGATCACACACCATCCCATGGCCATTGCAATAGGCATCATTTGGCTCGGTCACGTGGGATTCGATCGCTTCTTTGGATATGGACTCAAATACGACTCAAGCTTTAAAGATACGCATTTGGGAGATTTAGATAAGAAGTGAATCTAGATCTCTATGAAACGTCGGGTTGGCGGGATTTGAACCCGCGGCCTCTGCGTCCCGAACGCAGCGCGCTACCCCTGCGCCACAACCCGTAGGCGATAAATATTAGGGGGATAGAGAGTTCTGGAATAGTAAAGGACCCCGTGAATATTCACGGGGTCCTTTAGTTAGTTCTGGATTAAGCGAGTATTACTTAGCTGCGATTGCAGAGATCTCGAACTCAAGCTTGACGTTCTCTGAAACCAAAAGTCCGCCTGCCTCAAGTGCAGCGTTCCAGGTTAGGCCGTAGTCCTTACGGTTGATCTCTGCTGCACCTTCGAAACCGAAGCGGGCATTGCCGTATGGATCTGTAGCAGTTCCGGTGTACTCAAACTCAATTGAGATTGGCTTGGTGACGTCGCGGATTGTGAGGTTGCCTTCTACTACAACCTTGTCATCGCCAGCATCTTTGACTGATGTTGATGCAAAGGTGATCTTTGGAAAGTTTGCAACATCAAAGAAATCTGGAGATTGGAGGTGACCGTCACGGTCTGCGTTACGGGTATCGATTGATCCTGCAGAGATCTCAACGGTCAAAGAAGCTGCGCCATCTGCAACAGTTCCTGAACCTGAATATTCGTTAAATGCGCCGCGGACTTTGGTCACCATTGCGTGACGTGCGCTAAAGCCAATGCGGCTGTGTGATGGATCGATAGTAAATGTTCCTGCTGGTAATGCTGAAAGTACTGACATGTTTTTCCTTTGCTAGGTGTACGTATCACTATACGCGTGGTGGATGAACTAAGGATGAAGATAGTTGAAACTTCAATCAAAATCAAATTACAATTTACTTGCTACTTGCTAACGATTTGCTAAAGCAGAGAGAAGGCAAAAAGCTTTCATTCTTCTCACGAAGTCAGCGATTTACGCTACTTTTAAAGGCTTCTACGCATGTCCGGATGTCAGACTCCGTATGCTGGGCAGAGAGTTGAATTCTGATACGCGCCCTCCCTAGCGGGACTACCGGATAGGAGAAGGCCACCGCGTGAATTCCTCGGGCGTGCAACCCTTTTGCGGCGGAAACCGCAGCGCTCTCGGATTCGAACATCACGGGAACTATCGGATGCTCGCCAGGTAAAAGATTAAATCCGGCTACTTCCATCAACTCTCTAAATAATTTGGCATTGCTGTGGAGCGTTGCTCGCAGCGTTTCTCCTTCGCGAACCAATTGAAGAGCTTGAAGTGATGCAGAGACAACCGATGGCGGCACAGAGTTGGAAAAAAGGTATGGCCGGGCCTTTTGTCGCAGAAGGTCCACGATCTCTTTATGCGAACTTATGTAGCCGCCGGATGCGCCACCGAGCGCTTTACCCAAAGTTCCAGAGATGATGTCGACTCGGTCGCTCACTCCAAAGTGCTCTGGCGTTCCAGATCCTGTTGCACCCATAAACCCAACTGCATGAGAGTCATCGACCATCACCATGGCGTTGTATTTCTCGGCGAGATCACAAATCTCGGTGAGGGGAGCGAGGTAACCATCCATGGAGAAGACGCCGTCGGTAACAACGAGGCGACGTCTGGCACCCGAGGCCGCAATCAATTGCATTTCCAAATCCGCCATATCGCGGTTCTTATAGCGAAAACGTTGGGCCTTCGAGAGTCTTATCCCGTCGATTATTGAGGCATGGTTGAGCTCATCAGAGATGATGGCATCTTGTTCCTTCATGAGAACTTCAAAGACTCCACCATTGGCATCGAAACACGAGGGGAAGAGAATGGTGGCCTCGTGCTGAAGAAAGCGCGACAGTTCTGCTTCTAGTTGCACATGGATATCTTGAGTTCCACATATAAAGCGAACGCTAGATAGGCCATAACCATGCTCGTGCAGGCTTACTCTGGCGGCATCAACAATCCGCGGATGATTCGCCAATCCGAGGTAGTTATTGGAGCAGAAATTCAGGAAGGGTTCCCCGTTGATGGTGATGTGAGCTCCCTGGGCCGAGGTTATTGCGCTTTCGATCTTGAAAGTGCCAGCCTTTTCGATGTCTGAAAGCTCTGAGGCCAGTTGATCTTTGATCGCATTAAACATTTGAACTCCAATCCAAAACTACCTTTCCAGCATTTGCCTGACTCGCAATACGGAACGCCTCTTCCCACTCCGAGTACGGCAATTTGTGAGTGATGATGGGGGAGATATCCAGCCCCTTCTTGATCATCGCGGTCATTGCATACCAAGTCTCAAACATTTCGCGACCATAGATTCCTTTTATCGTGATCATGCTTGAGATGACCTTGGCCCAATCGATTTCGATGGGCTTGCTCGGCAATCCAAGAAGTGCAATGCGAGCCCCATGACCCACTGAGTCGAGAATCTGTGGCAAGGCGGTCGGCGCTCCGCTCATTTCAAAGGCAACGTCAAAGCCTTCTGTCATGCCTAATTGCTTCATTACTTGACCGAGGTCGTCTGTGGTTACGTTTACCGCTACATCTACGCCCATAGTTCGCGCAAGAGCCAGTCGCTCAGACGAAATATCGGTGACCACAATGAATCGAGCGCCGGCAAAGCGTGCGACTTGTGCTGCCATCAGACCAATGGGGCCAGCACCAGTAATCAAGACATCTTCACCGACAAGGGGGAATGAAAGTGCAACGTGAACCGCGTTTCCGAGTGGATCAAAGATCGCGGCTAAATCGGGGTCAATTCCGGGATCATGTTTCCAAACATTAGATTCGGGAATGCAAATGAATTCTGCAAATGCACCATCACGGTTTACGCCAACACTTACCGTGTTCATACATAAGTGGCGACGACCTGCACGACAATTTCTGCAAAGTCCGCAAACGATGTGACCTTCACCAGAAACAAAATCCCCAACTTTTACACTACTTACTTCAGCCCCTACTTCAGAGACATATCCACTGAATTCATGTCCGGGTGTAATTGGGGGATTGATCGTTTTCTGAGCCCATGCATCCCACGACTTGATGTGAAGATCTGTGCCACAGATTCCGGTTCGGAGAACTTTGATTTTTACTTCGCGAAGCAATGGTGAAGGCTCTGGCAGATCAACCAGAGTGAATCCTGGACCACGGTCGATTTTGCGCAGAGCCTTCATAAATACTCCCTCGATTGCTCTTAGTCTACTTCCGCCTCGCCGACGGAGGGTTTGAGAAATCGAGGATTAAACGCCTTGCGACTACATAGGTATCGTTTCAAAGATTCGAATTCCTGCTTCGTTTGGGCAAGTCTTAGCCAAGTTCGCTGCTTCCTCAATGTCGTTGGCATTGATTAGCGAGTACCCGCCAACCAAGTCATCGAACGAGGTGAGCTCGGTGACGCTCCCACCCTTTACAAGAGTTCCGCCCTGAATCGGATTACCGACATCTACGAGATGTTCGCCGATAGATCCAAACCAAGCCATCCAGGCTTCCATCGTGTCCGAGCCTTGCTCTGGGCTGGCATTGTAAATAAACAGAAATTTCTTCACTTCTTCTCCTTCTTGTTGGGGGACCTAAGACCATTTTTGAATTCAATGGTGTGTGAATAATTTTCCAAAGTCTCATTGCCGCCATCCCAATGAGCCTGGAACTGATTGATCCAACTTTGGATCTCTCGCATTGATGAACGATTGAGAGTAAGGAAAGTGGTTCTCCCAGACTTTTTTCGAGTGACCATGCCAGCTTCTACAAGCAGGTTTATGTGTTTGTGAATCGCCTGAAGCGAGAGATCGCGCGCGGTCGCGAGATCACTGATGGAAGCCGGCTGCAGGCTCAGGTGGTAAATAATCTCTCGCCGATGCTCGTTCGCAAGAGCATCAAATACGAGATTTAGGTTCTTCTCTTTGGCTTTCATCAACACTTAACCTATTGGTTAAGTGTTATCTGGTCAATAGTTTCAACAACGAGAGGAGCTAGTTTTATTTGGAGAGATCGAAAGATTGAGTGAGCTCACAATGTTCCTCGCGGAATCGGTGAGAGAGTAGTAGGACCATTTTCCGCGCTGATCCCTATTTAAAAGTCCTGCTTCAACAAGGATCCGAAGGTGATGACTGACCGTGCCCTGGGTCAATCCGGTTTCTGGAGTTAAATCGCAGACGCAGGCCTCTGCACCTGGGCTCGTGGCAACGTTCATGATCAAATCCAACCGGGTTGGATCACCCAACGCTTTGAACTGCGTAGCAAGAGTGCCCAGCTCCGCAGGGGATTTAGAAAGTGAGACGGTGACCGACATGTTCGAATCATACATTGACAAATATCAATTTGAGTATTAATTTACCCATTGATAAACATCAATTGGAGGAAAAATGGCCCAAGATCTTGAAATCTGCTGCACGTGCCAGGTTTGCAAGTGCGAACCCTGCTGCTGCACCACACCCTGCTGCTAAGTGCCAGGTAGAAAGTACTTAGCCGAATTCCTCGGCACCGGCATCTTGGTTGCCGTTGTCGTGGGTTCGGGGATCATGGCAACCAAATTAACCACTGATGTAGGTATTCAGTTGCTCATCAACACCATTTCAACAGTATTGGCATTGAGAATCATCATCACCATCTTTGCGTCTGTAAGCGGTGCGCATTTCAATCCGATTGTCACTTTAGTTGAACTGACTTTTAAACGGATCTCTCTCGTGGATGCTCTCGGATACTTGGCTGCGCAATTTGTAGGAGGCGCCTTCGGTGCAATTTTGGCGAACCTTATGTTTAAGAAATCAGCGATAAATCTCTCTACCCATACAAGATCTGGTCTAAATCTCTTCCTCGGCGAAATCGTTGCTACTGCAGGATTGTTGCTCATTATTCAGTTGATGAACTATCAAAAGCGAACCAGTTTGATTCCAATTTTGGTTTCTGCATGGATAGGAAGCGCCTACTTCTTTACATCGTCGACATCATTTGCAAACCCCGCCGTGACTTTTGCACGCGGGTTAAGCAACACCTTTGCAGGAATAGCCATGCGATCAGTTCCACTCTTTATCTTGGCCCAAATACTTGGTGGGGCGATTGGAACACTCTTGGCGCTAGCTTTTAAAGAAGGAGTGGGACATGAGTAAGAAACCAGCCGTTCTCTTTGTTTGTATTCACAACGCAGGTAGATCTCAAATGGCTGCAGGGTTTATGCGGAAACTTGCGGGAGACAAAGTCGAAGTGCTCTCGGCAGGATCAGCCCCCAAGGATTCGATCAACCCCATTGCGGTACAGGCGATGGCGGAGCTGGGAATAGATATTTCAAACCAGCAACCCAAGATTTTAACCACAGAGGCGGTTTTCGAATCCGATGCCGTCATCACTATGGGGTGTGGAGATGCTTGTCCAATATTTCCAGGAAAACGTTATGAGGATTGGGTTTTAGAAGATCCGGCCGGGCAGGACCTGGAATTCGTTCGCAAAGTTCGCGATGAGATCAAAGTGCGGGTCGAAAATTTGCTTCAGGAACTACTTTCACTCTAACTCGCCGGAGAGAAATTAAGCTTCTACATTCTCGTGAATAAATTTGAGAGACTGATCGGCAACTTCTTTCCAACCGTGATCAATGACAAGCGAATGTCCGCGTCCAGGAATTTCAACAAACTCGGTCTTATTCTCATTTCTGCCTTGAAGTTTGAACGCCGCCGTCGTCATAGCCCTGGGCACTACATGATCAAACTCTCCCGAGACAATAAGTAAGGGACCTCGATTTGGATTGCTGAGGTCAACTCTGGTTCCCGCTCTTGGATTGAAATTTGCGAAGGCCCCTTCGAACAAAGGTTTACCTGGTGTGGGGACCGCGTACTCATTAAAGAGCGCCTTCGACTCTTCTTCACTTATGGCGTTTCCAAATCCAAATCTAAATTGAGATTCTGTGAGGGAGACTGCCCGCCGATTATTCGATGGCTTTAGCAGGATAGGCGCAAAGGCCTTTAAGACCGAGGCTGGGAGAGGAAGTACTCCTTTGAAAGGGGCAGGATCAATTGCAATAGTGCAGATGGATAGACCTTGACCCGCCAACTTTTGTGCGATTAGGCCACCGAAGGAATGGCCAATAAGAATGGGTTTCTTATTGAGCAATGAAATGTTGGTAGCAATACTCTCCGTGATAACGGGAACTGAATGCCCAGCAAATGCCTGTGGAGATTTTCTAGCATCTGCGACGCTTTCGGTGTCGCCCGGCCAACGAGCTGCGAGAGTAAAAAATCCATTAGCTTCGAAGTAACTCTGCCACTGTGCCCAACTGCTTGGGAGCAGCCAGAGTCCATGAATGAAGATGACGGGTTGTTTATCCTGCTGATTGGCTCGCTCAATCTCAGCAAGTTCGATCTCGGTCAACGCTGACATTGGCGCTCCTAGGCGTGCAATTGGAGTAATCGGGATCTGATAGTAGTGATTAGCAATTGCCTCCAACAATGAAAAATTACTAGGCATTTATGAACCAATAATGAGATCCAGAATCCAAGGTTTGCCTGATGCAGGTGGGTGCAGTTGCGTCTCAAAAAGTTCACTGGCCCTTTGGCTTAAATCATGAGGGGAGTGGAGGGTGGGTCCCTCGACCAATGCACGGGTCAATTCACCGCGGTACTTCTTTGACATATGAGTGATAACGGCGCGAACTCCAGAAATTTCTTGGAAGACGCGAACGTTTACTGTGATAGCTGGGTTGGGTTTCCAGACAGATGAATACGTTGAAGACCGGCAATCAACGATGAGATCAGATTCGAGGCCAGATAGCGCGGCAGGGAGCAGATCACTCCAATCAGAGGGTCGCATTTTATGTTTGTGGTTGGGAATTTCATCGAGTGGACGAATTGCGCCAAAGAGACCAGAGAAAATAATGACCTGGGAGTTAGCTATTTGCTGTTTTGTTTGTGGCAACGATCTGAAATCTAGAGATTTGTAGAGCACGCCTTGATAAATATCGATTGCAGGGGAGACCAGAAGTGAGGGGATTGGCATTCCAATCTCCTTGAGAAGCATGTGGCGACGATCTGCAAGATGGGAGTTGAAAGAGAGTTCATCAACCCATTCTGAATTCAGATGAATTCCATCAACCTTCCCTTCACTCGGAGGGAGAAGGATCAGCATCGATTTAATCTATCTCGGAGTGGCTTTTCGAAAGAAAATTCGCCAAAGAATCGAAGTAACTTTCCATCCCGGCTTTAGCTTGCGCCGCCTGACCTTCCGGTAATTCTCCAAACTGCGAGAACTTCACCCAGGTTCTAGGGCCATGTTCTCGAAATTCAACGAGCACTTTGTGGAAATCTTGCTCCAAATCCTTGAACTTGGAACTCTTCTAACGATTGCGTATAGAGCATGGTGTGCTCGAGTTTCTGATGGATATCAACCTCTAGATAAATTCCATAAAAATATGCAACAAACTTATGTGCCGGAACGGAACTGCAATGGACCACTCACCACCAATATCTGGATTTGAAGTAGTTAGCCCCTCAACATTTGAAAGATCTGTGGGGTGGTACCAACTTTCAAGTTTCTCAGGATCGACCCAGGCATCCCATATCAGATTCGATGGAAGCATCAAATTCCCGCTCTACCGAGTACAAAAAATCGAGATTCATTATGAGATTCTAGTGAAGTTCTTCTGACGTTTATCTCCCAAATGAGCGTAAATTGAGAGAAAAGTAGTGACATACTGTTACTTTTATGCTATGAAATTATGGCGTAGGAAGAAAGATGATCCGCGCCCTGACGTATCTGAAGATCTGGACGAGAAAAAGCGCTCGGGCAAAAAAGAGAATCGCGCTCGCAAGGAGAAAGATAAGGAGCGACGGGATTCAGCGAATCCTGAGTTGGCCGCACGCCTGCGCGAATATGGTGAGAATTACGGACTTGAAGAAGACCCCTATCTTGAAGGTCTGAGCAATGCCATCGAAGAAGGTAAAAATTTATCGGTGTGGGCATCCAACGATGTAATGACCTTAATGCCGCACCCGGATGTGGAGTCCGTAGAAGGCCCCATCTACTCGGCAATGGTCTTGATCAGAAACGTTCTCGTCTTCGTCCCAGTGGCCTTGACCTGGCTAGCTGTAGGAAAAGCGACCACTGGCTTCTCTCTCTACACAGCCAAAAGCAGTGCGGCATCAGTCGTAAACTTTTTGCAGTTTTGGCAGAATGGATACGGCGTTCTGGCTAAGGAGTGGACCCTTAGCCACGTAGCAGAGGATGACTTCTTCATCATTGCTACCGTCATCATCTTGACCTTCATCACCCCGTTTATGAATCGGTCAGCGATCAAGAAGGCCGCCATTTTCGAGCAAGATGCGTTGCGAGAGCGTTTGACGCTAGTTATTGAAGTGGAATCCTTCTTATTCGATAAGCGTCGGTTGACTCCTCTCACGATTGACTCCGCGCTTGCAAAATCTTTTGAACGAGTCGTGGAAGCAACTCAAAATCTTGCGATTGCCTCAAAACGTATTGATGTTGGACTTAAAGCCTTGCCGCGCCAAATTGAAGGCAGCGAGGATGACGAGGTCATCATCGGTACTGTTAAGGGTGGCTCTTCGAGATTCTCCTAATTCGCGTAATTCGGAGTACGACGAGCAATTCGCCAATTTTGAAGATGAAGACGAGAAATTAAGTCGCAAGGAGAAAAAAGATAAGAAGCGCAAAGAGCATAGAGATTCGGATTCTCGCGAGCTTGTTGAAATAAAGCGCGAGAAATTTGATTTTAAAGATCCTGAGACTGGCAAGATTAATGTCGAGAGTGTTGATCAGGCGACGGCCACACTTGAAGCGGTTTCAAAGCGCGTTGATGTGATTGCCCAATCGCTTCCTCGCCGCGCCCATGCCCGTAAAGAGCTGAAAAAGGTTGAAATTGAACTCGACCAGACCCGAAACGAATTGATGGCATTACAGTCAAAGTTGAAGAAGAAGCAGAAGAAAGCGCAGCGTGAGAACGAATGGAAAGCGGCCAAGCGCGAGGCAGAGCGAAATAAGGCGCTCTCCCGTCCAAAGCATTCCAAGAACGACACCAAAAATAACTTAGAGGCGAAATGAGCGCCCGCAAGGCAGCGCTGGAGGATGCCTCCCACCAAGCCGGCTGGATGTTCGCCGATCTACTTCTCGCCCTAATGGTTATCTTTCTTGCCGCTCAATCATTCGTGCCAAAAGAGGCGAGCTTGCCTCAATTTGAGGGTTTGCTGAGTAACAAGACGAGCCTTAACGGCACCGCCACCCCGCTTAAAACTTCAATTACCTTGACCTCGATCGATGAAGCTGCGCTTATTATCGCCCTCCAGAACTACGGGGCGATTGAGCATCTGCCAGCCTCGTACACGATCGATAGCATGGTGATTGCAGGCGGATTTAACCCTGCGACGGAGTCCTCAGACCGAGGGACGGCCACTGCACTTCAGTATGCCGCCGCAATTGGGTCCTTCAACCTGCCCTATTTCAAGAATTCTGCCACTTTGCTCGCCGCAAGCTCCGAGGTTCCAGATGGGGCTGTGGTCCTGAACCTCCAGATCACCCCGGTGGCGCCAACTGGTGACGGATCCGTCGGAACCACCCCGGCTCCAACCCCTTCTCCTAGCACAAGTTAGTAGACAATTTCCATATCTCGGTTTGCTGAGAATGCTCTAAATAAAGGGGTAAAAGGGGCATTACGCTCGCCCCCCCGCGTAGACTTGAACCATGTTGAGGTGTGCCTACCGGGGGTTTAATTCTTGCTAACCCCTGCTCTGGCGCCACCTTCACGCTTCCCCATGCTGGTTTTTGCAAAGGGTTTGCGATTTATCTCCTACACCTTGTTGGCTTTTGTCTGCATCTTTTTCACCTTCGCGCTTGGTCAAACGCATGCACACGCTGCGTCGGATGTTATTGATTTAACTTTTAAAACTGTAGGTCCGACAGAATCTGTCTCGCTTCCAATTGGAACTGCATCAGCGAACCCTGCTTACACAAACGTAGTAATTCACTGGGGTGACGGTGCAATAACTACAGTCACGAGCAACACCGACTCAACTGATATGACGCACACCTATGCAGCTGCTGGAACTTACGCAGTGACAGTCGGCGCACCCGCAACTGGATCAATCACGCACTTTGGTAATGGCAACGTCTCGTGGAGTGCAGGTGGCGCCGCTTACCTCAACGCCGTCACAGCATGGAGTGGGCTAACAAACCTCTCTGGCGCCTTCTACGGTGCGGCTTACCTGCTCACGGTTCCAAACACCCTCCCCGCTGGCGTAACAAATCTAAGTTACGCCTTCGACGGAGCAACGAGCTTCAACGATGTCGATATTTCAAGTTGGAATACCAGCTCTGTTACAGATATGTCTTACATGTTCTACGGAGCAACATCTTTTAACCAGAACGTTGATTACAACTCGGGCAGCAACTACTGGAACACAGTTGCTGTAACGAACATGACTTATATGTTCTACGGCGCACTGGCTTTCAATAACAATGGCCACACCCTGACAGATTGGAACACTAGCAACGTTCAAAATATGTCAGCCATGTTTGCAGGCGCCATATTGTTTAACGCGGACATTCACTCGTGGAGTCTTGCCAATGTGACCGATATGTCTTATATGTTCTTTGGCGGTGTGCCTGGAGCACCTCCGACATTTGGAACCGCCACAATTTTCAACGACAACGGCGCGGCTCTGATTTCATGGAGCGTTGCCAAGGTAACTAACTACAACTACATGTTTGCGAATGACAGCGGTATCACCACTACCCTCTCGGGCACGAGCTGGGCAACGTCAGCCTCGGCGACAACCATGCAAGGCATGTTCGAACTCGCCACCAACTTTGACTCCAATATCTCCACCTGGGCAACCTCGCACGTAACGGATATGTCCTATATGTTTTTTGGTGGCACTCAATCTGCAACGGCGCCTGTAGCAGTCTTTACCAGCGTCACTAAGTTCAACGATGGTTCGACCACCATGAACTGGAACGTTTCGGCAGCCACCAATTTGAACTACATGTTTGCAAACGACACCTCAGTCAACTCGGCACTTAACTCCACGGTATGGACCCCAGCTGCAGCTGGTTCAACGATGATCGGTATGTTTGAACTCGCTACAAACTTTAACGCCGACATTCATCAGTGGACTGTCACAAATGTAACAAACATGGCATTCATGTTCTTCGGTGGAACACAAACAGCAACCGCCAACGCTCCCAACTTTTACCACCGCCACAAAGTTCAACAACGGCAACACCAACAACTTGTCGGCTTGGAACGTTGGAAAAGTCACACAATTTGATTTCATGTTTGGTAACGACACTGGTGTTAACAGCGCCCTAGCAAGCACCGCTTGGGCACCGAACACGGCAGGTACCACCATGATCGGTATGTTTGATGGCGCCACCAATTTCAATCAGCCGATTGGTACCTGGACTACCACCAAAGTCTCAAACATGCAGTACATCTTCCTAAACAGCAGCGAGAATCAAAACCTTTCTGCGTGGAACGTCACGGGTATCACCGCATCAAGCCAAGGGTTAAACAACTGGGAGAACACCTTTAATGTTTCAAACTACAGCGCAACTATTTATAACTGGTCACTTGAAGCCGTTAAAACGGGAATCAACGATTCAAGTTCCAACTACCTATATCAACCAAGAGGGTGTTGTAGCCCACACAAATCTCGCAGCCAAAACGTGGGTTCAATCTACTGACCCTAGCTACACAATCTCAGCGACAGTGGGTTCAAGTTCGACCAGCGTGGCACTGGGCGCCACCATTACATTTTCTGCCATAGTCTCGGGTCAGTCTGCCGCTCCGAACGTTGTTAGCGATAAAACACTTTGGACGATCACCGGAACCGCTCTTCAAACCAACTCCAACTGTACGCTCGGAGTTACCTACGGATCGCCTTCTTCAAACCAAGCGACCTACACCTGCTCCATCGTTGCCGTAAATGGCGGTACTTACGTCGCTGCATTTAACACTGGCAACTTCCCAAATCTTGGATCTTCCCCATTTTTTGGAACTGATACCAACTACATTCAAGTAGCTGCAACCCAGATTTCAGGTTATTCGGTTAGCGTAACTCCGCCACAGCCAATAATCTCCATCACTAATACGACTGGAGCTACTGCGACTCTTGGAACAACCGTTGTATTTACTGCAACTGTCTCTGGTCCTTCAAACGCTACCGCCCCTGGCGGAACCGCGGGAACGTGGACCGTAGTTGGTCCGGGGTCAACGTGTGTTAAAGCCGGTCCTTTTGCGGCCGGCCCAGGAAGCGTGACCTACACCTGCACCATCAGTAACTCGGCCGCCGGAACGTATACCGCGCAATATGCGTATGCGGGCGATTCCAACTATGCGGCGATAACATCCGCGGTTAGTCCACAAACGGTGGTAAACAAGTTCGTCCCCGCTATCACTGTCGTCGGGGCTCCAACTTCGGTGCTTCCATACATGACTACGCCCGCACCAAACTCCATTACATTTACCGCCACATTCACGGTGCCTGCAACCGCACCACCCCCAATAGCTGCCACTGGTTGGAGTTGGGTAATTACCTCCACGCCGTCGGGCGGCCCAACCACTTGTATTACAACAAACATATCTGGCTCAGGGTCTACCTACACGTCTACCTGTACTTTAAATACAACCGTGCTTCGCTCTTATTCGGCTAGTTTTACTTACAACGGTGACAACACAAATTATTTGCCTTCGTCCCCCAATCCAACCGTTTCGAACTCTGTCACCGTAGCCCAAGCTTCAACTTCTGTAGCGTTCACTACGGCTACTGGAACTTCTAATATCGGAAGCAATATCACCTTTACCGCAGTGGTAACTGGGAACGCTCCTCAATCTCCATTCCCTACTCCTACGGGTACTGGCACTTTCACGCTTTCTATTAATGGAACTACAGCACCTGGAGTTTGTATATCCAGCGGAAATCCGTCGGGTACTTCTTCGTTAGTTAGCAATGCTGCGGCGGCGGCAACCTACACATGTACTATTACGGGCGCTTCCGTCTCTGGGCCGTACAAGATTTCTTCCTTTAGTTACGCTGGCGATACAAATTACACATCATCGGTTTCCTCAGCTCCATCAAACACCATCACAGTTTCACAAGCGACTCCAACGATCTCTCTGGCAGCTAGTGCCAATCCAACTCTTGGTTCCACAATCACAGTAACAGCGACCGTTACCGGTCCAACCGGCGGAGCGGCACCAACTGGAACTGGAAGTTGGGCAATTACTGGAGTTTCAGGACTTACTTGTCCTACTACGCCTCCAGCTTCTTCGGTAGGCAATGTTTCGACCTACACTTGTACCGCAACAACAAAAACTACCGGCACCTATACCTTCACTTTCCAGTATGCGGGCGACACTAACTACTTCGGATATCCAACTACGCCCGCTGGAGTCCTTTCCAAGACCGTCGTTGCAGTTACACCAACTGTCGCAGTAACGGCCAATGCTCCAACCGCAACAGTAGGTTCCACGATTACCTTCACGGCGACAGTTACGGGCCCTACCAATGCGGCAACTCCAGCCGAGAATCCAACCTGGGCTATTACTGGCGTAAGTGGAGTCACGACCTGCGGAACAACGACTGGTCCAACTGGCTCATCCAACGTTGCGACATTTACCTGTTCGGTGGTCGCCAAATATGTGGGCAATTATGGTGCAACATTCACCTTGCCATCTGATTCCAACTACCTTGCTGTTGCGACGACACCATCATTAACCAATACCTCTGTCTCGCAAGGCGCACCAATAATTACAGTTACCCCAAATGTCTCTTCAACGGCTCTAGGTACTTCGTTTACATTTACCGCGCAGGTTGCACCGGTAAATGGTGGAGCAATGCCATCTACTTCTGGAACCGGTACCTGGCAGATAACTCTCGGCGGATCAAATTTTGCAAATAACTGTACGCCTGGAATTCCAACAACGGGATCGTCCTATATCTCCTACACCTGTACAGTTACCGCAACTCAAGCCGGAACGTATGGTGCAAGCTTCACCTACGGTGGTGATTCGAACTACAACCCTGCCACTGTTAGTCAGAGTCAAAATACGTCGGTCGCAAAGGTAACTCCAACAGTCGCTGTTTCAACTACCCAATCAACCGCACTTCTCGGTGATCTGGTTACATACACTGCCGTAGTTACGGGTGTGGCGAATGCTCAGACTCCGAATTCTTCTTCCGGAGTTCCAAACTGGACTATAACTCCAGGTGCATCAGGACTTACTTGCTCGAGCACAACCGGTCCGACTGCTGGAGTTAATAGCGCAACCTATAGCTGTTCTTTCATAGCTTCTAAAGCTGGAACCTTTGGAGTCACATACAGTTTTGGTGCGGACACCAATTACAACGCAGTATCTGGAGTGGCTTCGTCTAACACCACCCTCGTAAATCTTTATCCTCCTGCCGTCTCAGTCAGTTCCAGCAAAACGACAGCAAATCTGGGCGACACCTTTACATTCACAGCAACAATTCAAGGTCCTACAAATGGTTCGCCAATTACTGGTACCGGAACTTGGCAGATCACGGGTGTAAACGGCATTAATTGCACCAACGACACTGGATTAGTTGGTAATACAAGCACAGTTACGGACACATGTACCGTTACGGCGACTGTTGCAGGTATTTATGTACCGCTCTTTAAATATAACGGCGACTCAAACTATGCAGCTACAAGTTTGACATCGGGATCAACAACCTCGGTTGCAAAGGCTGACCCAGCAGTAACCGTCACCGCTAACGCAATCTCTGCTGCCTTGGGTACCACGATTACGTTTACTGCAACTGTGACTGGACCAAACGGTGCAGTTGCTCCAACCGCCAGTGGTACGTGGGCGATTGTTGGCGTTACAGGTGTTACAACGTGTACTACAACCACTGGCCCAGTTCCTTTGCTCAATGTCGCTACATACACTTGTAACGTCTTAACTAGTTACGCAGGAAATTACAAAGCTTCCTTTACATTCCCTGGGGATGCCGCCTACAACCCAGTCGGAACAGTAACTTCATCGAACTCGACCTTGGTTAACATCGCGACTCCAACAATCAATTTAGGTGTAACTGGTTCGACAACGTTGGGCGGATCTCTCCTCTTTACTGCGACCGTAACCGGATCCAGCAATGCTTCAGCACCGGTCGGTACTGTCAGTTGGGTTATTACAGATAATTCCGGAGTAAGCGCTTGTACGCCAAGTACAGGTCCAAACGTTTTAGGTATTGCAGCGGTTTATACCTGTACCGTCCAGACCCCTTATGCAGATAGCTATACAGTGCAAGCTGATTTCATCGGTAATGGTACTTATGCTTCTATCAATAGCTCGGTCTATCCATTCACGATTTCGAAGCAAGTTCCAACAATTGCATTAACAGCTTCGGCTAACCCAACCGTTAACGGAACAACTACTTTGACGACAACGGTCTCCGGTGTTCCAAATGCTGTGTTGCCAAGTGGAGCAGTCAGTTGGCATGTCACTTATTCAAATGGTTCGACAATTCCATGCACTAACCCAACGCAATCTTCTCCACAAAATGGTGTGACTACTTACACCTGCCAATTTATTACAGCAGTCTCTGGTGTGTACCAAGCAACATCAACGATCGCAACAGATGGTAACTACACCGCTGCAACCTCCAGCATTGTCTCCATCAACCTCGCGGTTGCAACGCCAAGCATTTACGTCAGCTCTTCTCCAACAAATCCAACCGTAGGTCAGACACTGACGGTCACCGCACTCGTTACTGGTCAGGGAACCACCCAGCCTTCCGGAACATTGAGTTGGACGGTCTCTGGGGCAGCTAATGCCTGTACAACTAATCCTGCAACAGTTCTAGGAACAAATACAGCGCTCTTTACCTGCACCATCGCAGCACCAACTGCTGGTACGTATGATGTAAAAGCGACTTATAACGGTGACTCTACATATGCATCTTTGCCCGCGACTGAAGTAACAAATGGACCAATCACCGTTGGACCAGCGACGCCAACCATTCAACTTTCATCGGCGCCTTCTAATCCAGTGCTTGGTGGCTCCATAACATTTACCGCGACGATAACTGGAATCACTGGAGCTGCGACTCCATACGGTTCAGTCATCTGGACCGTATCAGGGCCAGTTAATAACTGTACAAGTACAACTGGAGCGACATCTGGAGCAATCGCAAGTCAGACTCTCTTCACATGTACCGTCAATGCGACTGCCGCTGGTACATACAACGTCTCCGCACAATATGTTGGAGATAGCAATTACACCGCTCTTGCCAATACTGCTGCCGCACCCGTAACTATCGCTCCGGCATCGCTAAAGACATTTGTGTTAACAGGAAGCGGTACAGGAGCGCTCAATTCAACACTCGTATTCACCGCTGTTGCCACGGGAGCTACTGGCTCCGTTGCTCCAACGGGAGCAGTCACGTTCACTGTGAGTGCAACAGGTAATGCCTCTTCGGTAAATTCTTGTACGACGACTCCTTTGCCGACCTCATCGGGAGTAGCTACCACATACATTTGTAATATCACGGCGATTGCGACCGGAACCTATACCGTCACCGCAAGTTATGCCGCTGACTCCAACTACATCTCAAGCACTTCTAACTCAGTGACTCTCGGTGTCTCTGCCAACGTTCCAACAGTTACGATTGTTGCTTCATCAAATCCAACTTTGGGACAGACAACTACGTTGACGGCGACCGTTACGGGTGTTCCTGGATTTTCTCCAGCAGGTTCGATGAACTGGACAGTGACTGATGGTTCAAGCAACCCAGTCACATGTGGGAGCCCGACGGGTCCAACAACAGTCTCCTCAACTGTCTCGAGTTACACATGTACCTTCTCAAATACCACCGCTGGCACTTACTCAGCTCAAGCAAACTTCCCTGGTGACCTCAACTATCGCTTGGCAAACTCTTCAACCATTCAAATTATTGTTCCTAAGTTCACCCCGAGCGTCACCGTCACCGGTGTGCAATCCAGTGGTACCAATGGTCAAGTTATTACCTACACAGCTACCGTTGTTGGAACACCTGGTTCATATCCACCTTCTGGTTCACCTACATGGACCTTCACAGGCGCGGCAAATGCTTGTAGCGCGACTTCAGGTCCTGTAACAAGTGTTGTCACAACTATTTACACCTGTACTGTTCCAGCGAACTCCGCAGGTAACTATTCAGCATCGATGGCATACCCTGGAGACGGTAATTACAACGGTGTGGCACCTACCTCCTCAGGAGTACTTTCTGTCTCTAAATTCAGCCCTACCGTAAGTATCACAACGAGCGCCGCAACCACCTCGCTATCTTCAAACTTCACATTTACGGCGACTGTAACTGGTCCAACATCTGGCATAACTCCTTCGGGTACAGCTTCCTGGTCGATCGCTGGAGTTACAGGAATTACCTGCGCAAGTAATACTGGTCCGACCGGCAATTCAAATGTAGCCACCTACACTTGCGTGGTTACGGCCTCGAAGGCGGGAACATACATTCCTCTCTTCACATTTAACGGCGATTCAAACTATCTGGCTGCAGGACCTATCTCGGGTTACACGACGACAGTCAACAACACGCTGCCAACGGTTTCGGTAGTGGCTAACGCATCAACGAGTGGTTTGGGTACAACGCTCACATTCACAGCCACAGTTTCTGGACCTAATGGAGCAAGCGCTCCGCTAGGTACTGGAGTTTGGAATGTAACAGGAGTGACCGGCGTTACCTCATGTTCGACAACCTCTGGACCAAGCGTCGCATCAAATGTCTCTACATACACCTGTAGCGTGGTCGCTGGCGTTACTGGTACCTATGGTGCTGTCTTCAACTACCCAGGTGATATCAACTACAGCCCAGTTCCTTACACTGCATCATCTACTTCAACCGTTGTTGCGCCATACATTCCAAATGTTGCCGTGGTGCAATCAGGCACCCTTGCCCTCGGTGGAACAATCACATTTAATGCCACTGTTACAGGTGCAACGAATGCGACTGCACCGTCGGGAGCTGTCAACTGGGCAATAACCGGTACTGGTGGCGTAACGGGATGTACTACTACTACAG
>CAVQBB010000006.1:0-85948 GCA_963710655.1 uncultured Actinomycetota bacterium | reverse complement strand
GCGGGCGCGCTCGATCAGTTCGGCGGCCTGGTCGCCTGTTTCCGTGGCGTGGACCTCCCAGGCCACCAGCTTGCGGCTGTACAGGTCGATGACGGCGAACAAGTAGAAGAACATCCCGCGCACCGTGCTCGGCAAGTACGTCACATCCCAACACCAGATTTGATTGGGTCGAGTCGCCACATGGCTCGTCGCGGGCCGCTTCGTACGTGCCTTGGCGCGCCCACGATGATGCTGCGCCTGATGCGCGTGCAACAGCCGGTAGAAGCTGGACTCCGAGGCGAGGTACACGCCCTCGTCGGCCAGCGTCGGCACGATCTGGGTCGGCGGCATATCCGCGAAGCGCGGTTCCATGCACGTCGCCAGCACGGCCTGCTGCTCGGCCTCCGAGAGCTTCCAGGCGCATCCGGCCGCGCGGCATCTGGCCTTCGATCGGCATGTACGTCACCACCCTGGGACCAGCGACGGTAGGTCCGCAGCGAGATGCCGACCTCCTTGCAGGCCGTCGCGACCGGCGCACCGGATGTCTTGGCCGCGTTGATGTCGGCTACGAGGGTTTGGCGCTCCAGCAACGCAGTCATGCGTCCTCGTCCTCGGTCTGGAACGCCTCGAGTTTTCGGCTGAGAACAAGGAGCGCCGCGGTTTCGGCTAACGCTTTCTCCTTACGCCGGAGTTCCTTCTCCAGGTCACGCACCCGACGCCGCTCATGGGCCAGGGCAGCAGTGCTCACACGCTCATCGGCACCCGCAGTGGCCAATACACTGGCCTCGCGCCAGCCCAGCACCTGCTCGACGAACAGCCCCTTCTTGCGGCAATACTCAGCGAGCTCGGCCTCAGCCAAACCCAAGCTCTCGACGACCACTGCAAAGCGATCCTCAGGGCGCCAGGACTCTGGTCCACTGCCGTCCCCTGGCACAGGCCGCCCCTTCGCCCGCGCCTGGTTACGCCAAGCGTACAAGGTGGGTTCGGTCACGCCCGTTCGTGCGCTGACCTCGGCCACCAAGAAGGATGTTCGGCGGCGCCATCAACGACAGGGCGTGCTCCCTTTTTTCCTTCGAATACTTCGACATTCCTCACCTCAGCATCACCCCTGAATTGTATAAAACTACAACTGCGGGGGGTGACAACTATGCTGACAGAAGGGGGAGCAGCATCCGATGTGAGTGCTATCAGGCCAGCCAATTCTCCACTTTGAGATCACGGATGCGGGTGGATTCGCGCAAGTTGCCCGTTACAAGCGTGAGGCCTAGAGCATAAGCGTGCGCAGCGATCAGCAAATCGTTCATGCCAATAGGCTCGCCGGCCGCTTCCAGTTCAGCACGGATATAGCCGTATTGGGCGTCAGCCGGAATATCCAGCGGTAACACCGGGATTGTTTCCAGGATGCCCTCGACCCTGGTGAGCAGTTTGGGCGAACCCTTCTTTGCACAGCCATAGCGCAACTCGGCTGCGACGATGATGCTGGTGAAAATCTCCTTCGGCCCGACCCGCTCAATGTGACGTGCCGCCGGCCCGTCCGGGTTACGGATTACATCGCTGATGATGTTCGTGTCCAGCAAATAGCCATTCCTTTACACAGATGTATGGATGTCGATGGGAGATCCCGAGGAGGAGCGCACTGCAAAACTCAAGGCTCTTGCTCCATTTGCAGTAACTAAAAATTTGATGGGCCTGACTGCCCCTGACTCCATCTTTATGCACTGCTTGCCGGCGCATCGCGGAGAGGAAGTTTCCCCGAGGTTATTGATGGTGATAAATCAGTGATCTGGCGTGAGGCATATCACCGTCGTACAACTATCCAAGCAATTTTGTACCACCTGGTCCGTGGCGAATTGAGTGGGAACACCTATTAATTACCTTTTAAGGTGGAATTAGGGTTAAAAGCCTACTTTTTGGCAGGTGCACTCACTAGATTTGCGTCATGCGTGTAGCCGTCCCTAAAGAAACACGACCTGGCGAAAAACGAGTCGCCCTCGTCCCCGACATCATCTCCAAGCTCACCAAAGCTGGACTTGAAGTCACCATTGAATCCGGCGCAGGAGTTGCATCTGAATTTTCATGATGCGCAATTTGCTGCGGCTGGTGCAACCGTCTCGAGCGGAAATGTCATCAACGATGCTGATGTAGTCCTGTCTGTTCAGCCGTTGACACCCGATGCAATCTCATCGCTTAAAAAAGGTGCGATCACCATCTCATTCTTATCTCCTACCACTGCCGTAGATTCGATTGAGGCGGCCGTTAAAGCCGGCGTCACCGCGATCTCACTTGAACTCGTACCACGTATCTCGCGCGCTCAGTCGATGGATGCGCTGACTTCACAAGCTTTATGTGCAGGTTACAAAGCGGTACTAGTTGGTGCTGAACTCTCCCCACGTTTCTTCCCATTGCTTATGACTGCAGCTGGAACGGTTACTCCAGCCAACGTTGTGGTCTTAGGTGCTGGCGTTGCAGGACTTCAAGCGATTGCTACCGCAAAACGCTTGGGTGCTGTGGTGAGCGCATATGACGTTCGCCCCGCTTCTGCAGATGAAGTGAAATCAATGGGTGCAAAATTCATCACTCTGGAACTTGAAGCTCTCGAGGGTGCGGGTGGATATGCCCGCGAGATGACCGAGGAGCGCGCCGCGAAGCAACGCGAGCTTCTTACTCCTTATATTGCTGCAGCAAATGTCCTTATAACAACTGCGGCGGTTCCGGGTCGTCCGGCTCCGCGACTAGTGACCGCTGAGATGGTCGCTGCGATGGCTCCTGGTTCTGTCGTAGTAGATCTTGCGGCTGAGACCGGCGGAAATGTTGAAGGTACAAAACCTGGCGAAATTATTACAACTGCTAACGGAGTAAAGATGTGGGGCGGCAAAGATGTACCGAGCTCACTCGCGTTTCATGCTTCGATGCTGTACTCACGCAACGTAGTCAATTTGCTACTGCTGATGGTCAAGGACGGGCAAGTAGTTCCGAACTTTGAGGATGAAATTATTGATGCCGCAACTGTCACGATGAACGGCGAAAATCGCAAGGGAGCGAAGTAATGAGTAATTTAGCGCTGCTATCAATATTCGTTCTCTCCATATTTATTGGCTTTGAAGTTGTATCGAAGGTTTCTACCACCTTGCATACGCCTTTGATGTCCGGAGCGAACGCTATCCACGGAATTATTCTGGTCGGCGCCATCACAGTGGCAGATCATGCTGATAACAATGTGCAGCTCGGACTTGGAGTTGCCGCGGTCGTTCTGGCCACAATAAACATGGTCGGTGGATTTGTTGTCACTGATCGAATGCTCGAGATGTTCAAAGGCAAACCTCGCGTCAAGAAAGAGGATGCAGTGGCTGGAGGTGAGAGCAAGTGAATAAGAACCTTTATGGCGTATTAACTCTCATCGTCTCCGTTTGCTTCATCTTGGCTCTCAAAGGGCTCTCTTCACCTAAATCTGCCAGGCGCGGAAACTTAATTGGTGCCGCTGGAGCGTTTGTTGCTACCGACCTCGTTTTCTGGGCTCCGGGAATGACTCATAATCACAAGTGGTGGATATTAGGAGCGATTATTTTCGGTGTGGGTGTTGGAGTACCAGCAGCTCGTCGGATTCAAATGACCCAGATGCCGCAACTCGTTGCACTATTTAATGGTGTCGGTGGTGGTGCAGCTGCGCTGGTTTCCATCGTTGAGTATTTGAAATTGGGAGCCGGGGCAAGCACTGCAGAAGTGGTTGCAACTGTCTTCACAGTAATTGTCGGATGTGTCTCATTCTCTGGATCAATAGTCACCTTCCTTAAATTGCAAGAGATTATGACCACGCGACCAGTTGTATTTCCTGGCGGTCGCTTCGTCATCGCAGCTACTCTCCTAGGCACTCTTGGTTCTGCTGAATGGGTCATCCATTCATTAGGAAATACATCACTCGCCGTTATGGCTGGACTAGCTCTCCTCTTTGGCGTGCTCTTCGTATTGCCTGTCGGAGGAGCAGATGTACCAATCGTCATCTCTCTGCTCAATGCATTCACAGGACTCACGGTTGCTGCAAGTGGATATGTATTGCAGTCCACTCTTCTGATTGTCGCGGGAACTCTCGTGGGAGCATCTGGAACCATCCTCACTCGCCTCATGGCGGCGGCAATGGGCCGTTCACTATTTGGAACCCTCTTTGGTGCCTTTACCGCAAAGCCACAAGAGGCAGCTGCGACTGGTGAAGTTCGTTCCGTTAAATCTGGATCTCCAGATGATGTGGCAATCTTGCTCAACTACGCACAAAGAGTTGTAATCGTTCCTGGTTTCGGCTTGGCTGTTGCGCAGGCACAGCACACTGTCCGTGAACTAGCTGATCTGTTGACTGCAAAGGGCGTTGATGTCGCCTACGGAATCCACCCCGTTGCCGGGCGCATGCCTGGACATATGAATGTGCTTCTCGCTGAGGCGAACGTTCCATATGAGCAGCTCGTTGAGATGGATGAGGTCAATCCAACATTCCCTCAAACCGATGTTGTGCTTGTAGTTGGTGCAAATGATGTTGTAAATCCAGCAGCAAAGACCACTCCAGGATGTCCTATTTATGGAATGCCTATCTTGGATGTTGCAGACGCTGGAAATGTCATCTTTCTGAAGCGCTCTATGCGTCCAGGATTTGCTGGCATCGAAAACGAACTTTTGTATGATCCAAAGACGACGTTGCTCTTTGGTGATGCGAAGGATTCGTTAACGAAGGTAGTGAGCGCTCTCAAAGCTCTTTAAATCCGCGGAGGGTTTAGTTAGAGCTTGCCACGCGCTATTTGAGCGGGCCACTTGATATCGACTCCAAGTACGCGAGCGGCATAGAGTGGCCAGCGAGGATTGCGTAAAAATTCGCGACCGAGCATGACAGCATCTGCTTGACCTGATTCGATGATTGCATTTGCCTGCACTGGATCGGTGATCATTCCGACGGCAGATGCCTTGATCGTTGAGCCGTGCTTAATGGCATCTGCGAAATCAACTTGATAGCCAGGGCCAACAGTTATCTTTGCATTGTGGACATTGCCACCACTTGAAGCGTCGATCAGATCTACTCCGAGTGGGGTCAGCTCGTTGGCTAGTCGGACTGAATCTTCAATCGTCCAACCTCCTTCAGTCCAATCAGATGCAGAGATACGAACAAAGAGCGGAACGCTCTCATCAATACTTGCGCGGATCTCTTGAACCACTTCTTTAAGTAGTCGAGTACGTCCCTCGAAATCGCCGCCGTATTCGTCGGTACGTTGATTTGAAAGCGGTGAATAAAACTCATGAAGTAGGTAGCCATGAGCAGCATGGATTTCTAAAAGGTCAAACCCAGCAGCAATAGCTCGTTTTGCGGCGTGGCCAAACTCTTTCACCAAGGCCTTGATCTCTGGAACTGTAAGTGCGCGTGGTACTGGGTAACCTTCGAATGCAATTGCACTTGGGGCTACAGCCTCCCATCCCCCTTCTTCAGGGGTCGCCATCAAATGATCTGATCCTGGGATTGCGGTGCCACCTTTTCTACCGGCGTGAGCCAGTTGAATTCCCATTTTGGCGCCCATCGAATGCGCGAAGTCCACGATCGTGGCCCAGGCAGCAACTTGCTCATCGTTGTAGAGGCCAGGACATCCGATTGAAATACGTCCTTCAGGTACAACACCAGTGGCCTCAGCCATGATTAATCCAGCGCCACCAGTTGCAAGCGAACCCAGGTGAACGCGATGCCACTCTCCAACGACTCCATCTTTGGCGGAGTACTGGCACATTGGGCTAACCCAAGCACGGTTTCTAATTTCAACTCCGCGGATTGTTATTGGATCAAATAACTGTGGCACGTGGTTTCCTAATCTTTCTATCGGGGCAATTTATCGGTCAAATGATCGGTCAAATTCTTGGGTCAATTTATTGAGTTAAAGTGTTTTAAATCTTTGCTTCTTCGGAAAAGATTACCTGACAATCGGAACTCTTGATCTCGGAACTCTTGATCTCGGAACTCTTGATCTCGGAACTCTTGATCTCGGAACTCTTGATTTCAACCTTCTTGAATCCCCGTCGGCGTATTGTGAATTCCCTCCAAATTTTCGCGAGCAGGTGGAGTCACGTGCTCAGCAGGAATAGTTCCAAGCAATCCCTTTTGAAAATCTTCAAAGGCTTGAATTACCTCGGCTTTTGTATTCATTACAAATGGGCCCATCCATGCAACTGATTCGCGAATTGGTTCTCCGCCTAAAATCAATACATCCATCGAGGGCGAGCGCGTCTCTTGATTCGCATCGGCCTTAATAACAAGGGTCGACCCATCCACCAGAACCGCGAGCTGTCCCATCTTTACAGGTTGAGCACTCTCTCCAACTGTGCCTTTACCGTTGAGGGTATAGACCAGCGCGTTGTAATCCGGACGCCAAGGGATTCGAAGTTCAGCTCCCGGAGCCAGAGTCGCATGCACCATTGTTATAGGAGTCTGCGTTGAACCGGGACCAGTATGCCCAGCGAGCTCTCCGGCGATAACTCTTAGTAGAGCGCCACCGTCGGCCGTAGTAAGCAAGGAGACATCATTCGCACGAATGTCTTGGTAGGCAGGTTGAGACCACTTCTTGGCAGCAGGCAAATTTACCCACAGCTGAAATCCATGGAACAGACCGCCGCTAACAACAAGATGCTCGGGTGGCGTTTCGATATGAAGAATTCCAGCACCAGCAGTCATCCACTGAGTATCGCCGTTAGTTATGGTGCCACCACCGCCGTGATTATCTTTGTGGTCAAAGATGCCATCGATGATGTAAGTGACAGTTTCAAATCCTCGGTGTGGGTGCCAGGGAGTGCCCTTAGGTTCACCGGGGGCGTATTCGACTTCACCCATTTGATCCAGGTGAATAAAGGGATCGAGATCGGCCATATCAACACCAGCAAATGCACGGCGAACTGGGAAGCCTTCACCCTCAAAGCCTTGCGGAGCAGTGGTAACGCTCTTAACGCGACGAACTTTTGCGTGTGGATCGGCGCTAACACGTGGCAGAACCGTTACATCGCTAACTGTTATTGCTGGCATTTATTGGCTTCTCTCTTAACTACTAATCGCTGCTAATCACTACTCAGCGCTACTCATCACTTCTAAGTGGTCTTCTACCTTCTCTGATAAATCGACTACTTATTTCACTACTAAATTATTTGCTGTCTTCAACAGTTAATTGAAGTTTCAACTAACCGAAGTATAGAACGCCATAGACGGGCGCCGCATTCCCAATCAGGCTCCGCATTCCCGATCAAGCACCGCATTCCCGATCAGGCTCCGCATTCTCGATCAGGCTCCGCATTCCCGATCAAGCACCGCATTCCCGATCAGGCTCCGCCTCGCCCACTCGCCCTCACACATCGTCCCTCCACTTATCCACACAATCCCCAATTAATCACAATTTCACCTCTATTTTGTCTGTACCCCAATCCAGGATTCACTCATGGACGAAAGATTCGTTGTCGAGCTACTCGGGAAGACCCCCGGGATTGAAGTGCTTGTCGAACTCGTCAAAATCGACCCCATGACGCTGACCGCTTCGGCGCGGGTGGATTACCTCGCCGCCCTTGAGAAACAAGGAGCCTGGCTCCAGGCTCTCATGCAGATTGCAATCGTTGCCGTGGCCGGCGCCGAGCCCGATAGTGACAAGGGGCTCTACTCGAGCGTTGATGACCCTCAACGCGAGGAGATTGCGACAACTCTCAACGTTGCTCCAGTTACCGCCCAATCACGAATAGATGTGGCGCGCGTCCTCACTCAGCACCTCCCCGCAACATGTACCGCATTGGCCAATGGCGAAATTTCAAGTGCCCAAGCAACGGTTATCGCAAAAGAGAGTGCCACCCTGCTACGTCGGGGAATTGATCCAGATCAACTTAAATATCTCGAGTCGACGGCTATCGCCTATGCCGAATTTCATACTCCGGCTCAAGTAACGAATAAAGTGCGAAGTATCGTGGCCAAGATGGAGCCAGTTGAATTTGAAGTCGCAGTGGCACAAGCCAGTGAAGGACGACGTGTCACATTTACACCTCAGCCGCATGGGATGACTCAAATCATGGCGTTACTTCCTGCCGTTGAAGCCCAAACCGTCTGGTTGGCTATTGATAAGTTGGCGAGAGCGAATAAGGAGAAGGGTTTAGTTAGCTTTGCTTCCACGAAGCTTGCTAGTCAAAGTGAAAATCGCAGAAAGAGAGGTTTGGACTCCTTTGAAGATTCTAATGAGATAGGGCACTTGGCAAACCCCTCTCTCTCGAGAGAGGGAGACATCTCTGAAAAATCTTCTCATTTAGAGACTGGCTCAAATTCACATAGAGATCCCGTCTCGAACACAATGTCGAACACAATGTCGAATCCAATGTCGAATCCAATGTCGAATCCAATGTCGAATCCAATGTCGAATCCAATGTCGAACAATGTCGACCAATGTCGAATCCAATGTCGAACACAATGTCGAACCCAGATATGGAACTAATTTCAGCGGGCATAGAGCCTCTTTCATTGGATCAACTCCGTGCTGATGCACTAGCAACGATCGCCGAGTCATTCCTCGCCACAAGTGCAGATGAAAACCTCGCCCATGGTCGCCCAGTCACTTTAAATCTCACCCTTGATCTGCCCACATTTCTTGGACTTAATGAAAATCCTGGAGTGCTTGCGGGTTATGGGGAAATTCCGGCATCCGCGGCAAGGTTGCTAGCAAAAGATGCCAAATGGCGCAGGTTCATCACAGACCCTGTTACTGGAAACCTCCTCGATTATGGCCGACTCACTTATCAGCCTCCTCAACCACTCATCGATTTCATTGTCGCGCGAGACCGCAGGTGCAGATTTCCTGGTTGCCGCCAACCAGCCCGAGTATGCGATATCGATCATGCAATTCCCTGGGAAGAAGGCGGCAAGACCTCCAAAGAGAATCTAGGACTTCTCTGTCGAAGACATCACCGCATGAAGACTCATGGTGGATGGGAGCTAACCTCCTTTAAGGATGGCTCTTGCGAGTGGAAATCACCCGAAGGAAATATCTTCAAAGTCGCTGCCCGCTCAATAAATGAGGTGGCATGAGTGAAATTCAATGGGCTCCGTTAAAGTATGGCCACCACCCTGCAAATCCAAGGAGTTAAAGATGCTAAAAGGTTTTAAGGAATTTATTCTGCGCGGAAATGTCATCGATCTAGCCATCGCGGTTGTCGTCGGTGCAGCATTTACTGGAATCGTCACACAACTCACCAAATCATTCATTCAGCCACTCATTCAAGTCTTTGGTGGAGGTGGAATTCATGGTGGAGCATTCATTATTCATGGAGTAGCTTTTGATTGGGCAGCATTCATCAACTCAATCATCAACTTCTTGATCGTAGCCGCTGGTTTGTACTTCATCATCGTAGTTCCAGTGAATCGAATCGCTGCACACCGCCACCGCCAAGATGCAGCGGCGGCTCCAGCACCAGACCCAGAGGACGTGCAATTACTTCGCGAAATTAGAGATCTGCTTCGCAAGCAAAGTTAGAGGCCAACTCCTTGATTACTCTCCTCTAGGGATTTCTGTCTATTAGATCACACTTCCCTTGAGGAGAGGCATCACCATGTCTCCGATATCACCTTACGGTTGTAAGGATTTGTATTTACTTCGATCATAAATAGGCGCATCATGAAGTTGCAAAATCTTTTTGCGAATTCAGTGAAGGGCAGTACCTAAAGTGAAAGCACTTGTTTATGGTGGACCCGGAAAAAAGAGCTGGGTCGAAGTCTCAAATCCTAAAATTCAAAATCCAACCGATGTAATCGTTCGCTTGGATGCAACCACTATTTGTGGAACTGATTTACATATTCTTAAAGGTGACGTCCCCGCAGTAACAGTTGGTCGAATCTTGGGCCACGAAGGTGTTGGAAAAATTACTGAAGTTGGATCGTCCGTAACTAACCTGAAGGTTGGAGATCGGGTACTTATCTCGTGCATCAAGTCGTGTGGCTCCTGCGCAAATTGCAAAATGGGTCTCTACTCGCACTGTTTGGGTGACGAGGGTGTCTCCGGAATCGGGTGGGTCTTTGGCCACCTTATTGACGGAACTCAAGCTGAGTATGTTCGCGTACCTTACGCAGAAAACTCACTCTATAAACTTCCAGAGAGTGTTTCAGATGAAGAGGGCGTCATGCTCTCCGATATCTTCCCAACCGGCTTTGAAATCGGAGTTCAGTATGGCTCAGTCAAGCCGGGAGATGTTGTCGCCGTCGTCGGTTCGGGTCCGATTGGACTGGCCGTCATTGCAACTGCAAGCCTCTACGGAGCAGCTCGCATCATCGCGATTGATCTAGATGCCAATCGTCTGCTGAAATCCCGCGAGTTTGGCGCCACCGACACTGTTAACTCCGGTGACTCCAATTGGAAAGAGCAGGTCATGGCTCTCACCGATGGAGCTGGAGTAGATGTGGCAGTAGAAGCGGTCGGGGTTCCAGACACATTCACAATGGCAACCGAAATCGTTCGCCCTGGTGGACACGTGGCCAACGTTGGAGTACATGGCAAGGAAGTGCCGCTGCACATTGAAAATCTCTGGATTCAGAACATCTTCATCAGTATGGGGCTAGTCAATACCAATACAACACCAATGTTGTTGAAACTTGTTGAGAGTAAGAAGTTGCCAGCCTCAAAAATGGTGACACATCGATTCACATTCGACCAGTTCATGGAGGCCTATGACACCTTCGGTCGTGCTGCTGAAACAAAGGCACTCAAGGTAGTGATTAGTAGGTAAAAGGTAATAGTCAACGAAGCAGGGAAATAGAAAGACGAGCAGTCAGTTGATTAACTGACTGCTCGCTCTTCGTGGAGGTGCCGGGAATCGAACCCGGGTCCTCTAGTACTGACACAGAGCTTCTACGGGCGTAGTCCGCTAAACGTCTTCTCAGTCCTGACTCTCACGCGAACATGTAGTCAACGAACTCATTTGCAGTTAATTTCCCCGAATGCACCTGCAACATTGCATCTAGGTAAGCCCTCTAGCGACGCTAGGTTCCGAGTCGAAGGCGCACTCGGTCTAACGGATTTCTATCGCTTAAGCAGCGAGGGAGAAATCAGCGGCAGTTGTACTGGCGCTTATAGTTTTGCCAGGGTTATTGGTTAACGAGATCATCCCGGCTTCCTCGGCCCGCTTCCTCTGCCCCAACATCTAAAGTCGAGACCGTTCACCCCCAGGGGTTAGGTTGCATTCCAATTGTATGCCACTTCTCTAAAGCCAAGGAACCAATTAATTTCGCCCTTAGGTATGAGGGTAAGTTTCGAAGTAATTGTCGGGGCTATTGTGGGGACGATTCTCTGAGCGATAGTGAGAGTAATGCCAGCACTTGACCTCATAATTGTTAATGACCTCCCGAACTTATGTGGAATCTAACGGTCGGGATAGTGGGATTTTATTGCGCAGGAGCCTCACGAGGGGACTGGTCCTGACGGTCAAAATTAAGAAATGTATTGAGATAGGTGGAGATCCTGTTGGGGTTGGCCTGTCAATCACAGATTAACGGGCCAACATTCAACTTACCCAACACACTATCTAGTTAGTACTTATGCCTAGTCAGTACTTATCACTAGTTAGTACTTATGCCTAGTTAGTACTTATGCCGCTAGATGGAACTTGAGTAGTACTAATGTAAAACGATCGAATTTAGAACGCTCGAATTTAGTCTTTCCCCGAGTTCTTACGCGAAAGGGCTCGAGTCATCTCCCGGTTTGCCTCTTTCTCCTTCAAATCTTGGCGCTTGTCGTAAGCCTTCTTACCCTTTCCAAGAGCCAGCTCAACCTTCGCCTTGCCGTCCTTGAAATAGAGGGAGAGGGGAATCAGAGTGAGTCCGCCTTGCTTGATGATGCCGGCGATCTTGTCGATCTCCTTTTTGTGCATCAACAACTTCCGGTCGCGGCGAGGTGTGTGGTTGTTCCAGGTCCCCTCGGTGTATTCGGGAATATGCACGTTACTCAACCACAACTCGCCATTATTCATCATGGCAAAACCGTCAATAATTGATGCTCTGCCAGCCCGCAGCGACTTCACTTCAGTACCGGTTAGCATGATTCCGCACTCCCAGACATCCTCGATGAAATAGTCATGGCGAGCACTCTTGTTCTGGGCAATTAATTTGCGACCAATCTCTTTAACCATTTCATCACCTGCCTCTCGAAGTTTTAAAGATCATCCTGACGTATTTGTGGTCAGGAGTAAGAAACTCAATGCCGATCTAATGGCTAATCGTATCGCGGGAGGTTGCTACCGCGCTGATACATATAGGTAAGCGGAAGACCGACCATAGGTCGGGTTTATCGATTGGTCGGGAGCACTGAGAGATTAGAAGAAAGGAGCGGTCACAAGTACCAAGTGGTCAGAAGTACTCGGCGGTTAGAAGTACCCAATTGTTGAAACGCGTCAAAGAGTTATAAATATTCTTAAGCATGACACTAATCCACACAAGTTAATCAAGCGACAATTAGTTTGAAAATTAGCTGCATGGTTCGAAGGCTACGAGCATAGTTTGAAAGCCAGTAGCTCTTCTCTCACCTACTTCTTCAGGTTACTACTCTTGCCTGAATCGAGGGCAACTAGACCAGCGAGAATCGATATAGCTTGTGCGATCTCGCCATTTTCAGAGACTTTCAAATCTGGAGTAATGCCAACCTGATCTATCGCACGCCCCGAAGGCAGATGATATTGGCCGACGGTTATCTCTAGTTGGGAGCCATCGCTGAGCGAACTGATCTCTTGGACCGTTCCCTTTCCGTAACTTTGATCTCCAATAATTACAGCACGATTCCGATCTTGGAGCGCCCCAGCAATAACCTCCGCCGAACTCGCCGTGGCCCCATTTATGAGGACAACCATCGGTGCAGTATCAGGAGAAGCATTAGTTGAACTCATCACCTGGGGAACTCCGTCTTTACGTGTGTATGAGACCACAACTCCTGGGCTCAGAAATTGCGAAGCTAACGCAACCGCTTCACTCAAAACTCCACCTGGATTATCACGGAGATCCAAAATTATTCCGCGACTATGTGGATATCTCGCAAGAGCAGTTGCAACATCGTCAGATGAGTGAAGCGATATGGCAGAGACTTGAATATACAAAGTCTTAGGCGCGACCTGTGAAGCCAGCACATCACCCGTCAAGACTGCGGCTCGTTTTACCTTCACATTGATCTCTGAGCTGTTTCGCCGTAGATCAAGGGCAACACTTGTATTAGGACTCCCTCGCAGCGCCGCAATCGCGTCGGCAACAGTTGCTGAGGAGACATCCGTTCCATCCACAGAAATCAATTGATCTGAAACTTTAATTCCAGCCAATGCTGCAGGAGATTTAGGTTGCACGCTAGAAATCTCTAACTGGTTAGCAGGGGTACGACGTAGCCAGATTCCGATGCCCGAATATCTTCCCTCCAGAGTTGCATCGAAAGCGCTTGCAGTTGTGGGAGGAAAATAATTTGACCAACGATCTTTAGTCGCTTTAAGAACAGCTTCGATTGCAGCACGCTGCAGGAGAATCTCTGTCGGTGAGCGCGGATCTCCGCTCGAGATTCGCTTAATAGCCTGATCTACGAGTGAAGGTGGGTGCTGGTTTTCGCTAACAAGATATCCGATTGCATATGCCGAGCCGGAGAAGATGAGGAATAGGCTGAGCAATAACGAGAGTCGAACCATTGAAACCTTCCCTAGATAAGGTCCGGGAAGTTCCTTTGAGAAATTTTGCTTTTGCTGCTGCTCAAAATCAGATCGACTCATTCCATTCGCGGAGCCACTTTGAGCATCTCCGCCCAGATCATTTATAGACATAGTCGCGTACTTCTAAAAACTAAACTTTGAGGTATTTACGCAGCGTGAGTATTGAAGCTATGGCCGAGACTAAAAGTCCCACAGTTAACAATCCCGCTGAGGCGACCCAAACATCTGTCCAGCGGAAGAAGCGAGTGAATGAGAGCAATGGGGCAACTTTGGTATCTACCAAAGCCTTAAATCCAGCGAGCAATCCCGTTGAAACCCCCCATCCCAAGAGCGCGGAGAAGAGACCTTCTAGGAGGAATGGCAGCTGAATTGAGAAAGATGAAGCGCCGACCAACTTCATAACGCCAGTTTCTCGACGACGGCTAAAGGCGGCCAGACGGAGCGTATTGCTGATCAATAGCGCGGCAGTCAATACACTCACAATTCCAATGAGTAGAGCTCCATCGCGGAGCACTCCAAGTAATTTGAAGAATTTATCGAGAATTTGTCTCTGGTCTTGAACCGTATCCACACCAGGGCGACCAGCAAATGCACTTTGAATAACATTGAACTGGGTCGGATCCTTCAATTTAACGCGAAAGCTCTCAGGTAGTTGATCTGGGGTTACATTCTGCGCGATCGCAGAGCCTTTAAATTGTTCTTGAAAATGTTGGTAAGCCTCGGCCTGTGATTCGTAGTAAACGGTTTGCACTACTGGCAAGGATTTTAAATCACTTTGAATCGCGTTTCGTTGCGCCGCGGTAACTGGTCCTCCAGAACAAGATGGCGATTGAGATAGAGAGCCGCAGAGGAATACTGAGACCTCAATCTTGTCGTACCAGTAATCCTTCATAACTCGAACTTGGGAATTGGCGAGGAAACCCACTCCGAGCAAGGTGAGCGAAATGGCAACAGTGATAATCACGGCGAAGGTCATGGTGAGATTTCGGCGCAGTCCAATTCGGACCTCACTAAATACAAATCCTGCGCGCATCTCTGCCTCTCCCCCGTTTCGAAGTAACTCGATTACAAGTTACTTGCCTTCTGTATTGCACCTTCTGTATTGCACCTTCAAAAAATTAAAGTTGATGCTCCCGCTCAAATCAACCTGTATACCCATAGACGCCACGAACCTGGTCCCTAATAACGTGACCACCCTCGAGTTCGATAACCCGTTTGCGCATCTGATCGACGATACCCGCATCATGGGTCGCCATTACGACTGTCGTTCCGTCTCGATTAATTCGATCAAGCAACTTCATAATTCCCACACTTGTAGCGGGATCGAGATTTCCCGTGGGTTCATCTGCAATAAGAATCATCGGACGGCTTACATATGCTCGCGCGATCGCTACACGTTGCTGCTCTCCACCAGAGAGTTCGCTCGGCTTTCGATCGCCTTTCTCTTCCAGCCCCACCATCTCTAGGACTTCGGGAACTTCTCGGTTGATCTCTTTTTGGGAGTAACCAAGGACGTGGAGCGTGAACGCGACATTCTCGCTGACGGTCTTATTTGGCAGGAGGCGAAAATCCTGGAAAACGGTGCCGACTTGGCGGCGTAACTCGGGGACCTTATGGTCGGCGAGGGTCCCCAACTCCTTGCCAGCAACGATGATGCTCCCGCTGGTGGGTTGCTCCTCTCGGAGGACCAGACGCAGGAAGGTGGACTTACCCGAGCCTGAGAGCCCTACAAGGAAAACGAACTCACCCTTGGTGATCTCTAAATCGACGCGATCAAGGGCCGCTCGCTCCTGCTTAGGATAAATCTTGGTGACATTCTCAAATTTGATCACGAAAGACTCCTGGAAGCTGGGCGACGGGGCAAAGTTACTGCAACAGTTTAGTTTGAGAGCAGGTTGAAGTCGGGGAGATTGGGCTTCAATTGCCTGTGAAAAAGTACATAAACAGGGCAATTCGGTAAGTCTGGGTCGCAGGGCAAGGAAAAAGCGAGAGGTCAGTCAAGCGTGGGTTGTTCTTACCTGGTTGTTCTTACCTGGTTGTTCTTACCTGGTTGTTCTTACCTGGTTGTTCTTACCTCGTTGTTCTTACCTGGTTGTTCTTACCTGGTTGTTCTTACCTGGTTGTTCTAGGCGTGCTCTTTATTCCCACTCATTCGCCAGCGAATCCCAGCCTCGATAAATCCATCAAGATCGCCATCTAGAACGGCTGCCGGATTTCCGACTTCGTAGTCAGTGCGGAGATCTTTCACCATTTGATAGGGAGCTAGAACATACGAGCGCATCTGGTTGCCCCACGATCCGGAGTTATCGCCTTTGAGGGCATCGATTCGAGCGCGCTCCTCTTGGCGACGTCGCTCTAGAAGTTTGGATTGCAAGACGGCCATCGCCGTCGCCTTATTCTGAATCTGCGAGCGTTCGTTCTGGCATGAAACAACGATGCCAGTCGGAATATGAGTGATCCGAACGGCGGAGTCGGTTGTATTCACGCCCTGCCCACCTGGACCGGAGGAGCGATAGACGTCGACGCGAATCTCTTTCTCATCAATATCAATGTGATCGGATTGTTCGACAACGGGTACAACTTCTACGCCAGCAAAGGAGGTATGGCGTCGGCTCTGAGAATCAAAGGGCGAGATTCGAACCAACCTATGTGTACCTTGCTCCACCGAGAGTTTTCCATATGCATATGGTGCGCTTACTCGGAAGGTGGTGGATTTAATTCCAGCCTCCTCCGCATAGGAAGTTTCAAGAACATCGACTTTGTAAGAATTGCGCTCGCAATAGCGGAGATACATTCGACTGAGCATCTCAGCCCAATCAGCAGCTTCAACCCCACCAGCCTCCGAGCGAATAGTCATCAATGCATCTCGTTCATCGTACTGACCACTCAAGAGAGTCTGAACTTCAAGTTCCCCAATTGCACGAGTCACATCGTCGAGCTCTTGCCCTGCTTCGGCCAAAGCCTTCTGGTCTTTATCCTCTTCTGCGAGTTCAAGTAGGAGCGGAATATCTTCCAAGCGGCGGCGTATCGTAGTAATTCGATTGAGGGTGGATTGCACGCGGGATAATTTGCTCGTAACGACCTGAGCCTTCTCTGGGTCGTTCCATAAGTCCGGGGCGCTTGCCTCGGCTTCAAGTGAGACGGCGTCAGCCTGCAATTTAGGTAGATCCAGAACCTTTTCGATGCTTACCAAGGTGGAGTCCAAGGCCTTTACTTCCTGTAAATACTCGCGAGCGGCCATGGGTTAAGAGTAATGGTTCCAAAGAGGTGGTTATTGAAGGGGAAAGAGGTGCTTCTTGAGGGAACAAGTTCGGCTTCTTGAAGGAAATATTTGAAGCAACTTTCAGGGCCGAACTCCCCCAATGATCGAAGTAGCCCCGATAGTTGCGGTGATGGTGGTGCTCTCTCCACCAATTCCTAATGGCAACTTCAGTAAAACTGGTATCTGAGCCGAGAGAGTTCCGCTGACCTCATCATTAGAGCAATTCCATCCCTGAATCGAGATCGCCTCTCCCCGGAGCTGAGAGACTGCTATCTCTTCTTCAAAAGTTGAAGTCGCCTTAGCGCAATCCAGTGGAATCCTAAATTGAGTTCCATCCGCACCTGAACTATCCATTAATACATTGCCCGAGTAATAGCGCGAAAGTGATAACTGATGTGCTGCCTGCGTAATAGCAACTTCGCCAATCTCGATCAATTGGCGCTTGGCGAGAAAATTATCCGAGATATCCACGACGCCAAGTGAAGATACAAGTAGAACGAAAAATAGGGCGAAAACCAATATCGAGAGGCTCCCGGTTTCGTCACGTAGCAGATCTTTTATTGGAAGCTTCTTCATCTCCAGGCATCCACGATTTGAGTATCGCTCGCTGAAAACTGGACTGACGGTGCCGAGATAAATCTAAATATCCCAGAGAAGTTTTTATGGAGATGAGTAATGGATGCAGTTACCTTTACTTCAGCGTTTGGCGTTAAACATGGGTAGGCCGAACACTCGATATTGAGGGTGGGAACCTCCGAGATTCCTGCGGGAGCCAAGATTTTGCTCTCGAATAAATTGAGGATCGCCTGCATCCGTGGACTCTCCAGACTTTCGTCATTGCTTGTAATAAAGGCGCGAGCACTTTGTCTGGCTAAATTATGAAGATCGGAGTTAATAATTGAGTTTTGATGAACCTCATTGAGGTAGACCGTCAGCGGAAGTAAAAGAGGGAGTGCCAGCACAACTAATTCGATGACAGCGCTTCCCTGCTGATCGCAGAACGAGCGAAATATTGAGTGTGAGATCGACCGCGCGGAAGAACTTGGTCGGGAACTTGATCTCGATTGCTTCCTTACTTCAGAACTTCTTCTGAGTTCCAATCTCAACCTTTTGCTCACTCCTGCACCGCGACTCCCGTGGTTCCAAAGAAGTCACCAGCGGGGAGTAGCGGAGATATCGCGGGAACTTTTATCTCACGCTCTCCTACTAGGACCGATCCTCCTCCTGGAAGTGGCAGTGCAATCGGGTTAGAGCTCCACGTCTGAGATGATCCATCGCCCATAGCGGTGAAAGCAACGGCTCCTTGAGTGATTTGGCTATAGGTATCGCGGCTGTAAACGGAGATACAGATCTGCAAGACACTCAGAAAAAGAAGCATCAGTGGGATTAGCGTCAGCGCGCTCTCCACATTCCCCCGCTCATCTCGCAGCTCCCTGGGAAGTTGATGCAGTTTTCCCGATATCGCCGAATTCAAACTCATCGAATACCGCTCATCGAATCAAGTGAGTTTCGCAAAATTGAATCGATCCGAGGTGCGGCCAGAGTCCATATGCCAGTGACAAGTCCCGTCGTCATCAGGACAACTAAGACCCATCCCGGGACATCTCCACGCTCTTCGCTGAAGGTACGGAAAACCTGAATGGAAGACTTCAAAATTCGCTCTGAGGCCCTCTGAACAATGCGATTCTCTCTCAGTTTCGATTTCAGATTTATAATCAGGTCCATGCGGGGCTTGGCATGCGGCCGAGTATTCGCTTTTGTATTTTCATTAAGACCGAGAAACGGGTGGGCATTCCTTTTTAGAAATGGAATGTGAATTAATTTCATTTGTACTCCCTGCTTGAGGATTCGTTGGAGGATCTTGGTAGTGCTTCTTTGGTAGTGCTTCTTTGGTAGTGCTTCTTTGGTAGTGCTTCTTTGGTAGTGCTTCTTTGGTAGTGCTTCTTTGGTAGTGCTTCTTTGGTAGTGCTTCTTTGGTAGTGCTTCCATATTTCTGTTGTCAGAATCCGATGCTGTGACCGAGTGCAAAGTAGGAGGGCCAGAGGGCGAAGAGAACTGAGATGGGAAGGATGAGAAAGACGACGGGAATCATGAGGGCAATCTCTGCTTTACCGGCTGCAACAAGGAGTTGGGAGCGCTCCTCGTTACGAACCTCTTCGACCTGTCGATTGACCACATCTACTAGAGGTGATCCGCGCTCAATGGCGATCATTAGGGAATCACAGAACCTGCGCACTATGGGAGATTTAATGCGAGTATTCATAAGATCTAGGGCATGCGAAAAGCTCGCTCCCCCATGAATCTCTGAAACAGTCTCCCGTAGAAGTAGAGCAAACTCTCCTTGCGTTCGACGACTGATGTGTTCCAGAGCGGTCGCGGGACTCAAGTTGCCGGCCAACAAAATGGCAAACAACTCCACAACCTGAGGAAACTCGGATTCAATCTGCTTGCGGGATTTCTTGCTCTCAACTTTGTAGGTCGCATTGCTATATCCCGTTACCAGCTCACTTCGAAACTCTTCCCACATCATGTTTACTGCGATCACAAAGATGGGAGCAATCGCAATAAGGGCCAAGAGAAATCTCACTGGAGTTCACCTCGAAATATCCGTTGTACCTCCTGCACTCGCCCCACACGAGACATCCAGAGATATGCCAGAACTGACAGGACCACGCCTAGGAGCAAAATCAAGTGGCCACTCACAGTGGAGAAAGCCTGCAAGGTAGATGGCTGCGAGGAGAGTATGACGAGGAGAATCCATGGTGCTGCGGCGGCCACCAATGCGGAATTTTTGATCCATCCCAATTTCGCACGAATCTCACCACGAACCGCAATATCACTCCGGATAAAGTCCCCCAACGTCCTAAGTGTTACTGCGGTATCGCGGCTCCCTGTCCCTCGCGCAAAATCCAGCACCTCACATACCTGATCGGCAACTGGATCACTAAACTCTGATTTGATGTAAATAAAGATCTTCGACATATCCGCCCCGGTAATGAGCTGGCGCTTGCACTCTGAAAAAATGGGACGGGAAATCTCGGGCCCTCGCGTAGATAAACTGGAAATCGTTTCTGCAATTGAAAGGCCAGAGCGAAGCCCAGAAATCATATGGTCCAAAAGCTCTGGCCATAGGGCAGATAGAGATTGCTGACGACGTTGCAGTTTTCCCTTCAAAATCACCGTGGGTACGGACGCTCCGAGTCCAGCGCATGGAATTGCAAGCAAGTTGGTACCCAACAAGATACGAGCCACAAAAAAACCAATAATTGCCCCAACAAGAATATGGATGAACTTGGGCTTAGTAGAGAGCTTCATCATGCGCTCCACTGTGGTTCGCTGGTTTTGAAGACTCGATACGGATCTCCGAGTCCCACCTCATATCTTCCATCTCGATAAAGAAAGAGCGGTTCGATCTCTGCGCGATCGTTTTCGATTCGTCCTGTGACATGAGCAATCTCTACGATCCGCCGTTCACCCGTATCGCGCAGAATTGTTGAATGCACGATTAAGTCGATTGTTGCTGCGACAATCGGTGCCACAAATTGATATGAGATGTTCTCACCAGCAAGCAAAGGCAAGGTCTGCAATTTGGCAATTGCATCCCGAGCAGCATTGGCATGAATCGTCGCCATTCCAGGCAGACCTGAGTTAAGTGCAATCAATAGATCGAGCGCTTCAGCCTCGCGAATCTCCCCTACTACTAAATGCGAAGGTCGCATTCTTAGCGCCTCTTTGATTAATTTCCGAAGTGGAATCTCACCCTCCCCCTGCAAATTTGCCTGGCGAGTTTGCAGCGCTATGCAGTCAGGAAGTTGTGGCTTAAGCTCGAAGACCTCCTCGATCGTGATCACTCGATTGTGAAAGGGAACAGCACTTACGAGCGCATTTAATAGAGTCGTCTTTCCCGCTTGCGTGGATCCACTGACGAGAATGTTGAGTCCTTCTCGGACCGCTTGCGACAAGTACTCTGCTATCTCGGTATTCATCACTCCCAGTTCAACGAGATTAGCTAATGACTTACCGCGAATTAGGTGTTTGCGAATATTTACCGCCCAGTGAGTAGCAGTGACATCAGGTATCGCTACATGTAATCGACTTCCATCCGGTAAGCGGGCATCTACGAAGGGGTGAGAGAGATCAAGACGTCTGCCACCCCACATGAGAAGGCGCTCTACTAAGTCATGAACGTCCTGTTGCTGTAATACCAAGTTAGTGAGCTGACTTACCCCGGCACGAGCAATAAAAATACGATGCGGGGAGTTAATCCAGATCTCTTCGACCGTGGGATCTGCCATCAGAGCAGCCAGGGGGCCAAATTCATTCCTTACTTCACCCTTGATACCGCTTTTAATGACGCTCTTTATCTCGCTCACATGGCGAGCAAACTCCAAGTGGAATTCGATCTACCAATCCTTAAAAGTGACTGGGGATAACTTTCCCCTGTGGAGAGCGCGCCAGGGATTAGTATCGTCAGGTGAATAGGCGATCTCGCACTCTGGCTCTTCTTGGCTCTCTAGTGAGCGCAACCCTGGTGCTATCGGGATGTGGGGTGCAGTCTGGTGATCAACGACCAGATAACAGCAACTTAATTGCTGGAATCAATCTGCTCGTCTCATCTTTTGACGCCAACCATCCGAAATTAGTCACTTGGAAAAGTGATGCAGTTAAGGCTCAAATCGCTGGCAAACTCCCAGTAGGTCTTGATACCGAAGCCGGTTGGCTATTGCAGTGGCCAAATGCAAAGCAAGGTGAGTTGTCGCAGGTGGTCGTTCCTTGGACTCTCCTCGGACAATACCCAAACTCGCCAACCCCGTACTTCAATCAATATAAGGGTGGAGCGCTAGTACCCCAAGCCACGAGCACCGATTTGGTAACCAAGATTATTGACACCGAAATGCAAGGTGATAAATATTTTGGCGCGGTCGTCGACATTCGAAGTTCAAAAGTTAATCCACAGTGGATTATCTTCACCACAGTTCCATATCTGCCCGTAACCGATAACGCATACGGCTTCGCTACAGTAGTAAACAAGAAGTGGAGCATTGTCGATTTTGGAACTGCTCTCGTTGGATGCGGCAAAGTGCCCACAAATGTAGAAGGAGAGTTCGGATTTCAATGCCCTTAACGGTGAAGGCTCGTGACCTAGTTGAGCCTAGCCTTTGGGAGTCAGCCCTCATTCGTCGCACATCGCGAGGATCAGTTCTTATAACAACCAGTTTGATATTGGCCGCTTCACTTGGGCTGTCTGCTTGTGGTGCGGCTACCTATTCCGAAAACTCCGGGCTACCAAATGTGAAATTGACTCCTGGCGCGATAAATCCTGCGGTAACTCAAGCCAATATTCGGAGCACCATCTGCGTCGTTGGTTGGACGGCAACTGTTCGCCCACCCGTTAATTACACCAACCAACTCAAGTACAACCAACTTCACTCCGGTTACAACTTAGATGGCGACCTCAACATGAAAGATTACGAAGAGGACCACATCGTCCCTCTTGAGGTCGGCGGTAATCCCAGTAGCCCACTCAATCTCTTTCCCGAACCTCATAACATTAAGTACAGCTCATATGTCAAAGATCAACTCGAAAATCAGATCCACCTCCTGGTCTGCTCTGGAAAGCTCTCACTCAAAGCGGGGCAGGAAATTTTTCTCACAAATTGGGAGAAGGGGTACCGCAAATATATTGGCCCGCTCCCCTAACAAGAGACGAAAAGTTCTTAAAACCAATAACTATTGGATCTTAAAACCAAAAACTTCGGCAAGCGCTAAGAGGCTTTCGCGGCCATCGTGCCACTCACGCGCATAATCGATACCTGCCTTGGGGCGTGGCTTATCTCTTGCGACTCTTCGAATTTCTGATTCGAGAGTATCTGGAGTGATATTTATGATGGGAAATTCCCCTGCCTCCTCAGGTACATAGCTCATAACTAAACGACCAGCAGCAAGGGCTTCTATTGGAAAGACTCCAATTACTCCCAGAAATTGATCAATCACAAGATCTGCTTGTGCGATCGCGTTAGGCACCGCATCATGAGTGAGGCTCTCACCCGCAGCCAAATAGCTGTGGTAACTAATCACACCTTCATCTCGAAGGCGCAACAAGACTGGTTCGATGAGATCTGCCGACTTCAGCCAGGATCTGCTTGGCAAGAAGAGCACGCGGAGTGGTGCTTGCGGATCTGGATAGATAGGCGATTCCACTGCGACCTTGTGGAATTTTTCGAAATCGATTGTGACAGGTAACCAATGCGCATCTGGAAGATCGAGTAATAAATCCTTTGTGGTGACAAAAATTGGAATCTTCCGCGCTCTAATTTCAGGGAGTAGCGCTTTGTTCGCTGCAGTCCGAGCTCGCAATTGTTCCAACTCTGGACTCTCATTGTGGAAGGGCGAGAAAGAGTTTCGAGCGGCGTGTGCCGAAGTATCTCGGATATCACTACCGTGAAATACAACGCCGATCTTCTTGCCGATCAACTTCATCAACTCGAAATCTTCAAGAATTAAATTTCTTCCATCTTTCTCGTTTTGAAGTCGAAAGACTGGCCTGAGCGATTCAAAGAGCACAATCTCTTTCGTAGAGGCAACTACATCAGAAAGTTGTTGGCGCCGCGCGAAGTCTGTCCATTCCTCTCGCGAAAGCGCGTAATCAGTACTGAACCACTCCTTCGAAGGTTCTCCTGAGATTCTGAGAGATTGCGAGGGCAGGCCAGCCTTGGTTAATGCCTGCGCCCAGAGAGTGGCTTGATTGGCTGAATTGGTGGGCCCGATGAGGAAGCTCGGTCTATACTTGATCGGAGATCCAAAGAATCTCTTTAACCGACGCTTGAACGAAAGATAACGAAGCCTGGTCTCGCGATCGAATCGAACTCGCCACGCCAAATAGATCGCTTTTCTTCGCAAGAAAAAACGTCTTACCGCCTTGAGCGCATTGATGATTCGCTTCATGGCTTAAGTATCCCCTAGGTGGCTATCCCCAAGGAGCAAATTACTAACCCGTGTTATCGAGTCTCCGAATCGAACTCGATGTCGAGCTATTTGTCGAGGTTCTTAGCCTCTCGCTTCGCGAAGCGACTGGTGCCCATAATCTTTAAGACGTTCATGCGCCTTGCGTAATTGCAATTCAATACTTTTAACCGCTTGATCAAATGCCGCCAGGTTATTAAATGCCTGTCCCTCTCCCCTAACAAATGGACCACTTCCATGAGATGTCAGAGTCACAAGATGGGAGGTCTTCCCAAAACGGGGATTTGATTCGTGGATTATCTCGACTTTGATTCCGTCCAAGACAACACCAAATCGTTGCAGCGTTTGAAGCTTATCTGAAGCGATGGAACGAAAATCTTCTGCTAAAACTGCATTGCGTGTATGAAAGATGATCTCCATGAAAAGAAGTTACTCCCTATCGATAACCCCCACAAGGGGAAGCTCGCCAAAGTTGCTGTCAATTTGCTGCCCATTTGCCTTGAATTTGATCTAAAATTGGAAGGGTCAATTTGCTCGGGTGTTCAACGGCTTGCAGGTTAGCCATCAAATTTCGTAATTTGATAATCAATCATCACATCGCATTGATCACCAGAATCACTGGATTGCCCCAAATTGACCCAGCCCAACTTTGAACTAATTAAGGTTCTACATGCAGGCGACGCATACGAAGTTTCTTCATCGGCTTAGCCGAAGTTCCCTTCGTGGGCTTATTAGCCTTGGGAGCCTTGCTAGATTTTGTACTCTTTGAAGCGCCATTGCTCACCTTTGCAGCTCCTGCTGCATCGGCCTTAACCGCCTCTGAACCCACTGAACTCTCTGCGGACTTCGCAGAATCGCTCTGGGATTTTGTCTCCGGTGTGGTTGTTGTTGTCGAAGAGTTGGTTGCACCTGCGGCTGTTGTCGTATCTGTTGCTTTAGTGTCAGATCCAGTTGCCGCCTTCTCGTTGGCCAACTTATGGGAGAGATTCTTGGAGACGGCAACCCCTGCTGCTGTCCCTGCTGCCACTGCGGCGCTCTGTGCACCCAACTTCGCAACTTTATGAATCGACCTAGACGATTTTGCTCCGACACTCTTTTTAACACCTGTTGAGCGACCGGCAATTTTCTTCACTGTTTTAGCACCGGTAGAACTCTTCTTAACGGTGGCTGTACGAGACGCGGCTTTCTTGACCGGTGCCTTCTTGACCGGTGCCTTCTTGACTGGTGCCTTCTTGACTGGTGCCTTCTTGACTGGTGCCTTCTTGACTGGTGCCTTCTTGACTGGTGCCTTCTTGACCGGAGCCTTTTTGACTGGTGCCTTTTTGACTGGTGCCTTCTTTGCTAACGCTTTCTTAACTGGTGCGCTCTGGCGCACCACGCGCGACTTGGCGGCAGTGGCGGCTACAGCGGCTGTGGCGGCGCTGCTTTGAACAATGGCTGGTAAGCCGATCGCCCCGATAACGGCTACCGCAAGGGTTCTCGCGAGCCAACTCTTACCGACCCCGGTAAGGGCCGCCTTCTTCTGGAATTGATCCATCTGGATTTTCACCTTTCATATTTAGATTCATAGTTAGATTCGTGGTTCTTACACATCGTCCTAGCGATGGCCTTCGAGAAGGTCATGCTGAGAGGCGGTTGATAGCCGCCCGAATGTGGGGATTCTGCAGGCTGGGGCTGGGGCGCGTTCAGGCTCACACTTGGGCCTGTGCATAGAGAGCCCCTTGGGATGGCACACTTACCCCTATGCCCGTGAACGAAAATTTCGTCCCCAAGATCCAGGTTTTCGAGCCACACCGTGCCTCTCTGCCACCTCTCATCCCTTACATCAAGGAGTTTTGGACACGGCGTGCCTTTGCCACGGAGTTGGCAAAGTTCAATGACAAGGCGGAATACCTAGATTCACGGCTCGGAAAAGTTTGGCTCGTGCTCAATCCACTGCTTTTGGGCTTTGTGTACTACCTCGTGGTCACCATCATTCGCCCCGGCGGCACGCTTCCTGGCCTCACCCGTCTTGATCATCTCTTGATTGGGCTCTTTACCTTCTACTTCGCTCAGAACTGTGTCACAGCTGGCGCGCTCTCAATCACGATGGGTGGGCGATTGATTCTCAATCAAGCCTTCCCTCGCGCGCTCCTTCCATTTTCATGCGCTATTCAGGCATTCCAACAATTTCTTCCAACAATTCCGGTCTACATCTTCATTCTGGTTGCTGGTAAGTGGGCTTACCCCACAACGATCGTCCCAGGATGGACCTGGCACTTCCTCTGGATTCCATTCATTCTGATCTGCACTGGATTGACGGGATTTGGTTTGGCGCTGGTATTTGCAACCCTCAATGTGTATTTCCGTGACACCAATAAACTCTTAACGTATATCACCAGAATTTGGATGTACCTCTCCCCCGTCCTCTGGCTTCCAAACAGCCTGCGCGGACATATGAAAATTCTTCTCTGGGTAAATCCACTCGGTCCGGTCTTAAATGCGACCTCAAGAGTTTGGGTAAGTGGAGAAACTCTCAACAAAGAAACTTTAGTCGGCTGCGTATTTTGGGCAGGCGCGTCGATCTTGATCGGCGGATACTTCTTCATCTCAAGGGAGCGCGATTTTGCCATCCGTATCTAAATCTCCACTCGATATGCCAGAAGATCTGGCTATTCGCATCGAGGACCTCTCCATTACTTACAAGGTAAGTCTTGAAGCTAAGCGCACCCTCAAGAATGCGGTAATGCGCGCCAGCATGAAACAGAAGCAACGCACCCGCACAATTGAAGCGATCAAACATATGACGCTCGATGTGCCTCATGGTTCAGTGCTGGGAATTGTGGGCTCGAATGGCGCTGGTAAATCAACTCTCATGCGCTGCATCGCGGGAATTCTTTCACCTAGCGACGGCAGAGTGGTTGTCAACGGCAAGATCTCAACCCTGCTCGCTCTCGGCGTTGGTTTTAACCCTGCCCTCTCTGGACGCGACAACATCATCTTGGGTGGCTTGGCATCAGGACTCAACATGGATGAGATCAGCAACAAGACGGATGAGATCGCGGATTTTGCTGCCTTGCCAGATGGTTTTATCGACCTTCCAGTTCGCACATACTCGAGCGGTATGTACGGTCGTCTCTCCTTTGCCGTTGCTGTAAGTATGACTCCGGATATCTTGTTGCTCGATGAGGCCTTATCTGCTGGAGATGCAGCTTTTAAAGAGAAATCATTTGAGCGAATGCGTCAACTTTGCGCCGAGGCTCGCACAATTCTGATCGTCTCACATGCCCTTGCCACCGTTACAGATCTCTGCGATACCGCGATCTGGATGCATAAGGGTCAGATGCTCGCAAAGGGCAAGCCTGACGAGATTGTCGATGACTACCTCAAATTCTTAAATGTGGGATCGCTGCCTTCCAACTACGAAGATATGTAAGTAGCTGATCAGATGTCGCAGAAAATCGATATCTCGATCATATCTTCGGGAGCAAGTCTTGCTGATGCCCGATTGCATCGCTTAACGCGCGCATTACTTCGCGCTGGATTGAGCGTTGAAATATTTGCTCCTGGCGAAATCAAAGATGCACCTTCACCAGATTCCAAATTATTTATTCGTAGGCCTTTCTTTAGAGCGCATTGGAAGGCAAGTTCACTTGGACCTCGTTACTTTCGATCTCGATATTTTGTCTTTCGCTCAAAGGGTCGAGTCATCTACGCAATATCTCCCGAGGCGATCGCCCCAAGTTTTGCCATTGCAAAGTTGATACGAAGAAAATTGGCAGTTGACTTCTTCGAGGATTATCTGCGTCTGCTCAATGATCGAGCCTGGACCAAGAGTTATTTCGGCATTGTTGGTTGGATCGCAAAGAGCGATACGAAATCGGCGCTATGGTTTGCCAGACGCGCAGATCTCACCACGGTTGCAGATGTTCAGGTCCCACCATTCGATGCCAGAAATCGATTGGTTGTTCGCAACCTTCCAGATGCCTCTCTCCTCACGTCGAGTGGCGAGCGCAGTTCAACTCCTAAAGCAATTTACATCGGAGATTTACGCAAAAGTCGCGGCTTGCACCACATGCTGCGCGTTGCAGAGTTAGCAACGGATTGGGATTTTGATTTTGTTGGTGGTGTTGCAAGTAGCGATCAAGAGCTCGTTGATCAATGGTTGCGATCTCATGATCCAAACCAAACTCGTGTGCGATTTCACGGAAGGTTGGCACCACAGGAATCTTGGAAGTTTGCTGCTGGTGCCTGGGTCGGACTCTCGCTCTTAGAAAGCACCCCGGCCTTTATCGAGGCCGTTCCCTCCAAACTCTACGAATACATGGCGGTCGGATTAGCAACTATCTCTACTCCGCTTCCCCGCTGTGTAGAACTCATATCGGCTAGTAATTCCGGAGCAATCGAGTCGACACCCGAAGGGGTGGCACAGCGGCTCAAGAGCTGGCAAGTGAACCCCGAGGAATTGGATAGGTTACGAAATCAAGGCGCAAAATGGGCCTCCGAGAACCTCGATAGTGAGCGGGAATACGCGATTTTTGCCGCCGAGATGGCGAAGTTGACCCGCTAGACTTCCATTTATGGCTGTAAGGATCCTTCCAAGTGCGGATGTGGATGCTTCTGCAACTCTTGGGGATGGCAGTTCGATCTGGCATCTAGCCCAAATACGCGACGGAGTTGTCCTTGGCTCCAACTGCATTATTGGCCGTGGTGCCTACATCGGAAGCGGTGTGACCCTCGGCAACAACTGCAAAGTCCAAAATTATGCGCTGGTCTATGAACCTGCCCAACTTGGCGATGGAGTCTTTATCGGTCCCGCTGCAGTTTTGACCAACGACCAATTCCCTAGAGCGGTCAATACCGATCTCTCTCTCAAGAGCGGTAGCGACTGGGATGCTGTCGGAGTAACGATCCATGATGGCGCGAGCATCGGTGCACGAGCTGTCTGCATCGCTCCAGTCACCATTGGTAAATGGGCCCTGGTAGCGGCCGGTGCAGTCGTGACAAAAGATGTGCCGGACTATGCGCTGGTGGCTGGTGTTCCAGCGAAGCGTATTCGCTGGGTAGGCAAGGCTGGAATTCCCCTCACAGACCTTGGTGGAGGCCGATTCCAATGCCCTCAGGATCAAAGTTTTTATCGCGAGATCTCAGAGAACGAACTCGTAGCTGAGTGAGATAAGGATAAATAAGTTCAGGGAAAGAAAAGCTGGACAAAGAGAAAAGAAAAAAGAAAAGTTTGAGTGCAGAACTGAATAGAAGTAACAAGGCAGAAGAGAAGTAATAAGTACCGACAGGTTAAGTAACTAGTGGAGAAGAGAGTCAATTGATTCCAGCAGCCCGTCCAATCATCGGAGACGAAGAGCGCGCAGCGGTCGATCGCGTACTACGCAGTGGAATGATGGCGCAAGGTCCAGAGGTAAAGGCCTTTGAAGAGGAGTTCGCTCGCTTTGTCGGTGGCCGACGTTGCATCGCCGTTAACTCAGGTACTTCAGCGCTTCATCTAGGTTTCTTGGCTGCAGGAATCAAGCCAGGTGATGAGGTCATCGTCCCTTCATTCTCCTTCGCAGCAACCGCTAACTCCGTGGCACTCGCAGGTGCTGTCCCAGTATTTGGCGATATCGATCCCAAGACCTTCAATCTCGATCCTGATCATGTCGAATCACTTATTACTCCACGCACCAAGGCAATCATGCCGGTACACCTTTATGGACATATTGCAGATATGGATCGCTTCGAAGCAATCGGTCAAAAGCACGGCCTAGCTATCTTTGAAGATGCAGCGCAAGCACACCTTGCATCTCTTAATGGTCGCATGGCTGGTGAATGGGGAATCGTTGCCTCATTCTCCTTCTATCCAACTAAAAATATGACCTCGGGTGAAGGTGGAATGATCGTTACCAACGATGCTGATGTAGAACATCAGTGCCGAATGTTGCGCAACCAAGGTGGAGTTATTCGCTACCAGAACGAAATTGTTGGCTTCAACAACCGAATGACCGATATCCATGCTGCTATCGGACGTGTACAGGTAACAAAGGTGGAGGTGTGGACAGCGACTCGTCGCCAGAACGCCGCCTACCTTGATGCAAACCTCAAGGGAGTTGTTACGCCATATGTTCGCCCAGGGAGTGAGCACTCCTACCACCAGTACACAATCCGTTTAGCCGGTGCTACCAGCGAGGCTCGCGATAAGGCAATCGAACTTATCAAGGCTGGCGGAGTTGGTTGCGATGTTTACTACCCAACCCCAATTCATCGCCTTCCATCTTTCAACTCGGTTCATGATCTTCCTGTCACCGAAGAGTTGGTCAAGGAAGTTATCTCAATCCCAGTTCACCCATCATTAACTCAATCCGAGCTCGAACAAATTGTTAGCGTCGTTAATGACGTTGTAACCCGAATCTAAGCGAGTAGATCCCATGGCTGAGAAGAAATTACGTGCCGGGCTAGTCGGCCTGGGCATGATGGGTCGTCACCATGCCCGAGTACTTGGATCACTCGACGGAGTAGAACTCGTCGGAGTATGTGACCCCATGGGAGATCCACACGGAGTTGCTGGTTCTCGTCCACTTGTAGCTCAAGTTGAAGAGTTGATTGCGCTCGGCATTGATTATGCAATGGTTGCTGCCCCAACGGCTTTTCACGAAGATCTAGCGCTGGCACTGGCTGAGGCTGGAGTTCATGCACTGATCGAAAAGCCACTCGCCGTTGATAATGAATCAGCACAACGTATTACTGATGCATTCTCTGCTAAGGGATTAGTTGGAGCTGTCGGACACATCGAGCGCTACAACCCAGCCCTTCAACAGTTGCGCGCCAAACTTGATGCCGGTGAGTTGGGAAGCGTTTATCAAATTGCTACACGCCGCCAAGGACCTTTCCCTGCACGTATTGCAGATGTTGGCGTTATTAAAGACCTAGCAACGCACGATATTGATCTCACTGCCTGGGTTGCTCGCTCACCATTTGTAAATGTTTCGGCAAAGACCGCCCTTAAATCTGGTCGCCCACATGAAGATATGGTTGCGGCGGTCGGTGAACTTGAAAACGGCATCATCACCAACCACTTAGTTAATTGGTTAACCCCCTTTAAAGAGCGTCTTACGATTGTGACCGGAGAGCGCGGAACCTTCGTGGCAGATACCTTGACTGCCGACCTAACCTTCTATGCAAATGCCTCAGTGGATACCCAATGGGATGCCGTTGCATCCTTCCGCGGTGTAAGTGAGGGCGATGTCATTCGCTATGCCTTTGCTAAGCCTGAACCACTCAAGATGGAGCACGAGGCGTTCCGAGATGCAGTACTTGGATTACCAGGCGCATCAGAGCGCATCGTCACCATGGAGCAAGGTCTAGCTACGGTTCGTGTAGCAAGCGCAATGATCGAGAGCGCCAATACTCGTTCGGTTATCACAGTTTCGAAAGGTCGCTAAAAGTATGAAGATCGCCGTCGTTGCACTTGGAAAGATTGGTTTACCGCTTGCGGTGCAGTTCGCTAAAAAAGGACATCACGTTATTGGCTGCGATGTTAATCAGAAGACTGTAGATCTCATCAACGCTGGGGTCGAGCCATTTCCTGGCGAGAACTTTCTAGCTGAATATCTCGCTGAAGTTGTAGCGTCCGGACATCTTGTTGCCACTACGGATACAACGGCGGCTGTCAGCGAATCAGATGCCGTAGTAATTGTTGTTCCACTATTCGTTAATAATGAGGGAATTCCAGATTTTGGTTGGATGGATGCCGCAACAGAGAAGATTGCTGCAGGTCTTAAGCCTGGAACACTCGTTTCATACGAGACCACTCTTCCAGTAGGCACAACCCGCAATCGCTTCGCTCCAGCCCTAGAAAAAGGATCGGGGTTGAAGGCCGGCGTTGATTTCCACCTGGTCTTCTCTCCAGAGCGAGTATTAACGGGCCGCGTCTTTGCAGATCTACGCAAATATCCAAAGCTTGTCGGTGGTATCAACGATGAAAGCACCGTTGCTGGAATTGCTTTCTATGAAGCGGTCCTAGATTTCGATGACCGTCCTGATCTCGCTGAGAAAAATGGAGTGTGGAATTTAGGGACCTCCGAGGCTAGCGAGATGGCGAAGTTAGCCGAGACAACGTATCGCGATGTGAATATCGCTTTGGCTAACCAGTTCGCGATCTTTGCCGAGGGCGCAAATATCGATATCGCTAAAGTAATTGCCGCTTCCAACTCCCAGCCTTATAGCCACATTCACCAACCTGGTATCGCTGTCGGCGGTCACTGCATTCCCATCTATCCTCGCTTCTATCTCTGGAACGATCCCGAGGCCACAGTTGTTCGCTCGGCCCGCGAGGCAAACGCAGCAATGCCAGAGCATGCGGTCAAGTTATTGGCTGACAATTTTGGCGATCTGGCTGGCAAGACCGTTGCCGCCCTGGGAATTTCATACCGCGGTGGAGTTAAAGAGTCCGCCTTCTCCGGAATATTCGGAGTTGTCACCGCTCTCAAAGCGCGTGGTGCAAATGTCGTCGTCAATGATCCGATGTACACCGATGAGGAGATCACCTCTCTTGGATTCACACCGTATGCGATCGGAAACGCTGTCGATGCTGTCATCCTTCAAGCCGATCACAAAGAATACAAATCGCTAACCAAGGCAGATTTTCCTGGAGTTCAGGCAGTTGTAGATGGACGTCGCACGATGGATCGAAAGAACTTTGAAGGTGTTGCGTTCCGCGTCATCGGAGCGGGTGCTTAACTTTTAGATCTGAACGCTCTCTATGACAACTGGCTCGGTAACTACAAACGGCATATGAGCCCGCGCGGTAGGAGTCGCCTTAGCGATTGTGTTGTAAGTTGTAAGCAGGATTTCGGCCTGACGTTCCCATGATCGCTCCGATAAAACCTCTTCGGTATAGGCGGCGCGATATTTCGCAGGGTCAGCTAAAACTAATTTGGCTGCTCGAACGAAGTCAGCGACATCCTCTGCAATAAATACCTCTCCATTGCCCAGTCGCACAACCTCGGCTGACATTGTCTTTACATCGCTCACAATGATCGGCAAATGTGCTTGCATATACTCGCCAAACTTCGTGATAAGTGAGATCTCATGATTGAGGCGATGCAAAATAGGAATCAATCCAATATCTGCGGTTGAAAGATAGGAGACCAATTCAGAGTTTGGAACATAAGGAACAACATGAAAACGATCGCTTAGCTCAGGTGCGCTGGCCACTAAGTCTTGTACCGACTTATTCTTTGGGTTGGCGATGAGAACCAAGTGCACTCCTGGAAGGTCAGGAAGTGCGGCCAAAGCGGTTTGAATGCCTCGCTGTGGTGCAACCGCACCGGAATAGACCATCAGAGGAACGTCGGCCCCTACCCCAATATCCTCACGCAGATTTCTCTTTGAAGGTTCTTGGCCATCCACGAGTGGATCATTAGCCACGATCGTCGGACGCGTCGTCACTTGCAACTGATCCAATAAGAGATCGTTCATCGGTTCGCTGACCGAGAGAACCGCGGCAGATTTCTTGGAATATTGACGCTCAATCTTGGTATAGAGCGCGGCCATCGGTTTGGTCAGGTGTGCGACCCCTGGGACATATTCGTGTGCGTCATATACCAGTGCAGCAGGTTTGCCAGCCGCTCGTAATTTCTCAACGATAGCTCCGGCAATTGGAAGAGCTGTGTAATCATGCGCATGAACTACATCGGGTGCAAATTCCAGTGCGATCGGAGTAATTACTTTTACAGATCTGTTGAGGTTAGGGACTACTACCTCTTCTTTTACCTTCATTTTCTCGAATAATTTGCGACGATACTTACGCAACCGACGTAACACTCCTAATACGAGCCACTCCAGAGTATCGCCGCGCATTAGAAATCGCAGGGCACGCGGGATCTGATTCTTGGTAATTACAATCTTGAGTGGCAAGCGCAGGATACGTGCATAACCAATACTTAACTCGTCAGAGTAATTCTGAGCAGTTGCTCCAATGACGAGGACATCCCAGCCAGCATTTCCAAGTGACCAGGCACATTTAAGAACGCGAGAATCTTCGGTAACTCCATTTAAGACAATGTGAAGCGTCTTGGGAGTCGAACTCATGGCGCTATCTTATCTATATGGGGCTGCTCTAATTGGGAACTACCTAAATTGGAAACTGCCTAAATTGGGAATTACCTAGATTTTGGAAGCTCCAGTAAAACTATTTTGAACTTGGAAGCAGAAATACAAATGCCGTAATAGCGGCAGCGATTAGTGAGGCCTGGAAGAAGAGCTTGATCGCAGCTTCTCGATCTATCTTGCGATCTGCCTCCGAGATGACTCGCTTTGCATTGCCCAATGACCCAAAATTAAAGAGCCCTGAGATTCCAAAACCGAGACAGAATTTCTTGCGCGCTTGGAGATAACCGATCGACATCACAAGTGCAGGCAAGAAAGTTCCTAGCCTTGCAATTTGAGATGAGTGTTGGTGATAAAAACCAAAGACCGTTGTAATAGTTAGAAATAGACCAATTCCACCAACTAGTTGGCGGCGGCGAATCTCGCGAACACCAATGTTGCATACGCCTGGAATGTATTCGAACTCATCAGATGAGTCAGCGTTAAGTGAGTTATCGGTCATTGTGAATGGTCAGTTTAGAACTGACGTTCAGATTCTTCTTCGTCAGCGAAAAGTTCGTGGGTTCCATGCTCACTATTTGCGAGCCATGCGAAGACCGACTTTAGGGCGCCAATAATCACCACCAGAACGGTGACAATTCCAACTGCGCGACGAATGTGCTTGAACATAAGGTAAATCTACTCTCTCTGCCTTGTTACTCGCTGGAAGGAACCTTAGAGCGTGCCGAGCGCAGCATGAACATCCCGTTAACTTTCAAGGGAGGCACGTAGGGCCGAATCAATATCCCGCCAGAGATCCTCAAGATCTTCAATGCCAACCGAGAGTCGGATCAGATTCGTTGGAATGGTTGGGCTCTCGGTGCTCCAGCGATGGCGCCGCTCCCACAGAGATTCCACCCCGCCGAGTGAGGTGGCGTGAGCCACTAACTTTGAAGCGGCGCAGGCTCGATCTGCAGCCTCGGCTCCCCCGCGATGATCAAATGAGATGACCGCCCCATAGCCCTTCATAAAACTTTTTGCGATTTCATGATGAGGATCTGTTGGAAGACCTGGGTAGCGAACTCGCTCTACAGCGGGGTGAAGCGATAAACGCAAGGCGATCTCATGAGCGTTCTTCTGAGCTCGTTCGAGGCGAACTCCTAGGGTGCGAATTCCGCGCAGCGCCAACCAGACTTCAAAGGGACCCGGGATAGAACCATTGATCTTGCGAACATCGGCGAGACGTTGGTAGAGAGCAGCATCCTTCGTTGAGATTGAACCCAAGATCACATCGCTATGTCCGGAGATATATTTTGAGAGCGAGTGGATGACCACATCGGCGCCAAGATCAAGTGGTTGCTGTAGAAGTGGCGTGGCAAAAGTGTTGTCGACTCCCACTCCGATGTTTTGGCGTTTTGCTGCTGCGATGAGAGTCGGCAGATCGGCGACTTCGAGTGCAGGGTTAGTTGGAGATTCCACCCAGAGCAAAGTTGTTCCAGGAAGCGCGGCTAGTACCTCATCTGTATTGGAAATATCTACATAGCGAACTTCGGCCGCACCTGATGCCTCTGCCTGACGCAGTAAGACCATCGTTCCCGAGTAGCAGTTTCGCGATGCCGTAATGACTGCTCCGCGAGGCAAGATTGAAAAAAGGGCGGTGATTGCAGCCACCCCACTTGAATAAACCAGAGTTGGACCATTCTCGAGAGATGCAATTGCATCTTCAAGGGCGCTCCACGTGCTATTTCCGAACCTGCCATATCCGGCAGATCCTGGAGCGAGAAATGTGGAGTTTAAATCGATACCAACATTTACTCCGGCATCGCTCTCACGGATTGGACGTCCCGCCGCAACGACTCGACTCTCCAAACTCAGCCCCTCATGGGAGGCAAATGGTGAATCTGGTGATTGCGAGGGCGTCGACATGGATGAAGCCTAACCTAGGAGGTAGATCGCTGGTCGGCTGGAAACTATGACTGGCTGGCTGAAAACATGTGGTAGCTGGCGAATGCGACGATGTATTAGATAAACCCTTAGGGCTTTTTTGGAGCCTTAAGAGAGCTGATAATCGCGGTGAGCGCCAAGGTGCCGATGACAAAACCTAGCGAGAGGCCGAGTGAGATGTTGGGGACTTTAATCCCAGCCACTTTGGTGTGACCTTCAGCGATGCTCGCCTCAAAGATCAACTTGAGACCGATGAAGGCGAGAATGATGGAGAGCCCTTCGCTGAGATAGATCAGTCTGCTCATGAGATCGCCGATCAAGAAATAGAGTTGGCGAAGTCCCATAGAGGCGAAGATCGTCGCTGTAACGATCACATAGGGATTGCGAGTTAATCCAAATATTGCGGGAATAGAGTCGAAGGCAAAGAGCAGATTAGTGAGCGCGATAGCGACCATCGCAACAAAACCAATAGATGCTCCACGGCGTTTTAAGAACTTGATAACTCGACCCTCTTCCCACTCTTCAGATTCGCTCTCTCTGAAAAGTTGCAGCGCGGTATAGATCAAGAATCCTCCGAAGATGTAAAAAATCCACTCGTATTTATTTACCAGCGCCGCTCCACCAGCGATAAAGACTCCACGTAGTAACAATGAAGAGAGAATGCCCCAGAAGAGAATGATCTCCTCGCGCTCTTTTGCCACTTTAAGTTTGGCCATAATGAGCAGGAGCACGAATAGATTGTCGAACGAGAGGGAGTACTCAGTTATCCAACCGGCGAAGAATTCGCCTCTGGCCTGTCCTGTCGACCAAATTCCGAGGGTGAATCCAAAAGCGATCGCTGCAGCGAGGTAGAAAAGAGTCCAGAGCGCCACATTTCGAAGCGAGGTGAGTTTGGCTCGGTTTCGATAGGCAAAGAAAAAATCGACGACAAGTACTAAAGCCAGACCACCTAATGTAAGCCCCCAGGCCAGTCCGCCCGTGGTATTTGTGATCACAGGACTAGCCTACTGACTAGGCTAACGCCGTGGCTCTAACGACCAGCGAAGAGATGCGTAAACATGTGCGCGCGATCGCAAGAATTGACCCTGCATTCGCTCCCATCATTAAAGCCAGTCCACTGTGCACAATAAATCAGAAGCGTCCACGCCAGGGTCACTATGAAACCCTCGTCACCTCGATCATCTCGCAGCAACTCGCGGTAAAAGCGGCCGACACAATTCGAGATCGCGTAATCACCCTTGCAGGTGGCTCACTTAAGCCTGAAGCCCTGGTCAATCTATCCGCAGCAGACCTTCGCACTGCAGGTGTCAGCGGAGCCAAAGCTCGTGCGATTGATGAACTGACTCAGGCAACGCTTTCAGGCGCGGTTGAATTTAAGAAATTCTCTAAATTGAGCAACGAAGAGATCTCAGCGGAACTCACCGCCCTCTGGGGAATCGGGCGATGGACCGTAGAGATGTTTCTGATGTTTCATCTCGGACGTCTTGATCTCTGGCCCGTCGGAGATTTAGCGATGCGCCGCGGTTGGGAGAAAATCCATAAATTAGATTATGAGATCGCTCCGAAAGAACTCGATGCGATTGGTGAAAAATTTAAAGGTCGGCAGAGCGTCGTCGCGTGGTACTGCTGGCGCGCAACCGAGGGCGATTCAACTAGTTGGTAGTGCAATAACCCAGATGCAATAACCCAGATGCAATAACCGAATTGCAACTACCCAATCGTGAGTTGATCTGGATATGGAATTCCCGTTGATGAATGACAGTCATATCCATTTGGATTCTTCTCTAAATAACGTTGGTGATATTCCTCGGCTGGCCAGTACACAATGCCATTAGCACTCTTGATCTCGGTGCAAATTTCATCCAGGCCATTTTGCAAAAGTACATCGTTATAAATTTCACGAGTAGCCAAGGCCTCTTCTAACTGGCGTTCGGTGCTGGCATATATTGCGCTGCGATATTGAGTCCCAATGTCCCCACCTTGTCGGTTGAGAGAAGTTGGGTCATGCATCGTCCAAAATTCTTGAAGCAGGCGGTGGTAGGAGATCTGAGATGGGTCAAATACGACCTCAACCATTTCGGCATGGCCGGTCTTGCCGGTACAGACCTCTTTGTAAGTGGGTTGGCTGGTGTGACCACCCATGTAACCGACCGACGTTGAGAGCACGCCAGGGAGATTCCAGAAGCGACGCTCAGCTCCCCAGAAACATCCGGTAGCAAAGTAAGCCTTCTCAATTAGACCGGTCATCAGAACTTCTCCATCTCTGTGATTTTCTTGCTGGAACTGATTGCTTTAACTACTTCACGCCATTTTGAGGCCATAAGGGCCTCTGAAGGCCAGATTCTTTCACTGATACCCTAGGGGGGCTCGTTGAAAATTGCCCTCGTAGCTCAGTGGATAGAGCACCGCCCTCCGGAGGCGGGTGCGCAGGTTCGACTCCTGTCGGGGGCACCAAATGGGCCTAGAAGGAGTTCAAGCAAGAGTTCAAACAAGAACTTCAAAAGGGTGTAAAAGGGTTATAAAGGCGATTGAAAAGGATTCTGAGTACAAACTCTCAGCCAATGTGAGGAATCTTTTACTCTATGTCCTTGTTATCTCGTTGGTCCTACGAGAGAATAGGACCGTATTCACCACTATTTCCGCTCGGCTTCGGTAGAACTAGCGAAGTTTGAGCGGCTTTAGTCTGAATTAGCACCTCCGGAAAGGCCAGATCCGCCCATTGGCCCCAAGGCAGGACTTCCCTAAATTGAAGGAGATTACGATGGATTGGCGACACGAGGCGGCCTGCCGCGATGAAGATCCCGAGCTCTTCTTCCCTATTGGAAATACCGGCCCTGCCCTAGCTCAAATTGAAGAGGCAAAAAAGGTCTGCCAACGCTGCCCGGTCAAAGAGGCTTGCCTCGCTTGGGCCCTTGAGAGCGGCCAGGATGCTGGAGTCTGGGGCGGTCTCTCTGAGGATGAGCGCCGCGCCCTCAAGCGCCGCGCTGCACGTAACCGCGCACGTATGTTGGAGAGCCAGAACCAGTTCTAAGTTTTCAGATCTTTTACTTGGAGAATCAGTCTTCTGAGAATCAGTTTTTTGAAGTTCTGCTAAACCTTAAAAACAATCATCGCAACGGTCTCATTGTTGACGCGATTTAACGAGATGCTCCCTTTGAGCTCGTTCTCGGTCAAGGTGCGCACAATCTGAAGTCCGAGGTTTGAGGATTTCTCCCAATCAAAGTCTTCTGGCAATCCGCTTCCGTTATCGATCACTTTAATTGTGTAGGTGGTCTCGGCTCTTGATACTTCAACTCGAACGGTGTCGCCGAAATCTGCAAGTCCATGCTCCAAAGAGTTGTGAATCAACTCTGTGACAACAAGAGCAAGTGGGGTTGCAACCTGTGAATCCAATATTCCAAAGTCGCCGATCTTTACTGGCGTGATGGGACGAGGACTCAATTCGATTGCATTGTGAACAATGCGGTCGTAGACCTCATCAAATAGAACTGATTCAGCTGAGCTCGTCGAAAGCGTCTCGTGCACAATTGCAATAGATGCGACTCGGCGAACCGCTTCAGCGAGTGCAGCACTTGCAGTGGGATCTTCAACACGGCGCGATTGCAAACGCAAGAGTGCCGATACTGTCTGCAAATTATTTTTAACACGGTGATGAATTTCGCGAATGGTTGCATCCTTAGATACCAGTGCGCGATCGCGACGGCGCAACTCGGTGACGTCGTGAACCAAAACTATGGAGCCGATACGGTCTCCACCTTCGATCAATGGGATCACAAGTAGGTCGACAATCCCGTTGCCATTATCAAAATCAGCACGGCGCAGAGTCTTGCCACTTAAGATCGAACTCCAACTCTCCTCGCTTGGAAAAGTTTGCGGACGCTGCAAGGTGTCGAATATTGCACCCAACTGCGTTCCTTCGATCTCGTTATCCCAACCCAAACGGCTAATCGCAGAACGCGCATTAGGGCTGGCATAGGTTGCGGCGCCAAGTGCATCAAGACGGACTAGGCCATCACCAACGCGAGGTGCGTACTCTGCTTGATAAATGCTGTCTTGAATCGGGAAAGTACCCTCTGCAATCATGCGAAAAACTTTGTGGGCGATCTCGCGATAGTTAATTTCAAGCGGGGATGCTGATCTCATCGCAACTGCATTACGGTGACGCGAAATAACCGCAATGGTCTGTCCATCGAAGTGAACGGGAACGGTCTCTTCTTTAATCAAGATATCTCCGACCATCTCTGGTTCGGCATCTCTAATGATTGATCCAGTCGAAAGAGTCTGATCAATCCTCGCGTTCTTACCCCAGGTGAGTTCCTGTCCAATTACATCTTGGGCAAAGACAGTTGGTGCAGTTGTAGGCCGGATATGTGCAATCGCGATATGACCTTCGGGCCAGCTCTGATAATCCTTACGTCGGGGCACCCAAAGGATGAGATCTGAGAATGAGATATCTGAGAGCAACTGCCACTCCGAAACCAACTCCGACAAGCGCTCACGGTCCTTGACCGTCAACGCGGTGTGCGAATAAGCAAGATCGCTTCGGGAGCTAATCGCCAATGTTCACACCTGTCTGTCGCGGTATCTGGCTAAGCCAGTGAAGCGGCAATCTTAGCAATCTCCCTTCGCTTTGGATCTTTGACCTTCAACGCACCAAATAGCTTGCTCTCTTTAGAAGTTCCCAATTGGCTCTCGCGCAGGATGTATCTGCTCTCCCCCGTCGTCAAAGTTAGAAATCTAGCTTCCCACTCCCGCAACTCTCTGGAATGGCCAGCCAGAATGCATACAAAGACAACTGGTAAACGCTTTTGAAGTAGAGGGTACTCACGCATGAATTGGGAGAGTTCAGCCATGCTCGCGGCGGTTGATTTGCTTAGGTAGACCAAGTGGGTCGCCCTATCTAGAACATTGTTTACAAGTGAACCATGCCAACGACGATCAGCGGTGGCCTCTGCTAATCCGGGGAGCACCCCAAGATCGACAACTGCAGTCTCTCCTCCATCTGGAATATGTGTGGGTCGCTTCTCTCGATCAAGCGGAATTATTTCGACCGAGCTCTTGGTCAGTTCATCGCGTAATGGGATCACGCCATGCGACCTGATGTCTGCATCGATCAAAAGCGTTGCTCCCCGTATCGCCAGTTCGCGGGATAGAGCTGTAGCAAATCTAGTTCTGCCAGGTGCTCCAGTACTACCGGTTACCGCTATGACTTTACGTTCTCGCACAGGCAGAAGGACATTGCGGTGAATTCTTTTAGAAGGATTAGTGGGGAGATCGCGCGATTGCCTGACCTGAGGAAACGAAGCGAAATCTGCTGATGGAGAATCAACTGGAGCCAAACTTTCACTGGGTGATGCCGTCTGCAACATAGGAGCACGGAGATTCCCGCGAATAGCCGCCATCATCTCGTGAGAGGTAAAACCAACATGGTCAAGAGAGATCACTGTAATTGCCGGCTCATCTAATTCCTGAATCAAGTGTGAAGACATACCAGGCAGCTCACTCTCATAAATAATCACGGTACGTATACCCGAACCACGCTGCTTCATAAAAGTCATGAGGGAATTGGCATCAAAGGCTCGATAAATTATGTTCCAGCCCTGAGAGAAGAGAAGTTGCGCGAGAAAATCCTCGCGATCAGCATCTGGAATCGCAGTCACAACCTCAAGCTGTGGAATTTCAGAACGGGTCACGAGCAAGCACCAATCTTCCTTGGGATTCTGCAGTCACGATTATCGATGTCACGGTTGGACTTGCCGAAAGACTCACTGCAACACTTCCACCGAGAGAGCGAGATTTATCATCTATGTACTGAACTGGAATGCGATGTGCGACCACCGCTGGTAACACACCTTGATCCTTCGGAATCACATAAACATCCACCAAATCCCCCACCGCTAAATCAGCTGGCAGGTCATCGACCGCAACACCAATCGGTAAAAAGGTAGAGGTGGAATTTGAACTTTGTTGTGTCACATCTGTGACGGCTACTAAGTCGCCGGGTTCTAGCAATCGAGTGGCAAACTTCCCCACCACCAAATCATTCTTGCTCTCAAAATGCAGCGCGTCCTCAGTCAGATCAACCTTCACCAGCTTTACTTCGCTCGAAGTGATGCGACTTCCATTTGGGATTGAACCAGTTGCCATCCATACCAGCGTCGAGGGCTGGGAGTTAAGTAGAAGCGACAAGGCAAGCAATGAGAAGAGAAGACCACCAGCAGCCACAATCCTACGAAAATTCCTCTGTATAAATTTCTGTATATCGTCCATGGGAGATGGATACCTAATCCCCAATAAATCTGCGTTTCTTTATCCACACTCCTTTTTCATCCTTTCGGATGATTTGAATTGGTGGGCGAGGTGAGAGTTTTGCCCCATGAGCGCAGAACAATTACGGAGCAGCGATTTAACACCTCGAATCATCCGATTTCCAAGACCCGGTCAATTAGAGCCCAGTGTCGATCTTCGAATTGCACCAACTCTTCAACTTCTCACGCCAGTTGACCTTAAAGTTCAAGAGAGTGCTCGAAAGCTCTTCCTTGTACCAACTCCACAACATCTTGAAGGGGAAGATGTCGACAGCGAGTACCTACCGAAACCATCACCGCTTTCTGAACTACCTCCACTTAAAGAAACAGTGCATCGATACGTACTTGGAATAGTGGAAATCTGGGGTGGAAGGCGACAACCAATGCAACTAGCCCGACTCTCGCACAGAATTGTTTACTCGAAGATCACGGCGGCGGCAGGTAGTCATCGCGAAATTCCAAAGATTCGGAAGATCTACATCACCGAGCCAATCGAGGGAGTAGCGGAAACTACGGTCACCCTGAGATTCAACGATCGAGTGCGCTCACTAGTGCTGAGATTTGAAGGCGTAGATAAGCGCTGGCTGTGTACTGAGTTGGTGCTGCTCTAGCTATTAAATTCCTGTTGCGCCTGCATCAAACCTTTTTCAATTAGGCACTCAACAGCTTGGGCACTTCTTGCGATGAAATCAGGAAGCTCTTTCTGTTCTGCACTTGAGAAAGGCTTTAAAACCCAGTCGGCTGGAGCTTGTGGGCCAGAAGGACGTCCAACGCCGAGGCGAACACGGAAGTAGTCAGGACCCGCGAAATTTTTGGTGATGTCTTTAAGGCCATTGTGGCCGTTGTCGCCACCGCCTTGCTTGATGCGGATTGCACCGAAAGGAAGATCGATCTCATCTTGGACGACGATTACGTCGCTCGACTGGAACTTTGTAGAAATCGGCAAGTGCTTTGAGAGGCGCACCAGATTCATTCATATACAACTTTGATTTTGCAACAGTGAGAGGAATCTGCCCCAAGATAGATATCGGCGATCTCAGTGCGAGATTTATGGGAAGTGAATTTTGAATTACTCGCCAGATAATTCATAACCATCTGACCGATGTTATGGCGAGTTTTGGCATATTGATCGCCGGGGTTTCCGAGTCCGAAAACCAGCCAGCGATCAGCCATGGTGAAGTGTTAAGTCGCTACTTATTCTTTTGGAGCAGCTGCGGCTGCATCAGCAGCAGGTGCTGCAGCTGTCTCTGTGTCAGATGAAGTTGAACGCTCTGACAAGTGAACTACAACGAGCTCTGGATCAGAGACAAGTGTTGTTCCGGCAGGGAGTTGAACATCGGCAGCGGTCTTGCTTGTTCCAGCAGGCATGCCGGTGAGATCAAGTACCAAGAATGATGGGATCGAAGTTGCTTCTGCTTCTACTTCGATGGTGTTGTTTACATGCTCAAGGATTCCATCCTTATCGAACTGACCCTCAGTGTGAACTGGAACTTCGACAGTTACCTTCTCACCCTTGCGAACAACGAGAAGATCGATGTGCTCGAAGATTCCGGTCAATGGGTTCTTTGAGACTGACTTTGGAAGGACGAGCTCTGACTTTCCATCAAAGCTAACGTTAAGAAGAACGTTTGATGCCTTGAGGGCTGTTGCCAACTCGCGTGATGGAAGAGCGATGTGTTGTGGCTCTGCATTGTGACCATAGATAACGGCAGGAACTAAACCAGCCTTACGATCGCGGCGTGAAGCACCCTTACCAAAATTGGTGCGCTTGCTACCGTTGATTTGAATCTCGGCCATTTAAAACTCCCTTGTAGTGAACGGACACAACACGTTCCAAGAGAGAGACCGTCGATCACGGATATTTCTATCCCTCGCCGGAACGAAGCCTAAGGTTAGCGAATTAAGGGTGGTTATAACAAATTGCCTAGAAAAGGGCCTATAAATGCCTTATAAATCGCCTATTTCTTAGGAATGACCATCGAAGAGGCTAGTAACTGAGCCATCTTCAAATACTTCACGAATCGCGCGTCCCAATAATGGAGCAATCGAGAGAACCGTCAATTTTTCAAAGCGAGATTCCTCTGCGATTGGCAGAGTATTAGTTACAACGACTTCACTGACTCGTGAATTGCGCAGACGCTCAACGGCAGGACCTGACAAGACCGCGTGAGTAGCAGCAACTATGACTTCTGATGCGCCTTCATCGAAGAGGGCATCTACTGCCTTTGTGATTGTTCCTGCAGTATCGATCATGTCATCGATCACAACACATGTCTGACCTTGAACATCACCGACCACGCGACCGGTTACAGATTCATTTGGAATTCGTGGATCGCGAGTCTTATGAATGAATGCGATTGGAGCTCCACCCAACATATCTGACCAACGCTCAGCAACGCGGACTCGACCAGAGTCAGGAGAGACGATAGTTAAACGTGAGCGATCAACCTTGCTTCCTACATAGTTTGTAAGAAGAGGAAGAGCAAAGAGATGATCCACTGGACCATCAAAGAAACCTTGGATCTGTGAGGTATGTAGATCGACCACCATCAAACGATCTGCACCAGCGGTCTTGAAGAGATCTGCCATCAATCGAGCAGATATTGGCTCGCGTCCACGGTGCTTCTTATCTTGACGGGCATAGCCATAAAAGGGAGCAACGACGGTGATGCGCTTTGCAGATGCGCGCTTAAGAGCATCGACCATGATGAGTTGTTCCATGATCTGCTTGTTAACGGGTGCAGCGTGACTTTGAATAACGAAGGCATCAGAACCACGAACGGATTCTTCAAAGCGAACAAAGATCTCACCATTTGCAAAGTCATAAGCGGAGGTTGGTGTGATGGGAATGCCTAGTTCGGCGGCGACATCTTCTGCTAACTCAGGGTATCCGCGACCGGTGAAGATCCGTAATCGCTTTTCCGAGCTAAGTCGAAGTTCGCTCATGCTTCCCCCTGTACTTTGGTAGAGCCATCAGTGGCTCCGGCTTTCTTGGCAGATTCGGCCGACTTCGAGCCCGCCCGCTTACGCAGAACCCACCCTAAGACATTTCTCTGTTTTGCCCTAGCAACTCCGATTGAACCTGCTGGAACGTCCTCAGTAATAACCGAACCGGCGGCGGTGTAGGCGCCGTCGCCCACGGTGATGGGAGCCACCAACATGGTGTCGCTACCAATGCGGACATCGTTTCCGATAGTCGTCTCGTGCTTCTCCACGCCGTCATAGTTCACAAAGATGGTGGCCGCGCCGATATTGGTTCCAGAACCGATGGTGGCATCGCCAACGTAGGAAAGGTGGGGCACCTTGGAACCAGCGCCGATACTTGAATTCTTTACCTCGACATAAGCGCCGACCTTGCTGCCTTCGGCAAGTTTGGTTCCGGGACGGATAAAGGCTAAATGGACCCACATTGGCCCCTGCGCCAATCACCGAGTCAGCGGCGCGGCTCTCGATGACGCTTGCTCCAGCACCCACCTCAACGCTACTGAGTGTGGTCCGCGGACCAATCGTTGCGCCCGTCGCTATCTTGGTAGTTCCGCTAAGAGCGGTTCCAGGAAGGATCGTGACATCAGGAGCAATCTCTACCCCAAGATCGATCCAGGTGGTGGTTGGGTCAATGATGCTGACCCCGTTTTTCATATAAGAGTCATTGATGCGATCTCGCATGATCGCGGCGCACTCGGCCAACTGACTACGGTCGTTAATTCCCAGAGTTTCGGTGTAATCGTTGGAGCGGATAGCAATTGCGCTACCCCCACCCTCTTTGATCAGAGCCAGGACATCGGTCAAGTAAAGCTCGCCTTGAGAATTATTGGTTTTAAGACCAGCGAGCGCATTGCGAAGCACCGCAATGTCGAAGAGATAGACCCCGGTATTGATTTCATCGATCTCTTTTTGGAGCGGGTCTGCATCCCGTTCCTCAACGATTCCCTCAAGCCCGCCATCTTCCGAGCGAACGATTCGGCCATAGCCAAATGGGTCCGGCACCAGCGCGGAAAGCACCGATGCTTGGACCTCAAGCCCAGTATGAGCATCGAAAAACTCCTGAAGGGTTACTGAGGTGAGAAGCGGTGTATCCCCCGCCAAAATCAAAACTGAGCCACTTTGCGGCGCCCCTTCAAGGGCTACTTGGACTGCATGCCCAGTTCCATTGCGCTGTTCCTGAACCACGATGGTGGCCTGCGGAAATTTAGATTGAAGGTGTTGCTCAACTAGTTCGCGGGAGGATCCAACGACGACCCGCAGTTCCTGCGCGCTTAACGGGGTGGTCGCATTGATGACGTGATCAAGGATGGGATGTCCAGCAATGGGATGGAGGACTTTAGGAAGCGCAGATTTCATGCGAGTTCCCTCGCCGGCAGCTAAGACGATAACGAGGTCGAGCTGCTTCACTGCTCTCCCCCTCACTTCTTCGGCGGCTTAATGGCTCCGCCATCCCTAACTCGGGTGGCTTCGCCTCGCTCCGCCACTAATTGTTCAGTGGCTTCGCCTCGCTCCGCCACCAGGTATCGATCCTGGACCCTGGGCTTCAAAGGCCCATGTGCTAGCCACTACACAATGGCGGAACCTGAATTCTCCCTTATAACTGCCAATGCGACAAATACGCAGAAATTATGGGGTGGCGAGAATAAGCATCTGAAGGTTGCTGGAGGCCCAAGCCTGGTTTTGCAGGGTTTTACTTGGTTTTACAGGGTTCTAGAGGGTCTCTATGACGCGAGCGCCATGGGTTGGCCCAGTGGCTCTAATAACCCCAGCCACTACCCCGCTGGCACTTAAGGCCACAGTTAGGTCTAGGGCTCGTTCTTCATCAGCGACCAAGAAGGCAACCGTTGGACCGCTTCCTGAAACCACCGCACCCAGTGCTCCATAATCGATACCCACATCAAGAACCAGTCGAAGTGCAGGTCTTAGGGAACAGGCAGCCGCTTGAAGATCATTGGAGAGCGACTTGCCCACCAGCTCGGCATCGCCGGCACGCAAGGCCTGCAAGATCTGATCGGAGACCTGAGGCCGAGCAATATCTAGTCCGGTACGGAGTCGATCACACTCGCCATAAACCGATTGAGTAGATAAACCTTGAGGCGCCATCGCTAGTACCCAGTTATAACTTCCGCGAGCCAACACTGGTGTCAATTGATCTCCATGTCCCCGACCAATGGCAATTCCACCCGTGATTGCAAATGGAACATCACTACCTAATTGCGCACCTATCTTCTCCATGCCATCTCGCGATAACCCAAGTTCAAAGAGAGCATCGAATGCAACGATGACAGCGGCTGCATCGGCACTTCCGCCAGCCATTCCCCCAGCAACCGGAATCTCTTTTTTAATATGAATCGAGATATCAGAATCCAGATCATGCAGATCGATCATTAACTGCGCCGCGCGATACGCGAGGTTGGAGGAATCAACAGGGACTCCTGATGCAGTTGGTCCAGCAACGGTCAATGTAATTCCAGAACCTGGTTCTGCGAATTTCACTGCTACATCGTCATAGACCGCAATTGCTTGAAAGACAGTAGTGACCTCGTGATAGCCATCTGACTCCAACGGACCGACAGAGAGTTGCAAGTTCACCTTCCCGGGAACTCGCACGACTACTCCGTTGCGCCTCATGGCTCTAGCGTATTGGCAATCGCCATAAAGTCGCGGAGAAGCAATGTCTCACCTCGGGCAGTGGGATCTATCCCAGCCTTAGTAATCATGGCCTCTGCCTCCCCCGAAAAAAGCTCAGAGAGAGCACCGCGGAGCATCTTGCGCCGTTGTGCAAAGGCGGCATCGATCACCGAAAAAGTCAGGGCCCGCTGCGCTTCATCGCCCGCCGCTTCATGCCTCACAAATCGCACCAGCGAAGAGTCCACATTAGGAATTGGCCAGAAGACTTGTCGGGCAACGTTTCCCGCCCCACTCATATCTGCCCACCAGGTGGCTTTTACTGATGGCGAGCCATAGGTCTTGCTCCCCGGCTTTGCAATCAAGCGATCCGCTACCTCACTCTGCACCATCACTACGCCCGATCGGATTGTTGGAAATTTCTGCAGAAAATGCAGCAGCACTGGAACCGAAACGTTGTACGGCAAATTGGCGACGAGAATCGTTGGATCCAATGGAAGCGACTCTGTTGTAAGTGCATCCTCATTCACCACTATCAATCGTTCGCTTTCAAATCCGTGGGTAGCTGCAGTGTTGGGTAACTCTTGTGCTAATCGGGGATCAATCTCAACTGCCATAACAGATTTGGCAATTTCAAGTAGCGCCAAGGTGAGTGAACCTAAGCCTGGGCCGATCTCTAGAGCGACATCATCTGAATTAACATCAGCAACTTTTACGATGCGACGACAGGTATTTGCATCAACAACAAAATTTTGTCCCAACTTCTTAGTTGGGCTAACTCCGATGCGAGCCGCAATCTCCCGAATCTCTGCCGCACCGAGCAGCGTGGTCATTACTCGAAACTTCCGAATAAACGCAGCGCATTTTCAGTAACTTGGTCACATAAGTAATCGACGCTGACATCGCGTAGATCTGCAACAAACCTAATAATGTTTGCGACTTGCGCAGGAGTATTGAGTGTTCCGCGATGAGGAGCAGGTGCCAAGAATGGAGAATCGGTCTCTATTAGAAGTTGCTCAACTGGAACTAGTTTGGCGGCTTCACGTAACTCTGGTGCATTCTTAAATGTCACGGTGCCTGCAAACGACAAGATATATCCAGCCTCTATGCACTCACGCGCCATCTCTGCATCACCGGAGTAGCAATGAAAAATCGTGGAGGCTGGTGCGCCAACTTCAAGCAAAGTATCCAGGACGGCGCGGTGGGCATTGCGATCATGAATTACCAACGCTTTATTAACTTTCTTTGCGAGTGCAATATGCCTCTTAAACGAGTAAATCTGTCGATCGCGTAACTCTGGCTCGGTCCTAAAGAAATCAAGCCCAGTCTCTCCAATGGCGCGAACCCGAGGGTGAGTTGCGAGCTCTTCAATAACCGCAAGGTCTCCCTCTAAATCTTCAACGACGGGTGCTTCATTAGGGTGAAGCGCCACTGCTGCTAATACTTGACCCGGGAAACTTTCAGCACACTTAACGCCCCAACGAGATTGTTCGGCGGAGTACCCCACTTGAACAACTCGATCTATCCCAGCTCGTGCCGCGGCAGCAAGCAGTTCGCGAATCTCTGGGGCATCTGGCTCACTCTCTGTAACCAGTTCTATGTGGGCATGCACATCAATACATGGACGATTGAGCGGTTCTGGAACAGGAGCATCTGGACGAGGCTCTTTTAAAGAATGGCGGTCAGACATCTACTCTGCTTTTTCTTCAAGCCGTGGGAAGAGAACTGCACCTTTCGTGACCTTAGAACCAGTAGGCAATTGACCAAAGCGCGCCACATCCGCAATGCGTTGCTGCGAAATATCACCTAGCGTCTCGTTGGCTCCCAAGCTCTCCCACAAGATTTCTGTCGTCGCAGGCATGAACGGATGGAGCAAGACCGCCAGTGCACGAATTGAATCCGCAGTGTTGTACAAAACCTTTTCTAGTTCGACCTTATTTGCAGGGTCTTTAGCTAACACCCATGGTTGTTGCTCTGTGACGTAGCCATTTACCCGCTTACAAAATTCCATGATGGAATTAATCGCGGTCTGGAAATCTAGAACTTCAATAGCGCTGTCAGCGGTTGCGACAGCAGCGCTCAAAGCACCAGCCAAGGATTCATCCCTCGCCACAGCGGGAATCAATCCATCGCAATATTTCTCGATCATCGCAATCAAGCGCGAAGCCAAGTTTCCAAAGTCATTTGCAAGTTCAGATGTATAGCGCGCTGACATATCTTCCCACGAGAAAGATCCATCGCTTCCAAAAGGAATTGCGCGCAGGAAGTAATAGCGGAATGCGTCTACGCCAAAATGGCTTGTGATGTCGGCGGGAACAATTCCGGTTAACTTGGATTTGCTCATCTTTTCGCCGCCCACTAACAACCAGCCATGAGCAAATACCTTCTTCGGAAGTGGCAGATTCGCTGCCATCAACATTGCTGGCCAGATCACGGCGTGAAAGCGTGAGATCTCTTTTCCAATTAAGTGAACATCTGGAGGCCATACTTCCGCAAATTTGCGTCCACCCTCTGAGTCGGCAGGATCACCTAACCCAACTGCGGTGCCGTAATTTAAAAGTGCATCAAACCAGACGTAAATGACCTGCTTGGTGTCCCATGGGACAGGAATGCCCCAATCGAGTGATGATCGTGAGATAGATAAATCCTGAACCCCGCTTTGGAGAAATGATAAGACTTCATTTCTAACACTTGCAGGTTCACAGGCCTCAGGATGTTCTTCATAATGCGCCAAAAGTTGCGGAACAAAGGCACTCAATCTGAAGAACCAATTCTCTTCACTCACAATCTCGGCAACTGTGCCATGGATCTGGCACTTGCCATCATCGAGATCAGCAGGCAATTTAAATTCTTCGCAACCCACGCAATAAGGACCTTCATACTTACCTGAGTAAATATGTCCAGCATCCTTTAGTTGAGTGAGGAAGCGCTGAACTCTCTCCGTGTGACGAGATTCGGTCGTGCGAATGAAATCGTCGTACGCAATATTCAAACTCGACCAGGTTGGCTTCCATGCAGTCTCAACGAGACGATCACACCATTCTTGAGGCGAAACTCCGTTTGCATCAGCGGTGTTCATTATCTTTTGGCCGTGCTCATCGGTACCTGTTAAAAACCAGACCGACTCTCCACGCTGGCGATGCCAGCGAGTCAATACATCTCCGGCGACGGTCGTGTAGGCATGACCAATATGCGGAGCATCATTTGCATAGTAAATCGGCGTCGTCAGGTAAAAAGAGTTGGAATCGGCGCTCATAGGGCGATCTTATCTTTCAGCGGGCTTCGCACTGACCATGGCATCAAAGACGATCCGCTTTGGCAGGTTAAGCTCTTTGGCGAGCGCAGATATGGCATCTTTACGCGATTCTCCGGCTGCCTCGCGAAGGCGGACCATCTCAACTAGTTGTCCAGCACTATAACTTTGTGAGGTCGGATCAAAACCCTCAAGAACAATCGTTATCTCGCCCAATATCTCTCGATCGAGACTCCATTCCAGAAGTTCTGCAACTGTGCCTCGAATGATCTCCTCATACGTCTTCGTCATCTCTCGACAAATCGCGCCACGGCGTGTGGCTCCGATACTGGCGAGCGCATCCGCTAATGATTCCTGCAATCGATGTGGGGCCTCAAAGAAAATAATGGTCCGCTCTTCGTTGCTCAATTTTTCATACCAACTCTGACGCGCCCCTGAGCTACGAGGTGCGAAACCCTCAAAGCAGAAACGATCGGTGGGCAATCCAGAGAGCAGCAGAGCAGTTGTGACAGCGCTTGGGCCCGGGAGGACCTGAATATCGATCCCATGTTCTACCGCTACTCGAATAAGGCGATATCCAGGGTCACTGATCCCTGGAGCGCCAGCATCTGTGATGACCAACAGATCATTGCCGCTCGTCAAAATCTCTGTGAGTTGCTCCAACCGCTCACTCTCATTGCCCTCGAAATATGAGATGACCTTTCCTGAGTACCGAATTCCTAAATCACTTGTCAGACGACTCAATTTCCGAGAATCCTCGGCAGCGATATACGGCACGCTCTCCAGAATCGATTTAATCCGCGCAGTGGTATCCCCGACATTTCCGAGAGGACCGCAGGCGAGGATCAGCATGGGGCAATTCTCGCAGGCTTTAGGCTTGGCACATGACAATCATTGAGGTCGATCGCCGCCAATTACGTGATCACCTCACCGCTTTCGGACTTGGAATGGCCGCTCTCCTTCTCCGGGTGTGGCATCTAGGTACCCCCAAGGGCTTTGTCTTCGATGAGGTTTATTACGCCCAGAATGCCAACTCGCTTCTCCATCATGGCGTCGAGCTAGACCCAAAAACGGCTGCAGCTCAATTTATAGTCCACCCGCCTGTTGGCAAATGGATGATTGCCCTTGGAATCAAGATCTTCGGTTATCACGAATTTGGCTGGCGTATCTCAGCGGCTGTAGTTGGTTCGCTGTCGATCGTGATGATCTTCTATATTGCTAAGCGACTATTCAATAACTACTACCTATCACTCGCGGCTGGAATTTTAATGAGCGCCGATGGACTTCATCTGGTCTTGTCGCGCACCGCACTACTAGATATCTTCTTGATGTTCTTCACCTTATTAGGTTTCTTCTTTCTTCTTCGAAACCAACACTTCGCCGCGGGTATCGCGATCGGTTTGGCGGCAGCCACAAAGTGGAGTGGCCTTTACTATTTAATCGCCTATTTCCTCTTCACTTTGTATGTCGATTACCGACAGAACAAGGCGCTTGAAATTGAAGATCCACTCAAAGTCCTTTTGAAAGAGAAGCTCTGGAAGAGAGCTTTGCAATACATCGTTATTCCTATTTTTGTTTACGTATTGAGTTGGGTTGGTTGGTTCTTTAACACCTCTGGCTATGATCGAAATTGGGCTAACTCGCAGAAGCATGGATTCTTCAATTTCATTCCTGCCCCAGTGCGCTCCTTGTGGCACTATCACTCTGAGATGTGGACATTTCACACCACCCTCACCGCCTCACACCCATATTCCGCAAATCCATGGGGCTGGCTAATAATGGCTAGGCCCACCTCCTTCTACTATCAAGCCCCACATTCGTGTGGAGCTCCAGCATGCGCTCAAGAGATTGTGGCACTGGGAACTCCGCTGTTGTGGTGGTCGGCAGTGGCCGCGATCGCAGTGACTTTCGGTTACTGGATTGCGCGACGAGAATGGCAGAGCGGATTACTACTTTTGAGTTTAGCTGCCGGATATTTACCTTGGTTCAATTGGCAAAAACGTACAATCTTTAATTTTTACACCATCGCATTTGAGCCATTTATTATTCTCATAGTCGTATTTGCCTTATCTAAATTGCTTGAACCCGACGAAGCTGGAGAGATCTCTAAATTTAGGCGTTACGCCAGCAATACATTCTTGGGATTAGTAGTTCTCAACTTCTTATATTTCTTACCGCTCTACCTTGGGAATGTAATTACGTATCACCACTGGAGTTCTCTCATGTGGTTCCCAAGTTGGATTTAAAGCTACATACTTTTATTGGTTAGCGGCCCAATCACGTTCTGCCGCTGCTTGCTCTGCCAGCTCTTGATCAAATAGTTCATCCCGTGCTGGAATTTCAAGGGCGCTCTGACGCTCTTGTTCCGCGCTCCACTTGCCAGGGGTAGTTAGATCGATAGTGCGCTTTGGAGTAATTGCTTTGGGAGCGGTTGCGTAGGTTGGCTTTGGAACCGCAATCGGTGACCAACTGCGCTCTTCGCTCTTTTCAATAATTGTGATGCTCGAGGATGTGCTGCGCTCACGGAGAGGGACCCATTGTTCGAGAACCGCTTCGCTCTCGCTCAACTCACGTCGTGAGAGATCGATTCGAGCCTTTGGATCTACCTTGATTTCAACTGCTGTGATGGCGGCAAGAGCTGCAAGCCTGCGCTTTTTAATCTGGGCTGCAACCACCTGACGGCGAACATGAATAAGATAAATCGCAAGGGCTGTAACGGGAATCAAGATGCTCATCATTGGGATGTAACCGAGGGCAACTACTGCAACCGTGCCAATTGTTACCGCAATCAAAGCGCCGAGAACACGTCGACGAAGACGCAAAGTTTTTAACTTTTCATCGGGGTTGATGGGATCCGGGAAATTGGGAGTAGAGGCCACAATCTTCATCGCACTCTTGTAGCGCTCGGTCTCGCGACCGGATTGAGTTTCGTGTTGGCGCATCCAGCGAGGCAAAAAGTAAGCGACCCACATTCCGATAATGATCAGATAGATGAGTCCGGACGCCATGGAATGAAACAGTAATTCAGGTATGGGCGAAAAGTCGGGATTTAGACGCTATGTCTTAATTGAAATTATTGGGGTTTTCCGCCACAAAAGTGAGGTGGTCGCGCCAATCCCCGGCGATATGAAGATATTTTGGACGCAAGCCTTCGTAGCTATAACCGCTCTTTTCCGCCACTTTCTTAGAGGCTGCATTTTCGGGGCGCAAATTAATTTCAATGCGATGAAGATGAAGATCATTAAAAGCGAAGTTAGTCAGCGCCTTTACTGCTCTCGTCGTGTAACCACGATTGGCAACTCGTTGGTCAATCCAATAACCAATATGGGCGCCTCGATATGCACCAAAAACTATGCCGCCAAGTGTGATCTGACCTACCAAGCGTTCCCGGCCACCCTCGCGAAGCCAGATTCCAAGGGAAATTGAACGTAATTCACGGCCTTCTTTGTTGTAGTAACGAACCATTTCGTAATAAGAAGGCAATGGTCGGTCGCTCTCCAAAGGGGGTCTCGTGGCTTCCCACGGGGCGAGCCACTGTGCATTGACCGCTCGCACTTTGAGCCACTGGGCACGGTCTCGATAACGCAATGGGCGAAGGGTGATCTCGTGATCTTCAATCACGAACGGCCAACTGCCCATCATTAAACGGTCCGATCCAAAATCATTATCTCTGCAATTTCACCCTTCAGGTATCCGGGTGAGTCAGCTGGAACAGTGATAAAGGCATGAGCATCCGAGATTGAAAGTAACCCGCTTTGATCCGCAATTGCCGTGACAATCGGAACACCGCTTCCAACATCAGAGAGAGTGGCTCTGATGAGAGCGGCTACCCCAATCGGAGATTCAATATCGGCCCCGATCTGCGCCTTACTGGTTGGGCGAAAGACATTCTTCACGCCCAACATTGTTCTGATCATCGGCCTGATGAAAACCTCAAAAGAAATGTATGCGCTTATTGGATCACCAGGCAGGGCAATAACTGGAATCTCATCATCTCCGATAGTCCCAAAACAATGGCGACCAGCTCCATCCAAATTAGGGATCCCTATCTGAATCTCACCTAATTCAGCGAGAACCTGTTCGATCAGTTCAAAAGAGCCGTCGTTGCTCTCACCACTTATCACGATCAAATCTGCTCGAACCAGTTGATCCTCAATGACCGCTTTAAGTTGCTCATGATTCTCAGGGATCGTGTGAACCCGATATGCCAATGCGCCTGCCTCTCGAGCTGCGGTCGCTAGCATCCAGGAGTTTGTTTCAAACTCTTCATGATCTTCAATGGGTTGCCCCGGCTCCACCAAATCATCTCCGGCTGAAATTACAACGACCCGAGGATGAGGTTGGGTGGGAAGCCTTGAGAGGCCAAGCGAGGCCGCGAGGCCAATCTGAGGAGAGCGAATACGCGCTCCTCGAGCTAAAACAATCTCATCTCCTACAAAAATATCCTCTGCCAGTGTTGCCCCATGCGCATCGAGAAGAGGCATATCAAAAGGAGTCAATGGATGAGAAATCGCAAGGAGTTCAGACAACATATTCTTAACTGAAATCTGCGAACTCATGGTTTAACCTTACTTCGTTCAACTGATATTCCAACGGAGGTGATCTGCGTGGATTCGAAGGGTGATGAAAAACGCCTACTTCGGGCCGATCTACGCCGATTACGCGAAGATAAATTCATCTCTGAAAGTTGGATACACATTGTTCATTGCCCCGAGATTCAAACCTCTCGAGTTATCGCCTCATACATTTCATATGGTGATGAACCACAAACTTCAGATATAAACCAATCGTTGATTGCCTCTGGCAAGACGGTACTACTCCCGCGGACCTTGCCCAATAAAGATTTGGAATGGGTTGCCTGGGATGGATCGACCGCCTCGCTTAAGAAGAATGGCAAAGTGCTTGAACCTACTGGAACTACCTTCAATGATGAAGCGGCTATTGAGGTCGTTATCGTTCCTGCTCTAGTAGTGGATCACGAGGGTAACCGGATGGGGCAAGGCGGTGGATCGTACGACCGAGCCCTTGCTCGGTTAAATGCCTGGAAGATAGCGCTGGTAGGCGCGCACGAGATCACCCACCTTGCACTGCCAACTGAGCCACACGACCAGAAGGTAGATGCCGCGGCAACGCCTGGATTACTCATGCGATTTAATCGGGGTGCTGCTGATCCCCTTTAGCCAGTGATGCTAAATACTTGTTGTATTTAGCAAGTTCATCTTCTTCACCCATCGCAGCGGCTCGGTCAGCTGCTCGATCCAATCGCTTCGCCTCACGTGAATCATCGCGCATCCATTGAATAAATGTGGCGATCAAAGCAATCAAAATCGGTATCTCTCCCATGACCCATCCGAGTGAACCGCCGGTGTGCTGATCCGAGAGCAAGTTGGTGTTCCAAGGTCGATCGAGAGAGGCGAAGTAACCCCCATCCAACAATGTGGTTGTAGATAGCAATGCGATGGAGAAGAAGGCATGAATACTCATCGCGGCAAAGAGAACAATAATCCTGACGATATGTGGAATCTTGCGAGGGTTCGGGTCGATTCCGACGATCACATAGAAGAACAAATATCCTGCTAAAAGGAAATGGATATCCATCAACAAGTGACCGCTATGCGATTGCATTAACTTGCCAAAGAGCGGTGTCATATAGAGCAAGAAGAGAGAGCCATCAAATAGCCCAAGTGCGATCACTGGATTTGTGATGATCAAGGAGTAACGAGAGTGAATTATCGATATCAAAACTCCTCGGATTCCTCGCTCTTCTGGAGTTCTACCTTGAGGGAGTGTGCGCAGGGCCAGGGTAATCGGGGCGCTGAGAACAAAGCCGATTGGCGCGATCATTCCTAAGATCATGTGGGCCAACATGTGGTACGAAAAGGCGAAGTGCGCATATACGCCAATCCCACCACTCGTTGCGAAATCTACCAATGAGACCGCGATTGCGAAAGAGATGGTGCGACCTACTGGCCATTTGTCTCCGCGGCGGCTCAAAACAACAACTCCGTAGATGTACAAGGCGGTTATAAGCAGAAGAAAACCGAGCATGGTTCCGTCTGGGGAATAGGCAGAGAAGATGCGCCCAACAGTTGGTGCCGCCGGCATTTTGATTCCCGTGATTGCAATAGAAGGATCACTAGCAGCGAGGATCTCCGAGGGAGAGATTGGAGGAACGCTCGTGCTGAGCCATCCCCCAATTCCAACCGCTACTAACATCACCAAGCTCTCATTGATCAGCAACCGAAATACCTGCTTGCTCCCCGAAAGTTGGGAGGCAATGTGAGCTCTGTGACGAGATCCAATAAATACAAGAACAAGAAAGAGAATGACTTTGAGGATTACTAGAAAGCCGTAGCGAGAGTGCCAACCTGCCAAGAAATTTAATCTGGTCCAGGCACTCAATACGCCGCTTACTCCCACGATGATGGCCGCCCAGAGGGCAAATGCACTGAATCGCGATATTGATTCGCTCCGTTCACGCGGTGAGATCGCGGCGAGACCAATAACTCCACCCACCCAGAGCGATACCGCCCCCACGTGGAAGATAAGGGCGCCAATTGCTAGGCCGTGATTTCCGGAGCTTGCCGCATGGCTCTGAAAAAGTGGAATCAAAATTGCCAGCATAGTTGCGGCAAGTGCGAAATAAACCGCTCCAACCTTTTTAGCTCTAGCAACTAAGGCGAGCGCTAAAACGCCCATCAAAATCTGAAAAACGTAATCGCGACCGATGCTGGTTGAAAATAGAAAACTCCGTAGAACTGAAGTGTGAAATGCATCTAAGAGTCCGCTGCCAAGCAGATTCGCTAATTCAACAAAGACGCCACCCACAGAACAGACCAACCACACGACGGTGGCTAACTGCACCAAGTTTCTCAGACGACCAGATTCTTTTGTTAACTTTCCGCGGTTTTCGTGAACTAAGAACCCGATCGCAAAAAGTAAACCGATCGAGGTAATGATCGAGATGAGATAAAAATCCTTAACAATGGGTAAGAGCAGATCGACGACGGAGTTCGAACTTAGTGAGTGGTTGTGAGCTGCAACCACCGCCATTGCCAGATTTATTTCTGGCCTCTTTCATGAGTGCGACGTTTACGAGCTTTTCGCGATTGCTTCCAGATCAGGCGGGCATACCAAACCAAGAAGAGCGCGACAATTGTTGCCAGACCAAGGAATACCAAAACAGTTATTTTGGCCGCCGAGCTGCTCGCTGAATTCGAGGGAATGATTGGGTGCGTAACGACAGGAGTCGGTGAAGCGGTTGGTGTGGAGATCACTGCCGGAGCATTAAAGAGAAAGGTGTAGGAGTCGGTAAGCGGCGCATCTGTTGCACTCAGCAAGGTGTAGGAAACTGTGTAAATTCCAGTGACAGTAAGGGGCTTCAACCCCACGACCGCAGTCGTATCTGAGATCGTCAAGGAGCCATCGTCGACTTCCACCCCATTTGGGTCAGTCACGGAGAGGCTGTTTCCATCTGGGAGCAAGGTGGTTGCTGCAGTTACCGAGACTCCATTAGGGGCTTGCGTAAGCACTGCGCCCACAGCGGGAACGGTCGAGACCACGCTATTTGCCTGGGCCGGGGTAGCGAGTAAAGCGCTGAGGGCTAATAACCCACCCACAGCCACTAGATGTGCCGACTTGCTCCTTATAAGGGCGCGCATTCCAGGCCTTTCGTAGATGTGAGCCCGCCGAAGAGGTCCAACGGCATATAAGTTCGCCCACCATCCATTTGGATTAGAACCTATCCTCTCACCTCTTTAGACTTACCTCCATGCCGACCTACCAATACGCCTGCACCGCCTGCGGCCATCAATTTGAACTCTTCCAGGCCTTCGCCGACGACCCGATCTCAGAATGCCCTGTTTGCAAGGGTGAGGTTCGGAAGGTCTACTCCAATGTAGGAGTGGTCTTTAAAGGCGGAGGTTTCTACAAGACAGACTCTCGGCCCGCTGCTTCAAGTGGTAGCGAATAAACCCGCATATTCTCAACCGTGATGTGGAGGCCGATCGGCCTCAATCTGAGCCTCGCGAAGAGCTTCATCATCTTCTCGAGGATCAATCTCATCCTGAGTCACTTTGGGCAAGATATTGGAATCACTCATTTTTTTCTCCCGATCATCGCAAGTTCAAGTCCGTCGAGAAGAGATTCAAATACTTCTGGAGGCAGATGCCCTTCAACAATCAGGTTTGAAGCTCCTTGGACAGATGACCACGAAATCAGCTCCCCGTATTGACGCATCTCCGGAGATATAAGTCCGGTAGCAAGTAGATCATCGAGACACTGGGTCAACATTTGAAATGCCTCATCTTCGATGTGAAGTCCCTCTTTTTCGATCTTGCAGAATCCACCAAACATCAATCGAAAGAGATTTGGTTCTTTATACGCCCACCGGAAGTAAGTTCGTCCGAGCTCTCGATACCTGAGTCGCGCCGCCCGCGCTGATTTGCCAGGAATATTGGCGAGCGCCGCTCTCTGCATATCGGCTAGATCAACAAAAAGTTTGTCACCAACATGAGAGACCAAGGCATCTTTATCTGGGAAGTAGTGATAGACAGCGCTCGGGCTAACGCCGACCTGTTGGCAACCGCGCGGAGTGAGAGGTGTCCTGGTCCAGTCTTTCGGACTAACTCGATAGCGGCATCGACGAGCGCCGCCTCCAGGTCGCCATGGTGATAACTCTCCCGGCCAGATTTACTGGCTCGAAGAACTTTAGGTAAAGACACGCCATAAGTATCTCTTGAAACTTGACAGTGTTCAAATCAACACCCCATAATCTGAACACTATTCAGATTCCGACCACACCTGAAAGGCCCCCATATGTTTGAGAAACTCGGCCACACACTGGTTCACCGCAGGAAGGCGGTTTTAGCCCTCTTCATCGTCGTATTAATCGGTGCAGGCGCTACAAGTTCCCTGCTCTTTCCCCGCCTCGATAGTGGGGGCTATAACGACCCACACAGCCAATCTGCAAAAGCCGCCAAGTTATTTGACCTCAACGTTTCACGTAAAGGATCCAGCGCTCGCACTTGTAGTGCAGAGCTCCACTTCCGTTACAGATCCGACGACCTCCGCTGATGCGGCATCGCTAGAAAAGTCGATCAGCGCGGAGCCAGGAGTCGTTAAGACTCTCTCCTACTGGTCGGCTGGAGGATCACCTGCGCTCAAGAGTATCGACGGGACAGCCGGCTATCTCTTTATTTACTCAGCGGCCAGTGATCCCAGTACATCAAAGGATTTGGCAAAGTTAATTCAATCTAAGTACGACGGACCTTATAAGTCTCTCCGCGTGTATGTCGGAGGAAGTTCCATGATCAATGAGGCGATTAACACCAAAATCTCCAAAGATCTCGCGCTAGCAGAATCAATATCAGTGCCTTTAACTTTCATCCTATTGATCTTCATCTTTGGCGGGCTTATTTCATCAGCGATGCCTCTCGTTGTTGGACTCAGCGCGATTCTCGGAACTTTCCTAATTCTTTACCTCATCAGCCTTGCAACCGGCGTGAGCATATTTGCGCTCAACTTGACGACAGGTATGGGTCTGGGATTGGGCATTGATTACTCACTTCTCATCGTTAATAGATTCCGCGAAGAGTTGCACTCCGGCAAATCAGTTGAGGAGTCAGTCGCTCGAACCGTTGCGACAGCTGGACGTACAGTGTTCTTTTCAGGTCTAACCGTTCTGGTTACCGTTGTTGCATTGATGTTCTTCCCACTGATGTTCCTTAAGTCCTTTGGGTATGCAGGCGTTGGCGTTGTATTCACTGCCGTCTTTGGCGCACTCGTTCCCCTACCGGCAATCTTGGCCATGCTGGGAACACGAGTAGATAAATTCGTAGTTCGCAAGAGCGCTATCACACCTAAGGAAGATGGAAGGTGGGCACAGACCGCGCGATTCGTGATGAAGCGTCCAGTGGCGGTCGTTACCTTCGCAGTAATAATTCTGGCGATCCTCGCTACTCCTATCAAAAACATCGTCTTCTCAGAAGTTGATAGCCGAGCTCTTCCTGCAAATAACAAAGCAGCGATCGCGAGCGCAATAAGCAACAAGGAGTTCGACGGTCAGAGCGCCAATCCGATAGAAATCATCATTCCAGGCGGCGCCGCGCACCAAGATCAATTGCTTTCGTACTCTTCGGCGCTTTCAAAAGTGGAAGGCATCGTGAACGTCGCCGCACCGCAAATCGCCGGGAACGATGCGAGGATCTCTGCAATCTCATCAATCAGCCCTCGAACGAATGCGGCGGAGTCTCAGATCGATGCAGTCCGAGCAATCCCAACATCGCTAAAGCCGCTAGTCGGCGGTACCGCTGCCGAATACACAGATACGCAGGGAGGAATCTCGCGGACGCTCCCTTGGGCGCTCGGCTGGATTGCCCTCTCGGTGTTGATTCTCCTCTTCTTGTACACCGGCTCGATCATCCTGCCAATCAAGGCGGTGATCCTCAATATCCTCTCATTGAGCGCAACCATAGGCGCGCTCTCGTGGATATTTATCGATGGTCACCTGACCTGGCTAGTCGGCTCTTTCACTAAGACGGGTTCGATTGATACATCAATGGTGATCCTGATTTGCGTAGTCACCTTCGGCTTATCGATGGACTATGAAGTATTCCTGCTTTCTCGCATTAAGGAAGAGCATGATGCAGGTCGTTCTAACGTGGATGCGGTAGCTACTGGATTGCAACGCTCGGCTCGAATTATCACTTCAGCGGCTATTCTCCTAGCCGTTGTATTCGCAGCCTTCCTCACGAGCGGCGTCACCAATATCAAAACTTTAGGTTTTGGTGTCGCCTTTGCAATTCTCCTCGACTCGACTCTGGTGCGGGCTCTATTAGTACCAGCTCTGATGCGACTCTTTGGCGAGCGAAATTGGTGGGCTCCAAAGGCTCTCAAGCGCTTCACCATAAGCCACTAGTTAGAAGCCACCAGTTACTGGATTGCATCCATCCGTAGGTACCATCGGCGGATGGATGCAATCCTCACTCTTGTTTGCAAAGACCAACCGGGCATTGTTCATTCCATGACAACTGCAGTCTTGGCCTGTTCTGGAAATATCATCGAGAATCAACAGTTCACCGACCCCACTACTGGTCTCTTCGTTATGCGCACCCGCATCGAATCATCTTGGCCTCTTTCTGCAGCTTCAAAGGTCCTCACTGAAGGTTTGAGTCACCTCACCCCGACCATAGAAATTCGCGAGAGTGATACCAAGAAGCGTGCGCTCGTCCTAGTAACTAAAGAGAGTCACTGTTTGAGAGACCTGCTCTATCTTCAAGAACTGGGTGAGCTCCCCGTTGAAATCCCGATGGTGCTTTCAAATCACGAGGATTTACGAGAACTTGTTGAATCACATGGGATTCCTTTTCAACTTCTTCCATCTGAGAAAGCCAACGCAGAAGATGTGATTCGGGATTGCATTACCAATCTGAATATAGATTTCATCGTGCTTGCGAGATACATGCAGATTCTGAGCGAAAGTTTCTGTGCTGCTTATCCTGGAAAGATCATCAATATTCACCATTCATTCTTACCTGGATTTAAGGGTGCGAAGCCATATCACCAAGCACACGAGAGAGGCGTCAAGGTGATTGGTGCAACCGCGCACTTTGTAACTGCCGATCTCGATGAAGGGCCCATCATCGAGCAGGATGTTGCCCACGTTTCGCACGCCGCAACTCCAGAGGATTTGGTCTCAATAGGTCGAGATATTGAAAGACGCGTGCTCTCTAAGGCCGTTAAGTTATTTGCGCAGGACCGAATATTTATTGCGGGCAACCGAACTATTATCTTCTGATCGATAAATTCTTAAACGAGTCAGATGAGAGACGCTTCATTGCAGACCATAAACGTGTCCCAGGCCGGAGTTGAACCGGCGACCTACCGCTTAGGAGGCGGTTGCTCTATCCACTGAGCTACTGGGACTTGGGGGTACTTTGAGTCTGTATCGGTAGTTTAACGGGGCTGATTCTCATGAAGTTCACAACGTAAATCCCCAATTTGCTCAACTGGGGGGCGATCGACGCTCTATTATTGAGCACATGACTCAGAAGACCTGAGCCAATGGAAGGAATCAACAATGAAGAAGCTCTCTACTAGAAGGCTGGCGAGCGTGCTCCTTGCTGGTGCCCTTATCGCGGGCGGTTCAATTGCATTTAGCGCCTCGGCCGATGCCGCAGGCAAGCAAGGTACAGCCTGCACCACTCTTAAAGCTAAGTCAGGAACGTACACCTGCGTAGCAAACCCTCTTAAGACATCACCTAAGTTGACCTGGGCTACATCCAATTGTGTCGCTGCTCAAACTGATTACCTCAGCAACGTATCGAACTTGGCCACCTACACCAAGAATGCAACGGATACCTTGAACAAAGCTCAGAGCACATTGGCCTCCTATCAAAATGCTCTCACCGCTGCTCAAGCGGCTTTAGATAACCTCACCAACAAGCAGGTATTCACGATTACCTTCGTACCTAACACCCAGACACCAGCAACTACTGCTGTCGGAGTGACCGCTGCCATCGCGGCATACCAAGCCAAGATCGCCGATGATCAGACACGAGTAGCTTTCTACACCGCAGCACTTGCGAAGGATAAGGTCGGTAGCAATCAGGCAATCAGTGATCAGAAGTCAATTGATGCCTTCAATTTAGGTATCAAGACACGTCAAGGAACCATCGACCTTCTCAATCGCCAATTGGCTCGAGTCCAATCTTCTGTAACTAACTACCAGTCGCAGATCACCACCTGGACCACGACCGTTAATGGAGCGATTGCTCAGCAGAAGCAACTTACTTCCCAACTATCAAGCCAGACAGCTTCAGCCAAATCCACTCGCGCTTTGGCCTGCAAGGCTGGTTTATAAATCTAGCTAAACCAACTAGCAGTAAGAACTGCGGATGACATGGGTGTAATTCCCAAGTCATCCGCAGTTCTGTTATCCAGAACAGATGAATAATCCACTGTTCACCTTTTAAGTAATTAGTTAGCCTCTTGCGATGGCTATCGGGACCGCGTCTACATACGCACGGTTGCGATTTGGCACGGTCGGCTTGTTACTTCTCCATATTGCCTTGAGGAGCGCTCTTCACACTCCCACCCCACTCATAGATCTTTATATTTATAACGCCATAGCCTTCCTGGCCGCCGCAATTGCATTTTCAGCACCGCCATTTAATGATCATTTAGCGCGTCTCTCCCTTGGATGCGCGATTCTGCTGTGGGCTGTCGGCTCCACTTCAACTACTTGGGACTCCTTTTATGGAAACATCATCTGGCCCAACTTTTCAGATATTTGTTACATCCTCTTCTACCCTCTCATGCTCTTTGGACTTATTCGAGCTTTGACAGTGCACCGAACTTTTCGTCCGACAGAAATTCTTGATGTTCTCATTATTACCTTTGGGTTTTCTACACTCATTGCGGCACTCCTACTGAAAACGGCAATGGCCCATTTTGTCGGGACGGCCACCTCGGTATTTCTATCGATCGTCTATCCCGTAGGAGACGTCGTGCTGCTCTCCATTGCACTGATCGTAGTTATGGTCCAACGCCGGGCGGTTCGATCGTTATTTCTACTTCTGGGCACGGCGGTCTTTACAGCTACTGATTTATATTTCCTCTACAAGTCAGCGACTACCGGTTATGGATTTGCACAATTAACGGACGATGGCTGGTTGATTGGTCTCCTCTTAATTGCAGAAGCTCTCTGGCACCATGGTGGTGAAACTCAAGTGAGCGAAAGAATTATCGGGTTTGCCACAACACTCGCCACCATTTTTAGTGGGGCGACGCTTGCATACTCGGCACTTAAACCGGGAACTATTCCATCGACTGCATTAGTTCCGGCAATTGCCACCATTGCACTTTCCATCGCTCGACTCGTCTTTGCACTGAGAGAGGCAAGGAGCGCCTCCACAAATTTCGAGTTGGCTCGAATTGATGAACTGACAGGTCTGGCCAATCGCCGAACATTCATCGCCCATATATCCGCGCTGGGCACCAACCCCGGAACGATTTTGTTATTAGATCTAGATGGTTTTAAGGCGGTAAATGACAATCTCGGTCACGAGGCAGGTGACCAACTTCTTCGTCAAATATCCTTACGGTTTTCTAGAGTTATTCCTAGTGGAGCGTTACTAGCTCGCCTCGGTGGAGATGAATTTGGAGTGGTGATTCCCGGAAGCTCTCACTTAGGTCATGAGGTTGCCCTGGCTCTAACATCGACCACGAGTTATCCCTTTGACGTTGCCGGAGAGGAGATTTCTGTAGGCGTAAGCATTGGACGCGTGATCAATGATGGAGATTCAGATCTGCTCCAGAGAGCAGATAGCGCCATGTATGAAGCTAAACGCTCTGGTGGGGGTATGGTTCTTTGGACACCTTAATTTCTTCTAACCTTGCCAGAGATTCCAAACGCTCCTGCGCGTGATCGACTATTGGTGCTGGATATCCATGACTCAATCCATCGAGAACTTCCCACGGTGTATGAATATCGTCGCACTCAAATGAGCTAATTCGGGAATGTATGTGCGGATGTAACTGCCATCTGGATCAAAGCGCCTACCTTGTTCAGTTGGATTAAAGACTCGATAGTAGGGCGATGCATCGGTGCCACAACCTGCAGTCCATTGCCATCCATGTGAATTTGATGCAACGTCGTTATCTATAAGAAATTTCATAAAGAAATTTGCCCCGTATTGCCACTCGATATGGAGGTCCTTTACTAGGAACGAGGCAACGATCATTCGAACTCTGTTGTGCATCCAGCCTTCTTGACGAAGTTGTCGCATTCCTGCATCAACAATGGGGTATCCCGTTAATCCAGCGCACCAAGCTCTAAATTGCGCATCCGGTTTGTCATATCGCATCGCAGAATAATTTGGTGAGTAGTAGTCACGCGAGGTGTGCGGGTAGTGATGGAGAACGTCGGCATAAAACTCGCGCCAGGCAATCTCTTTTCGAAATACCTGCTGCGCACTAGATTGATTCAGCCCGGACAAGAGAGTGCGAGGATGAATCTCGCCCCATCGCAGATGCGGGCTCAATCGGCTCGTACCTGGTACCCCAGGGAAAGTTCCTGGCTTCGTCATAATTATCAAGATGGCTGATTTTGTAAGTACGCCACCTCGCCAGCGCTGCCGCTTCCCCAGCCTCCTGGAGTTTTAAGCCGGCAGGCGCGGCCCATACTGGGAGATTGCGATCGCCAGGGACAGGTGTTGCAAAGTTAGGCGCAATCGGAGTTGGCGCAGGATCACGCCAACCATGGCTCAACCAGGCCCGATAAAAAGGGGTATAGACCCGATAGTTAGAGCCGTCCGGTTTTTGGACTCGACCTGGGGCTACTGCATAGCTCGACCCGGTGTACTCAACGGAGATTCCCTTGGCAGATAGGGCTGCCTCCGCAGCTACTCCGTAAGGGGCATATTCGTGAGCGGCATGAACGCTCGAGATTCCATAGCGCCCGATAACATCCTGCAAGACTTCTGGGACGGTTCCAGAAATGACGGCCAACTTTCCGCCAACAGATTCATCCAACTTCGCCAATGAATCAGCCAAGTATGCGCGACGATATTCACCCGCCCTCTCGGCAACAGCCTCGTCCATAATAAAAAGCAAGAGGGTTTCATCGGCGGCAGCGAGAGCATCTTGAAGCGCTGGATTATCGGAAAGGCGAAGGTCACGCCGAAACCAAAAGAGGGATCGCTTTGCCATGTGGCTATCCTTTCACAATGGAGTCGCGATGGAGATCTTGAAAAAATATCAAGTGCGGGGCGCAGCCGGAACAGTCCAGCGCACGAGTTTCGATGGGCGGATCGTAGATTTCTGGGCGCCCGCTCAACCAACCCCATACCTAGTAGTCACTCATGATGGGCAAAATATCTTTGATAAAAAGACTTCTACGCGCAATCGCACGTGGGAGCTTGCCGGCACTGCCACCAAGGTAGCGCGCGAGTATGGGGTGCCCGCCCCAGTCATCATTGCTATCTTTCACTCTGGCAGTCCTCAAGATCCTTATGGGCGAGGGAAAGATCTTGCTCCACAAGATGTTTTCACTGATGGTGTTGAACCTGTCGTTAACCACTCTGGAATATGGCCAACTCCCACCCCGAGTTATCCGCTGAGTGAGCTACGCGGAAATCAGTATCTTGACGAGATAGTTCATTCCATCATTCCTAGCGTCTGTGCATTTGTTGGTCACGATCTCGCTCCTGCACAAACAGCCCTCTTGGGCGCAAGCATGGGTGGCTTGGCATCTCTCTACGGAATGGCTCGCTATCCAGAAACCTTTAGGACCGCTCTCTCATTCTCACCGCATTGGACCGTTGGAAGAGAACCGCTCGTAGAGCGACTAATGAGTGCACTCCCTCCTGCTGGCCAGAACAAAATCTGGATGAGCCGTGGAACAAAATCGCACGATGCCAATTACGGACCCTTCCAAGAGTTAGCTAATAACTATGCAGTCGCTTCCGGTTATCGATATGGGCACGACCTGGCTACGCCGATATTCAATCGAACAACGCATAATGAGCGATCATGGAGTAGCTACGCCAATCAAGCGCTGCGATTTTGGCTCAACCAGAGTAATTGACCTTGTAAGTCAAAATTTTGGAACTCGCAACATTTCCTAGGGCATCCTTAACTGTTGCAACCAGTTGCACAGTAGTGCCAGCTTTGTAATCCTGTGGATGGATATAGGTTCTGTACAACCCCCCGGTTACATCTGCACTCCCGAAAGTTCGGCGATCGGTGCTGCCAAGAGAACTCCAAGGCTTACCTGGCAGACGGATACTGAACGTGACAGTCTCAAAATCATTGCCAGGGACGGTTGCAGTTACGCCAAGCCAGCGAGGGGTATCGAAATCGAGCGCGGGCGAATTAAGGGTGATGGAAAGTTGCTTTTTGGTGAGGGCTGGGGTGAAGGTTTTATCAGCTTTTAGAACCACCCATGCTCTTGCAGGTAGCGTCATCGTCAGATTAGTTCCGGCCACTTTGAGGCCGATGGCAGAGCCACTCAGGGTGCTCCACGTTGGACTCTTGGTAGAAACAGGCGTGGTGAAGGTCGACTGCGCGTCGCTGTTATTAAATGCGACTAGGAACTCTTCTCCTCCGCCGTATCGACTCACAGCAAAGACAGACGAATCTCCATATCTCACTTGTTGAGTGCCAGAGCGAAGGGCAGGGTATTTTGCTGTCAGATTCTGCAGAGAGGTAATTACATCCTGCATCGGATTTTGGAGATCAAAGGCGCTTTGAGTTCCAATAGGTGAACCGCCAATTCTGTATTCGGTCTGCCAGTTGGTAACTTGAGTCGGAAACATATCTTGACGGGCTGCTTGGTCTCCACCGGTACCGGTCATCCCCTTCTCGTCTCCGTAATAAAGAATTGGTCCACCCCGCAATAGAAAGAGCAGTGCATCGCTCATTTCGTCGCGTTGGAGCATTGCCTGGTCGCCAGCAAATTGATCCGCGTTGTAGATAACACTTCCGATTCGACCCATGTCGTGATTACCCATAAAGGTGGCAAGTCCATAGGCGCTGGTATTCGCACTCGTATAGAAATCGTCGGTGTTGAAAAACTCAGCCAATTGCTGACCAGTTCCGCTATTCACTACATACTTGGAGGCCACAGCTTGAAGTGGGAAATCTAGAACACTTGGAAGGCCTTGCTCGGTTACGTAAGTGGCAGTTGATGAAGGATCTGAAAAAGATACTTCGCCAAATATCGGAAATGTTGCATGACCGTTAGCGTGAGCTACTTTCAAGATTGCCGGAATGAATTTCTGCCAAAATGCAGCATTCACATATGGAGTTGTGTCAATGCGAAAACCGTCGATATTGAATTTGGTGATCCAACTCGACCACAGTGCGATCTCACCTTGAAGAACTTCTGGTTTCTCAGTAAAGAGATCGTCGAGGCCATCAAAATCACCATCGAGAAATGTGCTTCCATCACTGAAATCAATATTCCCTCGGTTGTGGTAGTTGGTTAAGTCATTTAAGAATGCTGGACTTTTGGTGTTTGCTAAATCTGGCGCTACCTGCGGAACATACGGGAACGAGTTGGCAACGCAGAGCTTGGGAAAGGTAGGTAGGCCCGCGTAATCGGCAGGGTTAAATGGCTTTCCATCGCAGCTCTTATAAGGGGTCGAATCTGCGCTCACATAACTGTAATTTCCGCCTTGATACGTTATGACATCTGCAGTGTGGTTAACAACGATGTCGAGAATAACTTTCATACCTAACTTGTGGGCCGCGGCGACTAGCGCTTTAAAGTCAGCCTCAGTTCCGAGGTGCGGATCAACCGTTGTGAAGTCCAGCCCCCAGTATCCGTGATAGTCGGCGGAACTACCCTGTACATATTGACCCTTCACAGGAGGAGTAATCCAGAGTGAGGTGAAGCCAAGCGATTTGATATAGGGAAGGTGTGCCGTTAATCCCTTGAAATCTCCTCCGTGATAATACGCAGGACTCGTTGGATCAAAGCCCGAATCGGGGCACGAGGTAGAGGCACACGGAGTTCCCGCATTGTCGTTCGAGGTATCGCCATTTGCAAAGCGATCGGTCATCACAAAATATGTGGACTGCGTGCTCAAATCTCCCCGCGGTACTGCCAGATTTGGAGCGGGGGTACTGCTCGAAGCAAAGGTTGAGGTTGGAGCAACTACCAACAAGGTCACGCCCAGCGTTGTCGCGGCAAGCAGAGCGACTCGTCCGAACCTCACCTCATTAACTCCGACTCAATTGATAAATCCCAACGGCGGGTTCGGTGTCATTACGTGAAATATGAGCACCGATCTGACCACTTCCGTAAAGTACCTTTTCGACTTCATACCCAAAAGGAGCCAAGGAGATATTAAATTGAACTGGGTTACGCGAGAGCGCAACTAAAATCGTCTCAGCGTGACTCTCTCGCAAAAATGCAACGACATCATCTGTAACGTAAATAAAGCGCAGACCACCTAAAGCGAGTGCCTCGCTCGACCTTCTGACTGCAACAAGGGCTTTTACTTCTTCGAAGAATTTGTTATCCCAACGCTCTCTCTTATCCCACGGAATAGTGCGTCTGGCATCCTCTCCCCATGCGCCTTCCAATCCAATCTCATCTCCAGCAAAGATCGATGGAACTCCCGGATAGGTAAGCAGAAGGGCCATACCCACGAGGTGGCGAACGGGATCTTTACCAACTACATTTCTAAAGCGAGCTGTGTCATGTGAATCGAGGAGCAACATACTTGCCACCAGATTCCTCCAAGGAATACCCGCGTTAAATTGCGTCATCGCAGAGACCAGTTGTGGACCTGTCACCTTCGGGATTTCGGTCGGCTGCCCAAAAAACCCATACTCAACCTGCGGATCCTTATTAAGCCATCCCCATATTGGTCGCATAAATCCGTTGTAGTTCATCGTTCCATGCCAGCCCAATCCATTGAGATCGGCTGGGAAGTGATCGGCATTTTCAGCGACGAGCCAGGCATCGGGATTTGTTTCATCCATGGCCTGGCGAATTCCATGAACGACTTCAGCGTTAAAGTCATCTTCGAAGTACCGCCCGGTCATATTTCCTACGTCGATTCGCCACCCCGACATGGAATACGGAGCCTGTAGCCACTTTCGCACTATCGAATCCTTGCCGGCATACAAGCGACGCTTCAGGAGTTCCGATGAGAAATTGAACTTTGGAAGACTGGCCAGACCCCACCAGCCGACGTAGCCATGAGGAATCGATTTATCCCAGTAGAAAAAGGCTCGCTCCTTAGATTTCTTATCTTTGAGCGCCTTGATCAACCACGGGTGGAGTCGGCCGCAGTGGTTGGTAGTGAGATCCCCCATTACGGCGATCCCGAGCTCCTTGGTCTTTCGCTTGAGAGAGAACATCGCCTTATCTCCCCCAAGTAACGGGTCGACTTCATCAAAAGAGGATGCGTCATAACGGTGGGTGGAGTTGGCTGCAAAGAAGGGCGTGAAATAGATGCCGTTGATACCGAGTTCAACAATGTGGTCTAGATGCTGTTCAACCCCAGGTAAGTCACCGCCAAATAGCTCCACTCCCGTAGTTGGGTCTTTGCCCTTAGGAAGATCATCCCAATTGCGGCGGATAAAATTTTCGGGAGTCTTATATTTTTTACCAGAACTAGCAAAGCGGTCCGGAAATATTTGATAGAAAACCGACCTATTTATCCATTTCGGGAAACTGGGTCTTGCAAGAATCTTGAAATCATTTGTACTTGTTACCTCATGCGGAAAGAGTCCCGCTGCATTTAACCAAGAATAATTTCCATCTTTTATTAGTAAGAAACGGTACGGAGTAACGGGATTGAGTACTGGAACGCTTACACTCCACCAAGTTTCGACGGGACCAACATCTGCGATGGACATTTCGAATAGGCGTGGCTCACCATCGTGATACACGCGTAACATGGCGCGATCAAGAGTCACGTCATTTGAAATGCGAAATCGAAAGTTAACTTCTTCCCTAATAGCGGGAGCACTATTGCTTATATAAATTTCGCTTCCATCATGATGGGCAAATAGTGGATTCTTCATTGCGCCCTCTTTTCGTGCTACTCGTAGCGAAGTTAATCTAGAAGGTGAATTATTAACCCTTTGTTGCGCCTTGGGTGAGTCCTCCGATAATAAAGCGCTGCAGCGATAGGAAGAGGATCACGAGAGGAATTGAGGCCATCAATGAGCCGGCCGCGAAAGGTCCCCAATTTTGCCCAAATTGGGCGCCTACGAATGAGTTCAGCCCAACGGCTACGGTGCGTTGATGCACATCGGTCAAGAAAATAGAGGCCAAGATGAATTCGTTAAAGGTGCCAATGAAAGCTAGCAACGCAGTCACCGCTAGCACAGGAGCTGCGAGCGGGAAGAAGATCAACCAATAGACCTGTGGGGTCGATGCACCATCGATACGGGCTGCCTCATCGAGCTCCATCGGAATCGTGTCGATATAACCCCGAAGCAGCCAAATGTTTACTCCCATTGAGCCACCGAGGTAGATCAGCAAGAGGCCACCAAGGCTTCCTAAGCCAATAGCAGGAAAGACGGTGTAAACCCGCTCCATCATCACATAAATCGCTGCAAGGGCGAGGAATGATGGGAAGACCTGAACTAGCAAGAGCGCCTGTAGGCCAATCTTGCGACCTCTAAATTTCATGCGGCTGAATGCAAATGCTGATGCTCCGCCGATAAATACCGCAATAACCGCATTACCAGTCGCTAGCAGGATCGAATTGAAAATCCAGCGCAAGAAGGGCACATGAGGGTCAGTGAGGAGCAGATGGTAATTCGCCCAACTAAATTGAGTAGGAATGAAGGATCCAGAATTCAGGAGTCCGGTTGGATTGAAACTTGATTCAATAACTACATAGATCGGGAAGAGTACGAAGAGGATGATCACCCAAATGTATGAGTGAGCGATTAGGTGGCCCTTAGAGATCCGCCCTTTGTGACGCTTTACCGCTTGAGTAGCCATTAGCTCACCAAATCCAATACACGAGATCTACGCAAACTCCATAGGGAGAGAGATGCCACTATAAGGAAGATCAGCATCGAGATCGCCGAGGCTGAACCGTAATTCTGATTGGCCCCATTAAAGGCGGTCTTATACGTATATGTAATCAAAATATCCGTTGCTCCAGCGGTCTGACCATGCAAGGCATCAGTTGGCCCTCCACCTGTCAGCAAGTAGATCAAATTGAAATTATTGAAATTGAATGCAAATGATGAGATGAGAAGAGGTGCCAAAATCTGTAAAAGAAGTGGCAATTTAATCTGGCGCAAGATCTGTGTGGAGGTCGCACCATCCATCTCGGCCGCCTCTTCGAGATCGGCTGGAATTGCTTGGAGAGCCCCAGTGCTGATGAGATAAAAATAAGGAAGGCCCAACCACAGGTTAACAATCAAGACCATCCCACGAGCGAGCCATGGGCTGTCGAAGAAGTCGATATGTGAATGGAAGAGCGCATTTACCGCACCAAACTGCGTATTAAACATTCCCTTCCAGATCAAGATGCTCATAAAGCTCGGGATGGCATACGGCAAAATCACTATCGAGCGATAAAAACGCTTGAATCGCAATTTCTGTTCGAGGGCGATGGCAAGCAACAATCCAAAGCCAAACATCAGTATCACCGTTATTGAGGCGAAGCAGAAAGTCCAAACAAAAACTCCGATAAAGGGACCACGAATATTTGGATCACTTAGTAAGTGAGCATAATTTTGAAATTTGCTAAAGGACTTCCATCCCGGATACAGGAGATCCTTAGGGTTATCTACATTGGCAAAGTTGCCGTTGCCATTATCTTTATATGTCTTGCCCGTTGCGGCATTCTTAAGCAACCCCGTTGCTGGGTCATAGTGCACGCTCTGCGTTAGTAATGAGGCTGAGGAGGTATCTTGCGGTTGAATGAAATCGCCATTCGGGAGCGGGAATTTAGCGTTGGAGATAACGCTATCCAGATTGGCCTCTTCGTCCGGGGTATATGGCTTGAACCCAGGGACGCTAATTGCATCTCCCTTTGAATTAGTCTTAAATTCGCCCGGATTGAGAACAACAACCATTTTCTCGTTGGCAATGTATGAGATGTGGGTGGCTGGGTTAGTAAGAAGTGCGGTAAATCCACCGTTATCAGTGCCCAGGACCATATCGTAAGAGGTGTTGGCAGCGTCCGGAGTGAGACCATTATTTATAAGCTGCGTAACTGCAGCATCCTTGGTGACGATGTTTCCGGATTGGTAATTAAAGAATGACATCTCCACTGTGTAAACAACTGGAATGACTACAAAGAGGGTCAGAAGAATTAATCCAGGTAAAAGGAATTTGAAAGGCATGGTGCGCTTGGAAAAGTAAACGAAGTTTGCTGCCAAGGCAACTAATGCAATGACTAATTGAATAATTCCAGAATGCTTATGGAGCGCGGCAAGAAACATCGCAAGCAAAATGGCATCGACAGCTGCCATAAAGATGATCTTGCCTAGCAATGCGATGGTCCCAGTGAAACCAGAAAGGCGATTCACATAGACCTCCAGAAACTCAGAATGTTGGGATGATTATGGCTGAATTTTAACGTGAATAAAACTGGCCGACAGTAGTTACTGCCGGCCAGTTTTAACAATTACAGACTAGAGAGATGCAGCCGCATCGTCGAAGTCTTTTTGTTCAATTGCTGCTGCAGCATTGAGGCTAGAAGCAACATCCTTACCTTGGGTAAAGATTGCGGTGTAAAGAGCTGACAATGTGTCGTACCAGTTGGTTCCGCCAGCCTTGTCATTCAATAGACCATCAACTTGTGGGGTACCAGATTGAGCAGCAGTTGCTACTCCAAGTGTCAATGGATCTGTCACTTGAGCGATTGCCTGTGCATTTGCTGGTGGACGAGTTGATGCCTTGTACATAGCAACTTGACCATCGGTTGAAGCAAAGAAGTTCAAGAGGAGCTGACGAGCACCAATTGAAACTCCATGGGTTGCTGCATATGAGGTCAAGAATGCACCTGAGTAGTTAACCCATTGTGCTGCAGTGCCGCCATTGAGACCAGGAATAGCTGAAAGACCAAAGCTCAAACCTGCCTTGGTGTATCCGCCGTAGTTCCATGCACCGGTGATAGCAAATGGAATCTTTCCTGCTGTGAATGCTGCGTTGCAAGAATCCCATTGGAAGAAGCCAGTTGACTTACCTGAAGAGTCAAGCAAGTACTTCTTAACGTTTGAGATAAATGCTGGAGAGTTAAGAACAACCTTGTTGTAGTTAGGCTTGCTCTTTGAGATATCCCAAGCGCCGCCACCAAAACCATTGAGGAGAGCTTGAGTACCCCATGTTGCATCAGCTGCGCAAACGCCACCGACGAGTCCCTTTGATGCCTTATTGGTGTTATAGAAGTTGACCATCTGAACCAAGCTTGTTGGAGCAGCAGAACCGAAGAGAGTCTTGTTGTAGACGAGTGCAGTTGTATCAATATCAAGTGCTACGCCATATTGCTTTCCAGCGTATGACATGGCAGAGATTGCACCCTTTGAGAATGCTTGGTTTGCTGATCCAGGTTGGATGGAAGCCAACTTTCCTGACTTAGCGTCAAGAACGAATGAAGCTGGACCTGTTAGTACGTCCGGTCCACTCGCAGCAGAAGCCTTAGACCATGCATCTTGAAGAGCAGATAAGCTTGAGAAGAACTTAACTTGAATCTTGTAACCTGGAACGATTGATGTATTTCCACCAATCAAAGTCGTTAATTGTGGACCGCGTTGATCATCAGCCCAAACAATGAGCGTACGTTGCGCAGCATTAGCGCTTGGTACGAGAAGTGTTGAACCTACAAGTGCTGCGCTGGCAACGATGCCAACCAGACTGAGTTTCCTTTTCATTCATTCCTCCATCGATTGTTAACTCCAAAAGTTTCCTTCCAGAGTTTCGACACGTGTCGATCAGTGGTGCTAATCTATAGCGACTTTCTGAGAAAAAGAAGCCAGCCAGCACTCATCTACTAGATTGTGACTAAAGCGTTATAAATGGCCACCCGAGAAGAAGTAGCACGGCGTGCTGGGGTCTCCCCCAGCACAGTTACCTATGCACTCACGGGGAAGCGCTCCATAAAACCTGAAACTCGAGAGCGAATTCTTCAGGTGGTTGCCGAGATGAATTACGTTCCACATTTTGCTGCCGGGGCCCTCGCTGGAGGGAGATCGAAGACTCTCGCGATGCTCTTTCCCGGAACAGGCCGCTGGAATTTCACCGGTCGCCCTGCAGTACATAACGGGAGCTGTTAATGCAGCCAGCGAGCGTGGCTATGCGCTGATCCTTTGGCCCGGCGACAACGCAGATATGAATCAGATCGCAACCCTTGCCAAGTCTGGGCTGTTAGGCGCAGTGCTGCTGATGGAAATCCACCTCCGAGATAAGCGCGTTGATTACCTTGCTGGAGCAAGAAGTACCCCTCACCATGATCGGTAGAACGCAAGATCCTTCTGCTATCAATTATGTTGATCGCGACTTCGAAGAAGTGTCCAAGCGGGCGATCGACTATTTCTTTGAGTTAGGCCACAAAAATATCGCCTTTCTCACCCAGGCAAGTGAGAAGCAGACACAGGATCCTCGAGGGGTTGATAAGCGTTTCCAAAGTTCGATCATTAAACATGCAAAAGACCGCGGAATTCGTGGCAATCGAAATTCCGAGTTTGAATGATCCCAACTCGGGGCGAATCGCATACCAATTCATGCGGAAAAATTACAAGCAGGTCACTGCAGTACTCGCCCTACCAGATCTAGCCACGATAGGGTTTATCAACGGCGCGCACGAAGAGGGGATCTCCATCCCTGAAGATCTCTCAGTAATCTCCGTCAATACTCCGAAGGCTCAAATAAATATGTCTTGGCCGAAATTAACGACTGTGGATCTTCCCGCATATGAGATGGCTGCGGCGGCCATCAACATCACGATTGATCAACTGGAAGGAATCCCCAATCCCGAGAAGCAACAACTCTGGATTGGGGATTTGATTCTTGGTGATTCGACAGCACCTTACAAAAAGTAAGGCATTAGCGAAACAGATCAACTCTCTTTACTGATTGTGACTGCAATCAGTTGTGAAGTTGATGGACCGTCTCATCCCAACCCTTAACATCCTTGGGGCTACGTGGGCCTGGGCCAACATAGCGCGCAGATGGGCGGATTAAGCGGCCAGTGCGCTTCTGCTCCAGAATGTGTGCGGACCAACCAGCGGTGCGCGCTGCGGTAAACATGGATGTAAAGAGTGGAGCTGGAACCTGCGCGAAATCGAGCACAATAGCCGCCCAAAATTCAACGTTTGTTTCAAGCACACGCTCTGGATGGCGCTCATGCAATTCCGCGAGCGCCGCCTTCTCGAGTTCGAGGGCAACTTCATAGCGAGGCGCACCGAGTTCCTTTGCGGTACGACGCAGAGTACGGGCACGAGGATCTTCTGCTCGATAAACGCGATGGCCAAATCCCATCAAGCGCTCGCCACGATCCATAATTCCTTTTACATAAGAACGAGCATCGCCATGCTTTTCAACGCCCTCGATCATGCTCAAAACGCGTGCAGGAGCCCCACCATGCAGTGGGCCAGACATCGCTCCGATTGCACCAGAGAGCGATGCAGCTACATCTGCACCAGTAGATGCAATGACGCGTGCAGTAAATGTTGATGCGTTCATTCCATGTTCTGCAGCGGAAACGAAATAGGCGTCGATTGCTCGTACATGTAGTGGATCAGGTTCGCCACGCCAGCGAATCATCATTCTCTCAACAACTGTGTGAGCCTTATCAATCTCGGACTCAGGAACAACAGGTTGAACAACACCACGTGCAGATTGAGCTACATATGAGAGCACCATGACCGAGGCGCGAGCCAAATTGGAACGTGCTTCCTCATCTGAGATATCAAGAAGTGGCTTAAGTCCCCATGCTGGAGCGAGCATCGCAATCGCCGATTGAACGTCTACACGCACATCTCCAGAGTGAACTGGGAGTGGAAATCTTTCTGCTGGTGGAAGTCCTGGATTGAATTCATCATCGACTAAAAGTCCCCAGACGTTTCCGAAGGTGACACGACCGACTAAATCTTCAATATCAACACCGCGATATCGCAGCGCGCTACCCTCTTTATCTGGTTCTGCAATCGTCGACTCAAAGGCAATTACGCCCTCCAGGCCCGGCTTAAAATCATCGCTCACGGAAAATCCCTCCACAATAGGTACCCTTATTCTTGCGCTTGAACCTACGGCGTACAAACCCTGTGGCCCAAATAGCCGAATGCCCAAAAGTGACGTTAGATACACCTATGAGCAACTCTCACGACTCCGAAGTCAGCCTCACCCGAGATCAGATCAGGTCAATGCGTCGCTCCTACGGGGAGAGAGGTCTGGCTGAGTCCGAGATCGCCTCTGATCCCCTCGCCCAATTTAAGATCTGGCTAGCCGAGGCCGCAGCCAACCCCGTTATCGTCGAGGCAAATGCCATGGTTCTCTCCACCGTTGACCAGTGGGGTCCGGCATCTCGCACCGTCCTCTTGAAAGATGTCTCCGACGCCGGATTCTCTTTCTTCACCAATTACGAGTCCAACAAAGGTAGGGCGATCGCTGCTCGCCCTGAGGTGGCTCTGCTCTTCCCCTGGTACGCGATGGAGCGGCAAGTCATTGTTAAGGGCCTGGCCTCTAAGGTCGATAGAAAGTTCTCTGAAGATTACTTTTCCACAAGACCCTGGGGCAGCCAGATCGGCGCCTGGGCTAGTTCTCAGTCGCAAGATCTGGAGTCGCGTGAACACCTTCAAGCTCGCTTCGATGAGTTCGCCGAAAAATATCCTGAGGGTTCGATAGTGCCTACTCCCCCACATTGGGGAGGCTATCTAGTTACTCCAATTTCAATAGAGTTTTGGCAGGGTCGGTACTCACGGCTTCATGATCGTTTGATCTTCACCACATCTGGCGACGACTGGCAACTCACGCGCCTGCACCCCTAAAAATGCCTTAGGGTTTGGGCATGAGCGATATAACAATTCCAGCAGAACTCAAGCCTCGTGATGGTCGATTTGGGTGTGGCCCGTCGAAGATTCCACAAGCTGCAATCGACGCACTTGCGGCCAGCAACTCGCTTCTGCTTGGAACTTCTCATCGTCAGGCACCCGTGAAGAATCTCGTCAAAGAGGTTCGTTCTGGTTTAGCTTCACTCTTTAACCTTCCAGAAGGTTACGAAGTCATTGTCGGCAATGGCGGATCAACCGCATTTTGGGATATTGCAACATTCAATTTGATCGAGAAAAAATCACAACACCTTGTTTTTGGTGAATTCTCATCCAAGTTTGCCGCCGCTGCCAAAGAGGCTCCATTTCTCGATGAGCCAACAGTTATAAAGTCAGAGCCAGGCACTCATCCTGCACCTCAAGCCGAAGCAGGCGTGGATGTCTATGCCTTCACGCACAACGAGACGAGTACCGGAGTTTCTGCTCCTATTATTCGTCCAGCTGGCACTGAAGGTGCGTTAGTTCTTGTTGACGCAACTAGCGCAGCCGGCGGTTTAGAGGTTGATCTTTCAGAGTGCGATGTTTATTACTTCGCTCCTCAAAAATCATTCGCCTCAGATGGCGGACTTTGGATAGCAATAATGAGTCCAGCGGCGCTTGAGCGCGTTGAGAAGATCAAATCTTCTGGACGTTGGATCCCAGCATTCTTCGATTTATCCATCGCCATAGAAAATTCTCGCTTGGAACAGACATATAACACTCCAGCGCTTGCAACGCTCTTCTTGCTCAACGAGCAGATCAAGTGGATGAATGCGGGAGGTGGGCTTGCTTTCGCAGCCGGTCGCAGTAGCGAATCTTCCTCTCACTTGTATGACTGGGCCGAGAAGACCGCATACACAACTCCATTTGTAACCGAACCGGCTGCCCGCTCAAAAGTAGTCGGCACCATTAATTTTGACGACTCAATCGATGCTATTGCCGTTGCAAAAGCGCTGCGGGCCAATGGAATCGTCGATACCGAGCCATATCGGAAGCTTGGCAAAAACCAACTGCGAATCGCCATGTTCCCGGCCGTCGATCCAGAAGATATTAAAGCGCTTACCGCCTGCATTGATTATGTGGTGGCGGAGCTTATTAAATGATGAGTGCAAAGTTGAGGCGCCGAGTTACCATCGGCGTCCTTTTCTTGCTATTTATCTTGGCAGTGCTGGGAAGCGTTGGAGTGATCAAGTAGTTCTACTTGCGCAGCTCTCATGATCCAACTAACAAAATCCACTTAGCCAACAAAATCCACTTGGAAGGCAGCCCATTCGCCTATCAGGTCTGACCCCAAATTTCAGAGCGTCTGTTTTGAGCATAAGCCGCCTGGGTGTGCGCTGGATCCTTAGGATTTGCTGGTCCAAAGTATTTAAATCCAACGATAGCCTTCGGCAAGATCGCATTGAGCAGATCCGCAATCTGCTTGGAACGTAGACGTGAAAGTGCTTGATTGTTTACACCGGTCTGACGATCCGTGTATCCGTAGATCCAGATCTTCTTGAAGTCACCGGCAGAAATCGTAGCTATGGCAGCTGCAAGTTTGGTGATGTTGGTGGAGTTCAACTTGCTCACATTGAGGTCATACAAGATTGATCCAAGCTGTACCAAGCCAGTTGAAGGCTTGTTAATAACTTGTAGTCCAACAGCAGCGGTGCGAGGTTGTCCGTCATATGAGGTTCCTTCAACCTGCATGACGTGATAGCCCAAAGTCGTTTCTGCAGAGACAGGGAAGTGAGCAGCAAACGTTCCATCTGCTAGCACAGTGGCTTGACCCAAGAAGAGTCGAGTTGAGTAGAGATATACGCGAGCGATCGTTCCCGGCATAAATCCAGTTCCGTTCGTGGTCGCATTTACGCCGCGAATCAGATAAACCTGAATCTTGGTTGGCAACTTGATGCCGTAAACCGACTTCTTGTCACTGGCGATCTGAATCATCCAGTTCTTAGCAGAGAGTTGAACACCTGTTCCGCCTTGTAGCAAGGAGAGAACAACTGGGTCGTTTACTCCTGACTCGGTTGCCTTAACGCCATCAGTTCCTTCAGGAATAATCGGGGTCGAGCCGCCGCCCGTCCCAGGGTCAGTTGATCCATTTGTATTCACATCAAAGGTTGCCGAAATGGTGTGATCGCTTTGAATTCCGACGAAGGTGTAAGTATTCGTTGCGCCAACGCTCACTCCGTCCACTACGACATCACCGACGTGGTAATTGGTATCTGGAGTAATAGCTATTTGCAATGTGTCGCCATCATTGACCACGCGAGCACCAAGAGGCTCCACGGTTCCATTTGGCCCGCCACTCACAAATATGGTGTGCATTACTGGTACGACTGAATCCTTAGAGAAGTTCGCGACATACGCATGATCTGCCAAGACATTGGTGTCTACACGAGTGGCAGTAGTGAGGCCGTCGCTCCAAGAGACAAAGTGGTACCCGGTATTTGGAACTGCAGTAACCGCTGATCCGTTTGCACCAGGCGAAACGACCTGAGTAGCAGATCCGGAGATAGTTCCATTGGCATTTGCGGCATAGCTCAAGGTGAAGGTAGTTGTATTGGTTGGAGGTTGAATTCCATTAGGTGCGAACGATGCGGTAACTGAAATATTTGCAGAAACTCCGAAATCAGTGCGTGCTGCAGTCGTCTTTCCATCTGACCAAGAGACAAAGTGGTATCCAGTGTTGGCTACGGCTGTGACTAAGGTTCCATTACCACCGGATACAACGCTCTGCGTTGTGACACCGCTGATCGAGCCGTTGGCACCGGCTGAGTAGATCAATGTGTAAGTCGTTGGAGGTGGAGTTACATCCGCCGCAAATGTGGCGGTGTAGGTGTGGTTAGCGGTGACGTTCGAATCCGTACGCGTGGCTTGGGTGGAGTTATCAGACCACTGAACGAAGTGGAAACCAGAACTAGCGACAGCCGTCACCGCAGTTCCACTCGCACCTGAAGTCACAGTTTGCACCGTTGTGCCACTGATTGAGCCATTAGCTCCAGCAACATACGTCAATGTGTAAGTTGTTGGAGGTGGTGGAGGTGGAAGCGCACTGAAGGTCACGCTGATCGTGTGAGCAGCGCTAACGCTGGTGAAGGTATAGCTGCTAGGTGCTCCAACCGGAGAACCATCCACAAGAACTGATGCAATTGCATAGCCAGATGAAGGCGTGAAGGTGTAAGTCTTGCTTGAACCATAATTAACTGCTGTTGTTCCCGGAGATGAGATGCTTCCGTTCACCCCAGAGCTGGCAACGATGTTATAGGTGTTCACGAGCCACTGGGCGTAAAGAGTGACATCGGCACTAAAGCCGTACGTTGCACCATTGCTATAAGGGGTGCCCGTGCCATTGGCCAGAGTGTTCCAGCCCGAGAAACTGTAACCAGCTGGTGGAGTAAATGAATATGCTGTCAGCGCAGTTGCAGTGTTGGCAGTTTCAGGACTCATCACTCCATTGCCACCATTACGGTCGAATGTAACTGTGTGGCTAGGTGCTGCATTTGCAGCGAAGATTGCAGTAGTGGAGAAACTTCCCGTTGCAGAAGAATCTTCGCGAGTGGCTGGTGCACTACAGGTAGGTGTGCAAAGGTCATCGCTCCAATGATCGAAATGGTAACCCGCACTAGGAACGGCGGTAACGTAGTACTGATCAATTCCATCCTCTGTGACTTGAACATGTGTCGAAGAAGGATTCGTTCCATCCGATACTAATCCACCAGCAGCGGCGTAGTAATCAACAACAATTCCACCGCCACCACTAGTGTCCAGTACCCATTGGGCATAAAGGTCAGATCGAGTGGTGAAGCTGTATAGGTAGCGCCATTGCCATAGGCAGTACCTGTGCCATCAGCAGCAGGTGTTCCAACCAGTGAAGGTGTAACCGGTCTTGGTGAAGCCATTAGATGTGAGGGCTGTTGCAGCGTTAGCGGTCTGCGGCGCAGTTGATCCACCATCAGAGGTATTGCCATCGAAGGTAACGGTATGGCTTGGAGCAGCGTTGATCGTCCATTGGGCATACAAGGTCAGATCAGCGGTGAAGCTATAGGTAGCGCCATTGCCATAGGCAGTACCTGTGCCATTGGCCAGTGGTTCCAACCAGTGAAGGTGTAACCGGTCTTGGTGAAGCCATTAGATGTGAGGGCTGTTGCAGCGTTAGCGGTCTGCGGCGCAGTTGATCCACCATCAGAGGTATTGCCATCGAAGGTAACGGTATGGCTTGGAGCAGCGTTGATCGTCCATTGGGCATACAAGGTCAGATCAGCGGTGAAGCTATAGGTAGCGCCATTGCCATAGGCAGTACCTGTGCCATCAGCAGTGGTTCCAACCAGAGAAGGTGTAACCGGTCTTGGTGAAGCCATTAGATGTGAGGGCTGTTGCAGCGTTAGCGGTCTGCGGCGCAGTTGATCCACCATCAGAGGTATTGCCATCGAAGGTAACGGTATGGCTTGGAGCAGCGTTGATCGTCCATTGGGCATACAAGGTCAGATCAGTGGTGAAGCTATAGGTAGCGCCATTGCCATAGGCAGTACCTGTGCCATCGGCAGTGGTTCCAACCAGAGAAGGTGTAACCGGTCTTGGTGAAGCCATTAGATGTGAGGGCTGTTGCAGCGTTAGCGGTCTGCGGCGCAGTTGATCCACCATCAGAGGTATTGCCATCGAAGGTAACGGTATGGCTTGGAGCAGCGTTGATCGTCCATTGGGCATACAAGGTCAGATCAGCGGTGAAGCTGTAGGTAGCGCCATTGCCATAGGCAGTACCTGTGCCATCAGCAGCGGTAGTCCAACCAGAGAAGCTGTAACCGGTCTTGGTGAAGCCATTAGATGTGAGGGCTGTTGCAGCGTTAGCGGTCTGCGGCGCAGTTGATCCACCATCAGAGGTATTGCCATCGAAGGTAACGGTATGGCTTGGAGCAGCGTTGATAGCGAAGGTTGCGCTAATGGTGTGGTTAGCCGTGATCGCAGAGAACTGGTAGCTGGTCACTGCACCGACTGAGGAGCCATCGACGAGAACATTTGCAACGTGGTAACCAGTTGCAGGGGTGATGGTAAATGTTGGGGTATCACCGTAGTTGGCAGGAACTGAGCCAGCAGGTGAGATCGAACCATTGCTTCCTGCGGTTGCGGTGATGGTGTAGCTATTGATACTCCAGGTAGCAGTCAGGGTGACATTGGCAGCCGGCATTGTGTAGGTAGCACCTGCGGCATAGGTCGATGTTCCATCGTTCCAGCCAGCGAAGGTGTAACCAGTCTTGGTAAAGGTATTAGCTGCGGTGGTGAAGGTTGCGTTGTAATCAACGTTGCCTTGAGTTGGAGCAGTACCGCTTGCTCCTGCGCCACCGAGGTAGGTGACGGAGTAGTTATTGATACTCCAGTGTGCATAGATCGTTACTGCGCCATATGGAGATGAAGGAGCATAGGTAGCGCCGAGAGCGCTTCCACCCGTTGATGTTGTGAACCAACCAGCGAAGGTGTAACCGAGGCGAGTTGGAGCAGTCGTTGGAAGATTGAAGCTTGATCCTGAGCTGTAAGAGGTATCTCCCCCAGCCTCGCCAGAGCCGCCTTGATCGTTATAGGAGATGCCATTGGAGTTTGAGGTCCAGGTAGCAGTCAGGGTGACATTGGCAGCCGGCATTGTGTAGGTAGCACCTGCGGCATAGGTCGATGTTCCATCGTTCCAGCCAGCGAAGGTGTAACCAGTCTTGGTAAAGGTATTAGCTGCGGTGGTGAAGGTTGCGTTGTAATCAACGTTGCCTTGAGTTGGAGCAGTACCGCTTACTCCTGCGCCACCGAGGTAGGTGACGGAGTAGGAGTTAGCTGCGAAGGTCGCGCTAATGGTGTGGTTAGCCGTGATCGCAGAGAACTGGTAGCTGGTCACTGCACCGACTGAGGAGCCATCGACGAGAACATTTGCAACGTGGTAACCAGTTGCAGGGGTGATGGTAAATGTTGGGGTATCACCGTAGTTGGCAGGAACTGAGCCAGCAGGTGAGATCGAACCATTGCTTCCTGCGGTTGCGGTGATGGTGTAAGCGTTGATAGCGAAGGTTGCGCTAATGGTGTGGTTAGCCGTGATCGCAGAGAACTGGTAGCTGGTCACTGCACCGACTGAGGAGCCATCGACGAGAACATTTGCAACGTGGTAACCAGTTGCAGGGGTGATGGTAAATGTTGGGGTATCACCGTAGTTGGCAGGAACTGAGCCAGCAGGTGAGATCGAACCATTGCTTCCTGCGGTTGCGGTGATGGTGTAGCTATTGATACTCCAGGTAGCAGTCAGGGTGACATTGGCAGCCGGCATTGTGTAGGTAGCACCTGCGGCATAGGTCGATGTTCCATCGTTCCAGCCAGCGAAGGTGTAACCAGTCTTGGTAAAGGTATTAGCTGCGGTGGTGAAGGTTGCGTTGTAATCAACGTTGCCTTGAGTTGGAGCAGTACCGCTTGCTCCTGCGCCACCGAGGTAGGTGACGGAGTAGTTATTGATACTCCAGTGTGCATAGATCGTTACTGCGCCATATGGAGATGAAGGAGCATAGGTAGCGCCGAGAGCGCTTCCACCCGTTGATGTTGTGAACCAACCAGCGAAGGTGTAACCGAGGCGAGTTGGAGCAGTCGTTGGAAGATTGAAGCTTGATCCTGAGCTGTAAGAGGTATCTCCCCCAGCCTCGCCAGAGCCGCCTTGATCGTTATAGGAGATGCCATTGGAGTTTGAGGTCCAGGTAGCAGTCAGGGTGACATTGGCAGCCGGCATTGTGTAGGTAGCACCTGCGGCATAGGTCGATGTTCCATCGTTCCAGCCAGCGAAGGTGTAACCAGTCTTGGTAAAGGTATTAGCTGCGGTGGTGAAGGTTGCGTTGTAATCAACGTTGCCTTGAGTTGGAGCAGTACCGCTTACTCCTGCGCCACCGAGGTAGGTGACGGAGTAGGAGTTAGCTGCGAAGGTCGCGCTAATGGTGTGGTTAGCCGTGATCGCAGAGAACTGGTAGCTGGTCACTGCACCGACTGAGGAGCCATCGACGAGAACATTTGCAACGTGGTAACCAGTTGCAGGGGTGATGGTAAATGTTGGGGTATCACCGTAGTTGGCAGGAACTGAGCCAGCAGGTGAGATCGAACCATTGCTTCCTGCGGTTGCGGTGATGGTGTAAGCGTTGATAGCGAAGGTTGCGCTAATGGTGTGGTTAGCCGTGATCGCAGAGAACTGGTAGCTGGTCACTGCACCGACTGAGGAGCCATCGACGAGAACATTTGCAACGTGGTAACCAGTTGCAGGGGTGATGGTAAATGTTGGGGTATCACCGTAGTTGGCAGGAACTGAGCCAGCAGGTGAGATCGAACCATTGCTTCCTGCGGTTGCGGTGA
>CAVQBB010000005.1:0-278135 GCA_963710655.1 uncultured Actinomycetota bacterium | reverse complement strand
CTCACCCTCTACAGCACGTTGCAGACCATCGAGATCGCTGAAAACTCGCGCCGTGTCACGATCCTGCTCTCGGGGCCGGGCCGCTCCATGGCGCCAAACTGGTCGCGCGACGGCAAGTCGCTGACGTTCACCCGGGACGGCCGCATCTATACGATTCCTGTCGCCGGTGGAACCCCGCAACCCCTCGACGTCGGCAACCTGACCACCTGTTCCGGCAGTCACGGCTTCTCGCCCGACGGCAAGTGGTTTGCCCTCACATGTGCCGCGGCAGACAATCCAGATCACCGCGTCTACATCGTTCCCGCAACTGGTGGCACGCCCCGCCTGGTCACCCAGAACACCGGCTGGTTTCACAGTTGGTCGCCCGATGGGAAGACAATCCTCTTCACGCGGGGTGGCCCCCACGGCTCCGGCAACATCTATTCCATCTCCGTTGATGGCGGGCCGAGACAGCTCTCACCACAGGCGCCGGTCTCAGCGACGACCCCGATTACTCGCCCGATGGAAAGTACATCTACTTCAACACCGATCGCTGGGGCGGTATGCAGATTGGCCGCATGCACCCCGACGGCAGCCAGCCCGAGCAAATCACCTTCGACGAGTTCAAAAACTGGACGCCCCACCCCTCGCCAGACGGCAAGTCGATCGTCTTCATTTCCTACGAGCCCGGCGTAACCACGCACGCCGCCAACAAGGACATCGCCCTGCGCATCCTTATCCCCGGCGATAGCAAGATTCGCACCCTCGTCAACCTCGTTGGCGGAGACGGCTCAATGAATGTTGCCAACTGGTCACCAGACTCGAAGAGCCTGGCGTATGTCAGTTATCAGATGCTTCCCGCCGAAGACAACCGGATCAACCGAGTAACTGAACGCGGATGCGAGCGGACTAGAGCGCACCTGCCAGCCTTTTCCTCGGCTCCGCTGCTCTTGGCTCCTGCCGGTGCCGCGGCCGCTGCCAGCCGCACTCTTGCCGCCCGCAGCGGAATCGCAGCCGGTGCCTGGTGCATTGTCACAATAATCACCTTGGCCGCCTTCTTGCCCGCGCACTGGTAGGAGTGCGGCGTCCCGGCATCGAAATACACTGAGTCGCCAGCATCCAGTGTGCACTCATGGTCGCCGTGCCGAAGCTCCAGTTCTCCGTCCAGCACGTAAAGAAACTCGAATCCCGGATGCATATGCGCCTTGGGATCCGCCGTCCTCGCCAGCGGAATGAACTCGGCAAAATACGGATCCATGTGCCGGTCCGGCACCATGTAGCCCAGGCTCTCGAAAAAATAGGTCGGCGGTTCCACCCCGGTCTGAGGCAGCCGCACCCGTCCTTTTGCCGGTGAATGCGAAACATCGCCGTCGGTTCAGTCTCGAAGAAATAGGACAAGTCCTTTGAAAACACCATCGCGATCCGCGCCAGGTTGCGCAGCGTGGGCACCACTCGCCCAGTCTCCAACTGAGAAAGAAAACTTGCCGAAAGCCCCGTGTGCTTGCCCAGCTCCACCAGGCCCATCGACTTCTTCAGACGCAGCCGCCTGATGCGCTCCCCGATTCGCTTCTCCGCAATGAATCGCTCGGCGGTCTCCGGATCCGCCTGCGTCTTTTGCGTCTCTTCGCTTTGACCTCGGCCGGGTCGCTCATCCACCCTCCTGCCCGCTTATGAATAGGATGCGCCCCGTATCAAATTATTGTCCAGATCAAAATAATTTTACGCCCTGCCAAATCAATCTCCCCCTTCGCGGCTATTGTATTCATCAGGAGGAAAGCAACATCGGCTCCGTCAATCCATCTCCCTCCGGCCCAGGCTTTCTTCTTTCCGGCGCCTCCGGAATGCTCGGCACCGCCCTCAGGCAGGCCTTGCCGCGCGCAATTCCTCCGTTCTCCAGCTCGTACGCTCTGTCCCCGCCGCGCCCAATCAGCTCCAGTGGGACCCGCTGCCGCCAGCCATTCCCGACTCCGAATGTCTTGAAGGCCTGACCGCCGCGATCCATCTCTCCGGCGCAAACCTCGCCGCCCATCGCTGGACTCTCGACTACAAGCGCGAAGATTGCCGAGAGCCGCATCGACTCCACCCGCGCCCTCGCCTCCGCCCTTGCCGGCCTCCGCCGTCCGCCAAAGACGCTCCTTGTCGCCTCTGCCACAGGTATTTACGGCAATCGCGGCGACGAGCTTATCGACGAAACCTCTCCCCTCGGCTCCGGCTTTCTCGCCGATCTCTGCCAGCAATGGGAAGCCGCCGCCCAGCCCGCTGTCGACGCCGGCATTCGCGTCCTCTACCTTCGCTTCGGCGTGGTTCTCAGCGCTGGCCCCGGAAGCGCCCTCGCGCGTCTGCTTCCCCTCTTCCGCCTCGGTCTCGGCGGCCAGCTCGGCGATGGAAGTCAATACATGAGCTGGATCTCGCTTCCCGACGCCCTCGCCGCGATCTTCTTCCTTATCGATTCGCCCATCCTTGCCGGCCCCATCAACCTGACCGCACCCAACCCGGTCACCAACGACTCAGTTCACTCGCGCACTCGCGCGCCCAGCTTCACCGCCCGGCTCTTTCTCACGTCCCTGGCTTCGTCCTGCGCCTCGCCTTCGGCGAAATGGCCGACGATGTCCTGCTCTCCGGCGTCCGCGCCTATCCCGCCAGACTCGCGGCAGCCGGATTCCAGTTCTCCCACGCCAACCTGATCCACGCCCTTCCCGCTGTCCTCGCGATGAATACAGCCGCGAGCCATCCCTCCGCTATTGCGGACACATACCTCGGCTCCGTCAGTCGCGCTATCCTAGAGAGTCCGGTCAGCATATCCAGTCCGGCACAAGGAAAGCGCAAAAACCCATGCCTGAAGAGAACCGCTCGGCAACTCCATCCGCTCCGGTTGCCACCATCGCCACTCTCGGCCAGCACGAAGGCCAATCCGTCACGCTGCGCGGATGGCTCTACAACCTCCGCGAGAGCGGCAAGCTGCTGTTTCCCATCTTTCGCGACGGCACGGGAACCGTGCAGGGCGTCGCGCACGTCAAGAGCGTGCCTCCGGCAGTCTTCGAGGCCCTCAAAGGCCTCACGCAGGAGTCGTCTGTCATCGTCACCGGCAAGGTCCGCGCCGACAAGCGCGCCCCTGGCGGCTTTGAGCTCGATGTTGAAGACATCCAGGTCGTCCAGCGCGTGCCCGAGTCCGATCCCTATCCCATCACGCTCAAGGAGCATGGCGTCGACTTCCTCATGGAGCACCGCCATCTGTGGGTCCGCTCGCCGCGCCAGTCTGCCATCCTGCGCATCCGCGCCGAGATCATGCGCGCAGCGGCGGAATATTTCGACACCAACGGCTTTATCCGCACCGATCCGCCCATCCTGACTCCCGCGGCCTGCGAAGGCACCTCGACGCTTTTCCCGGTGGACTACTTCGGCGACCCCGCCTATCTCACCCAATCCGGCCAGCTCTACATTGAGTCCACGGCGCTGGCCCTGGGCAAGGTCTACAGCTTCGGCCCAACCTTTCGCGCGGAGAAATCCAAGACGCGCCGCCACCTGACTGAGTTCTGGATGATTGAGCCCGAAGTCGCCTACATGGACCTCGACGGCCTGCTGGAACTGGCCGAGAACTTCCTTCAGCCACATCGTTCAGAGCGTGCTCAAGAACCGCGCCTCGGAGTTGGAGGTCATCGGCCGCGACCGCGCCAAGCTCGAAGCGATCCTGCCGCCCTTCCCGCGCCTGCGCTACGACAAGGCCGTCGAGATGCTGAACCAGGCCCACAAGGACGGCCATCTCGAAGCGCCCTTTGAATACGGCAACGACTTCGGCTCTCCCGACGAAACCTGGCTCAGCTCGCAGTTCGACCGCCCGGTGATGGTGAACCGCTATCCGGCGGACGTGAAAGCCTTCTACATGGAGCCCGACCCGCAGGACTCGCGCTACGCGCTCTGCGTGGATGTGCTGGCCCCTGAAGGCTATGGCGAGATCATTGGCGGCTCGCAGCGCGTTTCAAGCTTCGAGCTGCTGAACGCGAGAATCGAGCAGCACAACCTGCCCAAGGAAGCCTTCCAGTGGTATCTCGACCTGCGCCGCTACGGCAGCGTTCCCCACTCCGGCTTCGGCATGGGCATTGAGCGCGCGGTGGCCTGGATCTGCGGCCTCGATCACGTGCGGGAGACGATTCCGTTTGCGCGGACGCTGCACCGGATTTATCCGTAAAGCAGTGGTTAGGGATTAGTGGTTAGAGCATTTTCACTGTTACCGTAGGGTAGGAGTAGCAAGCCTGAACCAGGCTTGAGCATCCTCAGCGGTGACTTGGCTGATGGCATAGGCGATGTCTTGTTCGAGAGCTTCTGCGCAGGGCCGACGCATCTTAATTTCCGAGTAGTTGCAGGAGGTATTCATTATCCCAGCCTGCTTTGAGGCGCTTGCCTTTGATTCCGAGCTTGCAGGTTTTGTCCTGTTTGAGCAGGTTGAGGGCGATGCGATTGAGCAGCGAGAAGTTCTGCGCGGCGTGGCCGGCGCGTTTGCGGTCGAGGTCTTCTCCGAAGCTGACATCCAGTGCCCAGTGCAGCCTGTTTTCGATGCCCCAGTGCTGGCGAATGGCCTGATTTAGCCGCGCCGCATCGGGCTTCAGGCTGGTGATGTAGTAGCGGATTTCGCTCTCGGTTTTGCCCGTCGCCTTGTGGTAGCGTTCCGACTCGATGCGCACCAACCCCTGTAAAGACGCCCATTCCGCTGCCTTTTCGACCAGGCTCAGGTCCGCGATCACCGAGCAGCGGCGCTGCTCGACCCGCCCGTGGCCACAGTCGATTTGTTCGGCCACTGCGTCGGCGGCCAGCATCTGAAACGAGTCCTTGATCTCTTCCAGACAGATGGCCCTGGTTTTCCTTCACCGCCAGAATGTAGTCGGCGTTTCTTGCCACGATCTTCTCCGCGATCGACCGCTGGCAGCCCATGGCGTCGATGGTCACCACAGTCCCGCCCAGTTCCAGCGCGGCGAGCAGCTTGGGAATGGCGGTGATCTCGTTGGATTTGTCGTCCACCTTGCGTTGCGCCAGCACCAGGTTGTTGGCGCTGGCCCAGGCCGAAACCATATGCACCAGCGTCTTCTTGCCTGCTTCGCGCGTGCCGCACAGGGCCTTGCCGTCGATGGCCACCACCTCGCCGGCCGTCAGCCTGGCGATGGAAACCACCCACTCCGCAAAGCCCTTTCCATCTCCGCCGGGTCCAGCGCCGAGATCACCCGGTTGAACGTATCGTGCGAAGGAATGCCGCCGGGCAACTTCAGAAAACCCCTGAACCACGGGCGTTTGGCCTTGCCGTAGTCCTCAATCTCGTTCCAGCTCCCGGCTCCGCTCAACACCGCCGCAATGGCCATCAACAGTATCTCTTCCAGTAAATGCTCCCGCGTCCGCTCCACCCGCGGATCGCGCAACTCGGCGAAATACTTCAGGGGATTGTTCATTCCCCCATCTCAACCGTTTCAGCCGCTAAGGTTTCATATAGCAATTAAGATGCGTCGGCCCTGAGCTTCTGCGCTGCGCGGACGACGGGAGCGGAGCAACTGTTTTATCTTTGACCAAGCCTTTTCGATGGGATTCAGATCGGGCGAGTAGGGCGGCAGGTAAAGGACTTCGGCGCCGCGGGCGTGGATGAGGTCTTCCACGCCGTTCACCTTATGCGCACCGAGATTATCCATCACCACGACGTCCCCAGCCGCCAGCGTGGGGCATAGCACTTGTTCCACATAGGCTAGGAAGATGTCGCCGTCGGTGGCTTCTTCGATGGTCATGGCGGCGGTGATCCCACGAAGCCGCATAGCCGCCAGAATGGTCATGATCTTCCAGTGACCGCCGGGCGTGGCCTCATGAACGCGGCAGCCATCGGGGCGGCGCGCATAGAGACGGGTCATCGATGTCGTAACTCCGCTTTCATCCAGGAAGATCAGGTGCGCGGTCGGCGTGGCGCGGATCTTGGCAACAAACGCTTCCCGGCGCTGGCGGTTCTCTTCGCGGTCGCGCTCCGTGGCGTGGAGTGACTTTTTTTCAAGCGCACACCCATGCGCTTGAGCACGTTCCATACCTGGGCGATGCACAACTGAATCCCGCGCCGTTCGGCCAGCAGGTTCTGCAGTTCCGCCAAGGTCAGATCGGGACGCGCCTCCAGTGCCTGGAGCAAACATCGCTTGGCCGCTTCGTCGATGCGGCTCGGTGGTCCGTGCCGCTGCTCGGCCCGATCGGCTTGGCCGCTGCGACGATATTGCCCAGACACCTTCTCCGCCCAACCAACACTGACCCCGAACAGCGGGGCAAGTTCGGCCAGGGTTCCCTTGCCGCTCCCATAGGCGTCAAGGAACTTACGGCGCAAATCATTTTCATAGGCTCGCGGCATATGCTGCGCGGAACCCGCCAGAGTTACCTTATAGTAACACTAAAAATGCTCTAGTGGTTAGATTGCGGTTCGCAGCAGTCAAGCCATGGGGTCAGGATTCAGGGTTCCGGATCAGAAACCGGGCGTTGCGCGTTGGTGCGCTCTGAGAACTATGGGTTCACATTTTGTCTACTCTCACACCCACAAACGGAAAAATTCTGTCCGCCTGCAGGTCGACGAGTTGCATTTAGTTCGACTTCTTCGTCGAAATGCACTGGTACATTCGGACGATTTTTGCGGGATATACTGATGTATGAGTGCGTTTTTCGCGTAATGGAGCAGAACTGTGCATTCTTGTCGCGAGGACGTGGGGCTACAGCCGTAAGTATGAGGTGCTGCCGCCACAGAAGTGTGTCTTCGGTTATGGAGATTCAGTCGGCGGGGACTGGACCGGCTTCGCGGCGGACTTTGAGGGTTGCGCCGATTAGGACCACTTTGCGCTGGATGGTGAACTCATGCGCGCTCCACGGCGAGGGCTACGGAGTTGCCGCCGCCGAGGCAAAGGGCGGCTACACCCCTCTTTGCGTTGCAGCGCTGCATTTCGTGGATGAGGGTGACGAGGACGCGCGCGCCGCTGGCGCCGATGGGGTGACCGATGGCGACCGCGCCGCCATTGACGTTGACCTTGTCGAGGCGGCATCCCGAGTTCGCGCGTGACGGCGAGAGCCTGGACGGCGAAGGCTTCGTTCAGTTCGAAGAGGTCCACTTCGCCGATGGACCAGCCGGCGCGCTCGAGAACTTTTTGCACGCCGACGATGGGGGCGAGCATGACCCACTTCGGCGCGATGCCGCTGGTGGCCTGCGCGCGGATGGTGACCATGGGCTTGAGGCCGAGCTGGCGGGCGCGTTCGGCGGACATGAGGACCACGGCGGCTGCGCCGTCGTTCATGCCGGGGGCGTTGCCGGCGGTGACGGTTCCATCGGGCTTGAAAGCGGGCTTGAGTTTGGCGAGAGCTTCGAGTGAGGCGTTATCACGGACAGACTCGTCGCGGATGAGCTCGGCGGGTGTGCGCGTGGGCGTGGAGACGGGAATCGTTTCGGCGTCGAATCGGCCTTCGTTCCATGCGGCAGCGGCGCGACGGTGACTCTCGACGGCGTAGCGATCCTGCATTTCGCGGGTGATGGAGTATTTTTCCGCGACGTTTTCAGCGGTGATGCCCATGTGGATGTCGCAGTGCGCGCACCAGAGGCCGTCTTTGATGACGGAGTCGATGAGTTTGGCGTCGCCGAAGCGCGTGCCTTTGCGGGTTTGCGGCGAGAGGTAGGGCGCGTTGCTCATGGACTCCATGCCGCCGGCGACGGCGATCTCGGAGGTGCCAGTCATGATGGCCTGAGCGGCGAGGGCGACGGATTTGAGGCCGCTGCCACAGACCATGTTGATGGTGAGAGCGCTGACGGTGTCTGCGAGGCCGCCGCGGAGGGCTGCCTGTCGGGCGGGGTTCTGGCCGAGGCCGGCGGGGAGGACGCAGCCCATGATGCATTCGTCAATATCCGTAGAAGCTAAGCCGTTTTCAGAGGAGAGGCCGGCGCGGCGAACGGCTTCGCGGACGACGAGGGCGCCGAGGTCGACGGCGGAGATGTCGCTGAGCGCGCCGAGGAACTTGCCGACGGGAGTGCGGACGGCGCTTACGATGACTACATCTTTCATGTGTACCTCGGAGCAAAGGTCTTGGAACAAATGGAGCGAGTCAGCACTGCTTGCGCGGGGTTAGCGAGCCACCAAGTCAGCGGGGACAGTGACCGGTGGAATTCCGATGTTGTCGCGGCATTGCAGCTCCTCCAGAAGATTCATTTCGGCGCCATGCGGAGGGCGCCGTCGAGGCGGATGGTTTCTCCGTTGAGCATGGTTTGCGTGCAGATGGCGGCGACGAGCTCGGCGAACTCTTCGGGCCTGCCGAGACGCTGAGGAAAGAGAACGGTCTGCGCGAGGGAGTGCTGCACCTCGGCGGAGAAGCCGGCCATCATGGGAGTGAGAAGAGGCCGGGGGCGATGGTGACGACGCGAATGCCGAAGCGGGAGAGCTCGCGGGCGGCGGGAAGCGTGAGGCCAGCGACTCCGGCTTTGGAGGCAGCGTAGGCGGCCTGGCCGATCTGGCCTTCAAAGGCGGCGATGGAGGCGGTGTTGACGATGACGCCGCGCTCGCCGTCGGCCATGGGCTCGTTGCTTGTCATGGCGACGGCGGCGAGGCGAAGCATGTTGAATGTCCCGATGAGGTTGATGGTGATGGTGCGGGTGAAGGTCTCAAGGCTGTGCGGGCCGTCGCGGCCGGCGATGCGCTCGCTGGGGGCGATGCCGGCGCAGTTGACGAGGCCGTGGAGGGCGCCGAATTTTTCTTTGGCGGTTGCGACGGCGCGGGCGCCATCGGCTTCGCTGGTGACGTCGGTAGGGACGAAAAAGGCGGCTGGGCCTAGTTGTTTGGCAAGCGCGGCACCGGCGGGGTTGATGTCTGCAAGGACGACGGAGCCGCCGCGGTTGACGAACATGCGCGCTGTTGCCTCGCCGAGGCCGGAGGCCGCGCCGGTAACGATGAATGCTTTGTTGGCGATTTCCATGGGGCCTCGATGGGTCAGCGGGCGGGTTAGTGGGGATCGAGCAGGTTGCGGGCGATGATGACGCGCATGATTTCGTTGGTTCCTTCCAGTATCTGGTGAACGCGGAGATCGCGCACAATTTTTTCGATGCCGTAGTCGGTGAGATAGCCATATCCGCCGAAGAGTTGGAGGGCCTGGTTGGCGATGTTGAAGCCGGCATCGGTGACGAAACGCTTGGCCATGGCACAGAGGACGGTCGCGTTGGGTTCTTTGGCGTCGAGCGCGGAGGCAGCGCGCCAGAGAAATGTCTGCGCGACTTCAAGTTCGGTGGCCATGTCGGCGATGCGGAATTGCAGGGCCTGAAACTCGGCGAGCGGCTTTCCGAAAGCCATGCGCTCCTTGATGTAGGCGCTGGCCTTGTTGAGGGCGGAGCGCGCACCGCCGAGCGAGCAGGCGGCGATGTTGAGGCGGCCGCCATCGAGCGCCGACATGGCGATCTTGAAGCCGGCGCCTTCGTCGCCAAGGAGATTCTCTACAGGGACGCGGACGTCGTCGAGGATGACCTGCCGCGTCGCCTGGGCATTCCAGCCCATCTTTTTCTCGATGGGGCCGAAGGAGAGGCCTTCGGTTCCCTTCTCGACGATGAAGGCGGAGATGCCGCGGGGACCGGGAGCCCCAGTGCGGGCCATGACGATATACACATCTGCATCGCCGGCGCCGGAGATGAACTGCTTGACGCCGTTGAGGACGAAGGTGTCGCCATCGCGGACGGCGCGCGTAGTGAGCGCGGACGCATCGGATCCGAAGGATGGCTCGGAGAGACAGTAGGCGCCGAGGAGATCGAATCGGCACATGCGCGGGAGCCAGTGCTTGCGTTGCTGTTCATGGCCGAAGTGGTCGATGACGGAGGCGACCATGTTGTGGACAGAAAAGTAGCCCGCGATGCAGGGACAGGCGGTTGCGAGTCCGTCATAGATAAGGACGCCCTCGAGGCGGCTGAGCCCGCTGCCGCCAACATCTTCGGCAACGCAAACGCCGCCGAAGCCGAGCTTGGCGGTGCTGCGAATTACGTCACGGGGAAAGTGCTTTTCCTGGTCCCATTTGATTGCGTGGGGGGCCATTTGTTCAGTGGCAAAAGAGAGGGCCAGGTCGCGGATTTCACGCTGCTCCGCATTGAGTGAGAACTGGGCAAGTGCGCTTGAGTCGGTCATGGGCCTGGTTGCCTCGTGTGTTCATTTCCTGACGGCTGGCTGCGGGTTGTCAAGTTTCGCGGCGCGTGCGTATAGGGAACTGCGGAGAATGCGGGACTGTGGCTGAATGCAGCGCATGGCAAAGAGCGTTAAAGTGGTGAGAGGAGATTCACTGTTTTGACAGGCACCCGGCCCCCTAGCCGCGCAGATACAGGCAGGAAAACCCGCCAGACCAAAATGAGGAACCAAGCCAGGCTGCGCCAGCGTAGACGGTTGGGCTGGATTGGCCGGCTGGTTCTGGCGTGCTGCCTGGTGGTTCTGGGCCTGTTCGGCTGGGCGGCGCTCGCACGCCAACTGGCACCAACTTCGAATACCTCGCTGACGCGATTTGACGCCATCATCGTGCTGGGCGCCCCGACCGACGAGGACGGGAATCCTAGTCCGATTCAACTGGCTCGGGTGACCGAGGCCGTGCACGAATATGAGCGCGGTGTGGCTCCAAGGCTCATCCTCAGCGGGGGAGTTGATAAAATCGCCCCGTTGAAGCGATCGTAATGGCGCGCACGGCCGAAGCCCAGGGGATTCCAGCATCCGCCATCTTTGAGGAAAGAAAGGCCGAGGACACCATCGAGAACGGCTGTTATTCTGCGCGCATCATGGAAAGTAACGGCTGGCACTCGGCAGAGGTGGTTTCGAGCGCCAATCACCTGCCGCGCGCGGGGCTTATCTTCAGCCAGTTGCCGCTGGAGTGGCGGACACACGCCGCACCGCCGTTGGAGCCGGAGTCTGTGTTCTATTCGAGCGGAACGAATGCGATGGAAACCCTGAAGACGCTCCGCTACCTGCTGTGGGCGCGCTGGATGGAGGAATGCGAGCCATAGAGAGGGAATGGAAGCCGGCCGGGATTCAGGGCGCCTAGTCTCCGAGGGTGACGGAATCATTGGAAGATCGCCAGAGACCAAATGGGAGGGTTTCGCGTCTAACCTGCGAGCCAGGGAAAATCTCGAGGGTGCTGCGTTGTCGCCCATCGGCATGGTCCTGTAAGCTGTTGAGTGATGCGCCTTCAAGCAAGATTTTCAGTTCGTATTGCCGCCCTTGCCGTTCTGGCTTTCGTTACCGGGACCGGTCTGATGCAGGCCCAGAGTTCGTCGGGGCAAAGCTCGTCGAATCAGCCCACAACCCCCCAAAGCACTTCTGACCAGCCGACGAATAACGGCCGATATATCTCTGTCGATCCGCTGGCCAGAGTGCGGTATGACAACCGCTATGACCTTTCGCTCGGGATGGCGTACGACCACATGAAAGCCGGACCGACCCTGCTGCAGGGATCGAACCTGGGCGGGTTGGACCTGGACGGCACGTATTGGTTGACGAAACATTGGGGGATTGAGGCCTCGGGACGCGGCTACATTGGCACCAGCGGCACGGCTCCGAACGCGCCAAACAACGTGAAGGGCCCGGTGGTTAAGGAGTATTTCTTTGTCGGCGGAGGGGAGTGGCTGGGGCCGCACAACAAGCACGGCGCGATCATTGCGCACGCGATGTTTGGCGGGGTTTATGGCAACTTCCAAAAGGATCTGCTTGGACAGCCGCCATCGAAATTCGATTTCTACAACAATCAGATTGCGCCGGCGGCGATTATCGGCGGACATTTTGACCTGAACCGGTCGCAGCACCTGGTCTTCCGCATCACTCCCGACGCGATTATCAAGCGCTACAGCATCAATTACGCGCCGAACACCACTTCAACCGATGTGAACTTTGCGATTTCAGTGGGATTGGAATACAAGTTCACCGGCCACAAGCGCTCGACGAAGAAGGACAACTGGGTCTCCGGCTGGTAGGCCGGAGAATCATCCCGGAAGACCGGTAGCGCCGTTCGCGGCAGAGGGGCTCCCAGCCTCGAGACGGCACATCGTCGGGCTAGAGCATTTTCACTGTTACCGTAGGGTAGGAGTAGCAAGCCTGAACCAGGCTTGAGCATCCTCAGCGGTGACTTGGCTGATGGCATAGGCGATGTCTTGTTCGAGAGCTTCTGCGCTGCGCGGACGACGGGAGCGGAGCAACTGTTTTATCTTTGACCAAGCCTTTTCGATGGGATTCAGATCGGGCGAGTAGGGCGGCAGGTAAAGGACTTCGGCGCCGCGGGCGTGGATGAGGTCTTCCACGCCGTTCACCTTATGCGCACCGAGATTATCCATCACCACGACGTCCCCAGCCGCCAGCGTGGGGCATAGCACTTGTTCCACATAGGCTAGGAAGATGTCGCCGTCGGTGGCTTCTTCGATGGTCATGGCGGCGGTGATCCCACGAAGCCGCATAGCCGCCAGAATGGTCATGATCTTCCAGTGACCGCCGGGCGTGGCCTCATGAACGCGGCAGCCATCGGGGCGGCGCGCATAGAGACGGGTCATCGATGTCGTAACTCCGCTTTCATCCAGGAAGATCAGGTGCGCGGTCGGCGTGGCGCGGATCTTGGCAACAAACGCTTCCCGGCGCTGGCGGTTCTCTTCGCGGTCGCGCTCCGTGGCGTGGAGTGACTTTTTTTCAAGCGCACACCCATGCGCTTGAGCACGTTCCATACCTGGGCGATGCACAACTGAATCCCGCGCCGTTCGGCCAGCAGGTTCTGCAGTTCCGCCAAGGTCAGATCGGGACGCGCCTCCAGTGCCTGGAGCAAACATCGCTTGGCCGCTTCGTCGATGCGGCTCGGTGGTCCGTGCCGCTGCTCGGCCCGATCGGCTTGGCCGCTGCGACGATATTGCCCAGACACCTTCTCCGCCCAACCAACACTGACCCCGAACAGCGGGGCAAGTTCGGCCAGGGTTCCCTTGCCGCTCCCATAGGCGTCAAGGAACTTACGGCGCAAATCATTTTCATAGGCTCGCGGCATATGCTGCGCGGAACCCGCCAGAGTTACCTTATAGTAACACTAAAAATGCTCTAATGCATAGAACATGCTGGCAACGTAGCGGGAAAGCGCTTCAGCAGCGTAAATCTCCGCGGCACTGCTCGGATCCAGCGTTGTGATAAAGGCCTTGCAGTAGTTGAAGAATTCTCTGTTGTACCTGGAGGGATTGTTGTTAGGAGTTGAGCGTGGCTTCCAGAAGTGTTCATAGAATTCCCTAGCATCTTCCGGGAGTTTGTCGTTTGCGACACTCTCGATGTAAGCAAAATACGGGAACTCCTCCTTGTATGCCTCGCATTCCTGCTTTTCGGCCTTGGAGGATCGCAACTGGCAGAGGAGCCAAAGAAAGTACCCGCTCAGTCTGTCCGGCCACCTGGTTTTGAGAAGGCGCGAGAATCATTCCCAGCAAGTATCCGAAACAGACAAGCACAGTGAGAGCCAGAACTGGTTGCGCCGAAAGCTTCTCGAAGGAATCGTTAAGCGGAATACTCTGGACCTTCATCCACACATAAGCGACCCCAATGATGTTGAGGAAGAGAAAAGCACCAGGGACAAAAATCTCAAATATTCCTCTAGTGCCACCGACTGAAGGAACTCCATCCATCGCACTACCTCATCTGGCAAAACGAACTGAAGGCGGAATTATCACTGCACGCAAAATAAACAAGACAGCACTGTCCAATCGAAGCGAACACCCCAGCTGAAGCCCGTTCAAGTGCACTGTTTCTTCCTGGACACGCCATGGGATAGAGCGGCGCTTCTCACCGCACATCCACCGAAACACTCGACCCCGCAAAATTCCCGCCCGGCAGCTCGATCGCCGCTTTCTTTCCTTTCACCGCAACATGCAGTGTCAGCGGCTCATTCTCCGGATTCGAAGCTGTCACCTTCCACCCGCCCGCAACCTGCCTCACCAGCAACAGGCACGAGTGATCCGCCTCTACCCTGCCCAGCGGCGTCTCAATTGAACCAGCCGCGCGAAACGCAATCTCCGCCAGCTTCAACGCCTTGTTATACACCGCCTGCGTGCTCGCAGAATTCGCCAGCACCGCCACATCCGGATGCGCCGCCAGCTTCGCCGCCTCCGCCGCCGTCGCTCCCGGCACAACCGTGTACTCGTAACCCGCATCCTGTGGCGCACGTCCCATGATCGATCCACAAATCGAACACAGACTTCGTCTCCGGCACACTCGACCCGGTGCCGAAATCGGACCACGCCCCCGTCTGCGGCCCCGCCGACACATCGATCTTCGTGTGCGGCGCAAAAATGTATCCCACATGATTGTGATAGACCCAAACCCGATGCGCCGCGTCAAAATTCTTCGTTCCCGAAACCGGCCCCTCGCTGGTCTGCACATCGCCTTCCAGCAGCGGCTGATTCACATCGGTCACGACACCGTGTTCCTTGTCGTCCGACAACGTAATACCCGCGCCCAGCGCAACGTAGTCCGAATCGAAGAAGAACCAAGCCTTCTTCGCCGACAGTTCCCCCGCGCTTCAGGTCCATCGCCGCCATGCCATACGTTCCATCGGAAACGCCACCGTCAAACGCCGTCCCTCCATGCGCACGGATCGGGTCCTTCTCGCCCGTAACCAGCGTTCCCTGGATCGCCGTCGTCCCCGGAATCTTCGTCCAGTCCCACACCGCGAAAACATTCGCGTACTCATTTCCCGTGAGATACAAATAATTGGCGCCGTCGGAGAGATGCATCGACTTCCTGCCCTCGTTATTCACTAGCTCGCCGTTCTGCATCCGCGAGGAGAGCATCTTGACCGACGTGTAGTAGCCCGCGCGCCGATGCGTCATGAAGTCCGAATCCCAGAACTGCTTGTTGCCCGTAAACTCCGGCGCGCCCGCCTCGCCATGCAGCCGCGCCGCAAATCCTGCGAGTTCCTTCTGCCTTGGTGTAGGCTCGGCCGCCAGCATCGCCATCACGTTGCCCAGGCTATACGCGGGCCCCACCGGCGTCACCGGTCCCGCCGTCTTGTCAGTCGGCACCACAACCTTCCCCGCCCGCGTAATCTCGCGCCCATCGGCGCTGTAGTCGAAAATGTTGCCGCGAATCATCCACTGCTCGCCCTCCAGCAGATAAGCGCTGAATACTCGTCATGCGGTCTGGCGGAATCTGAAACCGCGTCCCCCACGAATACGAAATGAACCGCCCCACATCGTTCGCAAAGTCGAGGCCGTAGCCGCCGTTGTAGAGTTGCACCCCGTGCTGATGGAACGAGTAGTCCTGCTGCATGCCATCCTTGGGCTGCGGCATGATGACGATCTCCTCAAACATGCGCTTGAAGCTCTCTTCCACCGGCACCGGATCGTTCTCCAGGCACCCGCGCACAACGGTAATGCCCGTGCTCCAGGTAAGATTCGCTCCCGTCCACGGCGAAGTTCCTACCATCAGCTTCTTCCAGTCGCTGCGTTTCATAATGGTCACAACTTTTTCCCGCGCATCGTCAGGAAGTTGCGGCCCCAGCAGGCTGCCGATTTCTCCAAGCAACTCCGGCACGCCGATCTCGTTCCACCACCAATTCGGATTTTGGTAGTCGTGATCGGTCCACCACTTCAGCGCCAGCAGTATCTTGCCTTCGAGCACCTGGTCCGGATGCCCTCCATTCCGAGCGACCCGCGCCGACTTCGCCATCACCAGCATGCGGTTCAGATGTTCGCCGTTCATCCACCTCGACCGCGCAGCGTCGACGTATTTGATATCGTCCCAACTGCCGTCGGCAGCCAGTGAACTGGCATATTTCGCGCTCTCCGCATTCACCGCTTCAATGGCCGCGTCTCCATCCGGCAACACCGAGCGCACGTAACGACCGCGCACTGTGGCCAGGTCGGCATCCGTGGAGGCGGGAGCCGCGGCGGCGCCGGCTTGACTTGCGGGCCGGGAGGCAATTGAAGACGCAGGTGCGGCGAGCAGCAGCACGAAAATGACTGGCAACAACCTTTTCATGGAACACCTCCGAATTGCGAGAAATAATTGCGGTTGAGTTTTCCGGTCATGGATCGTGTTTACGCGTGAACGCATTTCGACCCGCTTTCAACGCATCATTTTGATGGCGGAGCAAGCGGCAGCTTCAACCAGGCGAGGCCGATGCTGCGCTTCATGTGCGACGTACTTGTTCCGCCCGGCGCGTCATAGAAGATTGCGAGTCGATTCCCATAGCGGAGCACGGAAGGAAGCCCGATGCAGCGCTGCGACCATTTCGAGTTCTTTCCGTCGAGAACGATCGCCTTGTTTGCCTCGTTCCAGTGATTGAGGTCTTTGCTCCAATAGACCCAGATGGCATCCGTGTACTCGTGGCCATGGTCAATCCCGATGTGATTGGTGAAGAGGAACCAGGTTTGGTTCGATTCCTCAAAATAAAGCGAACTGTTTTCGACCTGCTCGCTCAAGGGAAAGAGCGGCGTGCTGTCGACAGTCCATCTCCCCTCAAGGTTGGTTGTGCGCGCGATGCTGAGAGTGCGGCGGGTGGGGTGATCGACTGACGCCGAGAAAAATTGCAAGTACTCGTTTCCATCGTGAATAATTTGGCCTGGGCTTGCCGTGGACGAGTAATAAGTTCCGGGCGTGGGACGAAACGGAATAACGTCCGGCTCTTTCTGCCACGGTCCAAGCGGCGAAGAGGCGCGAGCCTTCATGGTGAGGTAAGGGAACGACGGCACGCGATCCGGAGGCGGAGAGACATGCGGCGTGCCGAGATAAAACATGTGCCAGGTCCGGCCATCGAAATAGGTCGTCCCATAAGAAGCGCTGGCCGAATCGCCTTCGCCGGGTTTTCCGAGTTTGAGCACTGTGCCCTTATGTTTCCAGTGGATCAGGTCCTTGCTGGTGGCCAGCGCCGTGAGCCAGCCGGTTTCTCCCGCGGCATCGTAGTGCATGTAGAAGTGGCCGTTGTGCTCGAAAACCCAAACGTCGCGCGCCCCATATTTGTCGCAGCCTCCGGGACAATGGCCGTAGGCAAGAACGACGCCCTCATCTTCAGCGTCGTAGCGAAGCGTTGCCTCCGGCCGTCCATCCTGGTAGGCTTGCAGCACCTGAGGGACTGACCGATGCGCCAATCTGAGTAAGCGCCGCAACAATTCCGATTCGCGCCATGTTCAGCATGTCAACCACCATACGCTTGCAGCCCTGCCTGCCCCACGTGCGTGGAAATTATCCGCACAGTTAGATCAGGCCTCACCAATGTTTGTGGGTGGAGAGCGCATCCAGTTCAGAGCCGGCAAGCAGAAATGCGCCCACGCCAAAGTTATAGCTTGAGCTCGGTTTGTAATCCGCCGGCGCCTCGCCAATCGGCTGAATGCTGCCCAGCCGGCCGTCGGCATAAACATGCTGCAGCAGCCCCGCCCAGGCCCGCTCCACCACCGGCAGATATTTATCCGCGTCCAGCATGCGATGATCGATGCCCCACGCAATCGCATATGTGAAAAACGCCGACCCCGACACCTCGGGCAGCGGATAACTCCCCGCATCCAGCAGCCCCGGCCGCCACAAGCCATCGCTTCCCTGCACCGATGCAACCTCCGCCGCCATCTCCCGCAGCAGCGCAACGTAGTGCGGCCGCAGCGGATCGTCCGATGGCAGCGTCGCCAGCACGCGCACCAGCCCCGCCATCACCCACCCGTTGCCCGCGCGACCAGAAAATCTTCTCCCCGTTCTTTTCATGCTTGTTCAGGTAGTTGGCATCGCGCGAAAACAAATGCTTCTGCTTGTCGTAAAGTATCTTCTCAGTCTTTCCCCACTCCCGATCGACGTACGCATTGTAGGTGTCGTCGCCGGTAATATCCGACATCTCCACGCCCGCCGCAGGCGCCATAAACAGCGCATCGCACCACCACCAGGCCGGCTTTTCCGGATCGTTCAGCAATGCGACCGCGTCGTCGTACTGCCTGCGCAGCGGCGCAATCTGTTCCTCTTTGTGCGAAGAACGATAGACCTCAATGAATGCCTGCGAAATCGCAAAGTCATTCGCCGGATACGTCGTCCGCTCCAGAGTCCAGCCGAAGTGATCGCCCACCGAAGCAACGTAGTCCCTGTAGCGTGGATCGTGCAGGGTGCGCGAAGCCGCCATCAACCCAATGTCCAGCGCTCCAAAGTCCCACGCCCGGCTCGGCGGCTGCGCCTCGACGCGCGCAAGTTCCCAGTCGGCCACCTTTTTCATCGCCGCGCGAATCGGCTTGGCGTGTAACGCCGGAGCAAGATCGCTGGCAAGAGGCCCCGGATCATTCGGCTGGTCACCTGGCGAGGCTACCGCTTCCTTGCCCGCAGGCTGCTGCGCAAGACAGGTCGCATTTCCCGCACCCAGCATCGTCGCAACAAGAATTCCCATCAACGCCGCAGTGGAACCGGCGGCCCTCAGCGTCCTGCACACCCAGCGCATCTTCGTCTCCCCGGAACTACGAAACTGTCTTGCCCTATGCAGTGCGCAAAAGGCCACCCCCCATCATACGATCTCGATCCTCCACTTGCCCGCATCCACCGGCGCCGCCGAGTTCAGCAGCACGCGATAAATCGTAGCTCCCCACGTCGCCTTCAACCACTCATCGGTCAGGTCCATCTTTTCTATCTTCGCCTCCATCTGCGAAGGGTCGAATTTCAGCGTCACATCGCGCTCCTTGCCGTCCGCCACGCTCAACACCAGGTTTCCCTTCACGCTCTCCTGCGGCACGCGCGAGGTCATAAACGAAAGCGACACCGGAACCTTCTTCTGCAACTCGAATTCCTCATTCAGCAGAATGCGATCGGCCACGCGGTCGAGCTCTATGTTGCGAATCCAATCCGTAATTCCCGCTTCGGCGGGATACGCAGTCGCCAGGTTCATCCTCAGCCCCGCATGAGAGTCATCGCTGAAGTGGTGAACGTCGCTGGCGCGATACTTCGCATCTCCACCGCGCTGCATCACGCCGCCCACCGTGGGCAGATTGTGAAACGCCGACTGCACAGACCATTTGTACCGCGGCGCTGTATAGGCCTCCGGACCCACGTCAATGAAGACCGGCTCCCCATCGTGAAAAATAATGAAGCTGCCTGAGTCCAGATGGGCATGGCTGCGCAAATTCGGCGCAGCCTGCACGGCGAGATAGAATCCCTCCCTCGCCTCCGCCTTGATGCGCGCCGTCATCAGTCCCAGCGTCGGATACCACGAGTCTCGCCCCAGCGCATCGGCCTTCTCGCCGCTCCATGCTTTGGCAGCGCTCAACGCGTCGGGCATCGACCGCGACAGGCGTCCCTGCCCGCCGCCGTTCGCGCCATCGCGAATGGCTGCGATCGAAGTGAAGAACGATCCAAATTCCGCCAGCTCCTTGTCGCCATCCGCCGCTCCAATGCGATAGACAAGCTCCGCAGGCGGTCCCTCCTTGGGGTTTGCGTCGCCATAATTCACGTAATACTCGCCGGAAATGTGGATGTCCGCAATGTAGCGCTGCATCTTCTGTATGAACGGATCGCTCAAAACATTTGCTGCGCCGCCTGTCGCCGACGTCAGCAATGTGCAGCAGTCAAAATACGACGCGGGAGACACAGCCCAATAGCCAGGACCCTCTTCGCACCCCGCGTCTGCCATATAACCGACTAAATACTGATCGAGGCTCTTGCACATCTTCAGCAACGCATCTGTGCGGCGCATGGGATCTTCTTCCAGCAACAGGTTCGTCGCCATCCAGTTTGAATTGATCCACGTTGTCCAGTTGTTCAGCCTGCGTCCCGTGGCCGGAACACCCGAGAACATCCACCAGAAATCGTCGCGATCAAGCGCGGGGTCGAGTATGCGCCGCTTGGCTTCAATCTGAATGCGCTTCGTAATCAGCGGCGAAACCTGGTCCAGTTGCTTGCCCAGCAGGTAGTGAATCCACGAGAGCGTCGCGCCCGTCTCCGCCGCAAATAGATCCACGATCGGTTCCTCAACCAAGGGCAGCCCGCCGCCGAGACCTCCGTGCTGCAGCGAAAGATGTGCCGGAAGTCCCCAGAATGTTTCTTCGCACGTAAGCCAGACGCCGTTCGTAATCTCATCCAGAAAGCGGCCCTTGCCCTCGATACACTCACCCAGCGCCAGGTCCGCAAGCCGCTGCCGCCGCGTAAAGTAGTAGCTCTCATAGTGCGATCGATTCCCGATCCGCTTGTACTCAAGAAAGACAGTCGCCGGAAACGCCGCCCACTCCGTGCCTCGCACTGCTTCAGCACGTTGCACAAGCGCGCTTCTTATCTCTGCTGGAATTGCCTCCCATGGTTCGCGCTCGTCTGCTCTCGGATACGGATGCCACGCTGCCGCGGGAATCAGCGATCTCGTCAACAGCTCTCTGGTAAACGTGGACCCAAGCGGATCTTTCGGCTTCACCGGAAGGCTCTCTACTGCATCGCTGCCCGCCATGCCCGCCGGTTCTCCGGCAAACGCCATCGGCAGATGCGCTCCGCCCAGCAACGCCACTGTACCTGCAATCATCTCCCTGCGATTGATAGCTGTCATTGAATCTCTCTTCTCTGCTTGCGCAGCCCGCACGATCGCGAGCCGCTGAAGTTATGTGCACAGCGAAATCAAATTTTGGGGCGGGAATTCCACCCGCCCCGGTAATTCAACTCAAGCCGAAATCCCCGGGCGATACTCCAGGGATCACACCGTCTCAATCGTCCAATCGCCGCGATCCACCGGTACCGCCGAGGTGAGCAAGACGCGATAGAGCTGGCCCCAGGTCGTCTTCATTCCCTGGTCGGTGACGTCGATCTTCTCGAACGTTGCCGTCAACAACGCAGGATCGAACTGCAGTGAAACGTTCTTTACCGAATTGTCCAACGCCGCCAGAACCAGCGTTCCCGGCTTGTCTTCCAGGGGCGTGCGCGGCGTCAGAAACGACAGCACAACCGGAACCTTCTGCTTGAGCGCGAAGTTTTCCTTCAGCACAATGCGGCCGGTCTTTCGGTCGAGCGAGATGGTGCGCGTCCAGCGCGTAATGCCCGCTTCAGCCGGATAGGCCGTCGCAAGATTCATTTGAATGCCGGCAGCCGCATCGTCGTTGAAGTACTTGATCTCGCTGGCCCGATACTTTTGATCCCCGGTCGTCTGCATTACGCCGCCGACCGTCGGAAGATTATGGTAGGCAGACTGCATGTACCAGATCTTGTATCGATCCGCGCTGAACGTCTGCGCCGTGTATTGCGCCGTCCCGGCATCCACAAACACCGGCGTCCCGTCGTGGAACACAATAAAGCTTCCTGAGTCGTTGTGGCCGTGGCTGCGCTGGTTGGGCGCGGCCTGCACGGCCAGGTAGAAGCCGTCGCTCGTGTCCGCTTTGGCGCGTGCGGTCATCAGGGCAAGCGCCGGATACCACGAGTCCCGCTCCAGCGCGTCCGCCTTCTCCGCATTCCGCGCCTTCTCCATATTCATGATCGAAGCCAGGCTCCGATAGGTCAGGCTTCCCTGCCCGCCGCCGCCACCGCCGCGCCGCATTCCTTCCTGACCGTTGCTCGGCGGCGGCATGTAGAAAGTGCCAAACTCCGCCAGCGCCTTGTCACCCGTCGCGGAGCCAATCAGGTACGCAAGCTCTCCCGGCGTTCCCGCTCGCGCGCTGGCATCGCCATAATTCACTGAGTAGTGGTCGGCAATATGCACGTCCGCGATAAAGTGCATCATCTTCCGCACAAACGGATTCGCCAGCACATTCTCCGTGCCGCTCACCGCCGACATCAACAGCGAGCAGCAATCGAAATAGGCCGCGGCCGACTCGCCCCAGTAGCCCGGCCCCTCTTCGCAGGCCCCATCGGCAGAGTAGTCGTCAAGGAACGCGTCCACGCTCTTGCAAACCTTCGTAATTGCCTTCACGCGCCGCTCGGCATCCTGCTCCAGCAACAGATTCGTCAGCAGCAGGTTCGAGTTGATCCACGGATTCCAGTTGTTCAGCCGCGAGCCCGTTCCCTCGTTCCCCTTCCACATCCACCAGAAGTCGTCGCGCTCAAACGCCGGATTCAGAATGCGCCGCTTGGCCTCTATCAAAATGCGCTTCGGAACCAGCGGCGAAGCCTTCTCCAACTGCGGAGCCATAAAGTAGTAGGTCCATGAAAGCGTAGCGCTGGTCTGCGCGGCAAACAGATCCACAACCGGCTCGGCGACGTCGGGCAGCCCCGTGCCGGCCTTCTGCAGGCCCAGGTGCGCGGGCGCGCCCCAGAACGTCTCCTCGCAGATGAGCCACACGCCATTCACAATCTCATCTACAAAGCGGCCCTTGTTCTCAATGCACTCGGCCAGCACCAGGTTGCAGAGCCGTCCGCGCCGCCCAAAATTCAGCGCTTCGTAGCGCGACCGGTTTCCGTTGCGTTTGAAGTCCAGGAACACCGTCGCCGGAAGCGACACCCAATCCGTCCCCAGCACCGCCTCGCCACGTTTCAGGATTCCGTCGCTCACATCCTTGGGAAGACTCTCCCACGCCGCCCGCTCGTCCGCCTTTGGAAACGGATGCCACGCCGTTGCCGAAGCCATCGAGTTCGACAGCCGCGCCGGAGTGAATGTTGTGCTTAACAGATTCTTCGGCTTCGCAGGAAGGCTCACTCCCAGCGCCTTGCCGGCTCCGGTTCCACTTTGGTATTCCAGCCGCGAAGACCCGAGGCAAATGAGTCTCGCTCAAGAGCGCCACCGCGCCCGCAATCAGTTCCCTGCGATTGATCGCCGTCATAGCGTCTCCCCATGTTTTCATTCCGGTTTTTTATGCACTGCAACCATACCAAAACAAACCAGCCCCGGCCATTGGATGACCGGGGCTGGCTTTTTTGGCTACGGCCTTTATTTAGAACGTCAAGCGCAGCGTGAACTGCACCTGGCGAGGCGTCCAGTACGACGTCGCATACTGAGGCGTAATCTGGATCGTTCCGTCGGTTGTGTTCGGGTTGGGTACTCCCTGCATGTTGAGTGCGTTGAATGCGTCCATGTTGAAACGCAGGTTGCTGCGCTCTGTGATCGGGAATACCTTGTACAGTGAGAGGTCGATCTGATAGTTGATCGGTCCGTTCAGGTTGGTGTGCGAATAGGTGTTGGTGTTGTAAGGACCGGGCGAGTAACCGACCGTGACCGGGACGCCGCCATTCAGAGTGGGCGCCGTGACCTGAACGTTCTGCGTGCCGAAGTTGGCCGTGGTGCAGTCGTTGTCGATCGGTTGCTCATAGGGTTGCCAATCCGTGGGCAGCCCGCCGATAGTCTTCGGCGCAGTGGTCTTGGGGCAACTGTTGCCGGTGATTGCTGTCGGCGCAATGTAGCCGTTAAACCACATCCTGGCCGGATTGCATACACCGCTACGGCAATCGGTAACCTTGACGCCCTTGTAGTTCTTGATTGGATTGACAGGGCCGTAGTTGCCGGCCGCCGGGAAGAAGTCCTGCGAAACGACCTGGCCGTCGCCGGCAATTTCCCATCCGCCAACAACCTCATCCAGGGCGCGATTGGCCCCGGCCAGATACTTCTTTCCCTTCCCAACCGGCACATCGATGATGCCGTTGAACTGGATGTGCTGCTTGGGAATGGCGCTGTCCACTGCGTATTGAGAGAAAACACTCAGCCCGTGCCAATCGGAGTAGGGCGCGACGCCGGCCGGCGCCTTGGGAGGCAGATTCGGCGGCAACACGGTGCCGAAGGGCGAAGTCATGGTGCCCACTGCGCCCATTACACCCTGGTAGTTCATCGCGGTGTCTACCACGCCATCGCGGAAGTAGTTGCCGCCCACCCGGAAGGGCTTGGACCAGACATAGGTAACCTGGTAGGCGATTCCGTGATGGAACAGCCGCTGATAGTTCACCTGCAAGGCGTTGTCGTTGGACCAGCCGCTCTTCTCATCCCATGTGAAGGAACCATAGGTCGTGTTGTCATACGGTCCGGTTGCGGTGCTGCCATAGGTGTTCTGCTGGGGCGTTCCGATGACCGAAGCGCCGCCCGTTGGCGGAGCGATGCCGTAGGCCATCTCCCAGACGTAGGTCGAGGGGTGGTTGTTCGGGAAATATTCCTTGTCCAGGTTGGTGCCGTGGCTCCACAGCCAGGTGAGGCGCAGAGCTGAGTTACCCTTCAGCGGCTGCTCGATGGTGAAGTTCATCTGCGTCACAAAGTCCGGCGCATAGTTGGGCTGCAGGAAGAAGCCGCCCGACTCCGGGGAGGATCGCGCTGATCGTCGAGCTGTTCACTACGCTCACGTCGCTCTGCGCGCCGGTGGTCTGGCCCGCAACGACCGCCTGCGGATACCGCAGCTCATAGCTTGGCATGCCCGTCCGGGCTCTGGGCGGCAGCTGGTAAAGCTCTGCGCGTAGCTCTGCGCAAAGGGCACTCCGGTAGCCGTGTTGCGGATCGAGTTGCGCACCGGAACCGGATAGATGTACCGGCCGTAAGCGCCGCGAACCACCGTGCCGTGCTTGCCGCCGAAGGGCTGCCAGGCGATGCCCACGCGCGGGCTGAAGGTCAGGTTGTAGTTGTTGATCATCACGTCCTGATAGCCCGGCCTGTCGCCGGGCGTCTCGAACTTGACGCCGATGTTGGTCAGGTTGGTGATGATGGCCTGCGTCGTGTACCCGTTGGTGATGTAGTACGACGTTGGGTTGGTCAGCACCAGGGCATCGTTCTTCAGGTCGAAGCCCTGGGTCAGTCCGTTCTTTGTCCAGGCCGCCGGGTGCGCCTCATAGCGGCCGCCAAGGTTCAGGGTCAGATTCCGGCTCACGTGCCAGTTGTCCTGGAAGTAAGCGTCGAACTCCATGTCGTGATAGTGGGGCACGGGCGGCTCCAACTGGACCGTGTAGCTGATCCGCGCTGCCCAGGTAGAAGCTTGCCTCCCCATAGCCGGTGTTGGCGTAGGCGCCGTAGTTGGTGCCGGTGCTCGGCTGCTATAGTGCGGTTGCCCTGGCTGCTGAAGGCGATCGGTATCCGCCTGGCGGTCAGGCAGGTACTGGAACCGCTCATGACGATAGCGGCCGCCAAATTGCATCTGGTTCTTGCCCATCGTCTTGGTCAGGTTCTCGTCCAGGTTCGATGATGACCTGGTTCTCTTTGTATTGATACTGAGTGGTGCTCAGAATCGACATCTGGCCGCTGGTGTTCGGGAAGCCCGTCTCACCGAAGTTGTTGGGCAGCCCCATCATGGTCTCGTAGTTCAGGTTCGGGTTGCCGCCGCCGCCCACATACTGCATGAACCAGTTCATGCTGGCCACGGTCTCCGCGAAGAAGGTAGGCGAGAACACGTGCGTGTAGCCGATGGCCGATCCAAAGTTGGCGATGTTGATATTCTGATAGCCGCCGCGTTGAGCGGGAAGCTCTGGTAAGCGCACCGAGGCAGGCGCGTTATTCGGATAGTTGCGCAACGCCTGGTTGAGCTGGTTGTTTGACGTATAGCGCAAATACGCCTTGTTTTTCTCGCCGAAGCTGTGGTCCAGACGCCAGGTGATGGTTGGAATGATCACATAGGTGGGGTTGAAGAAATTCAGATTTTGCCCTTGCAGCGGATTCACATTGGCCAGGCTGGCCGAATTCTGCGGCAACAGGTGGTAATAGATATTCGCAAACGGGCTCAACCGCCCAATCGGAATCTGGTTGTTGGTGAACGGCGTGCGGCAATATGGATTGTTTTCCGTGCCGCCACCGGGTTTGGGACATGCCGCGTTCGCCGTCGTCGTCGCCGGGTCGTAGAGCTGCTGCAGACCGTTGCCGTTGATCAGGCCGCTGAAGTCGCCGCCACGCATCGCCGTAGTCGGCACGCTGACCAGTTCGCTGGCGAACTGCGAGAGCGAATAGCGCTCATAGGCAAAGAACCAGAAGCTCTTGTCCTTGCCGTGGTAAAGCTTGGGAATGATGATCGGACCGCCTGCCGACGCGCCGAACTCGTTGCGCACCAGGTGAGGCGCGGCATAGTTCGCCGGGTTGTTGCGGTTCTTGGCGATGCCGACCGCGTTGTTGCGGGCCGTCTCAAAGAACGTGCCATGCAGCCCGTTGGTGCCGGACTTGGTGGTGATGATGCCGGTGGCCGGGGCCGAATACATGGCGCTGGTGTTGGTGGTCTCCATCCTGACTTCCTGCACCGCGTCGGGATCGGGAAGCTGCGCCTGCGTCGAGTTGCCCTCGCCGCCGAAGTTGCGGTTGGTCAGCGGTACGCCGTCGGCCACATACTCCAGAGCTTCAGGCATCAGGCCGTTGGCGCGCTGTCCGGTGCTCTCCAGGCCAGGCGTGGCTTCGCCGGCCAGCGTGAGCAGCAGGCGGCCGTTCATGGGGAGTTCGTTGATTCTGTTACTTTCCAGGGTCGAGGCGATGGTGCCGTTATCCGTGGTGGTCAACTGAATTACGTCCGCAGCCACCTCAATCTCCTGGGTAACCGCCCCGGCGGTCATCGCCGGGTTGATGACGGCGGCCTGCGCCACCTGCAACTGCACCGTGGTCTTGTAGGTCCTCATGCCCGGCGCGGTGACGGTCACCGTATAGGTGCCCGTAAAGAGTGCCGGCACCTGGTAGAACCCGACATTGCTGGACTTGGTATCAGTGGACACATTGGTGCCCGCGTTCACCACGTGGATTGTGGCCCCGGGGATTACGGCGCCGGTTGAATCCGATACCGTGCCCTGAATCGAGCCCGCGCCGCTCTGTGCCACGGCCATTGAACAGCTCAATGAAAGGCCGAGTACGACAGCGATGGCAAGAAATGGCAAGCTGCGCCCGTGAAACGTGCGCGTCAGAATACTGGCTAAGGTTTTCATTCGATCGATTCCTCCTGAAAATTCCGGTTGGCATTGGAATGCCGCGTTCATCGTTTGTCATGGCCCGGACCGGAGTTGCGCCCCGAGCCAAATCACTTACCTCAAAAAGACTTCTCTCCCGCCGGAGCGGTCTGGTTGCCGGGATGAATGGAAATAATAGATAAAACTGGGTTCTTCATTCTTCGGCAAATGGGTTCTAAAGAAACGCAGAGGTTCCCGGCGGAGATACACTCCTGCCGGGAACCCATATCCAGGGATCTCAATGGATTTACTCGATTTGGCACAATGTTGTGAACTTGGAAAGCCTCCGTTATCGCTCAACTTGCGCGACCAATAGCGCAATATTCCGCCTATTGAGTTCTCAACGCAAAAACTGTGCGCCCATGGGCATCCGCCCTCTTTTTTCCCAGTTTGGAGCTAATCACGCCAAACTGCCACCGTCTGTGCTCTTTGACACATTCAAAAGACAGGAATGCGTCACGTTTTCACCGCAATTTGGAGACGGCACACCAATACCAGCAACGGATTCTCAGAACCGCAATGGGTGCTGGCAAGTTAATTTACCGGAAGACCAACATCGTTCCTTACCGCTAAGGATTATCTAAGTCGCTCATTCAATACGCCTTACAAACTCGCCCAAAAATCGTAACCTAACCCGTAAGAAAGTCGCTCCACTCAGCCCTTTCCAAACTCCCGGTCCCTTCATTGATCCATGTGCCTCCTGAGCGCTAAACTGAGTTGCGCACCGTGGTCGTGTTCCGTGGCTTTCATATCAAATAATCCGGGCCCAGTGAATCTGGCAGAAGGCGCTGAAGCTCAACCCAGCGTTGAGGAGCGCCGCGCCCTCATTGACCGCGTGGCCCGCAGCGAGCAATTCAGCCGATCGGCCCGCCTCCGAGATTTCCTCCTCTACGTCGGCAAACAATCCCTCAAAGAAGGCTGTCCGGAGATCAACGAGCAGGAGATCGGCCACAAGGTCTTTGGAAGGCCCCTCTCCTACGATCGAAGCCAGGACAATATTGTTCGCGTCAATGCGACTGAGTTGAGGCGGCGCATTGAGTCCTACTTTGCCGCCGACGGAGCCCACGAACCGCTCATCATCGAGATTCCCCGCGGCCACTACAAGCCGATCTTCCGATGGCGGACAGAGGCAGACTCAGACCATCCGCACCCTGTAGCTGCAGAGTTCCCGGCCACTGTCCAGACTCGCAAAGCACCGCCTGCCGTTGTCCGGAAACAGTTGTCCCGCGCTCTCATCCATAGCCTGTGGGCTTCTGCGTGTCTGCTGCTCGCCATTGCCTGCGCCTGGCTCGGCCAGCAGAATCAGTCGATGCAGAAAGAGCTTCATCCCTGGCAGGCCAGGCCCGCCCTCAACGCATTCTGGGGAGACTTCTTTCACAACAACTCTCAGACCGACATCGTTCTGCCAGACGACTCCGTCACGGTCATCGAAGGGCTCTCCAATCGCTCGACCACGCTCGCCGAATACACCAGCCACGACTTCATGCACGAAATTCATTCCATGGATCTGAGTGCCGACCGCATGGCCGATTTGAACGATATCTTCGGCCACAACCTCATCACCTATGGCGCCGTCGCGGCCGCACTCAAGCTCATCGATCTCGATCCCTCGTCATCAAACTTCCACCTGACGGCCGCACGCTTCTACGGGCCCGACGCGCTCAAGCGCAACAACGTGATCCTGTTGGGTGGCAAGAAAGCCAACCCCTGGGTCTACCTCTTCGACGATCAGTTGAACTTCGATCTCCAGGCCGTTCGCTCCAGTGTGGTCGTCGTCAACCATCACCCCCTCGCCAACGAGCAGCCTGTCTATGGCGAATCCGCAACCGACAAGGGGCCCGCCGGCTATGTGGTCATTGCCTTCCTCCCCAATCCGAGCCGGACACGGAACACAATCATCGTTGCCGGAACCGATTCAGATTCTACCAACGCAGGCGCCGAGTTCCTCACTTCAGAAGATCAGTTGGAGCGCCTCAGGAATCTCTTCCACACCGACCGCATTCCCTACTTCGAAGCGCTGCTCAGGACCTCCCAACTCACCGGAACCTCCTTCAACTCCGAAATCGTCGCCTACAGAACCTATCCGGGCCTCCACTAATCCCCCGTTGCCGCCAAGACCCTTGCCGACCATGCCTCTCTCTCGATAAAGTGACAGCCACAGGTCATCTTTCCGGCGAGCGCCGCCTTCAGAGCGCCGCTCACCTCGTAATCACCTCTTCCCTAAAGGATTTTGCATGTCTTCCTTGCCCGTTAACGCCGCTCGCCAATCAGGACATCGACTCCACTCTGCGCGAAAACCGCGTCTTTCCGCCGCCGCCCGAGTTCAGCGCCAAGGCCCACATCAAGAGCCTGGAAGAGTACGAGACCCTCTACAAGCAATCCATCGAAGACCCTGAAAAATTCTGGGCCGGCGTCGCCAGCGATCTGCACTGGTTCAAGCCCTGGGACAAGGTCCTCGACTGGAATCTGCCCTGGGCCAAATGGTTCGTCGGCGGCAAGCTCAACCTCAGCTACAACTGTCGTCGACCGCCACGTCCTCGGCGCGCGCGCCGACAAGACCGCCCTCATCTGGGAAGGCGAGCCCGGCGAAATCCGCCGCCTCACCTACGCCGAGCTGCACGTCGAAGTGCAGAAGTTCGCCAACGCCCTCAAGTCCCTCGGCATCAAGAAAGGCGATCGCGTCGCCGTCTACATGGGCATGACCCCCGAGCTCGCCATCGCCCTGCTCGCCTGCGCGCGCATCGGCGCCGTCCACTCCGTCATCTTCGGCGGATTCGCCGCCAACGCCATCGCCGACCGCGTCAACGACTCCGCCTGCGTCGCCATCCTCACCCAGGACACCAGCTACCGCCGCGGCAACGAGATCCAGCTCAAGCGCACCGTCGACGAAGCCATGGCCGCCTGCCACACCGTCAAGCACGTCGTCGTCTACCAGCGCACCGGCTCGCCCATCAAAATGGTCGAAGGCCGCGACCACTGGTGGCACGACCTCGTGGCCGCCGCCGCGCCCGACTGCCCCGCCGAGCCGCTCGACTCCGAAGATCCGCTCTACATCCTCTACACCTCCGGCACCACCGGCAAGCCCAAGGGCCTGGTCCACACCACCGGCGGCTACGCCGTCCAAACCTACCTCACCACCAAGTACGTCTTCGACCTCCGCGACGAAGACATCTACTGGTGCACGGCCGACATCGGCTGGGTCACCGGCCACTCCTATGTCGTCTACGGCCCGCTGCAGAACGGCGCAACCGTGCTCATGTACGAAGGCGCGCCCAACTGGCCCGACTTCTCCCGCTTCTGGAAGATCGTCGACGACCACAAGGTCACCATCTTCTACACCGCGCCCACCGCCATCCGCGCCTTCATCAAGTGGGGCGACCAGCACGTCGAAAAGTTCAAGCTCGACTCGCTCCGCCTGCTCGGCACCGTCGGCGAGCCCATCAATCCCGAAGCGTGGATGTGGTATCGCGAGAAGATCGGCCACAACCGCTGCCCCATCGTCGACACCTGGTGGCAAACCGAAACCGGCGCCATCCTCATCGCGCCCATCCCCGGCGCAGTCCCCACCAAGCCCGGCTCCGCCACCCGCCCCTTCTTCGGCATCCAGCCTGAAGTCGTCACCAAAGAAGGCCATCCCGTCCCCGCCGGCCACGGCGGCCTGCTCGTCATCCGCCGCCCATGGCCCTCCATGGCCCGCACCGTCTACGGCGACCCCGAGCGCTATCAAAAAACCTACTGGTCCGACGTTCCCGGCAGCTACTTCACCGGCGACGGCGCGCGCAAGGACGCCGACGGCTACTTCTGGCTCATGGGCCGCGTCGACGACGTCATCAACGTCAGCGGCCACCGCCTCGGCACCATGGAAGTCGAGTCCGCCCTCGTCGCGCATCCCAAGGTAGCCGAAGCCGCCGTCGTCGGCCGCCCCGACGATCTCAAGGGCCAGGCCATCGCCGCCTTCGTCTCTCTCGAAAGCGGCAACCAGCCCAGCGAGGAGTTGAAAGACGAGCTCCGCAAATGGGTCTCGAAAGAGATCGGCTCCCTGGCCCGCCCCGACGACATTCGATTCACCGAAGCCCTGCCCAAAACCCGCAGCGGCAAAATCATGCGCCGCCTCCTCCGCGAGCTAGCCACCCACGGCGAAATCAAGGGCGACACCACCACCCTTGAAGACTTCACCGTAATCGCCAAACTCCGCGAAGCGGAAGAAGGCTAGCGCGGCAACGCTCCGTTTCCGAATCTTGAGCTCAGGCGGTTTTCCGCCTAAATTGACTTTAGGCGGAAAACCGCCTAAACTATCTTTAGGCGGAAAACCGCCTAAACGCGCTTGGGCGAATCAACATGGAAACCATTGTCCGCTACACCTCTTCAACTCGCGAACTACATTCGGGCAAAACGGCGAAAACTCGGATTGTCACAAGAACAGCTCGCCGCAAAAATCGGCGTGCGCCAAAAAACGCTTTCGGACATTGAAAACGCCAGATCGGCGCGGCTCGACACGCTTATGAGGATACTCGCGGTATTGGACCTGGAACTTGTGGTCCGCGCGCGAACCAAAAGCTCCGCAAATGATATTGAGGCGAATCTTCTGATGGCGCGCGCGCATTCCGAGCCACTCAATGTTTTTCTTAACAGCCGCCTCGTCGGCCAGCTTCTCCGCGAAACTTCCGGAGCCATCTCTTTCCGCTACGATCAATCGTGGTTGGAATGGGAATCCGTGCTGCCAGTCTCGCTTTCCCTTCCCCTGCGTGAACAGGCATACAGCGGCGCACCTGTCATCGCGGTTTTCGACAATCTACTCCCCGACAATGATGAACTGCGGCGGCAGATTGCCGCCCGCACTCGCGCGGAAGGAACCGACGCCTATAGCCTTCTCGCCGCGATTGGGCACGATTGTGTCGGTGCGCTCCAGTTCTTGCCGCCCGATAGAGAACCTGGACCCGCCGGCGCGGTCGAAGGCGATCCAATCAGCAACGCCGAAATCGCCTCGATCATCGACAATCTAGCAACCGCGCCTCTGGGCATCACAGAAGATGAAAGTTTCAGAATCTCGCTTGCGGGCGCACAAGAAAAGACCGCGCTCTTTTATCGTGATGGACAGTGGTTCAAGCCCCATGGCACTACCGCAACGACACACATCTTCAAGCCATCCATCGGCAAACTTTCGAATGGCATTGACCTCACCGATAGCGCGGAAAATGAGTACCTCTGCCTGAAGATCATTGCGGCGCTTGGAATCGAAGCCGCAAAGCCGCAACTTGCGACATTCGGGAAAAAGCGCGTGTTGATCGTAGAACGATTCGACCGCAGGTGGACCGCGGATGGAAGACTCCTTCGATTGCCTCAAGAGGATTGCTGTCAGGCGCTCTCGGTTTCCCCAACTCGAAAGTACCAGGACCATGGCGGCCCAGGCATTGAGCAAATACTTCAACTGCTTCGTGGCAGTGACAATCCGCTCACCGACCAGCGGTTATTCTTGAAAGCAAACATCGTCTTCTGGCTCATGGGTGCAACCGACGGACACGCAAAAAACTTCAGCGTCTTCCTCAGGCCCGGTGGCCGCTTCCAATTGACGCCGCTCTACGACGTGATCTCGGCTCAACCAAGCGTCGATGCGAAACAGGTGCTTTTGAAGCACTTTCGTCTCGCGATGTCCTTCGGCACTAAGCCGCACTACGCGATAAGGCAAGTCGCTCCTCGCCATTTCTTTCAGACGGCGGACCGGGCTGGCATTGGAAAGCAGGTCGTGCCTTCAATTCTTGAAGAGCTGCTCCACAAAATTCCGGCCGCTGTGGATGGTGTCCTCTCGGACCTCCCAGCCGGCTTTCCTGAGAAGATTGCCACTTCGATTTCTAATGGGATCAAACGGCGGCTGCGCATTTTGGAAAACGGCGACCCCGCAACGATATCCCAGGCGTGATGCTACGAAGTACATCGTGAACCCGTAAGAAGATTTGTCAGCCCTTCGACAATGGCATAAGTCCCAGGCGGAGATATTCATCCTTCACCACCTGGTAGCACTCGCACGCAACCCCTGCCAGTCCGGTGCGATCCAGAATCTTCATGCGGCCGCGGCTGTATTCGATGAACCCGCTCTTCTGCATTACACCGGCGGCAATACTGATCGAGCTCGGGCGTGTGCCCAGCATCGAGGCAAGCAACTCCTGGGTAATCGGAACATGTTCCGCATGAATTCTGTCATCGCACATCAGCAGCCAGCGAGCCAGGCGCTCCGGAAGCTCGTGCATCCGGTTGCACGCCGCCGTCTGCGCGGTCTGCACAAGCAGGGACTGCACGTTGCGTAGAAGGCAGTTGCGCAAGAGCGGAAAAGCTTCCATCTGCAAGAGCAGCGACTTCGCTTTTATGCTGTATCCGTGTCCCGGCAGCGCCATGAAAAAGCGGTTGGGCGAATGACCCGCGCCCAGTATCGCGGCCGCCCCCACAAAACCCTCTCTTCCGATGCTGGCTGCCTCGACAGTAGCTCCCGTCCCAAGGGTCACAACCATGGAGCAAATGCCTTCTTCAAGGAAATAGACGGGATCCACCGCTCGGCCTGGCTGGTGCAGGGTTCGATCTACCGGCAAGTCAACGGCTGTGAGATGGGGGGCAAGCTGCTCCATCACTGGTGCGGGCATCGAGGCTAGGATCAGGTTTTTAAAGGATTTCTGGATGGAACGCGATTTCATGGGCACGCTCCTTTGCTGCCGGCGGGCCGAAGGCCAACATCTGAATGCGCAAAGGGACCCCTGGAACCTGGACCGCTATCTACAAAAGAAGGCAGGTTGGGTTGCGTATCGGGATGTGAGAAAATCTTACGCCTCTATCCCGCAGGTTGCCTCCATGGCAAGAATCATCATCGCTATTTTGAATTTTCTCTACAGTCATAATTTACCCGCTATCTTCGACACACGATAGACGGCCATCTTCAAACATGGTCAGGATTAATCATTATTGGTTGACTATTGTTTCGCTCAAGAAGCAGGCGAGAGTGATGCCGGGAACGACAGACCTCTCGCCTGGTATGAATTCACTGTACCTTGCTTGACACCAGTTCAACGGAGCGGACCGGGCACTCATCGCCAGCAGTCGCTGGAACCCGGCTGTAATGTTCTGGTTGCACAAGATTGTCCTCGAACTTCAATTTGCCCCCGGTTAACAATTGAACCGATCTCAGCGTTAGAGATAATGCCACCGGAATCACGGCTGGCGTTCAGCAGCGCGGGGATCGTCACATAAGCAAATTGCTGCACGCAAATACTTGCGTGCAGTTTCGCCGCTATTGCGGCCTGGGGGATACGTATGGCCACCACCGTAGTCCTTGCTGTTTGCCTTGATCCGACGCTTCCTGGCACTCAAGAGTCCGTCCTGAGGTCCGCTGGTTACTTCTTCATTCCGGCGAACTCCATTAAAGAGGCAATCCGTCATTTCAAGGCCGGCGATTTCGATCTCGTGCTCCTGGGGCATGAAATTCCCAAAGAAAACAGGGAGCGGCTCATCTTCCTCATTCGAGCCACTGGCTCCCATGTCCCGGTGGCTTGCATCGCCGGTTCGTCCGGCCATCGCGACGCCTTTGCCGATGCGACATTCGAACCGAATCCATGCCAGCTATTGGACCGCATGGGCGATTTGCTCAAGAGCAAATCCGGAACGCGATCGATGCCCGCAATCCTCTACAACCCTGCCACCTGACAGGGCCCCACAAGCATTCAAGAAGTTCGAGGAAGAAGGCGGTCATGGAAAATCCTGACGAGCGGACTCGTAAACACGCTCAAACCTGTAACTCCGGTGCGGATCGCCCCAACGAAGATGCCGCCCCCAACTCAGCCTGCTGCTTGACTTCGACACCCTTTCACCCGCGTTCCACACTCAAGTGGAATGACGCCCACGCGGAGTGGAGATCGGGCGAGTTCTACAAATCCCTCTTACCCGCGGCGATGAGCGAATTTGAATCCCTCGCCACCCCGTTTTGCCGCGAAGCAACTGAAGTGCTCTTCACCGAGGAGCAGCAGCCGCGTTCCATCCTCTTCCTGCTTGAGGGCAGGGTCAAGCTCACCATGAACTCCAATGAGGGAAAGCGTCTCATGCTCGGAATCGCGATGCCGGGAGAGATTCTCGGCCTCGCTGCCGCGATCACAGGCCGCCCCTACGAACTTACGGCGGTCGCGCAGTTCCCCTGCAAAATCACTGCGCTCCCCCGGGAGATCTTTCTCGACTTCCTGTTGCGTCATCCAGTTGCCTGGCAAAACTCCGCCCGCCTCTTGAGCATCGAGTACAAACGTGGCTGCGAACAACTGCGCCTCCTCGGACTTACCTTCTCCTCATCCATCAGGCTCGCCAAACTTCTGCTACTCTGGTGCGCTGAAGGCCGGCAGACGGAACTCGGCGCCAGCATCCGATGCTCGCTCACCCACGAGGAAATCGGCGAGTTCATCGGCGTGTCGCGAGAAACCATCACCCGCAACCTCACAGACTTCAAGAACCACGAACTTGTCGTGCAACAAGGCTCAACTCTCGTGATTACCAGCCTGCGCGCCCTCGAGATCTACGCCGGCCAGATTGCCTGCTAACGGAGAAGAAATGGACTTGAAAGAAATCATGTTCAAGGTTGGAGATCGCGTCATCATCTCCAGACCAGGCTTTGGCAGTCCACTTGCCAGGCGCGTAGAGCGGCCGGCCTCGGTGACCGCCGTTCGCCGAAAATCATTCGACGCTGGCGGACTCTGCTTCCGGCATGACGGGAGAGAGTGGAGCGGACACAACCGCATCAAGCTGATCCCGCGCACCAAAGAAGAGGATGAAGTTCGCGAAAGGTCCGCGGCTCGCGATACAGATCTTCTTGAGCGCACCGAACGCGCCAGCGAGGACGTTCTTCTCGCCTTTGTCCTCAGCCGCCGTCATCGGGACGAGTGGCTCAAACTCGGTCTACCCGAACTGATCCGCATCGCCGCATTGCACGGAATCACCTCCCCAAAGACCGAAGCTCTCAATGCCTCCCGATGCAATCGAATCTCCTTCGCCAGTGACCCGCCCTTCCCCTTCTAGCCCGCTACCAAAACTCAACTCTGCGGCTGGCCCCAAACCGGCATGCCTGGCGTTTCAAACTCCCCTCGGCCGGTTGCGATGACCCGCGTGCGCAAATCTCTGATTCTTGACTTCGGCAAGTCAGTCGCAGGCACGGCTTCGTCCGTCCAGAACATTTCGTGTTATAAGAATTGAAGGCCCCTTCCCAATCCTTCCGCATTCTTATTCAGATTCCCAAGGAGAACCCGCACCATGCAGAAGGATCGGCTCGCCCGCAACGCCGCCCTCACCCTGTTCGTCGCCACCCTCACCCTTGGCTCCCTCGTCGCCTGCAAGTCCAGCACCGGCCAGACCGCCTCGTTCCATCCCCGCCCCGCTACCGATCCACCCGCCGCCACGCTCGTACAACAGTACGGCGGCCGCGCCCCGCGCCCCTGCCCCGCCATCACTCACAAGCCCAGCGACGCTGAGGCCGCCATCCTCGCACAGTGCACCATGGAGGGCCCGTTCGGCGACACCGAAACGCTGCTCACCGATGTCCAGGTCCACATCACCGGCTCCCGCCAATTTTCAAAGAACAGCGCCGGCGTCTACACCGGCTCCGACAACAACCGCAAAGACATTGACAACCGCGCCGACGTCCTCACCCTCACCGGCTATGCCAAAAGCTACGCCTGCGGCGTGCAGTCCTTCTCTCCCGGAAAAAACTGCATCATGGTCGAGATGCCCGATTCCCCCGGCGCCTGCTGGAAAACCACCTACGGCGAATATCGCTGCAACTTCGTCAATGGCGGCGTGGGCTATCACCCCTTCCTCCCGCCGCCCACAACCTACTGAGACCGCGCAGCCCATCCACCCATGCCGATGTTCGAAGACAGAACTGCCCTCGTCACCCTGCAGGACACAGCCTGGTCCGGTTGGGATCCTGACGGCTATTCCATCGTCACATCGGCGCAGCTCCGCGTGGCAAAGGGCCGCGCCCTCTCCCCTGAAACCCTCGGCAAAAAGAAATCCGACTACGCCGAAATCCAATGTCTGTTTTATGAAGTCGTGGTTGAAAGGATCGTCGAGGACCGGGTCCTGTTCTGCTTACCGCAACCTGGTCCTCACCAATCCGGATGGCACCGTGAATCTGTCCGCTCCCCAGTCAGGCAAATTCATTCTCCATCCCGGTGAATGTTCAAAGCTCAGCACCCCCACAATGGATGCCGGCACCAGCGTCACCGTCACCCTCGACGATATCCGTTGACCACCCCGCGATCCGGATCTATGTCCCTATTCCCTGTTCCCTATTCCCTGTTCCCTATCCCTATTCCCTGCCTTTTTCACGCCCCCCGAGCCACGCGAACCGGCCGCTGCCGCGCCTGCATTTGCTGCGCACTCCAAACCGCATCCCGAGCCTGCCGAAGGATCTCGATTCTCCGATCAGGAATGTGGCATGTCGCGTATTCCGTCCCAGCGCTTCCGCAGCAACGTCGGACACAACTTCGTCCGTCAGAGCTGCCGGCCGGAGCGTGCACCTCGCAACACGGCCACTCGCCTGTCTCTCGATGCGGAAAAACATGTCCTTCGCTGATTCTTTTTTGCAATGCTCGAGTATTCATAGGCCTCCAGGATTTTCCGCGCAACGAAGTCCTTTCAGCTGCGGCCCCGCCCCTTGTTGTCTGGAGCGGGTTCTCGAGCTTCTGACTTCACCTATCGCTTTGCGCACTTCCAAAACGCCGGGGAATCAATCAGTAGTCCAGCAATGAATCCTGCAGCGAATCCAGCAATTGAATCTCGTTCTATCCGCACTCAACTCTTGGATTCAACTTAGAATCTAAGATGCCGAACCTCCGCGCACAATACGCCTTAGGCTGCAAAGCCCCCCTCCTAGTAAGTGCCCAACAGAGCGCACTTTCAGTAACCGCAAAAAGTTACTGCCGGTGTCTTCCGGCTAGAGCAGCGCGTGTCCCATCCAGTTTTTTTGATCGTATTCCGAGCGACAGATTTCCAATGAAAAAAGACAGAGACTTCCCCGGCGCTTCCTTTGAGAGAAAGCGCGGGGAAATCATCGCAATGGGAAGACGGAAGTTTCCGCGCAGCGCATTGGCGAGGGAAACTTCCGCAACCAGGCAACACGCAGAGGCCGAGCCTCCGCGCCATCTGCCCTCTCACACCTGCGGCAGGGCTTCCTAGAACGTCTTCGGCCCGGCGCCGTTCTCCATCTTGGGAGCGCCGCCCTGCAGCTTGCAACTGTAGTCGCCGAACGAGGTCTTCCAGCACCAGCCCTTGGCCGCGGGCACCGCGCTGACAACGCAGTTATGCCCGATGGGCACCAGCGTGCCGCCCCACTTGGTGCAGAAGTAGCCGGTGTAGCTGCCGCGCAGGGGATAGACCTGCGCATTCAAATCGATGCCCGACAGGCCGGCATCGGTGTTGTACACAAACGGCCGCGGCGATCCCATCTCCAGTTGCACATCCTGCGTGAGCTGCAAGCCCGTCTGCGAAAGTCCGTCCATCGAGCACTGCACCATGATGGCTGCCTGCGCTGCTGTGGGGGGACTGGTGACCTTGGAGCAGGTTCTCGGCCCGCGTGCGTCGTATTCGGGAAGCATGGTCATGGGACCGGAGATGCTGGCCCCGCCCTGTGCCGCGCCCTCGCCTCCGGCGCTCTTGCAGCCCAGCGGTGTCAGAAGCGTGAGTACAAGCAGACAGAAAGATGCGCTGCGCATGGTTCCAGAGAGATTCATCGTCGACACTCCTTTGGGAAGCCTTGGGTGAGACAAGCGTGAGAGAAATGCGAAGTTTCTCCAAGGGCGCACTCGCCGTCGTGCATCTTCGCGAGGAACGAGGCGCCCGCCCACCCGGCACAATGCAATCCCCACCGGCTCAGGCCGCCGCAGAACCCCGCTCAAGCCAGGGTTCCTGCTCTCGTTGTCTGCATTTAAAAATGGAAGAATCGAAGACGAATTGGGAAAGAAATCGCCGGGAACGGTGGGAATGAAACCTCAGCGCCCGCACCCTGATTCAAGGATTGTCTCACGCCGCAACCTGCGCTGTGAATGAATTTATGCCGGAGAGCGATTCTCTCATCGAGCGCGGCCAAATCGGTGCATTCGCCCGCTCGAACTGCGGGTGCCCGAGGTCTCGCTTCCGAGGCCTGGGATGGACAGCCGCCAGACTTCAGGCCGCTGTCTTCGCCGTGAGTTTGATCCCCAGTGCATTCATCACCGCGAGCGTCGTCTTCAAAGTCGGATTCCCCTTGGCGCTGAATGAACGATACAGTTGCTCGCGCGACAGTCCCGTCTGGGCTGCAATCTGAGCCATCCCCTTGGCACGCGCCACCACTCCCAGCGCATGAGAGATGTAGGCAACGTCATGTGTCCCGAGCGCCTCCGCCATGAACGCTGCGATGGCTTCGTCCGATCCAAGGTCTTCTTCCGGGTCATAGTTTGTCAGTTTTCGTGACATCTTCCTCATCCCGCGATCACTTCGAGTCTTGTAGTTTATAAACTACCACACCTCGCGGCCTAAATCTTCCCCGGCACCGTCCGAAACACCCGATTAAAAATCTCATGGGCCAGATCGACCGACTCCTCGATTGCCCGCCCCGTCGGGACGACACGCACATTCACCTGCCTCTCCCGCGCCAGACGAATCCCCGCGATCAGGCACGCCCCCAGATAAACCAGCGAGCGGTTCAGCTTCGGCATCCCCGCGTCAGGGTCGAACATACTGACGCCTCACTTTGTACGACAGAGAACCTCTGAAAATCTCCGGAGGCAGGTAGCGCCGCTTCTGGCCGCACAGCGGGCACTGCGCCACAATCCATGAGTCCGGCATCGTCCCCACCGGAGCCGGAATGTTCTCCCCGCACCCCTTGCAGCGCACGGTGTAATCGCAAAGCCGGGAACTGGGCAGATTGAACACCCCACCAGTATAGGCGAAGAAAAGGCGAAATAATCCACAAAATTCGTGCTGCCAGGCAACAAAATCGCCTCCAAACCCGAAGGCCGGAGGCGAGATGCAAAAAGCAAGGAGTCAGAAGCCAAAAGCTAGCAGCTAGAAGCTAGAAGCTGAAAGCTGTTTTCAGAACCGGAACACCACCCCAAACTCGCCCCTGGCGTTCCAGTGCAAATGCGGCGAGTAGGCCAGTTGCGGTGTGTTGTTGCTCAGCGAGAACGACGCCCCCACCCGGTCGCCCGAGGCGCGCAACGCCCAGTGCTGGCTCATGTTGTAAACAATGCCGCCGCCAAACCCGCCCGCAAAGCTGATGTTGGGCGTCATGTGTTCGCCGCCCGTGTGCTCAATGCCCAGCAGGCCGTGCACAAATCCATCAAAGTTGCCGTAGAGATTGGCGCGAAACTCCGGCCCGGCCAGCGCCGAATACACCGACGGATCGCCGGGGTTGCCGCCGCCGCCCTTGCCCGTTGGAGGCTTGTAGTACGACCCGATCGCGGTGATGCCAAAGTGCTTGCCGAAGTCGCGCGTAACGCCCGCCCGGCCGCCGATCAGTCCGTAGCGCGACAGGTTTACCTGGTTCAGGCTGGTGTAGCCGGCCAGGGCAAACGCCTCCCACTTGTATGCGGGCGCTTTCGGCCCCGTGGATGGGGCACGTTCGGGGGCAATCTGGCCTGCGGCAGCCAGGGGCATGAGAGCGGCCGCAATCACGGCCAAAAGGTAAACCTGCAACTTACTCTTCAACGGGCAACACTCCTCGACTATGCTCGGTCATTCCTGTCGCTCCGGGGCCAGGCCCCGCAGCAGACGCCGTGACTGGTTTTCGGTACCTTCATAGACTATCCTCTCGACCCCCGTCCGCTCTACTCTCTGGTCGGGAGTCCGGCTCGGCAAACCCGGGCCCCGCCCGCCGGTCACCTGCCACCGCTTCAGGCATTCCTACCGTATCCGGGCCGGGGCCTTACCGCATCTGGACAGGAACCGGCCCGGCCAGCCGGACGACCTTGTCGTTTGTGTCTGTTACTGTGACGGCCACGCCCCCCGGAAGATAGCGGCGCATCACCTCCGGCCGCGCCCAGTCGAGGTCCCATCCGTCCTCAATCGCCACCGCAACGTACTCCCCCGGCGCTGCATCGCGGATGGAAAAGCTGCCGTCGGAGTCGGACTGGTCGCGCCGCACGAGATCTGGAAAGGCCGCCGGATCCTTCGGCACCAGCAGCACCATCGCCCCCGCCACGCCTTTCTCGCCTTTGCGAGCAAAACCCTCCACGCGAATTCCGCCGGCGCTCACCTTCACGATCAGCGTCTGCGCCCGGTCCTGCACCGCGATCGTGTTCCCCGTGCGCACCCGCGCCCCCGGGCAGTCGAAATCACCGGCACCGCCAGCCCCGATTGCTCCACACGCAGCTTCCACGTCCCCGCCGGAACCGCCGCAAAGCTGAAAGCGCCGCGGTTGAATTCTGACTCGAGCGGCTTGAGGCCCTGCGCGTTGTCGGCCGGCTCCAGCGTCACCACCGCCCCGTCCGTGATGGGTTCGCCCGTCGCCGACTGCAGGCTCCCGCTCACGGGAAGGCGGGAATGCCGGCGCCGGGTTCCACCTGCTGGCTCGAGTTCGCGTCCAGCACCAGCACGCGCGGCGGATCGCCCTGCGTGAGCTCGTACTGGCTGGGCGCAATTCCGGAAAAATCAGCGTGCCCGTTCGTGATCGCGTCCATGAAGTCGGCGTTGTGCGAGGAGATTTGCGTGCCGAAAACAAACTGCTTCAACTCCGGCACCACGGCCGATCCATCCGGCTTGAGCGGCGCCTCGATCAAAAGATGCAGCGCAGTGACGGCATGCAAGCCTACATTCGCCTCCACGCGGCTGCCGCCGGTCAGCACGATGGGCGATGCGGAGGCCTCGTCGGTTGTCGAGTCGTAATAAGTAACGGATAAGCCACGTCGAGCACAGGATTCACCGCGCCCTGCCGCGAGCCGCTGTGGTGCAGGGCATACCAGGGCTCCGCCGCCACCGCCAGCAGATATTCCCCTTTGGCCAGGTTGTCGAACTCGTAGGCGCCGGTGTCGTCGGTGATGGATGTGTCGACCTGTGTGATCTCTGGCGCCCGGCTCGTGACCGGTTGGTTTTTGAAAGAGCATCACGCGCGCGCCCTCGACCGGGTCGCCGCCATCGGCCGTGACCACGCCGCGCAGCACCGCACTCGGCGTGAGACGGAAGACGAGGTTGCCGGTATCCTGGCCCTCGCCAGTGACAACGGCGGAACTGAACGCGCCATGCTCGTCGTAGGCGGCGGTCGAGTAGCCGCGCTTGGAGGCGGTCAACTGGTACTTGGCCGCGGCCAGACCGCCGATCGCAAAGCGCCCGTCGTTGCCCGACTTCACTGCGACGATGCGGTGACTGTCCTCCACCGCAAGCACGGCCACGGCAGCGCCTGGCACAGGAGCGCCGGTGAGTGCATTCACCACCGTCCCCGCAATGCGTAAACGCCTGGCGGGCGTCGTTCTGCGCCGCATGCTCCGCATGCAGCCAAGCGCGGTCGTGAATGCCAACGGCGAAAACAACGCTCGCAGCAGGATGGTAGTGGCGCATCATGGCCCCGGCGCCTCCACCACCAGGTTGCCGGCCGTGCCCGGAGACAACGTAACCGCCTGCCCCGCATTCCTGAGCGACGCAAGGGCATCGCGGTTCCGATAGGCAATCTGCACCGCGCCGGCGAAGGTGTAAACGTGATAGTTGCCCGGCGTCAGCCCGCTCAGCGTCACCGTCCCGCCGGTCGAAGCTCGCAGAGTCACAGGCTGCACGTCCGAGGTCGAATCGAAATCCGGAACCACATAGACGGTGAAGAAAGGCTCCTCGCCTGCAGCAATCGACGAAAACTCATCCGGCAGGCTCACCTGCAAGCTCGCGCAGTCGTCGCGCACCGTCAGTTCCATCGGCGCCGTCGAGCCCGAGAGTCCGATCGTCACCGGCTCGCGGGCCAGGTTTGCGCCTCCGGCAGTAAACGAAGACTCGCAAAGCCCGCTCCGCTGGATGTGCGTGTGCACCCAATAGGAGCCGGGCCTGGTGTAGACCGCTTCGAGAGAACCTGACGCGCCTCCGTCGCGCATACTCGCCCACCATTCCGTCGTCGATCCATCCCTCGGCCTGGCTCACCAGAACTCAGCACCGGCTGCCCTGCCGCGGCCAAAGCGCCGCCGCGATTGCGCATGCACGTTGAACTGCACAGGATTCGGCCTTGGAGCCGACCAGCGGGACGCGCAGATTCGGCACCGCGTGTCCGGCAACAGTCACGTCCACCATCCCGGCCAGAACGCCCGCATTCAAATTCCCCTGGTCTCCCCTGCGTTCCGCTTGAGGAATGCGCGACACAAGCAGCGTATAGCTGCCATCGGGCAACTCGGCCTGCACAGAACGCGACTGCTCGTCGTATTGCACCTGGTAAGGAAGCTGGTGTCCGGCGCTGTCCATCACCACCGCTGAAAGATTCAATCCCGCGCTGCCCCGGCGCGCTGCCCTGGGGAAACAGAACTCTCGGCGGACACGGTCTGGAAGGGCTCCGCCGTCAACGTGAAGTTGGCCTGTGCTTCCTGCCCGTTAGTGACGTGAATCCGCGCCGCTTCCGATGGCTCGCGCGCTTCAGGATAATAGACACTCGGGTAACCCCAGCGCTGGCCCGCCCCGCCGGGCGTGCCGTCCAGGTCGCTCTCCATCGCAGGCTCGCTGAAACCGCATAGTCGCCCTCAGAGAGCAGACCGAAACGATACGTTCCGTCGCTCCTGGTCTTTGTTGAGGCGGCCTGCTGCCAAACGACGCGTCCTTCCTGGATGGTCCGCCGCGCGAGAGTCGAGCGTGATTCCCTCTGCCGCATCGCCTGTCGAAAGTTCCACCTGGCCGCGGATCGCGCCGGCGGGCGCCAGCGTGAACACCACATCCGGCATCTGCGCTGCCACCATTACGTTGTGCGGGGAGCCGATCTCGTCTCCCTGGGCCGCCGATCCTGCTGCCATTGGCCAGATCGCGAAACCCGGGCTTGCGCACTTCAACTGCCTGCGGCCCAACCGGAATGTTGGCGATCTCGAAGCGCCCATCTCCATCGGTCAGCGCGCCGGTGTCGGCGTCGCCTTCAACGCGCACCAGCGCCCGCGGCAGCCCTTCGCCGGTCGCGGCATTGCGCACCACTCCGTGCAGCGTCGCCAGCGTGCGGTCCAGCGTCATGGGCTGCGCCGTTTGCTCCTGATCCTGCGCGGAGTTCTGAGCCAACGCGGCCAATGCCGGCAGCGGCAAACAAGGCTCAAGAAGCAGCAATGCAGGCGGTGAAGACCAGTTGCTTTGAAAGGGCGCGGCCGGAACCCTCTGGGTGACGCGCCACAAGGCGGCAGACAGAATCTTCGGGCTTCAGCCCCCGAGGGAATGCCATCTTCGCCCGCTCATCGATTGTCCAAAAGTCCACGCACCATTGTGACGGTTCGCGGCGGCGATAGGAAAGCAGCCGCGCTCACCTTTTCAACTTCAACAGCGCATCGCGATCCACCACTTCGCCGTCGACAATCAAGCAGAGAGATGCGGCGGGCGTTCCAGATGCTCACTGTGGGATCGGCGTCGACCACGAGAATGTCGGCCCGCCGCCCCGGAGCGACCAGCCCCAGTTCGTTCCATCCAAACTGGATCGCGTAATTGTTGGTGGCGGCGGCCAGCGCCTCGCGCGAAGAAAGCCCGAGCCGCACCAGCATTTCAAGCTCCGTGTGCAGGGAGATGCCGGGCATGGTGCCGTCCACCGGCGCGCCGGAAGCCGCAAGGTAGTGGGGGTACTCCGCAAAGATCGTCTCGCTGATCAACCACATCCGCATGGCATCCTGGCCGGCCTTCTTGCGCAGATTCTCTTCAAACCAGCGCTGCGCCGATGGCGGGCGTGTGCCGGGCCCAGTAGCCCAGCGGATAATCCATCTCGCCGGTCGCGGGGTTGGATGGATTGGACATGTGCGCGGGATCGAGGACGGCCGCCGCCGGCTCCTTCCACAGGTTGCGATGGCCGGGCAGATTCAGGAAGTTGAGGCTGAAGGTGGGCATCAGCGCCGCATGATGCGAGGCCAGAAAGCGGGCGTACGTGTGCAAGTGCGGATCGGTAGGCGGCAGCCGCTGGGAGTAGTCGTAAGCCGTGTTTGCCGCCGACCCCTCGGGATCGTCGACGAGCGGCCGCTGCAGCTCATCGGGAATCACGCCAAGGTCGTAGTTCTTCAGGTGCAGCAGGTTGTCCACGCCTGCCTCCACGCCCACCGTGTAGGGCGTGGCTACAAACTCGCCGTAAGTGACCAGCCCCAATTGATGAGCGCGGGCAATAATCAATTGCGTGTTGGCGGCGGTGACTCTGTGGCCAAGCAGGACCACGCGCGTTCCCAGCCGGGCGGTGTCATTCAGTTGCTGGTTCGTATCGCCGGGTGTCAACTCGACAGGCCGCGTGCCCTCTTTGAGCTTGCCCATCCACTCCGGCTTCTTGGCCAGCAAACTCCAGTTGTCGGTCACGCCGACCGAGTCAATCGGGTAGAGATGGGGCCGCGGATTGGCGGAGTAGTCGATGAGGCCGTGTTCATAGTCGTTGCGCGCAACCACTGTCGTCACGCCCATGTAGAGATTGGCGTTGGCCTGCCCCTGCGAGTTCATGCCCGCATAGCCGTCCACCAGGCCGGGAATGATGAATTTCCCCGTGCAGTCGATCACCCGCGCGCCCTTGGGAATCGCCACCGTTCCCGCCGCGCCAACTTCCGTGATCTTGCCCTCGCGCACAATCACGACCGCATCCTGCAGGTCGCGCGCCGAGTGGCCCCAGTTGGTCACGTCCACCACCGTGCCGCCGGTCAGAACCAGTGGAACAGGTGTCTGGGAGTATGCGACAGAAGCGGTTGCGGCGAGAAGCGCGCAAGCGCCAGCCACCAGAAAGTGAGTAGCCCGAATCATTCGTGTATGACTTGAATTGTCGCATAGTGGAGGGGGTGAAGCAGCATCAACTCCGGACGGTCGCGAAGGACCGGTGGCATTGCGATGAGCGAAATTTCACGCCTCCTCAGGGCTGCATGCTGGATAATTGGTGAGTTCGTTGATTCGGTGCTAGGCGTACCGGAAATTGCCGAACCGCATCCAGCAGTGCGAACGGCACTCGATCGGCAAGAGAGAATGACAAAGCAAGGCATTGATATGGACACGACGCTCACATCGACCCGCGCACCGGCGATGGATGCGCCCCGGCCGTTCTTCTCGCGAAAGGCCCTGCCTTGTTGGAGCTTCGCGCTGGCCGTGCTTGCGGGCATTGCGCTGCGGCTCTTCTTCCTCCTTGTCTATCCCGACTTCGACGGCGACAGCGAAGTCTACGGAACCATCGCAAAGAATCTTCTCCTTCACCACGCCTACGCGCTGGACGCCCCGTTTCACCTGACGCTCATTCGAATGCCGGGTTATCCGGTCTTCATGGCCGTGGTGTTCGCCGTCTGCGGAATCAAGAATTATATTGCGGTGTGCTACGCCCAGGCAATTTTCGACATGGGTACTTGCCTGCTGGTCGCGCAGTTCGTGCGTGATCATGCAAGCCGCCGCGCGAGCCTCGTTGCATTGTGGATTGCATGCCTCTGCCCGTTTACCGCGGACTACGTCGCCACCCCGCTGGCTGAAACACCGGAGATCTTCAGCGTTGCATTGGGGATGTTTGCCGCGGGGCGTTTGATTCGCGCAATCAATACGGGAAAGGGCCGGCAGAGCGTCTGGTTTTGGGTCACCGGCGCGGCACTGATCACCGCCATTGGATTCAGGACCGATGGCGTCCTGCTGGCCGCGGCGATTGTTCCCGGAATCTGGTGGTACACGAGGAAGAGCGCGCCGGGCAAAGGGTTGCGCACTGCCGCACTTGTCGCCCTGGTCACGATTTTGCCGCTTGTCCCGTGGACGATTCGCAATTACCGCGTGTATCACGTCTTCCAGCCCCTTGCGCCCAGGTCGGCAATGGACCCAATCGAAATTCCCCTCGAGGGATACAACCTGTGGACCACAACATGGGAGGCGGATTTTGTTTCGCTCGGCGAGATCTGGTGGCGGGGAGACAGCGAGACCCTCGACATAAAGCTGCTGCCCACGTGCCATCGTCTGGGATAACTTGCAGAGCGCTCTCTCGGCATACAACAGCAAGGTTGAGAAGACTGTTGCAGGTCTGTCTAAACGTATTGTTGGTTTCTTCAGCGAAAATGCCTACACAAGAACCTATCCAACGGGCACATTAGCGGCTTCGCTAATTGGACTGACCAACGCGGCTAATCAAGGCGCCGCCGGTATCGAGGCCAGTATGAACACGGTACTCACTGGATCAAATGGCGAGTATGACTACGTGAATGGCGATGGAACCATCATTCCTGGATCTCAACAATTCATCACGCAGGCGAAGCCCGGAGTGGATGTCAGGCTTACGATTGAGCGAGATATTCAATGGGTAGCTCAGGATGCGATCTCGGCTGCAGTGAAGAGTTCAAAAGCTCTCTCGGGCACGGTGATAGTGATGGACCCTAAGACTGGAGCAATCTTGGCTCAGGCCAGCGCTCCCTCTTTTGATCCCGCGAAGCGTGACAAGATTACTTTGGCACAGATGCGCAATCCTGCAGTTCAGGATGTTTATGAACCTGGATCGACTGGCAAGGTAATCACCGTCGCAGCAGCACTTGAACAGGGTACGACCACTCCCACCACGGTCTACACAATTCCAAATAGTTTTAAAGCTGGTGGCCGGATATTCCATGATGACAAACGCCACAATACCGAGCACCTCACTACTACTGGCGTTCTTGCCGTATCGAGCAACATCGGTGCGATCCAAATTGGAAGCACTATTCCAAATGACACCTTTTATTCATACCTCCAGAAGTTCGGAATCGGTCAAAGCACTGGCTCCAATCTGCCGGGAGAGTCTGCAGGCATCCTGCACCCAGTTTCCGATTGGTCAGCCTCATCAGCCCCAACAATCGCCTTTGGCCAGGGCTATTCGGTTACTGCAATGCAGGCGACAGATGTCTTTGCAACAGTTGCGAACAATGGAGTTCGTGTAACACCCAATGTAATCGCGGGAACTATTGGTCCCGACGGAACGTACACGCCTTCTAAGCCTTCTCCACGAGTTCAAGTTATTAGCCCTGCAACAGCACAAACAATCCGCACCATGTTGCAAAGCGTTGTATCAAATGAGGGCACCGCCCCCGCTGCGGAAATTCCTGGATATGAAGTTGCTGGTAAGACCGGCACTGCAATGCGCGTTGATTCAAGGTGTGGTTGCTATCGCGGTTATACCGCTTCATTTATTGGAATGGCTCCTGCTGCCGCTCCCGCATATGTAGTGAGCGTGGTAATTCAAAATCCTCAAGGTGAGCACTTCGGTGGAGAGATTGCAGCGCCAGTATTTAAAAAGGTGATGGGTTTTGTCTTGCAGGCGAAGCAGGTTCAACCGGTACATACCAACCAGAGCGCTTTCCCGTTGACGCAAGCTGCACTGCTCAAATCTGCTGCGGTGGCAAAGCCATGAGTACTGTGATTACAAGGATCGCTCCTCAAGAGATGTTCCATAAGAGCCTCGGGGAGTTAGCTTCGTACATTGGTGTTCAGAGCGAGAGGCTCAGAAATTTTTTTTACAGGGGTCACCATCAATTCCAGATTGGTGAGCGAAGGCGATCTTTTTATCGCCCTTCCTGGAGCTAAGAGCCACGGCGCTGAGTTTGCGAATAGCGCGATCTCACAAGGAGCAGTTGCTATCTTGACCGATCAGCGCGGCAAAGAGTTGATACAGCAAGATATTCCAGTAATTGTTGTGAGCAATCCTCGTAGGTGGGTTGGTCCCATTGCATCATGGTTTTATCGCAGCCCTTTCAGTGCGTTAGAGGCAGTTGGAATTACAGGAACAAACGGAAAAACGACTACCGCCTCACTTGTGGATCAGATCTGGCGATTAGATGGTCGCAGCACCGGATTTATCGGAACTGTGGGCATAACTATTGATGGCGAAGAGTCGAACGCCTCTTTTACAACTCCCGAAGGAACCGACTTACAAGCGGTTGTAGCCACGATGCGCGAGCGACATGTTCGGAATCTCGTGATGGAGGTTAGTAGTCACGCGCTCGATATGCGTCGTGTACTTGGCTCGCACTTCACAGTTGTTGGATTTACAAACCTGACTCAAGATCACCTGGACTATCACGGTGATATGGAGAGCTATTTCCAGGCCAAGGCCCGGCTCTTTGTTCCGGAGTATGCCGAGAGTGCGATCGTGAATATCGATGACCCACATGGTTTACGGCTCTACGAAGAAGCGGTCATTCCAACAAAATCATTCTCGCGATCAAATTCCAAAGCTGACTGGTACTACCAGGATTTCTTTGAAGCTCTAGGTGGAGTTGGCTATGACGTCGCGATTCGTGGTTCAGGTGGAATCCTCATTGAGGGTCGCCTTCCGCTGCTTGGATTGCATAATCTTGATAACGCCCTTCTTGCCATCGCACTCGCAGTTGAGAGCGGTGTGGACCCTGTGGCGATCTCTTATTACATGCGCACCTTGAGTGCACCAGTGGGTCGTTTAGAGCCAGTGAACGTTGGACAGAAGTTTCTAGCTTTGGTTGATTACGCCCACACGCCTGATGCTGTTAATCGCGCCTTGGCCACTGCGCGATCTTTGACTAATGGGCGAGTGATAGCGGTGCTTGGTTGTGGTGGAGATCGCGACAAGAGCAAACGTCCCTTGATGGGGGATGCGCTCCGACAGGGAGCAGATGTAGCGGTATTTACCTCCGATAATCCGCGCAGCGAAGATCCCAAGACTATTTTGCATGAGATGGTGGGCAGCCACCGAGGCGAGAGTGAGATTGTGGAAGCAGATCGCCGTCAAGCAATTGCGATCGCGGTCTTGAATGCCGCCCCAGGAGATTGCGTTATTGTTTTAGGAAAAGGTCACGAGCGTGGACAAGAGATCAACGGAGTCAAATATCCCTTCGACGATCGCATTGAATTGGCCCGAGCAATCGAGGAGTTAGCATGATCGCGTTAACCGTTTCAGAGATTGCTGAAATTATTGGCGCCGAGATTATCGACCTTGATCCGCAAGCTATCATCACGGAGTATCCCGAAATTGATTCCCGTAAGGTCGAGCCAGGCTCTTTCTTTATTGCACTTCCGGGAGAGCGAACTGATGGAAATGCTTATGCCAAAGAGGCGATCGAGAATGGTGCACGCTTTGCCATTACCACGATAAATACTGGCCTCCCTTCGCTCCTCGTCGAGGATGCAGGTGCTGCTCTCACGACGCTGGCTCGTAAAGTCCGAGAGAGAATCAAGCACTGCACTTTCATTGGAATTACTGGTTCTCATGGAAAGACAACCACCAAGGATCTCTTGGGGCACGTTCTCTCCATCGCAGGCGAGTGCGTAGTACCAAGCGGATCATTCAATAATGAGATTGGTGTACCTCTAACTATTTTGCATGTCACGGAAAATACCCGTTTCTGCGTAGTCGAAATGGGAGCTCGTCACGATGGCGATATCGCAGCGCTCTGCGAGATAGCTAAGCCTCATATTGGGGTCGTACTGGTTGTTGGATCTGCCCATATAGGGGAGTTTGGAAGTCGCGAGGCGATCGCCCGCACGAAGTCGGAATTGATCAATTCGCTCTCCGAGCACGGAGTCGCGATTTTGGGTACCTATGATCCTTATACGCCTCACATGGGCGAAGGCAGCTCTCGCAGACGGATTACCTTTGGCGAGAAAAGTACCTGCGATGTACGGGCTGCAGATTTGGAATTTCGCGAAGGGTTAGCGCACTTTGATCTAGTGAGCGCATCTGGTCGATCTCCAGTTGCACTACGCTTCTTAGGTGCTCACCAAGTAGCCAATGCACTTGCCGCCGCTGCGGTTGGACTGGAGGTCGGCATCCCCATTGAGTCTGTCGCTGAGCACTCTCCACCGCTGAACCCTCCAGCAAGTGGCGTATGGAGCTCCATGATGTGGGCGAACTCCTTCTTATCAATGACTCATATAACGCCAACCCAGAGAGCGTCACCGCCGCACTTCGAACCCTGGTCCTCTTAACCCAGGAACGGGGCGGATCCTCGTGGGCAATTTTGGGGAAGATGCACGAACTCGGCGCGTCCGAACGGGAAGAGCATCTTCGAATTGGCAGACTCGCCTCTGAATTGGGGGTCGATCACTTGGTATCTGTTGGGACTGATTTATACCTTGAGGGACTCCAGTTAGACCCTGGTGCCGGAGATGAGATGTTGACCCATTACTTCCTGACTCAGGAAGAGGCTCTAGATTTATTGAAGCATGTGCAACCGGGCGATGTTCTATTAGTGAAGGCCTCTCGGGCGGAGCATCTGGATGAACTCTCGGAGAAGTTGCTCGCGAATTGGCAGGTCACGGGCGAATGAAAGAGATTCTGCTCGCGGGCACGATTGCCACACTATTAAGTTTCTTCTTTACTCCTCTCTTTATTCGATACCTTGCGCGTCACGGCTACGGCCAGAATATTCGTGATGACGGTCCAACGACTCACCATGTAAAAAGAGGTACACCCACCATGGGTGGTGTCGTTCTGATCGCCGCGGCGATTATCGGCTATTTCGGCTCGCACCTTATCAATGGGGTACGAGTAAGTGTCTCTGCACTCTTGGTCATAGGACTCGTGCTCGGACTCGGCTTTGTTGGTCTGCTTGATGACTGGCTCAAAATTGTTAAGCAACGCTCCCTCGGACTACGCGCCAAGCAGAAATTATTGGGACAGGCTTTAGTTGCCGGAGGATTCGCCTTCGCGGGATTGCACTTTAAAGATAGTTTTAAATTAACTCCGATCTCATTTCATTTATCCACCGTGCGCGATACATCGCTGGCACTAGGAACGGTCTTTGTAATTTTGTGGGTTGTTCTACTAGTTCTCGGGACAAGCAACGGCGTTAACTTAACTGATGGCCTCGATGGTTTGGCTAGCGGAACTTCGATCATGACGTTGCTTGCATTCGTGCTCATTGGGGTATGGGAATTTCGTCAGAGCTGCGGGTTGGGAAGTGCACAGGTCCTTGCCTCCAAGTGTTATCAAGTTCGTGACCCGCTTGACCTCGCAGTTCTCGCAGCGGCCTTTGCAGGCTCATGTGCCGGCTTCTTGTGGTGGAACACCTCGCCCGCTCGAATCTTTATGGGTGATGTTGGTTCTCTAGCACTTGGAGGAGCGCTCGCTGGTTTGGCAATCACTTTGCGGATTGAGATGTTGTTAGCAGTTCTGGGCGGTCTCTTCGTCATCATTACGATGTCGGTGATTATCCAAACTCTCTATTTCAAAGCCTCGGGAGGAAAACGAGTCTTTCGCATGGCGCCACTTCAACATCACTTTGAATTACTCGGTTGGGCTGAGGTCACGATCGTGATTCGTTTCTGGATTATTGCCGGGTTAAGCGTTGCGGCAGGACTCGGTCTCTTCTATGCACAGTGGGTGACCTCATAAATGAATTTCCTTGAAGAGCTTGCCACCCAGAAGATAGCCGTAGTTGGCGCTGGTGTAACAGGCTCTGCTGTCTTGGATTTTCTTGTGACGCGGGGAATGAGCCCAGATTTATTTGATGAGAAAGCCCCTAATGCGTTACGCGCAGTAGAGAAGAGTTACGATCTCGCGATCATCTCTCCAGGATGGAGAACCGATCACCCCATCGTTGTAGGTTTACGAGATACTGGTGCAACCCTCCTGAGTGAGATCGATTTCTCTTGGAAGGTAAAGGAAGTTGTAGCACCAGATCAGAAATGGATTGCGTTAACCGGAACGAATGGCAAGACGACGACCATTCAGATGGTGCAATCAATATTTGATTACAGCGCTCATTCCGGAATTGCTTGCGGCAATGTAGGAGAGCCCGTTATCTCGGTCTTGGCCTCAGGGGAGCGATATGACTTTCTGGCTTTAGAACTTTCATCATTCCAATTGGAGTGGAGTTCTCTACCCACCTATGAAGCGGTTGCTCTTCTTAATATCGCCCCAGATCACATTGATTGGCATGGCTCTTTCGATCAATATGCCTTGGCAAAGCTAAAACTTCTCTCGGCTAGTTCTGTTGCCATTATCAATGGGGAAGATAGTGAGAGCGTGCTCCGCTCCTCGGCATGGAACGGCCGCAAAATTTTCTATTACCTAGATACACCGCAACCGGGAGAGATCGGCTTAGTAGAAAATCTCTTGATCGACAGAGCCTTTACATCGGATCCAACCATCGCTATTGATTTTGCCGAACTTGCAGATATTCATCCGACCGTTCCTCACAACGTCGCCAACGCGATGGCCGCTGCTGGATTGGCACTTGCGATAGGAATTACGCATGAAGAGATAAGAGCTGGACTTAAGAATTTCACCTTAGATCGCCATCGCCTTGAACTTGTTCTAGAGCGTGATGGAATCGCATGGGTAAATGACTCCAAGGCAACTAATCCTCATGCCGCCGCCGCGGCGCTGCTCTCGCATATCTCCTCGATCTGGATCGCAGGTGGTCTGGCCAAAGGCGCTGAGATGGGTCCACTTATTGAACGCTGTGCGCTGCGAATTAAGGCGGCAATCCTTATAGGACAAGATGCCCCCATTATCGCCACCGCGCTTTCGAAGCATGCACCCACCGTTCCTTATTTCATCATGCCGTACTCGGGGGACTCCGAAGATCTCATGCGAGAAGTTGTTAAACAGGCGGCGGAGTTGGCGGTATCGGGAGATACGGTTCTCCTCGCACCCGCCTGCGCCTCGATGGATCAATTCCGTGACTACGCAGATCGCGGCGAGAAATTCGTTGCGATGGTTCGTGAGGTGGTGGGCCGATGAGCTCCAAACCGACTACACGGCGCCAGAAATATTCCAATTATTTGCAGCGTCCCGACGCTCCGTATTACATGATTCTTGGATCTCTCACCTTTCTCTCGGCGCTGGGTCTGGTCATGGTTTTATCAGCCTCCAGCGTAGTTTCGTTGCAGCAATCTGGTTCGACGTATTCAATATTCTTTAGGCAGTTAATATTTTTCGGAATTTCGATTTTGGCCATACTCCTTGTTTCAAATTGGAAGCCGAGAGTGTGGGAGGCGTTGACACGCTACTCGCTTATTCTCTCGTTTCTCGCGCTCTGTCTGCCTCTTGTCCCAGGAATCAAACTGACGGTAAATGGAAATACAAACTGGATCCATTTCGCTGGTTTTACTATGCAACCTTCAGAGTTCGCCAAGTTGGGATTGATCTTGTGGTGCGCCGGCCAACTTCGTAAGTTTGATGAGACGGTCGTGGATCGATCTGCGATGCGCCATGTGGCCTTTGTGCTCTCCGGAACGATTCCATTATTGATGTTGATCCTCAAAGGTGGAGATTTGGGAACAACTGTCATCATCCTCGGAATCGTCTCCATCATGCTCTTTGTTGGGGGCTTGCCGCTTCGTCACTTTATATTTATGGGTGTAGCCGCTATCGCAGGAGTTGTGGCACTTGTTGCCATTGCGCCATATCGCCTCCATCGATTCGCTGCCGTGCTTAATCCCTTTGCTCCATCTGTCTACAAACTTGCAGGTTGGCAGCCGGCTCACTCAGTTATGGGATTGGCGAGTGGAGGATTTTTTGGAGTAGGACTTGGAGCCAGCCGGCAGAAGTGGGGAAATCTCTCGGAGGCCCACACCGATTTCATCTTTGCAGTGATTGGTGAAGAGCTGGGACTCCTTGGAACACTCGTCGTTCTTATTCTCTTCATCGCACTTATCTACGGGATCTTCCGCACCGCGATGCAAACTCGCGATCTCTTCTCTCGGTATGCCTGCGCTGGAATTGGTGCCTGGATGATGATGCAGGTGATTATTAATGTCGGCTCTGTTATTGGAGTGCTTCCTGTAGTAGGTGTTACCTTGCCATTCATAAGTTATGGTGGCTCCTCGCTGATCGCCAATTTTCTTGCGATTGGATTTGTATTAAATGTGTCACGCCGCGATCCGCGAGTTCGTGCGGCGATCGCAGCGCGCAAGCGAGGTTGATATGTCGCGAATAGTTCTTGCCGGTGCTGGAACCTCTGGTCATGTTGAGCCAGCTCTAGCCGTGGCCAATTGGCTCCGAGATCACAACCCAAATACCGAGTTTCTCTTCTTAGGAACCGCGGAGGGCGTAGAAGTGAAGTTGGTTCCGGCTGCACATTTCGATTTACATTTGATCGATAAGGCTCCCTTTCCACGTCGTATTAATCTGGGTTTACTTCGCTGGCCGAGTCGCTTTCGCAAAACGTTGAAGCAGACAGAAGCGGCGATTAGAGGTGCAGATCTTGTAATTGGTTTTGGCGGATATGTTGCGGCTCCTGCCTATTTGGCGGCTCGTCGCCTGAGGATCCCAATGATCGCCCACGAGGCGAATGCCAAGATGGGGCTGGCCAATAAATTGGCGGGTCGTTGTGGCGCAACCGTTCTGCGAGCTTTTGGGGCTGAGGATGCAGATCGAGTTGGGATCCCACTTCGCAGTTCGATCGTCGCTCTTTCTCAATTGGATGCAGATCAGAGAGCAGCGGCTAAAGAGACAGCGCTTAAGGAATTGAAACTAGATCCGGCAGCTCCCACGATTCTTATTTTTGGTGGCTCACTGGGATCGGTTAAATTTAATGAAGCCGTTTCCGCGGCTCGTAAAGAGATAACGAGCAAAGGTGCTCAAATTATTCATGCTGTTGGCGCCAAGAATGAGTTACCTCAAGCCCAAGCAGGTTACCTACCGCTGCATTACATCGACGATATGGCCTCGGCTTACGCTGCCAGCGACCTCGTCATCTCTCGAAGCGGAGCGGTGACCGTGGCTGAAACTGGGGTACTGGGTATCTATTCCTTATATATTCCGCTTCCGATTGGAAATGGCGAACAGATTGAAAATGCCCGTGAAGTTGTTGCACGTGGTGGCGGCGAGATATTGAAGAATGAGGAATTTACCGGCTCTTGGTTAATCTCTAACGTTGCTCGCCTCCTTGAGGTGGCGAAAGCTCGACGTGAATCAGGGGAGCGGATTGACTACCCTCTCAACGCGAGTGAGGCAATCGGGCTGCGATCTCTGAAAGTATTAGCCCATGAGTAGCCTGGAGCAATTAGCCGATAAGAAGATTCACTTCGTTGGTATTGGCGGAGCTGGAATGTCTGGGATCGCGCGGATCATGCTCTCAGAGGGATTTGCAGTAAGTGGCAGCGATGTAAAGCAGAGTTCCATCACCGACGCACTCGCGACGCTAGGAGCCACAATATTTATAGGTCACTCCGCAGAGAATGTGGCGAACGCCGATCTGCTCATTACATCAGGCGCCATCTCCGACTCCAACCCTGAAGTGGTCGCAGCGCAGGCGCGAGGTTTGCAGATATTGACCAGAGCCGAGGCTCTTGCAGCTCTGATGGAAGGCAAGCGTTCGATTGCCGTGGCAGGAACTCACGGAAAGACAACAACCACATCTATGTTGACCGTCGCTTTGCAGGGCGCTGGACTCGACCCATCTTTTGCAATTGGGGGATTGATTAATAGCTCAGGAGTGAATGCTCACTTAGGCAGCGGAGATATATTTGTTGCGGAAGCAGATGAGTCAGATGGTTCTTTCACCGCTTATCATCCACTCGGCGCGATCATCACAAATTTAGAGCTAGATCACGTCGATCACTTTGCGACGCTGGAAGACCTTTTCGCCATCTTTGTGGAGTTTATAAATACCATTCAAAGTGGAGGATTTGTTGTTGCGTGCATTGATGACCCCGGAGTGCGTGAACTTTTTACTCGAGTGCAGCGAAACGACATAACCCTCATTACATATGGCACAACGGAAGCCGACTTCGCCCTTTCTAGAATTGCCTTGGAGCCGGCCGCCTCATTTGCAAGAATCTCGAAGAATGGCAAGGTGCTCCCGGAACTGCATTTGACCATCCCCGGAATGCACAATGTGCTCAATGCAACAGCAGCGTTAGCCGTGGCCGATCGACTTGGAGCGAACATCCCTGATGTGCTTTCGGGACTTGAATCATTTAGTGGATCACGTCGACGCTTTGAGCATAAGGGAAAGGTTCATGGGATCGAAGTTATCGATGATTACGGTCATCATCCGACAGAGTTGCGGGTTACCCTTGAGACTGCAAAAGCATATGCCGCGCCTGGTCGAGTCTTAGTTGTATTCCAACCCCACCGCTTCTCTCGTACACAAGCATTCGCGAGTGACTTTGCGGTTGCGTTGGATATAGCGGATCAAGCGCTGGTCCTTGAGGTTTACCCAGCGAGTGAGCGGCCAATTCCAGGCGTTACGTCACAACTCATTACCCGCGCATCATCATCCGGGAAGGTGAGCTATATCCCTTCGATGCTGGATGCCGTAAGTACCATCATTGAAGTCGCGGAACCTGGTGATGTGATTATGACTCTTGGCGCAGGAGACGTTAATTCTCTGGCCCCCGTAATCCTCCAAGCTCTTGAAGAGAGATATGCGTAAACGTCGCTTTCGCAATGCACCGGGAATCTTTCTCGTTGTGTTGCTGATTGGTTTATTGGGATATCTCTTGGGTTGGTCGAAATTTTTAGAGATCAGAACCATCGAAATCTCGGCAGCGGGAAATGAATCGATAGTGACGCCACTTATAGTTCCAAAAGATTTGCGCGTGGGGCTTCCCATGGCTCGGTTAAGTACACCGCGAATTACCCACGATCTTGCCTCGCAGACCTGGATTAATAAGATTTCGATTCAGAAACGCTGGCTGGCACATGATGTAAAAATCGTGATAACGGAGAGACGTGCGGTTGCGCGATATGTAGATAGCAATGGAGTCATTGAATATTTTGATCCAGAAGGAAACAACTTCACAACACCCAATCCACCTGCTGGAATTCCGACTATTGATTTTGGAAGTCAGAGTTCAGCATCGCGAAGCGCGGTAGCCACATTTTTAGCGCAGACACCCAACGACATAACCGCCAAGATGTCGAGCCTCGCAGTTGATGAGCAGAACCAAATCACTCTCACGACCGAGTTGCCGGGTTACAAGGAGCTGACAATTGCCTGGGGTGGCGTCGATCAACTATCGCTTAAAGTAAAGGTTTTACGCCAACTTTTGACCCTGCCAGAGAACAAGAAAATTGTGAATGTGGATTTATCTAATCCGCTAACACCTGTTGTTAAGTAGCACCCTCAACATCTCATTGAGAGATTGCTCGCCGTAGATTCGTGTCGGTATTTGATTGGCTCTGCCCCGAACCCTACTTTTGCGCACAAGAGAAATTGGCAACGCTTTAAGTCTAAACTCGAGATTTAGAGTCTTAGGAGAGGTATACCGTGGCGACACCGCAGAATTATTTAGCCGTTATCAAAGTTGTTGGCATTGGCGGCGGAGGAGTTAATGCCGTTAATCGAATGATTGAAGCGGGCCTTAAAGGTGTTGAATTCATCGCCATCAATACAGATGCTCAACAACTCATCATGAGTGATGCAGATGTAAAGCTCGATATCGGTCGCAAATCGACGCGTGGGCTTGGAGCAGGCGCAGCACCAGAGGTCGGTCGTCAAGCTGCACTTGATCACATCGAAGAGATTGAAGAAGTATTACGTGGCGCCGATATGGTCTTTGTTACTGCGGGCGAAGGTGGAGGAACTGGAACTGGCGGTGCGCCGATCGTTGCAAAAGTTGCTAAAGATTTAGGAGCGCTTACCGTTGGCGTTGTTACCAAGCCATTCTCATTCGAGGCAAAGCATCGCACCATTCAGGCAGAAGAGGGAATCGAATTACTTCGCGAAGAAGTCGATACTTTAATTGTTATCCCTAATGACAGATTGCTCGCGATCTCTGATCGTTCTATCACCGCCGTTGAAGCATTTAGAAGCGCCGACCAAGTCCTTCTATCTGGCGTACAAGGAATCACCGATCTGATTACAACTCCAGGATTAATCAATCTCGACTTCGCTGATGTTAAGAGCGTTATGCAGGGTGCCGGTTCTGCGCTCATGGGCATTGGATCTGCTCGCGGAGAGGCCCGAGCAACTCGAGCCGCCGAGTTGGCTATTGCAAGTCCACTCTTAGAAGCATCCATCGATGGTGCCCGTGGCGTGCTGCTTTCAATCGCTGGTGGTTCAGATTTGGGTCTCTTTGAGTTGAGTGAGGCTGCTGAGTTGGTTGCTAAATCAGCTCATCCAGAGGCCAACATCATTTTTGGAACCGTTATCGATGATGCTCTCGGCGATGAAGTCCGAATCACTGTTATCGCGGCAGGCTTTGACGGTGGCGCACCGAAGCGCGCCCCAATGCCAACGATTAGTACCGCCTCTCTTACAGGTCAGGCTGATCCCATTGCGGCTAACGATCCGATTGCAGTGGCGATGGATCTGGGAAGCGTGGAAGATACCGCTGAGATTCCTGTCGCAGCCTCTCCTCGCCGCCGTGTAACTTTCGAAGATCTAGTAAGCGAGGACGAGATAGACGTTCCTGACTTTATGAAGTAAATGTCTCGAACACTCTTTACCTCGCGGGATGGAGGCGACCTCAAGGTTGCCTTACTTCGCGAGCAGTTGCGGAAGATGCTCTCACTCGATCAGTTACATTTCATGCGGCAGAGTCACAGCGACATTGTCCGCGTTGTTGGATCTGAAGGATCAGATTTCGAGGCGGATGCGCTCATCACTTCTGATAAAGGAGTTGGGTTGGCTGCGTTGGCAGCAGATTGCATGCCCATCACTTTCTCATCTGCCACTGTCGTGGGAGTTGCGCATGTTGGAAGGCTTGGCTTAGTCAAAGGGATCGCTCCGAAGACCGTAGCAAAGATGCGTGAGTTAGGTGCGACTGAAATCGTGGCAACCATCGGCCCCAGCATCTGCGGTAAATGCTATGAGGTCTCCGTTGAGATGTATCGAGAGATTTCTTCGCAGATTCCGGCGACCGCTACTTCTCAAGAGTCTCATTGCTTGGATTTGCAATGCGGCGTTAAATTTCAATTGGAAGAGCTAGGTGTTTCTGTTGTCGATGTAGGGCTATGTACCCTAGAACGGCCCGAATACTTTTCATATCGCGGCGGAGATATTACCGAGCGCCAAGCGGGAATAATCTCGCTATGAGCCGTAAAGAGGAGCTAGCTCATCATCTGGGCGAAATCCAAGAGCGAATCCGTGCTACTGCTGAGAGAGCAGGCCGAGTACCTTCAGAGATCTCACTCATCGTTGTGACCAAAACTTTCCCCATCTCGGATGCCGAAATTCTCTATGAATTGGGGGTGCGTGAGATGGGAGAGAATCGAGATGAGGAAGGCGCTCTAAAATCTGAGCAACTCCCTCTCGATGTGAAGTGGCATTTTCAGGGGCAGGTGCAGGGGCGCAAGATCAAATCGATCTCAAGCTGGGCAGATGCGGTTCACTCGCTTGATTCGACCTCGCATGCGCAGAAGTTCGACATGGAGAACGAAAATAAGGTCAAAGAATTTTTCATTCAAATAAACCTTGAACCAGAGCGCCAGGATCGCGGCGGGGTAGCGCCTTCAGAGCTCCCCTCTTTCGCACAATTTCTTAAAGAGCAGACCCATCTCAACGTAGCAGGCTTGATGACGGTGGCACCTCTGACCAGGGTCGCTGGCGATGCATTTAATGATTTACGGGCGCTCCAACCTGAGCTGTTAAATATCTATCCGGGAGCAAAAGCGCTCTCCATGGGGATGAGTGGTGATTTTGAAGCGGCGATCATCGCTGGTGCGACACATCTACGGATAGGCAGTTCAATCCTCGGTTCTCGTGAACTTCACGCCTAAAATTGGTCTATGGCTAATGTATTTAAGAAGGCGGCAAATTACCTCGGATTAGTCGATGAAGAGGAAGAGCAACAGGAGTTCACCCCTGTCGAAACTCCACAACGGAGTGTGCGCTCGGTCAACCAGAGCCCTCGCCCAACATTCAACCCAATTCCGACACCGGCTCGCAGCGCGGCCGCTAGCGCACCTGCCCCAACTTTCGCCCCTGTTCAAGAGGCCCTTCCCATCATGGACCAAATCTTTACGATTCATCCCCGTTTCTATAATGAGGCTCGAACCGTTGGTGAGCGCTATCGCCAGGGTCAACCTGTGCTCATGAACCTCTCCGATATGGATGAATCTGAACGCAAGCGTCTCGTTGATTTTGCTTCAGGCTTGGTCTTTGGATTACATGGAAGCATCGAGCGCGTGACATCTAAAGTCTTCTTGCTAACCCCTGCAAATGTTCGTGTCAGCACTGAGAACAAGACTGCAGCGGCAGAAGCCAGCTTCTTTAACCAGAGCTGACTTCATCTCTCTACAGTAGGAGTCATTCAATGAGCGCTATCGGATCGATACTCGTCTTTGTTCTCAATTTATTTATCCTCTCGCTCTTTGCACGAGTAGTTCTGGACTTAGTCCGCACTTTCTCTCCTGGATGGCGTCCTCAAGGAATAGTTCTTGCCATCGCAGAATTGGTCTACGCAGTTACAGATCCAGTAACTCGTTTTGCGCGTAGGTTCATTCCGCCATTACGCCTTGGATCCGTGGCACTTGATATCTCATTCTTACTGATCTTCTTTATTACTGAGATATTAATTTCTTTCGCACACAGAATTCACTAAGGCGCTACTTCGATCAGGCCTTAGTAAGCGCTAACGCAAGACCAATCTCGGTTTCAAAGTTTGTCAGTGACTCGTCCTGAGTAATAGTGATAGCTAGAACCTCATCGGCGATTTGTGCCTCATAGTGTTTGATGGCAGCCATTACGTCTGCAGAAGAGTTCCAACGGACATGAATCCGATCGCTAATATCGAATCCTGAATTCTTGCGCTGCTCCTGGATTGTTCGGATCACCTCGCGCATCAGCCCTGCTTGTAGCAAAGCTGGTGTCAGAGTCAGGTCCAGAGCGACGCTCTCTCCGGCATGGCTCGCAACCGACCAACCCTCTTTGGGGGTTTCGGTAATCACTAAGTCATCTGCCGTTAGTACTGCGCTCTTATCTCCATATGCAATCGTGTAACTACCGTGCGACGAAGCTCTGTGACGAGTTTGCGCGGCATCACTTGCGGCGATAGCAGCGGCGATCGCCTGCACATCGGCTCCATAACGAGCACCGATGGAGCGGAAATTTGCCTTGAGAGAGATGCTGACGAGGCCTTCGCTCTCTTCAGAGAGTAGATCGATGCGCAGAACATTGAGTTCATCCTGAATATGTTCGCGAATCTCTTGATCCATCGAGCCCAACCCGAGGCCGCTACTAGAGCGCGTCCGAGGGGTTGGCGAATCTTGATCTTTGATTCGGCGCGCGCCGCCCGGCCTAACTCCACCAAACGCGCGAGAGAGTGCAACGGAGTTTGAGAGTGCGGTATCGATCGCAGAGCCTTGCGCAACTGGGAATGAAGATAAATGGACTGATTGAGTAGCGCTTGGATCACCAACTCTAATCAGGGTCTGCCAGACATGTTCGGTAATGAAAGGCACCATGGGTGACATGAGTTGTGTCAAAGTTTTGAGGCAGGTGAAGAGGGTTTGCAAGGCGTGGGTGTCGCCATCCCAGAAGCGTCGACGGGATCTGCGAACATACCAATTGGAGAGGTCATCGATAAATGTTGCCAGAAGTCGGCCGACCTCTTGAGAATCAAATGCAGTGAAAGCCGCATCGACCTGCTGAGATGAGAGTGTTGAGTTCGGAGACGATCCAGCGATCCATCGTGACGGTGGAGGCAGGCGCATCCAATGAGATTTCAAAATTGGCAGCATGTGCATAAAGGCTGAAGAAGGAGACGGTGTTCCAATAGGTCAGCAGCGTCTTTCTAACAACATCGGAGAGGGCATCGTGTCCCACGCGCCTTGCGCTCCATGGTGAACCTGCAGCAAGCATGTACCAGCGCACAGCATCTGCTCCGTGTTGATCCATCAAAGGAATTGGCTGCAAGACATTGCCCAGATGCTTGCTCATCTTGCGGCCATCTTTATCGAGGATATGGCCCAAGCAGAGAACGGTTTTGTATGACGATTCATCGAAGACCAAAGTGCCGATCGTCATCAATGTGTAGAACCATCCGCGGGTTTGATCAATAGCTTCGCAGATGAAATCTGCAGGATAAGCCTGCTCTAGCGCTTGTGCCGATCCCTCTTTATGCGGGTAACCCCACTGTGCAAATGGCATTGCGCCGGAGTCATACCAGCAGTCAATTACCTCACTCACGCGAGTCATGGTCTGTGAACACTCGGGGCAGGCGAAGGTGATGTCATCTACAAAGGGGCGATGCGGATCGGTCGCGGTAACATCTTTTCCAGAGAGTTCTGAAAGTTCTGCCAAGGAACCTACGCAATGGAGATGATTTTCTGGGCAGCGCCAGAGAGGTAGTGGAGTACCCCAATATCGATTGCGCGAGATAGCCCAGTCAATGTTGTTCTCCAGCCAATCGCCGTAGCGACCGGTTTTAATGGTCTCTGGGTGCCAATCGGTCTTGGCATTTTGAGCAAGTAATTGCTCTTTAATTGCGGTGGTACGGATGTACCACGATGGTTGCGCGTAATACATAAGTGGGGTGTGGCAACGCCAGCAGTGTGGGTAGGAGTGCTCAAATTGAAGTTGGCGGAATAAGACGCCGCGAGATTTGAGTTCGCGCACCAGAGTCTTATCTGCCTCTTTGAAGAAGACCCCTCCAACCAACGGAACTTCTGGCAAGAAGGTTCCATCCGGTGCCATGGGATTTACTACTGGTAGCCCGTAACGGCGACAGACCAAGAGATCATCGGCGCCAAATGCAGGGGATTGGTGAACTAATCCAGTTCCATCTTCAATCGTCACATAATCTGCCAGAACGACGAAATGTGAATTCGGAATCTCAATGAGATCAAGTGGACGTTGATATGTGATCTTCTCAAGTTCAGAACCTTGGAAGGTCGCAATAACTTTTCTATCGTCACCTAAGACGTGCGCCAAGTTGGTCGCGATGACCAATCTTTCGCTGCCTTCACCGTTAGGTATTTCGCAGACTTGGTATTCAACTTTTGGATTGACCGCGATTGCAGTATTAGAGACCAGAGTCCAAGGCGTAGTCGTCCAGACAAGGAACGAGGCGCCTAACTCAGCAATAACTCCAGAGGTTGCTGGAAAACGAATGTAGACCGAAGGGTCTGTAACAGTCTCGTACCCCTGAGCTAACTCGTGATCCGATAATCCAGTTCCGCAACGAGGGCAGTAAGGAGCGACGCGATGATCTTGAACTAGCAGCCCCTTCTTCCAGATCTGTTGTAGTGACCACCAGACGCTTTCAACGTATTCAGGCGACATGGTCCAGTAGGCCTCATCAAAATCAACCCAAAATCCCATGCGACGTGTCATTGAGGTGAACTCGTCGACATGGCGTTGTACCGACTCGCGACATTTTTCGTTGAAGGCGGCGATTCCATATTTTTCGATGTCGCCCTTGCCTGAAAAGCCCAACTCTTTCTCAACTGCGATCTCAACCGGTAGGCCATGGCAGTCCCATCCAGCTTTACGGATGACCTGCTTGCCCTTCATGGTCTGATAACGCGGGAAGAGATCCTTAAATACGCGCGCTTCAATGTGGTGGGTACCTGGGGAGCCATTGGCTGTGGGTGGTCCCTCATAAAAGGTCCAACTAGGAGCCCCATCACGAGCAGAGACGCTCTTGGCGAAGATCTCTTGCTCTTCCCAGAAGGCGAGAATCTGGTGCTCGGTTGCAGGGAGGTCGATCTGGGCTGGCAGGCTCCTAAAAGTGTGAGACCCTGGCGACGCCATCTCGTACCCTCGCAATCAACTCTCGGAACTGGCCAATCTGCGAAGATTGAGCGCATAGTTCAGGTGAAAGCGTGAGTCTAGCGCGGCGAAGTTGGTAATTCCTCGCTCTTCGCTCTAGCCTTCTCGCTCGCGGGTAACTCGGCAGGTGGCCACTCCACCCCCCTTCGAGTGCAGAGCCCGCGGTAGCAAAGCAAGAAAAACAGCCAGAAAAAGTTGTGAACTGATGATTGAGAAGTGGCGATTGATATGACACCTGCGGCTAAGAAGGCTCCCGCCAAAAAGGCTGCTCTATCGAGCAAGGCTGTCTCAAGCAAGAGCACCACTAAAAAAGATTCCCAGCAAAAAATCGCCGCTTCCAAGAGCACGGTTAAGAAGGCTCCACCTGCTAAAAAGCCAGTGGAGAAGAAACTAGCGGCAAAGAAAGCAGTGAAGACCGTGCCAGCAAAGAAAGCCCCAGCAACCCCCGCGAAGAAGGCCGCACCTGCAAAGAAGGTGGCGACGCGTTCTCCAAATATTGTTAAGCCAACTCTGGCAAAGAAAGCTCCGGCTAAGAAAGTTCCTGCCAAGCCATTTCCAGCGAAATTGCAGAGCACAACAACTGGTGACTCCACAACTATTACCGTGACACCGCGTGAGGTCAACGCTGGTCCTGAGGTAGTCATTGAAGAGCGTCGCCTGGTGATGACTCCACCTCCTCGGCCTGTTAAGAGTGGGAAGAGCAAGCACACCCTTAAGCCGATCAAAGGCGCACCAGCTCCGCTTGTTGTCAATGAAAATGAAAATCCATGGACCGCTGCTGAACTCAAGGCGATGCGCTCTGAACTTGCTAAAGAGCTAGTTCGTCTGCGATCTGAGCTAAGTGAGGCGGAAGGTGAGATGGAAGATTTGATCTCCGCTGCAGGTGTTGGAGCTGGAGATGATCAGGCAGATGCTGGCACCAAGACTTTCGAGCGTGAGCATGAGATGTCACTCGTTTACAACGCCCGCGACATGGTTTTGCAGACAGAGCGAGCCATTGAGCGTATCGATAATAAAACGTATGGACGATGCGAAGAGTGTGGCAACGCCATTGGTAAGGCGCGCTTACAAGTATTTCCTCGTGCCACACTATGCATGGTCTGCAAGCAGAAAGAGGAACGACGCTGATTAATTCAGCACCTCATCGCACTGCAGTTAAATCTCTCCTCATCGTTGCCGTTTTAGTAATTGCACTAGATAGCGCTACCAAAACCTGGGCGCTTCATTCGCTTTCGAGTAATCCAAGGAAGATCATCGGCTCATTCTTGGAGTTTCAGCTCACCTCCAACACGGGAGCTGCCTTTAGCTTGGCTCAGAGTGCGACCATCTTTCTCTCGCTGCTCTCATTTCTAGCGATACTTGCCATCGCTATCTTTGCCAGGTCGATAACTTCGCGGCCTTGGGGAATTGCACTTGGCTTTCTTCTCGGGGGCATCTGCGGCAATCTTTACGACAGGACCTTCCGTCCGCCCTATTTATTACATGGAGCGGTCGTCGATTGGCTCCGTCTACCGCATTGGCCGGTATTTAATCTGGCCGATACCTCTATTGTTATCTCTGCGATAACTATTGCAATTCTGCTTGTTAACGATGTGAAACCGAGGTCCCATCATGACGTTCCCTGAACGTGAGTTAAAGGTGATTTCGATTCCTGAAGGATTGGATCAAGAGCGGGTCGATGCGGCGCTAGCCCGCATGCTCGGACTCTCTCGTTCGGCCGTCGTTTCACTCATCGAGAGCGAAGAGATTTTTCGTAACGGTAAAGCCGTTACTAAATCCGACAAGGTTGCGACTGGCGACGTTCTTGAGGTCCTGATGCCACCCGCAAAGAGTGCTCCACAATTAACCCCAACTCCTGTGCCCGGACTTGAAGTTGTATATAACGATGATCATGTCATTGTGATTAATAAGCCAGCCGGAGTTGCGGCACATCCAAGCCCAGGTTGGCAGGGTCCAACCGTTATCGGTGCAGTCATCGCTGCTGGATATAACGTCTCAACAAGTGGCGCCGCTGAACGACAAGGAATCGTTCATCGCCTTGATGTTGGTACGACAGGACTCATGGTTATCGCAAAAGATGAAGCCTCGTACTCTGGGCTTAAAGATCAATTTAGAGATCGCACAGTTACCAAGGTCTATCACGCCATGGTTCAAGGACATATGGATCCTTCGCAGGGAACGATCGATGCTCCCATCGATCGACACCCGCGGGAGGATTACCGCTTCGCTGTTGTAGCCGATGGGAAACCATCCATCACCCACTACACCTCACTAGAACTCTTTCCCGCTGTCTCACTTCTCGAGATCGAACTTGAGACGGGCAGAACCCACCAAATTCGGGTCCACTTCGCCGCCCTTCATCATCCCCTTGTCGGGGATCTCACATACGGCGCAGATCACACTATTGCCGACCGTCTAAATATTCATCGCCCGTGGTTGCACGCTCGCGAACTCAAATTTACCCACCCGATTTCGGGGGAGTACCTCTCTTTTGCCTCCGAATACCCCGAAGACCTGACACGCTCACTCAACGCGCTTGAGCAAAATAGCCGTCAGAATTAACCACAGTAGTAATCTCGCTAACCGTGTCGCAGAATTCCAGTTTCGTCCATCTCCACGTCCACACCGAATATTCGATGTTGGACGGTGCGGCGCGCGTTGAGGAACTGGTTAAAGAAGTTGCCCGCCAAGAGATGCCGGCTATCGCGATTACAGATCATGGAAATGTCTTTGGAGCCTTTGAATTTAATAAGCAGGCGCGCAAGGTCGGCGTAAAACCGATCATTGGTATCGAGGCTTATGTCGCCCCCGAGAGCAGATTCGATAAGAAGCGGGTCCAATGGGCTCAAGGCGGCGAAGATGATGTCTCTGGGGGTGGCGCATACACCCACATGACCATCCTTGCCGAGAACAACGAGGGACTTGGGAATCTCTTTAAGCTCTCCTCACTCGCTTCACTTGAGGGTTTCTATTACAAGCCTCGCATGGATCGTGAGCTGCTTTCAAAGTACTCAAAAGGATTGATCGCAACGACGGGCTGTCCTGGTGGAGAGATTCAAACCAAATTGCGCATGGGTGCTTATAAAGATGCGATGAAGGCGGCGAGCGATCTGCGCGACATCTTTGGGGCGGAGAACTTTTTCCTGGAGATCATGGATCATGGAATTGATGTAGAAAATCGCGTCAAGAAAGATCTCTTAAAGTTAGGTAAAGAGTTGGGGTTGCCTCTGCTCGCGACGAACGATTTGCACTACACCAAGCATGAAGATGCTGGAGCGCACGAGGCGCTGCTCTGCGTGCAATCGGGATCCACCATTGCAGATCCAAAGCGATTTAAATTTGATAACGATGAGTTCTACCTCAAGAGCGCATCTGAAATGCGCAAACTTTTCAGTGACTTCCCTGATGCGTGTGATAACACCCTGCTGATTGCTGAGCGGTGCAATGTAACGTTGCGCGAAGGTGAGAACTTATTGCCGCAATTTGAAGTTCCTGAGGGCGAGAGCGAAGACTCGTGGTTGACCAAACTAGCGAATCAAGGACTCGCAGAGCGATTGCAGGGCCAGATTCCAACCGCGTATCAGGAGCGCCTCGACTACGAACTTGGCGTCATGATCAAGATGGGCTTTCCCGGCTACTTCCTCGTTGTCTCTGACCTTTGCGCGCACGCTCGCGAGGTAGGAATTCGAGTTGGCCCTGGTCGTGGTTCTGCCGCAGGCTCGCTCGTCTCCTATGCCCTAGGTATCACCGCGCTAGATCCCATTAAGCATGGACTCTTGTTCGAGCGATTCCTCAATCCAGAACGTATCTCGATGCCAGATATTGATCTGGACTTCGATGAAAGAAGACGTTCCGAGATGATCGCCTACGCCACCAATAAATACGGTGAAGATCGCGTGGCTCAAATCATTACTTATAGCAACATTAAATCTAAGCAAGCGCTGAAAGATGCCACTCGTGTATTGGGTTATCCGTATGCAATCGGAGACAAAATTACAAAGGCGCTACCTCCCACAATTATGGGTAAGGACATCACCCTCTCGGGAGTATTTGATCCAAAGAATGATCGTTATGGCGAGGCTGGTGAGTTTCGATCGGTCTATGAGACCGATGCCGATGCTAAGCGCATTGTCGATACCGCGCGAGGCCTGGAAGGCCTCAAGCGTCAATGGGGAGTGCATGCCGCTGGCGTGATCTTGAGTAAAGAGCCGCTGCTTGAAGTTATTCCAATCCATCGTCGCGAATCTGATGGAGCGATCATCACTCAATTTGATATGGGAGCCTGCGAGGCGACCGGGCTTCTCAAGATGGATTTCTTGGGGCTGCGCAATCTCTCGGTCCTCGACGATTGCCTCCTCAACATCCAACGCAATCAAGGCATCACTGTAAATCTGGAAGAGCTCACTCTCGATGATCCAAAGACATTTGAATTATTGGGCAAGGGGGAGACGCTCGGCGTTTTCCAGCTCGATGGTGGACCGATGCGCGCCTTGTTGCGGCAGATGTCGCCAGATTCCTTTGAAGATATCTCCGCTGTGATCGCGCTCTATCGACCAGGTCCTATGGGTGTAAACGCGCATACCGACTATGCCGATCGTAAGAATCGTCGTAAACCGGTTGAACCAATTCATGAAGAGTTGTCAGAGCCGCTCGCTGAAATATTGGGCGATACATATGGCTTGATCGTTTATCAAGAGCAGGTTATGGCCATTGCGCAGAAGGTGGCGGGATTCTCTCTGGGTCGCGCAGATCTCTTACGCAAGGCGATGGGTAAGAAGAACAAGGAGATTCTTGATAAAGAGTATGTGAACTTCGAAGCGGGTATGGTGGCTGGCGGTTTTGGTAAAGCCGCAATTAAAAAGCTCTGGGATACCCTGATTCCGTTCTCTGATTACGCTTTCAATCGAGCGCACTCTGCTGGATATGGATTGGTCTCGTATTGGACCGCTTACTTAAAGGCGAACTATCCAACCGAATATATGGCAGCGCTCTTGACCAGCGTGCGTGATGACAAAGATAAGAGCGCGCTCTATCTCAATGAATGTCGTCGCATGGGCATCAAAGTCTTGCCACCTGATGTCAATGAATCTGCTTCGGATTACACACCTCTAGGTAGCGATATTCGTTTTGGATTGACAGCAATTCGAAATGTTGGTGAGAACGTGGTCGGTTCCATCGTGGCCAACCGCCAGAGTAAAGGTCGCTTCACCTCCTTCGGAGATTTCTTGGTCAAAGTCGATCAACAGGTCTGCAATAAGAAGACAATCGAATCTCTTATCAAGGCGGGTGCCTTTGATTCACTGGGAGCGTCACGTCGCGGTTTGATGATGGTCTATCTCGAGGCGATTGACTCTGTCAGCGAAGCTAAGCGGGCTGAAGCGATCGGTCAATTTGATCTCTTTGGTGCAACTGATGAGAGCACATCAGCAGGTGTCACGGGTGTTGAACTCGATATACCGACCGAAGAGTGGGAGAAGAGCCTGCTACTCAGTTACGAGCGCGAAATGCTCGGTCTCTATGTCTCTGACCATCCACTTCTAGGGATTGAACATGTGCTGCGTGCCGCGGTCGACATGCCGCTCTCGCAGATTGCCGAAGATTCTGTAGGACATGAACAGATCGTCAATATTGGTGGCCTTATTACACAGGTTCAACGCAAGGTTTCTAAACAAGGAAACTCGTGGGCGATCGTCTCAATAGAGGACTTAGAAGGTGCTGTCGACGTTCTCTTCTTCGCCGCAACCTATCAAACCCACGCGCTTAATTTGATTGAAGATCGAGTCATTGTGGTTCGTGGTCGTATCGATAAGCGCGAGGAAGTCCCTCGTATCACCGCACTAGATATGACGATCCCCGATGTCACTGGCGCCCCCACGGGGCCATTGGTTATCTCGATGGATGCCAATCGAGTCACTCCGCCGCTGGTTGATCGCATGAAGGAGATTTTGCGCTCACACCCAGGTCCTCGTGAGGTACACCTCAAACTCGATGATGGCACTAAGGGTCTGGTCATGAAGATTGATGATGATTTGCGGGTCACCGCTTCACCTAGTTTGAGCGCAGATTTGAAATCGGTCCTAGGGCCAGACTGCCTGGTTCTTTGAGAAACTGGCTCTAGATCTATTGGGTCACGGCTACTCGCGCCACGCTTTAGAATGAGCCAGTGAATTCTCCCGCTGACATTCCCTTGATCGACCTTCGCGGTCAGAGACTTTCGCGGGCGCAATATAAGCGAGCGATCCCAAGAGCGGCGATGGATGTGGCCCACGCGATGATCGCCATCGAGCCGATTCTGGAACGCGTCAAGAGCGGCAATGAGGCGACGCTGAAAGAGTTGGCCGCAGAGTTTGATGGGGTCCGTCCCGAACATATACGAGTACCACAATCTGTTATTGACCAAGCACTCGCTGATTTAGATCCAGCTATTCGAACCGCCTTGGAAACCTCGATTGCACGTGTTCGCAAGGTGCATGAAAGCCAGGCTCGTCAAAGCCAGACTACTGAAGTCGTCAGCGGCGCACAGGTCACAATGAAATGGATCCCGGTTGATCGCGTAGGACTTTATGTCCCGGGCGGAATTGCGGTCTATCCAAGTTCGGTGATGATGAATGTAGTTCCAGCACAAATTGCTCAGGTTCCAAGCATCGCAGTGGCCTCGCCACCGCAACGCGAGTTCGGCGGATACCCTCACCCCACCATTTTGGCCACCTGCGCACTTCTTGGAGTTTATGAGGTCTACGCCATCGGGGGAGCACAAGCTGTAGCCGCATTTGCATATGGCGTTGAAGGTCTCTGCGAACCAGTAGATCTCGTAACTGGTCCTGGAAATATTTATGTTGCGGCAGCTAAGCGGGCACTACGCGGACTGATCGCGATTGACTCTGAGGCAGGTCCAACAGAAATTGGAATCTTGGCAGATAGCACGGCACTCGCAAGCGATGTTGCCGCTGATCTCATCAGCCAGGCGGAGCACGATGTCAACGCAGCAGCAGTCCTTGTTACTACCTCGCCACAACTTGCCGATGAAGTGCGGCGCGAACTTGTAGAGCGTGTAGCAAAGACTCGTCACTCCGAAAGAATTAGTGCCGCTTTAAGTGGAGTCCAATCCGCGATTGTTTTGGTTGACTCGATCGAACAAGGCATTGATGTCGTGAACGGCTACGCAGCCGAACATTTGGAATTGCATGTTAAAGATCTTGAAGCTGTATCTGCCGCGATTCGCAATGCTGGAGCGGTCTTCGTTGGGCGTTACGCACCAGTCTCACTTGGTGATTACTCGGCTGGGTCTAATCATGTCCTTCCAACCGGGGGATGCGCCTGCCACTCAAGTGGTCTATCAGTACAAACTTTTCTTAAGGGCGTCAATTTCATTCAATACGATGAAGCTTCATTTACCGATATCGCTGCAACGGTGATCACATTGGCGAACGCTGAAGATTTACCGGCACATGGTGAGGCAATTACAGCAAGATTTGAGGAGAACAAATAATGGTGCAGTCCCAGTGGCCTTATTGGCTCCCACTTCGATCTGATCTGCGTGGCATCTCTCCATACGGTGCGCCACAAATAGAAGGCGTTACTGCGCTTAACACCAATGAGAATCCCTTCCCATTACCTGCCGATGTTGTCGCTGCAATGACCGAGCGATTGGGCAATGTGATCGGAAATCTCAACCGATATCCCGATCGCGATGCGGTGGCACTTAGGAACAAATTGGCGCATTACATTGTGCAAACCACCGGAGTTGATGTAACTGCAGAAAATATTTGGGCGGCAAATGGTTCAAATGAAATTTTGCAGACTTTATTCCTGGCCTGCGGAGGAGCCGATCACCTAGCTCTAGGTTTCACTCCGTCTTACTCGGTTCATCCACTTATCGCACAGATCACTAAGACTCCGTGGTTTGCGGGAAGTCGCGATGAAGACTTTGCCATCGATATTGCTAAAGCGAAGAAGTTGATCCGCGAAAAATCTCCCCATTTAGTTTTTGTGACAACTCCTAATAACCCATCTGGAACTTCAACCCCGATTGCAGATCTCAAGGAGCTCGCTGAGGCGACTGGATCAGTTGGAGGATTACTGGTTGTCGATGAGGCGTATGCAGAGTTCTCTTCGGAGCCATCCGCGGTTACCTTATTGGCCGACTTCCCTCATGTCGTTGTGGTTCGCACTATGAGTAAGGCATTCGCCTTTGCGGGAGCGCGCACCGGTTACTTGGTTGCTAAGCCTGCCGTGATTGCTGCATCACTTGTTACCAGACTGCCTTACCACCTCAGTTCACTGACCCAAGCTGCGGCAGAGACCGCTCTTGAATTCACTCCTGCAATGCAGGCGGAGATTCAAGTGTTGATCTCTGAGCGCGAGCGCGTTGCTGCCGCTCTCACTGAAGTTGGATTCAGAGTGGTTCCAAGTTCAGCAAACTTCTTACTCTTTAGTGGTTTCAAAGGTGAGCCGAGCGCGATCTGGCAGGCCTTCTTGGATCGAGGAGTGTTGATTCGAGATATCGGACTCCGCGGATTCCTGCGGGTATCAATCGGGACTCCAGCAGAAAATGAGCAATTTATCGCGGCCCTGCGCGAAATTGCGGAATAATTCCCCATCTAACGAAGGATGAATCTCATGAGCGCACCACGCACAGCAACAGTTGCACGCAAGACCAAGGAATCAGATGTCTTCGTGCAACTCAATCTCGATGGTACTGGCGCTATCGATATTCAAACCGGAGTTCCATTCTTTGAACACATGCTCTCGCAACTCGGAAAGCATGCGGGATTCGATCTCACTGTTAAGACAACCGGCGACGTTGACGTGGATTCACATCACACCGTTGAAGATACCTCGCTCGCTTTTGGGCAAGCGCTTCGAGAGGCGCTAGGGGATAAGGCTGGTATTCGGCGCTTTGGTGATGCGATGGTTCCGCTTGACGAGGTTCTGGTCCAGGCAGCAGTTGACCTATCTGGCCGTCCATATTTGGTGCATCGCCAACCCGAGATCGTCGAACTCATCGGGACTTTTGATACCACCTTGGGGCGCCATATCTGGGAGTCGATTGTCGCTGAGGCCCGCATTGCTCTACATATTCGAGTTCTTGAAGGTCGCAACGCGCATCACGTCTTTGAGGCGCAGTTCAAAGCAGTTGCACGGGCGCTGCGCGATGCAGTTGCTATTGATGGTCGTGTTGCTGGTATCCCATCCACAAAGGGCACTCTTTGATTGCAATACTTGATTATGGTTCGGGGAATCTACGATCGGCTCAGCGCGCCTTCGAGCTAAGTGGCCACGAAACTCTCGTCACATCTGATCCAAGAATTTGTCTTAGCAGTGATGGGTTAGTTGTTCCCGGTGTCGGAGCGTTTGGTGCCTGCATGGACCAACTATTAGCCGCTGGTGGAGATCTGATTATTCAAGAGCGCATCGCTGCTGCCAGGCCAATCCTTGGAATTTGTGTAGGAATGCAAATTCTCTTTGATTCGGGAAGTGAGAAAGGTGGCAGCTCGGGACTTGGAGTTTTTTCGGGTGATGTGAGCCAGATAGAAGCTCCCATACTTCCACACATTGGTTGGAATACCGTTGAAGCAGATCCTGAATCAAGGTTATTCAACGGTATCAGTGAAGAGCGCTTCTACTTCGTACATTCATTCGCCGCAAAACGTGCAGTAGATGGTGCACACAATAGTTGGTGCAACTATGGAGAAGATTTTGTTGCAGCAGTCGAACGCGGTCCGGTGAGTGCCGTTCAATTTCATCCAGAGAAGAGCGGTGCCGTCGGAGCTCGTCTCATAGCCAATTGGGTAGGTACTTTGTGATCAAGAAACTAGAGCTTCTTCCAGCCATTGATGTAAAAGATGGCTTGGCTGTGCGATTAGTACAGGGTGAGCTGTCGGCTACCAGTAATTATGGAAATCCCCTGGAGGTAGCCGCGGAGTTTGTTGCAGCAGGTGCGGAGTGGATCCACCTCGTTGATTTGGATGCAGCGTTTGGCCTGGGAAGCAATGCGGAACTTCTTGAAGGTGTTATCAAAAGCGTAGATCTAAAGGTGGAACTTTCTGGGGGCATTCGTGACGATGCATCACTACGTCGCGCTCTTGCAACCGGCTGTACCCGAGTGAATTTAGGGACAGCGGCTCTCGAAAATCCCGAGTGGACCGCCAAAGTGATCTCCGAATTCGGTGATCGCATTGCAGTCGGACTTGATGTTCGTGGACATACCTTGGCGGCGCGGGGTTGGACCCAAGAAGGTGGCGACCTCTTCGAAACTCTTGAACGTTTGGATCGCGATGGATGTTCGCGATATATCGTGACCGATGTTGCTAAAGATGGAACCTTAAAAGGGCCTAACTTGGAACTACTTCGCGAGGTCTGTGCAGCTACCACTAAGCCAGTTGTTGCTAGTGGAGGCGTATCTAGCTTGGAAGATTTAATCGCGATTCGTGAGTTGACCTCACTTGGAGTTGAGGGTGCGATCGTTGGAAAAGCGTTGTACGCCGGAGCATTCACACTTCCTCAAGCCCTAGAGGTTGCAAGCAGATGACCCTCGCAAAACGGGTTATCCCTTGCCTGGATGTTGCTGCCGGTCGAGTAGTAAAAGGTGTCAACTTTCAAAACCTCGTCGATGCAGGCGACCCAGTTGAACTCGCGAAAATCTATGGCGATGCGGGAGCCGACGAGCTCACCTTCCTGGATATATCTGCTTCGGTAGAAGCACGTTCAACCACTCTCGAGATGGTTGCTCGAACTGCTGAGCAGGTATTCATTCCACTTACCGTTGGTGGAGGTATCCGTGAAGTCACAGATGTCGATCGACTCTTGCGCGCCGGTGCCGACAAGGTCGGAGTAAATACCGCAGCCATTGCACGACCATCTCTCATCAATGAGATTGCGGATAGATTTGGCAACCAAGTCCTAGTCCTATCGGTCGATGCTCGGCGCGGTGAAACGCCATCTGGATTTGAGGTCACGACCCATGGCGGACGCAACGGAACAGGTATCGATGCCTTCACCTGGATAACCGAGGCCACCCAACGAGGGGTAGGAGAGATTCTCCTTAACTCCATGGATGCCGATGGAACGCGCGCCGGCTATGACGTTGAAATGATTCAGCGCGTAAGAGAGATCACGCACGTTCCACTGATTGCTAGTGGGGGCGCAGGAAAGTTAGAGGATTTCTGTAATGCGTTAGCAGCGGGAGCAGATGCCCTCCTGGCCGCCAGTGTCTTTCACTTCCAGACCTTCACCATTGGTGAGGTTAAAGATGAGCTCGCCGATCATGGATACGCGGTACGGCGCTAGAAGTAGTTAAGGCAGAATAAGGGAGTGGAAATCCCTGCAGATGTTGCTGCTCGCCTTGCCGAAGGCACCCTGATCGCTGCAATTGCCCAGGATGCTTCAAACGGTGAAGTCTTGATGATCGCCTGGATGAACGAAGAGGCTCTCCGCAAAACCCTTTTGACCAAGAAGGTCACCTACTGGAGCCGCAGCCGCAATCAACTCTGGACTAAAGGTGAAAGTTCGGGCCACACCCAAGAGTTGATCAGCGTCCGCTATGACTGCGATGGTGATGCTCTCCTCCTGCAGGTGGAACAGGTTGGTGCCGCCTGCCACACTGGAGAGCGCACCTGTTTTCATCGTGAAATTGGTCTCGACCGGTGAGTAGACCACAGATGAACCTCGAGGAGTTTCGCGCGCTCGCAACAGAGTTCAATGTAATTCCAGTCTCCAGACGCTATCTGGCTGATAGCCAAACTCCGCTCTCGCTCTATAAACGGCTCGCTCAGGATCGCGAGGGAACTTTTCTCCTTGAATCAGCAGAGCATGGGGGAGTCTGGTCTCGCTACTCATTTATTGGAATCTCAAGCGCGGCAACTCTCACCGAGGTCGATGGAAAAGCGCAGTGGATAGGCACCGCTCCTTCAGGCGCGCCAACTGGGATCGACCCTCTCGAAGCTTTACGGATTGCTGCGAAGCATCTGCGCTCGCCACACCTACCTCACCTGCCTCCACTCACTGGAGGATTGGTTGGTTATGCCAGTTACGAGATAGTGCGCCGGCTAGAGAAGATTCCATCTTTGGCGAAGAAGGATGTTGAGCTTCCCGAGATCGCATTCATGCTGACCTCGGACCTTGCAGTCTTTGATCACTACGACGGAACACTGACTCTCATCGCCAACGCCATTAATTGGGATGGAAGTTCGGAGAGAGTCGATGAGGCATTCAACAATGCAGTGAGTCGTCTAGATTCCTTAGAAAAATTATTACAAGCGCCGCAATCTGGAGCAATTAACTTCCCGCTTCTTCAGAAGAAGCCCGAGTACCAACGAGACATGAGTTCTAGTGAGTACCAAGCGAAGGTCGATATTTTGAAGGAGGAGATTAGGGCGGGCGAAGCATTCCAAGTTGTGTTGTCTCAACGCTTTGTAATGGAGGCACAGGCCGACCCATTTGATATCTATCGCGCCTTACGCGCTTCCAATCCAAGTCCGTATATGTACCTATTTCGTTTTGCAGATGGACTCTCGGTTGTCGGATCTAGTCCCGAAGCACTGGTGAAGATTCAAGGTAGTGATGTAATGCTCCATCCGATCGCCGGGACGAGACCTCGCTCTTCAGATCCGGAGATTGATCAAAAACGTGGTGAAGAGTTGTTGGCTGACCCTAAAGAACGCGCTGAACATTTGATGTTAGTTGACTTAGGCCGAAATGATCTGGGTCGGGTATGTGCGCCAGGTAGCGTTGAAGTCGTTGAGTTTATGCAGGTGGAGCGCTTCTCACATGTGATGCATATTGTTTCTACTGTGACTGGAACCTTGGCGGAAGGCTCAAGCGCTGTCGATGCGCTCTTGGCAGTGTTTCCTGCAGGTACTCTTTCGGGAGCTCCGAAGCCTCGCGCCATGGAGATCATCGAAGAAAATGAACCGACTCGCAGGGGAATTTATGCCGGAACTATTGGTTACCTCGACTTCCGCGGAAATATTGATGCATGTATCGCGATTCGCACCGCGGTCATTAAAGATGGCAAAGCGTATGTACAAGCGGGCGCCGGAATCGTGGCTGATTCAGTTCCACTCACCGAAGATCAAGAGTGCGAGAACAAGGCCGCTGCAGTACTTGGAGCTATCGCTACCGCCAATGAAATGCAGGCGCTGTAAATGTTGGTCTTTAAATTAATCATCGTTGCTCTGCTCTTGCTCCTATTTGTTTACTTCGCGATCCGACTCACTAAGCGTGGTCTCTCCCAGCGGTATGAGCCTCGAGCCAAGACCCCCTGGAACTCACTTAGCGAAGGCGAGGATCCAACGCTGTGAGTACGGTTTTAGATTCAATAGTTTCAGGCGTCTTGGAAGATCTCGATGCACGCAAGATTCCACTCGCACAGCTGCACGCTGAAGTGGCAGCTGCGCCGCAGGTTCGCGATGCATATGCCGCGCTTGCGCAGCCAGGAATGCAGATCATTGCAGAAGTTAAGCGATCCTCTCCCAGCAAGGGAGCGCTAGCAACTATTGGAGATCCTGCCGCGCTGGCTCGCACATATGAAGAAGCAGGTGCTGCAGTTATTAGTGTTTTGACGGAGCAACGCCGCTTTTTGGGAAGCGCGGCAGATCTAATTGCAGTTCGCGAGAGAGTTTCTATTCCAGTATTACGTAAAGACTTTATTGTCACGGAATATCAGGTTTTGGAGAGCCGGGCGCTTGGAGCAGATCTGATGCTTCTCATCGTCGCCGCACTCTCTGACTCACAATTGAAAGACCTGCACCAGTTGGCGCTAGAACTTGGAATGAGTGTTCTCGTTGAAGTTCACGATGGCGATGAACTCGAACGGGCCGTGGCCATAGGCGCAAGAATTATCGGAGTCAATGCTCGAAACCTAAAGACTTTGGATATTCATGAGGATGCTTTTGCCAGGTTGCTTCCTCTGATTCCTGCAGACCGCATCAAGGTCGCCGAATCTGGAATCGCCAATCGTGCCCAAGTCGCCTCTGCCGAGAGCTACGGGGCAAAAGCCATATTGGTCGGGGAAACTTTGGTTCGAGCTGGTGACCCTGCTCTCGCAATTAACTCCCTTCTCGGTCGATAGCCTGCTGGTACGGTTCGGATATGGGCAGCGTGGTCGAGTCGGAGATTCTTGGTCATTTCGGACCATATGGCGGCAGATTTGTCCCTGAAGCGCTGATAGCCGCTCTCGATGAGTTGGCCCTCGCGCATGAGGTTGCTCTTAAAGATCCAGCCTTTCAAGCCGAGCTTGCTGAACTCCACCGGACTTATACCGGCAGACCCAGCATCATCACAGAGGTACCTCGCTTTGCGGAGCATGCAGGGGGAGCCCGGATTCTTCTCAAGCGCGAAGATCTGAACCACACCGGTAGTCACAAGATCAACAATGTTTTAGGTCAGGCTCTCTTAACCAAGCGCATGGGTAAGAAGCGGATCATCGCTGAGACTGGTGCAGGTCAGCATGGTGTTGCCTCGGCAACCGCTGCAGCGTTAATGGGCTTGGAATGTGTCGTCTACATGGGCGAAGAAGATACAAAGCGTCAATCACTCAACGTCGCGCGCATGAAACTCCTAGGCGCTGAAGTCATTCCTGTTACGCAGGGTAGTAAAACCCTTAAAGATGCTATCAATGAAGCGATGCGCGACTGGGTTACAAATGTTGAGACCACACATTATTTGTTGGGCACCGTCGCAGGCCCTCATCCCTTCCCAACTATGGTTAGGGATTTCCATCGCATCATTGGTATTGAAGCGCGGCAACAATCACTTGATCTCCTCGGCCGTTTACCTGATGTTGTGCTCGCATGCGTAGGCGGTGGCTCAAATGCAATTGGAATTTTCCATCCATTTATCGATGATGCAAACGTTCGCCTTGTTGGCTTAGAGGCTGGTGGTTCAGGAGTTGAAACTGGATTACATGCGGCGACCATTACAGGCGGCTCACCTGGTGTTCTCCATGGCACTCGCTCCTATGTTTTGCAGGATAAGAATGGTCAGACCATCGAATCACATTCGATCTCGGCAGGTCTTGATTACCCGGGTGTTGGGCCAGAGCACGCCTATCTCAATGACATCGGTCGGGCTGAATATCGCGCAATTACAGATGCCCAAGCCATGGAAGCATTTGCTCTGCTCTGCAAAACCGAAGGAATTATTCCAGCCATTGAGAGCGCGCATGCGCTTGCCGGTGCCATCCAAATTGGAAAAGAACTTGGTCCGGATTCTGTATTGCTCGTAAATCTCTCTGGACGTGGCGACAAAGATGTTCAGACAGCAGCAGAGTACTTTGGAATCCCGTTGTAATGAGCACAACACTTGAACAACTCTTTGAAAAGACTCGTGCCCAAAATCGCGCTGCTTTAATCGGCTACTTGCCAGCGGGTTTTCCTTCGCAGCAAGGATGCATTGATGCTCTGAAGGCGATGGTTGAAGGTGGTGTAGATGCTATCGAGATCGGGTATCCATATAGCGATCCAGTGATGGATGGCCCAGTCATTCAGGCGGCTGCAGATACCTCATTGCGAAATGGCACCGGTGCAGCGGAAGTGATGGCTACGCTGGCCGAGATCTCAAAGTTCGCTCCGAGCGTTGTTATGACCTACTGGAATCCCATTGAAAAATATGGGGTAGATAATTTTCTGGCCGACCTCAAGAGCAACGGTGGTTCTGGTGTGATAACTCCTGACCTCACCATCGAGGAGTCGGAAGAGTGGATCGCTGCCTCAACTCGTCACGAGACAAATCGAATCTATGTCGTCGCGCCGAGCACCTCGGATCTCCGCCTCAATCGCGTTACCGGAGCCACTTCTGGATTTGTTTACGCCGCCTCCTTGATGGGGGTTACAGGCACGCGCACCTCCATTTCAAGTGGAGCGCGCACATTGGTGGAGCGTTTACGTGGTGTGACCAAACTCCCGATCGCTGTTGGCCTTGGGGTCTCCACGCCTGAACAGGCTCATGAAGTGGCTCAATATGCCGATGGCGTCATTGTCGGCTCAGCCTTTATTCGCTTGCTACAGGAGAGCAGCACTCCCGAAGAGGGTCTCCGCAAAGTCCGAGAATTGGCTGCGGATTTATCTAAAGGCTGTGTGAGGGCATGATCCACGCCTAAAAGTTAATAACTTTGGAATAGAGTTACGCCCATTATTCGGCAAGCAGGGGAGAGTCAAGAGATGGCAAGCAAGAAAGCTGATAAGCGACAACCTCAAAAGAAGCAGGGCGACAAGTTCACCCTGTACCTCGTTATTGGAATGATCACGCTTGTAGTACTTGCTGGCGTTGGTGCAGTGGTTGCCAAGAATCATGCCTCCTCAAATGCTCCACTGCCTTCTTCGGTATCTAAGGCCAATGGCTACGGAATCACCTTCAATCCAACTGCCAAGGTAAGAGTAGATATGTATGAAGACTTCCGTTGCCCTAACTGTCGTAATTTCGAGGCGGTCAATAACACCTATGTAAATTCGTTAGTGCGCTCTGGCAAGATTGAAGCGGTCTACCACCCAATGCACTTCATCGCTCCTGATTCGCAATTAACTGCTGCTGCAGCCGCCTGTGCTGCTGATCAAGGAAAGTTCCTCGAGATGCACACCGCGCTCTATGTCAATCAACCAACAACCGCTCAGGCCGCAGAAAATTCTGCATATTGGACTAATGCCCAATTGATTCTTCTGGGTCACTCAATTGGTATCACCTCAAAAACTTTTGACACCTGCATCAACAGCGGCAAGTACATGAACTGGGCCAATAACATTAATGACGATGCTGCATCTAAGAACATTAATGCGACGCCTACAGTGATTGTTAACGGCAAGACACTTCCACTCGCTACTGACTATGACAACAAGGCGTTTACTAAAGTTTTGACAGCGCTCGGCGTTAAGTAGTTCCTTCCTTGCTGGATCGGTTTATCCCAACTCCATCGAGTAATTCGATTGAGTTGGGTCCGATTACCCTGCATTACTACGCTCTCTGCATTCTCCTTGGTGTAATCGTTGCACTACAGGTGGGCGCCGTGCGTTGGAAGAAATCTGGGGGAGTTGTAACCGAACTCTATGATCTAGCAATTTATGTGATCCCCGCAGGAATTATTGGTGGTCGCCTCTATCACGTCTTCACAACACCAGAGTTGTACTTTGGCGCGCAAGGTCACTTCACCGATGCCTTCAAAATATGGGAAGGTGGAATGGGAATTTGGGGTGCAGTTGCCCTAGGAACCTTTGTCGCTTATCTGTACTTTAAGCGCGCCCCGAGAAGCATCTCATTCTTACAAGCGATAGATGCATTGGCACCGGGCATCCTGATCGCTCAAGCGATTGGGCGTTGGGGAAATTGGTTTAATCGTGAGCTTTTTGGAAGGCCCACAACCTTGCCGTGGGGGCTAAAAATTCCTTTGATCAATAGACCCATAGGTTATGAAAGGTATGCCACCTTTCATCCAACTTTTCTTTATGAGTCAATCTGGTGTCTGCTCTGTGCCGCGCTAATTCTCTATCTACCGGCCGTGCGCAGATTGCGAGTGGGCAGTACATTCCTTCTCTACGTAGTTCTGTATTGTGCCGGGCGAGTTTGGATTGAGGCGCTTGCGAATCGATCGTGCGCATCTGATCTTTGGAATTCGACTAAATGTCTGGGTAGCCCTCATCTGCGGGATTTCTTCCCTAATGTTCATTTTTCTGCGACAGAGAGAAGTCAAGCACTGATTTTTCTATTCGCTATTATGAAGCCATGAGTTTAGAAGCAGTTTATGCTCGTAATCAGCACCATCGTGGAAGCAAATCTGGATGGTTGCGTGCCGCAGTTCTTGGCGCGAATGATGGTCTGGTATCTAACGCCTCCTTATTGATCGGAGTTGCAGCTGCTGGACGAACCAGTTTTCTGGCGATCGCTGGCGTCTCCGGAATTGCTGCAGGCTCCATGTCTATGGCAGTTGGTGAGTACATCTCGGTTCGATCACAGGCGGATATTGAGGCATCCGATCGACAGATGGAGATTGATCATCTGGCGGCAGACCCAGAGGGTGAATTAGAAGAACTTACTCAGATTTATCAGGAGCGTGGCCTTCCTCGAGAGTTGGCAGTGCAGGTAGCTCAAACTCTGACCGCGAAAGATCCACTGGCTGCTCATCTACGAGATGAACTTGGCCATCACGAATCAAATAAGGCAGAGCCAGCCAAGGCCGCGATCGCCTCTGCGATCAGTTTTGCCCTCGGCGCGACCATCCCGCTGATCGGTGCCCTCATTGGGGGAACAAGTACCAAGGTGACTCTCATTGTGCTCTTTGCCCTAGCTGGCCTCTTCGCCACGGGTGGAATCTCCTCCCGGTTAGCCGGCTCGCCTTTCGCACGCACGGTCTTGCGCGTTCTCATTGGCGGGGGATTGGGAATGGTAATTACTGCGGGAATCGGCGCTCTAGCCCACGCCTAATCTCGCGCCTAGTGGGCTCGCCGTGATCTCAAATACCCTGATTTCGGAAATATGTTGGCACCAGCCACCCCTCTCTGTTGATAGTCTTTCCCACTGCCCAAGTAATCCTTAGGCGCAATATGTTGGGCCACCGTCGTCCCGACCGTTCTCAAGGAGCGATCGTGACCCTCTTTTCTTCTATGCCATCTGCCCAGGGCCTCTACAACCCTGCCGATGAACATGATGCCTGTGGCGTAGCAATGATTGCCACCCTCAAGAAAGAGCCAACCCACGAAATTGTCGCCCAAGCGCTCACCGCGCTTCGCAATCTTGAACACCGCGGCGCATCTGGTGCAGAACCAGATAGCGGAGATGGTGCAGGAATTCTTATTCGTATCCCGGATGAGTTCTATCGAATCGTCGTTGAATTCGATCTGCCAGATGCAGGTAGCTATGCCACCGGTATCGCATTTATAGATAAAGAGTTTGATGATCTACCTGCGATCCTCAAGATCGCTGAAGAAGAGAACATCACAATCTTGGGATGGCGCGAATTGCCTACCGATGACTCTTCTCTTGGCACAACCGCGCTCTCTGTAATGCCACGATTTGTCCAAATCTTTATCGCTGGCAAAAATGGCGAGAGTGATTTGGCGCTCGACCGTCTGGCATTCTGCTTCCGCAAGCGAGTTGAACACTCACTTCCGATCTACTTCCCATCACTCTCATCGCGGACCATCGTTTATAAGGGAATGTTGACGACTGGACAGTTGGAAGAGTTCTTCCCAGATCTCTCGAACGAGCTGGTTAAGTCACCTCTTGCGCTTGTGCACTCTCGTTTCTCAACAAATACCTTCCCGTCCTGGCCTCTTGCACACCCATATCGGTTTATTGCGCACAACGGTGAGATCAACACTGTCCGAGGAAATCGCAACTGGATGCGCGCTCGCGAAGCGCTCCTTCAAAGCCCTTTGATCCCAGGAGATATCTCTCGCCTCTTCCCAATCGTCGACAACTCAGGAAGCGACTCCGCATCATTTGATGAGGTCTTAGAACTTCTTTACCTCACTGGCCGATCACTTCCTCACTCAATTCTGATGATGATTCCTGAAGCCTGGGAGAACAGCACGACAATGTCGCAAGAGTTGCGTGACTTCTACCAATTCCATTCCTCCCTCATGGAGCCATGGGATGGTCCTGCCTGCGTTACTTTCACTGATGGATCTCAGGTTGGAGCTGTGCTTGATCGCAACGGTCTTCGCCCGTCTCGCTTCTGGGTGACAGAAGATGGTTTAGTAATTCTGGCATCCGAGGTTGGTGTGCTCGATATCGATCCTGCAAAAGTTGTTCGCAAGGGTCGCTTACAACCGGGACGCATGTTCCTCGTCGATATCGCTGAAGGTCGCATTATTGAAGATGATGAGATTAAAAGTTCGCTCGCTTCAGCTCATCCATATGGAGAATGGTTAGCGGAAGGCATTGTGCGTTTGGCCGACCTGCCATCTCGTGAACACATCATCTATCCGCACTCATCGGTATTGCGTCGGCAGAGGGCTTTTGGATACACCGAAGAAGAGTTGCGCATCATCATTGCTCCGATGGCGAAAAATGGTGCAGAGCCATTGGGTTCAATGGGTACTGATACTCCGATCGCTGCTCTCTCAGATAAGCCTCGTCTACTCTTTGATTACTTTGCACAACTCTTCGCACAGGTCACTAACCCACCACTTGATGCTATTCGCGAAGAGATGGTTACAAGTTTGGGACAGACAATTGGAGCAGAATCAAATCTCCTCAATCCTTCACCGGATTCTTGTCGTCAGATCTCATTAGATTTCCCGGTCATCGATAACGATGAACTCGCCAAGATCATTCACGTTAATGCCGATGGTGAGCATCCAGATTTTGATGCGCATGTGGTCCGCGGACTCTTCCCTGCACTTGGAGGAGGGGAGTCACTTCGCGAGAGAATCGAAGAGATTCGCGCCGAAGTATCTGAAGCGATTAAGAATGGTGCTCGCATCATCGTTCTATCTGACCGCGATGGTGATAGCGAAGAGGCTCCAATTCCTACTCTTCTCTTGACCGCCGCAGTCCATCACCATTTGATTCGCGAAAAAACTCGTACTCGTGTCAGCCTGGTCATTGAGAGCGGTGAAGTTCGCGAGGTTCACCATGTTGCTCTCTTGGTAGGTTTCGGAGCATCAGCGGTAAATCCATACCTTGCCATGGAGAGCGCCGAAGATTTGGTTCGCCAAGGAGTCATCACAGGGATTACCCCGGAGAAGGCTGTCGCAAATCTCATCAAGTCGCTCGGCAAAGGCGTTCTCAAGGTGATGTCAAAGATGGGTATTTCGACGATCGCCTCGTATCACGGTGCTCAGGTCTTTGAAGCGATCGGGCTTTCATCTGAGGTTGTGGACGAATACTTCACTGGTCTCACATCACGACTTGGCGGAGTCTCACTCGACACACTCGCCGAAGAGACCATCAAGCGCCATCACATCGCATACCCACCTATGGGTGAAATTCCTGGCACTAAGAAGTTGCCGATTGGCGGGGAGTACCAGTGGCGCCGTGAGGGTGAACCGCACCTCTTCAATCCAGAGACTGTCTTTAAACTTCAGCACTCCACACGTGCCAAGCGTTATGACATATTCAAGCAGTACACCACATTGGTTGATGATCAATCCAAGAACTTGATGACCCTCCGTGGGCTCTTCAAGTTTAAAGAGGGCGTACGCAAACCAATTTCTATCGATGAAGTTGAGTCAGCATCTGACATCATCAAGCGCTTTGCAACTGGCGCCATGTCATATGGCTCTATCTCTCAAGAAGCGCATGAAACGTTAGCGATCGCTATGAATCGCCTTGGTGGAAAATCTAATACTGGCGAAGGTGGAGAAGATCCGGCTCGTAATATTCCAGATGCCAATGGCGACTCTCGCCGTTCAGCGATCAAGCAGGTTGCATCAGGACGTTTCGGTGTAACGAGTGAGTACCTCGTGAATGCCGATGATATTCAGATCAAGATGGCACAGGGTGCTAAGCCTGGAGAAGGTGGACAGCTTCCTGGTAACAAGGTTTATCCGTGGATCGCACAAGTGCGTTATTCAACGCCAGGTGTCGGCCTTATCTCACCACCTCCACATCACGACATCTACTCCATTGAAGATCTAGCTCAGTTAATTCATGACCTTAAGAATGCGAACAAGTACGCTCGTGTTCACGTCAAACTTGTTGCGGAAGTTGGCGTCGGAACCGTTGCCGCTGGCGTATCAAAGGCTCACGCCGATGTTGTTCTCATCTCAGGGCATGACGGCGGAACAGGAGCATCTCCACTTACTTCGCTGAAGCACGCTGGTGCCCCATGGGAGTTAGGTTTGGCAGAGACACAGCAGACTCTCATGCTTAACGGGCTCCGTGATCGGATCGTTGTACAAGTCGATGGCCAGATGAAGACTGGACGTGACGTTGTGATCGCCGCTCTCTTGGGCGCCGAAGAATTCGGATTCGCGACGGCACCGCTAGTTGTTTCTGGCTGCGTCATGATGCGGGTCTGTCATCTCGATACCTGCCCAGTAGGTGTTGCGACTCAGAATCCTTTGCTACGTCAGCGCTTCTCTGGGAAGCCAGAGTTCGTCGAGACTTTCTTTGAGTACATCGCTGAGGAAGTTCGCGAGTGGTTGGCGAAACTTGGATTCCGTTCTATCGAAGAAGCGATCGGTCAGGTTGAACTTCTCGACACACGTGATGCAGTTGAACACTGGAAGGCGAGTGGACTCGATCTTGCTCCACTACTAAAGGCACCTCTCTTTGCCGGCTCTCGCAAGAACACCGATGTGCAGGATCACGGGCTAAACGCTGCGCTGGATAACACTCTCATTGAACTTGCAGAACCTGCTCTTTCACGCGGTCAATCTGTCGCAATCGAACTTCCAGTTCGCAACGTCAACCGAACCGTCGGAACAATGTTAGGAGCGGAACTCACCCGCACATTCGGGGGAGTAGGTCTACCTGAGAACACGATTGATATCTCTTTGCGCGGCTCTGCTGGACAATCGCTCGGAGCCTTTATTCCAAAGGGTCTGACCTTGCGCCTCTTCGGTGATACCAATGACTATGTCGGTAAGGGACTTTCAGGTGGACGGGTCATCGTTCGTCCAGATGAGAGCGCCACATTTGAATCGCAGAAGAATGTCATCGCCGGAAATGTGATCGGCTATGGAGCAACCAGCGGTGAGATATTTATTCGCGGCATAGTTGGCGAGCGCTTCTGTGTTCGCAATTCTGGTGCCACTGCAATTGTTGAAGGAGTCGGTGATCACGGTTGTGAGTACATGACTGGTGGAGTAGCAGTGGTTCTTGGTTCTACCGGTCGAAATTTTGGAGCGGGTATGTCTGGAGGAGTCGCCTTCGTCTTGGATCTTGATCCAAGGTTGGTAAATCCAGAGATGGTTGATGTCTTGACTCTGACTCCAGCGCGATCCCAACAAGTTCACGATCTGATCTCTAAATTCGCCGCAGAGACTGGTTCTGTTGTGGCGCAGTCGTTATTAAGCGATTGGGCAAATCAGAGCGCCAGGATCTCGATGGTCATGCCGCGTGATTACGCCAAGGTATTGGCAGCTATGGAACGAGCAGAACGAGAAGGTCTCAATGTAGACGAGGCAGTAATGGAGGCAACCCGTGGCTGATCCAAAGGGATTTTTAACAACAGAGCGACAGACTCCAAAGCGACGCCCTGTCGATGTTCGCATCAAGGACTGGAAAGAGGTTTATGAGGAGCAACCATTTGCCGATCTGCAGAAACAAGCAGGGCGCTGCATGGATTGCGGTATCCCGTTCTGTCATCAAGGTTGCCCTCTCGGCAATTTGATTCCAGAGTGGAACGATCTGATCTGGCGTGGTGAGCGTTCAGAGGCAATCAATCGTCTCCACGCCACAAATAACTTTCCAGAATTTACTGGTCGCCTCTGTCCTGCTCCTTGCGAGACCGCCTGCGTCGTTGGAATTAATGCAGACGCCGTCACTATCAAGCAGGTCGAACTGCGCACAATTGAAGAGGCATTCAATAACGGGCTAGTTACCCCACTGCCACCGGATCGCCTCACCGGCAAGACAGTTGCGGTCATTGGTTCTGGGCCTGCTGGCTTGGCCGCTGCTCAACAATTAACCAGAGCTGGCCATACCGTCGCGGTCTATGAACGTGCAGATCGAATCGGTGGATTGCTGCGCTACGGGATTCCTGAATTCAAAATGGAGAAGTCCATTGTGGATCGTCGCATCGCCCAGATGGAGGCCGAGGGAACTCGCTTCCGCGCTGGTGTGGATGTTGGCGTAGATATCAATGGTGCTGAGCTCCGCAATAGATACGACGCCGTTGTACTCGCAGTCGGCGCCACACATTGGCGTGATATCAACGTTCCAGGTCGCTCCAACAAGGGAATTTACCAAGCGATGGAGTACCTGCCTTGGGGCAACAAGCAGGGCCTTGGCGAATTGGAATCTGAACCTCCAATTAATGCGCATGGAAAGCATGTTGTAATTCTTGGCGGCGGAGACACGGGCGCCGACTGTTTAGGAACAGCGATCCGACAGGGAGCAGCGAGCGTGACTCAACTTGAGATTATGCCTCGACCTACTGAAGAGCGTCCGGCAAATCAGCCTTGGCCAACCTATCCAATGATCTATCGCGTGAGCAGTGCTCATGAGGAGGCCGGGGAGCGGCTTTACGCTGTCTCGACCGAAGAGTTCATCGGCGATGGAGCTGGCAATGTTAAAGCGATCAAGTTAGTCGAGACCGAGTTCATCAACGGCAAGTTTGAGAAGGTAGCTAACTCTGAACGCGAGATTCCGGCCGACTTGGTCTTTCTCGCTATGGGATTCCTTGGACCTGAGAAATCAGATCTCGTTGCCCAATTAGAGGTAGAACTAGATGAGCGCGGCAACATCAAGCGAGATGAAAAATTTGCATCTTCTGTTGAGGGTGTCTTCGTTTGCGGAGATGCCGGACGTGGACAGTCATTGATTGTTTGGGCCATTGCAGAAGGAAGAAGCGCTGCTGCCGCGGTAGATGAATTCTTACTGGGAGAGACCGGTCTTCCTGCACCAATTCTCCCAACCTCGCGTTCACTCACTGTTTAAGGCGGCTTGGGACTGTTTAAGAGCATTTAGGGGGAACTTTCCCCTAAAATGTGCACCTAACGATTACGTAACTTATTTATTAGAACCGGAATCTCGCCCGATTCCCCTCAAGAGATGGCTTAGGCTGAACACATGCGAAGAGCAAAAATTGTATGCACGATGGGTCCGGCCGTTGAGTCGCCAGAGAAGGTAGCTGAATTAATCGCCGCCGGGATGAATATGGCCCGGCTCAACCTCTCACATGGCGGATATGACGAACACCAAAATCGTTTAGATCTCGTACGCGCAGGAGCTAAGAACGCTGGCCGACCTGTTGCAGTGCTAGTTGATCTGCAGGGACCAAAGATTCGTCTAGCTCGATTTAAGGATGGCCCTCACGAACTATTTCGTGGCGATATTTTCACCATCACAACCGATGAGGTTGAGGGTACAAAAGATATTTGCGGTACTACCTATAAAGGTCTGGCCGGAGACTGTAAGCCAGGGGACCGCATCTTGATTGATGATGGAAAGGTCACCGTTGAGGTTGTTGAAGTAAATGGCCCCAATGTGGTCACCAAGGTAATTCAGCCAGGATTTGTTAGTAATAATAAAGGTATCAATCTGCCAGGTGTTGCGGTCTCTGTCCCCGCTCTCTCCGAGAAAGATATGGATGATCTGCGCTGGGGATTACGTGCCGGAGCAGATTTCATCGCCCTCTCATTTGTCAGAAACGCCAAAGATATCGATGACGTTCATCGCATTATGGGCGAGGAAGGCATCTTCCGTCCGGTCATCGCCAAGATTGAGAAGCCGCAGGCGGTAGATAATCTCGAAGAGATCGTTACAGCTTTCGATGGAATTATGGTTGCGCGCGGCGACCTTGGTGTTGAAATGCCAATCGAAGAGGTTCCATTGGTGCAAAAGCGTTGCATCGCTCTCGCTCGTGCTGCAGCAAAGCCGGTCATCGTGGCAACCCAGATGTTGGATTCCATGATTACAAATTCCAGCCCAACGCGCGCTGAGGCGACAGATTGCGCCAACGCGGTGCTTGATGGAGCTGATGCCCTGATGTTGAGTGGCGAGACCTCTGTGGGTGCCTTTGCAATCGAGGCAGTGGCAACAATGGCTCGCATCATTGCTCGCACCGAAGAGGCGATGCTCGATCAGATCGCTCCACTCAAGCACAACCCAGCCACCAAGGGTGGCGCCATCACCAAGGCAGCGAAGGAAGTCGGCGAGATCGTTGGCGCTAAGTACCTCGTAGCCTTTACCCAGAGCGGCGATTCAGCACGGCGCGTCTCTCGGCTACGTTCAGCAATTCCAATTCTGGCTCTGACACCTGAAGTTCCGGTCTATAACCAATTGGCCCTTTCGTGGGGCGTGGAATCCTCTGATCATCCCGGTCGTCAGCAATACCGACGCCATGGTGAAGCAGGTAGATGCCCTCCTGATCGAATCGGGCCGAGTCTCTAAGGGAGATCCAGTCGTCATCATCGCTGGTGCACCTCCAGGAATCCCAGGCTCTACTAATGCGCTCCGGGTTCATATTGTTGGAGATGCCATCGATGGAGTACACCCCGCCTATCAGGAGCTAATTTCTCGCCGTTATTCCTATGTAGAACGACTAGGTATGATGTGCACTTCTTGGAGCGAGGATGCTCGCCTCTGAGAAATGCCTCGGTACTCCAACGGTAGAGAGGGCGGACTCAAAATCCGCACAGTGTCGGTTCAAATCCGACTCGAGGCACATGACACAAGCAGAAGCAAAAGGTAAGGCGCCGAGCGCCCCGCTGCGCATTCTCGTTGCCGAGGATGAGGCGATTATTCGCCTTGACTTGGTAGAGATGCTCACTGATGCGGGTTATCAGGTGGTTGCAGAAGCCACCAACGGCGTCGAGGCGATCGCATTCGCAAAGGAGCACCTTCCAGATATCGCGATCTTGGATGTCAAGATGCCAGAGTTGGATGGAATTTCCGCCGCGGAACAGATCATTGAGATCTCGCCCGTCCTTATGCTTACCGCCTTTAGCCAACGTGAGTTGGTAGAGCGGGCTCGTGATGCTGGTGCCATGGCATATGTTGTTAAACCATTTAGCATTTCGGATCTAGTACCTGCAATTGAGATTGCAGTGAGCCGCCACAGAGAGCAGAAGGCGCTGCAAAGCGAGGTCTCTGATCTACAAGAGCGTCTAGAGACTCGAAAGATTATCGATCGCGCCAAGGGTATTTTGATGAAGACTCTCAATCTCTCAGAGCCAGAGTCATTTAGCTGGATTCAACGTACCGCTATGGATCGTCGAATCTCCATGAAAGATGTTGCGCTCGCTGTCATCTCACCCGATGCGGTTCCCGATAAATAGTTTTAATCAATCCAACTGAATTGATTCCAACTGAATTGATGCATATAAGTCAGGAGAAGGCGCATGAGGAGATTTACCCGCGTAACTAGCATCTTCGCCATTGCCTCTCTTTCAACTGCCGGCGTAGCGCTCAGTTCAGTGCCACAAGTGCAAGCCGCTAGCACTAAGACCCTGGTCATCGCGACAGATCTCCCAATGGATCCTTCCGATCTTGATTCAAGCATTTCGACCAACAACGCAATTGCCTTGTACTTAAAGCAGATCAATTACACCGCCGGAAAATTCAAAGTCGCGCTGAAGCAATACAACGATGCCACAGCTGATTCCAGCGGTTGGGATCCGGTTCAATGCGCCCTCAATGCACAAGCGCATGTTGCGAATAAATCCGAAGTTGCGGTTATGGGGCCCTTCAACTCTGGTTGCGCAAAACTAGAAGTTCCGATTCTCAATCAGGCGCCTAAAGGTCCAATGCTTATTGTTTCTAATGCCAACACCGCTCCTGGATTGACCAAGGCAGCGCACGAGGGAGAACCTGATATTTATTATCCAACCGGTCAGCGCAATTACGCCCGTGTCTCTACCACCGATGACCAACAAGGTGCTGCCGATGCAGAATTCCTTAAGTCCAAAGGTGTTAAAAGCGTCTATGTACTCAATGATGGTCAGACCTACGGTCAAGGCGTAGCTCAGTCATTTACGGCGAAGGCAAAGGCGATAGGACTTAAAGTGCTCTCACCTGGTTTGGTGGGGGATAGCTGGGATCCCAACCAATCTGATTACACCGATTTATTCCAAAAGATCGCTCCGCTCGCACCTGATGCCATTTTCGCCGCTGGCAGTTACATCAATAATGGTGCGACCATAATTAAGAACAAGGTTGCAGTCCTGGGAGATAACACCAAGGTCAAATTTATGGCTCCAGATAGCTTCACCGGTTATAGCGCCTTCGTAAATGCCCCAGAAGCTCAAGGTGCCTATCTGAGCATCGCTGGAATCTCCAATAATCTGCTGACCAAGAACCAACCTAACGGTGTTGCGGCAAAGTTTTTGGCCTCATATGTAAAGGCTTATGGAAATCCGCCAGTAGGTGCTTACTCCCTTTATGGCGTCTCGGCGGTACAGGTGATTCTGGCTGCCATAGCCAAGTCAGATGGAACGCGCGCCAGTATCACCAAGGCGGTATTTAGCGGTGCTGGAATCACAATCCCGGCTTCGCAATCGATCCTGGGCAAGGCCATTCACATCTCGACCGGTAGCGGTTCGGGTGGGGTAGCGGCGGGGGATAGCACGGCCATCGATATCACCATCGAACAGGTGGTTAATAACCAAGAGGTCACGCTTCAGGCATGGACCGTTCAGTAGCACTGAACGGTCAATAAGCCTGGACCGTTCAGTAGCACTGAACGGTCAATAAGCCTGGACGGTTCAGTAGCTCTCTCCACCCTGAAATTAGATTAAGCGTTTAGAAAATATCGAATCTGTTATATAAATCAATGCCCGTTTTGTGACGATTAGTCTTGATGTGGTGGTAATCGCAGGTACCCTTCAACTCCTCCCTGTCCCGGGACAAAGAAAACAGGAAGGTAACAATGACAAAACTCACTCGCGTAGTTAGTGTCGTTGCAGCCGCTTCAATGGTCGCTACCGCATTCGTTGCAGGAGCAGCTCCATCACAAGCAGCAGCATCAAAGACACTAGTGATTTCGACTGACCTACCTCTTCAAGGTTCGTCTTTCGATTCCAATGATTCAACCAACAAGGCAATCGCCCTTTACCTCAAGTCAATCGGCGGCAAGGTTGGTAAGTACACAATTACCCTCAAGTATTACGACGATGCAACCGCTACTGCTGGTGCATGGGATGCTGGTCAATGTGCACAGAACGCCCAAGCACACGTTGCTAACAAGGCAGAAGTTGCAGTTATCGGTACATACAACTCAGGTTGCGCCAAGATTGAGGTTCCAATTCTGAACCAAGATCCGAAGGGCCCAATGTTGATGGTTTCACAAGCTAACACCAACCCTGGCCTCACAAAGGCTTGGAGCCCAGGAGAGCCTGATGTTTACTATCCAACAGGCGTCCGCAACTATGCACGTGTCTGCACAACAGATGACAACCAAGGTTCAGCAGCTGCTCAATTCGCACAGTCAATCGGCGTAAAGAGCGTTTATGTCTTGAACGATACCCAGACCTACGGTCAAGGTGTTGCACAGGCATTCACAACTGAAGCTAACAAGATCGGCTTGAAGGTTCTTTCAAGTGGTCCAGCTGGTGAGGGTTGGGATGCAACCCAGAGCGATTACACCGCTCTCTTCCAGAAGATCGCTCCATTGAACCCAGATATGGTCTACTTCGGTGGAATTTATGACAACAACGGCGGACAGCTCCTTAAGGACAAGGTTGCTGTTCTTGGAGATAACACCAAGGTTAAGTTGATGGCTCCAGATGGATTTACTGGATACCCACAATTCAACTCTGATCCAAATGCTGCTGGTGCATACCTCACCTTCGCAGGTCTTTCAAATGAACTTCTCGTAAAGAATGCACCTAACGGTGCTGGCGCCAAGTTCTTGGCTCTCTACAAGAAGACATACAAGAAGGATCCAGTTGGCTCATACCCAATCTACGGCGTAGCTGCTCTCCAAGTTATCTTGGCTGCTATCGCAAAGTCAGATGGAACTCGTAAGGGCATTACAGAAGCTGTCTTCACTGGTACCGGAATCACAATTCCTGCCGCACAGTCAGTTCTCGGCAAGGCTCTCCACATCAGCACATTGACTGGAGATACCACAGCTAAGGACATCACCGTTGAACAAATCGTCAACGGTCAAGAGACAACTCTGAAGGCCTGGACTGTTAAGTAGTAGAACTCGTTCTATTAACTTATTAGTTCAATAGCTTAGAAATTAGATGGGGCTTGTTCGCAGGCCCCATCTAATTCTGTATAAACCCGATTCCATCTAGAGGAGAACAACGTGGCAGGCGTTACTTATAAGACTCGCCAATTGCGTCGACGATATATTGAGAGATCGTTTGCAACCATAGCGATTGCTGGCGCTTTATTCTGGCTGATTATTAATTTTGTTAAATCCCCGACTCAATTCGTTGAGGTGACTTTCACCGGCCTGAGCAACGGAATCCTGTACGCGCTTATTGCGCTCGGATATACCTTGGTCTACGGAATCATTGAGCTGATCAACTTCGCTCACGGTGACCTCTTCATGCTTGGCGGATTATTCTCCGCGCACTTCATCACTTTATGGTTCGGTCAGCGCCACTCTTCAGGTGCTGGTTATGGTGTGCTTCTCTTATGTCTTGTGGCGGTGATGGCCTTCTGCGCCCTCATCAATGTAACCATTGAGCGATTTGCATACCGTCGACTGCGTCGGGCGCCTAAGTTGGCACCTCTTATTACTGCAGTGGGAATGTCATTTATCTTGCAATTTGTCGGTTTACGCTGGAATGGTTCTGGACAGAAGACCTGGCCAAGCCTGCTTCCTAATGGCAACTTCTCAATCTTTGGCGTGCGTCTTCCGTACACCACCTTGATCTCCTTCCTGGTCACCATCCCAGTTCTGCTCGCTCTTACTTACATTGTGACCCAGACAAAGCAGGGCAAGGCGATGCGTGCGACCGCGCAAGATCAAGATGCATCGCGATTGATGGGTATCAATGTTGACCGCACAATCTCATTCACATTTGGTCTCGGCGGAGCGCTTGCAGGTGCCGCAGGACTTCTGTTCGAACAGACTCGCGGATTGACCTCATACAACCTCGGTTTCCAACTGGGCTTGATTGCATTTACCGCAGCCGTTATGGGCGGAATTGGAAATCTTCAGGGTGCAGTTCTTGGCGCAATCATCATCGGATTGATTCAAGGACTAAATGATGGATTGCCAATCGGTCTTGGCCAGCAGTGGTCGAACACAGTTGTGTTCTCCATCTTGATTCTTTTGATGGTATTTAAACCGACTGGCTTGCTCGGCAAGCCAACGACGGAGAAGGTGTAAAAAATGGCCATTATCGCTCGTAAAAAAAGCTCCAAGAAGCAGAGGGCGCCGTTCTCCCAGCGCACCTGGTCGATCGGCTTCTTCTCCTTGGCCGTGCTTATCTACATCTTCTACACCTACATCTTGCCTCACACCCCAGATGGCTTCCAGAGTCAGATTCAAACCTGGTTCCCACCATCCGCTCTTAACGAGGCGCTTGTCTGGGTCATCGCTGCACTCGGCCTCAATATTGTGGTTGGTTACGCAGGCTTGCTCGACCTAGGCTTCGTAGCCTTCTGGGCGATCGGCGGGTATACAGCCGGTTGGTTTATGTCTGGATTCTTCAACCAGTGGAACTTCCACTTTGGTTCCGAGAGCGCAAAAGTTATTCCTGGAATTCACCTCTCATTCTGGTTGGTTCTGGTTATAGGTGCGCTTATCTGCGCCTTCTTCGGAATAGTTATTGGTGCGCCAACCCTCCGCTTGAAGAGCGACTACCTGGCCATTGTGACACTTGGATTTGGCGAGATCATTCCTCAGATCTTTGTGAACGGTGAGAATATCCACGGATTTAATCTCTCTAACGGTACAAAGGGAATTTCTCCGGTTGACTCGATTGGAATCTTTGGCAAGCGCCTTGGACCTTTCGATCTCAACTACAAATACATGATCTTCGTGGCGATGGCTGCCTTCATGGTCTTCATCTCATTGCGTCTACGTAGCGGCCGTCTCGGCCGTGCTTGGCTTGCCATCCGCGAGGATGAGCTTGCAGCAAGCATGATGGGCGTTCCTCTCATGAAGACAAAGCTTGCAGCGTACGCAGTGGGAGCGATCTCCGGTGGACTTGCAGGTGTTGCATATGCAACCCACGTCAACGGAATCTTTGCAGAGCGTTTCCAATTCTCGATCTCCATCATTCTTCTCGCGATGGTCGTTCTCGGGGGAATGGGTAATGTCTGGGGAGTTATGGTGGGAGCGCTTCTCATTGCATGGGTGAACTCAACTGGTCTGCCTGCATTTGGTAACGAGATCAATAGCACCTTCCACACCAATATCAATTTCCCTTCATATACCTTCCTTATCTTCGGAGCGTTGCTCATCTTGATGATGCTCTTCCGTCGCGAAGGAATTTTGCCTGAGTCACGTCTGAAGTTGCTGATGCATGAGAATGATGATGCGAGTGGCAATGAACAGCCGCATGATGAAATTAGCGAAGAGGAGGATTTGTAATGGCGCTCGATTCCGCTCCAGTTCTCGAAGCGAAAAATATCTCGGTTGAGTTCGGTGGCCTCAAGGCGGTCGATGATGTCTCTTTCGCGATCCCTGACCGCAGCGTTGTTAGCCTGATCGGTCCTAACGGTGCCGGTAAGACCACCTTCTTTAACGTTCTGACCGGCCTGTACAAGCCAACGTCAGGTTTCGTTACTTACGATAATGAAGACATCACAGGACTCGTTCCTCATAAGATCGCTGAACGAGGTGTGGCACGTACCTTCCAGAACATTCGCCTCTTTGGTCTCATGACTGCAGAAGAGAATGTCATGGTTGCAATGCACTCCCATCTCAAAGCGGGCATCATCGGCACCATTGTTGGCACTCCTAAGCAGCGCAGCGAAGAGCGTGAGGCTCGTGCTGAGGCACAAGCTCTCTTGAACTTCGTCGGTATCGGCAAGACAGCCAAGGAATTTGCTCGCAACCTTTCATATGGCGATCAACGTCGCCTTGAAGTTGCCCGTGCTCTCGCTCTGCGTCCAAAGGTGCTCCTTTTGGATGAGCCAACAGCCGGCATGAATCCGCAGGAGTCTGCAGTTTTCGTGGACTTTGTTTACAAGGTTCGTGATGAGAAGAACATCGCAATCTTGCTGATTGAACACGATATGTCCGTAGTGATGAAGGTTTCGGAGCGAATCACTGTTCTCGATCGGGGATCAAAGATCGCGGAAGGTTCACCTGCCGAAATCAAGTCCAACCCTCGTGTGATCGAGGCCTATCTCGGTAAGTCAGCGGAGGTTCACTAATGTTAAAAGTAGATAAAGTTGAAGTTGCTTACGGCAACATCAAAGCTATCAAGGGAATCTCTCTCGAGGTTAACAAAGGCGAGATCGTTACCTTGATTGGCTCTAATGGTGCTGGTAAGTCCACGACACTTACGCGCCATCTCCGGCTTGCTCAAACTCAAGTCGGGTTCGATCTCATTCGAAGGTGATCGCATCGATGGCAAAGAGGGGCATGAGATTGTTGCCAAAGGCATCTGCCAATCCCCAGAAGGACGTCGCATCTTCCCTCGCATGAGCGTCTCTGAGAATCTTGATCTCGGTGCCTTCCTTCGCAATGACAAGGAGGGAATCGCAGCAGATCGTGAGAGAGTCCTTGAACTCTTCCCACGTCTGGCAGAGCGCATTAATCAAAAGGCAGGAACTATGAGTGGCGGTGAGCAGCAGATGTTAGCTGTGGGCCGTGCACTTATGGGCAATCCATCTCTGCTCCTGCTTGATGAGCCTTCAATGGGTCTGGCTCCAGTCTTGGTGGATATGATCTTTGAGACGATCACCAAGATTAATGAGCAAGGCACGACCATCTTGCTCGTGGAACAGAATGCGCTTGCTGCACTTAACGTGGCTGATCGCGCTTATGTTCTTGAATCAGGAAATATTAAGTTGAGCGGAAACGCTAAAGACTTGATCTCTGATCCCGAGGTAACAAAGGCTTACCTGGGCGGCTAATTTAAATTAATCGCTCAAGATGAGGCTGGTGATGCGCGCCGTACAGGTTCGCTCGCCGGCCTCATTTGTTATAACGATCTCGTAGCAGGCGAGCGTGCGACCGCGTGAGACGGGAGTTGCTACCCCGGTCACAATTCCACTTCGCGCAGATTTGTGGTGGGTGGCATTGATATCTACTCCTACAGTGCGCTTCTGACCACCCGCATGTAGCCAAGCTCCCAGAGATCCAAGTAGTTCGGCGAGTACAACGTTGGCGCCTCCGTGCAACAAGCCAAATGCCTGAGTATTTCCCTCAACCGGCATAGTGCCAACAATTCTCTCTGGGGAGGCCTCAATAATTTCAATCCCCATCTTGTGGTCCAAGGCACCGATGTTGCGATCATGAATCATTTTTAGGTAGTCGGTCATAGCGGAATCTTAACTCGCATGTCACCTTTCCACTCTAGAATCGTAGGGATGAAACGGTTACTGCTTATTGATGGTCACTCCATGGCGTATCGGGCTTTCTTTGCCCTGCCTGTCGAGAATTTTCGAAGCAGCAAAGGACAACCGACAAATGCCATCTATGGCTTTGGATCTATGTTGCTCAATCTCATCATTAACGAGAAGCCCACACATATTGCGGTGGCATTTGATGTCTCGCGCAAGACTTTTCGCACTGAGATGTTTCCCGAGTACAAGGCCACGCGTGCAGCCACACCGGATGAATTTAGATCACAACTCTCGTATATCAATGAGCTTGTTGACTCACTCAATATCAAGCGCTTCGCCATCGAAGGCTTCGAAGCCGATGACATCTTGGCAACGCTTTCTACCAGAGCGGTTGCAGAGGGCTTTGAGGTCTTAATCTGCACTGGCGATCGTGACTCCTTTCAGCTTGTCACGCCTAAGATCACCGTGCTCTATCCCAAAAAAGGTGTAACCGAAATGGCGCGCATGACACCAGATGCGGTCTTCGAGAAATATGGCTTGACCCCAGTCCAGTATCCAGATTTTGCGGCGCTACGCGGAGATCCCAGCGATAACTTGCCTTCGGTTCCAGGTGTCGGTGAGAAGACAGCGACTAAGTGGATTGCAGACTTTGGCTCGCTCTCAAAACTCATCGAGTCGGTAGAAACGATCCCTGGCAAGGTAGGCGAGTCGTTGCGCGCTAATGTCGATGTTGTTCTGCTTAATCGCGACTTGACCGCCTTGCGACACGATCTTGAGATAGATGTCGCCATTGATGATTTGCAATGGAGCGGCCCAGATATAACTGCAACCGAGACCTTGCTCAATCTTTTGGAAATTAATGCGCTCAAGGAGCGCATCCGCTCACTTTCAGGAGCGCCTACAAAAACTCAAATACCGGCGCAACAGGTAGATGTTTCAACTATCACCTCGGTTGAATTAGCAAAGAAACTTAAGGGTCGCAAGGAGCCGGTCGCACTTTATGCGTCCAACCGATTTAGAGAGGGTGGATTCGCCATCGCGCTCTCCACTTCTGAGATCTACCAGGTTGAGGATGCGGCAGGTGAGTGGCTACTTGATACTGCTCTTCCTAAATGGGTTCATGATGCCAAGCGAATTGCTCGATATGAAGAGATTGCAGGTGTTGAATTCGATACCGAGCTCGCTGCCTATCTCATTAACCCAGGTGGAAGGAATCTTGAACTAACCGATCTGGCGCAACGCTTCCTAGAGAAGACAATTCCCGCTGTGGGGGATGACCTCTTCGCCACATTTAATCCCGCTCTTGCAGGAATTATATTCGAATTGGTTCCAGTACTGCGCGAGCAGATGGCTGAGAGAAATTTAGTGAGCCTCTTTACCGAACTTGAACTTCCGACCGCCTTTGAACTGGCTCATATTGAGAAATTAGGCATCGCGGTGGATCGCTCAAAGTTAGAAGAGCTGCGGGATTTCTTCGCGCAGGAAGTTTCTCGCGAAACCACTGCAGCACACGCTGCCGCTGGGCATGAATTTAATATTGGTTCACCCAAGCAGCTGCAGGTCGTACTTTTCGATGAACTCAAACTTCCTAAGACCAAAAAGATTAAAACTGGGTTTACTACCGACGCCGAGAGCTTGGATTGGTTAGCCGCCAAGACCGGACATCCCATCTTGGCGCATCTATTGCGCATCCGAGAAACCAGCAAACTCCTCACAACCGTCGATGGACTTCTCGCGGCGATCGCAGAAGATGGACGCATCCATTCAACTTTCCAGCAGACCGTCGCTGCCACTGGTCGACTCTCCTCGACCGATCCGAACTTGCAGAACATCCCAGTCCGCACCGAGGAGGGCAGGCGAATCCGAGATTGTTTCGTCGCTGCCAAGCCATTTACCGGCTTACTCACCGCTGATTACAGCCAGATTGAGATGCGGATCATGGCCCACCTCTCAAAGGATGAAGGGCTGATTGTCGCCTTTAAGAGTGGTGAAGACTTGCATAGTACGGTCGGAGCCCAGGTCTTCGGTGTCGCTGTAAAAGATGTTGATCCAGAGATGCGTCGCCAAATTAAAGCGATGTCGTATGGACTTGCTTATGGGCTCTCTGCTTATGGCTTAGCGGCACAACTAAATCTCTCTCCTGGCGATGCACAGGAGTTGATGCATCAATATTTCAAACGCTTTGGCGGAATCCAGGATTATTTGAAGAGCGTTGTCGAAGAGGCGAGAGAGAAGGGCTATACCGAGACAATCTTGGGACGCCGCCGTTACCTGCCAGATCTATCGAGTGACAATCGGCAGCGCCGCGAAGTTGCAGAACGGATGGCGCTCAATGCACCTATCCAAGGATCAGCAGCGGATATCATCAAAGTTGCCATGCTTAATGTTGCACGTGTTTTGCGTTCGGAAAAATTTGAATCTCGATTGCTTCTCCAAGTTCATGACGAGCTCATCTTTGAAATTGCCCCCGGTGAGCAGGAGAGACTTTCTGAAGTTGTGCGACGCGAGATGGAGAACGCCGTCGCTCTGTCACTACCTCTCTCGGTGAATATTGGGATTGGTGCTAGCTGGGATCTGGCAGCGCACTAAGCGCCTACACGGCCCCGATCAAAGGGCTTCAGCCAACGTTGGCCGACAAAGATGAGGATGAGTCCCAATCCGAACATCGAGGTAGTTATTGCAAAACAGAAGTGCGGCGAGAAATGTTGCGAGAAGAATCCACCCGTTGATTGACCAAGCGCACCGAACGAACCTTCGGTAGTCCAAATCCATCCAATCGCAGCAGCGGCGCTTCCAGTTGGGCGTATTAATTCCAACTGCTCCAGGTAGTAGACCTGCTCAGCCCCACCAATAAAGCCAAAGGTAGCCAGTACCAATAAGAGTGACCAACCAGGATTTACAAAGGCGAGCGGAATCGTTGCCAAGAACCAGAAGAGATAGATAACCCGAAATCCTTGGACTGGCGCGATATGCCTTCCCAGTGCACCGGCCACCAGACTTCCAGCGATCGAGAGTGCTGCAGTCGTTCCGAAAGCTAGCCCGGCAAAGCGTGGTTGATGATGCAAGGAGCTCAGTGCAGGAATCGCGATCTGGAAATTTCCGGTTCCATAGCCAATCAGAACACCCTCGGCAATGAGGAGGCGCATTCCTGGATTTCTAAGGAGTGTCTGCCCACCCAGCTTCGCGTTTTTCAGGGCGCCACTGCTTGGTGAATTTCAGAGAGGAGAGCGAGATTCCGCCAAAGAGGATCAGAGCCGCGGTTGTGATGAGACCACTAGCGGGATGACCAGAGAGTGCAAGCGTTGTTGCCAGCGCCGGTCCGAGAACAACGCCAAGATTCATGGAGGCGGTGTCAATCGCAATTGCGGTTCTGTATTGCTCCTCGGGTACTGCGGTCTTCCACATTGGCCGCACCGACAAATTGATGGGAGGTGCGGTAAATCCTAGAAGCGCGGCGAAGCCAATGAGGAGCTTTGCTCCATGGCAGGCGTCAAATGATGCGAGTGCTACGGCGTAGGCGGGAACGAAGATTCGTAACGGAATTTTTAGACCGAGGCGGTCAATGACCGCGGCGCGCATCCCTGTGCTGAGCGAACCGACGATGCCATTGGCGCCAGCGGCTAATCCGGCCAGGGCGATCGAGTGGGTATCATCGTGAACCTTGAAATAGAGGTCGAGACCCACCATTCCGTAGGCGAGTCTGGCTGGGAAATGCAGCCAAAATCATCGCCAGAGCCCGTGGATTTCGCAGAATCATCCAGTAGGCCTTCACGACAGTCAGTCTACCGCGTGTGGATTTTGGCCGGTTTGACCCTATCTAGGCGCCTGCGTACCCTTAGCCTTTCGCACGCCGTGCGAGATTTACCAACTACTACTTTCTATTCCTACGGAGCAAATTGAGCAGCATTCACGCAGTAAATGACATTGGCAGTGCAGAAGATTTTCTAGCCGCAATTGAAGGCACAATCAAAAATTTCAATGATGGAGATCTAGTCTCTGGAATTGTTGTCCAGATTGATCGCGAAGAAGTACTCCTTGATATTGGCTACAAGACAGAAGGCGTAATTCCTTCCCGCGAACTCTCCATCCGCCACGATATCGATCCATCAGAGATCGTAAAGCTTGGCGATCGTGTAGAAGCTCTCGTTCTTCAAAAGGAAGATAAAGAAGGTCGTTTGATCCTCTCCAAGAAGCGTGCTCAATATGAGCGTGCCTGGGGCGAGATCGAAGGCAAGAAGGAGCGCGACGAGGTCGTCACCGGTTTGGTCATCGAAGTTGTTAAGGGTGGCTTGATCGTTGATATCGGACTCCGCGGATTCCTTCCAGCATCACTCGTTGAGATGCGTCGCGTACGCGATCTCACTCCTTACATTGGCAAGGAAGTTGAGTGCCGCATTATCGAACTCGATAAGAATCGCAACAACGTCGTTCTCTCACGTCGCGCTTACCTAGAGCAGACACAATCAGAGTCACGCACCACATTCCTCAACCAGCTCACCAAGGGTCAAGTTCGTACCGGTGTTGTTTCATCGATCGTTAACTTCGGTGCCTTCGTTGATCTTGGTGGAGTCGATGGTCTGGTTCACGTCTCTGAACTCTCTTGGAAGCACATCGATCACCCAAGTGAGGTTGTCGAAGTTGGCGATGAAGTCACCGTTGAAGTCCTCGAAGTTGATTTCGAGCGCGAGCGCGTCTCACTCTCACTGAAGGCAACTCAAGAAGATCCATGGCAAGCCTTCGCCCGCACACACACCATTAACCAAGTTGTTCCTGGTGAAGTAACTAAGTTGGTTCCATTCGGCGCATTCATCCGCGTCTTTGAAGGAATCGAAGGCTTGGTTCACATCTCTGAGTTGGCCGAGCGCCACGTTGAGATCCCAGAGCAAGTTGTTCAAGTTGGAGATGAGCTCTTTGTAAAGATCATCGATATCGATCTTGAGCGTCGTCGTATCTCACTGTCTCTCAAGCAGGCTAATGAGGGACATGAGGTCGAGATCGAGGCCTTCGATCCAACTCAATATGGAATGCCCGCTCGTTATGATGCAGAAGGAAACTTCATCTATCCAGAAGGTTTCGATGCAGATTCACAAGAGTGGCGTCCTGGCTTTGAAGCACAACGCGAAGAGTGGGAGCGCCAATACGCTGAAGCTCAAGCTCGCTTCCTCGCGCACAAGAAGCAGAAGGCAGAGGCCAAGGCGGCTGATGCTGCTGCAACTCCAGCCGATGAGGTCGCTGAGTAAGCAAGCGCTAGATATAGAGTTCAAGGCCCTGACGTTAAGTCGGGGCCTTTTACATTTCTGGAGGGTTACATTTCTCAGTTCACGCAGCCAAAACTCCATGAGTAGGCTTATCGGGTGCTCCTTGTTGCGTTGACCGGTGGAATTGGCTCTGGAAAATCCCTCGCCGCTGAGTTCTTCGCGGCCTGCGGAGCTCAGATCCTGGACTTCGACCAGTTAGCCCGCGATGTGGTGGAGCGTGGCACCGAGGGATTCGATGAGATCGTGGCTCGCTTCGGAGATGAAGTTCTTAAGAATGGGGAGCTAGATCGCGCCAAGCTTGGCGAGATTGTCTTTGCTGATGGGATCGCCCGCAAAGATCTAGAGGCGATCACTCACCCCAAAATCCGCGCCGCCTTCGATGCCGTTGTAGCCGACTTGGAGCCAGATGCGATCTTGGTCAGTCAGATCCCGCTCCTGGCCGAGAGTTCCTATGCCTATCCCTTCGACTTCGTGGTGACTGTCAGTGCTAGCGAGGATACTCGCCGAGCCAGACTCATTAATCGCGGAATGAAGGACTATCAAGTGACTCAGAGGATGCAGGTACAGGCAACAGATGCGCAACGTGAGGCGATCGCGGATGCAGTTCTTATTAATAATGGCACCGAAGATGAGCTCTTACGTCAAGTAGAGAATCTCTATGAGGATCGGCTCTACCCAGCAAGGCTTGGGATGTAATGCGTCCAGTTACAGATCTGCAACGCAAGGTAAAACCATTTGAGGTTATCAGCGATTACACCCCGTCTGGGGATCAACCGACTGCGATCGCTGAACTCACTCGGCGGATTAACGCGGGGGAGCAGGATGTAGTACTTCTTGGTGCAACCGGAACTGGAAAGTCAGCAACAACTGCATGGCTTATTGAGCAATTGCAACGACCCACATTGGTACTGGCACCCAATAAGACGCTAGCCGCGCAATTGGCAAATGAATTTAAAGAATTGCTTCCCAATAATGCCGTCGAATATTTCGTTTCGTATTACGACTACTACCAACCAGAAGCCTACGTTCCGCAATCAGATACCTTCATCGAGAAGGACTCTTCAGTTAACGAGGAGGTGGAGCGGCTACGCCACTCTGCAACCAACTCGCTACTTACCCGCCGTGATGTAGTTGTAGTTGCTACCGTCTCTTGTATTTACGGTTTGGGAACACCACAGGAGTATGTCGATCGCATGATTCGACTACGTGTCGGAGATTTTATTGAGCGCAATCAACTACTTCGCCGCTTTGTCGATGTGCAATACAAGCGTAACGATATGGCCTTTGAACGGGGTACCTTCCGTGTTCGTGGGGACACGATCGAGATCATCCCCATGTATGAAGAGCACGCTATTCGCATTGAGATGTTTGGCGACGAGATCGAAAAGATCATGACCTTGCACCCTCTCACCGGCGAGATCATTCGCGACGAGACAGAGATGTATATCTTCCCGGCATCGCACTACTCCGCTGGCGATGAGACCATGAAGCGCGCGATTGCCCAGATCAATGAGGAGATGGAAGAGGCTGTCCTCAAATTCGAGAAGGCGGGGAAGCTTTTAGAGGCACAACGCCTTCGCATGAGAACTACCTTTGATATCGAGATGATGCAGCAACTTGGTTTCTGTAGCGGCATCGAAAATTACTCCCGTCACATTGATGGGCGAGAGGCTGGATCTCCACCGAACTGCCTCCTTGACTATTTCCCTGAGGATTTCTTGGTAGTCATTGACGAATCCCACGTTACTGTTCCTCAGATTGGCGCGATGCACGAAGGTGATGCCTCTCGTAAGAGAACTTTGGTGGAGCACGGATTTAGACTCCCCAGTGCTCTGGACAATCGCCCGCTCCGCTTTGATGAGTTCCTGGCTCGCAAAGGGCAGACCGTCTATCTCTCTGCAACTCCAGGCAAGTATGAGTTGGAGAAGGTGAAGGGCGATGTTGTAGAGCAGGTAATTCGCCCTACCGGCTTGATTGATCCAGCCATCGTCCTCAAGCCCATCAAGGGTCAGATCGATGATTTGGTTGCTGAAATCCGCTTGCGCGCCGAGCGCAATGAACGTGTCCTAGTAACGACACTTACCAAGAAGATGTCCGAGGATTTAACCGATTACCTGTTGGGACTTGGAATTCGAGTTCGATACCTACACTCCGAGGTCGATACCTTGCGTCGGGTAGAACTTCTACGCGAGCTACGTTCCGGCGAATACGACGTTCTGATTGGAATCAACCTGCTCCGCGAAGGTCTCGATCTCCCTGAAGTATCTCTCGTTGCGATCCTCGATGCAGATAAGCAGGGTTTTCTCCGATCTGCGACATCACTTATTCAGACGATCGGACGCGCCGCTCGAAATGTTTCGGGTGAAGTCCATATGTACGCCGATAGCGTTACCGCGGCGATGGCTCAGGCTATCGATGAGACGAATCGCAGGCGTGCTAAGCAGGTCGCTTACAACTTGGAGAATGGAATTGATCCGACCCCACTCCGTAAGAGGATTGCAGATATCACTGACCTCATCACCAAAGAGGCGGAAGATAGCCAGAGTTTGACGCAAGGAAATAAGAATAAGGCGAACCAGATGCCTGCGATTAACCATCCACGTCTCTCGGGTGTATCCCTACCGCGACAAGAACTCCTCGCTCTCATAGAATCCCTCACTGATCAGATGAAATCTGCAGCAGCAGAGTTGCAATTTGAGCTGGCTGCACGTCTGCGCGATGAACTGCGCGAACTAAAGCGTGAACTACGAGGTATGGAGGAGGCAGGCGTATGACTACAGACCGCCTCATTATTCGCGGAGCACGTGAACACAATCTCAAAGATATCTCCCTCGACTTGCCTCGTAACTCTCTGATTGTCTTTACCGGTTTATCTGGATCTGGAAAATCATCGCTCGCCTTTGACACCATCTTCGCCGAGGGGCAGCGTCGCTACGTTGAATCGCTTTCAGCTTATGCACGTCAATTTCTTGGTCAGATGGATAAACCTGATGTGGATTTCATTGAGGGACTTTCGCCTGCTGTCTCTATTGACCAGAAATCGACCAACAGAAATCCGCGCTCTACAGTAGGAACGATCACCGAGGTGTATGACTACCTCCGCTTACTCTTTGCTCGCGCTGGTCGCCCACACTGTCCTAACTGCGGCAAGCCAATCTCGCGGCAGACTCCTCAAAATATCGTGGATCAGATTCTCGCCCTCGAGGAGGGTGTGCGTTTTCAAGTTCTCGCCCCAGTTGTCAGAGAGCGCAAGGGCGAATTTGTCGATCTCTTCACGGACTTCACCACCCAAGGCTTCTCACGTGCCAGGGTAGATGGAACCGTCTACTCCCTCAACGAAGTTCCTAAATTAAAGAAGCAAGAGAAGCACACTATTGAGGTAGTTGTGGATCGCCTTGCGGTTAAAAAGGAGTCAAAGTCGCGCATTACCGACTCCATCGAGACTGCCCTCAAATTAGCAAGTGGATTGGTCGTCTTGGATTTTGTTGATGCGAAGGCTACCGATCCCGAGAAAGAGCGCACTTTCAGCGAACACATGGCATGCCACGATTGCGGACTCTCCTTTGAGGAGATGGAGCCACGTTCGTTCTCCTTTAACTCTCCATTTGGAGCCTGCCCTGAATGCACCGGTATCGGCACTCGCCTTGAGGTAGATCAAGATCTTGTTGTGCCTGATGATTCGCTCTCGCTTAACGAAGGTGCCATAGCCCCATGGTCAGGCGGACACTCCTCTGAGTACTTCAATCGCTTACTGCAAGGTTTGGCAGATGAACTCGGCTTCTCTATGGATAAACCCTGGAGCAAATTGACCGCCAAAGCTCGAGAAGCAGTACTTCACGGCTCTGATTACGAAGTGCATGTGAAGTATAAGAATCGATATGGTCGCACTCGTAATTACTCGACAGGTTTTGAAGGCGTTCTCAATTTCATTGAGCGCAAACATGCAGAGACCGATTCTGACTTTAGTCGCGAAAAATATGAAGCGTATATGCGTGAAACTCCATGTCCTGTCTGTAAGGGAGCTCGCCTCAAGCCAGAGGTTCTCGCGGTAACGCTCGGTGGCAAGAATATTTGGGAGATCTGCGAACTCTCCATCGCCGATTGTGCACTCTTTCTTAAAAAGATTTCTCTGAACGCCCGCGAGAAGAAGATCGCCGATCGAGTCCTCAAAGAGGTTCATGCGCGTCTAGGTTTCTTGCTCGATGTTGGGCTGGACTATCTCTCACTTGAGCGACCAGCTGCGACGCTCTCAGGTGGTGAGGCGCAACGTATCCGTTTGGCTACCCAGATTGGATCTGGTTTAACGGGAGTCCTCTACGTTCTTGATGAGCCGAGCATTGGTCTGCATCAACGCGATAATCGCCGCCTCATCGAGACTCTTACGCGACTGCGCGACCTTGGCAATACTCTGATCGTCGTTGAACATGATGAAGACACCATTCGCATCGCCGATTGGATCGTTGATATTGGACCAGGGGCGGGCGAGCATGGTGGCAAGGTCGTCTCATCAGGTGATTACAAGGCACTGATAAGCGCCCCTGAATCAATCACTGGTGACTACCTCTCTGGTCGACGCTCCATCCCGATTCCTGCAGAACGTCGCGTTAGTGATCCTAAGAGGGTCTTGGTTGTTAAAGAAGCTAAAGAGAATAACCTCAAGAGCATCAGCGTCACCTTCCCGCTAGGACTCTTTGTTGCGGTTACGGGAGTAAGTGGCTCCGGAAAATCCACCTTGGTAAATGATGTTCTCTATTCGGTATTGGCAAACAAACTCAATGGAGCACGTATCGTTCCTGGGCGACACCGCACTGTAACTGGTGTTGATCTGCTCGATAAGGTCGTTCACGTTGATCAATCGCCAATCGGTCGAACTCCACGCTCTAACCCAGCTACCTACACTGGAGTATTCGACAAGATCCGCGCCCTCTTCGCAGAGACCACTGAGGCGAAGATTCGTGGCTATCAGCAAGGACGATTCTCATTCAACGTCAAAGGTGGCCGCTGCGAAAATTGCGCAGGAGATGGCACCATCACAATTGAGATGAACTTCCTTCCCGATGTCTATGTTCCCTGCGAGGTCTGTCACGGAGCACGCTATAACCGCGAAACTCTCGAAGTGCACTACAAGGGCAAGACGATCGCCCAGGTACTCGATATGCCGATTGAGGAGGCTTCGCACTTCTTCGAATCAGTCCCTGCCATCGCCAGATATCTCAAGACATTGAATGATGTTGGTCTTGGTTATGTGCGACTCGGGCAATCAGCTCCTACTCTCTCAGGCGGAGAGGCGCAGCGCGTAAAGCTGGCAACAGAGTTGCAACGTAGATCCACCGGCCGAACTATTTATGTGCTGGATGAACCCACAACTGGATTGCATTTCGAAGATACCCGCAAATTGCTCCTTGTTTTAAATCGTCTCGTTGATTCAGGTAATACAGTTGTCGTCATCGAACACAACTTGGATGTCATCAAATCTGCAGACTGGGTAATCGATCTTGGCCCCGAAGGGGGAGCAGGTGGTGGAACCGTTATCGCTGAAGGAACTCCAGAGCAGGTCTCGAATATGAGCGCTAGCTATACCGGCAAATTCTTGGCGGAAGTTCTTGGCTGACCATGTCCAATCCTGCGGATTATCGTCCCAGCAATATTCCCACCGAGCCTGGGGTTTATCGCTTCTACGATAAGAATGACCGCGTCATCTACGTAGGTAAGGCCAAAAATCTCAAAAACCGTCTCAACTCTTACTTTGGCTCGAATCTCGCCGCTAAGACTTATCGCATGGTCCATACCGCCGTACGTGTCGATTGGACCATTGTCGGTAGCGAGATTGAAGCTCTTGCGCTGGAATTTACCTGGATTAAATCCTTCAATCCGCAATTTAATGTGCAGTTCAAAGATGACAAAACTTATCCATACCTTGCAGTTTCTCTCTCGGAAGAGTATCCACGTCTATTTGTCTCGCGTCAGAAACATGTAAAGGGAAATCGCTACTTTGGTCCATTTACCAATGCGTGGGCTCTGCATGGAACTGTAGATGTTCTGCAGCGCATCTTTCCGATACGTGCCTGCACTCAATCCAACTTTAATCGTGCAGTTGCGACCAAGAGGCAGTGTCTCCTTGGAGATATAGGTAAATGTTCAGCGCCATGCGTGGGGTGGATAACGAAAGAGGAGCACACTGCTCTTGCCAAGAACCTAGTTACCTATCTTGATAGGAATCCAACAGATATTGCAGAATCGATCCACATTGATATGGAGCGGGCGGCAGCAAATGAGGAGTTTGAGCTCGCAGCAAAGTTAAGAGACCAGCTAGCCGCGCTCACCAAGACCACGGAGTTCACGGAGACCTCGCTCAACAATAATTTCTCAGCCGATCTTGTTGCTATTCACGAAGAGGTTACGCATGCAGCGGCCTCACTCTTCTCGATACGTGCCGGCAGAGTCATCGCTTCACGAGCTTGGATTATTGATCTCTCTGATGTGCTCGAGGGGGAGGATGTTATTTCGGCGGCCTTGGCCAAGATTTATCTTGAGACTAAAGCGCCATCGGAAATTTTGGTTGACCGTGAACCAAGCGATGTGGAATCCCTCAAAGAGTGGTTGGCCTCTGTCGCGGGACACAAGGTAAGCATCGCTGTTCCGCAACGCGGTGAGAAATTCGAAATGATGCGAACGGTTGCCCGTAACGCCCAACATGCGCTGATTCAATATCTGAGTAAGCGATCTAACGATGTGGCTGTTGTAGGTAAGGCTTTGGAGGAGATTCAAGAGGCGCTTGGTCTGCCAGAACTTCCGCTTCGCATCGAATGTTTCGATATCTCCAACATCCAAGGCAAACACATGGTTGCATCGATGGTGGTCTTTGAGGATGGGCAACCCAAGAAGGCTGACTATCGCAGATTCTCGATCGATGATGATGTCTGGCTTTGATGACACTCGTGCTATGAACCATGTCCTCACTCGACGGTTAAAGAGGTATCTTGCTGAGAAAGATATAGATGTTCAAGAGTTGAAATTACAGGGAGGTTCACGGCCAAAATTTGCCTACCCACCTGCCCTCATCGTGGTTGATGGAGGTGCGCCACAGGTAAATGCCGCATACCAAGCGCTCTTAACTCTTGGCCTTGAACGGATTCCCCTGGTTGGACTCGCCAAACGTCTTGAAGAAGTCTGGCTTCCCAACAACTCCGATCCCATCATCCTTCCGCGACATAGTGAGGGTCTCTATCTCTTACAAAGGGTGCGCGATGAGGCACACCGTTTTGCCATCAACTTCCATCGCTCCAAGCGTTCAGCTGTGATGTTGGAATCCCTGCTTGATGAGATTCCTCTTTTAGGTGAGGTGAGGCGCAAAGCCTTGCTCGATCGATTTGGATCGGTGAGCGCGATTAAGAAGGCAAGCGTCGAAGAGATAGCGGCCATCCCTGGTATTGGAGAGAAGATCGCGATGATTATTGAGAGCGCTCTTCGTCCAGAACCCAATTCGAACCTCTCGATCGACATGGGAACGGGCGAGATCCACGGATAGACTTCTGGATGTGAATGGGAAAGTCGTCGTAATTACCGGCATGAGTGGAGCTGGTAGATCAACGGTGGCTCACGCCCTGGAGGATCTCGGTTGGTATGTCGTCGACAATTTGCCACCTGCGCTCCTAGCAAATCTCTGTGACATGGCGGCAAATACTGCCTCGCGCATAGCCGTAGTGATTGATGTACGCGGCCGGGAATTCTTCGGAACTTTGAGCAGCGCGCTAAGCGAGATCGCCGATCGCGGCGTTGAGCGCCAGGTTCTCTTTGTAGATGCCAACGATGATGTACTGGTGCGCAGATTTGAATCAACCAGGCGTCCACACCCCTTGCAAGGAAATGATCGAATCCTTGATGGAATTGCTAAAGAGCGCGAACGTTTGCGCGAAGTCAGATCTGTCTCAGATGTTCTCATCGACTCATCTTCGTTCAATATCCACCAGCTCGAACAGAAGATCGCTGAACTCTTTGCTACATCGACAACGGCTGACCTGCGTGTAAATGTTCTCTCCTTCGGTTACAAATATGGAATACCAGTTGATGCAGATCTTGTAATGGATTGCAGATTCATCGCGAACCCACATTGGGATCCGCAACTTCGACCACTTACGGGGCTAGATGCAGCGGTCTCTGAAAGAGTTTTGAATACTGAAAATGTGCAAGATTTCTTAGAGAAATATCAATCGCTCTTTGAGACGATGGCCTCGGGCTTTTTTCAAGAGGGTCGCAAATATTTAACACTGGCTATTGGATGCACCGGGGGAAAACATAGAAGCGTGGCGGTCGCCGAAGAGTTAGCTCGCCGTTTTAACGCTCGCGGAACTGTAGGGGACCAACGCATTGAAGCCACTGCAATACACCGTGACTTAGGTCGTGAAATCTAAGGTATGAACCATCAGCGTGTAGTAAGTCTTGGTGGTGGTCATGGTTTGGCCGCGACTCTCACAGCAATGCGCGGAGTGACCTCCGAGATAACCGCGGTCGTGACAGTTGCCGATAACGGCGGATCAAGTGGTCGTTTGCGCGATCAATTTGGTTCGCTGCCACCTGGAGATCTGCGCATGGCGCTGGCGGCGCTCTGCAGCGATGACGATTGGGGTCGTGGGTGGGCTGATGTAATGCAGTATCGCTTTCGCGGCGAAGGTGATCTGAGTGGTCACGCTCTCGGAAATCTCTTGATGATGGCTTTATGGGAGAAGGATGGCGATGCAGTTCGCGGCATCCGCCAGGTTGGAAATCTGCTGCGCATCGTGGGCGATGTTCTTCCTATGTCGCTTGACCCATTGGATATTGAGGGAACTTTTAACACCGCATCTGGACGTACCATCGTCCGCGGTCAGGTACAGGTGGCAACCGCCAAGGGGCGCATCGAATCCCTGCGACTGATCCCCGAAAATCCAAGAGTGACTCCTCAAGTATTAACCGCGATTGCGGCGGCGGATTGGATCACCATTGGGCCAGGCTCTTGGTTCTCCAGCGTGATGCCGCATCTACTCCTGCCTGAATTGGCTACCGCCGTCGTCAACTCTCCCGCCAAGCGAATCATGGTTCTCAACCTGCCAGAGCCTGACTCGGTCGATGAATTTGCTGGCTCCTCGGCTGAGGATCATCTGGAATTTGTCTTGCAACACCTCCCGCATCTGCGGATCGATTTTGCGATCGTTGATCCCGCTGCAATAGAGAAGAGTTCAAAACTTAAAGGTTTAGTTGAGGGTTTAGGCGGAGAGTTGGTTGTTGCACCTCTAGCCCAATCTCCAGGTAGTTACCACCACGATGTAAAAAAACTTCGTGCAGTTTTCGCCCACATTATGGAGTGAACCCTGCTTAGATTGCCGTATGGCAATGACTGCATCAGTGAAAGACGAGTTGAGTCGACTCAATATTTCGAAGCCATGTTGCCGCAAATCCGAAGTATCCGCACTTTTGCGTTTCGCCGGTGGACTTCATATCTCTGCAGGGAAGATAGTTATCGAAGTTGAATTAGATACGGCGCAGGCTGCGAGGCGGCTTCGCAAAGATATTGCCGAAATTTATGGGCACGATAGTGAGTTATCAGTCCTCTCTCCAAGTGGATTACGCAAGGGGAGTAGATATGTGGTGCGTGTTGCATCTGAGGGCGATGCGCTGGCGCGCCAAGCTGGATTGATCGATGCCAATGCTCGCCCCATCCGTGGGCTACCACCTCAAGTTGTCTCAGCGGGAATCTGTGATGCAGAGGCAGCCTGGCGCGGCGCATTTTTAGCGCATGGCTCTCTCACCGAACCTGGTCGCTCATCGGCCCTTGAAATAACCTGTCCCGGTCCTGAGGCCGCTCTTGCGCTTGTCGGTGCAGCGCGGAGATTAGGAATTACGGCGAAGGCGCGCGAGGTAAGAAACGTAGATCGTGTAGTAATTCGTGATGGAGATGCGATTGGGCTCTGCTGACCAGGCTCGGAGCCCATGAGAGCGTCTTGGCTTGGGAGGAGCGCCGAATGCGGCGCGAGGTGAGGGCTACCGCTAATCGTTTAGCCAACTTTGATGATGCAAATCTTAGGCGTTCTGCCCGAGCCGCTGTCGCGGCAGCCGCACGTGTTGCGAGAGCACTTGAAATATTGGGTGAAGAGATCCCGAGCCACTTAAAAGAGGCTGGTGAATTACGCATAAATTACGGGCAAGCGAGCCTAGAAGAGCTGGGTTCCTTAGCCTCGCCCCCTATGACGAAGGATGCGATTGCAGGGCGAATTCGCAGGCTTTTGGCGATGGCCGATAAGCGGGCCCACGATCTGGGCATTCCCGATACCGAGGCGGGGTTAAGCCCAGAATTATTGGCTGAATAGCCTCACTGATAGGATTTTGCTATCACAACGTTGTGACTCTTAATTGTGCTTCTGGAAAATTTCATTATTTGAGAAGGTGGGAAATAAAGTGATTCGTGTTGGAATTAATGGTTTTGGTCGCATTGGACGTAACTTCTTCCGAGCTGCTCTGCTCTCGGGAGCCGATTTCGAGATTGTTGGAATCAACGACCTCACAGATAATCACACCCTTGCCCACCTTTTGAAGTATGACTCGATTCTGGGTCGCCTTGGTCTTCCAGTTACTTATACCGAGGACTCAATCACCGTTGGAGATAAGACCATCAAGGTCTTCGCCGAGCGCGATCCAGCAAACTTGCCATGGGCAGCCCTGAATGCAGATATCGTCGTTGAATCAACCGGCTTCTTCACGAAGGCCGCCGATGCAAAGAAGCACATTACTGCTGGCGCCAAGAAGGTCATCATCTCTGCTCCTGCAACCGATGAAGACATCACAATCGTCCTCGGTGTCAACGAGGATAAGTACGACGCTGCTGTTCATAACGTCATTTCAAATGCATCATGCACAACTAACTGCCTTGCACCAATGGCAAAGGTTCTCGATGAGGAGTTCGGAATTCTTCGCGGCCTCATGACCACAGTTCACGCGTACACCAACGATCAATCTCTCCATGATCAACCACACAAAGATCTTCGCCGCGCTCGCGCTGGTGCGCTCTCCATTATCCCAACATCAACCGGCGCCGCTAAGGCGATCAGCCTCGTGCTTCCAAACCTCAAGGGCAAGCTCGATGGATATGCACTGCGCGTTCCAGTCCCAACAGGTTCTGCAACAGATCTCACCGTTGAACTCGCTCGCGAAGTAAGCGCAGCTGAGATCAACGCTGCGATCAAGAAGGCAGCTGAAGGTCCACTTAAGGGAATTCTTCGTTACACCGAAGACCCAATCGTTTCGGCTGATATCGTCACAGATCCAGCATCATGTATCTTCGACGCAGGGCTTACCAAGACAATTGGAACCACCGTGAAGGTTCTCGGTTGGTACGACAACGAGTGGGGTTACTCAAATCGCCTCGTTGATCTCGTATCGTTTGTAGGTAAATCTCTCTAATGAGCTTCACTGCGCTTCAATCACTTGATGTAGCAGGCAAGCGAGTTCTGCTCCGGTGCGACCTCAACGTCCCTATTAAAGAGGGCGTCATCAGAGATGATGGTCGCATCCGGGCATCGCTTCCGACTATTAAATATCTCATCGATAATGGCGCGAGTGTCGTTATCACTGCCCACTTAGGTCGCCCAAAAGGTGAACGCAATCCAGATATGACTCTTGCACCAGTAGCTCATCGCCTTGGCGATCTACTTGGATCACCCGTCATCTTCTCATCCGAAATCGTCGGCGCAGATGTAGATGCCAAGAAAGCTGCATTGCTTCCTGGACAAGTACTTTTGCTCGAGAACATTCGTTATGAAGCGGCTGAGACCTCTAAAGATGAGTCCGAGCGTGTTGCACTTGCTATACAGCTTGCTCATGGGATGGATCTCTTCGTCAGTGATGGATTTGGAGCAGTTCACCGTAAGCATGCCTCGGTCTACGACGTTGCCAAGATTCTGCCCAATGCAGCTGGTTTCCTCGTGGCTGCAGAGATTGAAGTTCTTAAAGAAGCTCACTGAAAATCCAGATCGTCCGTATGGTGTTGTTCTTGGCGGAGCCAAGGTTTCGGACAAGATTGGCGTGATCAAGAATCTTCTTGGAAAAGTTAACGTCCTCGCTATCGGCGGCGGAATGCTCTTCACCTTTCTCAAAGCCCAAGGCCACGAAATTGGAACTTCTCTCGTCGAACTCGATCTTCTCGATGATGTTAAGAAGTTGCTCCAAGAAGCAAAAGATCTTGGTGTAGAGCTACTTCTTCCGACAGATATTGTCGTAGCACCTGCCTTTGCGGCAGATGCCACACCGACGTTGGTAAGTGCCAGTTCTATTCCGGCTGATCAAATGGGTCTAGATATTGGACCAGAGAGCGCAGCAGCATTTGCTGCCGCTATCGAAAAGTGCCACACCGTTTTCTGGAACGGCCCTATGGGAGTATTTGAATTCCCTAACTTTGCTAACGGAACCAAAGTTGTTGCAGAGGCGCTCACGAAGGTTCAAGGCATCTCAGTAGTAGGTGGAGGAGACTCAGCCGCTGCGGTTCGTGCACTTGGTTTTAAAGATGAGCAATTTGGTTACATTTCGACCGGTGGTGGAGCTTCACTGGAGTATCTAGAAGGCAAGCCACTACCTGGGATTGAGGTTCTTAATAATGCGTAAGCCATTGATTGCTGGAAACTGGAAGATGAATCTCAATCATCTCGAGGCAATTGCGGTAACTCAAAAGCTCTCTTACTCTCTTGAGGAGAAAGATTTTGATGCCGTCGATGTCGCGGTATTCCCGCCATTCACCGATATTCGCTCAGTTCAAACGCTGATTGACGGGGACAGACTGCGCCTCACCTACGGTGCGCAGGATCTCTCACCTGAAGCTTCCGGAGCATTTACTGGGGATATCTCTGGCGCAATGCTCAACAAGCTCGGTTGCACCTATGTTCTAGTCGGCCATTCAGAGCGTCGCACCATTCATGGTGAGAGCGATGCCCTGGTTGCTGCCAAAGCTAAGGCTGCACTGGCTAACGAGATCATCCCAGTTCTCTGTATTGGTGAAGATCTATCGGTTCGCGAATCCGGCAAGCAGGTGGAGTTTGTGGTTGCCCAGTTGACCGCTTCGGTAGCCGGACTCCATAAGCCTGACCTCAAGAAGGTTGTCTTTGCCTACGAACCCGTCTGGGCCATTGGCACCGGAAAGACCGCTACGCCAGCAGATGCTCAGGAAGTCTGTGCCGCTATCCGAGAAGCTCTACGTGATATCGGCAGCGATGAGATCGCTGATAACGCCAAGATTCTCTACGGCGGCTCCGTTAAGTCGGCAAATATCGTCGATATTATGCGTGAGGCCGATGTCGATGGCGTTTTGGTCGGGGGAGCGAGCCTTGATCCTGAGGAATTCGCCCGAATCGCTAAGTACCACCGCGTAGCGACTAGCGCTTAGCACGCTATCCTTACCCTCTGGCTCGAAAGAGTCTAAAAAGTCGATCGAAGTGATCTAGCCCTGCCCTGCAGGGGGATGAAATAAAAGGAGCCGGACCGTGGTTTTAGCTTTATCAATTGTTCAAGTGATCACGAGCGTCCTCATGATCCTTCTGGTTCTTCTCCATAAGGGCAAGGGAAGCGGCCTCTCCGATCTCTTCGGTGGCGGCGTTTCCTCTACCTATGGCGGTTCTTCTGTCGTAGAGAAGAACCTGGACCGGATCACGATCGTGGTGGGCGGTCTCTGGTTCGCGGGAGTAGTGGCGCTAAGCCTTTACCTCAAGTAATCAGATCACGCGGCAATTTTTAGGTAGTACAAAGAAGTAATTATTTTAGAGGAGTAAAAAATGGCAGGAAGTGCAATCCGCGGTAGTCGCGTCGGTGCTGGCCCAATGGGTGAGGCTGAGCGTGGTGAGGCGATAGCTCGCTTTCGCGTCTCATACTGGTGCGCCAATGGCCACGAAACTCGTCCTTCCTTTGCCGAAGATGGCACAGTGGCAATTCCTAATGAGTGGGATTGTCCTCGTTGTGGTTTCCCTGCAGGTCTAGATAAAGATAAGCCACCGATGCCGGTTAAGAATGAGCCATACAAGACTCACTTGGCTTATGTTAAAGAGCGTCGCACTGAAGCTGAAGCCGAGAAGATTTTGGGAGATGCTCTCGCAAAACTTCGCGGCGAAGATTAAATCTTCTTAAGCTCTTCCAGTAACAACGCTAAACCCGCTTCTCTATTCTTGAGGTGGATTCTTACGAGCGGAAATTTTCGATCCGCAAGCGCTTGTCCATCACCCAGAGCCTGAGCCATTAACAGAGTATGGAAAGAGAAGTTCTGATGGGGGATCGCTAGATCGCCCTGATTCTCTCCCGTGATCTGCAGGAAGGCGCCGTTGTGTTGCCCGCCTTTATGAAATTGTCCCGTGGAATGCAAGAAGCGCGGTCCCCAACCGAAGGTTGTTCCCTTGCCGCTCTTGGTAGCGATCACCTCGCGCAGAGCAGGAGCGCTCTCATCAATGCCGCGCGATAGGTAAGCCATGATTGCGATGTAATGACTATCTATCGTTAAGAAATCTTTGAGTTGGCCATCAAGTGACTCCGCCGTTGAAGAACTGTAAATCGAGAGTAGATCATTAGAAAACGATGGCTTGTATTGCGGAACCTTTCCATCATTCCAGGTAGAAAGGAGAGCGCCAGTTCGTTCTTTCGCTTCGGTGACATTTGGTTGATTGAAGGGATCTACCTGCAAGCTATAGCCAAGGAGGGCTGTGACCCACTCCCATAAAATAAATTGTTCTCCAAGAGATCCCGTGACGACCAAATCTCCTTGTGATGAGCTCATCAAAACCAATCTTCAAACCAGCTCCAGCGATAGGAGCGTTGGCTGATTCGATCGCAATAGGAAGGCGACCGGTCTGGTTTTTGCCAGTTGATTCCGCGATGAGTTGTTCAATCCAGTCAGAGATACCTGGCAGATCTGAACCCGCATCGAAGAAGGCAACATTCTGTTCGCCCTTATCAAAGATGGTTGCTGCGATTTCAACGACACTTGAATTCTCTGTAGTAAAAGTAGCTGCAGCGGCAGCGGCATCATCCAAAAGTATGGAGACATCAACCCCAATAAGAGCTGCGGGAACTAAACCGAAGGCAGAGAGCGCGCTGTAACGACCACCGACATTTGGATCTGCGTTGACCACTCGCAATCCATCTGCGCGTGCTGACTTATCTAAAGGCGAACCAGGATCTGTGACGATCACAAAATGATCGGCTGGATTAAGTCCTGCATCCTGGTAGACCTTGGTAAAGAAGGCCTTGTGTGAAGCGGTTTCAATAGTTGAGCCTGACTTGGATCCAACTACAACCAGGCTATGTGCCAAATCAGTCGGGATTGCCGCCTTGATCTGGTCAGGATCTGTCGTATCAAGAACCGTGAGTGATTTTTTGAATGTCTTGGCAATCACTTCAGGGGCGAGGGATGAACCACCCATTCCAGCCAGAACGATCGAGGAAATTTCACGGGTGCGGGCCCACGCAGTCAGAGCATCCAGCTCTGGCAGCAGCGCTCGTGAGCTCGTTGGCAGATCAATCCAGTTAAGGCGGATAGCTGCCTCTGCCTCAGCTTCTGGACCCCACAAGGTGTGATCCTTGGCTGCGAGTCGAGTCAGAATTGCGTTGAGCGAACTCTTGGTCGCATTGGTAGCAATTGATAACGCTGAACCAGATACAGAGATCATTTATGACACCGCACTTACATTGTCTAGTAGTTCTTGCCAGGCATCGGCAAATTTCTTAACTCCATCTTTTTCTAGGAAGGCCACGACATCAGCAAAATCTATTCCTGCCTCGGCCAGTGCCACGAAGTGCTCGTGAGCACTTGGAATAGCTGAAGTGATGGTGTCGCCGCGAACAACCCCGTGGGCGCGAACTTCATTCAGGGTTGCTTCGGGCATTGTGTTAACGCAATGCGGCGCAATCAGTTCAACGACATATCGTGTCGAGTCATATGCCTTGTCCTTTACTCCTGTTGAAGCCCAGAGTGGACGCTGCTGATTTGCACCCTTTGCATCCAGTGCGGCCCATCGAGGGGATGCGATAACGCCGAGGTAGGCCTCATATGCAAGCACTGCATTTGCAATGGCAGATTTGCCGCGTAGGGGAGAGCCTGCAGCGATTGCATCCAGGCGCTTATCAATTTCGGTATCGATGCGTGAGACGAAGAATGATGCCACAGAGTGAATCTCGTTTATTGGTAGCCCTGCTGCGAGTCGATCTTCAAGACCTGACAAGTAGGCATCCATGACCTTCTCGTAACGTTCAACAGAGAAGATAAGAGTCACGTTGATGCTGATCCCTGCGGCGGTCAACTGCCGAATCGCAGGTAAGCCTTCAAGAGTGGCGGGAACTTTAACTAATAAATTCGAACGATTGATGAGCGACCATAAGGACTTACCCTGTTCGACGGTTGGCGCTGTCTCATGGGCTAGGAAGGGATCAACCTCAATGCTCACTCGACCGTCCACATGGTCAGACGCCTCATACTTGGCGGTAAAGAGATCGCAGGCTGCAGTTACATCCGAGGTTGTCAGTTCTGTGATGATCGCTGCGGTATCAGCACCCTTGGCTTTCAGTGCCAAGACATCATCTTTATAGAGGGCTGAACCTTTGATTGCGGCAGAAAAGATACTTGGGTTGGTAGTAACACCAACCACATTCGACGATGCGATCAGTTCGGCCAAGCTTCCGCTTTGTAGTCGATCGCGGGAGAGATCATCGAGCCAGATTGATACTCCGGCTGCGCTAACATCTTGAAGATTTGATGACATTACTTGTCCGCCTTCGCTATTGAACTCTTAGCTGCAGCAACGACAGCCTCTGGAGTAAACCCAAACTCTTTGAAGAGTATTCCTGCGGCCGCTGAGGCACCAAAGTGGTTGAGTCCTACAGAGACTCCAGAGTCACCCACATACTCGCGCCACCCAGCTGTAACGCCAGCTTCGACGCTAACTCGGGCTTTCACTGCAGATGGAAGCACTGACTCTTTGTAGGCTGAATCAGTCTCTTCAAACCATTCTAGACATGGAGCGCTAACGACGCGGGCATGAATTCCTTCGGCCGCTAGAAGTGCTTGTGCTGCTATCGCCAAAGCGACTTCAGAGCCAGTGGCGATCAAGATTACATCCAGTGGACCAGCAGCCTCGCTCACTACATATGCACCATTGGCAACACCCTCGGCACTTGCAAAGACGGTGCGATCAATGACGGGAAGATTCTGACGAGATAAGGCGAATCCTGCTGGCTTTGCACGAGTTATTACTTCGCGCCATGCGATCGAGGTTTCGTTGGCATCAGCAGGGCGAATCATTGCCAAATTAGGAATCAATCGAAGTGAGGCTACATGCTCAACTGGTTGGTGAGTAGGTCCATCTTCGCCCAAACCAATCGAGTCGTGGGTCCAGACGAATGTGACCGGTAGATTCATGAGCGCCGCGAGGCGGACCGATCCACGCATGTAATCACTGAAGACCAAGAAGGTTCCACCGAATGGTTTTGTCAGTCCGTGCAGAGCAATACCGTTGAGAATTCCGCCCATGGCGTGCTCGCGAATACCGAAGTGAATGAGTCGACCGTAAGGGTCACCGCCCTCTAGCTGGCTACTTGTTGGCAGGAATGATTTGCTGCCTTCGATGGTTGTGTTGTTACTTCCGGCAAGGTCAGCGGATCCTCCCCAAAATTCAGGCAATATATTTGCAATCGCTGAGATTACTTTGCCTGAAGCGGCACGAGTCGCAACATCTTTGCCGGCAGGAAATACTGGAAGAGCTGCTTCCCAATTATCCGGAAGAGTTTTATTGCGTAGACGCTCCAATAGCGAAGCGCGCTCTGGATGTGAATTTTTCCACGATTCGAACTCTGCACTCCATGCAGCATGCGCGGCTTGACCACGCTCAATTACCTTGCGCGCATGTGCGAGCACCTCATCAGGAACGATGAAACTCTGCTCTGGGTCGAGCCCCAAAATTACCTTGGTCGCTGCAATCTCATCGGCACCGAGAGCAGATCCATGTGACTCGGCAGTACCACGAGCGTGTGGAGCTGGCCAAGCGATGGTGCTGTGCATTCTTATTAACGTCGGACGGTCTGTAATTGATTCTGCCTCAATCATCGCACGCTCTAGGGCTTCGCGGTCTATGTTTCCATCTGCCAAAGCGTTCACAACTATGACATGCCAACCGTAGGCGCGATATCGCGCTGCTACATCCTCAGTGAATGCAACGTGGGTATCGCCTTCAATAGAGATGCGGTTATCGTCGTAAATCATCTTGAGATTTCCAAGAGCCTGTGTACCGGCTAATGACGAAGCCTCACCGCTTACACCTTCTTCTAAATCTCCATCAGAGCAGATAACCCAGATATTGTGATCAAACAATGAGGTCTCGGAATCAGGATCTAGCAGGCCTTTTTCAAAGCGGGCTGCCATCGCCATTCCGACCGCATTAGATACGCCGGCGCCAAGTGGTCCCGTAGTTGTTTCAACGCCATTGGTGTGTCCATACTCTGGATGTCCTGGGGTCAGTGAGTCGTGAGTTCTGAAGGACTTCAGATCATCGAGTGATAGTCCATAGCCTGAGAGGAAGAGCTGGATATAAAGAGTAAGAGAGGAATGTCCACATGAAAGGACAAAGCGGTCGCGACCAAGCCAGGCGGAATCAGTTGGGTCATGCTTCAGAAAACGTTGGAAGAGCGTGTACGCAACAGGAGCGAGTGACATTGCTGTACCTGGATGGCCATTGCCAACTTTCTGTACGCTATCCATCGCTAGCGCTCTAGCAATAACTACTGCCTTGTCATCTTCCTGACTCCAGGTTGCTCTCTGCATGGCCTTCTATCTCCCTATTTTCTATTAACTGCTTCTTTTATCTACCATTGTTTCGTCAGGAACGACATTGTTCATGAATAACTACATTAAATTCTGGCTAACTACTGACGACTAAATGCATTCGCTTTGAAGCCGATATTCCAAATGGTCAGCCAAATAAGACCGACACCTAATAGATGTAAGGCAACAAGTGCTTCTGGAAGATGGGTGAAATATTGGATGTAGCCAATAACGCCTTGCCCCAGGCACAGCGCTAAGAATAGAAGGACTTTCTTACCAATGAAGGAGCGAACCTCAACGGGCTCGGAGACCTTCATAACAAGATAGAGCGCAATAGTGAGTCCAATAAGCGCGATCACTGCGTCGGCATGAATCCAGGAGATGAGTCGGGGGTCGATGTGGTAGCGCTTGGCTTGGGCATCGCCAGCGTGAGGGCCGCTGCCAGTCACGACTGTTCCGATCGAAATCACGACAACGCTTAGGACGGTGACGGCTTGTATGAGCAGTCTGGTTGTAGGCAAGACGGTGGTTCTCGCCTTGGCAAAGATTCGTTCGCGAAGTGAGAGGGTGGTTGGGATCAAAACAATAGAGAGTAGGAAGTGCGAGGAGACCGCGAAAGGATTTAGCTTTGTTAGGACGGTAATCCCACCTAGGACAATCTGCGCGACAATTCCAACGATTTGAGTCAGAGCCAAAATCCGGATTAGTTTCCAGTCGCTGCGTCCCTTGCCCCATCTAAAGGCTCCAAGAACCGCGGCCAGGATGGTGATAACAAGCACCACCGTTAGAAGGCGATTTCCAAATTCAATCCAGGAGTGAAGCGCACCTTGGGCCTGGTGCTTAACTGGAGCTATTGAGCCAGAAACACATTGTGGCCATGTTGGGCATCCGAGCCCAGATCCGGTCAGGCGCACAGCCCCGCCGGTGACGATGAGCCCCACCTGGAGGACGACGAGCGCCGTGTAAATCAGGCTGACCAAGTTCACCCACCTAGCCTATTGCCTATCTCGGGCTCCACCGAGGTGACCTGAATCTCTGACCCAAAAGGCCTCGATTGGCGCAAAACGGGGAATTACGCAACACTATTGTTGTGAAAAAGAGCGAGGATAAGACCAGAGATCTGGTTGCTCGCACCATTCTAGAAAATGGGCCGCAGAGCGCACTCGACTTGGCGGCGCGCTTAAATTTAACCCCAGCAGGCATCAGACGCCACTTGGATCGCCTTATCGAATCCGGGCTTCTAGAAGCTCGGGAGCCGCATCGAGCATCGAGCGCATCACGTGGGCGCGGACGGCCATCGAAGGTATTTGTCATTACAGACCTCGGGCGAGAAAAATTCGAACATTCCTACGACGATCTGGCTCTCTCTGCTCTTCGCTTTATGGAGAATCTTTCTGAGAGGGATCTCGTTTCGGAGTTTGCGGCGAGTCGCGCGAACGACATAGAACGCCGCGTCGCTCATGCAATCAAGGGTGCCAGTTCGCAATCCAAAAAAATTGCAGCGCTCACTGAATTCTTGGCTAGTGAGGGTTATGCCGCTGAGAGCAAGGGATCTGCTGCGGGAACTCAGCTCTGTCAGCACCATTGTCCGATTGCACACGTCGCTTCGGAATTTGAGCAACTCTGCGAAGCCGAAACAGAAGCTTTCTCTCGCGTGCTCGGAACTCACGTACAGCGTCTAGCAACGATTGCGCTGGGAGATGGCGTCTGCACCACCTTTATTCCAAATGTTTCGGCAACAGCAATTTCAGCAACAGCAATTTCAACAGCAAGCACCACACAGACCAAAAAGGGAGCACATGCATGAGTGACACAACCCTCCATCCAGAACTCGATGGAATAGGTACGTACGAATATGGCTGGTCTGATTCAGATGTAGCGGGCACAAATGTTAAACGCGGTCTTGATGAGGATGTAGTAAGAGATATCTCCTCAAAGAAGTCTGAACCTCAGTGGATGCTTGATCTCCGCCTAAAGGGACTCTCACTCTTTGAGAAGAAGCCGATGCCTTCATGGGGATCAGATCTCTCTGGAATCTTCTTTGACACCATCAAATATTTCGTTCGCTCCACCGAGAAGCAGGCATCATCTTGGGAAGATCTTCCTGAGGATATTCGCAATACTTACGATCGACTAGGTATTCCAGATGCGGAGAGGAATCGTCTCGTCGCTGGTGTTGCGGCGCAGTATGAGTCTGAAGTTGTCTATCACTCCATTCGCGAAGATCTCGAGAAGCTTGGAGTGATTTTCGTCGATACCGACACTGGTTTGCGCGAGCACGAAGGACTCTTCAAAGAGTATTTCGGCACGGTAATCCCAGTTGGCGACAATAAGTTCGCAGCTCTCAACACATCAGTGTGGTCTGGTGGTTCATTCATTTATGTTCCAAAGGGTGTGCACGTAGATATTCCTCTGCAGGCATATTTCCGAATCAACACCGAGAACATGGGTCAGTTCGAGCGTACTTTGATCATTGCGGATGAAGGTTCATACGTTCATTATGTTGAAGGTTGTACCGCACCTATCTACTCATCCGACTCTCTTCACTCTGCTGTTGTGGAGATCATCGTTAAGAAGAATGCTCGCGTTCGTTATACAACTATTCAGAACTGGTCCAACAATGTCTACAACTTGGTAACCAAGCGCGCAACATGTGCTGAGGGCGCCACTATGGAGTGGATTGACGGAAATATTGGTTCCAAGGTCACCATGAAATACCCCGCAGTCTTTCTGATGGGGGAGCACGCCAAGGGTGAGACTCTCTCGATCGCGTTCGCTGGCGAAGGTCAGCATCAAGATGCCGGTGCGAAGATGGTGCATGCCGCTCCATACACATCGTCAACGATCATCTCTAAATCTGTTGCTCGCGGAGGTGGACGTACTTCCTACCGTGGACTGGTACAGGTTCAAGCTGGAGCACATCACTCCAAATCCACCGTTAAGTGCGATGCTCTGCTCGTCGACACAATCTCTCGCTCCGATACTTATCCTTATGTAGATATCCGCGAAGATGATGTCTCCATGGGTCATGAGGCCACTGTCTCCAAGATCAGCGATGACCAACTCTTTTATCTCATGTCACGCGGATTAACCGAGGATGAGGCCATGGCCATGATCGTCCGAGGCTTCATTGAACCTATCGCTCGTGAGCTGCCTATGGAGTATGCCCTCGAACTCAATCGTCTTATCGAACTTCAAATGGAAGGCGCTGTTGGCTAATGTCTCTTGCAACAACGACAAACTATTTAACTCCAACAGGTCGAGAAGAGCCCTGGCGTTTTACACCGCTTAATCGCCTAGGTGGCTTGCACGATCCTGCCGTGAGTTTGCATGACCGCATCTCTCTGGAGCCAGCCGATATCCCTGCCGGGGTAGCGATTACCGTTGAAGATGCCTCCGCTTTCCCACCACTATCTACAAATGAAGATCAAGTAGTAATGCGGGTACGAGATGGCGTCTCAAAGGTTCTCGTCGTAACGATCGCTGACAATGCCGAAGTTGCCGAGCCGATTTTTCTGGTGCGTTCTATTCACGACATGAATCCCGAGATATCTCGCGTGCAAATCAGCGCTGGTGTGAATAGCCACGCGACTGTGGTTGTCTCTAATTCGGGAGATGGAATCTTTGCCGAAGAGATTGAGATCAAACTCGCGGCAGCATCTAACCTGCGTTTCGTCACTCTGCAAGAGTGGGGATCAAAGGCGATTCATGTGGCTAGACATCACGCTATCGTGGCGAAGGACGCCACCTTTACCTCATTTGCAATCTCTGTGGGCGGTTCGTTGGTCCGCCTACTTCCCACGGTGGAGTACACCGGAGCTGGTTCAAGCGCCGAACTTTTCGGACTTTACTTCGCCACAGATGGACAACATTTGGAGCACCGCGTGCATGTTGAACATGGAGTGCCGGGGGCAAAGTCCAGAGTTAACTACAAAGGCGCACTCAATGGTGATTCAGCACGTACCGTCTGGATTGGCGATGTCTTTATTAAGGCAGCGGCTCAAGGGACTGATACTTACGAGCTGAACCGCAATCTGCTTCTCTCAGATGGCGCCAGAGCGGACTCCGTTCCAAATCTGGAGATTGAAACGGGAGATATCGTCGGGGCGGGACATGCCAGCACCACTGGTCGTTTCGATGACGAACAACTCTTCTATTTGATGTCTCGTGGAATTCCATCTGAACAGGCCCGTCGATTGGTAATTCGTGGCTTCTTCTCCGAGATCATCTCTAAGTTGAATCTCGAACAGGTTGAAGAGCGGATCATGGCTCGTATCGATAATGAGTTAGCGGCGGTCAAGATATGACGACGATTGAATTTGATTCGCTGCAACCGGGTAAGCCAGTGCAGGTAGATGTTGCAGGTAAGCCGGTTTGTGTAACACGTGTAGGGGATGAGGTCTTTGCGGTCTCAAATATCTGCACCCATTCCTATGCCGAGCTCTCTGAGGGCGAGGTCAAGGAGTTTGCCATCGAGTGCTGGCTGCATGGAGCTGAGTTTGATCTGCGCACCGGAGAAGCTTTAACTCTGCCGGCTACAGAAGCCTTAGAGACATTTGATGTGGAAAAAGTTGGAAATGAAATCACCATTAAAGAGAAGACGAAGGAGAACTAAATGAGCACATTGGAGATCAAGGGACTTCGAGTCTCGGTCATCACAGAAGAGGGCTCCAAGGAGATCCTTCGTGGCGTTGATTTAACGATCAACTCCGGTGAAGTCCACGCAATCATGGGACCTAATGGTTCAGGTAAGTCGACCTTGGCTTATTCCATCGCTGGTCACCCGAAGTACACGATTACCTCTGGATCTGTAACACTCGATGGAGCAGATGTGCTCGAGATGAGCGTCGATGAACGCGCTAAGGCTGGACTCTTCTTGGCGATGCAATATCCAGTAGAAGTTCCAGGAGTATCGGTCTCAAACTTCCTACGCACAGCGGTTACCGCGGTTCGCGGCGAAGCTCCCAAAGTAAGAACTTGGGTCGGTGAGGTGAAAGATGCGATGTCTGCACTTTCCATGGATCCGGCATTTGCTGAGCGCAATGTGAACGAGGGATTTTCAGGTGGAGAAAAGAAGCGTCATGAGATTTTGCAGATGGAGCTCTTGAAACCAAAGATCGCGATTCTTGATGAGACCGACTCAGGGTTAGATGTCGACGCCCTACGTATCGTCTCTGAAGGTGTCAACCGAGTTAAAGAGAACCAAAATCTCGGAATCATGCTGATCACTCACTACACCCGCATTTTGCGTTACATCAAGCCTGATTTCGTGCATGTATTCGCAGGTGGTCGCATCGTCGAAGAAGGCGGACCAGAACTTGCAACCAAATTAGAAGAGAGCGGATACGCGGAGTACGTCACCGCATAAATATGGAACCTTTACTCGATGTCGCCGTTATCAAGCGGGACTTTCCTATCTTTCAAGAACCTATGCGTGGAGGAAAACGCCTAGTCTTTCTTGATAGTGGGGCAACGAGTCAGAAACCCATATCTGTTCTTGATGCAGAACGAAACTTTTACTCGACCCATAACGCCGCCGTCCATCGCGGTAGTTACTACCTCGCAGAACTTGCAAGTGAGGCCTATGAAGGGGCGAGAATTAAAGTTGCGCAGTTCTTAGGCGGGCTGACAGATGAAGTTATCTTTACTAAGAGTGCAACCGAAAGTTTAAATCTTTTAGCGGTCTCTTTTGAACGTAGCCAAGGAAGATTGCACATCGGAGCTGGCGATGAGATCGTTGTTTCGGAGTTAGAGCATCATGCAAATCTCTTGCCCTGGCAGCAACTAGCTAAGCGAACTGGCGCGACTCTTAAATGGTTTTCTATGAAGGAAGATGGCTCTCTCGATCTATCCGATATAGACCAGATCATCACTCCTAAAACCAAAGTTGTTGCGATTACCCATCAATCAAATGTTTTAGGTTCTGTTCCAGATTTGCCTCCGATCATCGCTGCGGCTCATTCAGTCGCAGCGGTGGTGGTGTTAGATGGCTGTCAATCCGTTCCGCATCAAGTTGTCGATGCTAAAGATTTAGATGTCGACTTCATCGTCTTTTCAGGACACAAGGCACTTGGTCCTACAGGCATCGGGGTTCTCTGGGGTCGATTGGAGCTCCTCGATCAGATGGAACCTTTTCTGTATGGCGGTTCCATGATTGAGACCGTCACCATGACCGAATCAACCTGGGCTCCAGTACCAAAGCGATTTGAAGCGGGTGTCCCAAATATGGCTCAAGCGGTAGGACTAGCCGCCGCTCTTGATTATCTCTCCAACGTGGGGCTCGCCAAGATTCATCAGTGGGAGTTGGCCTTAACCGAGTATGCGCTTTCTGGTCTTAAAGAGATTGAAGGCGTCAAAGTAATAGGACCCCAAGGGATCGCCAATCGCGGAGGAGTTATTTCATTCACCATAGATGGATTGCACCCACACGATATTGGACAGGTTATGGATCAATACGGAGTTGCCGTTCGCACCGGGCACCACTGTGCTTGGCCACTCATTAGAAAATTGGGGTTAACTGGAACCACCCGTGCATCCTTCTATCTCTACAACGACCACTCCGATGTAGATGTATTAGTTGAATCTGTCATTGGTGCTCGTGATTACTTTTGGAAGCGCTAATGGAACTCGACTCGCTCTACCAAGAAGTGATCCTTGATCACTACAAGAAGCCGCACCATAAGGGGCTGCCTACTGGTGCGATTCAAGTTCACCATGTAAACCCTAACTGCGGGGATGAGATCACTTTGAGCCTTGAGATCAAGGATGGAGTAATCAATAACTTAATTTGGGACGGTGTGGGCTGCTCTATCTCACAAGCGAGTGCTTCAATTATGAGCGATTTGGTCAGTGGAAAGACGGTTGCGACTGCGCAGGTTGCTTTAAATGAATTTACAGAACTTATGCAAAGTAAAGGCACGATCACAGGCAATGAAGAAATCCTTGAGGATGCGATAGCCCTTGCGGGAGTCTCAAAGTTCCCTGCGCGAGTAAAGTGTGCCTTGTTGAGTTGGATGGCTTTTAAAGATGCGGCAATTCAGAATGGAGCAGAACTATGAGTCAGCAGATTGCGACCCTCGATGAAGTCACAGAGGCGCTTAAAGATGTCATTGATCCAGAACTTGGAATCAACGTGGTAGACCTTGGCTTGGTCTACGAGATGAACGTGAGTGAGGAGAACGTTGCTGTTCTATCCATGACTCTCACCTCAGCAGCCTGCCCACTCCAAGATGTTATTGAAGATCAGGCGAGACAGGTCTTGGCAGATATCACCTCAGATGTACAGATCAACTGGGTCTGGATGCCACCATGGGGTCCAAACAAGATCACCGATGATGGGCGCGAGCAATTGCGTGCAATCGGTTTCACCGTCTAATTCGTATGCGTCTAGCCAGTATTGAGGTTTAATCATGTCAATGGCCGTAAGAGGTGGCGGAGGCGCGCGCTCTGCGATGCGCTCTCTCACACGAGATCCTTCCGTCAAGGATGTGAAACTTCGTCCCGGAACCATCAAGCGAATTTGGGCCTTTGCCCAGCCCTTCAAACTCTATTTATTCTTCTTTCTGCTCACCATCGTGGCAGATTCGTTCCTTACGGTCGCATCTCCTCTTCTACTTAAGAATTTGATTGATAAGGGTGTGATTCCCCGAAACGGGGGTGTTGTAACGGAGCTGGCTCTGATAGTGGGAGTCATAGCAATCGTCGACACCGCAGTTAACCTGATCTCGCGCTGGTTCTCTTCAAGAATTGGCGAAGGCCTCATCTACGAGATGCGCACGCAGGTATTTACTCATATTCAAAGACAGTCGATCGCCTTTTTTACAAGGACTCAGACCGGTGCCCTGATCTCGAGAATTAACTCAGATGTCATGGGAGCTCAGAATGCTTTCACCGACACCCTCTCTGGAATATTGAGCAATATTTTGACCCTCACTTTGGTCGCTGCCGCGATGATCACACTCTCATGGCAAATTACCGTTGCCTCACTTCTCTTATTACCGCTGTTTCTCATACCCACTAAATGGGTGGGCAAGAAGATTCAACAACTGACTCTGCAGTCGTTCAACCTCAATGCAGAGATGGCATCGACCATGACTGAGCGCTTCAACGTCTCTGGTGCGCTCTTGGTTACCCTCTACGGAGAACCGGCTAAAGAGCACGAGAGTTTCAGAGTGAAGGCGCGAAAAGTTGCCGATATCGGAATTCAAACCGCGATGCTTAATCGAATTTTCTTTATGACAATTACAACCATCGCAGCAATTGCTACCGCTTTGGCATATGGGATCGGGGGACACCTGGCCATATCGGGTGCGATAACTGTCGGCTCACTCCTCGCAATAACAACGCTATTAGCTCGCCTCTACGGACCGCTCACTTCACTCTCCAACGTACGGGTTGATGTAATGACGGCCTTGGTCTCATTTGAGCGAGTCTTTGAAGTCCTTGACTTGCAACCAATGGTTCAAGATAAAGAGTTGGCTGCGCCCATTACAAGTACTCGCCCCTCCATCGAGTTTGATCACGTGCAATTCTCCTATCCAAAAGCGAGTGAGATCTCGCTGGCCTCACTCGAGCTTGCAGCGAAGAAAGAACTGGTTGATTCAGGAATTGTTCTTCAAGACATCTCATTCTTCTGCGAACCTGGTTCTTTCACCGCCATCGTGGGGCCGTCTGGTGCAGGTAAGAGCACTATTTCAGGACTTGTGCCACGTCTTTACGACGTTACTCGGGGAAGCATAAAAGTTGCTGGAGTGGACATTCGAGATATCTCTCTCGCCTCGTTGCGTAATGAGATAGGTGTAGTAACACAGGACTCGCACATGTTCCATGACACTATTGAAGCTAACTTGCGCTATGCCAAGAGTGATGCAACCGAAGCGGAGATTCAGGCTGCCTGCGAGGCGGCGCAAATATGGAATTTCATTACCAGCCTTCCAAATGGATTGAACACGATTGTCGGTGAACGAGGCCATCGCCTTAGTGGTGGCGAAAAGCAACGACTTGCGATTGCCAGACTTCTTCTCAAGGCGCCGAGCATCGTGATTTTGGATGAGGCGACGGCGCATCTAGATTCTGAAAATGAAGCACTGGTGCAATCTGCTTTGGAAGTTGCGCTCGAGGGAAGAACCAGCATTGTGATTGCTCACCGCCTTTCTACAATTCAAAAGGCAGATCAGATCTTGGTTCTGGAGGATGGATTAATCGTTGAGCGCGGTAGCCACGACTACTTAGTAAGTCTTCGAGGCCTCTATTTCGATCTCTATCAGCGGCAGGTCTTGAGCGCTTCGCTTTAATTGTCAGTTATTTGCAGGCGTTGATCGCGCATAATTGCGTTCTTGCCGGTGATGGTTTCACGTCCCGCATTGGCGATTACAACTGCGATGTAAGGCAGAAAGATCGCTCCCGCCATTGCGAACCACCTATATGGGTTAGGCAAGAATATTGTCGCTATAAAGCAGGCTGTACGGAGCATCATTGAATAGAAATAGCGGCGCTGCCGACCCCGTTGATCATCAGAGAGCGCAGATTGAGCGTTAGTTATAACGACAACTTCAGCGCTTTTGCCTTGTCGATCTCGTCTGCGGGTCACTCACAAAGCCTAAGGCCGCCTGTAAGTTCGCGCCTCTTTTAACTACGCGTGAGTAGTGGTTAATCTGCTCCCATGACTTCATCGCCCACAAGCCCTCGAATTGTTTTCGTAACCGGGGGTAACCGGGGCATCGGACTAGCGATCGCTCGTTCATTCGCCAAACTTGGCGATCTGGTTATCGTCTCCTATCGAAGCGGTGGCGCTCCAGAAGGGTTGGTCGGTGTCCAGATGGATGTCACTAGCCAGGAGAGCGTCAATGCGGCCTTTGCTGAGATAGAGAGCACCTATGGTCCAGTAGATGTTCTTATCGCCAATGCTGGGGTTACTCGAGATGGTTTAACCATGCGGATGAGCGAAGAAGATTTCAGCTCAGTTGTAGAGACCAATTTGACCGGCACATTTAGAACTGTTCAAAAGGCGATCTCGCCCATGGTCAAGAAGCGAAGCGGCAGAGTCATCATGATTGGTTCAGTCGTCGGCCTTATGGGATCCGCAGGACAGGCTAACTACGCTGCCACAAAGAGCGGTTTGGTTGGAATGGCCCGATCTTTAGCGAGAGAGTATGGCTCGCGTGGTGTTACCTTCAATGTCATTGCACCAGGATTTGTCGAGACAGATATGACCGCCACTCTCAGCGAGACGTTGCGCGAAAAATATGTGGCAGCTATTCCGTTGGGCAGATTCTGCTCTCCGGAGGAGATCGCCGAAGTAGTTAAGTTTGTCGCCTCTCCAGAGGCAAGTTACATCACAGGAGCAGTTATTCCGGTCGACGGAGGAATGGGTATGGGTCACTGATGGCGCTTTTAACCGGCAAGAACATCTTGGTAACAGGGGTAATCACCGACGGATCCATTGCCTTCCACATTGCAAAGCTTGCTCAAGAAGAAGGCGCTAACGTCGTTCTTACTGGATTCGGACGCGGTCTTAGTCTCACTACCCGTATTGCTAACCGTCTTCCTCATCCAGCGCCGGTTATCGAACTCGATGTAACCAACTCCGAGCAGCTTGCCGCTCTCTCCTCAGAGGTGAAGAAGCATGTGCCACACCTTGATGGCGTGGTTCACTCGATCGGTTTCGCCCCGCAAGCAGCTCTCGGAGGAAACTTCTTAAATACTGAGTGGGAAGATGTCGCGATCGCGCTGCACACCTCAACCTTCTCCTATAAGTCACTTGCTATTGCAGTTCGCGACCTCTATCCAGAGTCAGGTGCGAGCATCGTGGGTCTCACCTTCGATGCCACCGTCGCTTGGCCCAAGTACGACTGGATGGGAGTCGCCAAGGCAGGGCTCGAGTCAGCCAACCGCTATCTGGCGCGCGATTTGGGAAGCGAGAATATTCGGGTCAACCTCATCGCAGCAGGTCCGATCACCACTATTGCAGCTAAATCGATCCCTGGCTTCGAGGAGTTTGAGAAGGTGTGGAATGGTCGCTCTCCACTCGCCTGGGATTTTGGCGATCCAGAGCCCGCTGCTAGAGGTGCGGTGGCGCTCCTCTCTGACTGGTTCCCGATGACGACGGGGGAGATAATTCACGTAGATGGTGGGCTGCACGCCATAGGCGGCTAAATCCACCGATTTCACCCTTCAGCCTCGCCCAGGGTATCCTTGGGCCATCAAGTGGAGTCTGTCGCTCCCACCTCATCGGCTTCGGCTGATTGGTCAAGAAGATGCTCACCTTTTTAGGTGGGTCTATTTTTGCGCGACTTAACTCTCTTGCATCAGTAAATTTCTAGAGAGGAAGAGTTATCAGCGCCGAACAAAGAATCAATGATCGAATCCGAGCCTCGGAAGTTCGTCTAATTGGTTTTTCCGGTGAGCAGGTTGGAATCGTACCTACAGCTACAGCCCTTGAAATGGCAGAAGAAGTAGGACTTGATCTCGTAGAGATCTCGCCAGATGCCAAGCCGCCCGTCTGCAAAATCATGGATTTCGGAAAGTATAAGTACGAGATCGCACAAAAGGCCCGTGAGGCCAGACAGAACCAGACCCACATTGTGGTTAAAGAGATTCGTTTTGGATTGAAGATTGAACCTCATGACTATGAGACCAAGAAGGCTCACATCGAGCGCTTCCTCAAAGGCGGAGACAAGGTGAAGGTAACGGTTCAGTTCAAAGGAAGAGAACAGACTCGTCCAGAGATGGGCTACCGATTGTTGATGAAACTATCGGAGGAGATCGCAGAGTTCGGATTCGTTGAATTTGCACCGAAGAAAGAGGGCAAGAGCATGACGATGGTTTTGGGTCCAGTTCTCAAAAAGAGCCAGGCCGCAAAAAAGCCAGCCGCCAAAGCCGCCCCGGTTGCAGCTCCAGCTGCGACACCAGCACCACAAGAAGTAGCTCAGTAACTACTAGTCAACTAAGAGTTATTGAGATTAGAAGAAAAGTTTTTTAAGTTCCGACAAGTACCCAGGAGGTATGAAGTGCCAAAGATGAAAACCCACAGTGGGGCTAAGAAGACATTCCGTCTTACTGGCACCGGCAAGGTAATGCACGAGCGTGCAGGCAAGCGCCACCTTCTCGAACACAAATCTTCGCGCGTTACTCGCCGTTTGAGCAACGATGCAACTGGTAAGAAGACCGTAACCATGACAGCCAAGCGCATGCTCGGTTTGAAGTAAGGAGCATATAAATGGCAAGAGTAAAACGCGGAGTCCACGCTGCTAAGAAGCGTCGTACTACCCTTGAGCGCACCGCCGGTTATCGCGGACAACGTTCACGCCTCTTCACAAAGGCTAAGGAACAACTTACTCACAGTATGGTCTACGCCTTCGATCACCGTAAGGATAAGAAGGGCGATTTCCGACAACTCTGGATCCAACGCATTAACGCAGGATCTCGCGCACACGGCTTGACCTACAACCGCTTCATCCAGGGCCTTAAGGCTGCCGGAGTTGAAGTTGATCGTCGTGTTCTCTCTGAGCTTGCAACAAATGACCCAGCGGCATTCGCCGCTCTGGTTGAAGTTGCACGCCAGCATGTTGTCAACGCTTAATTGACGCGTAATTAGCACACTTAATTAACGCGCTCATTTAACAGATGACTCACGCACCTATTACGAGCCTTCATTCGCCTCATGTAGAGCGAGTGAAGGCTCTTTTGGGTCCACGTGGAAAAAAATTGCGTACCCTTGAAAGAACCTTTGTTGCCGATGGTCTTCAATCCTTGCGAAGCGCGCTGGTTCCTAAGGTTTCAACTGCGCCGCTCATTGACTTGCTCTATCTCACGGACTCCGGTCTTGAAAAATTGCGTACGGAATTTGCCCAAGAGGTGATCGAACAGCATGAGGTGATCATGGTGAGTGATCAAGTCATGAACGCAATGGCAGATACACAGACACCTCAGGGGATCTTGGCTCTATGTAAATATCTTCCAGCGGATCTATCGCGATTTTCACAAACTCCGCTTACTAAGGTCGCCTATTTTTGGCAGATTCAAGATCCTGGAAATGCTGGAACAGCAATTAGAACCGCCGATGCCTGTGGCTTTGACTTGGTGATATTTAGCGATCAGAGCGTAGATATATATAGTCCAAAGGTTGTTCGCTCCACAGCCGGATCACTCTGGAACATTCCCGTGGTGGACGACATCCCACTTGATCTTCTCGAAGAGTTTTCATATTCACGCAAACTCGCTCTTGTGGCTCTGGATGGATCGGCGAGCCAGGAATTAAATGAGATTGATAAGACGGCTCCAACAGTGTTGGTATTTGGTAACGAGGGGCGTGGCCTGCCTGAACTTCCACCTGCTTTCCAGCGAATATCCATTCCCATGCGCGGACATGCAGAGAGCTTCAATGTGGCAAGCGCTGCCGCCATAACTATGTATTTTCTCTCTAACTAAGCGGGATTTTAGTAAGATTGCAACCTATGACTCTCTCAGAGCAATCCATTGATGATGCAAAGTCGCAAGCGCTAGCGGCAATTGCTGCAGCCGACTCGTTAGAAGCGCTCAAAGAGGTAAGACTTCAGCATGCGGGGGATAAGTCACCCATCGCTCGCGCAAATCAACAATTGGGATCTCTCTCGCCTGAGGAGCGTGCCACCTTTGGAAAGATCATTGGGCAGGCAAAGGGCCAAGTAGCGGCAGCGCTTGAAGCTCAAACAAAAGTACTAGAAGCGCTACGTGATGCACGTGTCTTGGTCGAGGAGCGGGTTGATGTCTCTATTGCGGCTCGCCGTACCCCCAAAGGGGGATTACACCCGTTAACTATTTTGACCAACGAGATCTGCGATCTCTTTCTTGGTATGGGTTACCGCGTAGCAGAAGGACCAGAACTAGAGGCGGAGTGGCTTAACTTCGATGCCCTTAATATTCCAGCCGATCACCCGGCGCGCACCATGCAGGACACCTTTTTCATCGAGCCACTCGATTCCCATCTCGTGTTGCGAACTCACACCTCTCCAGTGCAAGTGAGAACAATGTTGGAGGAGGAACCTCCGATTTATGTTATTTGTCCTGGGCGCACATATAGAGCCGATGAGTTAGATGCAACGCACACCCCAGTTTTTTCGCAAGTTGAAGGTCTTGTGATCGACAAGGGCATCACCATGGCTGATCTCAAGGGAACTCTTGATCATTTTGCGCGCTCAATTTTCGGGCCTGATGTCAAAACGAGATTGCGCTCCTCATTCTTTCCATTCACTGAGCCAAGCGCTGAAGTTGATTTCTACTTCAACGGTCGCTGGATTGAGTGGGGCGGTTGCGGCATGGTAAATCCCAAAGTTCTCGTTGCTTGCGGCATAGACCCAGATGTTTACAGCGGTTTTGCTTTTGGCATGGGACTTGAACGAACTTTGATGGTGCGTCACGGCATCACAGATATGCACGACATCGTTGAAGGTGACCTGCGCTTTACGCAGAGTTTTGGAACAGGTGTGAAATGAAAGTTCCTCTATCGTGGTTGCGCGAACTTGCACAGATTCCAGATGGACTTTCTGCTGACGAGATCGAAGAGGCTTTTGTCTCAGTTGGATTTGAAGTTGAGAGCGTTGAAATTCAGGGAAGCGATCTAACAGGACCGCTAGTTGTAGGGCGGGTGCACTCCATTGAGCAGGTTGAAGGACAGAAGAAGCCCATTCGATACGTTGGATTAGATTGCGGTGAGGCAGGGGTTCGCTATGTCATTTGCGGCGCCACTAATTTTGCAGTCGGAGATCTAGTCGTAGTCTCCTTGCCTGGAGCGGTATTGCCTGGCGGATTTGCTATCGCGGCGCGCCAAACTTATGGTCACACCTCAAATGGAATGATCTGCTCAGCACGTGAACTCGGATTAAGTGAAGATCACACCGGAATCATCGTGCTTCCTGAAGGAAACCCTGGGCAGGATGCCATCGAATTACTTCAGATAAACGATGTGATTTTTGATGTAGCCATAAATCCTGATCGAGGTTACGCGCTTTCAATTCGCGGGTTAGCAAGAGAGATTGCTGCATCTCTTGGTGTTGCATATAAGGACCCCGTTCTCGAGATTGAGACGGATTCATTGCCAATCAACACTTCTGGTGTACAAGTTTCAATCGACGACCCCAGCGCAGCAAGCGTTATTTACATCAGAACAATTGCTGAGTTCAATCCAGATGCCCCGACTCCATTGTGGATGAGCAGAAGAATTGAAAAGTGCGGGATGCGTTCTATCTCGCTCGCCGTTGATGTTACTAACTATGTGATGCTAGAACTCGGGCAACCTTTGCACGCCTTTGATAGCTCAAAAATTCAAGGCTCACTCCATATCCGAAGAGCAGACCGCGAGTCCGAATTCACCACATTGGATGGTCAGATTCGCAAACTTTCAGCAACGAACCTCGTCGTCGCCGATGATGTGCAGGCCTTGGCGCTTGCAGGAACGATGGGTGGACTCGATTCGGAAGTCACATCTACAACGACAGGGTTGGCAATTGAAGCAGCTCGCTTTGACCCGATTTCGATCGCCAAGAACTCCAGATTCCATCGCCTCTCTTCTGAGGCCTCGCGCAGATTAGAACGCGCCGTAGATCCAGCCCTTGCCGCAAAGGCAAGCGCAAGAGCTACTCATCTCTTGCTTGAACTCGGTGGTGCGAAATATGTCGGAAGCGCTTCTGCTGGATCGATACCAGCGATGCCCGTGATTGATTTTGATCCCGATTTTGTTACGAGGCTTTTGGGCACGACCATCTCTCATGAGACTGTTGCGGCTCATTTAAAGACAGTTGGTTGTGAGATAACAATTGTCAGTCCTGCTTTGTGGAAAGTTACTCCTGCAACCTGGCGCAGCGATCTGTTAACTCCTTCAGATTTAGTGGAAGAAGTTGGACGTTTAGTTGGGTTAAATTCAATTGAAGGTACGCTCCCGCGGGGTCGCGCGAGCGCAACTTTGAGCCCGATTCAAAATCGCAAAAGGGGAGTGGCTCATTACCTAGCCAATATAGGTTTTTCCGAGGTCTACAACTATCCCTTTGTAAATCAAGAGACGGTTGATATTTTAGGTTTCACGGGAGCACGAGCAGCTAGTTTCAAGTTAGCTAATCCAATGTCAGATCAAGCTCCGCTACTTCGTACTCATCTGCTCCCAGGACTTTTGGATGCAACCAAGCGCAATTTGAGTCGTGGTGCCAAAGAGTGCGCTATCTTCGAAATTGGATCAGTATTTAGAGATGTCACAAAGTTGGCGCACGTCTCACCCGTTTCGACTGATTCTCGTCCTTCTACAGAGACGATCGCAGAAATTTATGCCAGCGTTCCACCGCAACCACTTTTTGTTGGAGCGGTTGTTGCAGGCGGACTAGATCGATCTGGTTGGTGGGGAGAAGGTCGGGCATTTGATTGGGCCGATGCAACCGCTCAAGCACTGGCAATCATTGAACTTACGGGCAACACCGGAACAATCGTCCAATCAGATTTAGCGCCGTGGCATCCAGGGCGCTGCGCCGAGATTCAGGTTGGCGGCAAGGCTGTGGCTCACGCTGGAGAGCTGCATCCGCGCGTTCTCGAAGCCCTGGGCCTGCCTCCTCGTACCTGTGCCTTTGCAGTTATTCTCTCGGAACTGCCCGTGGTGGCTTCAAAGAGTGCAAAGCCAATATTCACGATGCCGGCGGCGACTCAAGATGTCTCCTTAATTGTCGATGCCTCGCTACCTGCCTCAAAAGTCGAAGCGGCGTTGGTTGCGGGGGCTGGGGAATTACTGGAGTCAGCCACACTCTTTGACAGGTATGCAGAGCTGGGAGATGGGAAGGTCTCTCTGGCCTTTACGCTCACATTTAGGGCGCCTGACCGCACCCTCACCGCCGATGAGGTCTCGGGGTATCGCGAATCTGCCGTGGCCAAGGCGATCTCCGAGTGTGAGGCGGTCGTGCGCGCATAATTATGCATTTTCTTGCATAATTATTCATATTCCCCTAGGCTTCAGGGATGAAAATAGGAGTCGTAGGGGCTAGCGGATATTCAGGTGGCGAGTTACTTCGCTTACTCCTGGGGCACCCACATTTCTCACTTGAATATATTGCTGCCGGTTCTCAGGCTGGAGCACCAATAAATTCTGTTCATCCCCAACTGACTCCGCTCTCTAATCGCAGTTTCGAAGCCACTGAAGTTTCACGAATGAATGATTGCGAACTGATTTTCTTTGCCCTACCGCATGGTGAATCTGCTCGATTGATTGCAGAGATTAATTCCAACATCAAGGTGGTGGATCTCGGGGCTGATTTCAGATTGGAATCCTCGTCAGCTTGGGAGAAATATTACGGGGGAGCGTATGCGGGTTCTTGTGTCTATGGACTTCCAGAAATTCCCGGCCAACGTCAGAAGATTGCTGGTGCACAAAGGGTGGCCAATCCTGGATGTTATGCAACCTCGATAGCTATTGCAGCAGCTCCTGCCGTATCGGCGCATCTGGTGGACAACGATGATCTTGTAGTAGTCGCCGCCTCCGGAACTACTGGCGCCGGAAGAAAAGCATCCACCTCGCTTCTGGCGAGTGAAATCATGGGATCACTTACCTCGTACAAATTCGGAGGAGTGCATCAACATACCCCCGAGATTGAACAAACATTGTCAGCACTTTCTGGTGACTCGGTCAAGATCTCCTTCACACCAATTCTCGCTCCCATGCCTCGGGGAATTCTTGCAACAGTAACGAGCAGACTTACCAAAAATGTGAAGGCTCAGGACGTTTACGACCTGTACAGAGATTTCTATGCCAACGAACCATTTGTTTCTCTTCTCGAGCCAGGACAATTACCGAAGACTTCTTCGGTCCTCGGATCCAACTCAGTCCAGCTTCAACTTGCTGTCGATGAACATACCAATCGACTCGTGATTTCCGCGGCTCTAGATAATTTGGGTAAGGGAGCGGCCTCGCAAGCTATCCAAAACGCAAACATCATGGTTGGTCTTGCAGAAGAGACCGGGTTGAGTGCGGTAGGCATTGGCTCATGATCGTTATTAAATACGGCGGGCATGTTTTAGATGACCCGAGCATCAATCAGAACATAATCTCTGAAATCGCTACGTACCATCGCGATGGCGGCAAAGTTGTGGTTGTTCATGGCGGTGGGCCATCAATTGAGGCAGAGTTAAAGTTTCATAATATTCCAACTTCGATGGTGGGCGGCTATCGCGTAACTACCCCTGAAGTGATGGAGGTGGTACAGCGCACGCTCTCTGGATCTGTCTTGCGCGATCTCACTAATACTTTGATCGGACTTGGAGTGAACGCGGTTGGGCTTTCTACGGGTGATGGAAACACTCTTAGAGCTCACACATTTCAACCGATTATTGATGGAGCCACGACTGATGTTGGATTAGTTGGCGAAGCACAGAGTGTTGATCCAACATTTTTAAATTTAATTCTGGAGAACGGTTACTTGCCCGTGATCTCTCCTGTCGCGGTATCAACAAGTGGTCAGGCGCTCAATATCAATGGGGATATCGCTGCTGGGGCGATTGCCGGAGCGTTAGGAGCTTCAGAAATTCTATTTATTACCGATGTTGCGGGGATCTACAAAAATTGGCCTGATCCAACCTCGTTAATTCACGAAATTTCGAGCGCAGATTTGCGGGAGATCTCTTCCTCTTTTGCAGATGGAATGGCACCAAAGGTTCGCGCTGTGTTGAATGCGCTCTCGTCAGGTGCGCAGAGAGCCCGCATCATCGATGGACGTAACCCTACAAATCTTAGTCAGGCCTTCAAAGGAATTGGTGGAACGGTGGTGTACGCATGAACACGCAAGAACGTTGGCATGCTTCGATGCAGAACAATTACGGGGTTCCTGCAATCACTTTATCGAAAGGTGAAGGTATTACTGTCTGGGATGAAGATGGAAAGAAGTACCTAGACTTTCTTGGAGGAATTGCGACAAACATTCTGGGCCATGCTCATCCTGCGATCGTCAAAGCGGTCTCCAAGCAGATTGAAGAGCTGTCGCATGTCAGCAATCTTTACGGCCACAAACCAGGAGTTGAACTAGCCGAGAAGTTGAAATCGTTTACAGGAGATCCAACGGCTCGAGTCTTTTTCTGCAACTCAGGCGCTGAGGCGAATGAAGCTGCCATAAAAATTTCTCGCTTGACTGGAAGAGTTCAGATTATCGCCGCGCTCGGGGGCTTTCATGGAAGAACTGCTGGCGCGCTCTCGATCACCGGCCAAGAGGCAAAGCGCAAGCCATTTGAACCACTGTTGCCAAAGGTGAAGTTCGTTCCTTACGGGGATATCAAAGCGATGAAACGGGCGATCTCAAAACGAACCGCCATGGTTATCTTGGAACCTATCCAAGGCGAGAACGGCGTTGTCGTTCCACCTGAGGGCTATCTAGAAGACGTACGAGAACTTTGTGATAAGAAGGGTGCGCTCTGCGCCATCGATGCAGTGCAGACAGGTATGGGCAGAACTGGTGAGTGGTTCGGCTATGAGTTGGAAGGAATTACTCCAGACATCATTACTTTGGCCAAGGGCCTTGGAGGTGGATTGCCGCTGGGAGCAATGATCACTCTCGGAAAGAAAGTCCCGGCTTTCAAACCCGGGGAGCATGGATCTACTTTCGGCGGAAATCCGATCTCATGTGCCGCTGCAAATGCAGCTGTGGATTTCATCGTCAAGAAAGATTTGTTAGAGAAGGTTGCAATAAGCGGTGAATTTCTAAAAGCGCAACTCTCCAAGATTCCTGGTGTCACTGCGGTTCGGGGCCGAGGACTGCTTCTTGGAATTGTGCTGGAATCAAATGTGGCAAACGACGTTGCAATGAAGGCGCAACAATATGGGCTACTTATTAATGCACCTGCAAAGAATGTAATTCGTATAGCCCCTGCGTTGATTGTAGATAAGAAAGAGCTCCGCGAGTTTGTCGAGATTTTTGACCGCACGTTAAACGAGGTTCTCAATGGTTAAATCGTTGGCTCATCAATCTGAGAAGCGTAAGCAACTCGAAATAGCCCTGATCAAGGCCGGCAAGATTCACTCGCAGTCAGATTTAGTTCGCGAGTTGAAGGCAGAGGGACTCGATGTAACACAGGCAACCGCGAGTAGAGATCTACAAGAGCTCGGTGCGATGCGCACTAAAGGTAATGATGGAATTATGAAGTACGTCTTAGATAATTCTGCGCAGGCTACTAATAATTCTCATCTGATCCTCTCTGTAGCCTCAAGCGGAAATACTGTCGTGCTCCGAACTCCGCCAGCGGCGGCTCAGTTCGTAGCTAGTACCTTGGATGCCGCCATTGTTGCCCAAGAACTTCCGCTTGCGATTGGCACTATTGCGGGCGATGACACCGTTTTAGTTATTGCCGCGACGGCGACCGGGGGAGATGAATTGGCTAAGAGTATTGAATCGATTTTTGGAAAGGTTAAATAATGGCGCTCTGGGGTGGAAGGTTCGCAAGCGGACCAAATGAATCTGTAACCAAACTTTCGCGGAGCGTGCACTTCGATTGGCGTTTAGCTCCATATGACATCCGAGTTAATATCGCTCATGTCGCCGGCTTGCATCGCGCTGGAGTACTAACCGCTCTTCAAGCTTCCGAGATCACTGCTGGACTTAAAGAGTTAGCACGGGAAATTGCTTCAGGCGAGTTCTTCTATAACGACAGCGACGAAGATGTTCATAGCGCCATCGAACGGGGCCTTGTAGCCAAAATAGGTGAACTTGGTGGGGCTTTTCGAGCTGGTCGCTCACGCAACGATTTAATCGTTACAGATTTCAAGTTGTACCTCATCGACCACCTTCTTGAGGTAGCTCACGAGACTATTGATCTTGCAACAGCGATAGATGTTGTGGCCCAGAAGTACATAGATGTAGTTGCGCCAGGCTTCACACACCTGCAACATGCGCAACCTATTCTCTTCTCGCACGAACTGACTAAACACTCGCATGCACTTCTTCGCGATGTAGATCGAATGAAGGATTGGCTCTCGCGAAACTCGGTCTCACCATTGGGTTCTGGTGCCTTAGCCGGTTCTGGACTGGTTCCCAATCCAGAAATAATCGCAGCCGACCTCGCCTTCCAGGGAGTTACTCGTAACAGTATTGATGCTGTCAGCGATCGAGATTTTGTCGCCGAAGCGCTCTTTATTTTCGCAATGCTTGGTGTGCACTTATCTCGTATCGGTGAAGAGTTCACTTTGTGGAATACCCAAGAATTTGGATGGGTGACTTTGGATGATGCATTTTCGACCGGTTCTTCCATAATGCCTCAGAAGAAAAATCCAGATATCGCTGAACTCGCCCGCGGCAAAGCAGGTCGGTTTATTGGAAATCTGACCTCGTTGATGGTGGCGCTAAAGGGTCTGCCCTTCGCCTACAACCGCGATCTGCAAGAGGATAAAGAGCCAACCTTTGATTCAATTGAGGAATTGCTCACACTATTGCCTGCACTTCGGGGAATGATCGAGACGGCAACCTTCCACGGCTCTAAAATCTCTGAAGGTGTACTGAGTGGACATGCCTTAGCCACAGAGATTGCGGATTTTCTTGTTCGTGAGCAGGTGCCATTCGCCCAAGCTCACGAGATTTCAGGTCGCGCTGTCGCTCTGGCGGAGTCCAAGAGCATAGAAGTGCATGAATTATCCGATGCAGATTTACTACGGATAGATGCTCGGCTCAACGGTTCACTCAGAGATGCGTTATCAGCCGGTGCTGCCATCGAATCACGTGGATCTATAAATGGGACATCCACGAAGAGCGTTGTCGCCCAATTAGGCCAACTTGAGGCGAAAATTCGGGGTTATTCCGCTTGGATTGCCAGCGAGCGCAAACGCTTTTCGGGCATGATGGGCGCATGACTTCAGAACTTTTAGCTGACTTGGAGTGGCGCGGACTCATCGCACAGACCACCGACCGCGAAGCGCTAATGAAGCAGTTGGATAAAGAACCGACTGCCTTTTATATCGGTTTCGATCCGACGGCACCCTCACTTCACTTAGGAAATTTGGTTGTGCTCTTGGTTATGCGCCGCTTTCAACTGGCGGGGCATAAGCCACTCCCATTGGTAGGAGGCGCAACCGGACTTGTCGGCGATCCAAGCGGTAGAAATGAAGAGCGCTCTCTTAACGACACCGAAGTTGTTGAGCAATGGGTAGGTCGCATCAAACTTCAACTCTCTAAGTTCTTAGATTTCGATAACGGTGCGAATGCTGCCGTCATGACAAATAATTTGGATTGGACCAAACCAGTTTCTGCTTTGGAATTCTTGCGCGATATCGGAAAGCATTTCAGCGTTAATCAGATGCTCTCTAAAGATAGCGTTTCATCACGGTTAGAGAGCGGTGGAATTAGTTACACCGAATTCTCATACCAAGTTCTTCAGGCATTTGATTTTCTGGAGTTGTATCGTCGCCACAATTGCAAAATTCAATTAGGCGGAAGTGATCAATGGGGAAATATTGTTGCTGGACTTGATCTCATCAGAAAAGTGGAAGGCGATACCGCGCACTGTTTAACAATTCCACTTCTCATGAAGAGTGATGGAACAAAATTTGGAAAGACGGCAGGTGGAAGTGTCTGGCTCGATCCAGAGATGACATCTCCATATGCCTTTTATCAATTCTGGTTAAACAGTGATGATGCAGATGTGCCGCGCTATTTGAAAGTCTTTTCATTTAAATCTCATGAAGAGATCAACGAATTAATTGCTACTCATGAAGCTAATCCAGGAGCGCGTGAGGCTCATAGAGCGCTGGCTCGTGAGATGACCACCTTGGTACATGGGGCGGGGGAGTGCGAGGGCGCTGAGCGGGCTGCCAAGGCTCTATTCGGCCAAGCAGACCTTGCCGAGCTCGACGAGAAGACTCTTGCCTCGGCCCTCTCACAACTTCCTGGCACGACAATTCCAGCGGGAGCCGCAATTCCTACCTGGGTGGACCTTCTGACCGCTGCAGGGGTCGTGGATTCCAAGTCGGCCGCCCGCCGGATCATCAAGGAGGGTGGTGCATATCTCAACAACGTAAAAGTCCCATCAGAGGACTTTGCGCCGAGCCAAAGCGACCTCCTCTTTGGACGTTTCTTGCTTCTCCGAAAGGGCAAGCGGGACCTGGCTGCGGTCGAAATCAAGTAACCCAATATCTTTGCCGGAAGGCGTTCAAGCCCTAAAACCCTTATAATTCAGTGGTTTTAGGGCATTTCTCTTCTCATTAATTTTGGAGATGGTGAGTGTGCGGAACACCACAGGCGACACGATTTGACCCTAGCGCGGTCTACGGGTTATGGTTCCACCTCGCTCGCGGAACGGACTGAAAGAGGCCGTGCGACGACAAATCTGTGAAATAGCGTGTGTTTGGTGCTGGTCCATGTGAAATTGACCTTCTGTCCATACTGCATTAAGTTAAGCAGTCTGCCCTGCAAACGGTGAGAAATTACCGTGAGTGGAGCGCGCTCGTACCTTGAGAACTCAACAACGTGCAAAAATCAATGCCAATAAAAGGGCTTATATAGGCGTGTTCGCATGTCTGTAGTAAGTCCAAATTCCTTTGTATTTTCTCTTTTTGAGATCATTACAAAACAAAAACAATTGGTAAAACGAAATAGCTATAAACGCTAGTTTTGTTTTTTGCCAGATCACAACTTTCTATGGAGAGTTTGATCCTGGCTCAGGACGAACGCTGGCGGCGTGCTTAACACATGCAAGTCGAACGATGAAGCCCTTCGGGGTGGATTAGTGGCGAACGGGTGAGGAACACGTGAAGAATCTGCCCTCCACTTTGGGATAACTCCGGGAAACCGGGGCTAATACCGAATATTGAAACATAAGTGGCATCACTGAGTTTTGAAAGAATTTCGGTGGAGGATGACTTCGCGGCCTATCAGCTTGTTGGTGAGGTAATGGCTCACCAAGGCGACGACGGGTAGCCGGCCTGAGAGGGCGACCGGCCACACTGGGACTGAGACACGGCCCAGACTCCTACGGGAGGCAGCAGTGGGGAATATTGGGCAATGGACGCAAGTCTGACCCAGCGACGCCGCGTGCGGGATGAAGGCCTTCGGGTTGTAAACCGCTTTCAGCAGGGAAGAAGCGAAAGTGACGGTACCTGCAGAAGAAGCACCGGCTAACTATGTGCCAGCAGCCGCGGTAATACATAGGGTGCAAGCGTTGTCCGGAATTATTGGGCGTAAAGAGCTCGTAGGTGGTTAGTTACGTCGGGTGTGAAACTCTGGGGCTCAACCCCAGACCTGCACTCGATACGGGCTAGCTAGAGTTTGGTAGGGGAGACTGGAATTCCTGGTGTAGCGGTGGAATGCGCAGATATCAGGAGGAACACCAATGGCGAAGGCAGGTCTCTGGGCCAATACTGACACTGAGGAGCGAAAGCGCGGGGAGCGAACAGGATTAGATACCCTGGTAGTCCGCGCCGTAAACGGTGGGCGCTAGTTGTGGGGACCTTCCACGGTCTCTGCGACGCAGCTAACGCATTAAGCGCCCCGCCTGGGGAGTACGATCGCAAGATTAAAACTCAAAGGAATTGACGGGGCCCCGCACAAGCAGCGGAGCATGCGGCTTAATTCGACGCAACGCGAAGAACCTTACCAAGGCTTGACATATACCGAAAAGCAGCAGAGATGTTGTGTCCGCAAGGGCGGTATACAGGTGGTGCATGGTTGTCGTCAGCTCGTGTCGTGAGATGTTGGGTTAAGTCCCGCAACGAGCGCAACCCTCGTTCTGTGTTGCCAGCATTTAGTTGGGGACTCACAGGAGACTGCCGTGGTCAACACGGAGGAAGGTGGGGATGACGTCAAATCATCATGCCCCTTATGTCTTGGGCTGCACGCATGCTACAATGGCAGGTACAAAGGGCTGCGATACCGTAAGGTGGAGCGAATCCCAAAAAGTCTGTCTCAGTTCGGATTGAGGTCTGCAACTCGACCTCATGAAGTCGGAGTTGCTAGTAATCGTAGATCAGCAACGCTACGGTGAATACGTTCCCGGGGCTTGTACACACCGCCCGTCACGTCACGAAAGTCGGTAACACCCAAAGTCAGTGGCCCAACCGCAAGGAGGGAGCTGCCTAAGGTGGGATCGGTGATTGGGACGAAGTCGTAACAAGGTAGCCGTACCGGAAGGTGCGGCTGGATCACCTCCTTTCTAAGGAGACCGCCAAAAGCGGATCTCAAAGAACAGTGGAGCATTGATTTGTGAAGTCGAAATCATCTAATAACTAGTACAACCAAGCCTTCGGGTGCGGAGTGGAAAGTTCACTTTTATGAGATTACTTCATGCACGTTGTTGGGTCCTGAGGGTACGAACCCTCTGGACTTAGTGAGCAATCGAACTGTCCTCAGCTAAAGGATTCCGAAAGGATTTCCGATAGAAGAGAGATAAGCGGTTACCAGCTCCTAAGGCCGCCCGTATCTTGAGAACTACACAGTGAACGCGAGCATCTTTGACTGAATAATCTTCGGATTTTCAGTCAATCTTTAATGTAGAAAAATTATTAAGTGCAAATGGCGGATGCCTAGGCTCCAGAAGCCGAAGAAGGTCGTATGAGGCTGCGAAAAGCCTCGGGGAGCTGCCAACAGAGCTTTGATCCGAGGATTACCGAATGGGGGAACCCAATGGGAGTCATGTCCCATTATTTCTGCCTGAATATATAGGGCAGATAAAGGAAACGTGGGGAAGTGAAACATCTCAGTACCCACAGGAAGAGAAAACAACCGTGATTCCGTTAGTAGTGGCGAGCGAAAGCGGAAGAGGCTAAACCGAATATGTGCCAAGCCGGCAGGCGTTGCATGTTCGGGGTCGTGGGACCAGATCGTTAGTGCTGCCGCACTAGCAATAAGTCATAAACTGCTGATGTAGATGAAGGACGTGGGAAAGTCCGGCACAGAAGGTGATACCCCTGTAGTCGAAACGTCAGCAACTTATTTCTGGGATCCCAAGTAATACCGGACCCGTGTAATCCGGTGTGAATCTGGCGGGACCACCCGCTAAGCCTAAATACTCTCTGGAGACCGATAGTGAACAAGTACCGTGAGGGAAAGGTGAAAAGAACCCCGAAAGGGGAGTGAAATAGTTCCTGAAACCGTTTGCATACAAACCGTTGGAGCCGACTTGTTCGGTGACAGCGTGCCTTTTGAAGAATGAGTCTACGAGTTAGTGTGTTGTGGCAAGGTTAACCCGTCGAGGGGAAGCCGTAGCGAAAGCGAGTCTGAATAGGGCGTCATAGTCGCAGCATCTAAACCCGAAGCGAGGTGATCTATCCATGGCCAGGTTGAAGTACGGGTAAGACCGTATGGAGGACCGAACCCACTAATGTTGAAAAATTAGGGGATGAGCTGTGGTTAGGGGTGAAAGGCCAATCAAACTTCGTGATAGCTGGTTCTCCCCGAAATGCATTTAGGTGCAGCGTCACGTGTTTCTTACAGGAGGTAGAGCTACTGGATGGTCGAGGGGTCCTACAAGATTACCAACATCAGCCAAACTCCGAATGCCTGTAAGTGAGAGCGTGGCAGTGAGACGGCGGGGGATAAGCTTCGTCGTCGAGAGGGAAACAACCCAGAATAGCAACTAAGGTCCCAAAGCGCGTGCTAAGTGGAAAAGGATGTGAAGTCGCATAGACAACCAGGAGGTTGGCTTAGAAGCAGCCACCCTTAAAAGAGTGCGTAATAGCTCACTGGTCAAGTGATTTCGCGCCGACAATGTAACGGGGCTCAAGCACGCCACCGAAGTTGTGTCATTCACACACTATCCCGGTCGCAAGATCCAGGAGTGTGGATGGGTAGGGGAGCGTCGTGTAGGTAGTGAAGCGGCGGAGGAATCCAGCCGTGGAACCTACACGAGTGAGAATGTAGACATGAGTAGCGAAAGACGGGTGAGAAACCCGTCCACCGAATGACCAAGGGTTCCTGGGCCAGGCTAATCCGCCCAGGGTAAGTCGGGACCTAAGGCGAGGCCGACAGGCGTAGTCGATGGACAACTGGTTGATATTCCAGTACCCGCTTTATACCGCCCATGGCGAATCACCAATGCTAAGTGCCTGAAGGGAGACCGGGTTTACCTGGTCGACTGGAGCGCGCGACCCAAGGTGGTAGTAGTCAAGCAATGGAGGGACGCAGGAAGGTAGTTCAACCCAGGCGATGGTTGTCCTGGGGTAAGGGAGTAGGACGGAATGTAGGCAAATCCGCATTCCACTGTCTGAGACCTGATGCCGAGCCGAATGGCGAAGTGAATGATCCTATGCTGCCAAGAAAATCTTCTAGCGAGGTATAAAACGGCCCGTACCCGAAACCGACTCAGGTGGTCAGGTAGAGAATACCAAGGTGATCGAGAGAATCGTGGTGAAGGAACTCGGCAAAATACCCCCGTAACTTCGGGAGAAGGGGGGCCAATTTGCGTGTAGGGATTTACTCCCGTGGCGCGAGTTGGCTGCAAAGAATAGTCTCAAGCGACTGTTTACCAAAAACACAGGTCCGTGCGAAGTTGCAAAACGATGTATACGGACTGACGCCTGCCCGGTGCTGGAAGGTTAAGGGGACTGGTTAGCCGCAAGGCGAAGCTGAGAACTTAAGCCCCAGTAAACGGCGGTGGTAACTATAACCATCCTAAGGTAGCGAAATTCCTTGTCGGGTAAGTTCCGACCTGCACGAATGGCGTAACGACTTGAGAACTGTCTCCACCGCGAACTCGGCGAAATTGCATTACGAGTAAAGATGCTCGTTACGCGCAGAAAGACGGAAAGACCCCGGGACCTTTACTATATCTTGATATTGGTACTCGGAACGTTTTGTGTAGCATAGGTGGGAGACTTTGAAGCGGCACGCCAGTGTTCGTGGAGTCATCATTGAAATACCACTCTGAACGTTCTGAGTTTCTAACCTCGGTCCATTATCCGGATCAGGGACAGTGTCTGGTGGGTAGTTTAACTGGGGCGGTTGCCTCCTAAAAAGTAACGGAGGCGCTCAAAGGTTCCCTCAGTCTGGTTGGCAATCAGATGTCGAGTGTAAGTGCACAAGGGAGCTTAACTGTGAGACAGACATGTCGAGCAGGTGCGAAAGCAGGAACTAGTGATCCGGCGGTGGCTTGTGGAAGCGCCGTCGCTCAACGGATAAAAGGTACCCCGGGGATAACAGGCTGATCTTGCCCAAGAGTCCATATCGACGGCATGGTTTGGCACCTCGATGTCGGCTCGTCGCATCCTGGGGCTGGAGTAGGTCCCAAGGGTTGGGCTGTTCGCCCATTAAAGCGGTACGCGAGCTGGGTTTAGAACGTCGTGAGACAGTTCGGTCCCTATCCGCTGTGCGCGAAAGAAACTTGAGAAGGGCTGTCCCTAGTACGAGAGGACCGGGACGGACGAACCTCTGGTGTGTCAGTTGTTCCGCCAGGAGCACGGCTGATTTGCTACGTTCGGAAGGGATAACCGCTGAAAGCATCTAAGCGGGAAGCTCGCTTCAAGATTAGGTTTCTCACCGATTTATCGGGTAAGGCCCCCAAGAGACCACTGGGTTGATAGGCCGGAAGTGGAAGTGGAGCAATTCATGGAGCTGACCGGTACTAATAGGCCGAGGACTTGACCACATTTATTTATAATCGCGTCCACTGTGTGGTTCCCGAGTTACGGTCGGGAACTAAAAACTACATAAAGTAGACCTGTAGAACATGGAGACATGTTTGAAGGATGTTCTGCCAACTCGAAAGAGTTTCGGCGGCCATAGCGAGAGGGAAACGCCCGGTCCCATTCCGAACCCGGAAGCTAAGCCTCTCAGCGTCGATGGTACTGCAAGGGGGACCGTGTGGGAGAGTAGGTCGCCGCCGGACATCATTTATAAAGAGCGCCAGCGTTTTGATTAAGTTCAAAGCGAGGGCGCTCTTTTTTTGTGCTCTTTTACTTTTTAATCAGTCTGATAAGTCAGTCCGAAGAAACAATTCACAACTCTTCCGTCTCCACAGAATTTAGCTGCCCCAGACACTTCATGAAGACCGATAAGTACTCTCACTTTTCCATTGATGGTTCACGAGTGAGAGGTTTGTGATGAGCACCATTTCGAAGACAGGTTCCAAGACGGCACCAAAAACATCTGCAAAGAGTAAGAGCGGAGCAAGCGAAGCCTCTGATTCATTAGATCCAATGCGAAATCCTCGCAATGAAGTCTTTCTGGAAGGAAGAGTCAGTAATCAACCTCAGGAGCGGGTACTCCCAAGCGGCGATGTGGTTGTCGAATTTCGGATCGTAATTGATCGCTCTCAGAGCCGTGGAAAGAAGCGCGAGGTTGATACTTTGGATATTGCAGTGTGGTCGGCTTCGACAAGAAAGAGAGCGCTGCGTTTAAGCGTGGATGATTGGGTCTCGATTGACGGGGCAGTTCGACGTAGGTTTTGGCAGGCCCCGACAGGACTTGCAAGTCGTTGGCAGGTGGAAGCAAGCCAATTACGCAAGTTATAGGTACGGTTATGCCATGAATGAGAACTCTTCAATCGAAAGCTCACAGAACGATCTGGAAGAACTGCGCGAAGCCATCGCTTTGGTGCAAGTTTTAGATCTCAACGAACATGGCGCTGCATATGAGCAGATCCATGCAAAACTTGAAGAGGCGTTGAAATCGATAGATGGCAAGTAATTAAATTATGAAGACACGTCTTGATGCAGAGCTCGTTCGTCGTGGTCTGGCGCGATCTCGCGATCATGCTGCTGATCTCATTGAATCGCGAACCGTATTAGTGAGTGGAATTCCTGCTAGTAAACCTGCTTCGCAAGTTGATGCTGAAACCTCGATTGTTATTCAAGGTGAGCGAGATGACTTTGTATCTCGCGGTGGACACAAGCTAGCCGGAGCGCTCGATCACTTTTCAGAAGTTACAGTTGCTGGCAAGAGAGCGCTCGATGCTGGTGCCTCAACAGGTGGATTTACAGATGTCTTGCTTAAACGTGGGGCGAAGGATGTGGTCGCAGTTGATGTTGGGTATGGGCAGATGGCTTGGGAGTTACGGCAAGATCCACGTGTCGTTATTTTGGATCGCACCAATGTTCGCCACCTCACTCTCGATCAAGTTGGAGAACCTGCGGAAATAGTGGTTGCAGATCTCTCGTTCATATCTTTGACTTTAGTTCTGCCTGCCCTTGTTAGCGTCTCCACTCCCAGCGCTGATTTTCTTGTGATGGTAAAACCACAATTTGAAGTAGGACGCGAGCGACTTGGAGCCGGTGGTGTGGTTCGTGATCCAGAGCTTCGCAGAAGTGCCGTCCAAGAGGTCGCTGATTGCGCGTACGATATGGGTCTTGGATGCAAAGGTGTCGTCGCGAGTTCTCTCCCCGGTCCAGCGGGAAATGTGGAGTATTTCCTCTGGTTACGTCGAGGTAGCGATGAACTATCTGCCGTAGATTTAGAGGCGGCAATAGCGGATGGGCCGCAATAGGCTTGGTGTCAGATTGGCCAGCCGCAAGGAACGCTAGAACCAGGTGAGGGGAGTAGAGATGCGCAGCGCCCTACTCGTCGTCCACCCAACTCGACCAGAAGCAACATCATTTGCAATTGAGCTCATTGCCGCACTGCATGAAGTCGGGATCTCGAGCATCACCAATTACCCGGGTGGCCTCCCGGGCTCTGAAGGCATGGGGAGCGATCGCCCTTACGAGATCGCAATTGTGCTCGGGGGAGATGGGACGATTCTTCGCGCTGCCGAACTCGTTCTTGGCACGGATGTACCCATTTTAGGAATCAATTTGGGCAATGTGGGCTTTCTCGCTGAGATAAATCGACCCACGGCCCAAGAACTTGCAGCAGCGATAGCAGCAAAAAACTATCGCGGTGAACCACGCCTATTACTTAGCAGTGAAATCCAGAGAGATAACAAGATCATTGCACAGGGGTGGGCGCTCAACGAATTCACTATTGAACGAAGTCACGCGCAGATGGTTGAACTTTTTGTGCAGATCGACGATCGGCCACTTTCGCGATGGGGCTGTGACGGCGTTATTTGTGCAACTCCAACTGGTTCCACCGCTTACGCATTTTCAGCCGGCGGTCCCGTACTCTGGCCAGAGGTTGATGCGATAGTCGTGCTTCCGCTCGCAGCACACGCACTCTTCTCCCGACCAATGGTCATCTCTCCAGAGTCATCCGTAGTTATTGATATTGAATCGCGGGAAGCGATGATCTCCGCTGATGGCATGCGCAAGACCCCACTTCTATCTGGAGATCGCATTGTTATTCGGAAATCACAGCAGCAAATTGAGTTGCTTCACATAGAGTCTGCGGTCTTCACCGATCGCCTAGTAGCGAAATTCAAACTTCCAATCGAAGGCTGGCGCGGTGAGTGAGGATTTTCGCGGCATAGAAGAGATAAGCATCCGCAACCTGGGTGTGATTGAATCCGCTGAAATTGAATTTAAGCCTGGTCTCAACGTTCTTACCGGCGAGACTGGTGCGGGAAAGACCATGGTTCTCACCGCACTCTCGCTCATCTTGGGGGGAAAATCTGACACCGACAAAGTGCGCACTGGAGCAGAACGATTGGTAGCGGCAGGTCGCTTTGCGATTTCAGACTCTCTTGCCTCAAGCCTTGAAGAGAGTGGGGCAGAGGTTGAGTCCGGATCACTCCTCATCTCGAGGTCAGTATCTGCAGATGGCAAATCCAGGATTCATGTAGGCGGTGCGCCTACGACTGCCGGCAAAGTGGCAGAGATCGCTGAAGAACTTGTAGAAGTTCATGCTCAATCCAGTACTCATCGGCTTACAAAGCCAGCCTACATTCGTAATAGCGTGGATTCATTCGGGGGACTCCAAGAGTTAGTAAGTCGATATTCAACCCTCTACTCTCAGTATCAAGAGTTGTCCGAGCGCATAGAACAACTTAGAAGCGATTACAAGAATCGCGAACGGGAGATTGCAAAACTCACAGAGTTCATGGCTGCATTCAAGGCGGTCAATCCCAAGGTGGGCGAGCCGCTTGAGATCGAGGCCGAACTAAAGCGATTAAGCAGCGTAGATGAGTTGCAACAGGCGGTTAGCCAAGCTCTGAATCTACTTGACGGCGAAGATTTCTCAGTGAGTTCTGCTTTAGCAGGTGCTAAGAGAGCACTTGATCACGCAACGGGTAAAGATTCTCAACTCGATGATATTGCTGAGAGCTTTGGAGATGCGCTCTATGGTTATCAAGAAGTTGTTGGTGCGCTCCATCGATACCTTTCAGCACTTGATGCTGATCCAATTCGACTGGAGCACTTACAAGAGAGAAAGAGTGCAATCAATTCCCTCATAAAGAAGTTTGGTGAGGGAACCGATCGCGAAGTTGCATTTGTGCAAATGATCGAGAGGGCCCGCGAGAGCGCAAACCGAATTGCAGATCTCGAAGGCGGAGAAGATCGCATAGCCGATCTTGAACAAGAGTTACAGGTTATTTTTGATGAGCTGGCTGAAGCCGCACACGCTCTGAGTAAAAAGCGCCGCGTTACAGCGGAGATTTTGCAATCAAAGATAACTTCAGAATTGCGTTTATTAGCGATGCCACATGCTTCTGTCATTGTGGAAGTAGTTAGCAAAAGTGGTTCAAATATCTCAGAGTATTCCGCTTCAGGCTTGGACGATATCAACCTGCTCTTTACCAGCCACGAAGGCGCACAACCCGGACACATTACAAAGGTAGCCAGTGGTGGCGAGCTTTCTCGCGTCATGCTTGCAATCGAGGTTGTATTGGCGGCAGTACATCAAGTTCCTACATATATATTCGATGAAGTAGATTCCGGAGTAGGTGGTAAGGCGGCGATTGAAGTAGGTCGCAGACTCCATCTCCTAGCAAAAGATGCCCAAGTTATTGTGGTGACACACCTGGCGCAGATCGCGGTTTGGGCAGATCACCACCTCGTAGTTCGCAAAAGCGAGGGTGGATCGGTAAGCATCTCTGATGTTGTGGCTCTCTCTAAGTCAGAACGAAGCGTGGAGATCGCCAGAATGCTTTCAGGGCAAGAGGAGTCGGCTGTGGCACAAGAACACGCGAGAGAGCTGCTCGAGATGGTGCGGGAAAGCGTGATAAGTTAGTGTCCCATGACCAGTAATCATGTGACAAAACATTTATTCGTAACTGGCGGGGTCGCCTCAAGTCTTGGAAAAGGGCTCACAGCCTCGAGCCTAGGTCGCCTACTCTCTTCACGTGGCCTTCGGGTAACTATGCAGAAGTTAGATCCCTACATCAATGTGGATCCTGGAACCATGAATCCCTTCCAACATGGCGAGGTATTTGTTACAGATGATGGCTCAGAGACCGATCTTGATGTGGGTCACTATGAGAGATTTCTCAATCGCAATCTTGCTGGTTTTGCAAATGTAACTACCGGTCAGGTTTACTCCAACGTTATAGCGCGGGAGAGGCGTGGCGATTACCTCGGCGATACCGTCCAAGTCATTCCACATATCACCAACGAGATTAAAGAACGCATTCGTGCCATGGCAGGACCCGAGGTGGATATCGTCATCACCGAAGTTGGTGGAACCGTTGGTGATATCGAATCTCTTCCATTCTTGGAAGCTGCGCGCCAGATTCGACAAGATGTGGGACGTGAGAACGTCTTCTATCTCCACGTCTCCCTTGTGCCATACATCGGACCATCCGGAGAGTTAAAGACCAAACCCACCCAACACAGTGTGGCAGCACTGCGCTCCATCGGTATAGCTCCTGATGCCATCGTCATTCGATCAGATCGTGAAATTCCAGAATCAGTGAAGCGCAAGATCTCAGCCATGTGCGATGTTGATCTAGAAGCTGTGGTGGCGGCAGTTGATGCGCCGAGTATCTATGACATTCCGAAGGTTTTGTACTCCGAGGGGCTCGACGGTTACGTGGTTCGCCGGCTCGGACTTAGCGTCACTGATGTGGTCTGGGGGGAGTGGGATTCACTTCTTGAAAAGGTGCATCATCCGGCTCACGAAGTTTCAGTCGCTCTGGTGGGTAAGTACGTCGATCTTCCAGATGCATATCTATCTGTGACGGAAGCGCTGCGATCCGGCGGATTTGCCAATAATGCGCGGGTAAAAATCAAGTGGGTTCCCAGCGATGAGTGTGAGAGTGATGAGGGAGCCGCTGCACATCTAGGTGATGTAGATGCGATCTGCGTTCCTGGAGGTTTTGGCGTACGCGGAATTAATGGAAAAGTTGGCGCACTCAAGTATGCTCGCGAAAATAAGATTCCCGCGCTTGGTCTATGCCTTGGATTGCAATGTATGGTGATTGAAGCCGCGAGAAATCTTGCAGGACTTCCTTTGGCCAACTCAGCCGAATTTGATGAAGAGACTCCTGATCCAGTGATCTCGACAATGGCTAGTCAGGAACAGATTGTCGCCGGCATCGGCGATATGGGTGGAACGATGCGCCTTGGACTTTATCCAGCTGACCTCACTCCAGGATCGCTCGTCTCAGAACTTTATGGAGCAACTCAAATCCAGGAACGTCATCGCCATCGTTACGAAGTCAATAACTCATATCGACAGGTTATCTCGACAACCGGAATCATATTCTCTGGTCAATCACCAGATGGCCACCTTGTTGAGTTCGTGGAACTTCCTCGCGAGATTCATCCCTATTACGTTGGAACTCAGGCTCATCCAGAGTTCTTATCACGTCCAACGCAGGCACACCCTCTCTTTGCAGGGCTCATAGCGGCTGCGCTTAAGGGAAATGAATCGCGCTAACTCGCAACTTCGCGAGTACCTAAATCATCTGATTGTGGAGCGCGGCCTAAGCAAGAATACGACTTCGGCGTACTCCAGAGACATTGATCGCTTCATAGCAGAGAACGGCATTATTGACCTTTCTGCTGTGACACAAGGCGATGTAGAGAAATTCATTGCCGCCGCCCGAAGTCGAGGACTTGCTGAAAGTTCTATAGCGCGATCTGTTGTCGCAATTCGAAATGCTGTGGAGTTCACCTGCAAAGAGTCGGGAACTCTTAATCCAGTGAAGGATGTAAAGCCTCCCAAAATTAAGTTACGTCTTCCCAAAGCCTTAACAATCGCTGAGGTTACAGATTTAATAGCAGCGGCTAAATCCTCCGGAAATCCGCATGCTCTTCGCGAGAGCGCAATTCTCGAGTTGTTGTATGGAACTGGAGCTCGTATTTCAGAAATTGTGGCGTTGAATGTGAATGACGTAATTAAGTTTGATGGGGGAGAAGTTACAAGTCTTCGACTATCAGGCAAGGGCGGCAAAGAGCGCGTAGTACCGGTAGGAAAATATGCTCGAGAGGCGCTGGATCAATACTTAGTTCGAGTTCGGCCTAACCTAGTAAACGGAGATAGGGAAGCGTTATTCCTCAATGATCGCGGGGGTAGGCTCTCGCGCCAATCAATGTGGAAGTCGGTCGCTGAGGCAGCCAAACGAGCACATATTTCTGTCGATGTCTCACCGCATTCACTCCGGCATTCTTATGCAACGCATCTTTTAGATGGCGGTGCGGATGTCAGAGTTGTTCAAGAGTTGTTGGGGCATTCATCCGTTACCACAACGCAGATTTATACCTTGGTTACTATCGATAAGTTACGCGAGAATTACGCAAACGCGCATCCACGCGCAAAATAAATTAGCGTCCGCGTAATCTGCGGGCGATAATCGACTGATCACCCTTTGATTCAAGATCAGCGATGATGATGGCCAACGATTCGCGAACAATGCGGCCACGATCCACTGCAAGGCCCAGATCTCCACGAAGCGCCAATCTTGCCTGCTCCAAATCGTAAAGCTCTTCAGGAGATAGATAGACGGTGATCTTCTCATCATGGCGCTCTCTACCGCTGGGTGAGCGATCAAAGGTATTAACTCGGCGCCGTGGAGTAGTTCTTACAGCCTTTTTATTGGGAGTTGAAAGTATTGGCGCCTGAGGTTGATCCTCAGCGGGAGTTGGAGTGACAGACGGAACTGCACTGAGGGTTGTTGTCTGTCGGAATAGTTCCTCTGCACCAGGAAGGCTGACGCGGCGACTCATTTGGCACCTCCACGTGAAATAAGTTCTCGAGCTAGTCGGCGGTAGGAGAGCGCACCAAGTGAACTACTCGCATAAGTAGTCACTGGCTCACCCTTAACAGTCGATTCAGAGAATCGGACTGTGCGAGAAATGATTGTGTCCAGAAGTTCGTCAGGAAATTCTTTATCGATGAGCTCAAGCACATCCTTGGAGTGTCCAGTTTTGCGATCAAACATCGTCGCCAGAATTCCATCGATGACTAGATCTGGATTGGTGTTTTCGCGGATCTTCTCGATTGTCTTCTTCACCAAAGAGAGCCCTAGGACAGCGAAATACTCGCATTCCATTGGGATCAGAACGCCGTTAGAGGCAGTCAAAGCGTTGATGGTGAGTGTTCCAAGGGATGGCGAGCAATCAATCAGAATGTCGTCATATAGATCCAAGACTGGCGCCAGGATCTTGCGTAATTTGTGTTCTTTGGCGATCTCCGTAACAAAGGCTGCTTCAGCGGCAGCTAGATCTTCATGACCACGGACGAAGTCGAGACCCGGGACATTCGATTTCAAGATGAAATTCTGGATGCCAGATTGTGGGTCATTCAGCAGGTACCAGATTGAGCCATATTGCTCTTTGAGTTGGGCCGGCTTAATACCAAGTCCGGTTGTCATGGAGGCCTGTGAGTCGAAATCGATGAGCAATACTCGGCGTCCAAGCTCGGCTAATGCAGCGCCTAAGTTGATGGTTGTCGTTGTCTTGCCAACCCCACCCTTTTGATTGACGATAGAGATCACACGAGCTGAGCCCGGTTCAGGGGTACTCACAACTGTCGGGAAGTCGATTATCGCTCGGCCGAGAATGCCGGAGGTGGTGGCGAGCTCCTCATCCCGATTTGTCGATTTATCTGCCAGTCGAGAAACCTTTGAAGTGCTATTTGCCATGCGGCGGACTCTACGGCGGTGCGGTCAGCAAGGCAAGCGCGTTATGAGTACCTTTCTCCCCATGAACGATTTAATTGTTGAGGGGAGCGAGAGCGCTTTCTCGGTCCACTTAAGCAATTTTGATGGCCCGTTTGATCTCCTTCTGCAGCTCATTTCACGTCACAAGATGGATATCACCGAGATCGCTCTCGGAGTAGTAACAGACGACTTTATTGCGTATATAAAGGCTTTAGAGGGCTCTGAGCAGGGTTGGGATTTAGACCAGACCACAGAATTCCTCGTCGTTGCTGCAACCCTTCTAGACCTTAAAGCGGCCAGGCTTCTGCCCAGTGGCGAGATCGAAGATGAAGGCGACTTGGCGTTACTTGAGGCCCGCGATCTTCTCTTCGCACGACTCTTGCAGTACCGGGCATTTAAAGAGATTGCCGCTATTTTCCAAGGCCGTATAGAGGTCGCAGATAAGAGTTTTCCACGTCTGGTGGCGATGGAGAGCCACTTTGCTCAGCTCTTGCCAGAGGTTCTGATAGGAGTTGGAGCCAACAGGTTTGCAGCAATTGCTGAGCGGGTTCTGGCTCCCAAGACGGCTCCGGTTCTCTCAATCGACCATATCCACCAACCGCTCGTCAGCGTTACTGAAGAGGCGGCCAAGATCGCCGACGCGCTTAGAAGTCACGGGAGGGCTAGTTTCAGAACACTCATTGGCGATGCAGATTCAACTCTGGTGATCGTTGCAAGGTTCTTGGCTCTCCTGGAGCTTTACCGCGAGGGTGCACTGCGCTTTGAGCAGGTGGTTGCTCTAGGAGACCTCCAAATAACCTGGATCGCTGGGGCAGAGGACCAAATTCAGGTAAGCGATGAGTTCGATAGACCGGTAGAAGTGCTTGATTCTAAGACAAAAGAGGAATAAATGTCTGAACTTGAACTGAATAGATCATTAGAAGCAATCCTCATGGTGGTTGATGAGCCCGTCAATGAGGTCGTTTTGGCCCAAATAACCGAAGTTCCTACTGAAGTTGTGACCGCGGCGCTTAAAGCCTTAGCAGCAAGTTATGACGAGCAGGGGCGTGGATTTCAGCTTCGCGAGGTAGCTGGTGGTTGGCGCTTTTATAGCCACCCTGATCAATCTCCACTTGTTGAGAAATTCGTTTTGGATGGCCAACAGACCCGCTTAACCCAGGCTGCGCTCGAGACTTTGGCGGTAATCGCCTACAGACAGCCAGTATCGCGGGCACGTGTTTCAGCAATCCGCGGCGTGAACGTGGAAGCGGTCATGAAAACCCTTCTCACGCGTGGACTTGTTGATGAGCGTGGGGTTGAACCTGAGACAGGCGCAATTCTTTATGGGACAACCAGTTTCTTCTTGGAGAAGATTGGAGTGCGGGGGATAGAGATCTTCCCGCCCTCGCTCCCTTCCTTCCCGATGTCGATGGCCTCGATGAGGTCTTGGCCTCGCTCACCGACTAGCCAGATTTCGCTTCTCTTAACTTAGGGTTTAGACTTCCAAAATAGTCCTTATGTGGACTGCCACGCCCAAATTGGCCGTGATGAGAGGAAGATATGGCTTTAGTCCGCCTACAAAAAGTGCTCGCCGACGCTGGGATAGCAAGTCGCAGAGCTAGTGAACAATTGATTCTCGATGGACGTGTAAGCGTTGACGGAGTCCAAATCACCCAACTAGGATCAAAGGTAGATCCAGAAATCTCTAAAGTAGAGGTTGACGGTGAGTCTATTTCGACTAAAAAAACTAATGTTTACCTCGCTTTTCATAAACCAATAGGTATTTTATCCACCATGTCAGATCCCGATGGTCGCCCATCCCTAGGCGATTACTTTAAAGATCGTAGCGAAAGGCTCTTCCACGTTGGTCGATTGGACCGGGAGAGTGAGGGGTTAATACTTCTCACAAATGATGGAGATTTGGCACATAGAGCAACACACCCTTCTTACGGAATGGTCAAAAGGTATCTGGTCGAGCTGGAGGGCGTCCTGACCAAGGAGCAACTCGCCGCGATCGCTGCTGGTATTCAACTTGAAGATGGCTTGGCAAGAGCGTTGGAAGTTAAGACTTTGCGAGAGGTCAATCCAAAACACTCCTGGGTGGAGATCTCCATACACGAGGGCAGGTACCACATCGTCCGTCGAATTTTTGAGTTCTTGGAGCTACCGGTTCTCAGGCTGATCCGTACCGAATTTGGACCTATCTCCTTGGCCGAGACTGGGGTAGGCCGATATCGAAAGTTAAACGAGGTGGAGTTAACTAATTTGTTTAAGGTTTTAAAGTTAAATCGCTAAAAACATTTTACAAATAGCAATATAACGATAATTTACCTTCGTGCAGGCATTTTTATTAACGTTTTATCGACATTATTAAGCGTATTTTACCTCCTAAAAGTCGATTTACAGGTATGCAAATTGCATCCAAAAACTTCCAGAATTGATTGTCGATAAAGTTGGAATCAATTTAACGACTTAAAGTTTGACTTATAAAAAAGTTAAACGTTAATATCAAAAAGGCGGACAACTGAGCCTCTCTGAACTGTAGGCTAGTTCCATGAGAGTGAGAGCTATCCGTGGAGCAACTCAGTTGAAGAGCGATGACTCTGAGGAGATGGCTTCAGCCGTTACGGAGTTGCTCGAAGATATATTTGCCAAAAATGGACTTTCCAAGGAGAGCCTTATCTCGATCTTCTTTACCTCAACAAATGACCTGGTCTGTGACTTTCCAGCTGCTGCGGCGCGGCGCTTGGATCTGGGGGATATCCCTTTGATGTGCGCCCAGGAGATCCCAGTTGCTGGCTCCCTTCCACGGGTGGTTCGGGTCATGGTCCACGCTCATTCAGAGCTCGAGCATTCACAGATTAAGCACGTTTACGCTCGTGGAGCTGAGGTTCTACGTAGAGATATCGCCCAATAGTGCGAACTTTTGATCGAATTCGGGTGGTTGGAGCCGGATTAATCGGCACATCTATAGCTTTAGGTTTGAAGAGCGCTGGCTACTCTCTGAGTATTGAAGATGAAGATCCTCAAGCGGAAGAGATTGCACAAGGCCTCATCGGGCAGAGATCTGAGAGTGAAGATCCGGAATTGGTAATCGTTGCAACGCCGATTTCTACGATTGCAGGACTGGTTCGTGAGTTTGGAAATCGCTACCCTCAAGCGACACTTATAGATATTGGCGGTTTAAAGTCTGAAGTTGTATCAGAGGTTGAGCAAATTGAGGATCTTTCGCGACGTTTCTGTGCCACCCATCCGATGGCAGGTAGGGAGATCTCTGGAGCGCTGGCGGCTAGAGGAGATCTCTTTGAGGGTCGAATCTGGATTTACACGCCAACGGTCGATTCAGGGGAGCTCTCGATCGCTAGAGCTCTGGAAGTGATTAATGCCCTCGGAGCAAATGAGGTTCACCTGGGTCCCAAGGAGCATGATGAAGCGATTGCCGGAATCTCGCACCTGCCGCAAGTTGTGAGTTCTCTACTCTCAGCTTCTCTTCTAGGGTTGTCGGATCGCGATATCAGATTGGCCGGTCAGGGTTTGAAAGATGTCTCACGCCTCGCCGCCTCAAGTTCCGAACTCTGGTCTGAGTTACTACACGCAAATAGAGAGGCTGTAGTGGCCCTTCTTGCGATCTTTGCCCAGAATTTAGAAGATTTATCGACATCTCTACAAAACGATGATTTGCGCAAGACCAAGGAGATTCTGGAGCTTGGGCGAGAGAATCACGCTCGGATCCCGGGAAAGCATGGCGGGAAGCGGCGCGATTACTGGTTTCTTCCTATCATCATTGATGACAAACCTGGGCAACTAGCGAAGATCTTTGATGCCTGCGCTCTCGTTGGGGCCAACGTCGAGGACCTCACCATCGAACATACCCCTGGACAGGAGAGTGGCCTGGTGACTTTGGCACTTTCGCAGGCGGATTCGGGCCGAGTTTATGATCAGTTGATTCGCGAAGGTTGGAAGGCGCATCAACCACGAGAATCTATCGGTTGAGTCACTTTCGCCCTGCAAATTCGCTATTCAAAATCACTTAGCAAAATTCACTCGCCCTATAAACAGTTAAGGTACTCGTATGTCGACCGTCGTAATCACCATAGATGGTCCAAGTGGAGCCGGAAAGTCTTCTACCGCCAAGGCGGTGGCACAACGGGCGAACTGGCAGTACCTCGATACTGGAGCGCTCTATCGTGCGATTACCTGGCTCGCGATGCATGAGGGTTTAGAAGATCCATCTGAGTTGGTAGCTCGGGCCCGCGAAGAAGAGATCACTTTCAATGGCGACCCCATTGAGCCTCGCACCTTTGTTGGCGAAGTCGATGTGAGTGCCGATATCCGTAGCCAACGAGTTACCGACCAAGTTTCGATCTACTCGGCTTACCCGGAAGTCCGTGAATATTTGCTCGACGTTCAACGGAGCATCATCGATAGCGCTCCTCATGGAATAGTTGTTGAAGGTAGAGATATTGGAACCGTCGTGGTGCCAGATGCTCCGCTTAAGATTTTCCTATACGCAGATCTGCAGCAACGAGCTTTAAGACGTGAACGTGAACTTTCGGAACCCAGCTCGACGCAATCGGTTTCAGAGTCGCTTGAGGCACGAGATGAGATCGACTCCACGAGGAAAATTTCACCGCTACGCATGGCGGATGATGCACTTGAGATCGACTCGACGTTATTGGATCTGCCTGAGGTGGTCGATGTCATTTGGCAATGGGCTAAGGAGCGGGCACTTCTAGGGCTACCTAAGGTTGCAATCATTGGACGTCCTAATGTGGGCAAGTCGACCTTGGTTAATCGAATTATTGGTCGCCGTGAGGCGATTGTGGAAGATACGCCTGGGGTGACTCGAGATCGTGTTAAGTATGAGGCAGAGTGGAATGGTCGCACCTTCGTTCTGATCGATACCGGAGGTTGGGAGGTCAAGCCGGAGGGAATCTCTGAAAAGATTACCGCCGGAGCTGAACTCGCAATCGCTGAAGCCGATGTCATCCTCTTCGTTGTGGATGCTCAAGTAGGGGCTCTGGATGAGGATTCTTCATTGCTCACTCTGCTTCGTAAATCTAAGAAGAAGACAATCTTGGTAGCAAATAAAGTTGATGGTGTTAATGAAGAGCAGAATGCTCACGCTCTTTGGAATCTTGGACTAGGGGAGCCACATTTTGTCTCGGCTCTCCATGGACGTGGATCGGGAGATCTCCTGGACCTGTTGGTACGAGAACTTCCTGAAGTTGGATCTGAGTTACCAGATGATGGATTTAGAAGAATTGCGATTGTCGGTCGACCAAACGTTGGTAAGTCCAGCCTTCTCAACGCGCTAGCGGGGGAGTCGCGGGTACTCGTCGATGATGCCGCTGGGACGACGAGAGACCCGGTCGACGAACTTATTGAACTTGGTGGAGATACCTGGCGCTTTATCGATACTGCTGGAATCCGCAAGCGCGCTATCCACGACAGTGGAACCGATTATTACGCCAGCCTTCGCACAGCAGCGGCGCTTGATCGAGCAGAAGTTGCCGTAATTGTTATCGATGCATCGGTTCCACTCACTGAGCAAGATTTGCGTATCGTCACAATGGCTGAAGAGGCTGGTCGTGCGATGGTCCTCGTAATGAATAAGTGGGATGTTGTTGATGATGAACGTCGTGAGCAACTAGATAAAGAATTAGAGCGAAACTTAGAACGTTACCCATGGGCGCAAAGAGTTAATCTCTCCGCCAAAACAGGTTGGCATCGTGATCGACTAGCTCCGGCGTTGAGAACTGCGTTGCGAAGCTGGGAGAAGCGAATTCCTACCTCCAAGCTCAACGCATTTTTGGGCGCCTTGGTCGCAGCGACCCCACCTCCAGTACGAGGCGGAAAGCAGCCGAAGATTCGATTCGCGACGCAGGCAACAATTGCGCCACCAAAATTTGTTGTCTTTTCAAGCGAGTGGGTTGAGCCGAGCTATCGCCGGTTCATTGAGCGTCGCCTGCGCGAAGAGTTTGGATTTGAAGGTAGCCCAGTTGAAGTCTCCATTAAAGTGCGGGAGCGAGAAGAGAGAAGGGGCTAGATGCAACTTTCACGTAAGGAAGTTTTAACGATTCCTAACGGCCTCACTCTTATACGTGCCTGTGGCGTTCCGATCTTCCTTTGGTTGCTGCTTGGCGAAAATCTTAAAGGGTGGAGCTATCTTGTTTTGGCGATTGGCGCTTGGACTGATTACTTTGACGGAAAAGTGGCGCGCTGGTTGCACCAAGAATCAAAAATCGGTGCTGCGATGGATCCAACTATCGATCGACTCTATATAGCGGCAACAGTGATCGGCTTGGCACTTAAGCATTACATTCCATGGTGGATGGTTGGAATTTTGGCCGCCCGCGATCTCTATATGGTTGGGCTGCTCGCTTTTTATAGAAAGCGATCCGGAGAAGTCTTCTCAGTTACATTTTTAGGGAAGGCAGCCACCTTTAATTTGTTGTACGCCTTCCCATTTCTGCTTTTAAGTAGCAAGAGTTCGTGGGGAGAGTTTGCACATTCCTTCGGTTGGGGATTTGCCATCTGGGGGATAGGTTTGTACTTGTTAGCAGCACTAGACTATTCAAAAATTGCCCTTGGCCATCGAAGGAGAGCCCATGTCTAATGTCCCATCAGATTTGAAATATACAAAAGAGCATGAGTGGGTTCGAGAAGTTTCTGCAAATACCTTTCAAATTGGGATCACGGACTTTGCACAAGGCGCATTGGGCGACATCGTTTACATTCAACTTCCAAAAGTTGGAGAGAAGGTAACTGCAGGTTCAGTCTGTGGTGAAGTTGAATCAACTAAATCTGTTTCAGAGATTTACTCTCCGTTGACCGGAACAGTCACCGCTGTCAACCCCGAGTTAGATAAGGCCCCTGAGCTAATCAACCAAGATCCGTATACACAAGGTTGGATTGCTCAGATCGAAGTCTCCGAGAGCGCTACAGATCTACTTTCTCCTGGAGAGTATGAAACTCTAACGGCTTGATTTTTAACCAAGCGGTCAATAGTGTCAGCCTCTAGTCAAGATAGAGATTGAGAGTTAATCTCGCTCTTAATCGAGTTCCAAACTTTATTCGAAGGAGGGGGAGTTGTGAACGATTCAAATGCCCCCCAGGAACCTTCTGGAAAAGATCTCACCTCAACTATTCACCTATCGGCACTTCGATCTGTTCCTAAGCCGAGACCACTCGAGGAGATCTACTCTCAACTTTCAACTGAAGAGCGAGAGATAGTAAGTCAGCTTCCCAAGAGTTCGGCGATGTTGATTGTGATCGCTGGACCTAATAAGGGAGCTCGCTTCCTCATCAACTCCGAGGAGACCGCGATTGGTCGAGATCCTCGTAGTGAGATCTCGTTAGACGATGTGACTGTCTCTCGGGTTCACGCGAAAATTGTGAGAGGTCAGGATGGCTCTTTCAAAGTTGTTGATCTCGGAAGTCTCAACGGAAGTTATGTAAATGCGCATCAGGTTCAGGAATCTGGATTAGCAATAGGCGATGAGATTCAAATCGGTAAATTTAGATTGACATTCTTTAAGGGGAGGGCGAACTGATGGCAGTTCCAGCACGCGCGTATCTCAGCATCGGAGAGGTACTTGGAAAGTTGCGTGGCGATTTCCCGGATATCACCATCTCCAAGATTCGCTTTCTTGAGTCCGAAGGTTTGATTGAACCGCAACGCACCCCTTCGGGCTACCGTAAGTTCACTGGTGTCGATTTAGAGCGCCTGCGTTACGTCCTCACAGCACAGCGCGATCAGTACCTTCCGCTTCGGGTTATCAAAGAGAATTTGGATGCACTCGATCGTGGTCTTGAGCCAGCAGCAATTCCTGGAGGAGCCCCAACCCCACGTCTTGCAACAGTCGATGGAGAATTTGCTCCGGGTCATTTTGCAGGGGAGAGCGAACTTCGCCTCTCGCGTGCAGAACTTTTAGAGTCGTCCAATTTGACCGATGAACAACTCACAGAAGTTGAGTCGTTCGGACTGATCACAATCAGGGGTCGTTACTACGATGCTGATGCCCTTGCTGTCGCCCGCACCATTTCCGCGATAGCCGCCTTTGGAATCGAGGCCCGTCACCTTCGTTCATTTAAATCTGCAGCGGACCGCGAGGTTGGTCTAGTTGAGCAGGTCATTACCCCGATCTTGCGTCAAAAGGGCTCCGATGCCAAGGCGCGCGCAGATGAGGTCGCCAACGAGCTGGCCTCACTCTCGGTTAAATTGCACGCCGCCCTTGTGCGCGCAGGTTTACACCGCGCCAAGTAGGTTATCCCCATGAGCGTTCCTGTTGAGGTAGTCGGTGTTCGAATTGAGATGCCATCGAATCAGCCGATAGTCCTTCTTAAAGAGATCGATGGAATTCAGATATTTGCCTATCTGGGTAGGCGCTGTTGAGGCTTCGGCGATTGCCTTCGCCCAACAAGGATTGGTTCCAGTAAGACCTTTGACCCATGACCTCTTCACAACGGTCCTACGCATGGTCGACGCGCAGGTTGAGCGGGTGGAGATTACCGATCTCATCGATGGGGTCTTCTACGCGGAGCTGCATTTGGCCGGTGGCAGGACGATCTCGGCCAGACCGAGTGATGCGATTGCTCTGGCTCTTAGAGCGGCAGCCCCGATTACCGCCGCTGATTCCCTCTTCTCAAAGGCTGGGATTGAGATTCCAGATCAATCTGATGATGAGGTCGAGAAGTTCCGCGAGTTCTTGGATCAGATCAATCCGGACGATTTCGCCTCCTAATTGGGTGGTAAAGGCTTAAGCCTCAAGTAAAGGTTTAAAGTTTCTCGTGTCGCTTATCGCTTTGCGACCTACCCAGTTCTACTCTTTACCTATGCCGAACCCCTTCGGCCTTCCCTGTAGAAGTGAGAAATTATGAGCTCCTCTGAAGTCGGATATCGAGGCGCCACGGCTTGTGTCGCGGCGGGCATTACCTATCGCCAACTCGATTATTGGGCGCGCACAGAACTTGTAGCGCCAAGTATCAAGAGCGCAGCTGGATCAGGTTCTCAGCGTCTCTACAGTTTCCGTGACATTCTGGTTCTCAAGATTGTTAAGAGACTTTTGGATACCGGTGTCTCACTTCAAAATATTCGAACCGCGGTCGAACATCTACGTAGTCGTGGGGTAGCGGATCTTGAGAGTATGACTCTGATGAGCGATGGTGTCTCAATTTACGAGTGTGGAAGTCCCGACGAGATTATTGACCTGCTCCAAGGTGGGCAAGGCGTCTTTGGAATTGCTATCAATCGCGTATGGAATGAGGTTGAGGGTTCGCTTGCCAATCTACAAGGCGAATCGGTTGAAGATGGGTCCATTGTCACATCCACTCAGGATGAGTTGGCGATGAGAAGAAAGCGCAAAGGCGCCTAAAACTCTTTATCCTTCCCCTAGGAGATTTTTAAGATCCATAAGGGGGATAGGTGTCAATCCGCGAGAACTTTGTAGATCGCCATATTGGACCAGATCAGAGAGAAATTTCAGAGATGCTTGCCGAACTTGGCGAACCATCCCTTGATGCGCTCATTGAGAAAGTTGTTCCAGAGAACATAGTCATGAGGCAGAAGTTGGTTGATCTCCTTCCACATGGAATCTCAGAAGTCGCGACCATCGAACGCCTACGTGAATTTGCTGCCGATAACTCAGTGATGCGCTCATATATCGGGACTGGATATTACGGAACGATCACACCTCCTGTTGTGCTCCGAAACATTTTGGAAAACCCAGCTTGGTACACCGCCTACACGCCTTACCAACCGGAGATCAGCCAGGGTCGCTTAGAAGCAATCTTCGCCTTTCAAACTGTCGTCGGTGACCTCACCGGTCTACCGATTGCCAATGCTTCTATGCTTGATGAAGCCACAGCGGCTGCAGAAGCAATGACTCTTGCTCGCAGAGCATGGAACGGAAGCGATGAGGCGGCATTCTTCGTCGATATCAAACCTTCATCCGCATATCAAGGCGGTCATTCATACACGCGCTAAGCCATTAAAGATTTCAATTATTGAAGGCAGTCAAAACACATTGGTAGATATGAGCGAAGCAATCTTCGGAGGATTATTGCTCACAGCTTCGACATATGGTGAGATCTTCGATCTGGCACCAGCAGTCAAAGCAATTCACGATACCGGCGCCATTGCGATTGTTGCGTGTGATCTGCTTGCACTGACTTTGTATAAGTCACCTGGCGAATTTGGTGCAGATGTTGCAATTGGTTCTGCGCAACGCTTCGGAGTGCCCATGGGATTTGGCGGTCCGCACGCTGGATTTATGGCGGTGCGTCAAGGACTCGAGCGTTCTATTCCAGGTCGCCTAGTAGGACAAAGTGTTGATGTTCATGGGAATCCTGCATTTCGTCTCGCGTTGCAGACCCGCGAACAACATATTCGTCGCGATAAGGCAACATCGAATATCTGCACTGCACAAGTTTTGCTTGCTGTTATGTCCGCCTTCTACTGCAATGTGGCATGGACCAGATGGTCTTAAAGCAATTGCGAACGAGTGCAGAAAGCAGACACACTCTCTTCGCGACATCCCTTGCTGCGAGCGGGAATCAAAGTAGCTGCGGGGGAGATCTTCGATACCTTCGTGGTCAGTCAAGTGAATAGCGGATGAGATACTGGCAAAGGCTCGCAACTAACGGAATTAATCTGCGCAAAGTTTCAGCAGAGAGTGTTGGAATTTCGCTCGATGAGACGGTGACCGATAGAGATCTTGCTGATCTCTTAGAGATTTTTGGCGCTCACGCAACGCATCATGTCTCAGCGAATTCCAAGACCATGCGTCCTTCGAAGTTCTAAATATTTAACTCATCGAGTCTTCAATACCTATCGCTCCGAAACTGCGATGTTGCGTTACATCCGCACTCTCTCGGATCGAGATCTCGCCCTTGATCGCAGCATGATCCCTCTTGGTTCGTGCACCATGAAACTTAATGCAACGACTGAGATGATTCCAGTTACTTGGCCAGAATTTTCTTCGTTGCATCCTTTTGCACCTGCCAATCAAAGTGCGGGATACCGTCGTTTGATTCAAGAGCTTTCTGATTGGCTTATTGCAATTACCGGATATGACGCCGTTTCTTTGCAACCAAATGCCGGCTCACAAGGTGAGTTTGCAGGACTACTCGCTATTCAGTAATTATCTTGATGATCGCGGAGAGTCAGCTCGCGATATCTGTCTGATCCCTTCGAGCGCTCACGGAACTAATGCAGCGAGCGCAGTGATGGCAGGAATGAAAGTTGTCGTTGTTGCATGCGACGAAGCAGGCAATGTCTCCGTCGATGATATGAAAGCGAAGATCGGCGAGTACGGCGATCGCCTAGCAGCGTTGATGGTTACGTATCCATCAACTCACGGCGTATTTGAAGAAGCGATCTCTGAAATCTGTGGATTGGTTCACGATGCTGGGGGACAGGTTTATGTTGATGGTGCAAATCTCAATGCCCTTGTTGGGCTTGCTCAACCAGGAAAATTTGGAGCAGATGTATCTCACCTAAATCTTCATAAGACATTCTGCATTCCGCATGGCGGTGGGGGACCGGGTGTTGGTCCAGTTATCTCACGCGCACATCTAGCTCCGTATCTGCCTAACCACCCTCTTGATCTAACTGTTGGTGCTTCAACTGGACCTGGACCAGTTAGTTCAGCACCATTTGGTTCTGCCAGGAATTTTGCCGATCTCATGGAGTTATATCCAGATGATGGGTGGAGATGGATTGCGTAAAGCAACTGAGGTTGCAATTCTTTCGGCCAACTACATCGCAAAGAAATTAGATCCACATTTCCCAGTTCTTTACAAAGGAGTACACGGCTACATCGCGCACGAGTGCATCGTTGACCTGCGTGATATCACGAAGCGGACGGGAACGACCGTTGATGATGTTGCGAAGCGATTGATGGACTATGGATTCCATGCGCCGACTGTGAGTTTTCCAGTTGCTGGAACTCTTATGATCGAGCCGACTGAGTCAGAAGATATTGCTGAGCTTGATCGATTCATCAACGCCATGATCTCAATTCGCGCCGAGATCTCCGATATTGAACATGGCGAGATCACCATTGAAGAGTCGCCACTTCGTTTTGCTCCACATACTGATAGTGATCTCTTCGTGAGGATTGGGACCGTAAATACTCTCGCCAAGTCGCGGCTTATCCGTTCGGTGTCGATCCAGAGATGGCTCATAAGGGTAAGTACTGGCCTGCTACAGGTCGCATCGATGGCGTGTATGGAGATCGCAATTTGGTCTGCTCCTGTACGCCTATCGAGGAACTAGCCATAAACGGATGAGCGATTACATCGCTAGAGAAGATTGACCACGATTTCTCTGTTGATGGAGCTGTTACCGAAAGAAGTTTGGCAGCAAGCGACGTGGAGCAAACCCTTCGTCGATATGGCAACGGGGGAGCAGGCTGAGTTCTGTACGCAAAGTGCGATTCTCTGGAGTGATAGCCACCTCTACATCGCCTTCAAGGCGGAGGAGCCGAATCTTCAAGCGAGCCTCACCGAGAGGGACTCTCTGATCTTTCTTGAGAATGATTTAGAGGTCTTTATCGATGGGCGAGATGCCTACTACGAGCTTGAGGTAAATGCTCTCAACACGATCTATGAGGTCTTCTTCATCTGGCGCGATGCCTTCAAGAAGGAGGGCAAATTCCCTGCGGAGATCTTCGATATCTCCCACCCCGATGTTTATACCTTTGGAGGGGACTACGACCGTACTGGAGCCTCTTTTTGGAGAGGGCACTCATCCGCGCGGGTACGCGTTGGGCCTTTAGAAACTACGATTTACCGGGCTTAAAGACCGCTGTAAGCCTTCAGGGCACCCTTAATGACCCCTCAACCGTGGACGAGGGTTGGACTCTGGAGATTGCCATTCCATGGGAGAGTCTGATCCATCTGGCGGATGGGAGAAGTTTGCCACCAGCAGATGGAGATACCTGGAAGATATTTTTGGGACGCTTTCAAAAGAAGATCGTAGACGGGGTTGAAATAACGCCGCATCCTGCGAGTTCGCTGCGCTCCCATGGGGTCTATGACACGCATTTGCCGGAGGAGTGGAGCGAGATCACCTTTATAGAGTAATGAGGGCTGAATTCCTTTTACTTTACATAATGTAGATTATCGGCGATATACAGTACGTTGCAAACCCCACAGGGTCGTCTTTCTCCATGCCTCAAGGACTATTTTTCGGCTCATTTTGGAGTTCCCTGCGACTCTTTCTATAAATGTAATCGGGACTTCTAAGATCGTTCGTCTGTACCGAGCTGCTATTTTGACTATCTCTATCTGGAATCCATACCCAATTGTGGTTACTCCAGATTCAAAAATATCGTTAATTAATTGTCGACTTAAAAGACGATAACCGCTCGTCAAATCTCTAAAAGGAAGTCCTAGCGCTATTGAGGCATATCGGGTTCCGAATCGAGATATTAATCGCCTGGAAACTGGCCAATTAAGTACTTTACCTCCAGGCATCCACCTAGTACCCAGTACTAAATCCGCCTCAGATCTCTTCTCAAAGAACTTAGAGAGCTCTTCAGGTTGATGGCTCCCATCCGCATCCATCTCAACGAAATATTGATAACCACTATCCAAGCCCCAAGAAAATCCCGCCAAATACGCCGGCCCAAGTCCCGATTTTTTGGCTCTGTGTAGAACAAAAGTTTTGGAGTCCGCTAACGCATCAGCGATCTCTCCAGTGCCATCTGGTGAGTTGTCATCAACAATCAAAATGTCGACATCTACTTCAGTTGCTCTGATTCTTTGAATTACATCGATGATATTTGCCGACTCGTTGTAGGTCGGAATTATCACGAGCGTTTGAGAAGTTACCAACTAAGTGCCGCAATCATCCGGTCGATCGATGCACCAAGGCCATAGTCTTCCTTGTATTGCCAGATCTTTGACATATCCGAGGGTCTCTTTGGAATCTGTATCGACATGTTTGGGATGGGAACGTCGAGGGCGCAATGGACAAGTTTGGGGGCGATGGCCACATAATCGCTTCCTTCAATAAGTTTCTTACGAAGCGCAGGAGTTAGCCTTTCATCACTTGCATGTGCCGCTGCAAGCGCTTCTTCAATTGATTCAAAGTTGTTAGCAATGACAGCCGCGCCCTTCTCGCCGATCCCGCGCACGCCGGGTAGTCCGTCGGAGGCATCACCACGAATCATTGCGAAGAGTGCGTACCTCTCCCCCGGGATTCCGTATTTAGCTTTAATCCATGCTCTATCAACGAGATCATGATTCGAGATCCCTTTGGCTAAATAAATAATTTTGACTCGCCGCTTGTCATCTACTAGTTGAAAGAGATCGCGATCACCAGTTGCAACGAAAGTAGGGCCACGTTCCTTGACACTGAAGGTAGCCATAATGTCATCGGCCTCGTAATCATCTACACCCAGCATTGGGATCCCAAAGGCTTCCAAGATGTCCAGCAGGATAGGAATTTGAGGCCCCAAAGTATCTGGCTCTTCCTCTTCACCGGACTCATCAACGCGGTTCGCCTTATAACCTGGGAAGAGTCTCAACGCGCCAACTCGGACGCCAATCTCCTTCGAAACATGCAACTAGTCGTGAGGGTTGATATTGCGAGATGAGCCTGGCTGACATATCGAGATAACCGCGGATCGCATTTACCGGCTCTCCAGATGGTGAAAGCAGAGTATCTGGCATGCCGTAGTAAGCGCGGTACCAGAGCGAGGCGCTATCTAAAAGTAAAAGCGTCATCCAACTATCCCTGCATACGAGATGATTCCGCGATCAATTCTGCGCAACGCATTCTCCACGGTTTGCGCGAGGTGTGGCGAAGCATTTCCGATTTGACGCAATAGGTCAATGATTTGTTTCATCGATCTTACAAAATCTCCCACGGTAAGTTCGGTTCCACGCAAAATAGCGGCAAGTGAGTGTCCGCTTGCCCAGCGATAGGAAGCCCAGCAAAAGGCTAAGTCCGGTTCGCGCATTGGCTCCAGACCAATCTCGATCTCATTGGTGTGAATGATTGACCATTGATGAATAAGTTCGTTCAAGGACTCCTCGACAGCGCCTTTAGGAATCTTTGGGGATTCATCGCGTCGCGCTTCAAAAACGAGAGCCGATAGCACTGAGACCATCTCGGGACCATCTAAGGTGTCGAAACTTCCACGCTTAATTAATTCTGCGATGAGAAGATCGGTCTCGCCATAGATTTTTGCAAGCAGCGATCCCCACTCTGTAATTACACCGCTCTGCAGGTATCCGCATCGTTCCAACATAACTTGCACACGATCAAAGCGTTTAGCAATGAGATCGGTACGATTGCTGACTCGCTCTTCAAGCCCTCGCGTCTCGCGCACTAAGCGATCAACTCTCTCTGCGATTCTTGAATGTGACTCTCTATCACCACAGGAGTGACAAGGATGCGATCGAAGCGCTTTGCGTGCTGCTATCAATTCATCTTCGGCAAGAATACGTTTGGCCTTAGTTAACTTCGCAAATGATTTTTCGATCGCCTTTATCTCTGATCGAATCTCTGCATACTCCTCGAAATCTCCAGCATGACAGATCATGGTCTCGCGGAGTTCAGCGATTGCGCTTTGGTTTCTCTTGATCTGTCTGGCTAAGCCTACGACCGCCTTATCCGCTTGATACTGCGCAAAAGAAGACTCCAACGACTCACGGGCGATGGTGCTACCAAATCTCTGGATCAAATTAATTGTCATGTTGTATGTAGGTTTAAAGCTACTCTTGAGTGGATACGTTCGCGTTGATGCAAGACCTGCAACAGATCCGGAGTCGATCTCTTTGCTCCACAAAATAACCGCATTACCCTCAACGTCAATCCCACGACGTCCCGCGCGTCCGGTGAGCTGAGTGAACTCTCCTGGACTTATAGCGACATGAGCCTCGCCATTCCATTTAACTAATTTTTCCAAGACCACTGTTCGAGCTGGCATGTTAATACCTAGAGCTAACGTTTCAGTCGCAAATACACACTTGACTAATCCGCGCTGAAAAAGTTCTTCGACGGTCTCTTTAAAAGAAGGTAGTAGTCCTGCATGGTGCGCCGCGATCCCACGCTCAAGACCATCGAGCCATTCAGAAAATCCAAGGACGACGAGATCTTCCTCTGGAATTTTTGAAGTTGCGCGAAAGACGATCTCGCGGATCTCGCTGCGTTCTGCGGCGTTGGTAAGACGTATCCCGGCGACAAGGCATTGGTGTACCGCTGCCGTGCAAGCGTTGCGTGAAAAAATAAAGGTTATTGCGGGTAAGAGTCCCTCTCGGTCGAGCTTCTCGATCACATCCGGTCGACTTAGTTGCTTAATATTAGGACCGCGATCATTCCAGCCTGAATTCCTGCCCTTATGTGCACCTGCGCCAGTGCGAACACTTCGATAACTCTCTTTTTCAAGTCGAACAATCTCTGGGTTTACTCGTCCGTCGGCAACAAAGAGATCTAACAGACGGTTGTTGAAGAGAACGTGCTGATAGAGAGGAACTGGACGGTTCTCTGAGACGATGACATCGGTGTTTCCACGAACCTCATTGAGCCAATCTCCGAACTCCTCAGCGTTAGATACCGTGGCAGATAATGAGGCAACCTGGGTTGTTTCGGGTAGGTGAATCAAGATCTCCTCCCACACAGCTCCACGGAACTTGTCCGCTAAGTAGTGAACCTCATCCATCACCACAAATTGCAGGTTGGCTAGGGTTCGCGAGTCAGAATAAATCATGTTCCGAAGGACTTCAGTGGTCATGACAACGATATTTGCCTCGGAATTGATGCTGGTATCGCCAGTTAACAAACCGACATTGGACTCCCCAAACATCTCTTTGAAATCTGAATATTTTTGATTAGAGAGCGCTTTGATAGGGGCGGTGTAAAAACACTTTTTACCCTGGGACATCGCCAAAAAGGCAGCGAACTCACCCACAACCGTCTTACCGGCACCTGTCGGGGCCGCCACAAGCACTCCCCTACCGGATTCCAAAGAGTGGCAACCACTTATCTGAAAATCGTCGAGTGGAAAATCGAATTTTGCTGCAAACTCATTGGTGGCCTTGAAAGAGTTTCTAAGTTTGGCGGCGGCGAACCGCTCAGCAGGGGTACTCACAAGGTGTAAACCTTGATTCCGCGATCTGCCAAGGAGATCTCAATTGGCAATTGACCGATCTTTTCACCATCTGCAAATGCCTGAGTTTCGCCAGAAATCTGAATTTTGGCGCCTGAATAAAAATGAACTTTGGGATGGTTGATATGGGTTCCGAAGAAGACTCGTGGGAAGACCGCGAGTAAACGGAATGGGTTTACCCGATCGACAACCATTACATTGAGTAGCCCATCATCGTTCTGGGCTTGTGGAACGACCTTCATCCCCCCACCGTAACTCTTGCCATTTGCAACACAGACCAACATCGCCTTCTGAATAACTTTCTGCCCATCAACGGTGATCTCGAAATTAATCGCTCTGAAACGCCAGACCTCTAATAGAACGGCAATTACATACTTAATGCTTCCCTTTACAACTTTGAAATTGTTGGCTCGTTCATTGACCACCGAATCAAATCCAGTACTCAGAATCTGCACAAAGGGATCTTCTCCCCCCGAATGTTTGATCATCGCGACATCGATCTCCTTGGGGGTCCCGACCGCGGGGAGATTCAAAAGCAAATCCAATTTGGCGCCAAAGAGTCCGAGCGTTCGGGCGAAGTCATTTCCAGTCCCCGCAGGAATAACAAGGAGCGGGATCTTATGGTCCATCACCAGAGGCAAAATATCGTGAATAAATCCATCCCCTCCCACGCAGATGAGAAGATCAAATCCACCGGTCTGGCAGAGGGCGTCTATTTGAGTAAGGGAGTCATCTCTGGAAGTACCTTCGACAATCGTGTACTCAAGCGAGCTCTTTGAAAAAAAAGATCGGACTTTCGCTCCGACGCTGGCACCTTTGCCGCCACCCGATTTCGGGTTAATGGCTATGAGCGCTTTCACTCTACGATCTTAGAAGCCCGGCGACGATCATTGAGTAACGCAATACCGCCAGCGGCAAAATAGAAACCAACCAATGGCAGGGCTAGAACGCCCATGGTGAATGGATCACTTGTAGGAACAAAGGTGGCGGAGAACAAAGTGATTCCGAATACTGCAATCCGCCAAGGCTTCAAGATCCGTTTGCCGGACAAGATTCCAGCAAAATTCAAGGCGACTAGAAAGACCGGGAGTTCAAAGGCAAGCCCGAAGACAAGAATGAGATGCAGAACGAAAGTGAGATAGTCACTAAATTTGATGAGGTTGGTGAGCGTTGTTGGAGTGAAACCTAAGAGAACTTTGATGGCAAGTGGAAGGATCCAGTAAGCCAATGCAGCACCTGCGATAAAAAAAGGAGTCGCAGTCGCGATGAAGAGAATCGAGTACTTCTTCTCTTTCTTATGAAGCGCAGGTGCGATAAAGGCCCATAGTTGGTAGAGCCAGATTGGCGAAGCAAGAATTACACCCGAGACGATTGCTACCGAGATCTGAAGATTAAGTGGGCCGAGCACTCCATCGATATACAAGACTCCACAGTGGTGAGGGGTCGAGGCAGCACGCGAGAGATCGCAGACTGGCTTGGTGAGGATTCGGACTATCTTTGAGTAGAAGATCCACCCAAGTGTTCCGAAGACGGCAATTGATAGGGCAGAGCGGACTGTGCGCTTACGGAGCTCTCTAAAGTGCTCCAGTAGCGACATCCGACCACTATCTTCAGTGGCCACCTAGTAGTTCCTAGTTGGAAGGAGTGGAAGAAGAACCGCCATCGGTCTTCTTCTCATCTGGGGTCTTCAACTCATCTTTGAAGATGCGAAGTGACTTGGCAACAGATTTTGCAGAATCAGGAAGTCGCTTTGCTCCAAAGAGAACGACAAAGACAAGAACGACGATAATGATGTGCCAGGGCTTAAGGTCTCCCATTTATATTCCAATCTCGAGGTGGCGTAATCTTACTGGTAATTGGCAAGGGTGCTGCTTGTTCTATTGCGCAAGCTTCAACTAGTTCAGGTGGACTGTGAACCACAACCTTATTGGCCATGCCAGCAAAGTACGCGGAATCCACTCACTTGGGCCGACCTTTAAGGTAATGAAGAACTTATCGTCGATCTCGCGAGATGAGGTAACAATTTCGTTATGCTTTTCAATGAAGAAAAGGCCATCCGGACCCATCTCCAGCTCAATTTCCAGCGATCCCTCGAGCGTTCGCTCCTGCGTCAGCGTTCTCTTGAAATCTGGATCAGACTCCCCCACATCCAACTTTAAGATTCGATCGAGTCGGAAAGTGCGCATTTCATTGGCATCCAATTGGAAGGCATGAATGTAACCAGACCCCTCCAAGTAAGTAATCTCGAGAGGAAATATTTTCCGAGTGGTCACGGTGTCGCTAGTAGCTGAGTTGTATTGAATCGTTAAATATTGACTGGCAGAGATTGCATCCGAGATCTCTTTTGCCAGTGGAGATTCATTCACACCATCTGCGATGGTTATTCGATTGGAGATATCTGCTGCGAGAAGTTGAGAAATTCTCTCTTTCGAGTCCAATGATTGCGCTTCGCTCACTCTCATTCGTGGAGAGCTCTGCGAGAAGTTGCAAACCCAAAACCAGCGTCAAAGCTTCAACTTGAGTGAGAGAACGCGGCTGATCGAGCACTTGAGGGTCATTAACAGCAACATGGTCGGGATCTTCAAAGTCAATGTTGAGAAGTTCCAAGTGCGTATAACCCGGAAGTCCGCACATATGAAGGAGCGAGAGATCCTTCGAAATTTGAGCCGGAGTCGAATTAAAGCGTTGTGCCAATTGCTGAATAGATAGACCTTGATTATTCAAAATGAAGGGAATTAAGTTCAAGGCGCGCGAGACGCGATCTAGAGCGTTCTCGTTCATAACTTACTCCGCAATACTTGGACTAACTCTTGAACTCTCTCGTGTGGCTCTTCGAGAACTAGATCCGGACCAAACCAGAGTAATTGCTCAAGCCAATTGTTCCCGAGCGAGATCTCGATTCGATCCCACTCCCCATCTACGCCTGAAACACTTCCCCGAGATCGCAAACTCTGACAGGTTCCTACCCGAACCCGAGCAAGAAATCTGGTGGTGGGCTCAGGCGCCAGCATCAAGAGATGGTCTTCAATGCGGAAATCCTCTGGAATCGCAAAAGCCTCGGGCTTGCTTTCGAATGTGATATCTGAATTAATTCGCGAAACTTTGAAAACTCTTATCTCTTTCTTTTCTAGGTCCAGGCCGACCAAATACCAGGAACCCTTCCACAGAGTTAAGCCATAGGGTGAGATTCGTCGTTGACTCACATTTCGACTGCGATAGGTAAAGAAGATGTTTCTTAGATTGGATATGGCCTCCCACAACGATGGAAAGAGCGGAGTCTCATTTTCAAGTGAGAGAGTGCCATGTCCGAAATCTTCTGTCAGGGCTGTTCCCCCGAGAGCCTCAAGCTTCTGAAGCGCTAGATCGCCGCTCTGGGAGAAGAGTTGGTTGCGCCAGATCTTGGCCGCAAGCGAAAGATAGGAAAGTTCTGATGGAGTAAGTTCCCCAAGTTTTAATTCGTAGTCGTCCTCCAGAATTCGATATCCGACTTCATCTTCAAAGAAGATATCTTGTGGCTTGACCTGGATGATGATGCCAAGCGCCCTGAGATCATCCTTATCTCTTTCAAACATGCGCTCTACCGCATCACGTTTTCCGGTGTAACCCGCTACTCGTTCAAAGATCTCGTCCTTACTGAGAAAACGCCGAGTCGCAAGGAGAGCCATCGTGAGATTAATTAGCCTCTCGGTCTTGTTGTCAGCCACGCCCCAACTCTAGGCGTTTGCTACTATCTCCACCTGATTTCACGCTCAAAAACAAGGAGAAGCTAGATGAATTTCTCGTCCTCACGAACTCTTCGAGTCTCTGCACTGGCATTGATCGCATTAGTTTCTACATCTATTTCTTACTCGGCTAGTGCCACAACTCAGAGCATCGGAAAGGCAAAAGTGAGCGCAACAGTTCTTCCTACCGTCACCGCTCATGCGGGTGTAGCACCTGTCCTTGGTAAGCCCGCTGGCAATCCCCCAACTGTTCTTACTAAGAAAGACATCATCGTAGGCAAGGGCAAGGCAGCAGTATCTTCCTCGACTGTCACCGCACAATATGTCTTGATGTCATGGAAGACAGGCAAGGTTCTCCAGAGTTCCTGGAGCTCCGGTCCTTTCACCTCCCCACTTTCAGGAGTTATTCCAGGATGGCAGCAAGGAATCCCTGGAATGAAGGTTGGTGGACGTCGTCTCCTCGTTATTCCACCAGCACTTGCTTACGGTGCTGCTGGCGGAGGACCAGTTGGTCCGAACGAGACCCTGGTTTTCGTGGTCGATCTGCTTGGAGTTAAATAGCCGCTTCGTCCTCAGGGAGTCCATAGGCTCCCTTTGAAGGACGTCGTCTGCGCAGAGGCGCGGTAACTCCTGGAGCCAATCTGCGAGCTTGAATCAAGAAGCCAGTGTGACCAATCATTCGATGCACTGGTCGGACTGCGAGACCTTCATGATGCCACTGCCGAACGAGAGACTCGCTGCTTTCAGGTTCCGTGAATCGTCCGCTTTCTTTAATGGCCTCAGCCATTGCAGATAGTTGTGTCGTTGTGGCTACATAGGCCAGCAGAACTCCACCCGGATGCAAGACATCGTCAGCTAGTTGCACGCACTCCCATGGAGCCAGCATGTCCAAGACCATTCGATCGTATTTCTCATCGGTTGCCTTATCTTGCAAGGAGCCAAGAGTGAGCGACCAATTCTCTGGCTTACCATTGAAATATTCAGTTACATTGCGAGTAGCAATCTGTGCGAATTCCTCACGTCTTTCAAATGAATCCACTTGACCAGTTGGACCAACGGCGCGCAATAGAGCGATAGTGAGCGCTCCTGAACCTACGCCCGCTTCAAGGACTCGAAGACCCGGAGCAATATCAGCAAATCCAACAATGAGGGCTGCATCTTTGGGATAAACGATTGTTGCACCGCGTGGCATTGATAGAACGTAGTCGCCGTAGAGTGGTTTAAAGGCTAAGAATTTGAGTCCTGCTGTTGTCTCAACGACAGATCCTTGGGGCATGCCAACTATCTGGTCGTGTATCAACCAACCCTTGTGTGTGTGGAATTCCCCTCCTGGTTTTAAGGTGATGGTGTGGAGTTTTCCTTTAGCGTCTGTAAGTTGCACGCGATCGCCGTACTAAATTCTGGTCGCATTAAATTCCTCTTGACTCTCGGTGTGGAAAATTTGACGCAGGTCATGTGCACCTAATCCAACGAGATCGCGACGTAGGTGCAACCGTGGGCTTGGTGGATATGTAATGATGTGTGGAATTCCTATAACAACTGCGCCGCTTGAAAGTCCTGCATCGATCCCCGTCTTGGAATCTTCAAGGACAAGACAGTTGGTGATTTCTACTTCTAGATGGGTGGCAGCTTTGAGGTAACTCTCCGGGTGCGGTTTGCTGATTTGAACATCTTGGCTTGAAACACTGGTGATGAATGTTCCTGCCGGAAGCAACTTCAGAGCAGAGTCAACGAGCAGTCTTGGACTAGCCGAGACCAGCGCCATGGGAATCCCCTCAGCAACTAAGTTGTGAACAAGTTCCTCCGCACCAGGCATGAACTCAAGCCCATTGAGGAACTGGTCGGCGACCATACGAACTAACTCAGCTTCGAAATACTCTGGAGCGTCGGCGCCACTTGCTAGTTGTGACATGTAAGCCCCCACTTTTGGAAGTGGTCCGCCAATGCAATATGACTGATCTTCGTCGGTCCAGACATGGTCGTAGCGCGCCATAAGGGCTCGTTCTGCAGCTAACCAGTAAGGCTCAGAGTTGATGAGGGTGCCATCCATATCGAAGAGGACGGCCTCTAGTTTGTTGAGCTCCACGTTATACCGCGTTGAAATATTTGGCTTCGGGGTGATGAACAATGATTGCACTAGTGGACTGCTCCGGATGCAATTGGAACTCCTCGGAGAGAATCACACCGATGCGTTCTGGTTCAAGTAATTCACAGAGCTGAACCTGTTGTTCAATGTCAGGACAGGCTGGATATCCAAAGGAGTAACGCGAACCTCGATAGCCCTGATCCAAAATCTCGGAGATATCGGATGAATCTTCATCGGAGACAGATAACTCCTGACGGATTCTGGCATGCCAATGTTCGGCAAGGGCCTCAGTAAGTTGTACGGAGAGACCATGGAGCTCTAAATATTCACGGTATTCATTTGCCGCAAAGAGTTTGGCGGTTGCCCGACTGACAGACTCGCCCATGGTGACGACATGGAATGCCACGGTGTCGATCTCGCCGCTCTCTTTTGAACGGAAGAAATCACTTAGGCACAATCTGCGATCACGACGTTGACGCGGAAAGGTGAAGCGCAGTCGCTCTTGACCCTGCTTCTCGCCCTCGTGGTGCAAAATGACGAGATCGTTACCCTCGCTGTAACACGGGAAATAACCATAAACGACTGAAGCGTTTAGCCAGCCTTGAGATTGCGCCTCATTGAGGAGAGCTCGAAGTTGAGGACGCCCCTCACTCTCGACCATCTTCTCGTACTCGCCTCGTGCGCCCTTGAGCCCCCACTGCCCCATGAAGAGAGCACGTTCATCGAGCATAGGTAGGTAATCACTAAGTGCAATTCCCTTGACGATGCGCGATCCCCAAAATGGAGGTTTCGGAATCTTGTTATCAGCTACCACATCCGAACGGACGGTGTCGACTTCAACAGGTTCGGTCGAACGAGTCCGAGGCGTCCTTCTTTCACGAAGTGGTGGAAGTTCTGCTCCCTCAACACCGCGCTTCATTCCGATCATGGCATCCATCAGACGGAGCCCTTCAAAGGCATCCTTCGCATAACGAACTGTGCCGGGGAACGCGTTAGATAAATCCTCTTCGACATACGAGCGTGTGAGAGCGGCTCCACCCAAGATAACAGGCCACTTGTGAGTCAATCCCCGAGATTCAAGTTCTTGCAAATTCTCTTTCATGATCACAGTGGATTTAACGAGCAGCCCACTCATTCCAATAACATCGACATCATTCTCTGTGGCTGCATCAATGATTTGATTAATTGTCTGCTTGATTCCGATATTGACCGTGGTGTAGCCATTGTTCGACAAGATAATGTCTACAAGATTCTTGCCAATATCGTGTACATCGCCCTTCACGGTTGCAAGCAATATTTTGCCGCGTCCTTCATCGTCGCTCTTCTCAATGTGTGGTTCAAGAATTGCAACTGCCTGCTTCATGACCTCGGCGCTCTGCAAGACGAAAGGAAGTTGCATCTCTCCCTTACCGAAGAGCTCACCAACGACCTTCATTCCGGCCAGGAGGTGATCATTAATGATGGCAAGCGCTTTGAGACCAGATTGGAGCGCTTCGTTGAGATCCGCTTCTAGGCCGACCTTCTCACCATCAATAATGCGGCGCTCAAGACGCTCTGTGAGAGGTAGAGCCGCAAGTTCAGCAGCGCGTGAAATCTTGGTCGATTTAGTCTCCACGCCATCGAAGAGTTCCAGGAACTTTGTCAGAGGGTCGTAGGTGCACTCCCCTGTTTCATCAAAAGTTCTGCGGTCATATATAAGATCCAAGGCAACCTGGAGAACCTCAGGTTCAATGCGGGCGATTGGAGTTATCTTTGATGGATGCACAATCGCTGAATCAAGTCCTGCTTTGACCGCTTCTGCAAGAAAAACGGAGTTGAGAATGATTCGAGCCGCTGGATTGAGGCCAAAGGAAACATTGCTTACACCCAGAGTTGTTTGAACATCAGGGTATCTCTCTTTAAGAGCCCTGATTGCATTGATGGTCTCTTCGCCATCTTTACGAGTCTCTTCCTGCCCTGTCGCAATAGGGAATGTGAGGCAGTCAATAAGGATGTCACCAATGTTCATGCCCCAGTTCTCGGTGAGATCCTTGATGAGTCTTGTTGCAACGCGGAGTTTCCACTCCGCGGTACGAGCCTGACCTTCTTCATCAATTGTTAAGGCCACAACCGCAGCGCCATGCTCTTTAACTAAAGGCATGATGCGGGCGAAGCGAGAGGTTGGACCATCTCCATCTTCATAATTAACAGAGTTGATAACGCTACGACCACCAAGTAGTTCTAGGCCAGCCTTAATTACTGCAGGCTCCGTGGAGTCCAGAACTATAGGAAGAGTTGATGAGGTAGCCAATCTGGATGCCAACTCTTGCATGTCTTTGACGCCATCACGTCCAACATAATCAACAGAGAGATCGAGCATATGTGCACCATCGCGAATCTGATCGCGGGCGATCTCTATGCACGATTGCCAATCCTCTTGCAAGAGGGCATCTCGAAAGGCGCGTGAACCATTAGCGTTTGTACGTTCACCAATGGAGAGATAAGAAGAGTCTTGGCGGAAAGGAACAAACTGATAGAGCGAGCTGGCACCGCGGTCGAGTTGCGGACTGCGTGTAATGACTTCGGAGGAGCCAAGTAGATCAACAACTTCCTTGAGGTGTGCCGGAGTGGTGCCACAACATCCTCCAACAAGGCTTACTCCATAACTTCTTGCGGAACTCTGCAAGATACTTGGCGAGCTCCCGGTCCCGTAAGTGGATATTCCGCCCCATCTTTGCCGAGTATTGGCAATCCTGCATTTGGCATGATGGAAATTTGTGCGCTTGAACCTTGAGAGAGTGCTCGTAGATGCTCGCTCATCTCTGCCGGGCCGGTTGCACAATTAAGACCGATTACGTCGATACCAAGCGGCTCCAGAGCATTGAGTGCTGCTCCGATTTCAGAACCAAGCAGCATGGTTCCAGTTGTCTCCACTGTCACCTGAGCGATCAAGATTATGTCGCGCTCTGCAGCATCAATAGAGCGACGAGCACCATTGACGGCAGCTTTGGCTTGTAGGAGATCCTGCGTCGTCTCAATGAGAAGGGCATCAGCTCCCCCATCGATCAGCCCGCGAGCGGCCGTCTCATAAGCCTCACGCAAAAGTGCATAGGTCGTATGACCCAAAGTGGGAAGTTTGGTTCCCGGACCCATAGATCCGAGGACGAAGCGAGGTTTGGCAGGGGTGGAGTATTCATCTGCGACCTCACGGGCCAGGTGCGCCCCGGCTAACGCCAACTCATAAATGCGATCCTCAATGCCGTACTCAGCCAAGTTGGCGAAGTTAGCACCAAAGGTATTAGTCTCGATGGCATCGACTCCAACATCGAGATACTCGCGGTGAACCGCCTTAACGATGTCCGGCCTAGAGATATTCAGAATCTCGTTGCAACCTTCAAGCCCTTGGAAGTCATCGAGGGATGGATTGGCGGCTTGGAGCATGGTTCCCATCGCCCCGTCGGCGACGATGGTGCGTGAGGCCAGCGCTTCACGCAAAGGGGAACTTTGCTTCATAAGGGGCTGAGTTTAGCCTAGAAGGCTAGACCCAAAGCGCTATCTAGCGCCCGCGCAAGCTCACCGGTAGAACCGCCGGTTTGGCCCGCTTCAGTCGCTCCTACCCATGCTAGAAGCGAATCTATTGCAACAGGAGTATCGAGGTTTTGGCTCAAGGCGTTGATGATCTGAGATACGACCTGGGACGTTGGGGCGACTTCGTTTCGAGAAAGAGCCACTCTGATGCGATCAACATCCGCCTGGCTCTGGATCAATTTCGCTTCACTCCACATTCGATCCTGCGAATAATGATCTCTCAAGAGAGCGAAACGAATAACGACGGGGTCCACCCCTTCGGCGAGCAACTTGGAGACAAAGACCAAATTCCCTTTGCTCTTGCTCATCTTTTCGCCATCGAGACCAATCATTCCTGTATGGACATAGCCCCGCGCGAATTGCTGTCCCGTGATCGCCTTGACTTGTACTGCCGACATAAAGTGATGAGGGAAGATGAGGTCACTTCCACCACCTTGAATATCGATCAACGAAGTTCGCGTTGAATCCCCTGCAAGAAAATTCAAACCTAATAAATATCGCAGACTTATGACGGCACATTCGATATGCCAACCTGGTCGGCCATATCCGTGTGAAGAGTCCCAACCCGGTTCGCCATTCTTATTTGCAAGCCACAGTACGGGGTCGAGGGGATGTTCCTTTCCAGGTCTTGCTGGGTCTCCCCCGCGTTCGCCGAAGATACTCAAGCAGCTCTCGAGTGAGTATGGAAGTTCATCTAGGAAGGACTTTGTTCGGAAGTAGAGATCGCCTTCCAACTCATATACATATCCATTTTCTTGCATAGCTGTTATAGCAAGATCCACTAGGTCCATTGTCTTGGTCGCCGGGACGAACCACTCTGGTGCGAGTATGCGTAGCGCCGACATATCGGAGGCGAAAAGATCGGTCTCACGTTGGCCCAGACTCTCCCAGTCGGTTCCGTCCCGCGCTGCTCTCTCAAGTAGCGGTTCATCTATATCAGTGATGTTTTCAACAAAATGTACTTTGCCACCACCCAGGGATGTGTAGCGATTGATCAGGTCAAAAGTTAAATATGTGGCGGCGTGACCTAGATGAGTTGCATCGTATGGCGTTATGCCGCACACGTACATCCGCAGATCATTACCCGGTGCGATATCAAAAGATCCGCTCGTACTCTTAAGGGTGAGAGTTGGGAGTTCAACACCGAGTAAAGGAAGAGCGGGGTTCGGCCAAGGATTTTCTAGAATTTCCATAGGGTGAGAAGGCTACCTAAAAAGGCGGCCAAGGGACGGCTGGCCATTCATCGCTAGGTTCAGGGTAAGTCCCCGCCTCTAGAAGGCGTTCAATACGCGCAAGAAGTGCTGCCGATTCGGCCGCAGTAATAAGACCTTCAACCACCGAAGTAGAAACCATTAGTGCCCGTTTTAAGAGTTCTAACTCAGAAGTGGAAAATTCAACCCCAGATAAATGCCAGAGAACGGTCCGTAATTTAGGATCTTCGTGGAAGGTGACCCCATGGTCACAGCCAAATATCCGACCATCTGAAGTGGGAAGAATATGTCCATACTTCCTATCGGTGTTGTTGATGATCGCGTCAAAGAGTGTCAACGCTTTAATCCTGGGATTATCGCTATTGGAAAGTTCGACCACATCGATAGTTTCATCAATCTCGATCCACTCTTGAACCATGCCAGGTCCAAATGGTCCATCTCGTACGATGGTAAACGGCACGAGATGAAATTCGAGCGCCTCGGAAAGCAGGTAGGCTGCTAGCTCCCGATTGGCGAGGTTTCCATCTGGAAAATCCCAGAGGGGTCTCTCTCCAGCGATGGGTTTATAGATGACTGAGATCTCGTTCTCTTGGTAAATACATTTAGCGAAGAGAGTGGCATTAGAAGCATCAACGAAGCGACCTTCAACGATGAGCTCCCCTTGTGCAATTGCATCAATCACAGAGGTCAACGGCGATATCCATTTGCCCGTGGACATAAGTGTCCATCTGGATCAACCGGCAGACCGCAGAATGGACAGGGTTGACGACCCGCCGCCACAACCGCATCCGTCCTGTCGCAGAAGGCACGCGCTTGATGAATACGTAACTTGAAAGATAAGAGATCGGGAGCATCCTCTAACAAGCTCGCCTCTTCATCATCGAGAAGCTCGGTAATTCCTTCATCACCAATCGCCTGTGCTTCAATGAGGATGCGTTGGGTCTCTTGCTCCCAGCTGATTGCAATAACACCGACTTTGAAATCTTCGGTAATTGGAAATTGTAGAGCGGTGTCATCGCGTTCACTTACGATGTTTAGTTCATCGAGACTTGCTAATTGATTGCGACGAAGCTCGCGAATCATGATTCGCAACCTCTCAGAGAGGGCCATGGCTTGAGACTTTTCTATTGCAACACAGGTAGTCTCAAGTGGAGAAATTACCTGCAAGAAGAATTGACGTTCTCCTGGGGCGCCGACAGTTCCAACAATGCATCGAGTCACTGAATCATGTCTATAAACGAATCTACTCATAACTTCCCTTGCCCGCCGCCTAATTGGAATCTATCGCGCCTTCCACCGACCGGGCCCTTAGCGCGACTCAGATGTGAGGTCGAGTTGAGAGTTATTACGTGAGATGCAGGCAATCTGATGATCGAGATGGATGCAGGATCAATGGATATTCGCTGGAAAGAATCTAAGGGCGAGCCCAAGTGGAATGCCGCTATCGCTTTAATTACATCTCCGTGTGAGAGAACCAGAATTCGGTTATATCTCTTCGCTTCATCCAAAATAACTTGGTTAGCCCGCAACGACATCTCTCCGAAGCTTTCGCCTCCCGGGAAGCGAACGGTACTTGGACGGCTCTGAATCGACTTCCACATCTCCTCTTTGGATAAGGTTGATAAGGGCTTTCCTGACCAGCGTCCATACTCCATCTCAATGAGATCCTCGCGAATATTGACCTTCTTCTTGCTCTCTGACAGGTAGGGAGCGAGAGTATCCAAGCAGCGTCGCAGAGGAGAGGAGAAGATTGCGTCAAAGTTCATAGTGCTCAAATGGGCGGCGAGATCTAGAGCTTCTTCTTTTCCACGAGGTGAAAGCGAGACTCGATTGTCACGCCCTGCCAATATTCCTTTGAGATTCGCCGTTGAGTGTGCGTGGCGGACCAGAACAACTTCACAACCGCGATCCTTTGCCATGTCTGTAGGTTACCGAGAAATCGCCTCGAGAGTTGCTAGGGTCACCTCATGGAGAAGCGCACCCTGGGTAAGTCGGGATTGAAGTTATCCCGCATAGGGCTTGGCACGATGACATGGGGACGCGATACCGACGAACTCGAAGCGGCTAACCAACTTCGCATCTATCTAGATGCCGGAGGAAATTTCATCGATACCGCCGCGGTCTATGGTGATGGCGATGCGGAGCGGGTTATTGGTGGCTTCATCGGAACACTGGTGGCGCGCGACGAGATCACGATCGCTTCCAAGGCTGGAGTCTCATTCAAATCGGGCGAGCGGACAATCAATAATTCTCGCGCCTCACTTTTGCAGGATCTAGATGCATCTCTCGATCGTATTGGCGTTGACTACCTTGATCTGTGGCAGATCCACCAATGGGATTCGGAGACTCCACTTGAAGAAACCCTCTCCGCTCTAGATTTTGCGGTTTCAAGTGGTCGCGTTCGATATGTAGGAGTCTCTAACTTTGCCTCGTGGCAGATTGCGCGCTCAGCAACGATTCAAAATCCCTTCTTTGGCAAGGTTGCGATCAGTTCTGCCCAGTCGGAGTACTCACTCCTTAATCGAAAAGTTGAGAGCGAGGTATTGCCAGCCTGCCATGAGGTGGGGGTTGGTTTCATTGCCTGGTCTCCCCTAGGCCGTGGAGTTCTCACTGGAAAATATCGTTCGGGCACGCCATCGGATTCACGCGGGGCAAGCCCACACTTTTCCGGATTCATCGCCCCTTACTTGGAGCAAGGAGCGAGACAGATTGCTGATGCAGTCGCTGTCGCCGCAGAAGGTTTGGGATATTCACCGGTGGAGGTTGCCCTAGGTTGGGTTCGAGATCGTCCAGGCGTTGCTAGTGCGATCGTTGGCGCTCGTACAGGTGCTCAGCTCCGCGGTGCACTCTCTGTTGAAGAGATCGAAATTCCCACTCAAGTCCGAGAAGCTTTAGACGAGATCTCTGCTTCTAGAATCTAATTAGCAGTTTTCGAAGAAATTAACTAACGCTCTCACGCCGAATTTAACGCCTTCAACGGGGATTCTTTCATCGACGCCGTGGAAGAGTGCGAAGAAATCGAGATCGGCTGGAAGTTGTACCGGCATAAAGCCATAACCCACAATTCCTAGATCGCTGAGGGCTTTGTTATCCGTTCCGCCGCTCATTAAATAAGGAACAGGGATTCCATCTGGATCTTGTGACTTGATGGCGGCAATCATGGCTTCTACAAGAGGGCCAGAAAAATCCACTTCTAGCGCCTTGTCACGCACTTGCACGGTGATATCAGCGTCATCTCCAACGAGTGACTTAATCGTTTCGGCAAGTTCATCCTCAAAGCCGGGCAAGAAGCGACCATCAACAACAGCAGTAGCTGAGCCGGGAATTACATTTGCTTTGTAGCCACCATTGATCATTGTTGGGTTCGCAGTATTTTGCGTTGTGGCACCCATCATGCGCGCTGCTCCACCAATATGTTTCAAGAGATCAGTGGCGCGATCTGGGTGATACACATCGCCGGTTAGTTCAGCGATCTTGCCAAAGAATTTTGCTCCTGTAGCGGTCTCACGCTGTGGCCAGACATGTGAGCCGATCTTGGTGATGATCTTGGTTAACTTTGTTACAGCATTGTCATTATTGATGAAAGAACCATGTCCCGCAGTGCCCTTGGTTGTGATCTCCAACCATTGGATACCCTTTTCGGCGGTTTCGATGAAGTAGAGCCGATGACCTCCGGTGATTGTTACCGAGAATCCGCCAACCTCTGATATCGCTTCGCTGTATCCAGCAAATAACTCAGGACGATTCTTAACTAACCAGCGTGAACCGTATGAACTACCAGCCTCTTCATCTGCGAAGAAAACTAGAAGAATATTACGAGGTGGGACGAAACCTGATCTGGCCCAGGATCTGACGATTGCGAGAAACATTGCATCGCCATCCTTCATATCAACGGCGCCACGCCCCCAGATGTAACCATCGCGCATCTCACCGCTGAATGGATCTACCTGCCAATCCGCCGCATTGGCCGGAACAACATCTAGATGGCCATGTACTACCAAGCCCGGGCGAGATTGATCTGCTCCTGCGATTCGAGCTACTACGTTGAAACGCTTTGGGGCGGTCTCAATAAGTTCAGAGTCGATTCCTACCTCGGCCAATTTCGCAGCGACGAAGCGAGCGACAGCCTCTTCATCACCCTTTCCCTCGCCGTAGTTCACACTTGGGATACGGATGAGCTCCTGAAGGAGTTGAATGCAATCTTCCTCGAGGGCTAAAAGTTGGGTTTGGTCCATATCCTTATTCTGCCGTAGCCATGGCTTCCCCATCCAATTTCTGTTGGTATCCTTACTCACTCAGTCAGGCCTTCGAAGGAAGTTCCAGGCTGCACCTGTCCGGGTGGCGGAATTGGCAGACGCGCTAGCTTGAGGTGTTAGTGCCCGCAAGGGCTTAGGGGTTCAAGTCCCCTCTCGGACACGCACGATGTGAGTATCTAAGGTACTTTTCCCTCCATGGAATCTCGTGGATATGCAGTACTAAAAGCAAAAGAACCCCTTCAACCCTTCTCTTTCCAGAGGCGTGAGTTGCGTCCGCGCGACGTCGCTTTTGATATCTCCTACGCTGGAATTTGCCACTCAGATATTCACCAGGCTCGTGAAGAGTGGGGGTCGGCGATCTTTCCAATGGTCCCCGGACATGAAATTGTCGGAGTGGTAACCGCTGTTGGCTCGGAGGCAACCAAGTTCGCAGTGGGTGATCGAATTGGTGTGGGTGTCTTTATCGACTCCTGTCGTACCTGTCCCAACTGCCTGGCGGGTCAACAACAGTATTGCGAAAACGGCATGACCGGCACCTATAACGGGTACGAGCGTGATGGAGTTACCGTTGCGCTAGGTGGATATTCCAATAACTTCGTTATCGATCAGGACTACGCAGTCAAGATTCCAGGAAACCTAGATCTGACCGGCGTCGCTCCCCTTCTCTGTGCAGGAATCACCCTCTACTCGCCTTTGAGGCACTGGCATGCGGGACCGGGCAAGAAGGTTGGCATCATCGGACTCGGCGGGCTAGGCCACATGGGAGTCAAGTTTGCCGCCGCGCTGGGCGCCGAAGTCACCGTCTTCTCACATTCTGCCAGTAAAGAGGCCGATGCTAAGCGCATGGGTGCGGCTCATTTCGTCGTCACAAAGGATCCAAAGGTCTTTGACGAGGAGTCGGAGAGCTTCGACCTCATCCTCAATACCGTCTCAGCTGAGTTGGATATCAACCAATACCTCAAACTTTTGAAGCTCAATGGAACTTTGGTTGTCATTGGGTTGCCTGGTAAGCCATATGAAGTCGATGCCTTCAACTTACTAAGACTCCGACGTTCGCTCGCTGGTTCAATGATCGGCGGTTTGCCAGAGATCCAATCAATGCTCGACTTTTGTGCCGAGAAAAACATAGTGAGTGATGTAGAAGTGATTAGCGCTGATTACATAAATGCAGCGTACGAGCGAACGATTGAGAGTGATGTTAAGTATCGATTTGTAATCGATGCGAGCACATTCTAAAAGAGGATCAAATAAATTGATGCGCCACTAGGGCTACTAGTGGCGCAAAGATGAGTGCTGGTAACAAATCACCAATCGCTATGAATTTTAGATTTAACAATCTCAAACCGATACCAAAGAGCATCACGCCTCCGACTGCGGTGAGTGAGTGGATTTGGTATTGCGAGAGGATATTTCCCAGGAAATAACCGATTGCAGTCCAGCTAAATTGATAGATTGCCACCGGGATAGCTGAGAAGGCCACACCCCAACCGAATGTCGTTGCAAATGCCATCGCGGCGAATCCATCCAAAGTGCTCTTGAGAACTAGTTGCTGAATTCCAGTATGCATTCCATCGCTAATACTTCCCAATATTGCCAGCGGTCCTATTGCAAAGAGAAGGGATGCAGCCATGAAACCTTCTAAGAAAGATCCTTTGTCGCGCGCCCCAAAACGCGACTTGATGGCCGTGCCAAGACCTTCCAATCTATTTTCAATATGTAGTAAATAACCCACTACTCCACCCAAAATAAGGGCCGCCAAAGTTCCTAATGTGGTCCACCCCTTTGGTACCGCGCTTACAAAGGTGGGAGCCCAAACACTTCTCAAATTATCCGCAGCATTAATCAGAGTTACGCAGCCCAATACATCGGTGATGAGGATTCGCAATTTCTCAGGGAATCGCGCCCCACCAAGAATGCCCAGAGTAGAACCAAGGACGATTGTCCCGACATTTATTACAGTCCCAAGACCAACAAACATTAGTTAAAGAAGCCGAACTTGATGATCGAAATCAATCCAGCGATCAGACAGTATGCAGCGAAGGGACGCAAAGAATTACTCTTAAACCACTTAGTCAGAACTTTGACGCTGAAGATTGTGGCAACGAATGCCACTCCGGCGCCGAAGGTAAGTGCTCCATAGGAGCCAGCGAGAGCGCCGTGACCAAGTTTAGGTAGTTTCACGATAGATGCGCCCAAGATCACTGGGAACGAGAGAAGGAAGGCGAAATCCGCGGCAACAGAACGCGACAACCCTCTTAAAAGTCCAAAAGAGACAGTGACTCCGAAGCGGCTGATACCAGCAAAGAGAGCAGCACTTTGTCCTACGCCTATTACGACCGCTTGACCAGGAGAGACCCGTTCCACGATTGCCAAGTTCTCATCCGCAGGAACCGTGTGAGGATGGCGGCGCGAAGTTAACCGTTCTGCACCAAACAAGATCAATCCATTGAGAGTTAAGAAGATGGCTGCACTCACCGGCTTTTGAAAATTGCGTTGAAAGAAATTGTTAAAGGCAAAGCCAATCAGCGCGACTGGAACAGTTCCGAGTAACAATAGCCAGAAAATTTTGAATGCCGAGGAATTACGCTTCCACGTTACAACTGACTTGAGAATGGCAATCCAGCGCGGGGCAAAGACCAAAAAGAGAGCTACGGCGCTGGCAAGATGTAGTGCAACTGCCACAAGTAAATACTGAGGAGTGTTTGAGAATGCACGCCAAGAACCACCAAGCCAGGCGGGAACTAACACTGAGTGACCCAGACTTGATATTGGAAATAGCTCTGTTATGCCCTGGATTAGGCCAGTAACGGCTGCTTGTAGGAAAGTAAAATGAAACATTGAGCCCTCTATCCCTCGCTGGCGCGGGCGAAGAAGCGCCCGCCATCTTCCTGAATATTTACCGCAATGCCATATGCCGTTGAGAGGTTCGCGGAAGTAAGAACACTTCTCAAATCACCTTGTGCGACAACTAGTCCCTCGCTCAAGAGAAGGCAGTGTGTTGTTCCTCGCGGGATCTCCTCAACGTGATGCGTGACAATCACCGTGACAGGACTCGTAGGATCCTCGGCCAGCGAATTCAGTCGGCGCAATAAGTCCTCTCGACCACCTAGATCCAAACCTGCAGCTGGTTCATCAAGGAGTAAGAGTTCAGGATTTGGCATCAATGCACGTGCGATGAGGGTCCGCTTCTTCTCTCCCTCGCTGAGAGTTCCAAAAGTTCTCTCCTTTAACTCTCGAACTCCGAGAATCGTGAGGAGGCTGAGTGCGCGGGATTCGTCCCATAGGTCGTAACTCTCTTGCCATCGCCCAACAATCGCGTAGGCAGATGTCATTACGACATTCATGACGGACTCATCTTCGGGAATCATTTCAACAATCGAAGTTGAGGTGATGCCTATGCGGGGACGGAGTTCAAAGACATCGGTTCTACCAAGTGGTGATTCCAATATCGTCACCGAGCCCTTTGAGGGATGAATCAGAGAACCAGCCAAGGCAAAGAGCGTGCTCTTACCAGCTCCGTTGGGTCCCAGAACAACCCAGCGCTCCCCCTCAGAGACTCGCCAAGAGAGAGGCCCCAAGATAGTTCTTCCATCACGAATAACCGAGACGTCATTAAATTCCAATACGTGGCCCACAGAGGTGAAAGATACCCGCTTGCTAGCCCGTACAGGCTAATCTTCCGCTCATGGCTCTCCCCAAATATGACTTCACCGCATTGATTCTTCTCTCCACCGCTTCCGGATCTGGCGCCGAAGAGTCCCTTCGTGAAGTGCTAGCCCCGTTCTCATTGGAAATCCTGGATACTCAGAGGATCAGCCTTCGAGGGAAATTAATCGTGGGCATCCTGATCGGGTGTGATCCAGCACATGTTCTCGCAATCGAGGAGGACATCCTCAACTGGAGTACAGCCACCGGATTTGATGCCGCGATTGATTACTCCGAGGGTGGCGCCGCATAGATGACACTTGATCAACGTCTCGTCGTACTCGATATGGACTCCACCTTCATTCAACAAGAGGTAATAGATCTTCTCGCAAGCCATGCTGGTGTGGGAGAGGCTGTCGCAGCCATCACAGAGAGATCGATGCGTGGTGAATTAGATTTCAAAGCCTCACTCAGAGAGCGGGTAGCCCTGCTCAAGGGACTTCCAGAGGAGATCTTCGAGGTAGTGCGTGGTGAGATCTCACTTTCAAAGGGTGCAAGAGAGATGGTCTCGCGGTTACACGAGGGTGGACATAAAGTTGCAATCGTCTCCGGCGGATTCAACAATGTGATTGCCCCTCTTTTAGAGATGGAGAAGATCGACTTCTTTAGGGCAAATACCTTAGAAGTAATTGATGGGAAGCTCACCGGCCTGACGATCGGGGAGGTTATTGATCGCGAGGCAAAGGCAAACTACCTGCGCGAACTATCGACCTTTTTAGGAATACCCCTCGCAGCGACGGTAGCAGTTGGTGATGGCGCCAACGACCTAGGAATGATGGAGATCGCTGGGTTGAGCATCGCCTTTAATGCAAAGCCTATCGTTCAAGAGAAAGCCAAAGCCTCAATCAATAACGGGGATCTCTCCGAGGTGATTCGTCTTATGGGGATGAGCGCGTAAGAAAAGTCCCAAAATCTTAGAGTCTGCAGGCGTGAATGTCAGTGACGAGAATTCCTCTCGCGCCAACCTTCCATAGATCATCCATGATTCGATTGATATCACTTCTCTTAACCATGGCGCGCACTGCGTTCCAATCACTTCTTTGCAGCGGCGAAATAGTCGGAGATTCAATCCCGGGAGTTAGCGCACAGGCCGCATCAAGAAATTCAGATTTAACATCGTAATCAACGAGAACGTATTGGCGTGCAATGACAACACCCTGCAGGCGACGCAGAAGAGTCTCTGCCGCCTCCGAACGCTGAATGGATGGGCGTTCAATCACGATCGCTTCGCTGTGAAGGATCGGATCACCAAAGATGGCTAAACCTGCCTGACGCAAAGTTCCTCCGGTCGAGACCACGTCAGCAATCACATCAGCTACTCCGAGTCGAACAGAACTCTCGACGGCGCCATCAAGCCTTACAACTTCAACATCAATTCCTAGTTTTGCGAAGTGGTTAGCGACTAATCCTGGATACGCGGTGGCTACTCGCTTTCCACCTAACTCTGACTCGCTGTAGGAGGATCCGACAGGTGCTGCGAATCTAAATGTGCTCTTTCCGAAATCCAGCGCTAAAACTTCCGATGCATCAGCTCCACTGTCGATGAGCAAATCGCGACCAGTAATTCCAACTTCTAACTCGCCACTTGCAACATAAAGCGCGATATCGCGAGGCCTTAGGTAGTAAAACTCGACGCCATTCTCTGGGTCTATGAGAGTCAGATCTCTTGCATCTGTGCGCTGGCGATAACCAGCTTCCTTGAGTGCAGCTATGGCAGAGTCGGAGAGACTCCCCTTGTTAGGTATGGCCACTTTAAGCATGCTTAACTCCTCGTGATCGTCCGGAAATAATTAAAGAACTTTATAAACATCTTCCGGGGTAATACCCCGAGCTAGCATTAACACCTGCAACCGATAGAGGAGTTGCGATATCTCCAAGGCAAGCGCCTCATCACTCTCATGTTCTGCAGCTAACCAGACCTCGCCAGCCTCTTCAATGATCTTCTTACCCATCGCGTGGATGCCGGCATCTAGCGCCTCTACCGTGGATGAACCAGCGGGTCGACTCTTCGCCTTCCCGCTCAGCTCAATCCACAGTTGATCGAATGATTTCATGCACTCATTCTAATTGGAGTGGCGCTCGAGAGGTGCCAGATTAGACAGCGACGGCCACCTTCTCGCGCTGGGCCGTCAATAACCAGGTCACAAAACCCCAGATTACGAAGGCACCATAGAAAATATACATAAAGGCGGTGGGATAGTAATGACCCCGAATATCCAATGGGACACCGACGGCATCAACCGCGACCCAAACTAGCCAGAACTCAACAAAGCCCCGAGCTAGTCCATATGTAGCAAGTGCGGTTCCGGTGAAGATCCAAGAGTCCGCCGCGATATTCCATGATCCACCAATAGCAGTGATGATGAAGAATGTTGCGAAGTAAAAGGCCACAGTGGCAGGTACGAGAATCAATTTCTCTTTACTCGTAGTCCATCGAATCTCAACGGGTGGTTTCCCGTCGTAGTTTGGTTTTCTGCGATTCTGAGTCCAGGTCCACCAACCGTAAAGACTCACAGCGATCAAGAGGAGTTGGCGACCCGCTTGGCCCAACATGATGCGGCTTGTCTGGTGTGGGTCCCAAATGCTTCCGATGAAGAGAGTGAATAGAAGGACGTTGCCGATGATTCCAATCGGCCAAGCCCACATTTTTCGTCTCATTCCAAGCAGGGCGCTGCCTAGACCGAAAACGTTTCCGATGATCTCTTTCCAATAAATTGCTTGCGTATATTTATTTCCAAAATGCACTTGTGCATTAAATAACCAGTGAATGAATGACACTTGTTGTTCCCCCTTTTTGCGTTAGTTTCAGCGCATACTCCGGGGTAGCCACATGAAGGCAGAGTCCTAAATCGTGTTTGCCTCATGCCCCAGCAAAGAGAGCTGATACAAACTGAATCTAACCTTTACGTGTCCCTCTCATCCGGACTTTAACCGTCGGTTCTGGAATTTCACCAAATCCACCGGTAGCTGGATGCCATCGGGTCGCGGACTTTAACCGCCGGTTCGGAATTACACCGACCCCGGAACAACGTGGGCTAATCGTCTCATAGACATCTGAGAAATCCACTTGAAAAACTAGAGAGAAGCAGCAGTACGCAGGGCTGCGATCATCTCCGATGGGCTCTGCGCCTTATAAATGGCGCTTCCAGCTACAAAGGTATCTGCTCCAGCCTGGGCGGCTAGAGCTATCGTCTCAAGTGAGATGCCCCCATCCACTTGTAGCCAAGGAGCGGCTGTGCCAAGATCCAAAAGAGCTCTTCCGGCTCGTTCTATCTTGGGAAGTTGATCAACCATAAAACTCTGCCCCCCAAAACCAGGTTCGACCGTCATGATGAGAAGCATGTCGATCTGCGCCAGCAATTCAGCAACACTCTCAAACGAGGTCTTTGGTTTGATCGCAAGACCGACTCGAACTCCAGAACTCCTTAATTGCGAGATAGTCCCCAGTGGATCTTTGCTTGCCTCGAAGTGAAAGGTTACACTCGCACTTCCCATCTCTGCATATTTGATAGCCGAAAGATCTGGATCTGCAATCATCAGATGAGAATCAACCGGAATCTTTGAATCCGAAATTATCTCCTTGCATTCATCTAGAGAGAATGTCTTATTGGGAACAAAAATATTGTCCATGACATCTAAGTGAAGTAGGTCGGCGGTTGCGACGCGATCAATCTCTTCCTTCAAATGCGAGTGATCAGCATTAAGAATGCTGGGACATATGCGAATCGCCATCTGCCTACCTTATCCAAAAGATCTTAACGAGTGAGCAATGCCATAAACATAGAGTCAGCGTCATCGGTATCAGTCCACAGTTGCAAGGCCCCTTGTTCAGTTACTACCCGGGTAGGTACTCCCGAAGGCAAAAACTCTGAAATGTTTAGAAGCTTCAAATCTGGATTGCGGTGAAGCACTTCGATGAGCTGCGCCTTAGTTTCAAGCAGATGCGGCGAACAGGTTACGTAAGCCAGCACTCCCCCAGCTTTCAATAACTTAATTCCAGAAGCGAGTAACTCCTTCTGTATGTGCACTAACTCCTTTAAGTCCTGAGGTGTTCGACGCCACCTAGCTTCGGGTCTACGCCTCAAAGCGCCGAGGCCAGTGCATGGTGCATCAATGATGATGCGGTCATAGGTGACCCCCAAGGCGGGAAGTTCTTGCCCAGGGTGAACAATTACATTCTGCGGAGGAATTACTTGTGATACGAGCCGGGCACGATGCTCACTTGGCTCATTAGCAATGAATTCATCATTGGGTCTGCTCTCATGCAACTCCGTGAAGATCGCTGATGCCTTTCCACCAGGTCCAGCACACATATCTAGCCATGACAAAGTTTCCGCGGAGCCCTTAGCGGTGTTCAGGAAGATCTGAGAAACTAATTGGGATCCCCGGTCTTGCACACCCGCTCTTCTTTCTCGCACAGCGTTATATAGCCCAGGCATTTTGGATGAGAGAACCCCATGTTCGGTCCATTCGAGAAGATCACCACCTTCGGCTAGCAATTCTTGAGGCGTGCTTCTCCCAGGCCATGCAATGAGGTGAGGCTTTACAGGTCGATTATTCGCCGCAAGTAAATCTTCTACTCGTGGCCAGTCGCGGAGTTGGTCATAAAAAGCTGCGACCTCCCATTCTGGGTGTGAATAGGTAATAGTAAGCCTCTTCTTAACATCCGTGATCTTGGCAAGATCTTCTTCAAAGGAAAAGTCCGCCGTTGCTTTTCGCAGAATCGCGTTGACGAAGCTAGCTCTAGATTCACCAATCGTTGCCCTTGCGACCTCAACCGTCTCGCTAACCGCTGCATGGTCAGGAACGCGCATCTCTTTCACCTGATGAATTCCCATGCGCAAAATATCGATGATTCCAGGATCAACCTCTTCGAAAGGCCTATCTATGTGTCTCTTGATGAGCTCGTCATGCTTACCCTGCATTCGAAGCGTGCCGTAACCAAGCTCTGTTGCAAATGCTCGGTCTCGCTCCTCTAGTTTTGACTCTGCCAAAAGTTCTGGCAGACGAAGGTTTGCATACGCACCTTGTCGATTAACTTGAGTAAGAAGATGAAAGACGAGTAAACGGGCTGGTTCTGCCTTTGGCTTCTTGCCAACGTTGGCCACTATTCGAAGCTCTCCCCTGTAGTGAGTCGTGCTCCCCGCGCAAAGTCAGCACCCGACATACGCTTCTTGCCAGCCGGGGTAAGTTCGGCAATCTCTAAAACGCTATCCGAGCATCGGACCAATAGAGCGCCATCGACTATCGCAATTTCACCAGGTTTCTTCAATGTATTAGCGAGAAGGGACTCATGAACTTTGTGAATTGCAACTCTCTCTGAACGAAATGTGGTCCATGTACCCGGACGCTCATCAAGTGCCCTGATCTGACGGAGTATCGCATCTGCTCCTGTGGACCAATTAATCTTTGCCATCTCTTTGGAGATCTTTGGCGCGAGGGTCACTCCTGCGGCGGGCTGTGGTTTTGGCTTAACTCCCTTGCGAATATCAGCGACTACGTCCATGATGCGGGAGGCAGCCAAGATACTCATACGCTCTAACAAGTCAGTTGTGGTGTCCGAAGCACCGATCTCAACCTCTTCTTGGTAGTAGATAGGGCCAGTATCCATCCCCTTGTCCAACTTAAATATCGAAATCCCGGTAGTTGCGTCACCCTCGAGCAGGGCCCATTGGACTGGAGCGGCACCGCGCCAACGAGGAAGTAACGAGAAGTGCACGTTGAGCCATCCAAACCTGGGTCCATGGAGAACTTCGACTGGGATCAATTTTCCATAAGAGGCTGTAATGATGAGCTGCGGTTGCACCGCCAAAAGATGTTGATTGAGGGTCGGGGTGTCGAAAGGTTTAGCAACTATGAAACCTTGCTCCTCACTCCATTTGGCTAGTGGGGTTGGCGTTTCAATTTGGCCGCGTCCAGATTTTCTATCAGGAGTAGAAATGACAGAGGCCAAGGTATGTTCCGAGGCGAGAATTGCTTCGATAATGGGTACAGCTATTAAGGAAGAGGAAGCTACAGATATCTGCAAGGGAACCTATATTCCTAGGCCGCGCGTTGCATGTGGCGAAACTTTAATTACCGGTTCGCGTCCATGTGCTACCGCTGAACCGAACCAGTCGCTCTCCCTGATCTCTTTCATCGCGAGTTTGCGGGATTCTCCAGGCATACGATCAATGAACAAGATCCCATCAAGGTGATCGGTCTCATGTTGAATCGCGCGCGCCAGATACTCAGAGCCTTCGATAACGACTGGCTCACCGTGCATGTTCATTCCACGCGCTACCACTCTGAGAGCCCGAGGGGTGTCATAGTAGATATCAGGAAAAGATAGGCAACCTTCTTGACCATCCTGCATCTCTTCACTCAACGAGAGCGAAGGATTGATCAAATGACCGATCTCATCATCTACATCCCAGACAAATACACGAAGTGGAACGCCAATCTGGGGTGCGGCAAGACCAGCTCCAGGAGCGTCTTTCATGGTGTCGGTCAGGTTTTTAACTAACTTGCGGAGTTCTTTATCGAAGACTTCAACGGGAGCCGCTGGAGTCGTCAGAACAGGGTCGCCGAAGAGGCGAATGGGCTGTATTGACATGCGTTTAGTCTACTAGGCGTCAACTCAATTCAAAGAATAGGGGTTGATCTGATAGGTCAAAAGAGGTTCTTTACGCATACTTTGCACCCGGTTTACTTGTGTCAAAAGTTGAACCAGATTTTCTCTCTCCGCAGCCGGCGCCTTCAGAAGCAGAGTTTTCTTCTTATTTCGCAGGAATGGTCCGATCATCTGCACGCTGGGTATCTCATTAAAAATATTGCTCAACGATTCGATGGAATCTCCAGAGACAAGGATTGAAACAAAGCGTGGAGGTAATTGCACGGAGTCTCGCTCTTCAATCTCTCGCTGGGCTGCAAGGAGGGAGTTCCCTCGCAAGATACTTTGCAAGAAAGAGTCACTCGGAAGAAGTGAAAAATAAACGCTTCCACCCGGAGCCAGGAAACTCAGGTTTCTGAAGATGTGTAACCGCAACTCCTCTTTTGCCCTCAAGGTCGTCCTCATTAACTGAACTTCTAAATCTAGAAAGATCTGGGATGAGTAATAGCCTCGAGGTTCGACCCCAGGTGTGCTTATCACTAGATGGTTCCCAGGCGGCAAATTAGAGACTGCGTTACCAGCACTTGAAGTGATCACGGGATAGCGCGGAAAGGCGCGCCCGAACTCCTCGGCATATCGATGGATTCCAGTACTAACGACTCGCGGCTTACTCTCATGGCACCAGGAGCATTTCCACTCAATCTGCTCCAGAGTGCACGTTGCGCAGCGCGGGTTCTTTCCTTTCGCAGGTAGAAAGAGCTTGCCACCACAAGAGCATAAGGCGATATTGCGACACTTTTGACATGAGAATGCTGTTACATATCCGGTACCGAGAACACTTATGAGTACCGATCCCTCGCTCAATCCTTTTTGGATTAATGGGAAATAGTCTCTCTCTCGTTCAGTGGATTCAGTGGAAAATTTTGGAGAAGTTGACTGCGGGAATCGGTATAGAGGTATCTCTTTGCGATCGATGCGATCGGCTAATTCCGTACTGACAATAGGACTGATATAGACAACTGAGTTCGCTCCTTCGCGCAACCGCACCAACTCTCGTGTATTCCAGGTTGGCGCTTTACGCTCAAAATGTGATTCATCCAAATCGTCGACAAGAATGATCGAACCATTAGATGCAACCGGAAAAAGTGCCGAACTTCGAGTTCCTAGAATCATTCCGTTCTCAGCCGAGCGAGCTTGTAGGTAATGCGCATATCGCTCGCTCTTAGGATCGCCAGAACGAATGACGATGACTTGCCTTCCTATCTCTTTCAATTGACCTTCAAAGAGATTAAGTTCTCGCTCATTAGGAACCAGGAGCAAGACCGGGCCTCTTCGTTCAAGTTCCAAAGCTACTTTTATGGCGACATCCCAATATGGAGTAGATATAGGTACTTCTACTGCGCACTTGAGAAGTGGGGTCTTTAGTAAAAACTCACGGAGTGATTGAGGAAGATTTGTCGATCCGGGGGGTGTGATTAAGGAGACTTTCGTACTTATAGGTTTGCGCTCCCCCTGTCGGGAGAACGGCGGAACGGTGCTGCGGATGAAGTCCCATTCCGAAGCACCATATAGGAGCGAGGCAGCACCTATGAGCGAGAGCTGCTGTTCAAGAAGATATGGCTCTTGCGAGAGAACTTTTCTAATCTGCTTAAGTTGTCCCGCTGACTCTGGTTTAGGCGAGCGAGCAAGGACTATTCCCTGTGTGAGGTTATGTCCGAATTCAACTTCAACTAAGGAGCCCACTTTGGTGGAACCACTTAGCTCTTCCGGAAGAGAGTATTCGTAAACTCGATCAAGATGTGGAACTTGATGATCGACGAGAACTCGGACGAAAGGATCCTCGCTCGCCAAAGCTCGAGTAAGAGGCGCGCTCTGCGCTTTAAGTTTGAGTGGCTTTAACTCAGCCACGACAAACTAGCCTTGTACTGCCTTCTGCAGAAGTGCACTTCGATCACTCTTCTCCCATGAGAATTGTGGAAGTTCACGTCCAAAGTGACCATAGCTCGCTGTCTTTTGGTAGATCGGACGCAGCAGATCGAGATCGCGAATAATTGCAGCTGGACGTAGATCAAAGACCTGCTCGATCGCTGCCTCAATTTGAATAACCGGAACCTTTTCAGTTCCGAAACATTCAACGAAGAGTCCAACAGGTTGCGCTTTTCCAATCGCATACGCCACTTGAACCTCACAACGTGAAGCTAATCCTGCGGCGACGACATTCTTGGCAACCCAACGCATCGCGTAAGCGGCTGAACGATCGACCTTTGAAGGATCTTTTCCAGAGAATGCTCCCCCACCGTGGCGAGCCATTCCGCCGTAGGTATCGACAATGATCTTTCGACCAGTAAGGCCAGCATCTCCCATCGGACCACCTGTCACAAAGCGACCAGTTGGATTTATGAGAACACGTACATTCGAGTGATCCAGATCTAACTCCGCTAGAACAGGAGCGATAACTAACCTCTCCACATCTGGAGCCAATTGTGTTGTGAGATCAACATGAGCCGCATGTTGGGAAGAGATGACTATCGTATTGAGAGCAACTGCGCGACTGCCGTCATACTCAATGGTGACTTGCGTCTTTCCATCAGGACGAAGGTAATCAAGTTCACCGCTCTTGCGTACATGTGAGAGTTGCTGAGAAAGTTGGTGAGCCAAAGAGATCGGCAAAGGCATGAGCTCGGCTGTGTCCTGACAGGCATAACCGAACATCAGTCCTTGATCGCCCGCGCCTTGCAAGTCGAGAGGATCTTGCGACGAGGAAACTCGGTTCTCTAACGCCGAATTAACACCTTGGGCAATATCGCTTGATTGTTGTCCGATGGAGAGCGAGACTCCGCAGGAATTTCCATCAAAGCCTTTATCTGATGAGTCATAACCGATTTCGAGAACCGTGTCTCTCACGATGCTCATTACATCGGCGTAGCCCTTAGTTGTCACCTCACCAGCTACGTGAACTTGACCCGTAGTAATGAGTGTTTCTACAGCCACACGGCTCTTAATATCTTGGCTTAAGAGGGAGTCGAGAATTGCATCAGAGATCTGATCTGCAATCTTGTCGGGATGGCCCTCTGTAACGGACTCAGATGTGAAAAGGCGCTTAGTCATTGGGCAAACCTAACTTATTGCGGGCCAAATCCAGAAGTTTGTTGGCGAGTGTCATTTTTGAGGCCACCGGAAATGAATCCCTGAATCCATCTGCTCCGAGGATGACTCCCTTAGTCTCATCCGAACCAAAAATTTGACCCTGTGAGACATCGTTGAAATATATATAGTCGAGCCCCTTTGACTGCAACTTATGTGCAGCTAAGGAGATTCCTTCAACTTCCTGGGACTCGGTTTGAGCCGCGAATCCGATAAGAACTTGTTTCTGCTTGCGGGAGGCAAGTTCCTGGGTGATATCTGGATTGCGAACCAATGCAATCTCAGTGAGTTCATCCTTCGAAATTTTTCTCTCGCTCTGGTGAGCTGGACGTGCGTCAGCTATTGCAGCAGCCATGATCAATACATCACTCTCATCAAAGGCAGCCTCAAGCGCTTCTTGCATCTCGCGAGTGCTGACAACATGTACCGTCTCCACGCCTTCTATATCTGGTAACGAACTGTTTGCAACAACCAAGGTAACGCTCGCTCCTCTCTTTGCTGCCGCGTATGCGAGGGCGTATCCCTGCTTCCCACTGGAGTGATTGCCAATGTATCGAACAGGGTCAATGGCCTCTCTCGTCCCACCAGTCGAGATTAGGACTCGCTTCCCTTTTAGATCGGCACGGTGATCGAGAGTTGCATTGAGTGTGGAGATGATCGTGTGGCTCTCTGGATATCGACCAACCCCACTATCGCCACTCGTGAGTTTTCCGATTGCGGGTTCTACGACCCGATATCCACGCTCTTGCAGGGTGCGGATGTTCGCCTGTGTGGCTTGGTTCAACCACATCTCGGTATGCATAGCCGGAACAAAAACGATGGGAGCGCTAGTCGCTAGAATAATGTTGGTAAGAAGGTCATCTGCGATTCCGTTGGCAACTTTCGCGATGAGATCAGCTGTCGCCGGAGCTATGACGATGGCATCAGCTCTCTTGGCCAAAGAAACATGGGGCACCTGGTGCACGTTGTTCCAGATATCAACCGGAACTGGGCGACCGGATAGAGCCTCCCATGTTGCGACCCCAACAAAATTAAGGCTTGCCCTGGTCGGAACGACCGTAACGAGATAGCCCTCGTCCTGTAATCGACGGAGCAGATCGCACGATTTGTATGCCGAAATACCCCCAGTTACGCCGAGGAGAATCTCGCGTCCTGGTGGGTACATGAAGGTGATGAGTTAGGCGGAGACTTCTGAAATAGGTGCTTCAGCCACTGGCTCTAGGTTTTCAATAGTCAAGAGACCTTGGTTGATCTCACGTAGGGCGATCGAAAGTGGCTTCTCGTGGACGTAGGTCTCAACTAGCGGACCAACGTACTCGAGCAAGCCTTCACCAAGTTGGGAATAGTAAGCATTAATCTGACGGGCGCGCTTAGCAGCGTACAGAACCAAGCTGTACTTTGAACCGGCGGCCTCTAAAAGCTCATCGATTGAAGGGTGGGTGATTCCATCAGTTAGTTCAGCAGACATGTATGTCCCTCTATTCGTCAGTTAAGCAGTCGCCAAGGATACCAGTTCGGCAATCAACCCTTCGACACTCTCATTAACAAGGACGGTATCGAACTCACTTGCTGCGGCCATCTCTTGCTCGGCCAGTGCAAGCCTGGCAGCTCGCCTCTCAGGGGAATCCGTGCCTCTGCCCGTAAGCCTTCGAACGAGCTCATCCCAGGAAGGTGGGGCTATGAAGACCAAGGTTGCTTGCGGCTCATGAGCCCGGATCTGCCTCGCGCCAGCGATCTCGATCTCCAAGATCACGTGTTTTCCCAGATTGCGCCACTCCTCTACGGGTGAACGCGGCGTTCCATACAAATTTCCCGCAAACTCCGCCCACTCCAAGAACTCCCCACGTTCTATGAGTTCCATGAATTTGGCGTGAGAGTGGAAGAAGTAGTCGACCCCATCGCGTTCTCCAACACGAGGTTCACGAGTTGTGGCTGAGACGCTTATCCAAAATCTAGGATCTCCCCTGAGCGCAGATGTGATCGTGCTCTTGCCAACTCCGCCGGGTCCTGAAATCACAATGAGTTTGCCACGGGCGGGATCTCCTTTAGACAAAGCGAGCTCCTTCCCCAGTGCTTTAAGTTGCAGTTGGCCTAGACCACCAATTCTGCGCGTAAGGGAGATATTACGACGTTCCATGATGAGCGAAGCCCTAGATTTCCCAACTCCGGGAAGAGCCGATAGGAGATCAATCACTTTCATGCGCCTAATGGATTCGCGTGGGTCGTTCATCGCATCAAAAATAGATATCTCGCCGCTTGCAATCGCTCTCTTTACCGCGGCGCGCTCCTGACGAGAGGACTTTGCCTTCTCTAGCGCCGCGCGCCGTTCCTCAATAGAGAGTTGCGGAGGGGGAACCTTACTCAATGGAGAGATTCTCTTATCTCAAGAGCCCGTTCGCGCATAGCTTCCGGTGATTTTTGATAGTACGACGTGATTGGTCGACCAATCACCAAATAGTTTGCTCCGGCAGATAGCGCATCCTGAGGAGTCATTACTCTGCTCTGATCCCCTACTTCTGCATCGAGAGGACGAACTCCTGGAGTAATGAGTTCAATGCTTGGACCCACAGCCTGTCGAATCGCCTCTACTTCAAGTGGTGAACAGACGATTGCGCGAGCTCCGGCAGCAACTGAGTTCTTGGCCAACGCAATTGCATAATCAATCGGTGTCAAGGCCACTCCCATGGCGAGCAATTGCTCTTGATCTAGCGAGGTCAGCACTGTTACAGCGGTGATCGCTATATCCGGTCCTTTATCCACTGCTGCCTGCACCATCTTCGCTCCGCCTGCCGCATGCACAGTGAGGAAACGTGGAGACAGATGCGAAATGGAAGCGACCGCGCCTGAGACGGTGTTAGGAATATCGTGCAACTTTAGATCTAAAAACAACTCAAAATTTGAAGATTCACGTAGATGTTGTAAACCAGTTGCACCATGCTTAAGAAAAAACTCTAAACCCACCTTGTAAATATCGATTGATTCACGAGTTAGCTCGATCCACGTCTGGGCTACCGAGATATCATCAGTATCGAGAGCCAAAATTATTGGTGAGAGAGATTTCATTTTAAGACTCCACTCTATGGGCGAATCCAACTGCATCTGAGAATGATGAGAAGCCACGCGTCGTGCAGATCTCTTCCAACTCGTCACGAACCTTTATGACAGCGGAGGGATTACCAAAGGTGGCGGTTCCCACAGAGATAGCGCGAGCACCCGCTAGTACGAGTTCAAACGCATCTCTACCTGATGCAACACCGCCCATTCCAACGATAGGAATGTGTGGAAGAGCTGCATGTACCTGGTAAATAGCACGTACTGCAACTGGACGAATTGCCGGACCAGAAAGACCACCAGTCTTTTGCGAGAGACGTGGAAGCATGGAGTTTGTGTCAATCACCATACCTAAAAGGGTATTTATGAGTGCCAAGCCATCAGCTCCAGCCGCGACCACGCTTTGAGCAATTTCCGTTATATCTGTGACGTCCGGCGAAAGTTTCGCAATAATCGGAAGTTCTCCACCAATATTTCTACGTACCGCTGTTATTGCCTCAGCCGCGGTTACCGGATTGCAAGCAAAAACTTGACCGCGATTTTCTACATTTGGACAGGAGATATTTACTTCGAGTGCGCTTATCCCAGGCACGCTTCGCAACCGACGAGCTAAAACGGCATAATCATCAACGCTCTCCCCTGCGATGCTGACAATGATTCGCGCGCCTTGCTCCCGTAGCCAGGGAATGTCATTCTCTAAAAAGATATCGATGCCGGGACCTTGCAGTCCAATGGAGTTGAGCATTCCACTAGGGGTTTCAGCCATCCGAGGAGTAGCTCGACCACTTCGTGGCTTAATCATGATTGACTTGGTTACAACAGCGCCGAGCGATGTAAGTGGGAAGAACTGCGACAACTCTTTGCCCGATCCAGCACATCCTGATGCTGTAAATATTGGATTGGGAAAGAAAGCACCAGCGAGTGAGGTGCTGAAATTAAGAGTCATTTTCCCCACACTCCATCTGGAATCTCGCGTGAATGGGTCCAGAGAACCTTATTTCCATCCATCACTGGGCCATCAATGCATGTGCGAGTCATGCGGATCAGACCATCTTCGCCTTCGACAGGAAGCACGCACGTCATGCATACCCCAATGCCACATGCCATGGATTCTTCAACAGAGCATTGGTGGACAACCCCAAAACTCTGTGAGATCTTAGTAATTGCCTCAAGCATTGCCATTGGGCCACAGGAGTAGATCACATCCACATCGTGCTCTGTGATTAACTCTGGGAGAACATCACTCACGCGCCCAGTCGTTCCGGCGCTTCCGTCGTCCGTCGTTATCGTCAGTGAGTTAACTGAACGCTTTCCTTCAAGGGGAGCATAAATTTTCCCCGCGGTACTTGCACCTAGAACCATATCGACGCGGCAACCGCGTTGCTTGAGAGTTTCAGCAAGTGCAAAGAGTGGAGCCGAACCATATCCCCCACCAATAAGCAGAGCGTTAACAGGATCTTTTGGAATTCCAAATGCAGTCCCCAGAGGAGCTATTAGATCCACAAGATCGCCCGGTTGTTGGCTCGCAAGCCATTTGCTACCGCTTCCCATTGGGGCGACAACCAACTCAAGGAGACCGATTCCATCACTTCGCATGGTGGCTCTATAGATTGCAAAGGCACGACGCAGAATCATTGAAGAGGTTGGGCCACCAACTGAGATTGCGACGAAATTTCCCGGCTTGCAATGAGCTGCAAGGCCATCCACGGCAAAGACCATATGGTTGTAAGAGCCGACGCGCTTGTTGGAGAGAACCTCAGCGTTTATTTGGGTAGCTCTTGAATTCATTATCGTCCGACCAACTTCTGCCACTTCTGAAGTGAACGCACGGAAGGTTCACGATCACTCAAATCAGAGATGCCTGCAACCGCCGCTTTAAAGCCAGCGATCGTAGTGATGATAGGAATTCCACGCTGCACAGAGGCGGTTCTAATCAACCAACCATCATGTCTCGTTCCACGTCCCAGCGGCGTATTGATAACCAGATTCACCTGCCCCGTGTTGATGATATCGATGGCGGATAATCCAGTTCCAGGTTCGGAATTCTTGCGAACAACAGTTGAAGCTACATCGTGCGAAGCCAACAAGGTATGTGTTCCGATTGTCGTGAAGAGCGTGAAACCTAGCTCAGTTAACTCACGTGCCGGTGTGACGCTCGCCGCCTTGTCACGTTCGGAAAGTGAGAGGAATACATTTCCGCTCTTAGGTAATGCACCAAAAGATGCGGTCTGACTCTTGGCGTAGGCCTCTCCAAATGTCTCTGCAATACCCATAACTTCACCAGTGGATCGCATTTCCGGACCAAGTACAGAGTCGACGCCAGTTCCATCTGCTCGACGGAAGCGATTCCATGGAAGGACAGCCTCCTTCACGCAGATGCCGAATGGAACACCATCTCCTTGCGATGGAAGTAATCCAGTGGCTCGCAGATCTGAGATGGAGCGCCCAATGGAGATGAGGGCTGCTGCCTTTGCGAGCGGGATACCAGTTGCCTTAGAGACAAAGGGAACGGTGCGTGATGCACGCGGATTGGCTTCCAGCACATACAGAACGCCGTCTGAACGAGATATGGCGAACTGAATATTGATAAGACCTCGGACATCGACTCCGCGGGCAATCTTCTCGGTCGCAATTCGTATCGCCTCAAGTTGATCTTCCCCGAGCGAGATGCTGGGTAGAACACATGCTGAGTCACCCGAGTGAATACCTGCCTCTTCAATGTGTTCCATGATTCCAGCCATATAAAGCTCATGGCCATCAAAGAGTGCATCCACATCGATTTCAATCGCATCATCTAAGAAACGATCGATGAGGACAGGTTGATTAGGCGTAATTTCGGTCGCCTTCTCGATGAAGCCTTTGAGGGATTCATCGTCGTAAACAATCTCCATTCCTCGACCGCCCAACACGAAAGATGGGCGCACGAGCACTGGGTATGAGATTTCTGCCGCAACTGCAACTGCCTCTTCGTAAGAGCGAGCCAGGCCAAATTGCGGAGCGTTCAAGGAGTTCTCTTGAAGTATCCGACCAAACTCACCACGATCCTCTGCCATGTCGATGGCATGTGGACTTGTGCCAAGAATCGTGACACCTGCATCCAACAATCCGCGAGCTAGGCCAAGTGGCGTTTGACCTCCAAGTTGAGCGATCACACCGAGGACGGGTCCCGCAGCCGACTCAGCTGCAATTACCTCAAGAACATCTTCAAGAGTAAGTGGTTCGAAGTAAAGTCGATCCGAAGTGTCGTAGTCGGTCGAAACGGTCTCAGGATTGCAATTAATCATGATCGTCTCATACCCGGCATCGCGTAAAGCAAAGGCAGCATGAACGCATGAATAATCAAATTCGAGACCTTGGCCGATGCGATTCGGACCACTTCCCAAAATAATCACCGCTGGCTTAGTGCGGGGTAATACCTCGGTCTCAAGATCGTACGACGAGTAGTAATAAGGGGTACTCGACTCGAATTCCGCTGCACATGTATCAACCATCTTGTAGACCGGGCGAATGTGAGCACTCATCCGCTCATTTCGAATGGATAACGCTGTGACCTTTCGCAACTCCGCTATCTGCGCATCCGAGAATCCACTCACCTTTGCCTTGCGAAGCAGATTTGATTCTAAGTGAGGAACATGGGCAATCTCATCGGCCAGAATATTAATTGCTTGAATTTGAGCCAAGAACCAAGGGTCAATCTTGCAGATCTGATGAACCTCCTCAATTGAGGCTCCGAGCCATAAGGCGCGTTGTACTTGCTGTAAACGCCACTCGGTAGGAATTCCAATCTTGGTGAGCAATAGTGCGAGCTCATCGCCCTCCTTGCGCCAGGAGAAGACACTGCCCTTCTTCTCCAAAGAGCGCAGAGCTTTCTGCAGCGCTTCGGCAAATGAGCGACCCATAGCCATCGCTTCGCCAACAGACTTCATCGTTGTAGTAAGTCGTGGATCAGCCTCGGCGAATTTTTCAAAGGCGAATCGCGGAACTTTAACAACGATGTAATCGAGAGTTGGTTCAAAGGATGCCGGAGTGCTCTTTGTAACGTCATTTTCGATCTCATCGAGTGTGTACCCGACCGCCAATTTCGTGGCAATTTTGGCGATTGGGAAACCTGTCGCTTTAGAAGCGAGAGCCGAGGAGCGAGAGACTCGCGGATTCATTTCAATGACGATAATGCGTCCATTAAGTGGGTTTACCGCGAATTGAATATTACAGCCGCCAGTTTCTACCCCTACTTCACGAATAATCTCAATCGAGAGATCACGCAATTTTTGGTACTCAACATCTGTCAAGGTAAGTGCCGGTGCCACAGTGATTGAGTCACCCGTATGCACGCCCATGGGATCAACATTTTCAATGCTGCAGACGATAACGACGTTGTCCCTGTGGTCTCGCATTACTTCGAGTTCAAACTCTTTCCAACCGAGGATCGACTCTTCCAGCAAGACCTCATGTGTGGGGCTGTGTCGCAAACCTGCTCCAGCAATAAGTTCAAGTTCCTCTTGATTAAAGGCGATACCCGAACCCAATCCACCCATTGTGAAAGAGGGCCGAACCACTACGGGGTAGTTAAGTTCCACGGCGGCGGCAAGACATTCCTCCATGGAATGACATATACGCGAGCGGGCCGACTCTCCTCCAACTTTCTCAACGATAGTCTTGAAAATCTCACGATCCTCGCCTCGTTTGATGGCATCAACATTGGCTCCGATAAGTCGAACTCCATACTTTTCGAAAGAACCACGTTCATGTAACGCCATCGCTGCATTAAGGGCGGTCTGGCCACCGAGCGTTGCTAGCACGGCGGTAGGTCGCTCGATCTCCATAATCTTCTCAATAAATTCTGGCGTGATTGGTTCGATATATGTCGCATCGGCAAACTCAGGATCGGTCATGATCGTTGCTGGATTGGAGTTAATGAGGATGACTCGAATGCCCTCTTCTTTAAGCACTCGACAGGCTTGCACGCCAGAATAATCAAACTCGCAGGCCTGACCAATAACAATCGGACCAGATCCAATAACGAGAACGCTCTCGATGCTCGTATCTTTAGGCATGCGTACCTCTCGAAGATCGGGATTTAGACATCATCTCTGCGAAGTGATCGAAGAGATAGACAGCATCATGCGGACCTGCCGCTGACTCTGGGTGATATTGAACGCTAAAGGCGGGTCTCTCAAGGAGTTCCAATCCTTCAACAACTCCATCATTGAGGCAGATGTGACTCACAAAACCAGCGCCGAACACAGTTCGGAAATTGGTATCTAGTGGCGCCTCAACGGCAAATCCGTGATTGTGAGCAGTAATCTCCACTCGTCCGCTCTGAACATTTTTTACGGGTTGATTAATCCCGCGGTGCCCAAAGGGAAGCTTGTAGGTTTCAAATCCCAGCGCTCTACCTAAAATCTGATGACCAAAACAGATTCCGAAGACCGGAATCTCGTCAATAAGAAATTCGCGAACAATATCTACGACGTGAGTCATGGTTGCTGGATCACCCGGACCATTTGAGATGAACAATCCATCTGGATTGCTCGCCTTGATCTCTTCGGCTGATGTACCCATTGGGTAAACAGTTACCTCCATGCCTCGTTCAGACATCGAACGTGGCGTCGCATTCTTGATGCCGAGATCGATAGCTGCAACGCGATATTTAACGTTGACTCCCGCTGGAGGAGAAACCACGTAAGGCTGAGATGTAGTGACCTCACTTGCTAAGAATGCGCCCGCCATTTGAGAGGTGGCACGAACTTTTACGACCATCTCGTCCCTTGAGTACGAAGTGCCCGAGAAGATACCAACCCGCATTGCACCTCGCTCTCGCAAGTGGCGAGTAATAGCTCGAGTGTCGACCCCTTGAATTCCAACAACGCCTGCCTCAATCAGTGCAGCCTCGAGAGAATTTTCCGATCTCCAATTGCTTACGAGAGGCGATGGATTGCGAACCACGAAACCGGCCACCCAAATTTTTGAGGACTCCATATCCTCCGAGTTGACACCTGTATTACCGATGTGAGGAGCCGTCATGATCACGATCTGCTTGTGGTACGAGGGATCGGTAAGAGTCTCTTGATACCCAGTCATACCCGTGGAGAAGACCGCCTCACCAAAGGTTTCACCTTGCGCAGCCCAACTCTCCCCTTCATAAATTGCACCGTCATCTAGAACGAGAAATGCCTTACTCATGCTTCAACCCCGTCAGTTGACCATCTCGCATGACATGAACTCCTCGATAGAAGGTGTGAAGCACCTCGCCAGTAAATGTCAGATCGTGGAAGGGTGTGTTAGAACTCCGCGAGAGCATCTTGGATCTATCTACCTTCCATTGCTTGGTCGGATCAACCAGAATTAGATTTGCGAGTGAGCCAACCGCAATTCTGCCATGATCCTTGTATCCGCCAATCTCCGCCGGTTTGGCTGACATGCGTTGAACCAGAGTCTGCCAATCCATCTTGCCAGACTGAACCATCACGGTATTAACGACTGAAAAGGCAGTCTCCAGGCCTGTCATGCCAAAGGCGGCAGCGTTCCATTCACAATCTTTATCTTCGGCTGGATGAGGCGCATGATCGGTCGCAACAATGTCGATTGTTCCATCCGCCAACCCCGCTTGAAGTGCCTCAACATCTTCCTGAGTTCGCAGTGGTGGATTGACCTTGTAGATCGGGTCGTAGCCTTCCGCCAAATCTTCTGTGAGCAAAAGGTGATGTGGCGTTACCTCTGCAGTAACTGCCATGCCCTGACTCTTAGCCCAGCGCACAATCTCCACTCCACCTTTCGTTGTGAGATGGCAGATGTGGAGGCGACTTTGCACATAGTTCGCCAACAAGATATCTCTGGCGATGATCGACTCCTCGGCGATTGCGGGCCAACCCTGCAGCCCAAGTCTGCTAGATACCGCCCCCTCATTCATCTGTGCACCGGCCGTCAGGATTGGATCCTGCGCGTGTTGCGCGATGACACCATTGAAACTCTTTACATACTCCAGTGCCCGTCTCATCAGTAATGGATCACTGACGCAGCGACCATCATCGCTAAAGATTCGAACACCCGCAGCTGAATCAGCCATGGCAGAGAGTTCGGCGAGTTGCTCACCTAGGAGACCTACCGTGACTGCCCCAATAGGAAAGACATCGCAGAGCCCAGCCTTCACTCCAAGTCGCGCCACTTGTTCGACCACACCTGCTGTGTCAGCAACGGGAGAAGTATTAGCCATAGCACTCACGGCGGTGTAGCCACCCTTGACCGCGGCCTGACTACCTGAAAGGACCGTCTCAGAACTCTCCTTGCCAGGTTCGCGAAGATGAGTGTGTAGATCAACGAGGCCTGGCAGAAGAATTAGTCCTCGCCCATCTAGCGTTGGAAGATCAGATGCAATTTTTGTAGAAATCGCAGAGATAACTCCTCCACGAATCTCGACATCAACAACTTCACCTTCTGCTAGCCGTACCTCTTTCAAAACTATCTCGGAGCTACTCACACTAAAACCCCCTCTGTTGGAATCGCAGTCCCACCCATAAGCAGATACAAGACAGCCATTCGAACTAACACTCCATTAGCAACTTGCTCCAAGATGACAGATCGTTCTGAGTCGGCACTTGAAGCAGAGATCTCAAGCCCTCGATTCATTGGGCCCGGATGCATAATGATGGCGCGTTCTTTCAGCGCCTTTGCTCGCTCTGCTCCCAGACCGTAGCCTCGCGCATACTCCCGCTCTGACGGGAAGAAGGCATCACTCATTCTCTCGCCCTGAACTCGAAGCATCATGATTGCATCGAGTGACTCAATCTCGGCATCAAGGTCATACGAGATCTCTACTGGCCAACTTGAGACACCAATCGGAATGAGAGTTGGGGGCGCAATCAACACTACTTGCGCACCTAATGAAGTAAGAAGAAGCGCATTACTTCTGGCGACTCTGGAATGCAAAATATCGCCAACGATTCCTATGCGCAGTCCCGTGAAGTCTCTATCGTGTTCTGGGAAATGCTCTCTAATCGTGTATGCATCCAAGAGAGCTTGCGTTGGGTGCTCATGCATCCCATCACCTGCATTTACAACATGAGATCTAATCCAACCCGACTGTGCTAACCGTGCAGCAGCCCCAGATGAGCCGTGGCGAACAATCACTAACTCCGCGCCCATAGCCTCTAAAGTTTGGGCGGTATCTTTAAGAGATTCACCCTTGCTGACGCTAGAGCCCTTGGCCGAAAAATTTATTACATCTGCAGACAATCTCTTTGCGGCCGCTTCAAAACTTAGGCGGGTGCGTGTTGAATCTTCAAAAAAGAGATTCACAACGGTTCTTCCTCGAAGCGTTGGCAGCTTTTTGATTGCTCCATCTGTTATCCGAGAGAGCTCTCGTGCGGTATCAAGTACTTCGAACGCCCCATCGCGAGTTAGATCATTGATGGAGAGCAGGTGGCCAGAGGTAATCACAGCGTCACCTCCACTTGATCTAGAGAATCAATTTCGCGAAGTTGAACTCGAACGCTTTCGCGAGCATTGGTGGGAATATTTTTTCCCACGTAGTCGGCCCTAATAGGCAACTCTCTGTGTCCTCTATCGATTAAAACAGCTAGTTGCACGGTCTTTGGTCGACCCAACTCCCCTATGGCATCTAGCGCAGCGCGGATGGTGCGACCTGAGAAAAGAACATCATCGACGAGAACTAGATTCTTACCTTCTAAGCCTTCGGCGGGAATCTGGGTAGGTACTAGAGGCCGCGGCGGACGCAGGCGAAGATCATCGCGATACATAGTGATATCAAGTGAGCCCACTGGAACTTGGGTATCAATCTGCGCTAAAAAATTTCCGATTCGTTGCGCCAGAGTGACTCCGCGCGTGGGAATGCCTAAGAGAATCACTGAATCAAGGCCATGATTGCGCTCAATAATCTCGTGAGCAATGCGCTTAAGCGAACGATCTATCTCGCTCTGATCCAAAACAACACTCATACAAGCTCCTTTGCCGCCTCACAGGACGTCAGTTAAAGGATGGGCGAGTGATCCCGCCGTGGCAAGGATACCAGCCCTTTTATGAGAGTGAGATGACCGACTTAAGGAGGATTACTCGGCCCAAAATTCCATTGATGTAGGCGGCTGAATCTTTTGTGGAGAGCTCTTGAGCAATCTCGACCGCCTCCGATACCGCGACCTTGTCGTCAACTTCGGGGTTCCACAAGATCTCGTAGAGCGCGATACGGATCAGATTTCGGTCAATGATCGGCATCCGGTCCATATCCCAGCCTTCGGCATAGGTATGGATGATTTCATCGATCTTCTCTCGATGTTCCACCACTCCTAGGACCAAGGCACGCAGATAATCTGCTTGCGATATCTCGTCGATAGGACGCTCTTCCAGAAGCGTCGTGGCAGCTGTATTTCGCATATCAGCCTCGAAGAGAATATCCAGGGCCCGTTTTCTCGCCTTGCGCCGCGCGCTCACTTAACTGCTCCCGAACTAGGAATTAGCCCGGCCCAGGTATGCACCTGTGCGGGTGTCAACGAGAACCTTCTCATCTTGCTTGATGAAGAGAGGTACCTGAATCTGAATTCCAGTCTCGACCGTTGCCGGCTTAGTTCCTCCGGAGGAGCGATCACCTTGCAGACCTGGCTCTGTGTAGGTCACGGTCAACTCAACAGAGGCTGGAAGATCGATATAGAGAGGATTCCCGTCGTGAACCGCGACAACTGCCTCCGTGTTCTCGAGCATGTAATCGGCAGCATCGCCCACAACTTCTGGACTAATGGTGATTTGATCGTAGTTCTGGGTATCCATAAAGATGAATCCGTCGCCATCGCGATAGAGGTACTGCATATCGCGCTTCTCTAGCTGGGCTACCTCAACTTTTACACCCGCATTGAAGGTCTTCTCCACAACTTTTCCGCCGGGGACTAACTTCAATTTGGTACGGACGAAAGCTGGGCCTTTGCCTGGCTTGACGTGCTGAAATTCGACAACGGTCCACAACTTGTTCTCGATCTCGAGGGTCATGCCGTTCTTAAGGTCATTTGTAGTTGCCATTGGGGCAGAATACCTGAAGGTTAGATCAACTCTTTCATCGCGGAGAGCGCCAAGGCATAGGAGCTGGCGCCAAATCCGGCGATAGTGCCCTTTGCTACGCCTGAGATGACGGAGGTGTGACGAAACTCCTCACGCGAGAGCGGATTGCTCAAGTGAACCTCGATCAGGGGCGCCGTCAACATAGCCACAGCATCCCGGATCGCGTAGGAATAGTGAGTAAAGGCAGCCGGATTAAATATGACTGCGATCCTTTGGTCGGCCGCTTCATGAAGCCAGGTGATGATCTCGGACTCGGAGTTGCTCTGCCGGACTTCCGCGTTCAGGCCGATCTCTGCGGCCTTGGATATCACAAAGGAGGATAACTCCTGGAAGTTCATGGAGCCATAAATGGTTGAATCCCGCAGATCAAGTCGATCTAAATTAGGACCGTTGAGGACTAGGACTCTTTGAGTGCCGTTCATTCTGCAATCCTCTCATAGGTCGCCTGAAGCAGGCCGGAATCTGCAGACTCAATCCAGGCGGGATGGCCAACCATGAGAGCCCAATAAATCGAATTCGGCCATCGCGACTCTTCTTGTCACCAGCCATCAGCGCCAAGAGTTGATCCCATGGAAAACGTTCTTGGTCAATCTGTGTGGGGAGACCAAACTTTTCAAGAAGAGCTTTGAGCTTGGCGGTTTCAGATGATGGAAAATCCAGAGCTGGCTCACTGAGGAGAGCTGCATAGTGAAGTCCAATCGAGACCGCCTCGCCATGGCGAAGTTGGAAGTCAGCACTCTTCTCAATTGCATGGCCTAGCGTGTGACCAAAGTTGAGGATTTCGCGCAGTTTGCCCTCTTTAAAATCGTTCGAGACAACGTCAGCCTTAACTGCGACACTCTTGGTTACTAGTTCCAAGGAGTGCCTCCGCGCCTCCTTGAGATCACGAACCTCATGAAGAGTTCTCAGGATTGAAGTGTCACGGATATACCCGGTCTTGATTACCTCGGCTAACCCCGCCGCAAAGTCGCGATCTGATAGTGAATCGAGCCAGGTGAGATCTTCGCAGACCGCACGTGGTGAATAAAAAGAACCAACTAAATTCTTTCCAGCCTCAGTATTAATTCCTGTCTTGCCACCCACTGCAGCATCCACCATGCCGGCGAGCGTCGTAGGAATCGCATACCAAGCAATGCCACGAAGCCAGGTAGCAGCTACAAATCCAGCCAGATCAGTTGTCGCTCCCCCACCGATACCAAGGATTGCATCAAGTCGCCCGAACTCCAACGAACCTAACTTCATCCAGAGTTGTTCCACCGTTGTAAAGTTCTTTTGTTCCTCACCATCAGGAGCGATGAAAAGTTCGAAGTCATGACGAGATGACAACTCTGCAAGGCCTGCTAACTGAACAACGCTCTCCGGAGCAACTACTAAGACTTTCGTATGATCAGTTCGTACCGATTGGAGAAATGGAAGCCATTCTTGACCGACCCTGACCTTGTAATCAATCTCTGCATGTACCGAAATTTCATTCACGAGCTAGCCCCATTCGACTCATCAATTCACGAGCCACCTCATATGGCTTCTTATTATCGGTCGCAATAACAATCGTAGCCAAGCTCTCATAAATAGGGGCGCGTGCCGCCAGCAGATCTTTCCATTGGCGTTCTGGATCTTGCGCAACGAGCGGCCGGTCTGTCTTATTCGATATTCTGGCAAGGACATTGCCAAGACCAATCGCAAAAAAATCACCTGGGCTGCGCTTTTCGAATCGCCTCTTGCACATCTTGATCAAGAACCGCACCGCCACCGAGAGCATATCACTCCGATGTTTGATCTAAGAGTTAATAAAACTACCTCTTTTTCAATCGCTCTAAACTTTGCTTCACCATTTTCAGCGAAAATTTCAGGAATAGATTCGACCGGTCTTTTCAACTATCAATTCATCGGTATCTTCAAAACTTGTCGAAACTCTCGGGAAAGTGCCTTCCCTACTGACTCTTTCCCAGACCCAGGAGCGCCAATGAGAATTGCCCGTTGCATCTACTTGATTTCGAGTGAATCTATATATGAGAGAAAATTCCTCGTAACTTCAGCGACGCTGTCGCCGCCAAACTTCTCAAGCACTGCATCAGCCAGCACAAGTGCGCACATTGCCTCTGCAACTATTCCTGCAGCAGGAACTGCGCAGACATCTGAGCGTTGATTGATCGCCTTAGCTGGTTCCCCTGTTGAAACATCAATAGTGTCGAGAGCACTCGGCACGGTTGAGATCGGCTTCATTGCAGCGCGAACTCGCAAGATCTTCACCGTTCGACATTCCGCCTTCTGTTCCGCCAGCGCGATCGGTTCGACGAATATTTTTCCATCGGGTCACGCTCAATCTCATCATGCGCTACCGAACCGCGACGTTGGCCGTCGTAAATCCATCGCCAATCTCAACGCCCTTGATCGCTTGAATTCCCATCATCGCTCCTGCTAACCTGGCATCGAGTCGACGATCCCAGTGAGTATGCGAGCCTAGCCCGGTGGTAAGATGAAATGCCAAGACTTCAATTACCCCACCTAAGGTATCCCCCGCTGAATGTGCTGCATCGATCTCTGCAACCATCGCTGCACTCGCAACTGGATCAAAAGAGCGAACTGGATCCGCATCGACTCTCTCGCGATCCTCATACGTGGGAACTATAATCCTCAGTCCGCTTCCAACTCCACCGATGCTCAAAACGTGACTCATAATCTGAATGCCTACGGTTTGCTCAAGAAAGGCGCGGGCAACAGCATCCAAGGCAACTCGTCGCTGCAGTTTCTCGCGCGCTCGCGCGCTCCAAAATTGGTCTGGCATCGTTAAAGTCGTATTTCTGCATCCCAACCAGATCTGCATGGCCGGGGCGAGGACGGGTTAGCGGAGCATTGCGAGCCAGAGCCGCGAGTTCATCTGCCGGCACTGGCATCCGCCGACATCACCTTCTCCCACTTTGGCCATTCGGAGTTTCCCTACCTGAATGGCAATTGGTCCGCCTTGGCTCTCGCCATGGCGCACTCCGCCCAGAATAGTCACGAGATCAGCTTCAAAATTCTGTCGGGCCCCACGCCCATATCCCAGACGACGCCGACGTAGGTCGCGATCGATCGTCTCAGTGGTGATCTAAACGTGGGATGGCAAGCCCTCCAAGAATCGCGGAGAGTGCGGGACCATGTGATTCTCCAGCAGTAAGCCATCTCAACATGGGCGTATTCTGTCAGATCAGGCACCTGCCGCGTCGCACTCGCGTTAAGAGCTCAATATCTGAGCAAATAGGGCTCCTCCAATCAGGGCAGGAGCAAATGGAATCACTCTCTTTCGCTCCACCAAGAGCCACACCAGACCCAACAGAGAGGCACAGGTCAAAGCTGTGAGAACTTTTGATAGCGAACCGAGGATCAACCCCAAGAGGGAGAAGAGTTTTACATCACCCATCCCTACACGTCCTTTAATAAGAGAACGCATACAGATACCTCCCGCCAGGAGATACATCGCAAAGAGGTTGATGTGGAGAAATATTGCAGGGCTACTTCTCACATGGACGAGTTCGATCAGAGCCAAAAGTGCCAGCAACGCCTGGTTTGGAATCACGTGCCGCCTAACATCACTTGCAATGATCCAGGGCGATAAGAGGATCAATGGAAGGCATGAGGTCATAATTAAGCCTAGAGAATCGACCAGATCGAGGCTCGTAACTATCCACAACTACCTCAGATGTGCGCGACCGACCGCCAGTAACTCAGGACGTAAAGAATCGAACTCAACGGTCACTCCGCTAAAGAGCGAGATTTGATCGAGGGCCTGCTCGACAAGGAGATCTATTCCATCAAGGACATGACTTCCCATTGAAATCGCCTTGGCAAGCAACTTGGTTGGGTAAGGGTTATAGAGAACTTCAAAGAAGGTCGGGATAGTTGATGCAATCGAATCCACCATCAAATCAGATGCGCCTGCTGGTACGGTAGAAATGACCAGGTCATAGCCTTCAAGGGAATGATCCATCCCGTAAAAATTAACTGAGCTGGAACTGGCAATTCTGGCCAAAGTCTCGGATCGGGAGGAATTTCGCAATAAGAAATCTATCGTGTGCGCTTCACCATCGAGCGCGCCCAGCGCCGCTCTTGCCGTTCCCCCACCACCAATGACAGCTACTCGATCCTTCGGTACCGAACTCAACAACCGCTGAAAACCTGTCCGGTCAGTTGAACTCGCCCGATAGCTCGACCCGATCTTGAGCAGGGTGTTAGCGGAGCGCATACGAAGAGCGATTGGTTCAATCTCTATTTCTAACGACTCTCTCAAATCGAAGATCGTCTCCTTGAGCGGCATGGTCAATGAAAATCCAGTCCAGTCCTCTTCCAGCGCACCCTTGAAGAAATCGAGCGCACGATCTGGAGTTAACTCTATCGATCCATAACTTGCTGGAACCCCAAGTAATTCGTAAGCCCTTTTGTGGAGAGCCGGTGAGAGGCTGTGAGTGATCGGTGATCCAAGAACTGCCGCCTTGATCATTTAAATGCACCTGCTGCAACATTCTGCTTATAAAGGGTGAACCAATTTTCGAAGGTGTTGAAATTATTGGTGAACCTGGTGTCATGAGGTTTTACCGTTATGAAGTAGAGCCAATCTCCTGGTTCAGGATTGAGAGCACCCGTGATCGCTGCGATGGCTGGGTTTGAAATAGGAGTTGGTGGTAGTCCAGTGTGTAAATACGTGTTGTATGGAGAGTCAACTTTGGTCGCCTTAATACTCAGACCAATCTGACCTCGTAATCCGAGAGCGTACTGAACCGTCGAATTTAACTCCAATGGCATACCAATTGTTAGACGGTTGTAAATAACTCGAGCAACCTTTGCATAGTCGGCTGGATCCGCTTCAATTTGAACGAGTGAAGCGACCGTAAGCACTTGATAAGGAGTGAAGTGCTCATAACCCTGCCCCAACTTCGTGGCGCTAACTTCATCGCTAAATGATTTCAACATCTCAGCCAAGGCATCATGAGTGGTTGTGTTCGGCGCGAATGAGTATTGAAGCGGAGCCAATTGGCCTTCAAGGGAATTTGTTGGATTGGCGAAGAGAGGTTGAAGAGTATTCAATGAGTCTGATTGAGTGAGAGAAGTAACCAAATGCAACTCTTTAAGAATGTCGGCTTCCGTTGATCCAGGCAAGACATAGATCGAATCAACAATTCGCTTCTGGTCGAGCAGTTCAGAGATCGCCTGATCACTAGGAATCACACTTTGAATGAGATGCACCCCTGGGGCGATTCCAACAACATGACCTGCGATGAGTTTCTTAATGAGAGTGGAAGCCTTCTCAACTACATGCTCGGCTGCCAAATCTTCAGCGATAGCGGTTCCGGTCTCTCCCTTGGTGATGGTGATGCTCACCAAATGTCCAGGGGTTCCCTTTGGATAGTCGGCGCTGCCATTGAGCACCATGATCCGTTGAACTATTAACGTTACAAGCAATAGAAGCAGCACTATGAAGGCTGTGATGAGGTTGCGTTGTTTCGGCCTATTCATCGAGAGCGCCAGCAATTCTCTCGCGCGCAAGAGCGCTCTCCAATATTGCTACCGCAGCCATGGCATCAATCTTGCCCTTGCTCTCCTTGGCATTTAAACCAGCACCGCGTAAAACTTTGGAGGCAGAAATAGTTGACATGCGTTCATCTATGTAATGAATGGGTAGATCCGTGATCGTTTTAAGCACATCCCCAAAGGCGTGGGCTGCAAGGAGCGATGGATTTGAAGCCCCTGATAGATGCTTTGGCTCACCAATCACGATGTAAATAGGCTCATACTCGGCGAAGAGAGATTTAATTTGTTCGAGTAAGTCGGGAGCCTCTGCCTGAAGAGTTGCAATGGGCGATGCGATCAGTCCTGAAACATCACTCGCTGCCACACCTATTCGAACTTGGCCATAATCAAAGGCGATTCGGCGGCCGTGTCTCATGGCTTAAATGGAACCTATCGCTGCCTTCAGATCAGCTATGGCCGCTGAAATTTTGCTGGAATCGACTCCCCCGCCTTGTGCGAAATCATCTTTACCACCTCCACCGCCACCTAAGACGGTAGATCCGATTTTCACCAATTGCCCAGCCTTTACTCCGGAGGCAATGGCCTGTTGCGAGACCGCAACGACAAGAGTGACTCTATCGGCCTGTGCAGAAAGCAGAGCAACGACTGAATGAGGATCGCGATTACGAAGATCAAGCGCCATCACCCTTAGATCATCGCCTGTAATGCTATCCGCTACTTGAGCGACCAAAACTTTTCGCTCACCGATAATTTCAAATCCCTTTGCCAACTCATTCACCGAAGCCAGCGCTTGAGCGGACTTAATAGCGGCAAGTTCCTTCTCAATATTCTTCATTTTATTAAGTAGATCAGAGATTCTCTCTGGGAGTTCTTCAACTCTTGCGCCTTTAATAATCTCGGTCAGAGAGTTAAGCAGAATATGTTCACGCGCCAGATAAGAGAAGGCGTCAGCACCGACCAGTGCCTCAACGCGACGAACTCCAGCTCCGATCGAAGACTCACTCAACAATTTAACGACGCCCAACTCTGCAGAAGAGTGAACGTGAGTACCGCCGCACAATTCACGCGCCCAGTCACCTACGCTAACGACGCGAACTACATCGCCATATTTTTCACCGAAGAGCGCCATTGCGCCGATCTCCTTGGCGCGGGCTTGGCTCATCTGTTCTGCAGTAACCTCCAAATTCTCAATCAGAACGGAGTTAACTCGAGCCTCTACATCGTTGAGAACGCTGGCAGGTACCGCTCCGGCGGCCGGGAAATCGAATCTGAAACGTCCTGGAGCATTCTCGGATCCAGCCTGGGTAGCACTTTCTCCAAGCGCTTCGCGAAAGGCCTTATGCACCATATGAGTCGCGGTGTGAGCGCGAGAGATCGCTTTACGTCTGGTTTGATCAATCTGCGCAAAGAGTTGGTCGTTGATTTGCGCGGCGCCAGAGATGATTCTTCCGCGGTGCACATACAGCCCAGGAACTGGAGCTTGAACATCGTCGATTGCAATACGTGCCCCATTGGCCAATTGCAAGAAACCGCCATCGGAAAGTTGTCCGCCTCCTTCTGCATAGAAAGGTGTGCGATCCAAAACAATCTCTACATCGCCCTCGTAGGCCTCATCAACATTTTCGCCATCAACCATGATGGCTTGGATCTTGGCCTCACCTTCAAGATGCTGATAACCGATGAAATCTGTCTTGCCACGTGCATCAACGATCTTGCGATATTCGGATAGATCGGTATGTCCACTCTTCTTCGCCTTAGCATCCGCTTTGGCGCGATCTTTCTGTTCCTTCATCAACTTCCTGAAACCAGCTTCATCAACTTTAAGACCAGACTCGGTCGCCATTTCGAGGGTCAGATCAAAAGGAAATCCGTAGGTGTCATGGAGCTTGAAAACGGTATCTCCTGCAAGCGTCGCACCGTTTTGGCTCTTGGCTTCCGAGGAGGCGAGATCAAAGATTTGTGTTCCACTTTTGAGAGTCGAAAGGAATGAATCCTCTTCAGACTCTGTAACTTCAATAATGCGTTCGCGCTTCTCAAGTAGCTCCGGGTATTGCGGAGACATCGCACCAATCGCTGATAACAGGAGTTCTTTGGAGTTGTGATCCGGGGCTCCGAGGATGCGCATATTCCGGATCGTGCGACGCATCATGCGTCGAAGGACATATCCACGACCCTCGTTTCCTGGCAAGACTCCATCTCCGATAAGCATCATTGATGTTCGGGCATGGTCTGCAACTACGCGAAGAGAGATATCGCTCTTGGGATCTTTTCCATATGTGACGCCTGCAAGCTCCGAAGCCTTGGAGAGAATCTGCATGGTGGTATCGATCTCATAGATGTTCTCGACACCTTGTAGAAGCGCAGCCGTACGTTCGAGTCCAAGTCCGGTATCAATGTTCTTTGCAGGTAGTTCTCCGATGATTGGGTAATCATCCTTTGTTCCACCATCCGCACGGATGTTTTGCATGAAGACCAAGTTCCAGACTTCAAGGTAGCGATCTTCATCAGCGATCGGTCCGCCCTCGCGCCCATATTGTGGTCCGCGATCGTAATAAATTTCAGAGCAAGGACCGCATGGGCCTGCTACTCCCATTGACCAGAAGTTGTCAGCCATTCCTCTGCGTTGAATTCGCTCCTTTGGCACGCCGACCTTCTTATGCCAGATATCAGCTGCCTCGTCGTCGTTGAGATAGACCGTGACCCACAACTTCTCTTCAGGAAAACCGTATCCACCTTGTGCGATTGGCTTGGTCAGCAGCTCCCACGCCATGGTGATTGCGCCCTCTTTGAAATAGTCGCCGAATGAGAAATTTCCGCACATTTGAAAGAAAGATGCGTGACGGGTTGTCTTGCCAACCTCGTCAATATCCAAAGTGCGAACGCACTTTTGAACCGAGGTCGCCCTTGCAAAAGGAGGTTTAACCTCACCCAAGAAATAAGGCTTGAAAGGAACCATCCCAGCGTTAACAAGGAGAAGATTTGGGTCATCAGCGATCAGAGATGCCGAAGGAACAACCGTATGTTTTAGTCCAAGGGCATTATCGGACTCGAAGAAGCGCAACCATCGCGCTCTAATTTCTGCAGATTCCACCTATTACTCGTGCTCCCGATCGGAGCGCCCAAATTTCTTGCCCGCGAACGCGGCCATGAGGGAACCAACTACCTTTAAAAATCCGGAATTCTTCTCGATCAAATTAGAGATTGAACCAGTCACCTTCTCGGTGAAGTTCTCTGCGGTCGAGACGATCTTGTTTACGCTCTGAACTGTCTTCTTCACCTCATCAATCAACTTGCCAATGCGATTTATGGCATATGCGATCGCAATCGAGACGATGAGCAGTGAGCTCGCCACGATGATGGTTGCAATACCTCCTGGACCCATACCTTTAGCCTACCTGAACTTATGAGCGTGGAAGGCTATTTATTTCGCTTCAGGCTTGAAGTCAACACCGGCCTCTTTGCGCTGCGCGGCAGTGATAGGGGTTGGGGCACCGGTCAGTGGATCTCCGCCACTTGCGGTTTTAGGAAAGGCGATCACTTCACGAATCGACTCGGCCCCAGTAAGGAGCGCACAGAGTCGATCCATTCCGAGGGCGATTCCGCCGTGTGGTGGAGGTCCATAGTTGAAGGCCTCGAGCAAGAATCCGAACTTACTTTTCGCCTCTTCGGGAGTTAAGCCAATCACGTCGAAGACGCGCTGTTGCATCTCGCGCTTATGGATACGAATTGATCCCCCACCGATCTCATTGCCGTTAAGCACAATGTCATAGGCGTAGGCCAGTGCGTTACCGGGATCCTTGTCAAAACTTTCAGCGAATTCAGGTTTTGGTCCTGTGAAGGGATGATGCACGGCGGTCCAACCAGCGCTTGGGTTATCAGCGTCCACTGGTTCGAACATGGGTGCATCTACCACCCATAAGAACTCCCAACGCCCTGGTTCAATTAAGTTGCATCGCGAGGCAATCTCTAATCGCACTGCACCCAAGAGTGATTGTGATGTGCTCTTAGTTCCAGCCGCGAAGAAGATAGCGTCGCCAGGGTGAGCCTTCGTAAAGGCGGCAATTCCAGCGGCTTCAGATTCTGACAAATTCTTAGCGACCGGTCCAGCAAGGCTTCCATCCTCCTGAACCAAGATGTAAGCAAGTCCCTTTGCACCGCGAGCCTTTGCCCAATCTTGCCAAGCGTCAAGTTCGCGACGAGGAGATGATGCTCCCCCAGGCATGACAACAGCGCCGACGTAATCTGCTTGGAATACACGGAAGGTCGTATCTTTAAAGAAATCCTTGACCTCAATAATCTCTTGACCAAATCGTAGATCTGGTTTGTCAGAGCCATAGCGTCGCATCGCCTCGGCATACGTCATTCGTGGAATCGGACGTGGGATTTGATATCCGACAGTCTTAAGAAAAACCTCTTCCAAGATCTCTTCTGCCACCCGCAAGATATCTTCTTGATCAATAAATGACATTTCAATATCAAGTTGAGTGAACTCAGGTTGGCGGTCAGCTCTGAAATCCTCGTCACGGAAACAGCGCGCAATTTGGTAATAGCGTTCCATTCCGGCGACCATTAACAACTGTTTGAAGAGTTGTGGTGATTGTGGGAGTGCATACCAACTTCCTGGCTGCAATCGCACGGGAACTAGAAAGTCGCGTGCACCTTCTGGAGTGGAACGAGTCAGGTATGGGGTTTCAATCTCATGAAAATCGAGGTGGTCCATCACCGATCGAATTGTGGATGTGACTTTAGATCGCAAGCGCAGGTTCCGAGCAGGACCTTCGCGGCGAAGATCGAGGTAGCGATACTTCAAACGAATCTCTTCGCTGATATTGGAAAGGTCACCGCTATCTACCGGAAATGGAAGCGGAGCAGCCTCGCTAAGAACTTCTAATTTCTCGCAATCGATCTCGATCTCACCGGTTGCGATATTGAGATTTTCATTTCCAGCAGGTCGTTGACGAACAGTTCCTGTTATGAGAACGCACCACTCTGCCCGAAGCGCTCCAGCGATCTCATCTTTGATAACGATCTGAACCGCACCTGAGGAGTCACGTAGGTCGATAAAGGCCACGCCCCCGTGATCACGACGTCTGGCTACCCACCCCGCCAGAACAACGGTTGATCCGACATCGGACTTCGTGAGTAAACCTGCATCATGTGTGCGTAGCATGTTAAGAGCGCTCTCCATAGCTTGAAATTCGTGCGTTAAGTTCGTTCGCCAAAGAGCCAAGAGTAACCGAGTCCGACTCCCCAGATTTCATATCCTTCAATTTCACAACTCCCAAAGCGAGCTCATCTGCGCCTAGGACCAAACTAAATTTCGCACCGCTCTTATCGGCAGATTTCATTGCGCCCTTGAGCGCCCTATCTCCGAAGGCTAGATCTACACGAATCTGCGCCGATCGAAGTTCCTCTGCCAAGGCCAGGGCTTGCTCACCAGTACCTAGAGGCACGATATAAAGATCTAGGCTCAACTCTTCAGGTAGAGGTATCTGCTCTGCTTCACAGGCTAGAAGGATGCGATCGACACCCAACCCAAATCCGACCCCAGAAAGTTCCTGTCCGCCGAGTTGCGCCATGAGTCCGTCGTAACGTCCTCCGCCACCAATTCCTGATTGGGAGCCAAGATCCTCGTGAACAAATTCAAATGCGGTATCGGTGTAGTAGTCCAAACCGCGCACCATCCGCTTGTTAACGACAAAATCAATTCCCAACTTAGTGAGAGAACTTTGCACCGCAGCAAAATCGCGGGTGCTCTCAGGAGTTAAGTAGTCGAGTAATACTGGTGCATTGACTAACTGCTCACGAATCTCCGGCCGCTTATCATCAAACAAGCGCAATGGATTTATAGCAGCTCTCCCCCGCGTCACCTCGTCAAGAGTGATCCCATCGATATATGTGCGAAGATCTTTCAAGTAGTTCTGGCGCGAGGCAGAATCTCCAAGCGAGGTGATCTCAAGGCGGTATCGCTTAAGGCCTAACTTCTTAAAGGCGCGATCAGCAACCGCAATAACTTCTACATCAAGCTGGGGATCTGCGACGCCGATTGCCTCAATACCGACTTGATAGAACTGGCGATAGCGTCCCAACTGCGGGCGTTCTGCGCGGAAAAATTGCCCCGAGTAATAGACCTTTACCGGTAGCCGTCCGCGATCCAAATTATTCTCAATGACCGAGCGCATCACTCCAGCCGTACCCTCGGGACGCAGTGTGATTGGCCTGCCACCGCGATCTTCGAAGCTAAACATCTCTTTGCTCACCACATCGGTCGACTCACCAACACCACGTCTAAAGAGCTCTGTATCTTCAAAGACGGGAAGTTCTATCAACTCGTAGCCCGCTACCTTCGCAGAGCGGATAAGAGTTTCGCGAACATATTCGAAGTGCTTAGACCTCTCCGGGAAATATTCACTCACTCCCTTAGGGGCGGCAATCTTTGCCATTAATCAGCACTCCTTAAATATCGCTCCTGCAAATAAGCATTGTTCTTACGCTCTCGCCCAATTGTAGTTTCCGCTCCATGGCCAGGAAGCACAATTAGCTCGTCAGACAGCGGCAAGATGACGCTGCGCAACGTCTTCTTCATAGCAGTTTCAGAGCCAAGTCGCTGGGTGGTGTTGCCAATTGAATTCTGAAAGAGAACATCACCGCTGATCAGGTGTTCATCATTGACGATGAAAACTGTCGAGCCAGGCGTGTGTCCAGGAGCGTGAAGAGCCTTGAGGGTAAAGCCCGCTATCTCAATCGATATCCCATCGGTAAGTTCACGAACGTCACTGGGTTCGGCAAACTCACTGACCCCCATCTCCTGCAGAATTGGGATGGTTGGGCCACCGGGGGTCAAAATGCCAAAGGGATTGCCCAGGAACTCTCGATCCTTGGGGTGGATATATGTCGCAAGACCATAGCGAGAATCCAGTGGCTGTACCGAGAAGGTGTGATCCAGATGGCCGTGGGTCACGACAGTCGCGATTGGCTTGAGGTTATGCCGAGTAATTACCTCACTGATAGGCCCCACCATGTCGGGAATCATCATTCCTGGGTCCACGATGAAGCACTCGGAATTCTTGCCGCTTGCAAAGATCCAGCAATTCGTGGCGAAGTATTGGGCGCGAATCACCTCAAGAATCACATGGAGGCCTTCCCTAGGGCTGGGGTACTAATTTTCCCAGGCACAGGCTTTAAGGGTACCGTTAAGCCCTTGATCGAAGGGTCAAGGAGACTGGCGACGCCCCATGGCGGAGCTTCAAGATAACCGTTAACGAAAAGGTTTGATCTCGAGAAGTTGAGAGAGAGCCTGACGCGCAACCTAAGGAGCAAGAGATGGCAGAAACAGAGAATCTCAGTGCAGCATCAGCCCTCATCGGTGACCCAGCCAAATTTGGCCGAGTTGGCGAAGATGGAACAGTGTATGTAACCACTCCTGAAGGTGAGCGCGCCGTTGGTTCATATCCCGGAAAGAGCAGCGAAGAGGCACTCGCCTACTTCGTCCGTAAATTCGAAGCGGTCGCTTCTGAGGTAGCCCTTCTCGCCGCACGTATTAAGAGCGGTGCCATGGTTCCGAGCGATGCGCAGATCGCCGTCACAAAGCTTAAAGAGCAGATTGCAAATCTCAACGGTGTTGGAGATTTAGTAACGCTTGCCAAATCCGTCGATCAAATTCCTTCACTCATTGAAGGTCACAAAGCCGCTTACGAAGCCCGCAAAGCCGCAGAGAACGCTGCCAAGGAGGCTAAGCGCGCAGAGGCAACTGCCATCAAAGAGAAATTAGTAGAAGAGGCCGAGTCACTCGCCCTCTCCGAAAGTTGGAAGGCCACGGGCGATCGCCTCAAAGTCCTTCTCGATGAGTGGAAGGCCGCCCCTCGCCTAGAAAAGAAGGCAGATGCAGATCTTTGGAAGCGCTTTTCTAGCGCACGTAATAAATTTGATAAGCGTCGCCGCACCCATTTCGCCCAACTAGAGAATCAGAGCGCTGCTGTCACTCAATCTAAGAGCGCCATCATCGAAGAGGCAAAGAAGCTTGCTGACTCGAAAGATTGGCTAGCAACCGCTAATCGCTTCAAGGAACTGATGGATGCTTGGAAGGCTGCTGGTCGTGGCAAGAAGAGCGTTGACACCAGACTTTGGGAAGAGTTCAAAGCGGCTCAAGATGCATTCTTCGCTGCCAAGAAGGCTGACCTGGAGAAGCGCCAAGGAACAATGGCTGCAAATCTTGCCAAGCGTGAAGAACTGATCGCTCAATTCGAAGCGCTGCTTCCTGTCACAGATGTTAAAGCCGCTCGCAACAAGTTCCACGATCTGCATGAGAAGTGGGATCGCATCGGAATGACCGAACGTAGCAAGCGTGCCGCATTGGAAGCTCGACTCGAAAAGGTGCAAGCCGAGATCGACTCTCTGCATCAAGAAGTTTCACGCCGCAGCGATCCAACCGCAATTGCTCACGCCAATAGCGTTGTGCAAGGCCTCTTGGATGCGATCGAGAACTACGAGAAGCAGGCTGCAAAGGCAGAGGCCGCAGGTCAAAGCGCTAAAGCATTGGTTGCACGCGAAGCCGCTGCCGCTCGTAAGGCATGGCTTGCAGAAGCTCAAAAGGGTCTAGCAGACTTTAAAAAGTAATTAGTTGTTGGTGACTCGGTACACATCGTAGACACCAGCAACACTGCGCACCGCCGATAAAACTGTATCCAAATGCAGTGCATCGGCCATCTCGAAGGTGAAGCGCGATAGCGCGACTCTATCTTTGCTGGTGCTAACGGCTGCGTTCAAGATATTTACATGTTGATCTGCAAGCGTTCTCGTAATGTCAGAGAGAAGACCTGAACGATCAAGGGCTTCCACTTGGATATTCACCAGGAATAGTGCTCGCGCGCTGTTGTTCCATTTAACTTCAACGATGCGATCGCCTTGGTGCTCTTTAAGATCATTGACGTTGATGCAATCGGCGCGATGCACACTCACTCCACTGCCTTTCGTGACAAATCCCGTGATCTCATCACCAGGCACCGGAGTGCAGCAACGTGCAAGTTTTACTAAGAGATCACCTGCGCCTTCAACATCCACTCCAGATGAATTGCGCTTCGCCGCGGTAGGCCTGCGGAAGAGATGATCAATGTTCTCCTCCGGAGCATCCTCTTCATTGCCGAGTTGATGGGCCAACTTCTCAATGACAGAGGCTGCTGAGACATGCCCGTTACCAACTGAGGCATACAACGCCTCAATATCGGGAAAGTGAAGTTCGTGGGCCAGTTCGAGGATGGCTTGACCGGCCAGAATTTTCTGCAGAGGCATCCCTGCTTTGCGCATCTGCCGCGCTATCGATTCTTGTCCAGCCTCTATCGCCTCTTCGCGTCGCTCCTTTGAGAACCAGGCCTTGATCTTGGAGCGCGCCCTCGGTGACTTTACAAAGTTAAGCCAATCGCGGCTGGGGGCTGCATTGGGACTTTTATTAGTGACGATATCCACCACGTCGCCATTTGCGAGGGCCGATTCCAATGGAATCAACTTCCCATTTACCTTTGCACCTACACATCTATTGCCGACTTCGGTATGAACTGCATAGGCAAAGTCCACCGGTGTCGAACCAGCAGGAAGAGCTACAACACTCCCCTTTGGAGTAAAGACAAATACCTCTGGAGTTCGTAAGTCGTAGCGAAGGGTGTCGAGGAATTCACTTACATCTTCACTCTCTTGTTGCCATTCATGCAATTGCTTCAGCCAGATGACTCCTGGATCGTTCTCAACGCTCTTTGGACCCTTTGATTTATATTTCCAGTGTGCTGCGATACCGAACTCGGCGCGAGCATGCATGTCGGTGGTTCGAATCTGTATCTCTACAGCTTTTCCATTTGGTCCAATGACAGTGGTATGAAGGGATTGATAAAGATTGAACTTGGGCATCGCTATGTAATCTTTAAATCGACCAGGAATAGGGCTCCATCTAGCGTGGATTGCTCCTAGAACTGCGTAGCAATCTCTCACATCATCGACAATGACCCGAATTCCAACTAGATCATAGATCTCGCTAAATTCCCGACCGCGAACAATCATCTTCTGAAAGACGCTGTAAAGGTGCTTTTGGCGGCCTTTAATAGTCGCTCTGATGCCTTCTACGGCGAGATCACGTTCAATCTGATCTGTGACCTCAGCCGTGAATCTCTCACGCAGAGGTTGTCGTTCACTGACGAGTCTTTCGATCTCTTCATACTTCTTGGGTTCAAGCACCTTGAAAGATAAATCTTCTAACTCCCACTTGATGGCGTTCATTCCCAGTCTGTGAGCCAAAGGCGCATAAATATCTAGAGTCTCGCGCGCCTTGCGTGAGGCGCTTTCAGGTGAGACAAATTGCCAGGTTCGTGCGTTATGGAGGCGATCGGCCAGCTTTATAACCAGGACCCTTATGTCCTTAGACATGGCGACGACCATTTTGCGAAGGGTCTCTGCCTCAGCAGTGGGGCCGTAGGTCAACTTGTCTAACTTGGTAACACCATCCACTAGCTGTGCTACTTCATCGCCAAAGTCATGACGTAGGGCCTCAAGTGAATAAGGGGTATCTTCGACGGTATCGTGAAGAAGTGCCGCAGTTATCGTCGCTTGATCCATTCCAAGTTCCGCCAAGATCTCGGCAACGGCAACCGGATGAGTTATGTAGGGTTCACCTGATTTACGAACCTGTCCTGCATGAGCCCCGCTGGCAACTTCAAAGGCGTGCTCCAACTCCGCACTTTTAAATTCGGGAAGGTTTGTGCTCAGAGTCTGGGCAAGGGGAGCTAGCAGCGTGTTCATTCCACTGCCCTCCCCTCACTCCAAATTATCGACGGCTCTTGCGCTTAGGTTGATTGCGAGGACCGCGCTCGCGATTCTCCTTGGAGTGCGTTGAAGTCACAATATTGGAAACTTCTGCATCTCCCTTGATTACAACCGCTTCACCTGGTGCTTGAGGTCCGCGCTGAGCAACGCGCTTTGCAAGGGCTTGCATAGCAGGTTCACGTTCACGAAGTGTTGCCAAGATTGGCGTTGCAATAAAGATCGAAGAATATGTTCCGGTCGCTAAACCAATGAAGAGAGCCAGAGAGAGATCCTTCAGTGTTCCTGCACCCAGTAATCCAGCACCAACAAAGAGAATGGAGGCCACTGGAAGTAGGGCGATCAATGAGGTATTGAAGGAGCGCACGAGAGTCTGATTAACCGCAAGATTTGCTGCCTGCGAATAGGTGTACTTTCCAGTGCTGGTAATCGAGCGGGTATTTTCGCGAACCTTGTCGAAGACAACAACTGTGTCATAGAGCGAATAACCAAGAATGGTTAAGAAGCCGATAACCGTTGCAGGCGTGACGTCAAAGCCAACCAGGGCGTAAATACCAACCGTAATGAAGATATCGTGGACAACCGCAATGATCGCAGCCTGAGCCATCTTGGGTTCAAATGCCAGTGCCAGATAGAGAAGTACAACTAACAAGAAACCAATAAGAGCTTGAATCGCCTTATGGGTAATGTCCTTACCCCATGATGGACCGATACTCAGAACGTTTATATCCGCGATAGGGATATTGAAATCCTTAGCAATGGAGTTCTCAATAGCGTCGTTTTGAGCGTTTGTCAGGGTCTTGGTCGTGATGCGGAGCTTGTTCGTTCCAATCTTCTGCACGATCGTCTCGGAGGTTATTCCACTATCAGTCACTGCCTTTTGTCCTTGAGCTACCGAGACAGAAGAGGCTGTGAAAGTAAATTCTGAGCCACCCTTGAATTCAATTCCAAGGTGGAGGCCCTGTACCGAAAGCGCAACTGCAGAGATGATGATTACGATTCCGGAGAGCGCGTAGAAGCGACGGCGCTTACCGATAATGTCAAAGGACTTTTCACCGCGATAGAGGCGGCCGCCCATTCCAGATAAACGTGACATTTAAGCGACATCCTTTCGTGTTACAACACCTAAGCTAGCTGCCGAAAAGCCAGAGAGTCGATGACCACTTGCATAGAAATGTAACCTCGAAAGCAAGGTGACCAGTGGTTTTGTGAAGAAGAAGACCACGAAGAGGTCGACGAAGGTCGTCAGACCAAGCGTTGCGGCGAAACCACGCACATCACCCACGGCGAAGAAGTACAGCAGCGCTGCAGCGATGAGAGAGACCGAGTCAGCCACGATGATGGTGCGCTTAGCTCGGGTCCAGCCAGTATCCACCGCGGTTCGTAGCGATCTTCCATCGCGAACCTCATCACGTAATCTCTCGAAGTAAACAATGAACGAGTCAGCGGTAATACCAATAGAAACAATTGCGCCGGCAATACCAGCAAGTGATAGCGAGAAGCCGATCCATTTACCGAGCAAGATAAAGAGGAGATAGGTAATACCTCCTGCAATTGTGAGCGAGCCAACGCTCACAACTCCCAAACCGCGGTAGTAGAGAATTGAGTAGACGACGACAAGCAGAAGTCCGATGAGTCCGGCGAGTAAGCCATCGTGCAACTGGTTAGATCCCAATGTAGGAGAAACTTGCTCTACATCTCCGCGATCAAATGCCAGTGGAAGTGCACCGTACTTAAGTTGATCAGCCAAAGTGGTGGCGTCGGCCTGCGTGAAGTTACCTGTGATCTGAGCATTACCAGCGGTGATTGCAGATTGAATAGCGGGAGATGTAACAACAAGCCCATCGAGAACCACGGCTACTTGATTCTGAGGCGATGCTAATTTCACAACTCGAGTTGTAATTGCAGCAAACTTCTTAGTTCCAGCGCTCTTGAAGTTCAAGAGAACCATCCAACCATTTCCATTAGTCTGGTCCAGGTTGGCACTAGCGCTAGCAATGTCGGTACCAACTACCTCCGCAGGTCCAAGAATATATTTGGCGCTTCCATCTCTATTACATGCAATGATCGGAGAGTTCGGATCGTCGATATTTCCACCTTGGCGATTTGCAGCCTTGGTGCAATCGAGTGCACCAAATTTCGCATCGAGAGCAGCAGTAACACCAGTCGGATATGTCGGGGTTAATACCGCAGCCTTGGTAGGCGTAGGAGTTGGAGTTGCCTTGGATCCCTTGGGAGGAACAACGACTGTTGAGGTCGAGGTGCTCGAGGTGGATGTGGTCTTGGAATTTCCGGCGCCAACAGCGAGTACCTGACGGAAGCGAAGCTCAGCGGTCTGACCAACCTGATCCACAATGCTTGTTCCGGTCGCACCTGGAACTGAAATGACGATCTGCTGGTTGTTGCCGGTTCCTTGTGCAGTTACCTGACTTTCAGCCACACCGTAGGCATTCACGCGCTGACGGATGATCGCTACAGCCTGTGCAATATCAGCTGATGAAACCGTCCCACCCTTTGCAACTCTTGGCTGCAAAGTGACGCTGGTACCCCCACGAAGATCGAGTCCGAGCTTGACCTTATCGTTCTGGATAAAAGCCAGAGCGCTGAAGGCGACCAAGACGAGGGCCAGAATGGCGAGGGTTCGTCCGGGCTTGGCCTGGGACTTAATAGATTTAGAAATGTTGGCAGACATAAGACGCAAGTCTAGGCATCCAGTGAGGGCATGTCTAAAATGCCAAGTTCTCCTTGCGGCGGTGTCTCCCCTAGGTGGTTCCAGCCAGCTGCGGTAGCCATACGACCACGCGGTGTTCGAGCCAATAGCCCTCGTCGCAACAGAAAAGGCTCCGCCAGACTCTCAAGGGTCTCGGCCTCTTCACCCATGGACATTGCCAGAGTTGTAAGCCCAACAGGGCCCCCTTTGAATTTATGGATCAGCGTCTCTAGAAGGTTTCTATCGAGACGATCCAGGCCCAGAAGATCGACCTCATACATCGCTAGAGCAGATTGAGCTCCAGCCAGATCTACAGAACCATCGCTATGAACTTCGGCATAGTCTCGAACTCGTCGTAACAACCTATTAGCCACTCGCGGGGTACCCCGAGAACGAGAGCCAATCTCGACAATCGCATCTTCCGTGATTGGAACCTTGAGTAACTGCAGCGCTTCTCCTGACAATCGTGGAGAGTTCCTCGTCCCCATAAAAATCTAGTTGAGCGGTAAACCCAAATCTGTCTCGTAGCGGACTTGGCAACAATCCAGCTCTTGTAGTCGCGCCAATCAACGTGAAATGTGGCAAGGAGAGAGGGATCGCTGTCGCGCCCGCCCCCTTTCCGACTACAACATCAACGCGGAAATCCTCCATCGCCATGTACAGAAGTTCTTCGGCGGGACGAGACATACGGTGTATCTCATCCAAAAATAGGATTTCTCCTTCCACTAACGAGGAGAGAATAGATGCCAGATCGCCTGCATGTTGAATAGCAGGTCCACTCGTAATCCGAATCGGTGCGTTCATCTCGTTGGCAATAATCATTGCCAGAGTTGTCTTACCCAGTCCTGGAGGTCCGGCAAGCAAAATATGGTCAGCTGGAGTTTTTCTAGAGCGTGCAGCGGTTAGGAGAAGATCGATCTGTCCCGCAACTCTTTTTTGGCCAACGAACTCCCCTAGGTTCTTAGGACGAAGCGCTAACTCTTGAACTCTCTCAGAGTCGTCCGCGAAATCGCTGGTTACCGACTCGCTCACTTTGTTACACCACCAGATAGAGCTGCGCGAAGAAGTTCAGATATAGGTTCTTTCGAAAGATCTTTAAATTGGGTTGTGAGTTGCTCGATTCGTTCTTGACTCTCGCGAGCAGAGAAACCTAAGCCGACTAGTGCGCTATTTAATTGATCCCTCCATGCACCTGAATCAGAAATCTCTGAGACGGAGTACACATCTAACTTATCTTTCAGTTCAAGAACTAATCGTTGCGCCCCCTTCTTGCCCAGACCCGGGATGCGTTCAAGAAGTTCACTCTGCTCATTCTTTATCGCACTCAAAATCTCTTCGCTCTCATAAACATTGAGCGCAGATTGCGCGACCTTGGGGCCAATACCCGTGACCGTCTGCAAGAGTTCAAAGATCTCACGAGCAAGCACTGATTCAAATCCGTAGAGGGTCAGGGCATCTTCGCGTACGACAAGTACTGTATGAAGAGAGGTAGATGTTCCCGTGACCAACCCCGCCGCAATTCGCGCGGGTACATTGATAAGAAGCCCCACGCCTCCGACCTCAACCACAACGGAACCTGAACGAACCGCTTTAACAACACCAGAGACCGAGGCGATCATGCTGGAGTCGCCTTAGTAGCGCGAGATGTGAGTCGAGCTCTTTCATTAGCTAAAGCGATCTCTAACTTAGAATCTCCGACCCCTCGCCAATGGTGACAAATAGCAAGCGCTAGAGCATCGGTGCTATCTACTGGCTTAGGTATCGCATCTAAACGCAAGAGACGTTGCACCATAAGTGCCACCTGCTTCTTATCCGCACGACCTGATCCAGTCACTGAGGCTTTGACTTCAGAGGGAGTGTGCATCACAACTGGAATGCCCGCTTTCGCTGCAAGCAAGAGCGCAACTCCCGCTGCTTGTCCTGTGGCCATTGCAGTCTTTACATTTAATTGCGAGAAGACTCTTTCGACGGCAATCACATCGGGTTCAATTCGTTCAATCCAGAGAGAGATTGCGGTCTCTAGCTCCAGGAGCCGCGCCTCTAAAGGTGCATCAACGGTTGTACGAATTACTCCAACATCAACCATGTAGAGCGCGTTGGAACCGCGACTCTCGACAACGCCGAGGCCGCATCGGGTTAAACCCGGATCGATCCCCAGCACTCTCATGCAGGTAAGCCTATTGCGCGATGCTAGCCATTACCTCGTCAGACACATCGAAGTTGCCGTAGACGTTCTGCACATCATCGAGCTCTTCAATAGCATCAATCAGATTAAAGACTTTAGTCGCGGTCTCTGCATCAAGCGGGACAGAGAGCGACGGCAAGAACGAGGTATCCGCTGACTCGTAATCAATCCCAGCTCCTTGAAGCGCGGTGCGAACGGCTACGAGATCACTTGGCTCAGAGACGATCTCGAAAGAATCTCCCAAGTCATTTACCTCTTCGCAACCGGCATCGAGAACAACCTCGAGAATGCGATCTTCGGAAATGCCTGCAGCCTTATTTACAATGACAACGCCTTTGCGATTAAACATGTACGAGACCGATCCTGGATCAGCCATCGATCCGCCGTTACGAGTTACGGCAACACGAACTTCAGAGGCAGCGCGATTGCGACTATCAGTTAAACATTCGATCATGAGAGCAACACCACCAGGTGCATAGCCCTCGTACATGATTGTCTGCCAATCGGCACCACCCGACTCGAGTCCACCTCCGCGCTTTACCGCGCGTTCAATATTGTCTGCCGGCATAGAGTTCTTCTTCGCCTTAGCAATGGCGTCAAAGAGTGTTGGGTTGCCATCAATATCGGGTCCACCATTGCGGTGCCGCAATCTCGATCGCCTTAATCAGTTTTGCAAAATTCTTTGCGCGACGTGAATCGATTACCGCCTTCTTATGCTTTGTCGTTGCCCATTTGGAATGGCCTGACATTTAACTCACCAACCTTGTTCTGACTCTTTTGAGCCGCGCGCGTTGTTACGCAACGGCCGCCTTGCATATATTCTCAATGAAGTAGCGATGCACCCGATTATCCCCCGTTATTTCTGGGTGAAATGAGGTTGCCAACAGGTTTCCTTGCTGGACCGCAACAGGGTGCAATTCTCCCTCAATTTCTACAGATGCCAAAACTTCAACACCCGATCCAACGGACTCAACCCAAGGGGCGCGGATAAAGATCGCCCGAACGGCTGGAGAGGTGATTCCAACCATGTTTAAATTAGCCTCGAAGGAGTCGACCTGACGCCCAAAGGCATTGCGTCGTACAGTGATATCCATGCCGCCAAAACTCTCTTGACCTACGGCAGCACCCTCAATGCGATCTGCGAGAAGAATCATCCCCGCGCAAGAGCCGTACGTCGGAAGTCCTGCATGAATCCGCTCTGAAATTCGATCAAAGAGTCCGAATGTTCGCGCTAACTTTGCGATGGTGGTTGACTCCCCACCAGGCAAAATAAGGGCATCAATCTCATTGATTTGATCCAGGCTTTTCACCGCGATTGCATCTACCCCGCACTCGGCTAACGCGAAGAGGTGCTCTCGGAAATCACCTTGGAGCGCTAAAACACCAACCAGCATATAAAGAGCGTGCCGTTACCAGCCGCGTTCAGCCAAACGGTGTGGAACTGGAATATCAGAGACGTTGATACCTACCATGGCATCTCCTAGTCCACGAGAGACATCGGCGATCACCTTGGCATCGGTGTAATAGGTGACTGCCTTGACGCAGGCGCTAGCGCGAGCTGCAGGATTTCCAGATTTGAAAATTCCGGAGCCAACGAAGACTCCATCTGCGCCGAGCTGCATCATCATCGCTGCATCTGCCGGCGTTGCAATTCCCCCAGCTGTAAAGAGAACGACCGGCAACTTTCCAGTTTGTGCTACTTCCTTGACGAGTTCATATGGTGCCTGAATCTCCTTGGCTGCAACGTACAACTCATCTTCACGCATAGAAGTAAGACGACGGATCTCCTGGGAAATCTTGCGCATGTGGGTGGTCGCATTGGAGACATCACCGGTTCCCGCTTCGCCCTTGGAGCGGATCATTGCTGCACCCTCATTAATGCGGCGTAGCGCCTCACCCAAATTGGTTGCGCCACAAACGAAAGGAACAGTGAAGTTCCACTTATCGATGTGGTTCTCATAATCGGCTGGCGTGAGTACCTCTGACTCGTCGATGTAATCAACACCGAGGCTCTGCAGGACCTGAGCTTCAACAAAGTGACCAATGCGAGCCTTCGCCATAACTGGAATAGAAACCGCGGCCTGGATCTTCTCGATCATGTCAGGATCAGACATGCGGGCGACTCCGCCTTGTGCGCGGATATCGGCAGGTACACGCTCAAGAGCCATTACGGCGACCGCACCAGCATCCTCAGCGATCTTCGCCTGCTCAACGTTGACGACATCCATGATGACGCCGCCTTTGAGCATCTCAGCCATACCTCGCTTGACGCGACCTGTGCCAGTTACCTTCTCGGTGTTCTCAGACATTCCATCTCCTTGTGCCAGCAAAACCTAGGTTGTGCCCTAGGGGCAAGAGCCCAAGTCTACTTTGAAGCGGTGGGTGCTGGCGTACTGGAAACTGGGTAGGTAAAGCTGGGCTGTTGATCGGTCAAGGCGACCCAAACCTGTCCAGTGTGGAAATAAGCCGGTGAGCCATCTTTAAGCGTCCAGGTGGTGGGATCGGTAGCGGTGGCGCGGTTCCAATAGACAGGAATCTCCTTGCCATCTCGTAGTAGATAACCCGTTCCAGAGCCAATGGTGTTGCTAAATGGCGTGTAGCTTCCGAGATGATCGTGATAGATCGATGGAGTAATGCTGACTTCTTGGATCAGGAAGGTAGGAGAACCCAACTGGACTCCATCCGCCGCAATATCGGGTGCATCGTCGTAGATCAATTTCCACTTTTGAGTATTCGCAGACCAGACCGCTTTGTATTTACCCGCAGGCCACTTCACCTCTGCACTTTTAATTGCGGTGCCACCAGAAGGTAGTGGACCAAACTTCCACCCCACCGACTTGGCCGTGACGATAGGTCTGTGTTCAACATTGATTGATTTGTTGAGCAACGCCTTCGGATTCACCAAGAGATTCGTTGGAGCAGTACGAGCCGGATCACGCGAGAAGATGGAAGCGGGTTCGGTATCAGCGCCGATATCTTCAATATTGGATGCACGCAGTACAGGCAAGAAGAGAGTTTGAGCTCCGCTATATGCCATGCCAACTCGACCGTAATTTGCCATCAAATCAATATCGCTGATGCGTGCAGATCGGACCGGACCTATCTCTGCCGGCAATTTGTTGCTGAAGACTGCAGCAAGACGAGTCAGCCCGCCTTCAACCTGCTCTATGTAAATCACATCTGCGCTATCTAAACCGATCTGGGGATGTGCAGGTTGAGTGTCATCGACTTTGACAAAGAGAACCGGCCCATTAATTCCAGGCAATCCAGTCAGTGCATTAGTTGGAACTACCGGAGTAGTGGTTGCAGATTTTTTGGTAGCGCCACAACCCGCTAGGAACAAAACCGGCAGAATAATTGCGCTCGTTAAAACCAAGAGACGATGGGATTTGATCACAAAGAGTCCTCTTCGAATGAATAGATTTTCGGCAACTTTGCCTTACCTGCAAGATGAAAGAGTCTATAAATCGGACGGGAGCGCAATTTAGCTACAGAACTCACCGCTTCAAGGTGGATGGCAATAGCCAATGTTATTTTCTCAGTCAGCACACTCAGCTCGTCGAGAAGAGGTACCGAGATCGCAACTTCACCGCTGCGTCCTAGTTCACGTAGAAACTTCAACGATTCCGAGAGCGAACGTTCAGCATCGTTTCGATCAATAATCGCCTCTTCGCGACTCACATACGCCGATTGGGTCAAGATCAAGTCAGTCGCCGGATCTAAATCAGATTGATGTGAGATCTCCAGGGCTAACGCCGCTCTACGTTGAAGAAGGGCATCGAGATGCTCCCAGGAGGTTTCGACGCGGTGATGGAGGCGATCCAATCGGCTTGCTGAAAATGACAGGTACCACATGAAGAGAAGTACAACGATGAGAACTGCGGCAAACTTCATCGCTCTCTCCCCCTCTTCCAACTCGCATTTTCAGAGCCCACCGCCACTTTGGCTTGACCAGTCATGGCAACCTCATAGACGCTCATTATCTGTGCCGCGACGCTCCCCCAGTCGAAGCGAATCGCAGAAGTCAGACCATTCTCAGCAAGTTGTTGTAATCGCGCCGAATTCCGTATGAGTTCGATGGTTTTCTTGGCTAGATCTCCTGAATCTTCGGATTTGAAAGTGGCGCCGCAATCTCCGACCGAAAGCAGATCCACGAAGGCAGGAATATCGCTCGCAAGTACAGGGGCTCCAGCGGCCATCGCCTCTGCCAAGATAATTCCGAAGGATTCACCGCCGGTATTCGGAGCTATATACAAATCGATACCGGAAAGGAAGCGCACCTTCTCCTCTTCTGAGAGTCGACCCAAGAAGGTGATCTGTCTTGCCACTTGTGGATCCACCTTCGCCAGGATCTTCTCCGGATCGCCCGGACCAGCTACAACTAATTCAAGATTTGGGATTGACTTTAGAATCTTCGGTAAGGCTTCAATAAGAAGTGGAAGACCTTTTCTCGTCTCCTCAAAGCGTCCAAGAAATCCGATTCGCGGGTGATCTCCACGGGATTCTCTCGACTCTGCACCGCGAGCGAATCTTGCGTAATCAATTCCATTGGGAATAACTACCGCCTCAGTCCCGTAAAGATTGTTGAGTGTCGCTTGCGCCATCTCGCTCACTGCTATCCGCGCACTAAGTTTTTCTATCATCGGTTCAATAAGTGGCCCGACTGATGCGATGGCTCTTAACTTGGGAGTAGATGCGTGAAAAGTGCCAACCATGGCGCCTTCTGCGGACCAACAAGCAAGCAATGAGATAGATGGGATTCCTGGTTCATGCATGTGCAGTACATCGAAATCTCCTTGTGCGATCCACTGCCGAACCCTTGATGCAGCGATCGGACCAAAGAGAACACGCGCCACCGAACCGTTAAATGGAATTGGAACTGGGCGACCTGCACTTACCAACCAGGGATCTACGATTGAATCTTCATCGCTGACTGGTGCAATAACGGATACGTAATGTCCTTGAGAGATGAAATGTTGAGCGAGTTCCCTAATGTGTATTTGTACTCCCCCAGGAATATCCCACCCGTAGGGGCAGACCATTCCGATTCGCAATTTTCGTTCGCTCATTCGCGTTCCTTAAAATCGCCATCAGTCCAAATGCGCTGCAACATGTGCCAGTCAGTTACATGCTCCCTGAGGTGTCGCTCCAACCGGTTGGCCGACTCTTGAATCATCGCGCTCACCTTCTCGGAATTTTTACCATCCTCTGGAACCTCAATTATTGGTTCAAACGTGATCTCAATACCAGTATCTATATAGCGAACGAAGGCTGTGAGAAAGGGAGCTCCAGTTTGAATTGAGAGCAAAGCTGGACCTGCAGGCATGCGGGCTGGGTATCCAAAGAAGGTGATATCAACGCCATTCTTTGAAAGATCACGATCGGCCACAAGAGCAACCAAGCGGCCTTGGCGCAATCTCTGGGAGAGAAGCGCGAGCGAACGAGCGCTGGCATCCAGGACCTCCATGCCAATCGATTCGCGATAAGCCAAAAACTTCTTGAAGAGACGCTCTGGCTCTAAATGTTCTGCGACGGTGACGATCGGCCAACCGGTCTGGCAATAGTAAGCACCAGCATGATCCCAATTTCCAGCATGCGGAAGTGAGACGACGGCTCCCTTGCCCTGAGCCAACGCCTCAAGAAGAAGCTGTTCGTTGATCACCGTTGTCCGACTAACTATCTCTTCGCCAGACCAGAGCGGCAATCTAAAAGTGTCACACCAATAGCGCAGGTAGGAGCGCATCCCCTCCTTCACCAAAGATTGAAGTTCAGGTTCGGAGATATCCGGGCGCACTCGCAGATAGTTGCTACGCATCCGTTGCACGCCGGATGGATTGCGCTTGGTGATTTGATCGGCAATCCAATGCATCAATCCATACGCCTTATCCTCAGGCAGATAACCCAGAATCTTCCAGGCGATGAAGTACGCCAGATAGGTAAATGACACTTACGCGATCCAGTTAGAGTCTCTTGGTTGCGCGGTAAACAATTGCTAAACGTTCACAGACGGTATACACGCTTGCAACTGCCAGTAACCAAGAGCCAACTGCCAAGATGTAAGGAACACCTAGACCAGCAAAGCCGAGAGCCACAAAGATGATGATCAATCGATCTGTCCGCTCCGCCAGACCACCATTGCAAGGAATTCCAAGTCCTTCGGCACGTGCCTTGATATAGGAGACAAGACCACCTGCAACCAGCGCCACGACGAGAACTGGAACCAATCGATCATGGCTCTTCATTAAAAAGTAGGCGAGAGAACCGAGCACTGCTGCATCGGAGATTCGGTCAAGGGTGGAATCAAGTAGCGCTCCCCATTTGGAACCACCGGAGTCAGACATGCGAGCCAGCGTTCCATCCAAGAGATCAAAGAGAATGAAGAAGAGCGTTACCACCATGCCCCAGAAATAGTTGCCATGACTAAAGAAGGCGATTGCGCTGATACTGGCTCCGAGTCCTCCAATTGCGCTCAGCCAGTTTGCAGTTACACCTTTACTTAAGAGCCAGCGGCACAGTGGGGTGACGACCCGTGTCACTGGTGCTTTGATGGAGGCCGATATCACGATTACATCGTAGGCTCGGATACTGTGTCAGACCTAATTAATTCGCCGAAAGTCGCAATAGTTGGGAGCAAATCCCTACCTCTAGCGGACGCTTTAGGCCTTGAAAATGCCGATCTGCAAGAGTGCGATCTCGCCCTCTTTCTCGTGAGCGCTCAAGATGGCATCGTCAGCGCGGATCTCGAAAAATGGCGGATTGCCCGCGAGCTCTACATCCCCTCACTTGTAGTTATCTGCGACCTCTTGGTCAGTGAGATCGATTTTGAAGATATGACCGCGATCGCCTCGAAAATGCTCGATCCTGTGGTCTCGCCATATCTTGTATTACATGGAGATGATGGGCGACCTGCCGCACTTATAAATCTAGAGAGGCTCGAAATAACCGACTACACGGATGGCGAGGGGAGAAAACGACCCGCCGATCCAGAACATATTGAACTTGTCGCTGAATTTCGCGAGGAGTATCTCGAGGCGCTAGAAGAATCCGGTGAAGATAGTTTTGCAGCTGGCCTACTCTTCCCCGCTCTACCTTGGGTGGAAGGCACGAGCATTGGCATCGACCAGATCAAAGAGTATTTAGACCAGGTTCCAACTCTCAGCTAAGGCGGCACGAGTCTCATCGAGTAATTGTGAGATTACCTTTGTCTTACCAATGACCGGCATGAAGTTGGCATCGCCACTCCAACGTGGGACAACATGTTGATGGATATGTTCTGCGATCCCTGCTCCTGAAATTGCACCTTGATTCATCCCCAGATTGAATCCCTGCGCGCCCGATACATGTCGAATGACTTTCATCGTATGTGCCGTGAGTTCAAGCAACTCATTGCGCTCATCTGTTGTGAGGTCTGTTAAATCTGCAACATGACGATAGGTGCAGACGAGCACATGACCTGCGTTGTAGGGATAGAGATTCATGACGACGTAGGCATGCTCACCTCGAGCCACGATCAAACCTTCCGCATCCTCCAGTGTCGGAATTCTGCAGAAAGGACAAGGCACATCGTTGTCAGGCAGTGGTCGATTCTCCCCCGCCAAGTAGGAGATGCGATGAGGAGCCCACAAGCGGTTCCAACCATCAGGCATCCCTGCCCCTCCGGTCATCTCCTGATCCATGACTTTTATATCTGCGTGCGCTCGGCGACCGCTGTCACGATCTCAGCAATAGCATCCGCTACCGCAATACCGTTCTTCTGATCGCCATTGCGGTAGCGGAAAGAGACAGCGCCATTCTTCTGGTCTTCCTCACCCGCGATCATCATGAATGGAATCTTCTCGAGTTGCGCATTGCGAACCTTCTTCTGCATTCGATCATCAGACGTATCGACATCGACTCGAATTCCTGCCTTGCGCATTTGAGCCGCAATATCTTGCAGATATGGCAGGAACGCTTCAGCAACTGGAATGCCTCGCACTTGGACTGGTGCCAACCACGGAGGGAAAGCTCCTGCATAGTGCTCCGTCAGAACTCCAAAGAATCTCTCAATAGAGCCAAAGAGTGCGCGGTGAATCATTACGGGCTGTTGACGTGATCCATCGGTCGACTGATATTCGAGATCAAAGCGCTGCGGAAGTTGGAAATCCACTTGGATAGTAGACATCTGCCAGGTTCTACCGATTGCATCCTTGGCTTGCACCGAGATCTTTGGACCATAGAAGGCTGCACCTTCTGGATCTAGAACGAGTTCCAAACTCTGCTTTTCAGCGGCTTTGCGGAGAGCATCGGTGGCCTCTTCCCACGCCTCATCAGAGCCCACGGATTTGGCTGGATTGCGCGTTGATAGTTCTAGGTAGAAATCATTAAGACCATAATCGCGAAGCAGATTGAGCACAAAGGTGAGAAGTGAATCCAGCTCGCCCATCATCTGTTCTTTGGTGCAGTAGATATGGGCATCATCTTGGGTGAATCCGCGAGCACGAGTAAGTCCGTGGATCACACCTGACTTCTCATATCGATAGACGGTTCCAAATTCAAAGAGCCGCAATGGAAGTTCGCGATATGAACGGCTATTGGATTTGTAAATGAGATTGTGGAACGGGCAGTTCATCGGCTTCATGTAGTACTTCTGGCCCTGACGTTTAATAGTTCCATCAGCGTGGAGTTCTTCATCCATCACCATCGGTGGATACATGCCCTCGGAGTACCAATCCAGGTGTCCAGATGTTTCAAAGAGAGTTGCCTTAGTCAGATGAGGTGAATAAACAAATTGATATCCCTCTTCTTCATGGCGTTTGCGCGAATAATCTTCCATGGCGCGACGCACGATTCCGCCTTTAGGATGGAAGACCGCAAGCCCGGAGCCGATCTCTTCTGGGAAACTAAAAAGATCTAACTCGCTTCCCAAGCGGCGATGATCGCGCTTCTCTGCCTCAACAAGGAGTGCCAAATAGCCGTCGAGCTCTTCTTGAGATGGCCATGCGGTGCCGTAGATACGTTGCAACATCGGGTTCTTCTCCGAGCCACGCCAATACGCACCAGCAGATCGCATCAACTTAAAAGCTGGGATGTGCTTTGTGGAAGGCAGATGTGGTCCGCGACAGAGATCTTTCCAGACCGGTGCACCGTCGCGGCCTAAATTGTCATAAATCGTCAACTCAGCGCCACCGACCTCAACGGAGGACTCTTCATCCCCACCCTTGATTCCGACGAGTTCGCACTTGTATGGCTCGGACTTAAGTTCAGAGAGCGCCTCGGACTCTGTTACAACACGGCGACGAAAACGTTGGCCGGCCTTAACAATCTTGCGCATAGCAGATTCGAGCTTCTCGAGATCTTCTGGCGTAAAAGGTTTAACAGGGTCAAAGTCATAATAGAAACCATCTTTAATCGGAGGTCCGATACCTAGTTTGGTCTCGGGGAAGACTTCCTGGACCGCCTGAGCTAACACGTGGGCGGTGGAGTGGCGGAGAACCGCTAAGCCCTCAGGTGAATGTATTGCAATACCTTCTATGACATCGCCCTCGTGGAGTTCAGTCCAAAGATCACGTACCTCACCGTTGATACGCGCAACAACCACCTCGGGATTTTCAGCGAAGAGGTGGGTCGGACGTTGATCAGATTCGATCTGCCTGCTGGCACCATCTACGGTGACGGTAATAAGTGAGGACATGCTCTCAGCCTACCGAATTGCCCTACCCATTCGAATCGGATAGCACCTCACTCCAGAGAAAGTCCAGGAGCATTTTGCATTCAATTCCGACCTCCAGTTGGCGCTCCCCTAGCAAAATCACCGGCGTCGCAATTCTCAAACTCGAAACCGCTAAAGCGGACTGCACCCTCGGCAGGTCCTCCATGAAAATCTCACCCTCCATGACCATGCCACGTTCAATCGCCAGGCCGCGGATAACCCCAGGGAGAACCCCTACCGAAAGAGGCGGCGTGATCCAGACACCATCAATCAAAAAGAGATAATTGCAGGTAGCCCCTTCGCCAAGGCGGCTCTCCTCATCAACTAAGAGAATCTCATCAAATCTTTCAAATCTTGTTGCGCGGAGTAGATCCAAGTTGTGCCAATAGGGGTAGGTCTTGTGGCTCCCAATGCCTGCGATCCCCTGACGCGGCGATATCTGCACCTTCAAGGGAAGCACGCTCGGCTCATATGCGGAAATTGAAAGTGAAAATTGCGAGCCAAAGGAGAGTCGAAGTCGAGCCTTCGGATATCGCGCTAAATAGGAGATAGCTCGCCGCACATCAGATCGATCTGGGATAGAAATACCCAGAACTGCTCCAGAAGCTTCGGCCCTATCCATATGTCGATCTAATAGGAGCGGTCGACCTTCAGTCATGAGGATAGTTTCAAATATGCCCGACCCAAATTGCCAACCCTCCTCATCTATGCCCCCAGCGATTCCAACTAATCGATTGGCCTTGAGTTCGGTCTCGCGCCATTCCAAGTGTGGATCACTTGGCCATGTGATCCCCGCTCCAGTCCCAAAGAAGATGGTTCGCTCCTTGCTCCAAAAAGTTCGTATCGCAAGGCCTAGCAGTGCTTGATCGCCCTCAATCCACCCGATCAATCCGCAATAAATCGCTCTGGGTGTCGGCTCCTGCGATTCGATAATGGAGATAGCAGAGCTCTTGGGTGCTCCACTTACAGAGCCGGCCGGAAGAAGTCCGTTGAGAATCTCGTCCCAACCAATTCCTTCTCGGAGTTCTCCTTGTACATCCGAGACCAGGTGACGCATTCCCGGATGGTGTTCGGTGCGTAGAAAGTCGGTGACCCTCACCGTTCCAACATCACAAATATGACTGAGATCGTTTCTCATCAAATCAACGATCATGATGTTCTCGCTCTGATCCTTGGTCCCAAAGATGTCACGTGAGTTGAAATCTTGTGTGCCTTTGATAGGACTTGTTGTGACGAGATCACCTTCACGACGCAGAAAAAGTTCTGGGGATGCACTTGCGATTTCTAAATCTGGAATCCGAAGAAATGCCGCGTAGGGTGCAAAATTCTCCTGGAGTAGATCTGTGAAGAGCGAGTCCAGTGAGGCCCCTGTAAAAGGTGTTGAGAGAACTCTGCAAGCATTTGCTTGATAAATATTTCCCAAGGAGATTTGCTGCCGAATTTCTTCGACATATTGATAGTACTGATTCCGGCTCATCGAACTCTTCCAAATAGATTTGAGCGGCACCCATGGCTCTGTCTGCGGAAAAGGTTGATCTCTAAGTACTGTGCCAAAGCGCGCGAATACGCGCTCACCTTCAAAAGTTATTGATGTCGCCCAGAAGTCACCGCTCTCCACGCGCTTAACGTCAGAGGTAACTTCAAGAAGATCTGTCGCAAGGATCCCATTCATCCAGAAGAAGGGAGCGCCACTATCCATATTCTCACTTTAGACCTGCGTACAAGTCAGAGATTGGCCTTCCTTTGCCACATTCCGCGACCATAGGCTAGATTTAGCCCTTCAAGTCCGAGCCGTAAATCTGGATTTGAAAGTGCGGACGTAGCGCAGTTGGTAGCGCGGAACCTTGCCAAGGTTCAGGTCGCCGGTTCGAACCCGGTCGTCCGCTCTAGTGAGGCTTTAGTACGATTTGCGCGAAGTTACGCATAAAAATATGGTCGGATGGCCGAGAGGCGAGGCTCAGGACTGCAAATCCTGCTACACGGGTTCAAATCCCGTTCCGACCTCCATTACTTAAAAACTCACTGTGAGATTGATGGCACCCTCTGACTGATGGTGATGCCCCACATAGAGACAACTTCTAAATTCCACTGCTGCCAGGTCATCTGCAAGGTCTTCCCCCATGTTGCAACCAAAGGTCCTTCTGGGGTGTAACCATCAACGACCACCCAGTGATATGAAGAATCCGGCAAGGTAACGCCCGCAAAATTCTGTCCCTTTGTGAAATTCAATGAAGCGATGACGGCTTTTATACGAGTGTCATCGAGAGCGTTCATAAGGTGTGCCGGGTCGGTATAGAAGGGCAATGCATAATTTAGATATGACCCACCGATTCCGTGGTTCTGCCAATAATTGAAAACTTGTGCATCGGTTAATCCCTGACTATCTGTGCCGCCTGCATCAACAAATTCAGTCTGAATTAATTCGGGGTCCGGAACCGTGCCAAGGGCAATCTCTTCCCAATCCGCTACCGCCGCGAATGTGCAATCTCCAATACCTTGAGGCGCAACATTTCCATATGTTGGAAAAGTGAGATAGCCAGGTCCAGGGTTGCAGAAATCGACGTGGGTGTCACATAGCAATGGTGAACCACTGTTCTGAATTGCAGGTGATGTTGATAAATAAGATCCGGTTTGATCGGTTGCCATAATTTCAAATTCTTGATTTCCGGCAACACCGTTCATTTCGCACGATGTTTGAGTTGTCTCGCACGTTGATGCATCAATAGATGAGGTTACAGTGTAAGAAATTACTCCTTGGCCGTTCGGAGCAGCTGCGGGGCACCAGTAGAGCCCATAAGTGGAACTAGAGACATCAACGAGTGTGAGTTTTATACTCTCTTTAGTGTTCCAACCGGGGTGCGCACCTGAGCTCTCTCCACTACCTGCACAATCCAAAGCAGGATTTGAACCTTCTGGAAGCACTAGTGGTGAAACAGGAATATTGGCCTGTTGAGTGCTAGTTGGCGCGACACCAGCCGCAGTATTTAATCGTGAGGACTGCCAGCGCCAACTCTTAGCTTTGTTGACACACTGAAAGAGGAGATCCTTTTGAATTGCGCTCTTGCTTCCTTTTTTGCAGGGTTGTCCGTTCTTTACCCCGGTGCTTGCAGACACTTGAACTTCTGTAACAAATTGGAGCATGACCGCTATAACAACGACGAGGAGCACACCCCGTAGAGTTCTTCGCAGAAGCATGCTTGGTGGTATCCGTTCTAACGTAGTGAACACTTACGCCGCACCGCGTAGGAAATTACGTATAAAAGGTTACTCGCATTTGTATTAATTACCTAGATTATTTGTCGTAAGTTCACGAGTGTGGCTGCGGAAATTCATCAAAATACTCTCCGTATAATCGCCAAGTGGAAACCCTTGCTCTAGATATTGGAGCGACCAAGATTGCCATTGCTTTGCTAGATGAGAGCCATGCAATCCTTGAAAAGACCCAGATACCTTCGAACCCGCTACCAAATATTTGGCAAGAGCTAGCGCCAGTCCTTGCTAGTTATTCTCCGGACCGAATCGGGATCGCCTCCGCCGGTCCAATTAATTTGCGCCTGGGAACCATCTCCCCCGTCAACATCCCACAGTGGCGTGATTTTCCAATGGTGAAATTGATTGAGGATATTTTTCCTAATAAACGAGTTGGGCTGTTAGGAGATGGAACGGCAGTTGCTCTCGCTGAAAACAAGTTAGGTGCTGGGCAAGGAAGTGAAAATATGTTGGGCGTCGTCGTCTCGACCGGCATCGGCGGCGGTCTCGTTCTTGGTGGAAAAGCCTTCCATGGCGAGAGCGGCAATGCCGCCCTCTTTGGTCACCACTCGATCGGATTTAACTCAGGCACGCAATGTGATTGCGGTCGGATCGGGTGCCTCGAGACCTTTGCTCGGGGTCCCAAAATGGTCGAATATGCCAAACGACTTGGTTGGAGCGCAGGGGATGATTTCATCGCTCTCGCACAATCTGCTCGTGAAGGAAATGTGATTGCCCTGGATGCGATCGACAAGGGTTCACTTGCACTCGCCGTTGGAATAACTAATGTGCTCAACATCGTCGACCTGCATACCGTCGTAATTGGTGGCGGAGTCTCATTCGCTGGAGCTATTTATTGGGAACCATTCCTGAAACATTTTGAGGCACAGAGATCACATGCGGGATTCTTGAATGAAGTCAATGTGTACCCAGCAAAATTTCAAGCCGACGCTGGACTCATTGGAGCCTCACTCTTCGCCGCCGAACAGAACGGTTAGACTCCGACAATGTCCGAGATCTCAACTCGCCCTTGGGGCCGTTACGAAGTCCTTGATGAAGTAGACACCCACAAAGTTAAACGGATTTGGGTTTCACCTGGACAGCAGCTTTCATACCAACGGCACAAATACCGCGCGGAACATTGGTTCTTCATCTCGGGGCACGGTCTTGCCATAGTAAATGGACACGAAATTGGGGTTCAGGCGGGATCAACGGTCGATATCGCCATCGAGCAATTACACCGAATTAGAAATACCGGAACCGATGAACTGATATTTATCGAAGTTCAGACGGGGACTTACTTCGGCGAGGACGACATTGAGCGTGTCGAGGACGACTTCGGAAGAGTGTAAGATTCCCGATCTACCTGGACGATTGGCTCAGCGGTAGAGCACCACATTGACATTGTGGGGGTCACTGGTTCGATCCCAGTATCGTCCACCAAGATTTACCTTCTCAACTCTCCTTCAGCGCGCCTTCTTGGACTCAATCCCTCTTATTAATCTGAAATAAATCCATCTCCAACCCACAAGGAACAATGAGAGAAAGACTAGGGCGACCACGATAAAGGTGAAGGCGGTTCCTTGACCCGAAATTACTCGAAGGATCATTCCGGTTACTACCGTGAAGAGAACAACCACGAAACCGCTTCGGATCGAGGCTGCGCTTCGTTTTGCTAATCTTAAATAAATCCATCCAGCCAGAAGACCCACTCCAAATGGCCACGTTGTTGAGAACATCCCCTTCCAGGCAAGACCATGATTGTGCGCATGTCGGCCTATTGCGACAAATAGGAAAACCGAAAGTAGATCAAAAAGGTAGGTCAGTCTTTTCATGGAGATGATTAACTACAAAGCGGGGCGAATATCGAGCCCCGCAACCAGATATGCCTGATCGATTAACTTCATGGTGGCGGTAGTATCGGCTGCATCAGTGACAAAGGGTTTATTGAATTCGATCGCATCGGCAAAAGTTTGCAGTTGATAGGTGTACGAAGAGATGGTCCCCAAATATTCCGTGCGAGTTGTCGAACCAACCTTTACAACGACTCGATCATCCCAGCTCGGTACAACAAATGAGTAAGTCTCGACAGTCCCCCGAGTTCCAATAATGGTGAGCGGCGCGTTAAACCTATCCGTATCAAAATCGCAATCTGCAATGCCGGTCGCTCCATTTGGGTACCTCAATTGCACCTCTAGAGCCTCATCAACATTTGGCTTATGCAATCTTGCGGTAGCGCTTGTGACTTCAGGCTCAACGCCAAAAAGAGTTTGCGAGATCATCCTCTGGGAGTGGAGTGAATAACAACCCATATCCATCAAGCAGCCACCAGCAAGTTCAAATTGAAGGCGAAGATCATGCAACTCTGGCATGGTGCCATACAGCGCACTCTTTACTGAGACCAATTCGCCGATCTCACCTGATTTAACAATTTCAAGAACTCTCTGCATCACAGGGTGGTAGTAATAGTGGAAGGCCTCCATATAAACCTTGGATTGGCCAGAAACAATCGATTGAAAAGCTCGAGCCTCATTCGCATTGCTAGCAGCGGGCTTCTCACTCAAAACATGTTTGCCCGCCTGGAGAGCCTTGATATTCCAAGGGACGTGCGCGTTGTTGGGAAGCGCGTTATAAATCGCGGTAATTTCAGGGTCATCAATGATTTCTTGGTAAGAGTCGTAAACGCGCTCGATTGCAAACTGTTTGGCGAATGCCTCACCACGAGAGCGATCGCGTGAAGCAACTCCATAAAGAACATGCTCTGTTGCTTGAGCGGGGTAGATAATGGCGCGACGTGCGATTCGAGCCGCACCCAATATTCCTATCTTGAGTGGAGTGCGAGCTTGATTAATGGAATTAGTGTCAGGAACCATCGCGCAACGCCTTCAAGGTTTGTGGGAGATATTTGATATCGCTGAATTGCACATCGCATCCTTCACCGATTGGTGCTTGCGCAACAAAACCGATCTTGTGAGTTGAAGTGTCGACACCTAACGTGTAGGCGCGAATCAACTTCCAAACGGCTCCATCACTTGAGGAATGGAGTGCATATAAATGGCCGATGCGTGAGATGCGAAGCCAGACATGATTAACCGGAAGAACATAAGAGTTAACGTCATCTGAAGCTAGTTGAGTCACTACCGAAACCACCATGAACTCTTTATCGGGCGAATACTCGAAGCAGAGTTTGGCCCAGCGTTTGGAGTCCGACCACACGAGGAGAGCACCAGCGTCATAATCAGAGTCGAAATCCACCGTGACCTTCGCGCTCAACTGAAAATCTGCACTGGTTGGAGTTCCGATCAACGTAAGTGCATTGAGCGAGCTCTTTTCATCTGAAAGGAAATCCCCAGCAGGATTGCGGTAGAGATCGCTCTTGGGAAGTGCCCTAGCGCTCAACGTCTCTCCCGCGGGATCAATCTTCCAGGAGCCCTCATGCGAGGCAGTCAGGTCGAACGGAAGGGCCGAGAGTTGATTCATACCCCGATCATACGAAGTCGAGCCTTGACGGGAGCCCCTCTTTGGGAATTTCTTCAGAGTGAGGGAAGAAAGATGCTTCCAAAACGCCAATTGAGGAAGTATCCTTCTCTTAATTCGCAGAACCTCGTGGTGCATGAGGCTAAATTGCACCTTTCTATCGCTCCGCACAAGCGACTGAAGTTGCTCCACTTGCCACCGTGTAGGTGGAGTGACTTCAGGTGCTTGATTGATTGTGAGATGCTTCCCAGATGAAGCTAAGCAGCGATGTCACAACGCTGGTCGCTCTCTTTGCGATTGTCAGCCCAATAACCTCGATTCCAGTCTTTCTCACCCTGACATCTGGCGCTTCTACGAAGGCCCGTCGCGTCATCGCGATGCAAACTGCCGCGGTATCCGGCGCCACGCTATTGATCGCCTATTTCGTCGGCGATGTCATATTGCGCCTATTAAGCATTCAAATTGAGGCATTCAGGGTTGCCGGGGCACTCGTCATCGGCGCTATCGGCTGGAGCATGGTGATGGGACGAAAGAGCACCATCTTCGATGCCCAATCCAGCGGAGCAATGGTGGTCCCACTTGCGATTCCCTTGATGGCCGGTCCTGGTGCAATCGCCACGGTTATTGCCATCGGAAACACCGATAAGGGATCAGTGCGAATAGCGGATCTGGTCATCATTCTTATTCTCTCCGCGCTCACGGGAATCATTTTGTTGGCCGCAGCTCCGATAGAGAAAAGTTTGGGAGCACAAGGCCTGATGGTGCTCACCAGGATATTTGGCTTGCTCCTTCTCTCTATCGCGGTGTCTACGGTGATGTCAGCTTTGACTATTTACATTCACTCGCTTTAAAAAGGTAATTGCGATCATGAGAATTCCAACGAGGAATTCAACAGCTCCGATTGAAAAGATCGGTGCGGTCAATGGATGCGCAGCTATAGGAATAGCCTCGCGCACGAGCGATTCAGTAGCAGTGGAAGCCTGGTGCTTAATGATCGCTCCAGCCACGAAATTTAGAACAATGAGAAAGAGTCCATCGCTCAATAGAGTGATACCAACAACTCTAAGCACACCCTTCCGCGACTTTGCAAAGAATAAGTAGAGAGCAACTGTTAGCAAGGTGAGCAGCAGCAGGATTCCCACCGCAAGTTTAAAATCAGATTTCACCTGAGCTGCATTTGGCCCCTTGGTTTGGGGCTGCAACTTAATTGGCTTGATCTTGTCTAACTCTTTCTTCAACTGCACAAACTGAGGATCGACCGCTTCCAAACCAAGTAGGGCCAGCTGCAATAGAGGTTTCACATTTATGCTCTGCTCAACCTTTGAATTGCTCGTGTAATAGGTATATGCGGCATTTGATATCTGATCCAACTGACTATGCAAAATTGGATTGCTCAAGATCTGAGTGACAGCCGCCGAAATCTGTGGGCCCTTGGTGAGCAAGAGTTTCCTCTCATCCCCCTGTGCGGTCTCCAAGGCCTTGCTGACAAAGTACTTTCCAGCATCAACCTTGAAACTTTGACTCGAGAGCAAAGCGCCGGAGACCTTATTGACCGGGTTCCCAGATCCAACCGATAGATACAGGCTGCCAAGAAGCGAGAAGAGTGTCAGGAAGAGCGCAAAGAAGATTGCGGCCGGGATGGCTCCACCCCGTTTTGCTTTGAGCAGGTACGTCATGGTCGAGGGTAAGACGGTTCGTGGTTGTGGACAATAGATTTATCTGACCATTATCGATGAAATTCCACTACGCTTTTATTTATTCTGCGAAGGGAGTTCTGATGTCTGCTTCGGATGATCGAGCCATAGCTGTAGCAGCCTTTAATCGGGCGCAAGATCTCTTTTATTCAACAAGAACCCCAGAACAGGATCATGAGATGTTGCAGGCTGCGCTCACATCACGCCATCACTGGCGTCTAGTGGGTGGCGAGCGACAATTCGCAGTGTCGGACTGGCTCATGAGTCGCATTTACGCAGCCTTCAACGAGCCAAGGCTTGCAGTTGAATTTGCCCTCTCTTCAATCTCGCATAAACAGGATGGCTTTCCGCATTGGTTAAAGGCAAGCCTCAAAGAAGGTGTTGCAAGAGCCTACAAATGTGCCAACAAGATGCACGAGTTTGAGCACTATAAAGAAATGGCTCTCGCCGAACTTGCATTGGAGACAGATCCAGAAGAGGTGAAGATCATCGCTGAACAGATAGCCGAGTTGTAGCGCACCCTCGGCCTTAAGATCTGTTCATGCCCAGATCGATCGATACCTCGTATCTTGCATCTCTAAAATCCAAACCAACCCTAGAAATTGAGATGGTCTGTCTGGGAAATATCTGTCGCTCCCCTATGGCTGCAGCAGTGCTCCACAATAAGTCGAAGGCACTCACTGCAAGAACCATTCACGTCTCGAGCAGTGGTACCTCGAATTATCACATTGGCGAGGGGCCGCATCGACTGAGCAAGAAGACGTGGGAGTCAGCGGGTTACTCCTATGAGCACAAAGCTTCTCAGTTCTCCCCACGCTCTTTTGCAGAGAAAGATCTGATCTTGACGATGGACCTTACTAATCGAGCAATGGTCTTAACCGCAGCCAAAACTGATTCTGATCGTCAGAAAGTCTTTTTGCTGCGCCAATTTGATCCATCCCTGAGCGAAATCGATCCCCTATCGGCCGAAGCACAAACTCTCCAAGTCCCCGATCCTTGGGGTGAGGAGATCGACTCCTATCAAAGTGTCCTTACGATGATTGAATCTGCGGTGGATGGTCTACTTAACGAAGTCAGATAGTTGAATCTTTGTCATGCCCCGCAGGATTCCCCAATTTTGTTGAGCAATTGATTGGTCCGGGTTACCGACGTACTCCCCCATTTGATAAGGAGTTACTTGCCAACTGACTCCCCATTCATCTTTGCACCACCCGCATTGGCCTGGTTCGCCCTTTGCAGTCAAGGCTTCCCAAACACGGTCCGTCTCCTCTTGACCATCAACCTGAAGTGAGAGTGAGATCGCAGAATTAAATTTTTCGCCGCCCGGAGTATTCATCCCAATAAAGCGATGCCCCAAGATAGCGAATTCAGCGGTGAATAGATTTTCACTGATCAAATTCTCCTCGGCTACCTCCATATCAACCCCAAAGGTCGCTTTGTAAAACTTAAGGGCATCTTGCAATCCCTCGTTGTACCAAAGGAATGTTCTGAGATTTGATTTCTGAGTCATGAGTTTATTCTGCCCTAGTTGGCCGTCCGAGACATTAATCTCCTGTCATGGAATCCGAGCACTTATCTATTCTCCCTCTCACTGAGGCGCACATTCCTTCACTTTATGAGGCGATAGGGAGCGATCCAGAGATTTATCGATGGTTACCATTTTCAACCCCACAAAATTTAGAAGAATTCTCCAAGGTTTTGGAGGGATTTATCCGAGACTCTGCCGCTGGACTTAGAGTCGCTCACGCGGTGATTCTTAAAAAGGGCGATCGTCCCATCGGTACGACATCTTTTCTAGATCTCAATCCGACGCACAACTCAATTGAGATCGGTTCAACTTTCTATTCAAAGGATTTCTGGAGATCCTTTGTGAACACCGAGGCAAAATTCCTGATGCTCTCGGAGGCCTTTGAAGTACGAGGAGTCGAACGAGTTACTCTTAAGACCGACTCTTTAAATCAACGCTCTCGTAACGCAATCGAGAGAATCGGAGCTAAGTTCGAAGGAATTCTGCGCCACCATATGCGTAGACCCGATGGAAGTTGGCGCGATTCAGCTTACTTTTCAATTCTGCGTGAAGAGTGGCCGAATGTTAAGCAATCGTTGCTAGGTAAATTGCAAGCAGCAAAGAATAACTAAGAATAAATAATGTCTCTCTCCTCTAGGCAGAAATCTGGTTTTGGCTTTGCCTTTCTGGGTGTGTTTCTCTTTCTCTGCCTCACTCCCCCTCACTAAATTAGCGCTCGCAGGGTTATGACCCGCTCTTTACTGCATTTGCCAGACCGATCATTGCGGCAGTTATCGCGATCCCACTCATGGTTAAGGCGAATGCACTTTCATTGCCCCGTGCACTCTGGAGACCGATGATCTTCACGACGCTTGGCGCAGTCTTCGGCTGGCCAATCTTCATAGCCCTTGCGCTGCAGCGATCGACGTCGGCACACATAGCGGTGATCGCAGCGGTCATGCCACTCGTCACTGCAATCATTGCGGTCATTAAACATAAGCGTCATCCGGGAAGAAGTTTTTGGATCGCTTCACTCCTAGGTACTTGCCTGCTCATCATCTTCGCTCTCAGTAGAGGTGGCGCAAAGGGCGAGAATGGCGTTGCTGATATTTTGACGATCATTGCAGTTTTTGCATCTGCTTACTGTTATGTGGAAGGCGCAGGTCTCACCGCCTATATGCCAGGATGGCAAGTGATCTCATGGATCGTCATTCTTGGAACACCGTTAAGTCTGCTTGGTGCGATGGCTGTCTATACGCACACTCATCAGCATTACGCTTCCACTGGAACGCTTTCCTATCACTACTAGGAATTGGGATCTCCTCCATGTACCTAGGATTTTTCGCTTGGTACCGCGGACTGCGGGATCTCGGCGTGGCTCATGGCTCCCAAGTCCAACAATTACAGGCGATCTTGACCCTGGGCTGGTCCGCCTTATTCCTGCACGAACATATAACTCTCTCCACCGTCCTTGCTGCGCTGGGCATCGTCCTGTGCGTGCTCTGGGCAATCACAACCGCAAACGCTGATTGAGTGCTGCCCCTAGCCGTACTAATCAGTAGCCCCTAAACCACGCCTTAGATTTTGAATGTGAATAGACGCGAAGATTTAAATTTACCCATCATCATTCAAGGTGGCATGGGCATTGGTGTTTCATCGGTGCAGATGGCCAATGCGGTAGCGAATTGCGGGCAACTTGGAGTTGTCTCTGGAACAGCGGTGGATTCTGCATTCGCAAGGCGGTTGCAGGATGGCGATAAAGATGGAGAGATTCGTTGGGCTCTCTCGAAATTTCCTGATCAAGATGTTGTAACAGAAATCTTAGATCGCTTCTTTATAGAGGGTGGTAAGAAGAGCGATGCAAGTTATTTGGATGTACCCAAGTTAAGTATCACTCCAACTCCTTTTGCCTCGAAGATGTTGATTGCGGCGAATTTTGTAGAAGTCACTCTGGCAAAGCGAAACACCGAAGGTCTTATCGGAATTAACTTTCTAGAGAAGATTCAGTTAGCAACTCCAGCTTCAGTCTTTGGAGCAATGCTCGCGGATGTTGATTACATTCTTATGGGCGCAGGAATTCCTGCAGATATTCCGCAACTCATCACTGACCTTCTTCAAGGCAAGGCGGTTAATTTCAAGATTAAAGTCGAAGGAGCCGATACCCCGCACTTGCTTCACTTTGATCCTACGATCATCAAGCAGGTGGAGTTCGCTGGCCTCCACCGTCCCAAGTTTCTCGCCATCGTTTCTTCGCACATTCTCGCTAACTACTTGGCACGAGATGAGGCAACTCGTCCAGATGGATTTGTGATTGAGGGTCCCACTGCAGGTGGACACAACGCTCCCCCTCGCAGCAAAGACCACATTGCCGATGATGGACAAGTTACCTTCAGCGATAAAGATTTAGCCGACTTTGAAAAGGTGAAAGCGGTGGGCCTTCCCTTCTGGCTCGCAGGTGGATATGGAACCCCAGCCAAAGTTAAGGAGGCGATCGATCTAGGCGCTGTGGGAGTACAGGTAGGTTCACTCTTCGCTCTCTCTCGCGAATCGGGAATTACCGATGATTTGCGCGATGAGGTGCTTAAAGGAATCACCAACGGGAATCTGGATGTACGGACCGAACCAAAGACCTCTGCTACTGGATTCCCATTTAAGGTAGTAGAAATCAAAGGAACGGCTACCGATCCCGAGGTCTACGAGGCACGTAGTCGCAAATGCGACTTGGGCTACCTACGATCGCCATTCTTGAGACCCGATGGCGGCATCGGCTATCGCTGCAGTGCAGAGCCAATCAAAACATTCGAGTTCAAAGGTGGCGCCGAGGGTGAGGCCGAGAACGTAAAGTGCTTATGCAACGCTCTGATGGCCAACATTGGATTAGGACAAGTCCGCTGGGCTACCTATCACGAGCCGGCTCTCCTAACTTTGGGCTCTGATCTTTCAGGGGCTGAAGAATTGAGTGCTCTTTACAGCGGTTGTTGGACTTCGGCACAGGTCGTTGAATACCTGGTCTCTGCACTTTAAATTTAACGAGGATGCGAGAGAAGCAGACCAATAGCCAATAAGACAATTCCCGCCGCCGAGATACCGGTGAGAGTTCGGCGAACCTTTGGCCTGGCCAAGAAGACTGAGGACTTATCGACGGCCAGAATTAAAAAGGTGTACCAACTAAAGGAGACCGTTGACTGAACGCAGGCCAAGAGAAATATCCCAAGGCCTAACGAGAATTTATGTGGAACGAATTGCGGAATAAAGGCCACCGCGAAGACTGCGGCCTTCACATTCGTTAGATTTGTAAATAGTCCAAGTCGGTAGGCCGCCGCATCATTGGTCTTTGCAATACCTCCAACATCGAACTTCCCGAACTCATTCTTCAGTTGAATAAGGGTCTGAATCGCGAGACCTAGAAGAAAAACGACGCCCGCATATTTCAAGATATTAAATGCAGTATGAGACCTAGCAAAAATTGCAGAGAGCCCAACCGCAGACATCGCTCCCCAGATGATCAGACCAGAGGAATTTCCAGCTACGGATAGGAAGGCGGCGCGACGTCCTCCTAGCAGACTCTGGCGCAAAACCATTGCAACACCTTGTCCGGGAACAATTGCAAGGAGAAGAGCAGTAAGGGCAAAGGCAGGAACAATCCTTAAAAGTTGTAGACCCGCGCTCACTTGCCAAAGGTACCCGCTTATTGAGTGGCGCCGAGTAATATTTAGAGGTGATCGAGATCCGTGAACTTCATTCTTTGCAGGAGCAGTTTCACGCACGGATGATCTTCGATACCGTCTGGCCATCATCCAACGAAACGCAGATTACTTCGAACCTACTTCAGGCGATGGTGCATACCGGCAGTTATCTCGTTGGAGTATTCGATGGCGCCAAAGTAGTTGGTGCCTCGTTTGCCTTTCCCTCGATTGAACCTGACATTCATCTGCATTCACACATGACGGCCTTTATTGAGTCTCACCGCGATCGTGGCCTTGGCACATTGGTTAAAAATCATCAATGGAATTGGGCGAAAGAGCATGGCTATAGCTCAATCACATGGACCTTCGACCCACTTGTTCGTCGTAACGCTCGACTCAACATTCTTAAACTTGGCGCAGACCTAGTCTCGTACCACGAAAATTTCTACGGAAATATGGCAGATGAATTAAATAATGGTGATGAATCTGATCGAATGATGGTGCGATGGGATTTAACTCCCGAAAACCCCATCCCACGCGCCGAGATCACCGAACCTCCATACGATGCGGAGTTGATCGCACTTCCGGCGGATATTGTGGAAATTCGTCGCACTGATCCGGAATTAAACAATCAATGGAGAGAGCAAGTTCGTGTGGCTTTTCAAGAGGCGTTTAAGAATGGAAAGAAAGTTGTTGGTTTCACCGCACATAATGAATATGTATTGGAGTGAGCATGAAGGTTAAAGAACTTGAACTGCGGACTATCCACCTCCCGCTGGTCCGCCCCTTTAGAACTTCTTTTGGTACCCAGAACGCTCGCGAAGTAATCATTCTCAAGTTAACCACCGAGGATGGAACGATCGGCTGGTCAGAGTGCGTTGCTCTCTCTGAACCTCTCTACTCACCTGAGTATGTAGCAGGCTCTCTAGATCTCATGCGTAGATTTTTGATCCCCGCCTTGAAAGCGGCAGGGGATATCACAGCCCAGGATGTGGCACCTATCCTCGCTCCCTTCTTGGGCTCACCGATGGCAAAAGCGACGCTTGAAACAGCCCTTCTTGATGCACAACTTAAGATTGAATCCACCTCTCTCGCGGCATTCCTTGGAGCGAATAAATCCAAGATTCCCTGCGGAGTCTCGGTTGGAATTGCTCCAACAATTCCGCAATTAATCGATGAGGTGAGCGGATATATCGCAGATGGTTACAAGCGCATCAAATTAAAGATTGAGCCAGGTTGGGATTTGGAGCCCGTTGGTGAAGTGCGACGAAACTGGCCAGAGATTCCTTTACAAGTCGATGCAAACCAGGCCTACTCCCGCAGCGATGGCGAACTACTTGCCAAACTTGATCAGTTCGATCTGCTACTTATAGAACAACCACTTGATGAACATGACATCCTCGGTCACGCACAGTTGGCACAGCAAGTTCAAACGCCAATCTGCCTTGATGAATCCATCACCTCACTGCGATCGGCCGAAGATGCTCTCGCACTTAAAGCTACGACCGTTATTAACATCAAACCTGGGCGGGTTGGTGGATACCTTGAGGCGGTAAAGATTCATGACCTTTGTTTGAACGAAGGCATCCCCGTCTGGTGTGGAGGAATGCTGGAGACCGGCATTGGTCGCGCCGCCAACGTCGCTCTGGCTGCGCTACCTGGTTTTACATTGCCTGGCGATACTTCAGCATCCAGCCGTTTTTATCATCGCGATATCACTGAGCCATTTGTGATGGAGGACGGCTACTTACATGTACCACGAGGCGTAGGTATCGGAGTTACCCCTGATCTGGACTTTCTAGAATCAATCACATCTCATAAAGAGATTATTAATTTCTAGCTCCACTGCTCCACATGGGCTAACGAATTAGCAAAGATGAGTGGCGCGTCGTAATCAAGAGGCGCTACGTGATAACTATTTGTAAGTTCAATTCTCTGACCAGCAACGCTATCAATCTCGGACATGATGATGTTTGAATTCGAGATCGGGAGAACGTGATCATCAACGCTGTGGAAGAGCAAGGTGGGTGCCTTCACCTTATGCAGGTTAGCGCGAGTTATTTTTAACATTTTATTTAGTTGAATTACGCCTTTAGTCGGTAGCACCTCGTATCCCCACTCTGTGACATTTGGTTTCTTAATGTCATCTCCCACCGCAGGTCGACTCGCTTGTACCAACGCGATTAGCGGAGCGAATTTAATGAGAACCCCTGGAATATGGATCATGGGATTGACCAGGCAGATTCGGCCAACTCATTATTCTCCGCGATATTGAGCGTGGTGCATCCACCAACTGAGAGCCCAAAGACAAAGACCTTCTTGCAGATGCCCTTGAGTTTATCGACTTCAACTTGCACTCGAGCGGGCCACTCTTGCCATTTCACCTTGTTGAGATCTGGCCATTGGGTTGCATGCCCTGGTAAGCGTGGAACGCTTACGGTGTAACCGCGCTCTTCAAAATAGGCCGCCCATGGGCGCATCGAGGCGGGTGACCCCTTGAAACCGTGTACAAAGATAATTCCAATATCTGAGTGATCGCTTCCGAGAGCAAAATAATCTTCCATCCAACCTGCAGGTGCATTACTTGTAGCCATACCTCAATCTAAGTCATGGCCTCGGGTATCGTCCACCCTGATGTTCACCGCGCTCTTCTACCTCAAAGTCATCATTGCACCCGTGATAGTTCTATCGGTGAGTTACTTGCAACGCAGATTCGGCGATCGATTTGGTGGTTGGTTAATTGGCCTTCCCATAACAACGGGCCCCTTCCTTTTCATCATTGGATTACAAGAGGGCGTGGCATTTGCCGGCAAAACGGCTCATGGGGTGTTGCTTGGGCAGATGGCTCTGATCGTTTTTTGTTGGGCATACGCATATGCGGCGCTACGAAATTCGTGGCTGGTCGCGATCTCGATTGGAACCATTGCCTGCCTAGCCGCGGGACTTTTTGTTACGTCTTTTAGGTTTTCTATGTGGGTGAGCGCACCGGCTTTGATTTTGCTCTGGTTCGTGGCGATGCGACTATGGCCTGAGAGCGTCACGTCACCCAGAAGATTTCTCCACCTCGCTGGGAGATACCAGTAAGAATTCTGGTCACACTCACCTTGTTGATCACCCTCAGCGCACTCGCTCCCCATGTTGGCGCAAAGGTGGCTGGCGCGCTCTCCACCTACCCGGTCATCGCATCCGTTCTCGGAGCATTTAATCAACGGCGCTTCGGTGCGGCTGCCACCGTCTCAACGTTGCGGGGGCTGATGCAGACGCTACCTATCACAATGGGGATTATTTTCTTTTTAAGTTTGGTGCTGCGCTAATAAATGTCGGCTACTTCGCGTAGCCTTTAATTCTTATGGAATCTCTCCCACTCCACCAAACGACCTTTGTCGTTGTGGATCTTGAGACAACTGGCGGAAGTCCACATGCCGGAGCCGGAATTACCGAGATTAGGCGCCGTAAAAGTTCGCGGCGGCGAGGTAATTGGAGAGTTCAAAAGTTTTGTAAATCCGCTGGGCCCCTATTCCAGTCTTCATCACCGAACTAACCGGGATCGACAATGAGATGGTTGCGCCTTGGCTCCGATCATCGATGAGGTCTTTCCAACTTCCTAGAGTTCTGTGGCTCCCCCGCCGAGACTGTTTTAGTTGCGCATAATGCGCCATTTGATATCGGCTTTCTTCAAGCCGCCACCAGGGAACTTGATATCCGTGGCCCGAATATCGAGGTTATCGATACCGTCCGGTTGGCTCGCTCTGCCTTAACTCGTGATGAAGTCCCCGACTGCAAACTGGGAACTTTGGCGGATTCTTCAATACTCAAGTGACTCCGACTCACCGGGCTCTTGATGACGCCCAAACCACCGTCGAGGTCCTGCACGGACTCTTTGAAAGAGTTGGCCGGTTTTGGAGTTAAGACTTTCGGAGAGCTTGCAGAAATTTTCTCGTAAACGAATTAAACGCGAACCTAGGCTGATTTGAACCGCTTGGGCTTAAAGATCGCCCATCCACTTTAAGACTTCTATCGCCGCTCCGGAATCGACGGCTTCAGTCGGCCGCGGCATAGCCATCGCGCATCTGTTCCGTTATCGACTTCGAAAATCTCCGTTGTAAGCCGCGAGCGCAACGGCAGCATTTAGCAAGACCGCATCTCGAGCAGGGACTCTCTCGCCCTCGAAGATACGAATGTGACCGCGGCATTGAATTCAGCATCGCCACCGGTAATAGTTTCGATCGGCGCAAATCGATTCCAAGGTTCGGGGATCAAAACTCTCGACTTTCGAAGCGCCTGCCGCGCTGATCTGCATGATTTGGGTCGTTGTAGTAAGGGTTACCTCATCGATCCCATCATCGCCGCGGAAGAGAAATCCCTCGGTGCCGCGATTCTGAAGAGCACATCGGCCATGATCGGCATGACCTGAGCTTTGCTGACCCCAACGCGATCGACTTTGGTCTCGCGGGGTTGGCTAAGGGTCCCAAAATGTTGAATACCGATGCCTGACCCAACTCTTTGCGGGCTGGAGCAGCAAAGCGCATCGCCGGATGGAATTTAGGGGCGAAACAGAAACCGATACCCAATCTCATCGAACGCAGGCAGCAACTTGAGCCCCATCGAGGTCGATATTGACCCCCAGGGCCTCCAGGAGGTCAGCTGCGCCCGACTTTGAGGAAGCCGCTCGGCTCCATGCTTGACCACCTTCGCCCCAGCGGCTCGCGCAATAATCGCTGCGGTTGTCGAAATATTGATGGTGTTTGCACCATCCCCGCCGGTGCCCACCGGATCCACCGCCCTCTCCAGGAACGGTAATAGGCGCGCAATGCTGATACATCACCGCGACAAGGCTTCGACCTCGAGGGGGGTCTCCCCCTTTGCCTGTACGCCCAGTAGGAAGGACTTGATCGTCTCCTTATCAGCCAAGTCACCCAAGATCTGACCCATCGCCCATCTAGCCTCTCCGGCCATTAAATCTTCATGGTCGGCCAAATGAGCAATGATCTGATCCCAAGAAATTTCGCTACTTTGCATGCTCGGAATCCTATCTTTTGCGTGATCAAGACTCACCCATGATTGCCGACGCCCACGTACCGCCCCCATTACTTAAAAATGGGAGAAATCGGGAATAATGCGGGCGTGACCACACTAGAAGCCCCGGCCAAGAACAACCGCCCCAATCTGGTGGCAGTCGGCACCATCGTCTGGCTCTCCTCAGAGCTGATGTTCTTCGCAGCACTTTTCGCAATGTACTTCACCACCCGAGCGGTTCAAGGCCCAAAGATCTGGCTTGAATCAACGGGAATGTTGAATGTGAAATTTGCCGCGATCAACACCACGGTGCTCGTTCTGTCATCTGTAACCTGCCAGTTCGGTGTCTTCGCCGCAGAGCGTTTTCAAAATAGGCGCACAGGCTCAATATTCAAAGTTTCCAAGTGGGGCATGCGTGAGTGGTTTGCACTCACATTCTTAATGGGCGCCTTCTTCGTAGGTGGACAGATTTATGAGTACGCCAACCTAGTTCGCGATGGTCTCTCACTTTCATCGCGCGCTTATGGATCAGTCTTTTACATCACCACTGGTTTCCACGGACTTCACGTAACAGGTGGTCTCATTGCATTTTTGATCGTTTTGATTCGCGTTGCTAAGGCGCGCAAATTCGGTCACTCCCAAGCAACAACAGCGATTGTGGTCTCGTACTACTGGCACTTCGTGGACATTGTTTGGATCGCCCTCTTCTCAACGATCTACCTGATCAAATAGGAGCTACACGTGAAACGCCTCTCTAGCTTCCGACGTCATCGCATCGCAGGACCAATTCTGGTTGTTGCAGCGCTCTTCACTATAGGTTCTGCATTTGCCGTAGCTTCTGCACTTCCGAGCGCACAGACCACAGTTGCCTCTGGAACTTCTACCCTTGTCTCGCAAGGTAAAGAGATCTTCCTTCGCGGATGTTCTTCCTGCCATGGCCTTCACGCAGAAGGACAATCGATCGCCCCATCACTTATCGGTGTGGGATCTGCAGCAGTCGATTTCCAAGTGGGTACAGGTCGCATGCCGATGGCTGATATGAGCCAACAGGCAATGCAGAAGAAGCCGGTCTATAACGCTGAAGAGACAGCGGCTCTAGCTGCTTACATCGCATCTCTCGCTCCTGGACCTGCTGCTGTAACCAATGAATCTCTTACTTATGAGCGTGATGGAAATACCGCACTTGGTGGACAGCTCTTCAGAACCAACTGCGCGATGTGTCATAACTTTGCTGGTCAAGGTGGAGCGCTCACCAACGGAAAGTACGCACCTTCGCTCATGGGGGTTGAACCAAAGTACATCTACGAAGCAATGGTGACCGGACCACAGTCAATGCCGAAGTTCACCGATGCAACTATCACTCCTCAAGAGAAGCTCTCCATTATCAAGTGGTTACAAGCTGCAGATCATGAGAAAAATCTAGGTGGCGCATCACTCGGACGTGTAGGCCCTGTTACCGAAGGACTCTTAGGTTGGGTTCTTGGTCTGGGTCTCCTAATAGGCGCAGCTGTATGGCTCGCAATGAAGGCGAAATAACATGAGCAATCAAGTAGAACGCTTCCAAGACCCTGGTCTTCCAGAGCATGTGCATCGCAATGCCGACGTAGATCCAAAGGCGGCTAAGCGCGCTGAACAGCAAGTAGCAATTCTCTTCTTGCTATCTGCCGTTGGTACCGTGCTTACGATTGTCTCCTACATCAAAGTTCCTAAAGATAAATTCTTTTATCTGCCAATAATGGGAAGTACAAATGCGCAGCAGTTGCTACTTGGACTTGGTTTAACCGCATCCACACTCTTTATCGGACTTGGCGCCATCCAGTGGGCCAAGAAGTTGATGCCTGATCAAGAGGTCATCGCAGAGCGCCATGAATTTCGCTCCGAAGAAGAAGATCGTGAAGATTTTGTCGCAACAATTAAGGAACGTGCCGGAGCTGCTGGACTTGGCCGCCGTAGTTTGATCAAGCGCTCACTCGGCCTCGCTCTTGGCCTAGTAGGTCTTTCACCACTCCTTCTTTTGCGTGATGCCGGTCCACTTCCTGGAAAGTACTTTGATACTACCGATTGGGCTGCAGGCACTCGGCTACTCCTTGATCCCGCTGGAACGCCAATCAAGCCATCTGATCTCGAGGTTGGAGCAGTAGCACAAGTTCTTCCAGAACTTCCTGCTGGTACAGAGCGCACCCTTGAGAACACCGGCAAGGATGCAGTCCTACTTATTCGTTTGCGTCCAGAGGATTTCAATCTCGATGCAGAGCGTCTCTCATGGACTCACGAAGGCATCATTGCCTTCTCCAAGATCTGTACTCACATGGGTTGCGCTGTAGCGCTCTACGAGCAACAGACTCACCATCTGCTCTGCCCATGCCACCAATCAACATTCGACGTGACACGCGCAGCCAAAGTTATCTTTGGACCGGCTGCTCGCCCACTTCCACAGTTGGCAATCACCGTTAATGCCGATGGATACCTGGTTGCAAAGCAACCATTCACTGTTCCAGTAGGTCCAAGCTTCTGGGAGCGGAACTCATCTAATGGATAACTCACTACTAACTAGCATGGGTGATAAATAATGAAGAAGAGTGAAAAGGTCGCTGGAGCTACAGCGAACTACGTTGACGAGCGCACCGGCGCAGCAAAGTGGTTGAAGAAGAACCTCACAAAGGTCTTCCCTGATCACTGGTCCTTCATGCTCGGTGAGATCTGCCTCTACTCATTCATCATCTTATTGTTAACCGGAACATTCCTGACCTTCTGGTTTGATCCTTCTCAGCGCGAAGTTGTCTATAACGGTTCATACCTGCCTCTCTCTGGCGTTCATATGTCAGCAGCGTATGACTCAACACTTCATCTCTCATTCGATGTTCGTGGCGGACTTTTGATGCGTCAGATCCATCACTGGGCTGCGCTCATCTTCATGTCAGCGATCGTCGCTCACTTGTTCCGCGTCTTCTTTACCGGTGCATTCCGTAAGCCACGTGAGTTCAACTGGTTGATCGGTGTTGGACTTTTAACATTCGGAATCGTCGAAGGCTTCTTGGGTTACTCACTTCCTGACGATCTTTTGTCTGGAACAGGTATCCGTATCGCAGAAGCGATCTTGCAAGCCATTCCAGTTGTCGGCTCCTACCTGGCCTTCTTTGCATTTGGTGGACCATTCCCTGGAACCTCATTTATTCCTCGTATCTTTATCGTTCACGTCCTGCTGCTACCTGGACTTTTCTTGGCACTGATCACCATCCACTTGATGTTGGTGTGGTACCAGAAGCACACTCAATATCCAGGTCCAGGACGCACCGAGAAGAACGTCGTCGGATATCCGCTTATGCCTGTTTACATGGCTAAAGCTGGTGGATTCTTCTTCGTTGTCTTTGGCGTAACAGCATTCCTCGGCGCCGTTGCATCGATCAACCCAATCTGGCTCTATGGTCCATACACACCTGGTCAGATCTCAGCTGGATCACAACCTGACTGGTACATGGGATGGCTTGACGGCCTCGTTCGTGCTGCTCCACCGCTAGAGACACACGCCTTTGGCCACACTATCTCCTGGAATATCTTGATTCCTGGTCTGATCATTCCTGGAATTCTCTTTACAGGAATGGCTCTCTATCCATTTATCGAATCATGGATCACCGGAGATAAGCGCGAGCATCACTTGCTCGATCGTCCACGCAATGCACCTAACCGCACTGCACTCGGCGTAACAGCCATCGTCTTCATCTTGATCACTTTGGCTAACGGTGGAAACGACATCATTGCTACCCACTTCCATCTCACCATTAATGGAATCATGTGGTTCACCCGTATTGCACTCTTTACCGTTCCACCAATCGCATTTGTGATCACCAAGCGCATCTGTCTCTCATTGCAGCGCGCAGATCGCGATCTGGTCTTGCACGGACGGGAGACCGGTCGACTGGTAATGATGCCAAATGGCGAGATGCTTGAAGTTCATGAGCCTCTCTCAGATGCCAAGAAGTGGACACTGACGCAGCATCAGAACCCAGATGCCCTCCCTGCTCCGCTTCCAGCCTCAGCAACCGTGGGCCTTAAGGGCAAGATTCGTGCACGACTCAATCGCGCTAATGCGGTTCAGATTCCTGCTCCTACTCTGAGTGAACTTAAAGAACTTGGAGATGGTCACCACTAATCGCGGATGAAGATTCGTCCGGCACAACCCGCAGAGGCAGCTCTTATCCAAGAGTTGATCTACGAGTTAGCAGTATTTGAGAAGGCCCCAGAGAGCGCTCAGGCAACAGTTGAGCAGATATCCGGGGCCTTCTTTGCTGATCACCCAGCGGTCTTCTGTGACCTCATTGAGGATGATCAGCAGAGGTGCCAAGGCTGGCAATCTGGTTCCTCAACTACTCCACCTGGACTGGAACCCATGGCATCTACCTGGAAGATCTCTTTATTCGAGCAGAAGCCCGGGGTAAGGGTTACGGCAAGGCTGTTCTCGCTCATCTTGCCGCCATCTGCCTGGATCGGGGCTACCACCGCCTTCAATGGTGGGTCTTGGATTGGAATGAGAAGCGCGATCGAGTTCTACAAAGGCCTAGGCGCTACCCTGATGGATGAGTGGACCGTGATGCGGGTCGACGGGCGAGGCGCTTTCAGCTCTCTCAGCAATTAACCAGTAAACCCCCAGTACTACCTGAGGCCTAACGCAGACTCCCCCAAGGTTGAGCGGGCAATCTATACCCATAAGCCGAATTGCTCGGCTAGGGAGAGGTCAGTGCAATGTCAGATTTCATCGTAGTTACATTCTTGGGAATGGTTGCCGTTGCACCAATGGCATACCTCGGCGTCATGGCTGCAGCCGTACAGCGCAGCGACAATAAGAAGCTAGCGGCTAGTGGTGTGAAGTAAGCCCAGGCTTTTCATACTCAGTTGTGAATCCGATGATGCTTACGACCAAAGATCCCACTGCAATAACTGTGAGCCACCAGCCAATAACAAGACCTAGACCCATGGCACATGCAGAGAGTGCCAGTGGAAGTGGCCACCAAGAATGAGGCGAGAAGAAACCGAGTTCGCCAGCTAGATCTGCGATCTCACCTTCAACATTGTCAGATGGTTGCAGACCCATGCGCTTATCATTTGTCCAAAGATAGAACCCGATGGTGATTGCAAGACCACCGCTGAGTGAAATCGCGGTAATACCAAGAGGTTCTCCCCCTAATTGCCAGTAAACGACAGCAACAACGGCATAGAAGACAGCCAAGAAGTAAAAGAGTTTATATCCAGCCTTCATTATCAGTGACCGCCATCCGTGTGTGCCATATGCGGATAATGTAAATCAAATGCCGGACGCTCCGAACGGATGCGAGGGATCGATGTGAAGTTGTGGCGTGGTGGTGGGCAAGAAGTAGCCCACTCCAACGAAGCTCCATAGCCCCAAGGATCATCAACGGTCACCTTAGGAGATTTGCGGCTAATCCAGACGTTGACCATAAATGGCAGCATAGATAGAGCCAGTAGGAACGACCCGATCGTTGAGATCGTGTTCAAGGTTGTGAATCCATCTGTTGCTAGGTAGTCGGCATAACGACGTGGCATTCCCTTAATACCTAACCAGTGTTGTACCAAGAAGGTTAAGTGGAAACCAAAGAAGAGTGTCCAGAAGTGGACCTTTCCAAGGCGCTCGTTGAGCATATGACCTGTCATCTTTGGCCACCAGAAATAGAAGCCACCGAACATCGCAAAGACCACGGTTCCAAAGAGAACGTAATGGAAGTGAGCAACGACAAAGTAAGAAGCAGATACGGCAAAGTCCATTGGAGGGCTTGCCAAGATAATTCCGGTTAAGCCACCGAATAGGAATGTCACCAAGAAACCCATGATGAAGAGCATCGGCGTCTCGAAAGTGAGCGATCCACCCCACATAGTTCCAATCCAGTTGAAGAATTTAACTCCGGTCGGAACACCGATCAAGAAAGTCATAAAGGAGAAGAACGGTAAGAGAACTTGGCCGGTTGCATACATAGTGGTGAGCCCATACTGAAACAGAGAGGGCAGCGATACCGATTGTTGCTGCAATGAAACCCTTATAACCAAAGATTGGCTTGCGGCTGAAGACCGGAAGAATTTCAGATGCGATTCCGAAGAATGGAAGAGCTAGAACGTAAACCTCTGGGTGTCCAAAGAACCAGAAGAGGTGTTGCCATAACATGGCTCCACCATTTGCAGAGTCAAAGATATGCGAACCAAAAAGTCGATCGCTCTCAAGTCCCAAGAACGCGGCTGCTAGCGGTGGGAATGCAAGCAGAACCAAGATCGAGGTAAGAAGTACGTTCCAAGTAAAGATCGACATACGGAACATCGTCATTCCTGGAGCACGCATTGTGAAGATGGTTGTAATGAAGTTAACGCCACCCATGATGGTTCCAAGACCAGTAATCGCAAGACCAATTACCCATAGATCTCCACCGATTCCAGGTGAGTACTGTGAGTTAGCGAGAGGTGCGTAAGCGGTCCAACCAAATGAGGCCGCTCCCCCAGGGCTCAAGAATCCACCGAATGCCATCAATCCACCGAAGAGGTAGAGCCAGTACGAGAGCATGTTCAAGCGTGGGAAAGCCACGTCGGCTGCGCCAATTTGAAGAGGCATGATCACGTTGGCAAAGCCCACAAAGAGTGGAGTTGCAAACATCAGCAACATGACAGTTCCGTGCATGGTGAAGATTTGGTTGTACTGCTCGGTGCTCAAGAATTGCAGACCAGGACGTGCTAACTCTGCGCGCAGAATGAGTGCCAAGATTCCAGCAATGATGAACCAACCGAAGGCAGTGATCAGGTACATGTAACCGATCGTCTTGTGATCAGTTGAGGTGATCCACTTTACGAAGAGGCGACCCTTTGACTTCGCTTTTGGCTCAATTGCCCCATAGGAAGTTGCAGGTGCGGTTGGTTCTGCAAAGGTTGTCATCGTTATGCCACCTTAAGGGAGTTGATGTAAGCGGTGTACTGAGCTGGGGTAACAACTTTCACGGTGAAGAGCATCTGCGAGTGATCTCGTCCGCAGAGGATGTTGCAACGTCCTGGGAACGTTCCCAACTTCTCAGCAGCAAACTCCAGATGATTAACAATATGCGGCAGAGCTTCGATTTGAATCATGTACGCCGGGATCCAGAATCCATGATCAACATCGCTAGAGGTTATAGTGAAAAGGACTTTCTCGCCCAGTGGAAGTACCAAGGTTGGTCGTTGTGCTGGAGTACCGGTCACAGTTGGAGCGGATGGCGCATCGTTATAAGTGAACTGCCATGACCACTGCTGCCCGTTGACGTGAATATTGTGCGGTGCAGTTGCAGGTGTATCGATCTTGGTGATTCGAGACTCATCACGTGCGGTATATCCGAAGAGCACGGCAACGATCAGGAATGGAATCAAGGTGTAAGCGACTTCAACAGGAATGTTGTAACGGGTCTGCTTAGGAAATTCTTCGTTCTTCTTGCGATGGAAAACAATCGGCCAGAAGATAAGGATCAAAGTCGTAACACCGACTACTCCAGCAGCAACCCAAGCCCAGTACCAGAGCGAGCCAGTGGTCTCGTTAATGCTCGAAGCTCCCTTGGGGAAACCAAGACCAGAGATGTTCTTGTTTGAGCAGGAGGTGAGCAGCAAGGTGCTGGTCGAAAGGGCTAAAAGTCCGAGAATTCGGCGGTTACGACGCATGGGAGAAGGATAACCATCTCGCTCGCTAAGCGTGTCCATAGCGGGTAGCGTTCTTAGGGTGGGTTCAGTCACAACCAATTTCCAGAGCGAATCACCGCTCCACCCCGCCGCCCGGGCCTTTTTAGATGATGCCTTCGACCGGGGCTGGGCCGATCCGTCGAAACCCCATCAGAGCTCTCGCCAGACCGCCATATTGCTCAATGAGTCGAAGGAGATCTTCACCAAGCATTTAGGAATCCGGAGTGATCAAGTGGAATTTCTGGCCGATCCCGCCCTCGGATTTCACCTCGGCATCTCTGGACTCGCCAAACCTGGAAGCCAGCTCTACTACTCAGCTGTCGATCGATCTGAGGTCTTTGCAGTTTCTTCAGGGATGGATTCCGTGAAACTTCCTGTGGGGCTTAATGGGCTAACCACCTATCCAGAGGCGAGCGAGAAGGACGTATTGGCCTGGCAGGCAGCCAATGGAGAAACTGGGATCGTCTCTTTCCAGCCAAGTAGTTTTAGAGGGCGCGTCTTTGTAGATGCCACCACCTCAGGGCCACACCTCTGGATGCCTGATCGTTGGGATGCCGCACTCTGGAACTCGCAAGCGTGGCAAGGACCACGAGGATTGGGGATCTTTGCGCTTTCGGATAGGTCCAGGTGGAAGAACCCTCTCCCCCATATTGATCACAATATCTCCAGCTCAAATTTTTCGATCCCATTAGCCATTGCAAGTGCCCTGGCGCTAGAAGGTTATGTAAGTGACTACAAGGCAGAGAAGAAGCGAATTGAGGGATTGAATTCCCGGATTCGAGAATTTCTGCACTCTGAGATTCACGATGTTGATGGGGGAGATGTGGCCTATGGATTTACCACCCTTCCCCCCTTCCTGGATTCTCTACATTGATGCGCAGATACTGGTCAACAAATTAGATGAGCGTGGATTTGCAGTTGATTCAGGCTCCGCCTGCAACTCTGCCAATATGGAGCCGAGCCATGTCTTAGCTGCGATGGGAATTCTTACGCACGGCAATGCGCGACTCACCCTGCACCCAACTACTACCAATGAAGAGATGGAAGAATTTCTGCAGGTACTCAAAGAGATAGTTGCGGAGTTAAGGCAGTAATGGAACTCAATTGTTTGGGTATGCGTTGCCCCTGCCCCCCCCCCCCCCCCCCCCCCCCCCCCCCCCCCCCCCCCCCCCCCCCCCCCCCCCCCCCCCCCAAGGAAACTGAGAGCGCGCCGCCTATGCGCAGCAGCTTTAAAGACAAGAAACCTTCCAATTCACGGGGAATGACAGCTACCGGGTGGATCGGCAGACCGCGCCCCGCCCGCTAGGCTCGCTGAGGCCAAAGAGCTCGGCGCCAACAACTGCGCTACGAAAACACCGCAGGAGGAAGCTCAGCAACAAGAAGCCCGATGAAATTGTCCAAGCCCTCCCCGTCTTTACGAGCGGTCCCTTCACGCGATGAAGCAGTGGAAGGAAGACCAAGTGCTGGAGATCTACCTCACCGCGCTCGCCCACGCATACGCCACTCATCCAGATCCACACGGTGGTGGCAGACGCAGGATTTTTGGATCGCCCCTGTCGCTCGTTGGCGCCACGTCTGCAAATCCTGAGGATGGCTACTGCAGATTCGCGAACTCGTGCCCGGCGGTCCGGCCGCCGCACAAACTGCTTAAGGTTGGGTGATCCTCGGATCGTGGCGGTCGCCCAGGACGGGAAAACTACCCGCTAATATTGTCGATATGCCGCTTCCAGAGAGGCGGTCGGCTCAGCATCCGCGACACCAAGGGGACGTTCGTGCGGCTGACTATCATCCCCGCCAACTCGGCTGGTTCTTCTGTACGCAAGACCATCACTCTGGTGCGCGACGAGATCAAACTTGAAGACCAGGAAGCTAAAGCCCGCATTGTTGACCTGGACGGCAACAGCGGCCACGGTCCGCTTCGGGATTATCAGACCTGCCTTCCTTCTATTCCGGCTCAGACAACCCGAAACATTCCGGTCATAAAAGCGCAAGCGCCGATTAACAAATTGATCGAGAAGCTGAAGCAGGAGTATGTGCAGGGCATCATCCTCGACCTGCGCCGTAATGGGGGCGCCGTTGGAGGAGGCGATCTCACTGACCGGCCTGTTCATCAAGAAGGGGCCAGTGGTGCAGACCAAAGATGCTGATGGTGACGTGCATGTGGAATCTGATCCCGACTGCTTTCAGTGGTTTACGATGGCCCGCTGGTGGTGCTGACCAGCCGGTTGAGTGCATCCGCGTCTGAAATCCTCACCCGCGCACTACAAGACTATGGCCGGGCACTCGTGATTGGCGATCTCACTACATTCGGGAAGGGCACTTTCTAATCACGTGCCCCGCTGGCCGCCGTGATGCATCGCGTCGGCCTGCCCGTCCACGACGACCCCGCACGTCGAAGGTCACTATCCGGGAGGGGGCCCCGACGGCGGTTCGACCCAACTCAAAGGGGTTGCATCGGACATCGTGCTGCCGTCCCCAACCAGCGCACTCAAAATTGGGCGAAGTGGGAAGCCTGACCCATCCCCGGGAAAACGCGCCGCCGGCCGCTCATGCCCAGCTCAACCGCGTCACTCCCTGGTCACTGCTCTGAGGGCCGAGCGCATCGCAGCCGACAAAGGTTTCCTTGGTTGCGCGAATCCCCCCGCATCCAAAGCTCAACTGGCCGACCCATCGTGTCTCTGAACGAGAAGCAGCGTCGCCTGGAAAAGGCCGAAGCCGAGGCGCGGGGCAGAGGCGCGAAAGAAGGACCGCGCCAAGCCGCTTTGGCCCTCTCACGAGAAACAGTTTGAAATCACGGTTACCGCGGACCAGCCAGGTTTGCCAAGACCATTGGCCGCCGCCACCCATTCTCCTGATGTGGATGAATCCGACAACAATACCCTGAATCACCGAACCATGATCCGCGGGCAAAGGCCTTGCCACTGATAGCACGCTCGAGGAAACCGAACATATCCTGGTGGATTACATC
>CAVQBB010000004.1:0-13362 GCA_963710655.1 uncultured Actinomycetota bacterium | reverse complement strand
ATCTGTCTTAGAACCGGAATTAAGCAGGCGAGTTGAATTACAAAACCCGCAGTTGTTCCGATACCTAACCATGTCGCCTGACCATGAGAGATAGTTGGACTTTCCAACCTTTGGAGATATGAAGGAAATGAGCAAAGACTCCAATGACAACTACGTTGTTGAAAACAGGAGCCCACATCATGGGCCCAAACTTCCCTTTAGCGTTTGTTACTTGCCCGAGTAATGCAAAGAGTCCCATAGAGAATATTTGAGGTAGGCAGTAGCGCATGAAGATAACGTCGAAATTAAATCTCGGCGACCGGAATAACTACTTGCAAAGAGGTGCACCAGAAGAGGTGCGGCAACTATTGACACCAATACAAGACTCCAAGAACGAGCATGTAGCCGTAACAAGTCGAGAGATGAATGCTGATCCACCATTGGTTCCCGGATGGCACGAACCATTTGCGGAACAAAGGCTGCTGTAAGTGCACCGCCAATTATCAAGTTGTACAAAATATTTGGCATGGTGTTTGCGACGTTGTAAGTATCTCCCAAGAGGGTTGTACCGAGCACGCAACTAACAAGAGACCGCGAATGAGTCCGTAATACGGGGGACGAAAGTGTCTGCCGCCATGATCGCCGACGAGCGGATAATCGAGTTATCACTCATCTCTGCCTTCTCCTGATGCGGCGAATACTTTGGAAGGTAGCGGCGACGAAGAGCACGATGGCAGCGCCAGTGGTAAACCAAGTAGCTATTGGACTAATCACGGAGAGTTGCAGCGGATAGATCACCGAATCCCCCAATAAATTGCCATGGGTGGAGGTGAGTTCTACATTCAAACCGGAAGTTCCTGAAGTCAAAACTGTAATGGGAACCATCACCTGGATCTTGGATTTTGCTGGAATAACCACCTGGGGCAGGGTTCCAACTTCAACTTTCAAATTAGTTGGTATTACATAGAGGTTTACTTTTACATCTAATGGGAAGCCATTTGTAAGAGTTATAGGTAGATCTTGATGAGTAGATGTCACTGTGAACTTACCTGGGCCTAGATGAACTAGATGCATCTGTGCATATGCAGCGCCCGTTAGATCTCTTATTAAATATTCGCGACGATCGTTGGTGAGGTCGGGATTGAGAATTCTTATAAGAGCAAGCCGTGAGATATCAATCTTTGTTGGATCAATATATGAAGCGGTTGCCGCAAATTGCGAGGCATCATCTTTGAGTGAATTTATGTCGGCCGAAGTTAGGTTGAAGTGTGAATTTGAGTGGTACACCGCAGGGTTCGTGACATCAACCCCCAACAACGTTGCAAGTCGACTTTGCGAAATGGTTAGAAGGTAATTGGCCTCGTGAGGGGAGAGTTGACTTACCCAATATGACGAGGGGTTGCCGTACACCATTGGGATGATGGGGTCGGTTCGTATATCTAATTTGAGTTGGTCGAGCCAAGACTTAGCCGCTAGTTCTGCTGTGCCGGCACACCTGAAGTGAGTGTGTAACCACCAGCCATCGCAGTTACATCATCTATTAGAGCGGGATCAATTACCCAGGTGCGATCACCCGCAGGAGGGTTGAAAACCAATTGCCCTAGTCGACCAGTAAAACTCATTGAGTCTGCGAGATCATCATCAATGAATTGACCATTGATTTGACGATGAGATGGTTCGGTAAGATAGATTGTTGTACTAGCTTGGGCTACGGGAGTTGCGATTAAGGTGAAGGTGAGAGCAGTTAGTAGAGCCAGGAGCCGCTTCATACTTTTAAGTCACCAGATTTTGCAATCAGTTTCTTCTCATCTGGATACGCGAGGAATGAGATGATCTCGTCAAGCGGGAACCAACCGACATCATCGACTTCACTCACCTGTGGCGCGAGGACACCGCCGACCTCTCGGAAGAGATAATGGTGAACCGTTTTATGAATTCGCTTTCCACCTGCCATAAACCAGAAATCGATAATTCCCAACTCACGCGAGATCTCACTTTGAATTCCTGTCTCCTCAGCGACCTCACGGATGGCTGCCTGTTCAGGAGTTTCGCCAGCTTCGATATGCCCTTTGGGAAGCGACCAGAGCAAACGTTCGCGAGTTGCATCTTTGAGATCGCGGCGACCGATCAGTAGACCTTTGGTTCCGGTCTCATCAATGACTAATCCGCCAGCACTTACCTCATCTACTCGCTTGGCATAAGCAGGGCGTTTTTTAGGGGGCGTTTTTTTGACAGGGGCAGTACGAGGTTCAGTTTTAGCCGGAGTTAAAGTATTAGTGGGTGAGTGTGGGCCCGCAGGACGCCGTCTCCGACGTTTTTTCCGTTTCGCTTCGCCACCCGCACCAGGTGCCGGGGTCATAAGAGAAGGGTACTGCTCTAGCCTTACTCATTGTGAGTACCCAGTTGCCTAATCCAGGCGCCCTCGCAGCCGAACTAGCCCTCGGCGCCCTTGCTCTGCACGGGGAGTTGATTGCATCCTTGGCGGAGGCTTTTAAGCGTGAGGGATTTACTCTGGCTCTCGTTGGGGGTCCGGTGCGTGATGCCATTTTGGGCAGGCTCGGAAATGATTTAGATTTTGCGACTAGTGCCCGACCACCAGAGAGCACCAGGATCCTTAAGCAGTGGGCTGATAACGTCTGGGAGACCGGAGCCGCCTTCGGAACTATCGCTGCAAAGAAAGGCGACGTCACTGTCGAAGTAACGACCTATCGCAGCGAAAGTTACGACCCAGAATCGCGAAAACCGGATGTGAATTTTGGAGAGTCAATTGAGGGGGATCTTTCTCGTAGAGATTTCACTGTGAATGCGATGGCGCTAGAACTCACGACAGAACAACCGACATTTATAGATCTCTTTGATGGCGCCGGAGATTTAGCCAAGAAAGTATTACGAACTCCAGGAAGTGCTCCCTCTTCGTTTACCGATGACCCACTTCGCATGTTGCGGGCGGCTCGATTTGCAGCACAACTAGATTTCTCTGTTGACCCATCGGTTATCGCGGCGATTGTTGAAATGTCCGAGCGACTATCGATAATTTCAGCAGAACGTATACGAGATGAATTTATTAAGACTCTTATGTCATCCAATCCGAGGTTGGGGCTCCGTCTACTTGTTGAAACCGGCCTAGCCACCCACTTCCTTCCAGAGTTACCGAAATTGAAATTGGAAATCGATGAACATCACCACCATAAAGATGTCTACGAGCACACGCTAACTGTTCTAGATCAGGCTATCGCCCATGAGGATCGATTAGGTGGGCCTAACCTTGTGATTCGCTTAGCGGCACTCATGCACGACATTGGCAAACCTCGCACGCGTGAATTGATTCCTGGAGGTGGAGTCTCTTTCCATCACCATGAAGTTGTGGGTGCGAAAATGACCAAGAGGCGACTTAAGGAATTGCGTTTTGAGAGCAAGATTGTTGATGATGTTTCGACTCTTGTCTTCCTGCACTTCGTTTTCATGGATATGGAAGTGGGGAGTGGACCGACTCAGCCGTCCGTCGCTACATTCGAGATGCAGGAGATTTGCTGGATTCGCTTCATGTTCTTACACGGGCAGATTGCACAACGCGCAATAAACGCAAAGCTGATCAACTCTCCGCTACTTATGACTCTTTAGAGAATCGGATTGCAGAACTGAAGGCTCAAGAAGAGTTAGATCGAATCCGTCCCGATCTAGATGGCCAACAGATTATGGAGATCTTGGGAATCAAGCCTTCTCGACTTGTCGGTGAGGCCTATGATTTCTTGCTCGAGTTACGAATGGAACGCGGCCCGCTTGGACCAGAACTAGCCACCCAAGAGCTACTCGCTTGGGCGCGCAATAAAGAACTTGGAATTTCGCAACAATAAAAAGGTGGTCAATGCGAAGACCGCGGTCGTAAGAAGCGGAAGCGCTACTGATTTTCCAGATGTGGGCAGGATGAGCGCTGCCACAATCGCACCTAAAACAATGAGTCCATTTACCGCAACATCATAAAAGGCAAAGACTCGTCCGCGGAACTCGTCAGCTATTTGTGATTGAACCAGGGCATCATTAGTGACTTTAACCGCCTGACCGCAAGTTGCGATAAAGAATGCGGTTGTGAGCAGTAGCCACTCTTGTGGAATAAAGGCAAAGAGCACGAGAAATGGGAATGGCGCGATCATCATTATTCGTATCCAACGATGTCGCCCAAAGTAATTGACGAAGAATGGCGTGATAAAGGAACCAACACCAAAGCCAACACCAGCAACCGCGAGAGCGTAAGCAAAGCCTGCTAGACCGGCATCCGGATTGCTAGGTGGGTTAAATGTATTTCTCTCCAGCAATAACCCCATCAATGTAAGTCCAGTTAAACCTCCTCGTTGAATTGCGGTAGAAAATATTCCACGGAAAGCATCAGGATGGTTTCGCAAAATACGTAAGCCTTCTTGCAGTTCACGAATTCCCCGAACTTCAACTGGAATCTCATGATCAGCGGGCCCAATCTCCTTTCGAGATAACCTCGGGTGAAGAACGCACTCGCGAGGTAACAGACCATTGCAATTAAAATAACTTTGGCATCACTCAGATCACTCTTTCCATGATGCATCAAATAATTTCTTAATACCAATTCCAATTCCGCCACCGATGACGACACCGATACTTCCACCTGTAACCGCCAAGGCATTTGCGGAGATCAACTCATCTTTCTCACGACCAATGGCAGGCCAGCGGAGAGGCCAGCGAGAATCAATCGATTTATGCCAAATGCCACTAGTACCAAGAGGGTGAGTGGCACCCCAGTTGCGCCCGCCTTAATCAGCAGCGCCATGAAAGCAAGATCAACAGCTCGGATGAGATTCGAAAAGAGAACAATTCTCTGGCGAGAGAATCTATCTAGAAATATTCCAGCATAAGGACCGACAAGTGAGTAAGGCAGGAGTACGACGGCAAAGGCGGTGGCGGCGCTGACTGCATTGGGCTGGCGTTCTGGAGAGAAGAGAACGAAGGATGCTAATGAGGATTGGAAGATTCCATCCCCCACTTGGCCGAGCCAACGTACTGTGAGGATGTGGGGCAACTTGCTCCCAGGATGAAATGGCCAATTTTTAGTCATCCCAACCTTTCTCATGCGCGCAAGCGTAGTTAGTTATAAAGGTTTATTCTTGGAAACTATGTTGGGCACCTTATGGAGTCGTCGTGATGCGATCGATTATTCACTTAAGCGTCGCGCTACGTTAATCGCGCTCTTCAAAGGCACGACCTCGGGGCTAGATGCCTGTGATGCTGATCCCTACCTCAAGAGCGCTGCTAAATATCATGGAGAGCGAGTAGAAAGACTTTGTCCTGTTTGCCGCAAAGCCGAGATGGTCGAATTGCGATATACCTTCGGCGATCAACTCGGTCAGTACTCAGGCCGCATTAAGACTTCCGCCGAGATTGAAGAGATGCAGAGCCAATACGGGGAATTTCGGGTGTATATCGTTGAGGTCTGCATGGGATGCGGTTGGCACCATCTGATCTACTCCTTCAAGTTGGGAGATGGTAAATACCGCAAACCACCACGCAGGGTGCGAACTCTTGAGGATGAGGATTACGCCCGTAGCGCTGGGCGGTAACCTTTCCACATGGAAAAACCAACCCGCGAAAACCTGAGAACCTGGTTTATCCGCGGGGCGATCTTCACGATCGGCGGGGGATTTGTTATAGCGACCTACCTCTTTTCCTACGCCTACTTCACCGTCAAGATTCCTGACCCCAATCAATATGTAAATAGTCAGGCCACAGTTATTGAGTACGCAGATGGGTCAGAGATTGGTCGAGTTGGAGCGCAAGATCGCACGAGCGTGCAATTAGCGAGCATTCCGATCAATGTGCGACATGCAATATTGGCTGCCGAGGATCGCAATTTTTATAGCGAGCACGCCTTTAGCCCAACTGGAATTTTGCGTGCGCTGTGGCATGACCTTCGCGGTGGCTCCTTGCAAGGTGGTTCAACTATCACGCAGCAATATGCCAAGACCGCCTTCCTATCTCCGCAACAGAGTATTCAGCGAAAGATAAAAGAGATTGTCATTGCCGTTAAATTGGAACAGCAACTCTCTAAAGATCAGATTCTTGAAGATTATCTCAACACCATTTATTTTGGTCGCGGCGCTTATGGAGTGCAGACAGGTTCACAAGTTTTCTTTGGTCGCACAGTCGATCAACTCAATGTCTCGCAAGCTGCAGTCTTAGCCAGCATTCTCAACGCCCCTGGATATTACGATCCCGCTAACGGCCCGAGTTATTTAGCACGATTGCAAGCGCGCTGGAAGTACGTACTTGATGGAATGGTGAAGGCTAAGTGGCTCACCCGCGCCGAAGAGGCAAAGCAAGTCTTTCCATTTATTCAACCGAGAGTCGCTTCTGGTTCTCTAGCGGGTCCAAAGGGTTACGTAATCTCTTGGATTGAAAATCAATTACAGCAATTTGGATTTACTCAAGATCAGCTATTGCAAGGTGGGTTGGTTGTAAAAACCACTCTGGTGAAGAAGGATCAAGAGGCAGCAGTCGATGCTGTCGCAAAGCGCACTCCTAAGGCACCATTCAATAACCTTCGTGTCGCCTTGGTTTCGATTCAACCCGGAACCGGAGCGGTACTCGCAATGTATGGCGGTCAAGATTATTTGAAGAGTCAGTACAACAACGCGACGCAGGCGACTACTCAAGCAGGTTCATCATTCAAACCATTTGCACTAGTCGCTGCTCTTGAGGCTGGAATTAGTCTGCATTCGGTCTGGAATGGAAGATCCCCACAAGTCTTTTATGACCCTGGCTCGCAAGGTCCATACCCAGTATTTAACTACGGTAACGAGCAGTACAACAACATTAATCTCCTCGATGCAATCGCTAACTCCGTAAATACCGTATTCGTTCCACTTGGCATCAAGGTGGGGCCCGATAAGGTTATTGATGTTGCACGGCGCGCGGGTATTCCGACTTCAGTGCAGATGGTTTCAGGACCTTCCGTCACGCTCGGTGTTGCAAGTCCACATGTAATAGACGTGGCCTCGGCATATGCCACCTTTGCGGCGCAAGGAATTTATGCAAAGCCTTACATCGTCTCGCAGGTTATTGGTGACAATGGAGGAATCCTCTATCAAGCGCAACCTCAGACAAATCAGGTATTTGCTAGCGATGTAATGGCTGATTTAACAACGGCGCTACAAACCGTAACTACATATGGAACCGCCTCAGGTGCGGTAGCTGATCTGGGAAGACCTAGTGCCGGAAAGACGGGTACCACCACCGATAATGCGAGCGCATGGTTCACCGGATTTGTGCCTCAGTTGGCTACTAGCGTTGCACTCTTTAGAGATAACGCCTCAGAGTCACTTAATGGAATTGGTGGTCTCAACGCCGTTACTGGTGGAACCTTCCCTGCAAAGATCTGGGACCAATATATGCGAGAGGCGCTGGCACACACTCCTGTAATGGATTTCCCACCTCCAGCGAATATTGGCGGTGTGGATCCAACACCTATGCAGAGCGCGGTTCCAACGATGGATCCTAAACTCGCCTTTCTTACTCCTAAACCCACACCAGCTCCTTCACCTAAAAAGAAGAAGTAAATAAACTGGAAAGAGTATGAAACTCTCCTTTACAACAAAGGCAGTTATCGCACTCGCCTTATTTGCTGGCTTACTTTCATTCGCAAAGTTTGATCACTGTTACAACACCAACTGGACTGGTGTTGGAGTGGATGTACATGAGTGCTACAGCGATCTACCTGCGCTCTTTGATGCACGAGGTTTAGTGAATCATGTTTGGCCCTATTCCAGCGCCACAAACTCTGTTGAGTACCCACCACTAACAGGAGTTGTTATGTGGGCGACTGCTCTCATAACTCCGCATGGCCAAAATTCGGATAAATATTATTTTCTAATAAATATTGTGCTGTTAGCCGCGCTCTTTGTATTTACCTCCATTCTGATCTCTAAAATAAATCCTGCAAAGTGGTATCTGCTTCCGCTTTTACCGGCAGTCATCGCATCGATGTACATCAATTGGGATATGTGGGCGGTGGCAACTGCAGTCTTGAGTATTTATTGGTTTGATCGAAAGAGGTATCTACTGAGCTCGACGGCGTTGGCGATCTCGATTGCTACCAAATTCTTTCCAATCGTTTTACTTATCCCAATCGCGGTTATCTTTCTGAAGACGAGAGAGGTCAAGACGGGTCTCCGTTATCTCCTACAGACCGTCCTGCTCTGGACATTTATTAATGCACCATTTGCAATCCTCACCCCCAAGGGTTGGTGGCGATTCTTTAAATTGAACTCCGATCGACCTGCGGATCTAGGTTCCTTCTGGCAGGCAATAAATATTTTTAATATTAATCCGCCACACATCAATGTCTACTGGATGGCGCTATTCGTTCTTGCATCTCTTGTAGTTGTTGGACACCTGATTCGGAACGTAAGCACTCCGACGCTGGCGCAAACAGCCTTTATCTTTGTCGCCCTATTCACCGCTCTCAATAAGGTCTACTCCCCTCAATATGTATTGTGGTTAGCCCCATTGGGAGTTATGGCTCTGGTTAATAATCGAGATAGGGGAGCGTTTTGGATCTGGCAGGGGGCTGAGGCGATCTACCACTTCTCCATTTGGGAGTACCTCGGCGGCTTTGCCGGGGCCAACTTTGCGCTCCCGGCCAAGTGGTACGCGGGGGCAATCCTTCTTAGGGTGGCGACCAGCCTATTTTTCGCCTGGAGGATCCTCTTATCCACACGGGATCTGCCCGCACAGGAGGACGAATTTCTCCTATTGCAGACGGGAGGTTAGGCTTACCCTTCCTACAGGTTCAGGGCACCCGTCCTTTTCACTGTAGGAGCAGTAACCCTCCTGCCGTGGAAATCCCACGGCCGCTTTAGTCCAGAGGAGGTGGGGTTAACGCATGCGTCATTATGAAATCATGGTCATTCTCGATCCTGACCTAGAAGAACGCACAGTCGCACCAAGTCTTGAGACATACCTCAAGATCATCAAAGACAGTGGTGGAACCGTCGACAAGCTCGATATTTGGGGACGTCGTCGCATGACCTTCGAAATCAATAAAAAGGCCGAAGGAATCTACGCTGTTGCTGATCTGCACTGTGGTCCAGATGCGATCAAAGAACTTGATCGTCAACTCAATTTGAACGAAGCGGTGCTTCGCACCAAGGTCGTTCGTCCAGATCAACTCAATTCATAATCAGATAACAGTTAATTAAGCGAGAGAAAAATGGCAGCTGGCGATACAACAATCACAATGATCGGTAACTTAACAAGCGATCCTGAACTGCGCTTCACACCATCAGGTGCTGCAGTTGCAAAGTTCACCGTTGCATCAACTCCTCGTTATCTCGATAAGGCAACGAACGAGTGGAAAGATGGCGATAGCCTCTTTCTTAACTGCCAAATCTGGCGTCAAGCTGCAGAGAATGTTGCAGAGTCATTAACTCGCGGAATGCGAGTAATTGTCTCTGGACGTCTCAAGCAACGCTCTTATGAAACTAAAGAAGGCGAGAAGCGCACCGTATTTGAGGTTGAAGTTGACGAAGTAGGTCCATCACTTCGCAACGCAACTGCAAAGGTCACAAAGACCACCCGCGGCGCGGGTTCCGGCGGCTTCACCGCTACATCTGAAACTGCATCATCAGATGATCCTTGGTCAGCAGCCCCAGTCGGTGGCGGTTGGGCAACAGGAGCATCGGATGATCAACCTCCGTTCTAATTTATTAGAACGTACCTCATTAGAAACCAACCATTCCTGTTTAATAAACAGGGCCCTCTTAAAGGAGCACCACAGTGGGAGCAAGAAGTAATAAGACCTTAAAACCAAAGAAGGTCGCGCCGAAGATGTCGGCTGCGGCTTTAAAGAAATTTAAGAAGAAGCCATGTTCTTTCTGCCAGCAGAAAGTCACTTATATTGACTACAAGGACATCGCAACACTTCGTAAGTTCATCTCTGATCGCGGCAAGATCCGCGCTCGCCGAGTAACGGGTGCATGCACCCAACATCAACGTGCAATTGCTGCCGCGGTTAAGAACTCCCGCGAAATGGCGCTCTTGCCTTACACCTCGACAGCAAGATAAGGAGAGGATATACAAATGAAACTCATCCTTACTCGTGAAGTTGCAGGGCTAGGTCAGGCCGGAGATGTTGTAACTGTTAAAGATGGTTACGCTCGCAATTTCCTCCTTCCAAATGGCAATGCAATTGCATGGTCACTAGGCGGAGAGAAGCAGATCGAAGGAATTCGTCGTGCACGTAGCGCTCGCGAGATCCGCGATCTCGACCATGCCCGTGAAATCAAGGCAGCTTTGGAGCAGGCTCCAATCGTTGTTAAGGCAAAGGTAGGCGGAACCGGCTCACTCTTCGGTTCAGTCACCGAGAAGGATCTGATCGCTGCGATCAAATCTTCAGTCGGAATCGATATCGATCGCCACCGTCTGAAGGCACCAGTCATGAAGAAGCTTGGCAACTACACCGCCAAGGTAAGCCTCCATGCTCAGGTTGCAGCAAATGTTCAGGTACAGGTCGTCGCTGCCTAATTGCAGCCAAATAGTAGTTAAAGAGAGCCCCACCTAGCTCGCTAGGTGGGGTTTTCTCATTAATTGAGATCATCAGAATTTATCTTTATCCCCAACCCAAATCTCCAATTTGAGCGTGAATTAGCTCAAACTCACAGAACTATCCCCAGTCCAGGGTAGTTACCCACAGCCGCTCCACACAGATTTTCAGGTTATCCCCAGCAAAAGATTGCTTTCCCACAAAGGGGCACACATGGGCCTAAGACGAAAATAGGGAATGTCGGTGGCTCCATAAGAAGATACGGGCATGAGCATCGCTGAACTCCCAAATCGAGGGAGTACTAGCCTGCCGGCTCGAGCTGTCGAGTTTGAGCGCACTCCTCCTCAAGATTTAGTCGCCGAACAATCTGTTCTCGGTGGAATGCTCCTCTCCAAAGATGCCATCGCCGATGTTGTCGAAATCATTAAAGAGCGCGATTTCTATCGCCCCGCTCACGAACTTATCTACGATGCGATTTTAGATCTCTATGGCCGCGGCGATCCTGCCGATCCAGTGACAGTCTCGGCCGAGCTGACAAAGCGTGGCGATATAGCGCGTGCAGGCGGCGCGCCATATCTCCACACCTTGATCTCATCAGTACCTACGCGGCCAATGCCGGTTACTACGCGCGCATCGTTCGCGATCGCGCAATCTTGCGTCGCCTTGTCGAAGCGGGAACAAAGATTGTTCAACTCGGTTACTCCGAGGCCGGCGATGTAGATGATGCAGTCGATGCAGCACAGGCCGAGGTTTATCAAGTCACTGAGTCACGCTTAACAGAGGATTACATTCAACTCTCTGAGTTGACTTGCAGCCCGCTTGATGAGATCGATGCAATTGGAAAAGGAATCGGTGTCGCATGAAGGCGTTAAATCGGATTTCTAGAACTCGATAGCCTCACAAATGGCTTTCACCCTGGCAACATGATCGTCCTCGCCGCGCGTCCGCCGTTGGTAAATCAACACTTGGTTTGGATATTGCGCGACATGCCTCGATTCACGATGGCGTTGCCTCTGTGATCTTCTCACTCGAAATGAGCCGCTCCGAGATTGCAATGCGCATGATCTCTGCAGAGGCCAAGGTTGCACTTAACAATATTCGCTCCGGCTCACTCTGAGTGAGGATGAGTGGGGTCGGCTAGCTAAGCGAACGTCAGATCCCAGAGGCTCCCCTCTTTATTGATGACTCTCCCAATCTCTCACTGATGGAGATCCGGGCTAAGGCGCGCCGTCTCGAGCAGCGCCACAACTTAAAGTTGATCGTTATCGATTATCTACAGTTGATGACATCGGGTAAACGCGTTGAGAACCGACAACAAGAGGTTTCGGAATTCTCACTTAACCTCAAACTCCTCGCAAAAGAGTTAGATGTTCCAATCATCGCTATCTCTCAGCTCAACCGTTCTCCAGAGCAGCGCGCTGATAAGAAGCCGATGCTCTCTGATCTCCGTGAATCAGGTTCGATCGAGCAAGACTGCCATATGGTTATTTTGTCCACCGCGATGATTACGATAGTCAGGACCGCTCCGGAGAGGCCGATTAAATTGTTGCAAAGCATCGGAAATGACCTATTTTGACCATTACCGTCGCACACAGCGGCATCCACTCTGCTTGATGCTTTTCAAACATCACAGTCCTTTTTTCAGACAGCGGCAGCCAGAATCTTCAAATGGAAGGACTACTAGCCCACCTTTTCGGAGTAGCGCGAAACTGCAAATCCAAGAGCTGCACGGAAGGTTGAGTGCAAAGATAACTAGCGTCGCACTCATGAGTGTTAAGGACACTTCCACTTTGTTCCCGATCCTTGATGAAGATGTACTCCAATGCGCCAGCGATTAGTCCGTAGGCCAGAAGCGTCCACTTCGCCACCAAGAAGAACTTCTCCCAATCAAAACCCTTAATTTGGCTGAGGAGATAAAGATTCACGAGGACTCCCAGAGCAGCGAGCGCCACCTTCAGCGTCGTAGTAGGGGCAAGTGAAACATGTTTTGGAAGGTGCGCGGCGAGGTAGACACCGCCAGCAACTACAAGAGCTAGCACTAAGACCGAGATCTCCGCAACGGGAGGCAACTTCTTCTTCGTTTCATAGCGTCGCAATCCTCGTCATGATAATTAGGGTGGCGACTTGCATCGCTCCGGTAAGCCCGGCGGTGTAAAGGAAGCGCTTCATCAACTTTGCGATCACCTCTCCGTTTGGCCTCTCCTTCTTCAGCTCAAAGAGGACACCGAGATTGGCAGGCTCTAGGAATCCAAGCGCAACAACCGCCATAACTCCTACGACGATCATCGATGCAACTACCCACCCATGATGTTTATCTGAGGAGAGAATGAATCCCTCATGGCGAGCTAACTGCCATCCTCCAGCCAGCGTAGCAATCACCAGAGTCGGCATAAGAAGAACCATCTTCGGCATGAACTTCTTAGAGAACTCCATACGTGCAGGAATACTCATCTTTCCGATGATTGGTCCAATAACAAATCCGAGAAATAGATCGATTCCAGTCCACAATCCACCGCCAACGACATGGAAGAAATCCAACGCCCAGAGTCGGTTCGTAGCTACCGCGATAATCAGTCCGATGTAGACGATAGCTACAAGCGGTATCGCACTGGTTGGAATGATTTTGAAATCTTTGGGTTGCTCGGTAATTACATCATGTGCCATGAAACACTCCCTCACCGCTGAAAGATTTGTAAGAAAAGGGTAGAGAGTGGCGCGAGGCGATTCAAGAGATTGCGCGGTTAATTTACAGGGGTTAGCAAGCCACTCTTAACGTCGTAGATCGCTCCCATGACCCGAACTTCATCGTGAAGTAGCGG
>CAVQBB010000003.1:0-11739 GCA_963710655.1 uncultured Actinomycetota bacterium | reverse complement strand
CGAACATCGGCAGCAAAGTCAGCGAGCGCCTCAGCAAACTCGTCGGCCGCTTTATTAAATGCGATCGTCGCCTTGCTCGGAATATGTTTGGCTGCCATCTTGGCAGCCCGCTCCACTCGGGCAGCGGTGAGCTCTTCAGTCACGGCCTGCGTGGTGCGATCCATAAATTCGTGCGCCTCATCCAAGATCACTGCATCTCGATCCGGCAGGATCGGATGGTTATCCACGATCTCGATAGCAAGCAACGTGTGATTAGTGACAACTACATCTGCGGTCTGCGCCTTGGCTTTAGCTGCAATTGCAAAACACTGCGAACCAAAGGCGCAGTTATCTTTGCCAATGCACTCGCGGCCTGAGACCGAGTTTGCCGCCCAGACCCTGCGATCAACATCGGGGGCATCGTCGCGATCGCCGCTAATACCTGGAGTTGTCGCCCATGCCTTGAGTCGTTTCTGATCTTTCTCGAGGATACCGATCTCCATCAGGACGTCACCATCGGGATCTTGCTCGACACCATTCATCTTCTGCAAACAGAGGTAATTGCCGACGCCTTTGTAAACGGCAAAGGTGAGATCTCGCTGCAGAACTTTTTCTAGCGCGGGTTGAATCTTGGGAAGGTCACGTTCTACCAACTGCCTCTGCAAAGCCAAGGTAGCGGTGGCGACCAAGACCTTCTTGCCATGAACCAAAGCAGGAACCAGGTATGCCAGCGACTTACCCGTACCTGTGCCTGCTTGAACTAATAGATGGTGTCGATCGGTCAGCGCGTTAGCGACCGCCTCGGCCATCTGGATCTGGCCTTCGCGCGGCTGTCCTCCGATGGCCTCAATTGCGGCAGAGAGCGCCTCGCCCACCAACTTCATCTGCTGATTCTTGGCGCTGGACATCTGGCAAGCCTATCTATCGATACCGACCCCAAGAGCAGCCTGTGGGCGTAGCTGTTAGGAAGTTGTTAGTCATTTTCCTTTTTCACCCTTTGGCATTCACTGACTTCCTAACCTATTGCCATAGCCCCACTTCTTGGGACTACCTATGGGTTTTAATGAGGAGGAATTCTGATGGCTGACGTACTAGCTATTGCTGGAATTGCCGTGATCTTCGCTGCCTTCGGATTGATATTGAAAGGCTTAGGGCGGATCTAATGGCACAGACAATCGGGCTTATCCTGGCAATTTTGCTTACTGGATATTTAATCGTCGCACTCCTCTTGCCGGAGAAATTCTAAATGAGCGAACTTTCATCAACCCTTTTCACCGATCTTGCACTCGTTGTTCTGATCGGTCTCTCCATCGTCCCCCTCGGCAATTACATGGCCAAGGTATTTCAATCCGAGAAAGTTGGCTGGCTGGAAAAGCGCTTCTACTCAAGTATCGGAATTGACGCTAGATCCTCGCAATCCTGGAAAGGCTACGCCGCTTCCCTTCTTAGCTTCTCTGGAATTTCGATTCTCTTTCTTTACGGCATTTTGCGACTACAGCAATACCTGCCTTGGTCTGAAGGTTTTAAAGGCATGTCGCCTGCCCTCGCCTGGAATACCGCAATCTCATTCGTCACCAATACCAATTGGCAGAACTACTCAGGCGAGTCAACCCTTGGGTATTTCGCGCAGATGGCTGGTTTGGCGATTCAGAATTTCGCTTCTGCCGCAGCTGGAATTGTCGTAGCCATTGCGCTGGTTCGAGCATTCAACGCTCGTCACGGTGAAAGCCTAGGAAACTTCTGGGTAGATATGTATCGCACCATCTTTAAGATCCTACTTCCCTTCAGCTTCATTGCTACGTTGATCTTGATGCTCAATGGCGCAATCCAAAACTTCAGTGCCACCCGCACAATTCACACAATCACCGGTGCAATTCAACATATCCCCGGTGGTCCTGTCGCAAGTCAGGAGGCAATCAAGGAGCTTGGAACAAATGGTGGCGGTTTCTTCAATGCCAACTCGTCCCATCCCTTTGAAAATCCCAGCGGATTTACCAATCTGCTAGAGATCTTCTTGCTTCTTGTAATTCCATTTGCCCTGCCTTGGACCATGGGCAAACTGATCAATAACAAGAAGCAAGGTTTGGCAATACTCGGAGCCATGGTTGGCATTTTCCTCGCAACGACTGCAGCAACAACCGCCCTGGAACTCCATCACTCTGGTACCGCACTCACGGTCGCCGGTTCATCGATGGAAGGCAAAGAAAATCGCTTTGGAGTTGGCGCATCATCGCTCTTTGCTTCCGCAACAACAAGCACATCTACGGGTGCAATTGATGCAGCTCACGAGTCCTTCACTCCACTCGCGGGCGGAGTCCTGATGCTCAACATGATGTTTGGTGAGATATCACCAGGCGGTACCGGCTCTGGACTCTATGGAATGTTGATCCTGGCTATGGTCACCGTCTTCTTATGCGGACTTATGGTGGGTCGAACGCCAGAGTTCCTTGGTAAGAAAATCCAGGCGAAAGAGATCAAGTTCGCCTCGCTCTATATATTGACCACACCTCTATTAGTACTAGTGGGAGCGGGAATCGCATTTAGCAATTCAGGGGTTCGCAAATCCATCTCTGCCACGGGCTCACATGGTCTGAGCGAGTTGCTCTACGCCTTCACCTCGGCCGGCAATAACAATGGCAGCGCCTTTGCTGGATTGAGCGGCAACAGGCCATTCCTCAACATCGCACTTGGCATCGTGATGGCTCTCGGTCGATTCATTCCAATGCTCTTGGTGCTCGGACTCGCTGGATCTATCGCCAAGCAAGGAGTTGTTCCTGAAAGCAAGGGAACTCTAAGCACCCGAAATGGTCTTTTCGTGGCACTACTTATAACGGTTGCCGTTGTAGTTGTGGCACTTACTTATATTCCAGCACTTGCACTAGGACCACTAGCAGAGGGACTTCGATGACAATTCTTGATCCACGTCAGCTCTACACCGAGATGCCCGCTGCGGTGCGCAAACTCGATCCGCGCATCATGTCTAAAAACCCCGTGATGTTCGTCGTAGAAATCGGCGCAATCTTCACATTTGTTCTCGCAATCCAACACTCCAACGTCTTCACATGGTGGATCGTGGCCTGGCTCTGGGGAACAGTGATCTTCGCAAACCTTGCTGAAGCAATTGCCGAAGGTCGCGGAAAAGCGCAGGCAGACACTTTGCGCAAAACTCGCACGAGTTCCATGGCAAGACTCCTCGCCGATGATGGAACTGAGAGCATCGTGGCATCTAGCCAATTGACTCTAGGTTCAATCGTGGTCTGCGAAGCGGGAGACTTGATCCCAAGCGATGGCGAGATCATCGAAGGTATCGCCAGCGTCGATGAATCGGCGATCACTGGTGAATCCGCTCCTGTCATCCGTGAAGCAGGTGGAGATCGTTCCTCTGTCACTGGTGGAACGCGTGTTCTCTCTGATCGCATCGTTGTGCGCATTACCGCCAGACCTGGTGAAACTTTTATTGATCGCATGATTGCTTTGGTTGAAGGTGCATCACGTCAAAAGACCCCTAACGAGATCGCGCTCAATATTCTGCTCGCAAGTTTGACCATCATCTTCATGTTGGCCGTTGTTACGTTGCAACCGCTCGCCATCTTTAGCCATGCGCAACAAACGATTGTCGTACTGGTTTCGCTACTCGTCTGTTTGATTCCAACGACTATTGGCGCTTTGCTCTCTGCGATCGGTATTGCAGGCATGGATCGTCTGGTGCAACGCAATATCTTGGCAATGTCGGGTCGCGCCGTTGAAGCAGCGGGCGATGTCAACACCCTCCTGCTTGATAAGACCGGCACAATTACCTATGGAAACCGCCAAGCCGTTGAGTTCATTCCATTATCTGGCGTAAACATCACCGAGCTAATTCATAGCGCCTATCTCTCCAGCAGCGCAGATGAGACCCCTGAAGGAAAATCAATCATCACACTCTTCCAGACAAATGGACATGCATCATCCGATTGGGAGAACGAGTTAGATGGCGCAACTTTCGTCCCATTTACTGCGGAGACCCGTATGAGTGGAGCAGATATCACTGCCGTTGACGGATCGGTTGCCGAATATCGTAAAGGTGCTGGATCCTCCGTCTTGGCCTGGGTCGGTGAGAATTCTGCGTCGGGAGTTGAACTTCAAGAGAAGGTCGATGCCATTGCAAGAACGGGTGGCACTCCCCTCGTCGTGGCTTACTCTGCCAAAGGAGCAAAGAAGGTATTAGGCGTCATTCACCTCAAAGACGTTGTGAAGCCTGGTATGAAAGAGCGCTTCGATGAGCTACGCAAGATGGGCATTCGCACAGTGATGATCACCGGTGATAACAAGTTAACTGCAGAAGCAATTGCTCGTGAAGCCGGAGTTGATGATTTCTTGGCCGAGGCCAAGCCTCAGGACAAGATGGATTTGATCAAGTCCGAACAACAAGGTGGTCGTCTAGTCGCAATGTGTGGAGACGGCACAAATGATGCTCCGGCACTTGCTCAAGCCGATGTCGGTGTAGCGATGAACTCTGGAACATCTGCTGCAAAAGAGGCCGGAATATGGTGGATCTAGATTCAGATCCGACCAAGTTGATTGAAATTGTTGCGATCGGAAAGCAACTCTTGATCACGCGTGGCGCCCTCACGACATTCTCCATCGCAAACGATGTAGCCAAATACTTTGCGATTCTTCCTGCAATGTTTGCTACTCAATTTCCGGGACTAAAACACCTGAACATCATGCACCTGCATAGCCCGCACTCTGCGATTTTGTCTGCGGTCATATTTAACGCGCTGATCATCATCGGATTAGTTCCGTTAGCACTCAAGGGAGTTAAGTACCGAGCCGCGAGCGCAGGCTCATTACTCACTCGCAACATTCTGATTTATGGAGTCGGAGGATTGATCTCTCCATTTATTGGAATCAAACTTATTGATCTACTCGTTCAACTCATTCCAAGGTTGGGATAACCATGAACTCTCTCAAGCAAGTTGCGACCTCAATCCGTTTCCTTTTGGTTATCACGGTGACCCTCGGAATCGGATATCCGCTCGTGAGTTTCGGAGTTGGTGAGCTCTACGCCAAGAACCAGATTCATGGATCGCTCGTCACCTCACATGGCACCACCGTCGGTTCTGCTCTGATCGGCCAATCATTTACAGGTGAACAGTGGTTCCACTCCCGTCCAAGCAATGCCGGTAAGGGATATGACCCACTTGCATCCGGTGCTACAAATGCTGGACCGAACGATGCAACACTCACCGCAACCCTGATTGCGCGCAAAGAAGCTATTGCAAAGGAAGAAGGTGTCCCACTCTCCCAAGTTCCAGCAGATGCAATTACCGCCAGTGGCTCAGGCCTCGATCCAGATATTTCTGTTGCTTATGCCAACCTACAAGCCAAGCGAGTAGCCGCGGCACAAGGTTTGACCCTGGATCAAGTGATGGCAAAGATCAAAACCGCCACTCATCATCGCCTCCTTGGCTTTATAGGCGAAGAGACGGTTAACGTGCTCAAACTCAACCTTTCCCTTAAGGGCTAACCTTTAGGTATGGCTTCGCGAGGCAATCTCCGCGTCTACCTGGGCATGGCACCAGGCGTTGGTAAGACCTTCGCCATGCTCGATGAGGGCAAAAGGCGTCGGGAGCGCGGGGCTGATGTTGTTGTGGGGATCGTTGAAACCCATGGCCGCGTCCACACCCAAGAGAAGCTAAAAGACCTGACAATTCTGCCGCGCAAAGAGATGATCTATGCAGGCAAGACCTTCACCGAGATGGACCTAGATGCCATCTTGGCCCGTCATCCCCAGATCGTTCTGGTCGATGAGTTGGCCCATACCAACATCACCGGCTCCAAGAACGAGAAACGTTGGCAGGATGTTGAAGAAATTCTTGCCGCTGGCATTGATGTGATTTCAACAGTCAACATTCAACATTTGGAATCAATCCATGATGTGGTCGAACGCATCACAGGTATTGCACAGGCCGAAACGATTCCTGATCTCTTCCTGCGCCAAGCAGATCAGGTGGAGATCGTAGATATCACTCCAGAAGCACTTCATCGCCGTATGGTCCACGGCAATATCTATGCCGCCGACAAGATCGATGCAGCGCTCAATAATTACTTCCGCATCGGCAACTTATCTGCGTTGCGCGAACTCGCCCTGCTCTGGGTCGCTGACAAAGTCGAAGAAGGCCTGCAGAAATATCGCAAGGACGAAGGCATCTCCGATATTTGGGAGTCACAAGAGAAAATTGTGATTGCCGTCAATGATGCTCCCGAGGCGGAGACCATCATTAAACGCGCCGCCCGCATCGTTGCACGCTCCCCCGGTGCCAAACTCTTTGCGGTTCATATTCTTAAGAATGATGGCATTGCAGTGAGCGATGTATCAGAGCTCACCAAGATTGAACGCTTGGTAATTTCTTTAGGCGGTTCTTTCCATGAAATCTCTTCCGAAGATATCGCTACCAGCATTCTTGACTTCGCTCGCAGCGTTAACGCAACACAAGTTGTATTAGGTGTAACCAGCAAAGGTCGTTGGATGCGCCTGCTGCAAGGTGAGTCGATCGCCTCTAAAGTAACCCGTCTTTCAGAAGAGATAGATGTTCACCTCGTTACTCATGAAAAAGCACCGACTCCAAAGTTTGCCTGGAAGCTTGAACGATCTACGGTTAGCAAGATTCGTCTGGCTCAAGCCTTAACCGCCACCGTTTTACTGCTACCACTTACTACCTGGTTACTCACCCTGACGCGCAGCACCCTTAATCCATTTAGCGATGGACTCATATTCCTTCTTGTTAACTGCCTCATCAGCCTGATCGGTGGATTTATTCCGGCTGTGATCTCCACCGTCTTCTCCGTTGCGCTCCTTAACTTCTACTTCATTCCCCCGATCCATACCTTCACCATCGCAGAGCACAACAATGTGGTCGCAATCTTGATCTTCTTCTTGGTCGCATTCCTGGTTGCATTCCTCGTTGAAGCTTCTGGGCGCAGACAGCGAGAGGCGCTTCGCGCCAGCAAGGAGTCATCTCTTCTTTCCATGCTGGCCAGTCAGATTATCCGCGGCGAATCCGGCATGACGGGTTTGCTCGATGCCACCAAAAAGGCCTTGGGATTTAACTCCTTAAGACTGGAATACGAATCAAACGAAGGTAAGCGCGCCAAAATCGGAGATGTTGGAGTCACCCAAGACCGCACCACAACTCAATTTACCTGGCGGATCAATGACACTCTAAAGATCGTGGGCGATGGCAGGCTGCTCAGTGCCACCGACTCCCGCATCCTGGAGGCACTTGCCTCACAACTCGATCTGATCTGGCAGAGCGAAATCCTTGCCGCTAAGGCAGATGAGGCGGAAGAGATCTCCGAGGCAGATCGCATGCGCACCGCCCTTCTCAATGCTGTTAGCCATGACCTCCGTGGACCTCTTGCATCTGCCATCGCCTCTGTTGCAAGTCTTCGCAACGAGCAAGTCACCTGGTCTTCTGAGGACCGCCGCGAACTTTTGGGCACTGCGAACTCTTCGTTAGAGCGTTTGAAAAGCCTGATCGAAAACTTACTTGATATGAGCCGCCTGCAAGCTGGTTCCTTGGCGGTACATCTGCAAGAGGTCTCGATTTACGATGTAATCCCCACCGCCCTCAAATCAATCGCCGCCTCACCTGATGCAGTTGAATTAATCGAAGGACCCGAGGTATCCGATGTGCGCACCGATCCCGGCCTTCTGGAACGAGTGCTAGCAAACTTAATCGACAACGCAATCACGCATGGGAAGTCGCAGAAGAAACCACAAATCAGCATCTCTGAACATGGTGACGAAGTCCAAGTTCGCATCATCGATTACGGCAAGGGAATCGAACCCTCACTCAAGAAGGAGGCTTTCGCACCTTTCAAGCGGCTGGGTGATATCGACAACGGTCGCGGAGTTGGACTTGGACTCGCACTCAGCCACGGACTTTCCGAAGCAATGGAGGCTGAACTAACTCTTGAAGAGACTCCTGGTGGTGGCCTCACTGCAATCGTAACTATCCCTACCACTGGTTCTTCTGGCGAATAAAGTGACTATGGAAAAGATTCTGGTAATCGACGATGAGCCACAGATCATCCGCGCTCTCAAGGTAAATATGCAGGCTCGTGGTTACGAGATGATCGCTGCCCCCAACGCAGAAACTGGCATCGCGTTGGCAGCAGATAAGCATCCTGACGTCATCATTGTGGATTTGGGCTTACCCGATCGCGATGGGTTGACCGTAATAACCAGCGTGCGCAAGTGGAGCAACGTCCCGATATTAGTTTTATCGGGTCGCACTCATTCCAAATACAAAATCACCGCTCTTGAAAATGGCGCAGATGACTACATCACCAAACCCTTTGATGTAGAAGAGCTTTTCGCGCGAATCCGAGCCGTATCGCGTCGGCGTGAAGAAAAGATAGAACTTCGCACCATCACCATGGGCGACCTGCTCATTGATTTCACGCGTCGCTCGATCACAAGGACTGATGGCGATTCGCCCGCTCCCCACCTAACCCAAACAGAGTGGAAGGTTCTAGAAGTCCTGGCCTTAAATCGCGGATCCCTCGTTACAAAACGCAAGATCTTGGACGCGGGTTGGGGTACCAATTACGCCGAAGAGAACGGTTCGTTGCGTCTATTTGTGTCTCAATTGCGTCAGAAGCTTGAACCTAGTTCCAGGAGTCCGGTCTACATCATCACGGAATTGGGCATGGGGTATAGATTCTCGGAGAATTAAATACAAAAGACCCACCGCCCCAAGGACGAGCCTCATTAAGTTAAATATTTGTTAGTCGATCAAGCGGTAGTTTGGACCTACGCGCTAGGGTACCTTTCACTCATCCTGAAGGGAGCTCCGTGCAATCCTTAAATGGTTCAAAAGCTCGGATCTACTTCTTAGTGGCAGCTCCTGTCGTGGCACTGGTTGTAGGACTGCTCATTTTTTTGCCTGCAGGCAAACCTTCGAGTTCCAGCTCCTCAGCAGCACATTTAAGTAGCACTACCTCGCCTACAACTGAGGCAACTACCCTCGCCTCTTCTCTCGACGATGACCCCGCATCCAGATTTGAGGCGAGAAGACCCTCAGCGGTCCAGGGACTAGTGGCACAAACCGATCAAGTCCAAAATCAAAAAGTTACTTTTACTTGGAATGCCAATCCTTCTATTGAAGGCGTGGATGAATACGCCCTTTACTACGACGATTTTGGTTCTTATAGCCCTATCGTGGACGGAGTTGGAGAAGAAGGAGTTCTTGCGGCGGTTGTCAGAACGAATTCGATTACAACAAATTTGGTGGCGGATGACCCCTCGAGCCAAGATTTTCCAAATGGATACCTTCCTTACGGACAAAATATTATTCCGATCTGCATTCAAGACGACGGGTGCATACAAAATCCAGTAGAAATTAAGGTGTGGGTTTTGGCTCACAATAAATTTGGCTGGAGTGATAATTCACCAACAACACCCGACCCAGATGAAAATCCAGCGACTTTTGTTTCGCTCTCAACCAATCAAGCAAAGAAACAGAGCGCTCCGGTTCCAACTAATATCGTTCTTGCCACAGTAGACGCTCCCCTTTCAGTTTCTGATTGGCCCACTTATTCCCCTAATAAAAGCCCTGAAGTGAACTCTCTTACTACCGAATCTGCTGTTGACTCAACGTGGATTGTGCCGTGGGTACCGCTGGGTTTAAAACCAGATTCAAGATTCGGACCCGGTCGCCCCTCCGACGTTGCGAACCTCCACGCAATAACTAGTGATCCCAAGAGAAAAATGATTTCAATTGCTTGGAGTTCTAACCCCTCACAGGAGAAAGTGGATGAGTACGCCATATTCGCATCCAGCAGCTTCTGTCCTGATGATAGATGTGCTACATACTTGATAGCTGTTCAACAAAACACCTCTTTCTCGCGCTCCTTAGATTACGCAGGGAATAAAGGCTCACCAGTCTTTCCGCAAGTCGACGGAGGTAAACCAATTGGCACTGGAAAAGTCCTAGATCTAGATAAAGGTACTGGTTACAATTTCTGGGTAATCGCCCATAACAGTTATGGATGGGGGGATAATTATTTTAATATCCCAAATCCAGATCAACTGAACGGGGACTTTAGAACGCCAAATCAACTGCAAATCTCTAAGTCAAAGAAGAGCTTTACTACAGTTGATCTTGAACCTGTGTGCCCAGTTCTTGGCGCTCCCGCATCAAATCTCACATCGCCGAAATGCGTGAACGAATAGCCCGTTTCGCAAAACATTCCTTAACCAGTAAGTAGGTGAGACAGGTTTTGCGCCCGTTTCACTTGGAAAAACTAGTTACAGAGATTTACGACTAGACAGAATATGTGGGCAAGCCTAAGTTTGAGCGATGCGGATTCTGATTCTCGGCGGAACATCCTTTGTCGGCCATGCGCTCACCATTGCCGCAACTTCCCGCGGTCATGAAGTCACCACCTTCACCCGCTCCTCAACCCCACCCGGCGCTGCCGAAGGAATCGTCGAAACAATCTTCGGCGACAGAACCAAGGCAGGCGCATATGACTTCGCCGCGGATCGTCAGTGGGATGTTGTCATCGATACCTGGTTTGCTGCACCGAAAGTTGTGCACGAGAGCGCAACACAACTCAAGGCACACGCCCCCTATTACGCCTATGTTTCAACTTGCTCTGTTTATGACGGAGATCCACTCCCCTACGGAGTAGATGAAAATTCTCAGACGGTAGCCGCTGATCCATTGGCCGATTCCACAAACTATCCCGCCGATAAACGTGGTGCTGAGCTTGCAATACTCGAGGCATACGGAGCAGACGCTTCACTGATCGCCCGCCCCGGATTGATTCTTGGTCCACGCGAGTGGCCAGCCAGATTAAGTTGGTGGCTACGACATATTGCCGACGGTGGCGAAATCTTGGCGCCAGGTCCACAAGAGCTAGCGATTCAATATATAGATGCGCGCGACTTAGCTAACTGGGTTATCGAATCCGTCGAAAAACGCCTCACCGGAACTTTCAACACACTCTCACCCGTTGCACATTGCAAGATGTTGCAGCTCCTCGAGGAATGCAAGGTAGTTACAAATTCCGAGGCAAACTTCACTTGGATTCCAGCCGACTTCCTACAAGAACAGGGTGTCGAACCTTGGAACGAGATGCCTATCTGGATGACACCAGATCGCTACTACTTCTACCAATTTGATACATCAAAGTCTCAAGCCGCAGGACTCAAATGCCGCCCCTTCACTGAAACAGTTGCAGATACCTGGCAGAGTCTCTTGACCGAGCCACAAGCTGAATTGCCCGGTGGTCGAGTTCCACCTGGAATTGCTCGCGATAAAGAAATCAAAGTATTGGCAGCTTGGGCAGAAGGATTTTATTGATATTGCAAGTGCCAAAAGGAACAACCCACAAACAACCCACATGCGAACCAGCGTCCACAAGAGTATTAACGATCAATCCGCGACTTGATTAAACCATCTAACTTAGTATGTCTTACAACCGCTCTTCTCAATTCTTCCCCATCACTGGTGCACGACCAGTGAGGCGAGAAGAGAGGAGGTATGTAAATGTTGATTATCGGATGGATTGCGAATGTGATCGCTTTTTTCGGTTTCTTGACCCAATGGGTGCAAATACGAAAGGCTCGCCGCAGCAACGACGAGCCCCATTCGTAACACACTTACTACCGGTAACAGGTGAGTCGGGGTTTGCGCCCCGGTTCACTTGGAAAAAAATACCACAAAAAAATAACCCCAGCCCGAAGGCTAGGGTTATTTTCTTACT
>CAVQBB010000002.1:0-238861 GCA_963710655.1 uncultured Actinomycetota bacterium | reverse complement strand
AAGGAGCCTGCGGTGTAGGTGATGGTGTAGTTGGTAAGACCAGTACCTGTTGCAGCAGATGGTGTTACTGAGTAGGTGCCGACAGCAGTTGGAGCAGTTGAGCTAGGACCGTAGGTAGTAGCGCCAGTTCCGGCATAGCTATAGGTAACACCGGTGACAGAGTCAGAGCCGACGAGTTGGCCGCTACCTGTTGAAAGCTTGGAGTGATCGCAGTTCCATAGGTAGGAGATGTGCTTGCTGCAGTAACGGTGAGCGCGCGACCTGCTGTGATCGAGAAGGAGCCTGCGGTGTAGGTGATGGTGTAGTTGGTAAGACCAGTACCTGTTGCAGCAGATGGTGTTACTGAGTAGGTGCCGACAGCAGTTGGAGCAGTTGAGCTAGGACCGTAGGTAGTAGCGCCAGTTCCGGCATAGCTATAGGTAACACCGGTGACAGAGTCAGAGCCGACGAGTTGGCCGCTACCTGTTGTAAAGCTTGGAGTGATCGCAGTTCCATAGGTAGGAGATGTGCTTGCTGCAGTAACGGTGAGCGCGCGACCTGCTGTGATCGAGAAGGAGCCTGCGGTGTAGGTGATGGTGTAGTTGGTAAGACCAGTACCTGTTGCAGCAGATGGTGTTACTGAGTAGGTGCCGACAGCAGTTGGAGCAGTTGAGCTAGGACCGTAGGTAGTAGCGCCAGTTCCGGCATAGCTATAGGTAACACCGGTGACAGAGTCAGAGCCGACGAGTTGGCCGCTACCTGTTGTAAAGCTTGGAGTGATCGCAGTTCCATAGGTAGGAGATGTGCTTGCTGCAGTAACGGTGAGCGCGCGACCTGCTGTGATCGAGAAGGAGCCTGCGGTGTAGGTGATGGTGTAGTTGGTAAGACCAGTACCTGTTGCAGCAGATGGTGTTACTGAGTAGGTGCCGACAGCAGTTGGAGCAGTTGAGCTAGGACCGTAGGTAGTAGCGCCAGTTCCGGCATAGCTATAGGTAACACCGGTGACAGAGTCAGAGCCGACGAGTTGGCCGCTACCTGTTGTAAAGCTTGGAGTGATCGCAGTTCCATAGGTAGGAGATGTGCTTGCTGCAGTAACGGTGAGCGCGCGACCTGCTGTGATCGAGAAGGAGCCTGCGGTGTAGGTGATGGTGTAGTTGGTAAGACCAGTACCTGTTGCAGCAGATGGTGTTACTGAGTAGGTGCCGACAGCAGTTGGAGCAGTTGAGCTAGGACCGTAGGTAGTAGCGCCAGTTCCGGCATAGCTATAGGTAACACCGGTGACAGAGTCAGAGCCGACGAGTTGGCCGCTACCTGTTGTAAAGCTTGGAGTGATCGCAGTTCCATAGGTAGGAGATGTGCTTGCTGCAGTAACGGTGAGCGCGCGACCTGCTGTGATCGAGAAGGAGCCTGCGGTGTAGGTGATGGTGTAGTTGGTAAGACCAGTACCTGTTGCAGCAGATGGTGTTACTGAGTAGGTGCCGACAGCAGTTGGAGCAGTTGAGCTAGGACCGTAGGTAGTAGCGCCAGTTCCGGCATAGCTATAGGTAACACCGGTGACAGAGTCAGAGCCGACGAGTTGGCCGCTACCTGTTGTAAAGCTTGGAGTGATCGCAGTTCCATAGGTAGGAGATGTGCTTGCTGCAGTAACGGTGAGCGCGCGACCTGCTGTGATCGAGAAGGAGCCTGCGGTGTAGGTGATGGTGTAGTTGGTAAGACCAGTACCTGTTGCAGCAGATGGTGTTACTGAGTAGGTGCCGACAGCAGTTGGAGCAGTTGAGCTAGGACCGTAGGTAGTAGCGCCAGTTCCGGCATAGCTATAGGTAACACCGGTGACAGAGTCAGAGCCGACGAGTTGGCCGCTACCTGTTGTAAAGCTTGGAGTGATCGCAGTTCCATAGGTAGGAGATGTGCTTGCTGCAGTAACGGTGAGCGCGCGACCTGCTGTGATCGAGAAGGAGCCTGCGGTGTAGGTGATGGTGTAGTTGGTAAGACCAGTACCTGTTGCAGCAGATGGTGTTACTGAGTAGGTGCCGACAGCAGTTGGAGCAGTTGAGCTAGGACCGTAGGTAGTAGCGCCAGTTCCGGCATAGCTATAGGTAACACCGGTGACAGAGTCAGAGCCGACGAGTTGGCCGCTACCTGTTGTAAAGCTTGGAGTGATCGCAGTTCCATAGGTAGGAGATGTGCTTGCTGCAGTAACGGTGAGCGCGCGACCTGCTGTGATCGAGAAGGAGCCTGCGGTGTAGGTGATGGTGTAGTTGGTAAGACCAGTACCTGTTGCAGCAGATGGTGTTACTGAGTAGGTGCCGACAGCAGTTGGAGCAGTTGAGCTAGGACCGTAGGTAGTAGCGCCAGTTCCGGCATAGCTATAGGTAACACCGGTGACAGAGTCAGAGCCGACGAGTTGGCCGCTACCTGTTGTAAAGCTTGGAGTGATCGCAGTTCCATAGGTAGGAGATGTGCTTGCTGCAGTAACGGTGAGCGCGCGACCTGCTGTGATCGAGAAGGAGCCTGCGGTGTAGGTGATGGTGTAGTTGGTAAGACCAGTACCTGTTGCAGCAGATGGTGTTACTGAGTAGGTGCCGACAGCAGTTGGAGCAGTTGAGCTAGGACCGTAGGTAGTAGCGCCAGTTCCGGCATAGCTATAGGTAACACCGGTGACAGAGTCAGAGCCGACGAGTTGGCCGCTACCTGTTGTAAAGCTTGGAGTGATCGCAGTTCCATAGGTAGGAGATGTGCTTGCTGCAGTAACGGTGAGCGCGCGACCTGCTGTGATCGAGAAGGAGCCTGCGGTGTAGGTGATGGTGTAGTTGGTAAGACCAGTACCTGTTGCAGCAGATGGTGTTACTGAGTAGGTGCCGACAGCAGTTGGAGCAGTTGAGCTAGGACCGTAGGTAGTAGCGCCAGTTCCGGCATAGCTATAGGTAACACCGGTGACAGAGTCAGAGCCGACGAGTTGGCCGCTACCTGTTGTAAAGCTTGGAGTGATCGCAGTTCCATAGGTAGGAGATGTGCTTGCTGCAGTAACGGTGAGCGCGCGACCTGCTGTGATCGAGAAGGAGCCTGCGGTGTAGGTGATGGTGTAGTTGGTAAGACCAGTACCTGTTGCAGCAGATGGTGTTACTGAGTAGGTGCCGACAGCAGTTGGAGCAGTTGAGCTAGGACCGTAGGTAGTAGCGCCAGTTCCGGCATAGCTATAGGTAACACCGGTGACAGAGTCAGAGCCGACGAGTTGGCCGCTACCTGTTGTAAAGCTTGGAGTGATCGCAGTTCCATAGGTAGGAGATGTGCTTGCTGCAGTAACGGTGAGCGCGCGACCTGCTGTGATCGAGAAGGAGCCTGCGGTGTAGGTGATGGTGTAGTTGGTAAGACCAGTACCTGTTGCAGCAGATGGTGTTACTGAGTAGGTGCCGACAGCAGTTGGAGCAGTTGAGCTAGGACCGTAGGTAGTAGCGCCAGTTCCGGCATAGCTATAGGTAACACCGGTGACAGAGTCAGAGCCGACGAGTTGGCCGCTACCTGTTGTAAAGCTTGGAGTGATCGCAGTTCCATAGGTAGGAGATGTGCTTGCTGCAGTAACGGTGAGCGCGCGACCTGCTGTGATCGAGAAGGAGCCTGCGGTGTAGGTGATGGTGTAGTTGGTAAGACCAGTACCTGTTGCAGCAGATGGTGTTACTGAGTAGGTGCCGACAGCAGTTGGAGCAGTTGAGCTAGGACCGTAGGTAGTAGCGCCAGTTCCGGCATAGCTATAGGTAACACCGGTGACAGAGTCAGAGCCGACGAGTTGGCCGCTACCTGTTGTAAAGCTTGGAGTGATCGCAGTTCCATAGGTAGGAGATGTGCTTGCTGCAGTAACGGTGAGCGCGCGACCTGCTGTGATCGAGAAGGAGCCTGCGGTGTAGGTGATGGTGTAGTTGGTAAGACCAGTACCTGTTGCAGCAGATGGTGTTACTGAGTAGGTGCCGACAGCAGTTGGAGCAGTTGAGCTAGGACCGTAGGTAGTAGCGCCAGTTCCGGCATAGCTATAGGTAACACCGGTGACAGAGTCAGAGCCGACGAGTTGGCCGCTACCTGTTGTAAAGCTTGGAGTGATCGCAGTTCCATAGGTAGGAGATGTGCTTGCTGCAGTAACGGTGAGCGCGCGACCTGCTGTGATCGAGAAGGAGCCTGCGGTGTAGGTGATGGTGTAGTTGGTAAGACCAGTACCTGTTGCAGCAGATGGTGTTACTGAGTAGGTGCCGACAGCAGTTGGAGCAGTTGAGCTAGGACCGTAGGTAGTAGCGCCAGTTCCGGCATAGCTATAGGTAACACCGGTGACAGAGTCAGAGCCGACGAGTTGGCCGCTACCTGTTGTAAAGCTTGGAGTGATCGCAGTTCCATAGGTAGGAGATGTGCTTGCTGCAGTAACGGTGAGCGCGCGACCTGCTGTGATCGAGAAGGAGCCTGGGGTGTAGGTGATGGTGTAGTTGGTAAGACCAGTACCTGTTGCAGCAGATGGTGTTACTGAGTAGGTGCCGACAGCAGTTGGAGCAGTTGAGCTAGGACCGTAGGTAGTAGCGCCAGTTCCGGCATAGCTATAGGTAACACCGGTGACAGAGTCAGAGCCGACGAGTTGGCCGCTACCTGTTGTAAAGCTTGGAGTGATCGCAGTTCCATAGGTAGGAGATGTGCTTGCTGCAGTAACGGTGAGCGCGCGACCTGCTGTGATCGAGAAGGAGCCTGCGGTGTAGGTGATGGTGTAGTTGGTAAGACCAGTACCTGTTGCAGCAGATGGTGTTACTGAGTAGGTGCCGACAGCAGTTGGAGCAGTTGAGCTAGGACCGTAGGTAGTAGCGCCAGTTCCGGCATAGCTATAGGTAACACCGGTGACAGAGTCAGAGCCGACGAGTTGGCCGCTACCTGTTGTAAAGCTTGGAGTGATCGCAGTTCCATAGGTAGGAGATGTGCTTGCTGCAGTAACGGTGAGCGCGCGACCTGCTGTGATCGAGAAGGAGCCTGCGGTGTAGGTGATGGTGTAGTTGGTAAGACCAGTACCTGTTGCAGCAGATGGTGTTACTGAGTAGGTGCCGACAGCAGTTGGAGCAGTTGAGCTAGGACCGTAGGTAGTAGCGCCAGTTCCGGCATAGCTATAGGTAACACCGGTGACAGAGTCAGAGCCGACGAGTTGGCCGCTACCTGTTGTAAAGCTTGGAGTGATCGCAGTTCCATAGGTAGGAGATGTGCTTGCTGCAGTAACGGTGAGCGCGCGACCTGCTGTGATCGAGAAGGAGCCTGCGGTGTAGGTGATGGTGTAGTTGGTAAGACCAGTACCTGTTGCAGCAGATGGTGTTACTGAGTAGGTGCCGACAGCAGTTGGAGCAGTTGAGCTAGGACCGTAGGTAGTAGCGCCAGTTCCGGCATAGCTATAGGTAACACCGGTGACAGAGTCAGAGCCGACGAGTTGGCCGCTACCTGTTGTAAAGCTTGGAGTGATCGCAGTTCCATAGGTAGGAGATGTGCTTGCTGCAGTAACGGTGAGCGCGCGACCTGCTGTGATCGAGAAGGAGCCTGCGGTGTAGGTGATGGTGTAGTTGGTAAGACCAGTACCTGTTGCAGCAGATGGTGTTACTGAGTAGGTGCCGACAGCAGTTGGAGCAGTTGAGCTAGGACCGTAGGTAGTAGCGCCAGTTCCGGCATAGCTATAGGTAACACCGGTGACAGAGTCAGAGCCGACGAGTTGGCCGCTACCTGTTGTAAAGCTTGGAGTGATCGCAGTTCCATAGGTAGGAGATGTGCTTGCTGCAGTAACGGTGAGCGCGCGACCTGCTGTGATCGAGAAGGAGCCTGGGGTGTAGGTGATGGTGTAGTTGGTAAGACCAGTACCTGTTGCAGCAGATGGTGTTACTGAGTAGGTGCCGACAGCAGTTGGCTTGGTGGTGCTAGGACCGTAGGTAGTAGCGCCAGTTCCGGCATAGCTATAGGTAACACCGGTGACAGAGTCAGAGCCGACGAGTTGGCCGCTACCTGTTGTAAAGCTTGGAGTGATCGCAGTTCCATAGGTAGGAGATGTGCTTGCTGCAGTAACGGTGAGCGCGCGACCTGCTGTGATCGAGAAGGAGCCTGGGGTGTAGGTGATGGTGTAGTTGGTAAGACCAGTACCTGTTGCAGCAGATGGTGTTACTGAGTAGGTGCCGACAGCAGTTGGAGCAGTTGAGCTAGGACCGTAGGTAGTAGCGCCAGTTCCGGCATAGCTATAGGTAACACCGGTGACAGAGTCAGAGCCGACGAGTTGGCCGCTACCTGTTGTAAAGCTTGGAGTGATCGCAGTTCCATAGGTAGGAGATGTGCTTGCTGCAGTAACGGTGAGCGCGCGACCTGCTGTGATCGAGAAGGAGCCTGGGGTGTAGGTGATGGTGTAGTTGGTAAGACCAGTACCTGTTGCAGCAGATGGTGTTACTGAGTAGGTGCCGACAGCAGTTGGAGCAGTTGAGCTAGGACCGTAGGTAGTAGCGCCAGTTCCGGCATAGCTATAGGTAACACCGGTGACAGAGTCAGAGCCGACGAGTTGGCCAGTACCTGTTGTAAAGCTTGGAGTGATCGCAGTTCCATAGGTAGGAGATGTGCTTGCTGCAGTAACGGTGAGCGCTTTGACACTAATGGTGAAAGTACCCGTTGCATAGGTGATTGTGTAGTTGGAGGCGCTTCCAGTTGTAAATACAGCGGCAGAAGGAGTGATGTTGTAAGTACCAACATTTTCACCCGAAACGCGCGAAGCGCTTACAGAGCCAATGACGTCACCAGTCTTTAGTGTGCCGCTCGATATTGTGAAACCTGTCAAAGAAGGATCACTTGCTCCATAAATCTTTGATGCCGCATTGGAGGTAATAGTGATTGCTATTGGGTTATACGTGAACAATCCAGTACCGGTAGAACTCCCCGAAGGGGTCGTGACGACGATATCTTTCGCACCAATACTTGAACCAGCTGGCGTTACTGCAGTAATCGTCGTTGCATTGACTACAACAACACTGGTCGCAGCGACTCCCCCGATGGTTACACCAGTTGCTCCAGTGAACCCGGTACCGGTGATGGTTATCGAGGTTCCACCAGCGATCGTTCCACTTGTAGGGGAAACAGAAGTTACATGCAGCCACTGAGCATAAAGAGTTGTATTCGCAGTAAATGGGAAACTTGCTGTATCGGCGTAGGAAGTTCCCGAGCCGTTCGCAGCAGTATTCCAACCAAGGAATGTTGAATTTGTATAAGTAAAGGCGTTAGTAGTAAGTGCACTGGCCGCAGCGGCTGATTGATTAGCCATAGTGCCCGAGCCACCATTGCTGTTAAAGGTAACCGTGGTCTGGTACGAGTAAACACCAGTTCCGGTAGCAATTCCGTACGGCGTAGTGATGACCAAGTTCTTCGCGCCAATTGTGCTGCCAGCAGGCGTTGTCAAAGTGATAGATGTAGAAGAGTTAACTGTGTAGCTAGTGACTGGTACTCCATCGATTGTCACCGATGTGGCGCCAGTGAAGTTCGTTCCAGTTACTGTTACTGAAGTTCCACCGGCAAGTGGACCAACATTTGGAGTCACCGTCGTAATAGATGGTGGTCCAAGCCATTTTGCATAGAGTGTTACGTCAGCGGTAAATGGATAAGAGGCTGCGTCCCCATAGGAAGTTCCGGAGTAGTCGGCAGCTGTGTTCCAACCAGAAAATGTGTAGAGAGAGCGGGTAAAGGTGTTGGTTGTTAGAGCCGTCGCAACGCTGGCTGTTTGATTTGCCATAGTTCCGGTTCCACCATTGTTATTAAAGGTGACTGTGGCAAAGTAGGTGTAAAGACCGGTGCCTGTTGCTGACCCAACAGGGAATGTGACCACTACATTCTTAGCCGCACCCGTTGTGCCGGCAGGAGCCACCGCAGTGATAGTCGTTGGGTTAACAACGACAAAACTCGTAACTGGCACTCCATTAATCGTTGCTCCAGTTGCGCCGGTTAGATAGGTTCCAGTGATGGTGATTGGCGTTCCACCATTAAGAGTTCCAGATGTAGGTGAGATCGCGGTGACAGTCGACCATTGGGCGTACAAAGTTACGTTTACACCGGGCATAGTGAAGGTATCGCCACCTGCAAATGCGTAAGACGAACCGTCCGCGTTTGTATTCCAGTCGTAGAAATTTTCGTTTGCAAGAGTCAGAGACCCGGTATTCCCCAAAACAGTCACAGTGGTTCCAGCATTGTGAGCTACCGTGATGGGAGGGGTTCCACCAGTACTTCCATTTCCATTGTAAGCAACGCTGAAACTATTTCCCGTGTATTGGGCGTAGAGGGTCACGTCGGAGGTAGCAGTTCCAAAGTTAAAAGATTGCCCGTCGGTATATGTCGTACCTCCACCACCCAGGTTTGTGCTCCAGACTGGATTTGCGAAGGCATATCCCGTCGGTGGGGTAAATCCTGCATCGCTCGTTAGATTATGTGAACCTGAACTGAACGTTTCAGAAGCCACGGTTCCAGTTCCACCATTTGGAAGGAAATTAACCGTGACGGTGTAGGTAAAAGTTGCAGCTCCACTCGTTTGAGGTGCGCCAGAGTTCAGATACGTAAGGTTTGGTTTAGTAGTGACCTGGAATCCAGCAGCTCCCGTTTTAGCACACGCGGGCATCACTACCGTTATCTGGGTACTCGAGTTCACAACCCAACTCGTTGCATTAATGAGACTGAGATTGCAGTTGACCTGAACATTTGTCGTACCGTAAAAATTAGTTCCGGTAATTGTCGCCGTCGTCCCGCCGCTAACATCGCCGGTATTGGAGGAAGCGACGCTTGTAATAGTCGGAGCAGCTTGAGAAGTTAATCCCCAGATAGCGTAAAGATTTTGCGCGCTACCCGGCATTGTGAAGGTTGCACCGGCCGCGTACATAGTTCCGCTACCAGTAGTTGAAGTGTTCCATCCAGCAAAAAATGACCCAGACTTGGCGAGCGTCCCGATTCCGGCTACGACGGTTACCGTCGTCCCCGCTGCATGTGGAGAGGAAGGATCTGTCGGAGGAGTACCCGTTCCGCCCGTGCCAGCGTTGTATATAACGGCATAAGTGGAAGGGGTCCATTGTGCATACAGAGTCAAGTCGGCCGTAAACGAATAATTAGCCCCAGGTCCGTAGGCAGTGCCACCTCCACCAGCAACAGTGTTCCAGCCGGTGAAGGTATACCCAGTTTTAGCGAAACCATTCGTCGATAATGGAGTTGGGTTTACATATGTGGTCTGGGCGGGAGTAGATCCACTCGTACTTCCATTACCAAGAAAAGTTACCGTGGCCTGGTAAGTAAACTGCTTGCCCGTCCCGCCGGTGACTGTGCCGTCGACCGTGGTGATAACGATGTTGTCATTAAGACCCGGCGAATTGGGGGCAGTGACAATCGTAATTGATGTACCTGCTGCGTTAACCGAAAAGCTTGTAACGGGAACTCCCCCTATGGTGACGGATGTAGTTCCGATAAAATTGGTGCCAGTAAGAACAGAAGTAGTTCCTCCGCTCACATCACCAGCCGTTACAGACACGGCTGTCAAAGTCGGTGTAGCAGTTGTATTCCATAGCGCATACAGAGTTGTGTTTGCAGTTATATTAAAAGCTGATGATTGCGAGGCCTTATACGAAGTCGTAGTCCAAGGACCTGAAGCGGAAGTATTCCAACCTGCAAAAACCTTAGATCCATTTGTAAAGCCAGTTGAAGGCTTTGTCGTTACCGATTGGTTGTAAATATAAGAAGTTGCATCAGTGGGAGTTGTTCCAGTTCCACCGTTTATGTTGTAACTAACAGAATAATGAATTGCACTCCACTGTGCATACAAAGTCGTGTCAGCGGTAAATGGGAATGAGGCGCCATCTGCATAAGCAGTTCCGCCGCCGCCTGCAACGGTATTCCATCCAGCAAAGGTGTATCCGGCGCGAGTTATTTGTGATGAATTCAAAGTCAAAGCTGTTGCGCTAGATGCCAACTGACTGGGGATTGATCCCGTTGCCGCTATTGGCATTAAAACTTACCGTCGCGTTATATGTAAATTTTCCAGTACCTGTTCCAGTACCTGCTGGTGTTGTAACTACTACGTCTTTTGCTCCAACAGTCGCACTTGTTGGAACGACTGCAGTGATAGTTGTTGAATTAACAACAACGACGCTCGTTGCGGCTACTCCCCCAACAGTTACGCCGGTTGCTCCTGTGAATCCCGTACCTGTGATGGTGATTGGAGTTGTTGAACCTAGAGGACCAGAAGGTGGAGCTACAGAGGCAACGGTTAACCACTGTGCATACAAGGTTGTACTTGAAGTAAATGGATATGTGGCACCTGCTGCATAAGCCGTTCCTGAACCGTCGGCAGCAGTGTTCCATCCAAGGAATGTTGAACCTGTATAGGTGAAAGTATTTGCGTTAATTGTTGCAGGAGCGCTACCGGTTTGCGGCGCCATTGTTCCGGTTCCGCCATTAGCGTTAAATGTAATTTGCCCGACGTATGTGAATGCGGCGGGACCAGTGGCTGTACCACCAGGTGCGGTAACAACTACGTTCTTTGCACCAAGGGATGTGCCAGCTGGAGTCGTGATCGTGATTGATGTTGGTGAATTAACAGTGAAACTCGTAACTGGAATTCCATCGATTGTTACTGATGTTGCACCGGTGAAGTTTGTTCCTGTGATCGTCGCAGTAGTACCGCCACCCACAGAACCCGATGATGGCGAGATCGATGTGAATGTTGGGATTGCTGGAGTTGTGAAACTTGCAACTGGGCTAAATCCGGCAAATGGCGCGATCGTGCTTGGAGATGGCGTGTTAACAGCTGCAGATTGATAGTAATAGGTCGTATTCGGCGAAAGTCCCGTGAGAGTAACCGAGAAATTCTGCGTACTCGTATTGGCCGGGAAGGTTTGCGATGTCGTAAAACACGAGGCCCCGAGTAAGAGCCCGTAAGTATTTCCAGGTGTGGAATCCGTGGCAGACGAAGTGCTGTAACAGATCTTGGCGTTGTTCTCAGTTCCAAGAGGGTTGACTGGATAAACGTTGGTGACGAGATAGCCAGTAGCTAAAGCAGTTGTTCCTGTTACATTTGTGATCGAAGCGGTGGTGACCATCTGTGGTGCAAATACGCTGGGAGCGGTGCGGCAGCTGACACCATCGTTTGGAGTAGGTCCTGGTGCAGTCTCTTCAGCAACATCTTGCGCAGGGATCGAAGAGGCCGCCCCGTTTAGATCTGTGCGGTTAATTTCATAGAGCGCGTTGGTGCTGGCAGAAGGTGTGGTGGTGTTGTCGTACGCGTAGAAGTTGCCTTGGGAATCTACCCATTGAGCACCGAATGCTCCACTTGATCCATTTTGTAAACCTGTAACAGTTTTTGTCGTATAGGTAGCAGTGGTTGGTGAACCATTTGGAAATGTGAATGTGGTTAGAACGGTTCCGTTGAGCGAGTAACCGACATAAGTGCCGCCAGTGCTCGGAAAAACAGCAATATCGAGCGAACCTGAGTAACCAGTTCCGGTGGTCGTGATGTTGGTTGCAGTACCGCTAGTAACCACTCCACCAGTTCGATTGAGCGTCAAAAGTTGGATGGTGGAACTACCTGAGCTAACGACGATCATCTTGTCGTTGGTGATGAAGTCGCCACCGTTTTCAGCGGTTAGGCCAGTGATTGAACCAGGGGACGTGATGGATCCATCAGATGCAATTTGCTCCAGCGTGGTGTTGCTCGACATTGCATAGATGTAGTTGTCGGCAGGGTTCCATCCCGCGGAATTGAGATTGCTGATTGACGAATTGGTTCCTACTTTTGAGTAGGTAAAGCCAGGAACGTTCAATTGCCAGAATTGTCCGTTGGAAATTTGATAGAAGTTTGCATTACAGGTGAACGGAGAACCAACAGCATGTGCTGCAGGCGCGGTAAGTAGTGGAACTATCGGAAGAAGTGCGAGCGATAAAAGGGCAAGCAAAATCTTCTTAGGGCGTTGAATAGCCATAAGAAGATCTCCTTTTTAATCACAAGCTCCACGCACCAAAAAGCACATAGAAACCCTGAAATACCTCTCGGTATGATTGCTTATTATCTCATTTATTGGACTTTGGGATCGCCAAAGGGGCAATTTTGAGCGTAAAACAATGGATTCACAGCAAATTCAAAGTAAATGCGAATTAACGCCTCCTGCGGGGAAAATGAGAGATTGGCGCGAGGTCCAAGAGGTCTGGTTGTGAGATTGGAGGCTTCTAGAGACCAAAAATGGACTTAAATTTAAAAAAGTTCCAAGGCGATTTATGCTTGGTGGCCAATTTAGACTGAAAAACCAATGGAGTGAGATCAACCTCACACAAAAAATCGATGGCCTAGGTGACTTTTTTGGTCGCCTAGGCCTTTCTTTGAAGCCGGTCGCGGAGCGCCAAAAAGACGATCAAGGCGCCAAGTGAGGTAATCCCGCCACAGATAGCGACGGTCTGCCTGACCCCCACCACATCGGCCAACCATCCAATGAGCGGTGAACCGAATGGAGTGGCTCCCAGGAAGATCAGCAGATAGAAACCCATGACTCGCCCGCGCAACTCATGTGGAGTCGTTGTCTGCACGTAAGTATTTGCAGAGATCATCGTGGTGAGTGCAAAAAAACCACATACCGGCAAGGTCAGGGCAAAGGTCAAATAATTCGGCATCGAAGCTTGAACAATCAAACAGATACCAAAAATGCTGGAACATCCCATGATGAAGCGAGGGCTATGCCTTTGATCGAGCCGGGTAGAAAGGATCGCTGCGCTCAGTGATCCGATAGCCAAGACGCTACCTAGCAGGCCGAATGCGCCTGCATCTTTATGAAATATCTTCGTCGAGATCAAGGCATTAAAAATCTGAAAATTCAATCCAAATGTTGATGCGAAAAATACTGTAGCAATGATCGCCACGATGTCAGTTCTGCTTTTGATATAGCGAATTCCTTCGACAATCTTCCGATCCTTCTCATCCTGCGGAAGTCGATGTAACTCTTCTGGGCGCATGAGTAGCAGAGCAACAATTACAAATACAAAGGACCCAGCATTGAGTAAGAATGAAGGCCCGGTGTGAAAGTACTTGATCAGAATTCCTGAAATTGCCGGACCAACCAACCTTCCCAAATTGAAATTAGCAGAGTTCAAACTCACTGCATTCGCAATATCGGACTTACCTACTAGCTCAGAAGTAAAGGATTGACGTACGGGGGCATCTAATGCGCCAAAAAGACCCAAACTAAAGGCCAATATAAAGACTTCTAGAATCGTCACTCTGTGCGAAATTATGAGTACACCGAGTATTGCCGCGGTAGTACCACCACCAGCATTTGTTATGAGCAAGAGCTTACGTTTATCGAGTCGATCTGCAAGAGATCCTGCATACAGGCTAAAGAGAAGCATGGGCAGAAACTGCAGGCCTGTAACTACTCCGAGCGCAGAACCACCGCGATGGAGGTCGCTTACAACCAACCAATCTTGGGCCACGCGTTGCGCCCACGTTCCAATATTGGAAACCATATTGGCGGTAAAGAAGAGGCGATAATTCCTGTGCTTGAAGGAGCGAAATGATCCTTCACTGGATGACATGTTCGAAGTGTACAAGCGACGTCGCTTTCAGCAGGAAGTATGCTCGCCTAGTGAGACAAACCCTGCCAATCGTGATTCTCGGAACATCGGCCTGGTTCATTGCGCTCGTAATTGAATTAGCTCGCAACGCTCAGAACAGTTCGATATGGATCTGCTTGGTTGGTATCGGGCTTGGTTTATTGGGAACGCTTTACATTCTGCGTGGACTACGTAAGAGCGCAAAACGAGTCGATAAAACTCCGTGAAGTTCTAGCCTTCGATCTGTCCCGCAATACCTCGAAGCACTTTCCCGAGACGCTCCGCCTCTGTGCTCGATGGATAACGACCGTGACGCAATCCGTTACCGACTTTGTCTAGCATCTTGATGCTATCTTCGATGATGGTTGCAAGATCATCGGCATTAATTCTGGTGTTTGCCACAACTGAGGCAGGCTCATCAATAATTCGTACTGACAGTGCTTGTGGCCCACGACGGCCTTCAGCAACGCCAAACTCCAATTTCGTTCCAGGCTTTACGGTGGGAACTCCAGATGGGAGCGCCGAAGCAGCGAGGTAAACATCCTCGCCCTCTTCGGATGAGATAAAACCAAATCCTTTTTCGAGGCTGAACCACTTAACGCGACCAATAGGCATTGGCTTCTCCCTTCGTGTGCTCACGATTAGCACTCTCTGGCGCTAATCTCGTTGGCACTAATAAGGCCAGCGCTCTGTCTGGCAAGGTGGTTAGTTTATCGGAAATAGTGGGGCCGCCGTTGACCCCTTAAAACGCTATTCGGGAACGATCAACGCTTGGGAGTGCGCTCCACACCCATGATCGACTGAGACCACGCGAGCATCTTCAGGCGAGAGCGCATTAGCGCAGACTCCGAAGGCCGAGCGGAGCGAGCCAGCGATCGGCAAGAAGAATCCGCATGAAGAACATGGCAATGGTGCATATTGCGCTATCGGGGTATTTGGACCTCTATCCCCTTCGTACCAACGCTTGCTAGCAGCATCGCGGCCAACAATTGATAGCACACGAGCGCGACCCAATCCGAGTTCAAATTGTTCTGCGAGATCCAGATCTTCATCTCCCGGCAAAGCATCAAATCCCGGAACGAAACGAACATCATCCGATGAGGTTGGAACAATATCCCCGACTCCAACATCTCCCGGTTCAATGCGATCCTTGTATGGAATCCATTCAGGGGCGAGCAGCGAATCAGCCCCCGGAAGTAACACTACATCCGCAATGGTTACAGGTGAAAGCTTCATCAACTCTTATTACCGTGACAGCCCAACGCCATCCTGCATAACCAGGAAGAGAAGATTCAAAAAGGTAAGTCGCAATGCGCTCATCTTCTTGATCGATTGAGACAAGCTCGCCCACAAATTTAGGGTCGCGCGCATCTTCCAGCGCAGCGCCGCGCGCTAATTCCAGCGCGTTAAATGTGTCGGTCATGAGGCTAGGGTAATGCGAAACGGCCCCCCAAGAAAATTGGGAGGCCGTTTTAAGCGCTAATGACCTACTAGAAGTCCATATCTGCAGCAGGATTATTTGCGCCAACAGCCTTAGCTTCAGGCTTATCGGTGACCACTGCCTCTGTAGTGAGGAAGAGCGCCGCGATAGATGCAGCATTTTGAAGTGCAGATCGAGTGACCTTGGCAGGATCGATGATGCCTGCCTTGATCATGTCTACATACTCACCAGTTGCAGCATTGAGTCCAAATCCTGATTCAAGATTGCGAACTTTCTCTACGACTACGCCACCCTCGAGTCCGGCATTGATAGCAATCTGCTTGAGAGGAGCTTCAATTCCAAACTCAACGATGCGAGCGCCAGTTGCCTCATCACCAGAGAGCTTGAGATTGAGAAGCGCAGCCTTTCCAGCTTGGAGAAGTGCGACTCCTCCTCCGGCAACGATTCCTTCTTCAACTGCTGCCTTTGCATTTCGTACTGCATCTTCAATACGGTGCTTGCGCTCTTTGAGTTCTACCTCAGTCGCAGCTCCTGCTTTGATGACTGCAACACCGCCAGCAAGCTTTGCCAGACGCTCCTGTAACTTTTCACGATCGTAATCTGAATCGCTCTTCTCGATCTCGGCTCGAATCTGATTGACGCGGCCCTTGATCTGCTCGGCATCTCCAGAACCTTCAACGATTGTTGTCTCTTCCTTGGCAATAACAACCTTGCGAGCGCGGCCAAGAAGATCCATGGTTGCAGCTTCGAGCTTCAAACCAACTTCTTCAGAGATGACTGTTCCGCCCGTAAGAATTGCGATGTCCTGCAACATTGCCTTGCGGCGATCACCAAAGCCAGGTGCCTTTACTGCAGCAGAGCGGAAGGTTCCACGGATCTTATTTACAACCAAAGTTGCGAGCGCTTCACCCTCAACATCTTCAGCCAAGATCAACAGTGGCTTTCCAGATTGCATAACCTTCTCGAGGATTGGAAGTAGCTCTTTGATATTTGAAATCTTGGAGTTTGCGATCAAGATGTAAGGATCTTCGAGAACTGCCTCCATGCGATCTGTATCCGTTGTGAAATATGGAGAGATATAACCCTTATCGAAACGCATTCCTTCTGTGAGCTCGAGCTCTAGTCCGAAGGTATTGCTCTCTTCAACGGTAATTACGCCCTCTTTACCGACCTTGTCCATCGCCTCGGCGATCATCTCGCCGATCGTGGTATCAGCTGCAGAGATAGATGCGGTTGCCGCAATCTGCTCTTTGGTGTCAACGTTCTTTGCCATCTTGCTCAACTCGGCTGAAATTGCTTCGACAGCCTTTTCAATACCGCGCTTAAGGGCCATTGGGTTCGCACCAGCTGCGACGTTACGAAGTCCTTCGCGAACAAGTGCTTGGGCCAAGACGGTAGCGGTTGTTGTTCCATCTCCTGCTACATCGTCGGTCTTCTTAGCAACTTCCTTAACCAACTCTGCGCCGATCTTCTCCCAGGGATCATCTAGATCAATCTCCTTGGCGATGGAGACACCATCGTTGGTGATTGTTGGGGCGCCCCACTTCTTCTCCAGAACTACATTGCGACCGCGGGGTCCAAGGGTTACTTTGACGGCGTCGGCGAGCGTATTCATTCCCCGCTCCAAGCCGCGGCGTGCCTCTTCGTTGAAGGCGATCATCTTTGCCATGTCTGTTATCTCCCTTTAAGAATCTTCAATAATCGTCATTAATGATTATCACTCACCTAGGGCGAGTGCTAACCAAACTCTAGCGAAATGGGCAGGTTGCTTCCAATTCAAAGGGTTGGGGTGGTTCAAAGGGTTGGGGTGGGGATTTACGCTCGAAATCGGGGCGGGTTAGGCCTTAGCCCCAGACTGGCTGGTCCAACGGTACGGTGGAGAGGGTTGAAAAGCCGACCGGGCTGGGGGCAACTCCCGCACTCACGGCGAGTGAGGTCAGGGCGGCCACCATCGCCCCGTTATCCGTGCACAGACCGATAGGCGGAGTCCGCAGCTCGATCTTGGCCGCCTGGGTGCGGGCGAGCGCCTCCGCCCTTAGCCGGGAGTTCGCAGCTACTCCCCCGGCAATGATCAAAGTTTCGAGCCCGGTCTCGGCACATGCCTTAAGAGCCTTTGTAAGAAGGACATCAACGATGGCCTCCTGGAAAGAGGCGGCCACATCTGCGCGATGAGCCTGAGGTGTCTGCTGCAGATACCGTGAGACCGCCGTCTTTAGCCCGCTAAATGAAAAGTCATACTCAGAGTCGGCAAGGCCGCGCGGAAAATTAATCGAGTTGGGATCGCCATCGCGCGCCAACCGATCTATGGCTGGTCCTCCCGGAAAATCCAATTCCAAAATGCGAGCTATCTTGTCGAAGGCCTCCCCCGCTGCATCATCGATTGTTCCCCCAAGCACTCTCACTCCACGAGCCATATCTTGCACTTCAATAATCGAACTATGTCCGCCACTCACTAGTAGTCCGATAGCTGGAGTCAGAGGTTGGGATTCATCTAGCGCATCAACTGCAATATGTGATGAGAGATGATTAACGCCATACAAAGGTTTATCGAGAGCGAGAGCCAGACCATGCGCTGCGCTTGTTCCTACAAGTAAAGCCCCGATGAGACCAGGTCCTGCTGTAACTCCAATTGCATCGAGATCCTTAAGAGATACCTTTGCGACATCTAGCGCTTGCGATATGACGTTTGGCATCGCCTCTAAATGTGCACGACTTGCGATCTCTGGCACCACTCCACCAAAGCGAGCATGCTCTTCAACGCTGGATGAGATGACATTAGCTAGAAGAGTGCGACCACGGACAATTCCCACTGCTGTTTCATCGCATGAGGTTTCAATTCCTAATACGAGAGGTTGGCTACTCATTTTCGTAGCTCCTTGCGCATTACGACTGCAGTCAATCCCGGACCGTAATAGTCGGCGCGTTCGGCGATCTTTCTAAAACCATTGGCGAGATAGAGAGGCTCTGCCTCGACATTACCAACTCGCATCTCCAACATCATCGCCTCAACCTTTTGGTTACGAGACCAGTCGATCATTCGCTTAAGAAACTCTCGAGCAATACCTCGGCGCCTAAACTCTGGAGCAACAGTCAAAGTCAGAATATCTGTGACATCTCCGGCTACCATCACTCCGGCATAACCAACAACCTTGCCTTCAAATTCCGCTACTAGATATTGCCTTCCAGAACCAGCGAACTCCTCCTTAAATTGTGCCAAGCTCCATGGGTCATCTAAGTAGATGGATTTCTCCAGCGCGTAAATGCTGACTAAATCAACATGGGTCCAGGGCCGAAATTTCACACCCTTCGGCGCAGGGTATGCATCTGGTTTACGTACATAAATTGGTTCAAGAACTGAGAGTGAAGTTGTTGCGAGTTGAGCTATCGCTAGAGCTGTAGGAGGTTCCTTGTAGATTGGAATCGGAAACCCTTCCAATTCTTCCTTCTGCACAGTTCGCGATGGCGCATAAAGTTTTCCATCAAGGTAATGTTCACAGAAGAACTCACGTCGCCTGGCATCAATGGCAACGATAAATTCTTTATCGTCATGTACATGCGCCATAGCAGCAAGCGATGAGACACCAACCCAAGGAATTTCTTTAGCTAAAGCAAAAGCCTGACCGAATGCAATTCCAACTCTCAACCCAGTAAACGGTCCAGGTCCCATTCCGATTGCAACCACATCAATGTCGGGATCACTCTCCAAAATTTGATTAACCAGTTTAGGTAGTACTTCACCATGAGCTAATGGATCGTCATGATGATGCTCAGAAATGCTAAGGCCGTCAACAACAAGGCCCACAGTTGTGCGATCAGTTGAGGTATCAATGGCCAATATTGTGGTCATATTTCGAGGCCTTTTATCTGCACAGAACGCTCGTTCTCCGATTGGCCAAACTCAATATCGATTTCTATAAACTCTTGATCGAGACGCTCTACAAATCCAGTGCCCCATTCAATAATTGTTATGGATTGCGGGATTCTGCTCTCTAAATCTAAATCGTCGAAGAGCGCTAACTCATTGCCAATCAATCGATAGGCATCAACGTGAACTAGAGGGATGTCTCCTGTATAGATTTTGGAGATAACAAAGGTTGGAGAAGTTATTGGTGCTATGCCCAGCGACGCTCCAATACCACGTACGAGGGTTGTCTTGCCTGCCCCAAGTTCCCCATTCAGAAGAATCACATCGCCCGCTTTTAGTTGTGAGCCAATCCGTACTCCGAGAGATTCCATAGCCTCCGGGGAATCAATAATCACGAGTAAATCCTTGGAACTCTTGAGGCAATTCTCGTGACAATCTCGTAGTTGATAGTCCCTGCAGCAGCCGCCCACTCATCGATGGAATAACCATCTCCGCCGATCACGGTGACATAGTCTCCGGCCTCCGCCGTCGAATCAATTCCCAAATCCACGACACACTGATCCATAGAGATTCGTCCAACTAAAGGAGCTCGCTTCCCATTAAAAAAGACTCCGGCGCTATTTGAGGTGCTCCTAGGCAAGCCATCGGAGTAACCCATAGTTACGACACCTAGCTTCGTGTCGTTCTTCAGAATCTCTGTTCCGCCATATCCGACGGCATCACCAGCCCTGGCTACCTTAACTAGGTGCAGTTGGGCCTTAATAGTCATAGCAGGTTTAAGCTGAAAATCTGATGCAGGACCCATGAAAGCTACATCTGGAGACAGTCCATACATTGCAATCCCGAGTCGAATCATCGAGTGGTGTGCACTGACTCGAGAGAGTGTTGCGGCGGAGTTGGAGAGGTGTACCCGATCCGGTACTAATCCTGCCTCCTCCAACTCAGATAATTTGCGAAGAAAATCATTCTCTTGATACTCGTTAAATTCTGACTCTGGCTCATCAGCCCTTGCAAAATGCGACCAAAATCCCGCAAGCACATACGAACTTTTATGTTCTACTGCAAAGTTTAAGAATTCTCTCCATTCATCAAGCACTCCACCGCGACGCATCCCAGTATCAACTTCGAAATGCAGTCGTGGCAACTTCCGCAGCCGCTTAGCCTCCTGAAGTATCTCTTCAAAGAGTTGAATCGAGGAGACCGAGAGATCAATGTTCAGATTGAGAGCAGTTTCGAAGTCATCATGCGGGGGTGTAAGCCAAGCGATCACGGGAACATCAATGCCAGCCTCTCGAATCGCAATTGCCTCTTCAAGGAGCGCTACGCCTAATTGATTAGCCCCGGATTCAATAGCTCGTGTTGCAACTGGAATTAATCCATGTCCATATGCATCAGCTTTAACGACTGCCAATATCTCGGCCTTCGTGCGTGAACGAATCCGAGCAACATTATGTGAAATTGCGTCAAGATCGACTTGGGCAAAGGCACGCATCGCTAGACCCTTTCAATTACAACCATGGCAGATGCGATTCCGGCATCGTGGGAGAGGGTGAGATGAACAGTGTCTCCCGCGATTCGTGTTGCAAGTGCACCGGTGAAAATAAATGTTGGCTTGCCCGAAGGTTGATTGATAATTTCAGCATCGTGCCACGAGAAAACGTCGCGAGCATCAAGGGCTTTCACCAGCGCCTCTTTTGCCGCGAATCGTGCGGCGAGTGAAGATACTTTTAGTTGAGCTTCTCGCTCTGTAAAGATGCGAGCCCGCAGGGCTGGAGTGCGCTCCAGCGACTCCTGAAAACGCGCGATATCAACGACATCAATTCCGATTCCTAGGATCATGATGGTTGTTTCTTGGATGGCCAGGCGCGATCAGCCGCAATGAGAAAGACCAATATAGAGCCGCCAAGAAAAACCCCGCCCAATAGATCGCTAAACCAATGAGTATTGCGCATAAGTGAGACCACGCAAACGGTAGCAGTGATAATTCCAACCAAGGTGTACAACTCAAGGAATCGAGTAGCTCCAAATTTGGTATAGCGGTACAACAAATAGGCTAACGCTCCCCATGTAAGCAGAGCATTTGAGGAATGCCCACTGGGGTATGAACCAACAGCTCCGCTATGAACGATATCGAAATTCAATCGTGGCTTAGAGCGGCCAAAGAATATTTTTGCTACACCGACTACTCCATTGAGCAATATGAGAGCAGCTAAGGAAAAGTTGATGGGGCGCCAGGATTTAAAGCGATAGGCAATTAATACCGCCGTAACGAGTAAACAGGTAGCAGTCAGACTGCGTAACCCCAGGTCGTCGAGAGCAAGCAAGATGTGGCTTGGCATGCCGCGGAAGGTGTGATGTTTGAGGCCCTTGATCGTGTGGTCAAGGTGATACAAAAAGCTCTTTGTCAGAACCTGTTCAGTTACGAGTAAGAATGCTGCGAAGAGAAGTAGAGATATCTTTATTGCGCGGTTTCGCTCTTGCCGGCGATGAACTTCCAGCGAGCCCCAATTCATTCGACCGTGACCGACTTTGCCAGATTGCGAGGTTGATCAACGTCATTGCCACGGGCCACTGCCATCTCATAAGCAATAACTTGTAACGGAACTACCGCTAAGACCGGTTGCAAAAAGTCATGCGATGAAGGAATTCGAATGTTGTGAGTAGCGCTAGCTAAATCACTATCGCCTATTGCAATCACGATCGCGCCGCGTGCTTTAACTTCTTGCACATTGCTAGCCATCTTCTCGTATAGAGCCGTGCTTACTGGCGGCATGATGGCCACCACTGGAGTGCCCTCATCGATGAGTGCAATCGGCCCGTGCTTGAGTTCGCCGCCTGCGAAGCCTTCGGCATGCATATAAGCCAACTCCTTCAGCTTAAGTGCGCCTTCAAGGGCTGTTGGGTAACCGACGTGGCGACCTAAAAAGAGTATGGAAGAGGAATCTTTGAATCGGCGGGTAAGCGCGCGAAGGGGTTCCACTGTCTCAAGAACCTGCTCCACCTTATCTGGAAGATCAGCAATTTCTGCATCAATCTCGGCGAAGAATTCTTCCGTTATAACGCCACGTACCTTGCCGAGATGCAGAGCTATTAAGTACATGGCGATAAGTTGGGTAGCAAAGGCCTTAGTAGAAGCGACCGCGATTTCGGGTCCGGCATAGGTATAGAGCACGGCATCTGATTCGCGCGGAATAGTCGAGCCATTTGTGTTACAGACTGCAAATACACGCGCACCATGTGACTTTGCATAGCGCAAGGCCATCAAGGTATCCATCGTCTCACCGGACTGTGAGATTGGGATAACCAACGTGGATGAATCTACTGATGGGTCGCGGTAGCGATACTCAGATGCAAGCTCTACATCGACAGGCACGTTGGCCCATTTTTCAATGGCATATTTACCAACAAGACCAGCGTGATAAGCGGTACCACAAGCAATAATGACAACCTTCGAAATTCCTTCGAGGTTAATGCCATCAGTGATCTCTGGACCAAGCCCAGTCGTTCGACCAATCAAAGTATCTGCAATTGCCTTTGGCTGCTCATAGATTTCCTTGAGCATAAAGTGGGGATAGCCACCTCGTTCTGCCGCAGAGGCATCCCATGAAATTTCATACTCACGAGGTTGAAGAACATTGCCTGCTAGATCTGTAACGACGATTGTTGAAGCAGTGATATCTACGACTTCATCTTGGCCAAGTTCTAGAGCATGTTTTGTGTGCGAGATAAATGCGGCGACATCAGATGCTAGAAAGTTCTCTCCATCGCCTACCCCAACAACGAGAGGTGAATTGCGGCGGGCTCCAACTATTCGACCGGGTTCATCGCTATGGATGGCAAGCAATGTGAACGATCCACGCAGTTGGGAACATACCTCACGCATCGCAGCGGCAAGATCTCCACCATGGTTCTTGCGAGCATCGCTCAATAGGTGAACTACCGATTCGGTATCAGTCTCGGATTTAAAAACATGTCCGCGCTTTTCTAAAAGTTCACGAAGTTCAACGTAATTCTCAATGATTCCATTATGAATTAAAGCAAGCTTGCCTTCATTATCGAGGTGAGGGTGGGCGTTGAGATCAGTTGGGCCGCCGTGCGTCGCCCAACGTGTATGTCCAATTCCAGAATGAGCAACAGGGTTATCTTCACCCAAAAGTGATTCGAGATTGGCGAGCTTTCCGGCCTTCTTCTCGACCCAAAGAGGTCCACCTTCGGAAACAACTAATGCGATACCGGCCGAGTCATAACCGCGATATTCCAGACGACGCAATCCTTCGAGTACTGGTGAGAGTGCCAAGGCCTTACCGGTATATCCGACAATGCCACACATGGCGAGTACCCCTTTAAATCGTCGTTACGAGAGTTCTGATCTTACTAGGAGAGCCAATTCTTCTGCCATCTGCTTCGCAATACTTGCGCTCTGCGCCTCAACCATGACGCGGACCAGGCTCTCGGTGCCCGATGCACGGACCAAAATTCGCCCAGCGGAACCCAACTCTTTCTCTTTTGCGGATATTGCCTCTCGCAAAGTTGTAGAGGTTGCCAGCTTCTCTTTAGCAACGCCTTTAACATTTATTAACTCCTGCGGGAATCTCTCCATAATCTGAGCCAACTCCGCCAGCGACTTTCCACTTGATTTAACTGCTTGCATTAAATGGAGTGCAGTTAGTAGCCCATCTCCAGTGTTTGCGTAATGTCGCATAATGATGTGCCCAGATTGCTCGCCACCTAATACAAATCCATCCGCCAACATTTTTTCTAATACGTAGCGATCACCAACCGCGGTAATTTCAACATTGATATCTAGGTTCTCCATGGCTTTGAAAAATCCCAAATTACTCATGACAGTTCCGACAACGGTCTCATGAGTCAGCAATCCGCGACTCTGCCAATCGGCCGCCAAAATCGCCATAATGAAATCACCATCAACAACATTGCCCTCATGATCAATGGCTAAGCAGCGATCGGCATCCCCGTCATGGGCGATACCTAAATCTGCCCCAGTCTCAATCACTTTAGCTTTGATGTTTTCTAGATGAGTGGAACCACAATTCTCATTGATATTCCAACCATTTGGCTCGTTGGATATTGCAATGACATCTGCTCCAGCGCGGCTATACGCCTTTGGGGCAACACGAGAAGACGCACCATTGGCGCAGTCAACAACGATTTTTAAGCCTGACAAATTTGTGGTTAATGAGTTGAGAAGGTGAAAGATGTAACGCTCTGCCGCTGAATCATCATTGATGACGCGACCAACGTTTCGGCCCGTGGGGCGCTCCCACGCCTCTCCCATACGATTTTCAATAGCAGCTTCCAAGGCATCATCAAGTTTTCCGCCACCTTTGGCGAAGAACTTGATTCCGTTATCTGGCATTGGGTTATGCGATGCACTGATCATGACACCTAAATCAGCACCACTCTCGGCAACTAAATGTGCGATTGCAGGAGTAGGAAGAACCCCAACGCGGTATACATCGACACCAGCACTAGCTAAACCAGCAACAACTGCGGCTTCGAGAAAGTCACCAGATGCACGGGAATCTTGACCAACGATTGCACGTGGTCGATGTCCTTCGAATGCGCCGAGTTCGCCCAATATATGGGCTGCGGCAATAGATAAATCAACAGCAAGTTCGGCTGTTAAGAATCCATTGGCAAGACCTCGAACACCATCGGTGCCAAAGAGCGCCATTTAATAGAGCAATCGCGTAATAAGAAAATTAACGCTTGCTGTATTGCGAACGCTTACGTGCCTTCTTCAGACCGTACTTCTTACGCTCGATGACACGTGGGTCACGAGTAAGGAAGCCAGCCTTCTTGAGAGAAGGACGATTAGCGTCACGATCAATCTCATTGAGTGCACGGGCAACTCCTAGGCGAAGCGCACCGGCTTGGCCAGATGTTCCGCCACCGTTGATGCGAGCAATAACGTCATATTGATTCTCGGCACCGACGGTGCGGAAAGGTTCAGAGACGAGTTGTTGGTGCACCTTGTTTGGGAAGTACACATCAAGTGCCTTGCCGTTAACAATCCACTTGCCAGAACCTGGTGTTAAACGAACGCGAGCAACGGCTTCCTTACGACGACCGGTGCCGCCTCCTGGAGCCTTGATTGCTGGACGGTTTGTTGAAGCAGCTGGAGTTGAAGAGGTGTATGAAGTAAGAACTTCTTCTTCTGCATCGATTGCTGGATCGAAATCTGACATGTCTCTTCTTTCCTTACTTCTTCACGATTTGTGAAACTTGGGTAAATACATATGGTGTTGGGTTCTGAGCAGCGTGTGGATGCTCTGGACCTGCGTAGACCTTGAACTTTGAACCAACTGAGCGGCCCAACTTGTTCTTAGGAATCATTCCCAAGGATTGCCTTCTCGACAACGCGAGTTGGATCTTGGTTGATCAAATCTGAGTAGACGATAGAGGTCATACCACCTGGATAACCTGAGTGGTGGTGAGCAAACTTCTTGCCAGCCTTTTGACCAGTGAGCACAACCTTCTCGGCGTTGATGACGATGACAAAGTCACCCATGTCGATGTGTGGAGCAAATGTGGTCTTGTGCTTTCCGCGAAGAAGGACAGCTGCATGGCTAGCTAAGACGACCAAGGACAACTCCTTCAGCGTCGATGACATGCCACTTGCGGGTGACGTCACCAGCTTTCGGTGTAAATGTGCGCACGAGGTCTCTCCCTCTTTCTACTCTTTTTTAGCGAAGCGTGGGTGCTTTGCGAATCAGCCGAGAGCTGATATCAGCACGCAGGCAGAGGAGCAGGTTACCTTCCCAAGCCCCATGGGGTCAAAATGAGGGATCGCCCAAGTGCTCAGAAAGCCTGATTTCAGCGAGTTTTTCGGCATCTGGATAGTCGACCTGCACCAAGGTCAATCCGCGGGCTGGAAAGACATACGAGTCAGAGACTCGCTCATTCGCCTCCAGAATCTCCCCCATCCAACTCACCGGGAAACGACCCTCTCCAACGCAGACCGCAGCGCCAACCAGGTTTCGCACCATATTCCACCCAAAGCCATCGGCGGCGATATCGCAGATCACACACCCATCAGAGTCCCTCGACCAGGAAAAATCTAGGAGCGTACGCAGGGTCGTCGCTCCCTCACGGTAGCGACAGAAGGTGAAGAAATCGTGTTTGCCCAAAAGTGGGGTGCTCGCCTGGTTCATGAGCTCGATATCAAGCGGGCGAAACCAGGTGGCGGTATCGAATCGCTTGAGGGGAGCAAGGTCGCGATTACCATCCAAAAGCTTGTAACGATAGTGGCGAGCGCTTGCCGAAAATCGGGCATCAAAATTTAGTGGAGCGGCACTTACCTCATTGACTCGAATATCTTCATCAAGCATCTGATTAAGGCGAAATTTCAAGTGTTCGAAGTCCCAGATATCTTCCTCGGGACGATAACGCGAGGGCTCGACGAACTCTGGAATATCGGCGTGAAGTACCTGACCAGTTGCGTGAACTCCGGCATCCGTTCTTCCCGCAACGACCGTGGCAACTTGAGTTCGAACTAAACGCTCTAGAACCTCTTCGATGGAACCCTGCAAAGTCTTTTGATCGGGCTGCTTGGCCCACCCTGCATAGTTAGTTCCGTCGTACGAGAGATCGACCCGTAAACGACGAAACCCGCTCTCAGGGTTGAGAGCGGGTTCGATCATGAACGTTTCTTATGGCTTCAAAGAGTTCGGTATTACTAAGAATTAGTCGTTGACGAGTTCGATGACAGCCATTGGGGCATTGTCACCGTTACGTGGACCAACCTTTGTAATACGGGTGTATCCACCAGGACGCGTAGCGAAGCGAGGTGCAATCTCAGTGAAGAGTGTGTGTACAACGCTCTTGTTCTGAATTGTCTCCATAACGCGACGACGAGCTGATAGATCGCCCTCTTTAGCAGCAGTGATCAATTTTTCCGCCAAAGGACGTAGGCGCTTGGCCTTTGCCTCCGTGGTCTTGATCTTGCCGTGTTCGAAGAGTTGCTCTGCGAGTGTGCCTAGCAACAATTTCTCGTGTGCTGGACCGCTTCCGAGGCGAGGTCCTCTACTTGGTGTTGGCATGGCGTTCTCCTAGAGCTGCTCTGACTCGACGAGATCTTCGTCGACTTCAGTTCCGTAGTTGTGGTGTTTTGTTGGATCAAATCCGATTGGGCTGTCCTTCAGTTGAAGACCCATGCTGTGAAGTTTTGCCTTCACTTCATCGATCGACTTAGAACCGAAGTTACGGATATCGAGGAGATCTGCCTCTGAACGACCGACAAGCTCACCGACGGTATGGATACCTTCGCGCTTGAGGCAGTTGTATGAGCGAACGGTGAGATCAAGATCTTCGATTGGAAGAGCGAGATCTGCAGCGAGCGCAGCATCTTGGACAGAAGGTCCCATTTCGATACCTTCAGCGTTGACATTCAATTCACGAGCAAGGCCGAAGAGCTCAACCAATGTCTTACCGGCAGATGCCATTGCATCTCCTGGCTTCATTGATGGCTTGGTCTCGACATCGACGATCAAACGGTCAAAGTCTGTACGTTGTTCAACACGAGTTGCTTCAACCTTGTAGGTCACACGCAAAACTGGTGAATAGATAGAGTCAACTGGAATACGGCCGATCTCTCCGCCGGCAACCTTGTTGGCTACAGCAGTTACATATCCGCGACCACGCTCGACGGTAAGTTCGACTTCAAACTTTGCCTTTGAGTTGAGGGTCGCGATATGGAGATCAGGATTGTGAACTGTTACTCCTGCTGGTGTTGCGATATCAGCGCCTGTTACAACTCCCTCGCCATTCTTGCGAATGTAGAGAAGTGAAGGCTCATCGTTATCTGATGAGAGCACCAAGTTCTTGATGTTCAAGACGATCTCGGTGAGATCTTCCTTAACACCCTCAAGGGTGGTGAACTCATGAAGAGCACCGTTGACGCGAACGCTGGTAACTGCAGCACCAGGGATCGATGACAAGAGAGTGCGGCGCAAAGAATTACCGAGGGTATAACCAAAGCCAGGCTCTAGCGGTTCGATAATGAAACGCGAACGAAACTCCGATACAACTTCCTCAGTGAGGATAGGGCGTTGTGCAATGAGCACTTATTTCCTCCGTACGTCGGGGAGATCCACTATTTGATCTCCTGCAATGAAACTACTTTTCGGGTAACTACTTTTCGAGTACTACTTATGTATTACTTGCTGTAAAGCTCAACGATAAGTTGCTCTTGGATGAGAGTGTCGATGATCGTGCGAGTTGGGTTAGCGTGGATCAAGATACGCATCTTGGCTCCAACAACTTCCATCCAGGCAGGAACTGACTTCTCGCCCAACTCAGCGCTTGCGACGATGAATGGGGTGGTATCCAATGAACCAGGCACGACATCGATAACATCCATTGGAGTTACGCGGAATGAAGGAATGTTTACCTTCTTGCCGTTAACCAAGAAATGTCCGTGACGAACGAGTTGGCGAGCCATATCGCGGCTCTTTGCAAAACCTGCACGGAAAACGACGTTATCCAAACGGGTCTCGAGGATGACAAGGAGGTTTTCACCAGTCTTGCCCTGGAGGCGGTTAGCCTCTTCGTAATATCCGCGGAACTGCTTCTCTAGAACACCATACATACGTGCGCACTTTTGCTTTTCGCGCATCTGAAGTAGGTACTCAGATTCCTTGGAACGGCCGCGACCATGTTGCCCTGGTGGGTATGGACGTGACTCAATAGGACACTTTGGACCATCGCACTTCGAGCCCTTAAGAAAGAGCTTTACTTTTTCGCGACGGCAGCGCTTGCAATCTGCTCCGGTATAACGAGCCATTTATTCTCTTCCTTCCTTAAACTCGACGTGGCTTTGGTGGACGGCAACCGTTATGTGGAGCGGGAGTGACATCTGAGATGGCTCCAACTTCAAGTCCAGCGGCCTGTAATGAACGGATAGCTGTCTCGCGACCAGATCCTGGTCCCTTGACGAATACATCAACCTTCTTCAAACCATGTTCTTGCGCGCGACGAGCGGCTGCTTCTGCTGCCATCTGTGCTGCGAATGGAGTTGATTTACGTGAGCCCTTGAAACCAACTTGGCCAGCTGATGACCAAGAGATAACAGCGCCGGAAGGATCTGTAATTGAGATGATGGTGTTGTTGAAGGTGCTCTTGATGTGAGCTTGTCCAAGCGCAATGTTCTTCTTTTCCTTCTTGCGAAGTTTGACTTTGCCCTTAGCAGCAGCGCCTTTAGCAGCTGTCTTTGTCTTAGCGGCGGCCATTACTTGGTCTCCTTCTTCTTACCAGCGATTGCCTTACGAGGGCCCTTACGTGTACGCGCATTTGTATGTGTGCGTTGACCACGAACAGGAAGTCCCTTGCGGTGGCGAATACCTTGGTAGCTCTGAATTTCGACCTTACGACGAATGTCGCCCGCTACTTCACGGCGAAGGTCACCTTCGATTTTGTAATTTGCTTCGATGAATTCACGAAGCTTTGCCAATTCTGGCTCTTGAAGATCTTTGACTCGAGTATCTGGGTTAACACCGGTCGCAGCGAGTGTTGCGTGCGCGCGGGTTAAACCGATACCGAAGATGTACGTGAGTGCGATCTCTACGCGCTTTTCGCGCGGAAGATCGACACCAACAAGACGTGCCATATCACTTACCCTTTTCGTTATCTGGAAGGTCCTTCGCAATGCACCTCAGTTGGGTAACTGAGCCTCGGCCTACCAGTCCGAGGGTCTGAAGATTTACTTCAGTCGCATCACGCGTTGTTTGTAGTACTTATCCTTGACGTTGCTTGTGACGAAGGTTGTCGCAAATAACCATGACGCGACCATTACGACGAATGACCTTGCACTTGTCGCAGATCTTCTTCACGCTTGGCTTAACTTTCACGACTAACTCCTATTACTTGTAACGATAGATAATTCGACCTCTTGTGAGGTCGTACGGACTCAGTTCTACAATCACACGATCTTCAGGAAGGATGCGAATGTAGTTCTGTCGCATCTTGCCGCTGATATGCGCAAGAACTTTGTGTCCATTTGTAAGCTCGACTCTGAACATGGCGTTCGGGAGTGCTTCAGCTACGGTGCCCTCAATCTCGATTGCTCCGTCTTTCTTGGCCAAGCAGTACCTACTTATCTATTCAGGGGTCTAATTACGGACATCCGCCTATTTCTAAGCAGAGGGCAATCCTAAGGCGCGAGGCCAAAAAGACGAAATCGGGGGACGTTTTATGCTAAAAGCGGGGAGATTTCGACCCCAAGGCGACCCAGGTCGGCCGCTCCCCCGTCGATGGCGGTCAAGACAAAGGGCTTGCCGTCGGGAAGCAGGGCAAATGTGTGCTCAAAGTGGGCTCCATTGGACTTATCGCTGGCAATGACGGTCCAGTTATCTGACAAAGTCTTCATCTTCTCGGTCCCTCGGGTAATCATGGGTTCGATTGCGAGGGCCAAGCCCGGCTTTAACTCAGGTCCAAGACCTGGAGGGCCGTAGTTGATGACATGAGGATCTTGATGCATCTCGGTGCCAATCCCGTGACCACCATATTCGCGCAAGATTCCGTACTTACCTTGGCTCTGAATATAACTCTCGATGGCGTGTGAAATATCGGTGAGGTGTCCCCCAACCTTTGCAGCAGCGATTCCACGCCACATCGATTCTTCGCAAGTGTCCATCAACTTTTGGTCTTCTAGATCGATTGTGCCTACACCAACCGAAAATGCTGAGTCCCCATGCCAACCATCAACGATCGCGCCAAAATCAATCGAGATGATGTCGCCTTCAACGAGGGGGCGCTCGTTAGGGATGCCATGTACCACTTCATGATTTACAGATGCACAGATGACATTTGGATAGCCGTGGTAATTCAAAAAATTTGGCGTGGCATTATTTGCCTTTAAATAATCTGCAGCAATTGCATCTAACTCAAGCGGAGTTACACCTGGAACGATAGCTGCCTTCATGAGGTTAAGGGCATTGGCAACAACTAAGCCAGCCTTACGCATTATTTGAAGTTGCTCAAGAGATTTAATTTGAATCGCCATGGCGACTACTTTAAAGCTGCGATTGCGTTAGCGGAGATCTCTGAAACTTCTCCAACTGCATTAATCACTTTGAGCAGACCGAGATCGCGATAAAAAGCGATGATTGGCTCTGTCTGTTCGGCGTAAACCGCAAGGCGGTTAGCAACAACTTCCTCTTTGTCATCTTCACGTTGATACAGCTCGCCACCACAGTTATCGCAGACACCATCGACTTTAGGCTTGTCAAAGATAACGTGCGAACTGGCACCACAATTGCGGCAGGTGCGACGGCCAGATAAACGCTTGATGATCTCTTCGTTGGGAATTGCGAGTTCCAAAACTGCATCGAGAGTAATTGAGTTCTCTATCAGTACAGCTGCAAGAAACTCCGCCTGACCCACATTGCGAGGGTAACCATCCAAAAGAAAGCCGGTTGCTGTATCGCTATGAGTGAGGCGATCTTTTAACATCTCATTAGTAACTGAATCTGGAACTAAATTTCCAGCGTCCATGTAGGACTTAGCGAGCTTGCCGAGTTCTGTCTCACCTTTGATGTTGGCACGGAAAATATCCCCAGTAGAGATATGTGGAATGCCATAGTGGGCCGCTAGAAATACTGCCTGTGTACCTTTCCCAGCGCCTGGAGGACCTACCAGGATTAAGCGCATTAGCGCAGGAATCCCTCATATGAACGCTGTTGCAATTGAGACTCAATCTGCTTAGCAGTATCAAGGCCAACACCAACCACAATGAGAATTGCAGTTCCACCAAATGGGAAGTTTGTCGTAGCCTGGAAGAGAATCAGGGCAACGATCGGAATGATCGCCACAAATGCCAGGTAGAGCGAACCAGGTGCTGTGATACGTGAGAGAACATATTGCAGGTATTCAGAAGTTGGCTTTCCGGCACGAATACCTGGGATAAAGCCACCATATTGCTTCATATTGTCTGCAACTTCATCTGGGTTAAATGTGATCGCTACATAGAAGTAGGTGAAGAAGATGATCAGAACAGCGTAAGAAACGATGTAGATCGGGTGATCGCCCTTAACCAGATTTGTCTGTACCCAGATCGACCACTTGGCGGTTGAACCGGAGAAGTTAACAATCAGCGAAGGAATATAAAGGAGTGAGGAGGCGAAGATAACTGGGATAACACCAGCTTGGTTCACCTTGATTGGAATATAGGTTGATGTTCCGCCGTAGGACTGACGTCCGATTTGGCGCTTGGCATATTGAACCGGGATACGGCGTTGTGCCTGCTCCACGAATACGACCGCGGCGACGATCAGGATTCCGACAGCCATCACGAAAAGGAATGCAAACCAACCCTTTTGTTGCTTGATTGACCAGAGCTGAGTTGGGAAACCAGCAGCGATAGAGGTGAAGATCAAGATGGACATACCGTTACCGATACCGCGATCTGTGATCAATTCACCGAGCCACATGATTACTGCAGTTCCGGCGGTCATGACCAAGACCATTGTGACAATACGTGTCCATGATGAATCAGGGATGATTGCCAAAGTACAACCGCTAAATAGACGTCCGGTGGAACGAGCAACTGCGATCAAACCAGTTGATTGCAAGATTGCGAGTCCAACAGTGAGGTAACGGGTGTACTGGGTGAGCTTGGCATTTCCAGATTGTCCTTCAGCCTTAAGAGTCTCAAAGCGAGGGATAACGACGGTCAGCAATTGAATAATGATTGAGCTGGTGATGTAAGGCATGATTCCAAGTGCGAAGACCGAGAGGTGCAAAAGCGCACCACCAGAGAACAAGTTAATAAGACCGAAGAGTCCACCAGAACTGGTCTGGTTTAAACAGGACTGAACATTCTTGTAAGAAACACCAGGGGTAGGCACGATCGATCCGAAACGGAAGAGCGCCATGATGCCCAGGGTGAAGAAAATCTTTACGCGAAGATCCGGCGTCTTAAAGGCCTTACCAAACGCTGCAAGCATTTAACTTCTCCTCTTATTTCTTACCGAGTTCTTACTCTTTCGAGTAAGAACTCTTTTCGGACTTAATGATCTGGGGTTAATAGAAGCCTGTTAGAGCCTATTAGAGCTTTGTGATCGATCCACCTGCAGCAGAGATCTTTTCAGATGCTGAAGCGGAAAAGGCATGTGCCACGACGGTAACCTTCACAGAAATGTCACCATTTCCGAGAACCTTGACCGGATGACCATCACGAGCCGCACCCTTAGCAACTAGATCCTCAACGGTGACTTGGCCACCCTTTGGATAGAGAGCATTAATGGTTGAGACGTTGACAGGCTGGTATTCCACGCGCTCTGGGTTTTTGAAACCACGGAGCTTTGGAAGACGCATTACGAGAGGAAGTTGTCCGCCTTCGAAGCCGGCACGAACGACGTTACGAGCACGTGTTCCCTTGCCACCGCGACCAGCAGTCTTACCCTTTGAAGCCTCACCGCGACCCTTACGAGTACGAGCCTTCTTTGCGCCCGGAGCCGGACGTAGATGATGAACCTTGAGAACCATTGTTATTCGACCTCCTCAACGGTAACCATGTGACGTACAGCGACGACCATTCCACGAATCTCGGGACGATCTTCCTTTACGACAACATCACCGATTCGCTTTAAACCAAGTGAACGCAAGGTCTCGCGGTGCTCTGGACGAGCTCCAACCTTGGAACGAAGTTGTGTGACTTTTAGACGTGGCATGTTTATGCACCAACCGTTGCTGCTATGGCACGTGCGATTGCTGCAGGTGCGACATCTTCAAGTGGCAGACCACGACGAGCTGCGATTGATGCTGGTGCTTCTAGCATCTTAAGAGCTGCTGCTGTGGCGTGAACCATGTTGATTGGGTTATTTGAACCAAGAGACTTGGTGAGAACATCGTTGATACCAGCGCACTCAAGTACGGCACGAACTGGACCACCAGCGATAACTCCGGTACCAGGTGATGCAGGACGAAGAAGAACTACGCCAGCTGCAGCTTCACCTTGTACAGGGTGAGGGATCGTGGAACCGAGGAGTGCGACTTTGAAGAATTGCTTCTTCGCATCTTCCACTGCCTTAGCAATAGCTTGAGGAACTTCCTTAGCCTTGCCGTATCCGACTCCGACTGTGCCCTTTTGGTCACCGACGACTACAAGTGCTGTGAAGGAGAAACGACGTCCACCCTTAACAACCTTTGCTACACGGTTAATGAATACAACGCGCTCTGTGTAAGGAGACTTCTCTTTCTCTGGTCCACCTTCACGACCGCGACGTTCACGACGATCGTTGCCACCCTTAGGGGCACGCTCGTTCGCGTTAGCGTTTACTGGAGGAGTAGCCATTAGAAGTCCAATCCATTCTCGCGGGCACTGTCAGCAAGAGCTGCAATGCGACCGGTGTACTTGTTTCCGCCGCGATCAAAGACCACAGAAGAAATACCCTTTTCCTTAGCGCGCTTTGCGATTTCAGCACCAACGATGCGAGCCTTTGCGCTCTTATCGCCAGTGTTCTCACGAAGAGTGCTCTCTAAGGTTGAAGCAGAGACCAAGGTCTGACCGATTGAGTCATCAACGATCTGCGCTACAAGGTGACGAGATGAGCGTGATACGACAAGACGTGGACGCTCGGCTGAACCGACTACACGCTTGCGGACACGGAAGTGGCGACGACGGCGGGCATTTTGTGCCGAGCCTTTAACAACCTTTACACCGATAGCCATTACTTCTTACCTGTCTTTCCTTGCTTGCGGCGAATCTTTGCGCCGTCTAGGTGGAGACCCTTGCCCTTATATGGATCAGCCTTACGAAGCTTTTGAATCTTCGCTGCAACTTCACCAACGAGCTGCTTATCGACACCAGAGATCGAGAAGCGAGTCGCAGATTCGACCTTGAAGGTGATGCCTTCTGGAGCGGTGAATGGAACCGGATGGCTATAGCCAAGCGCGAACTCCAAATCCTTACCCTTTTCAGCGACCTTGTAACCAACACCAACGATGTTGATGGTCTTTGAATATCCATTTGTTACGCCCTCGATCATATTTGCGACCAAGGTACGAGAGAGGCCATGAAGTGAACGTGCGACACGTCCATCATCAGGACGAGTAACAACGAGTGTTGACTCTTCCTTGGCGATTGAGATTGGGCCAGCGAGAACATGTGAAAGTGTGCCCTTAGGACCCTTTACTGAGATCTCTTGACCTGCAATGTTGACTTCAACTCCAGCAGGAATTGTGATGGGAGAGCGACCGATACGTGACATCAGATCACCATACGTAGGCGAGAACTTCTCCGCCTACCCCTTGCTTGTTGGCTTGCTTATCAGTGAGCAAACCAGATGATGTTGAGATGATGGCTACGCCAAGTCCACCCAAGACCTTAGGTAGCGCCGTTGACTTTGCGTAGACGCGAAGTCCTGGCTTTGAAACGCGGCGCAAGCCAGCGATTGAACGCTGACGATCTGCACCAAACTTCAAATCGATGGTGAGAGTCTTTCCAAATCCGGCGACGGTATTTTCTACCTTGTAACCGGAGATGTAACCCTCCTGCTTAAGAATTTCGGCAATGCGAACTTTTACCGACGACGACGGCATTGAAACCGTATCGTGGTAAGCAGAGTTCGCGTTGCGCAGACGTGCAAGCATGTCTGCGATCGGATCTGTCATTGTCATACTGTGGCCTCTGGCCTTTCTCGAGCCGGTTTCCGAAAGTTTTTCGGACCTATCTCGTAGTTGATAGTGGGTGGGTAAATTCAGGTTTGGGGTTACCAGGAAGCCTTCGTGATACCAGGAAGTTCGCCGCGGTGTGCCATCTCGCGGAAGCAGATACGGCAGATGCCGAACTTTTGGTAGACAGCATGTGGACGACCACAACGCTGGCAGCGGGTGTAGCCACGAACCTTGAACTTAGGCTTGCGAGCAGCTTTAACCTTGAGCGATGTCTTTGCCATTAGTTGCTACCCCTTAGTTCTCACGGAATGGAAAGCCGAGCGCCTTAAGTAGAGCGCGACCTTCGTCATCTGTCTTGGCTGTGGTTACGAAAGTGATATCCATACCGCGTGTGCGATCGATCTTGTCCTGTTCGATCTCTGGGAATACAACCTGCTCGGTAAGACCGAAGGTGTAGTTGCCGTTTCCATCGAATTGCTTAGGTGAAAGACCACGGAAGTCACGGATACGAGGAAGTGCGATCGAGAGAAGACGATCTGCGAACTCCCACATACGGTCATTGCGAAGTGTTACGTGTGCGCCAATTGGCATACCCTCACGCAACTTGAACTGAGCAATCGACTTGCGAGACTTGGTGACCTGAGGCTTCTGACCGGTGATGATTGTCAGGTCGCGGATTGCGCCTTCGATCAACTTAGAGTCACGAGCCGCTTCACCAACACCCATGTTGACGATGATCTTGGTCAAGCCAGGAATCTGCATGACATTGCTGTATGCAAATTGTGTCTTGAGCGCAGGAGCGATCTCGGCCTTGTAACGGGCCTTAAGACGAGGAGCTGTTGCGGTTGTCATGGTTAGACATCCTTTCCGGTACGACGTGAGATGCGGATGTTCTTGCCATCCTCACCCTTGCGTGCACCAATGCGAGTTGCCTTGCCGTCATCGCCGACTAGTTGCACATTAGAAATGTGAATGCCAGCTTCTACAGTAAGAATTCCGCCAACCTTGACGCCACGTTCGGTCTCGGTCTGTTGGGTGTGGCGCTTAACGCGGTTAGCACCTTCGACGATAACGCGTGATTCACGCTTATCAATCGCGATGACCGTGCCGGTTACGCCCTTATCTTTTCCAGCGATCACTTGAACGGTGTCGCCACGCTTAATGTTTGCCATTTTTTACAGCACCTCCGGCGCGAGCGAGATGATCTTCATGAAACGCTTGTCACGAAGTTCACGAGCAACTGGTCCGAAGATACGGGTGCCGCGAGGCTCGCCATCTGCCTTCAAGATAACTGCTGCGTTCTCATCAAACTTGATATATGAACCATCAGGGCGACGGTTCTCTTTAACGGTACGAACGATGACGGCCTTTACGACCTCACCCTTCTTGACCTGACCACCAGGGATTGCATCCTTGACGGTGCAGACAATGATGTCGCCGATACCTGCATAGCGACGTGAGGAGCCACCGAGAACACGGATACAAAGGAGTTCCTTCGCACCTGTGTTATCCGCGACACGAAGTCTGGATTCTTGTTGAATCATTTTTCGATACCCCTTACTTAGCCTTCTCGAGGATCTCGACTACGCGCCAACGCTTGGTTGCCGATAGTGGACGAGTTTCCATGAGTAGTACGCGATCGCCGATACCAGCGGTGTTGTTCTCGTCATGCGCCTTCAACTTGTGAGAGCGGGTCATAACCTTTGAGTACACACCATGCTTGGTCTGACTTTGAATTGCGACAACGACGGTCTTATCCATCTTGTCACTGGTAACAATTCCTTCACGAGTCTTGCGGAATCCGCGCTCGTTATTTAGCTCGCTCACGCTGCGCCTCCAATTCCGAGCTCACGCTCACGCAAGATTGTGTAAATACGCGCAATCTCTTTACGGACCGCAGTCAGACGACCGTGGTTTTCAAGTTGACCTGTTGCTGCTTGGAAACGAAGGTTGAAAAGTTCTTCCTTCCCTTCGCGCAGCTTGATCGCCAGCTCGTCTGTGGAGAGCGCACGAAGCTGCTCTGCTGTCACGATGTTAGACATTAGAACTCCTCCCGACGTACTACACGGCACTTCATTGGCAACTTGTGAATCGCACGAGTCATTGCCTCTGTTGCGATCTCTTCTGAAACACCAGAAATTTCAAACATGATTCGTCCTGGCTTAACGTTTGCAATCCACCACTCAGGTGAACCCTTACCGGAACCCATGCGTGTTTCAGCAGGCTTCTTGGTCAGTGGACGATCTGGATAGATGTTGATCCAAACCTTTCCACCACGCTTGATGTGACGAGTCATTGCAATACGCGCTGCCTCAATCTGGCGGTTTGTTACATATGCAGGCTCAAGTGCCTGGATACCAAAGTCACCAAATGAAACGACGGTGCCACCCTTAGACATACCAGCCCGCTTTGGGTGGTGCTGCTTACGGTGCTTTACGCGACGTGGAATTAACATTTATTCAGCCGCTCCTTCTGCTACTGGAGTTGCCGCAACTTCTTGCGCGGCATCTGCTTCACGAGATGCAGGTGTTGAAGATGTGACTTCAGCACGTGGTGTACGTGGTCCGCGGTTAGCTGGACGGCTTGGCTTTGGGGCACGAGCGGCAGCGAGTGCTGCAGCGGCGCGCTCTGCACGGGATTCGATAACTTCACCCTTGTAGATCCAAACCTTTACGCCAAGGCGACCAAATGTTGTGTGAGCTTCATAGAAGCCATAGTCGATATCAGCACGAAGGGTGTGAAGAGGTACGCGACCCTCGCGGTAGAACTCTGAGCGAGCAATTTCAGCTCCACCAAGACGTCCACCAACTTGAACACGAATACCTTGAGCACCAGCCTTGAGAGCTGACTGCATTGACTTACGCATTGCGCGGCGGAAGGAGACACGAGCAGCGAGCTGCTCAGCGATTCCTTGTGCAACGAGTTGCGCATCAATCTCTGGGTTCTTCACTTCGAGGATATTGAGTTGAACCTGCTTGCCGGTGAGCTTCTCTAGATCCTGACGGATGCGATCAGCTTCGGTTCCGCGGCGACCGATGACGATTCCAGGACGTGCGGTATAGAGATCGATACGAACACGCTCACGTGTGCGCTCAATTTCAATACGTGAAACGCCTGCGCGCTCCATGCCCTTACTCATCATGCGACGGATCTCGATATCTTCCTTCACATAATCCTTGTAAAGCTTGTCGGCATACCAACGAGATTTGAACTCAGTTGTGATTCCCAGACGGAAGCCGTGTGGATTTACTTTTTGACCCATTTACTCGGCCTGCCCTTCTGTGGCAACTGCGACTTCTTCAACAGGGGCGCCTTCTTAGCGGCGGCCTTCTTTGGAGCTGCAGCAGGTGTTGCTGGCTTAGCAATCACAGTCTTATTTGGATTTGCCTTCGCGTTAACGACCTTCTTGAGACCGTGTGGGCGATATGAACGATCGGTTGAAACAACCAATGTCAAAGTAGCGGCACGCTTCAAGATCTGGAATCCGCGACCTTGTGCACGTGGACGGAAACGCTTCAGGGTTGGAGCCTCGTCAACAAGTGCCTCAACAATGTAAAGCTCTGAAGCATCACGAAGTGATGGGCTCTTCTGCTTTGCATTGTTGATCGCTGAATTCAAGAGGGTGTAGAGATCTGCACCGACTTCTTGTGGAGCGAACTTCAAAGTTGTAAGCGCAATGTCAGCGCGCTCTCCGCGGATCAAGTTGATAACGCGACGAGCCTTCTGAGGTGTTACGCGGGTGTTACGCAAGATTGCCTGCGCGACAAGTGCGTCAGTTGGATTCGTTGCTTTAGGTGTATTAGCCACGTGAAGCTCTCCGATCATCCTTGACGTGTCCCTTGAAGGTACGAGTTGGAGCAAACTCACCGAGCTTGTGACCGATCATTGCTTCAGTGACGAAAACTGGAACGTGCTTGCGACCGTCGTGTACAGCGATGGTGTGTCCGATCATTGAAGGAATGATCATTGAGCGACGTGACCAAGTCTTGATGACGATCTTGGTGTTCTTCGCGTTCTGATCATCAACCTTCTTCAGAAGGTGACCGTCCACGAATGGACCCTTTTTTAAACTACGTGGCATTTGTAGTCGCTCCCCTATCGCTTCTTATTCGACTTACGACGACGGACAATGAGTGCATCGCTCGCCTTTTTCTTGCGAGTACGGCCCTCTGGCTGACCCCAAGGTGACACTGGGTGGCGTCCACCGGATGTCTTTCCTTCACCACCACCGTGTGGGTGATCGACTGGGTTCATTACAACACCACGGACAGTTGGGCGCTTGCCCTTCCAACGCATACGGCCAGCTTTTCCGTAGTTGATGTTTGATTGTTCGGCGTTTCCGACTTCACCAACCGTTGCGCGGCAACGGACATCGACGTTACGAATTTCACCTGATGGCATACGAAGTTGTGCGTATGGGCCATCCTTAGCAACGAGCTGAACTCCAGCTCCTGCTGAACGAGCAATCTTTGCTCCGCCACCTGGGCGAAGTTCGATTGCATGGATCATGGTTCCAACTGGGATATTGCGAAGTGGCAAGTTATTGCCAGGCTTGATATCCGCTGAAGGACCGTTCTCAATCTTGTCGCCTTGGTTCAACTTTGCAGGAGCGATGATGTAACGCTTCTCTCCATCTGCATAGTGAAGTAGGGCAATACGAGCTGTGCGGTTTGGGTCGTATTCGATATGGGCAACCTTTGCTGGAATGCCATCTTTATCGTTACGAACGAAATCGATCAGACGATAAGCACGCTTGTGTCCGCCGCCTTGGTGGCGAACGGTGATCTTGCCTGATGCGTTACGGCCACCCTTTGAGTGAATTGGACGAACCAATGACTTCTCAGGAGTGGTGCGTGTGATCTCTTCGAAATCAGGAACGCTCGCGCCGCGCTGACCAGGTGTGGTCGGCTTAAGTTTACGTAGGGCCATTTTTTATCTTCCTCTTCTTCTTCTAGTCCCGCTCCCCTTAGGAAACAGGTCCTCCGAAGATGTCGATACGGTCACCGGCAGCAACATGCACGATCGCACGCTTGGTGTCATTGCGCTTACCAAAACCCTTAGGGGTGCGCTTGCGCTTTCCCTGACGGTTCATGGTGTTAACGCTAATGACTTTTACATTGAAAACTTTTTCAACAGCGATCTTGATCTCTGTCTTGTTAGCATCAGTAGCAACCAAGAATGTGTACTTGTTCTCATCAAGTAGGCCGTAAGCCTTCTCTGAGACGACTGGTGCTAGGAGTACGTCGCGATGGTCCTTCATGCGGACACCTCTACTTCTGATTCACGAGCAACTGCAGTAGCTGCCTTTGCTGGGCCGGCGATGAATTCGCGGATCGCACTCTCTGAGAAGACGACATCATCAGATACCAAGATGTCGTAAGCATTGAGTTGATCGTTGACGATCAGGTGCAAGTTCTCAGCATTGCGAAGTGAACGCCATGCGATGTCCTCGCTGCGTGAAAGTACAACGAGAAGGTTCTTGCGATCTGAAAATTGGCGAACTGCTGAGATAGCGCCCTTGGTGGTTGGAGCATCGGTGATGCTTGAAACCACGTGGATGCGATCTTCACGTTGACGATCTGAGAGCACGCCCTTAAGAGCGGCTGCGATCATCTTCTTTGGGGTGCGTTGGTCGTACTTACGAGGTACTGGACCGTGTGAGACACCACCATGACGTTGCAGAGGAGCACGGACAGAACCCTGACGAGCGCGACCGGTTCCCTTCTGCGCGAAAGGCTTCTTACCTGTACCAGAAACTTCGCCACGGGTCTTTGCCTTAGCGGTTCCTTGGCGTGCAGCTGCGAGTTGCGCAACTACAACTTGGTGGATGAGAGGCACATTAGCCTGCACATCAAAGATCTCTGATGGAAGGGTGACGTCGCCAACCTTCTTTCCATCAGGGCTCTTGATATCGATTGTCAATGCCATGGCTTATGCACCTGCCTTTTTGTTAAGTGTTTCTGAAACAGCCTTCTTCGCTGCTGAGCGGATGAAGACTGTTGAATTCGTAGCACCTGGAACAGCGCCGCGAATCAAGATGAGGTTCTTCTCTGTATCAACTGAATGAACAAGAAGGTTCTGGGTTGTTACGGTATCTACACCCATGCGACCCATCATGCGCTTTCCCTTGAAAACGCGACCTGGGGTTGTGCGGTTACCGATAGAACCAGACATACGGTGCTTACGGTCAACACCGTGAGAAGCTCCGAGACCAGAGAATCCGTGGCGCTTCATAACACCAGCAGATCCCTTACCGCGTGAGGTACCTGTTGCATCAACAAGCTCTCCTGCAGCAAATACATCAGCATTGAGCTCTTGACCAACTGAATAAGAATCAACATTTGATGTGCGAAGTTCAGCTACATCAGAACGTGGAGTAACGCCCGCCTTGGCGAAGTGACCAGCCTCAGGCTTTGTTACCTTGCGAGGATCAACTGCGCCGTAGGCCAATTGAACCGCTGTGTAACCATCTTTCTCGATGGTACGGATTTGAGTAACGACATTTGGACCAGCTGCAATAACAGTTACTGGAACGATCTTGTTATTAGCATCGAAAACCTGTGTCATACCAAGCTTCTTGCCCAAGATTCCCTTGATGGCAGCGCCTTGTGATTGTGTTGTTGTCATTTTCGCGCGCTCCTTACAGCTTAATCTCGATGTCGACGCCGGCAGGGAGATCAAGACGCATCAATGAGTCAACAGTCTTTGGTGTTGGATCGATGATGTCGATGAGGCGCTTGTGTGTGCGCATCTCGAAATGTTCGCGGCTGTCCTTGTACTTGTGTGGAGAGCGGATGACACAGAAAGTGTTCTTCTCTGTTGGCAGCGGAACGGGACCTGCGACAGTTGCACCAGTGCGCTCAACAGTCTCGACGATCTTCTTCGCCGATGTGTCGATCACTTCGTGGTCGTAAGCCTTGAGCCGAATGCGGATCTTTTGTCCCGCCATCGTCTTTCTCCTTTTATCTAGTTACTGCTTCTAAAAATTCTTCTGGTGCGATCCTTCTGCTCTTCCTAGATGGGGCGGTTTTTACGCCGCCCCATCCGAACAGGAGGAGGTACTACTTACTGCTTGTATTACTTGTTGATCTTGATGACGCGACCAGCACCAACGGTGCGGCCACCTTCGCGGATAGCGAAGCGAAGTCCATCTTCCATAGCGATTGGTTGGATGAGAACTACGTTCATCTCAGTGTTATCGCCAGGCATAACCATCTCGGTTCCTGCTGGAAGTGTTACAACACCAGTCACGTCAGTTGTACGGAAGTAGAACTGTGGACGGTAGTTGTTGAAGAATGGAGTGTGACGTCCGCCTTCATCCTTTGAAAGGATGTATGCAGATGCGGTGAACTCGGTGTGAGGTGTGATTGAACCAGGCTTAACAACAACCTGACCGCGCTCTACATCTTCACGCTTTGTTCCACGAAGTAGGAGACCGACGTTCTCGCCAGCTTGGCCCTCATCGAGCAACTTACGGAACATTTCAACGCCTGTAACAGTGGTCTTCTGTGAGTTTGGACGGATACCAACAATTTCAACTTCTTCGTTGACCTTGACGATACCGCGCTCAATACGACCGGTTACAACAGTTCCGCGACCGGTGATTGTGAAGACGTCTTCTACTGGCATCAAGAATGGCTTATCGATTTCACGAGCAGGTTGTGGGATGAATGCATCAACCTGGTCCATGAGACCCAATAGAGCCTCAACCCACTTTGGATCTCCTTCGAGAGCCTTAAGAGCTGAGATGCGAACGATTGGTGTGTCGTCGCCTGGGAACTCGTACTTAGAGAGAAGTTCGCGAACTTCCATCTCAACGAGCTCAAGAATTTCTTCGTCATCGACCATGTCAGACTTGTTAAGAGCAACAACGATTGATGGAACGCCAACCTGGCGAGCAAGGAGAACGTGCTCCTTGGTCTGAGGCATTGGTCCGTCAGTTGCAGCAACAACAAGAATCGCGCCGTCCATCTGGGCAGCTCCGGTGATCATGTTCTTGATGTAGTCGGCGTGGCCTGGGCAGTCAACGTGAGCGTAGTGACGCTTCTCGGTCTGGTACTCGATGTGTGCGATCGAGATTGTGATACCGCGTTGACGCTCTTCAGGTGCCTTATCGATCTGATCGAAAGGTGTGAATGGGTTTACATCTGGGTACTTATCGTGCAACACCTTTGAGATAGCAGCGGTAAGAGTGGTCTTACCGTGATCGATGTGCCCGATGGTGCCGATGTTTACGTGCGGCTTATTCCGCTCGAACTTGGCTTTTGCCACTTTTATCCTCCTGTTTTTCTTTGCTGGCCCCTGTTAGAACCAACACCGTTTTATTTGGTTTGGTATTACTTACTCGCCGCGAACTTTCGCGATGATTTCCTTCGCGACCGCTGCTGGAACTTCAGCATACGAATCAAATTGCATGCTGTAGCTTGCGCGACCTTGTGTACGTGAACGGAGATCTCCGACATAGCCGAACATCTCTGAAAGTGGGACTACTGCTTTAACTACTCGAGCGCCAGAGCGCTCATCCATGGATTGGATCTGTCCGCGACGTGAGTTCAAGTCGCCGATTACATCGCCCATGAAATCTTCTGGGGTTACAACTTCAACGCTCATGACAGGCTCAAGAAGAACTGGGCCAGCGAGCTTTGCAGCCTCGCGGAAACCGGCGATACCTGCAATTTTGAAGGCAAGTTCAGATGAGTCAACATCGTGGTAGGCGCCATCCGTAAGAGTTACTTGAACATCTACAAGTGGGTATCCAGCAAGTGGACCAGCCTGCATTGCCTCTTGGCAACCGGCATCAACTGATGGGATGTATTCGCGAGGGATACGACCACCGGTGATCTTGTTGACGAACTCGTAATGCTTCTCGGTACCAGGCTCGAGTGGAGCAAGAGCGATCTGAATCTTTGCGAACTGACCAGAACCACCAGATTGCTTCTTGTGGGTGTAGTCGTGACGAGCGACAGGCTTCTTGAGAGTTTCGCGGTAAGCAACTTGTGGCTTACCAACGTTTGCCTCAACCTTGAACTCGCGACGCATACGGTCAACCAAGATCTCGAGGTGAAGTTCACCCATACCAGAGATGATTGTCTGGCCGGTCTCTTCATCTGACTCAACGTGGAAGGTTGGATCTTCTTCAGCCAAACGCTGAATAGCGATTCCAAGCTTCTCTTGGTCAGCCTTTGTCTTTGGCTCAATAGCAACCGAGATAACTGGATCTGGGAAGTCCATTGATTCAAGAATGATTGGCTTATCTGGATCGCAGAGAGTATTACCGGTTGTGGTGTCCTTAAGACCCATAACAGCGATAATCATTCCGGCGCCGGCTGAATCTTTCTCTTCACGCTTGTTAGCGTGCATCTGATAGATCTTTCCGATTCGCTCTTTCTTACCAGTTGTTGCGTTGAGGATGGATGAGCCAGTCTCAAGGCGACCTGAGTAGATGCGAACGAAGGTCAATTTTCCAAGGTGTGGATCTGTCATGATCTTGAAGGCGAGAGCAGAGAATGGCTCAGCCTCAGATGGTTGACGTGAATCTTCTTCTTCAACATTGCCGTACTTGTGACCAACGATTGCCTTGATATCAAGCGGGCTTGGAAGGTAACGGTTAACAGCATCAAGCATTGGCTGAACGCCCTTGTTCTTGAATGCAGAACCTGTAAGTACAGGAGTCAACTTGTCAGCGATTGTGGCGCGACGAATTGCAGCGATGATCTCTTCTTCTGAGAGATCGATACCTTCGAGGTACTTCTCCATGATCTCGTCATCTGCATCTGCAAGAGTTTCGATCATGTCGTGGCGAGCCTGCTTAGCCTTTTCGACCAAGTTAGCTGGAATCTCTTCAACGGTGTAGTCCTCACCCTTTTGAGTTTCGCCGTGCCAGGTGAGAGCCTTCATAGAAATAAGATCAACAACACCGATGAAATCTGACTCGATTCCGATTGGAATCTGAAGAACGAGGGCAGTTGCGTTTAGACGTGAACCGATCATTTCAACGCAGCGCTCGAATGAGGCACCGGTACGGTCCAACTTGTTAACGAAGCAGATACGAGGAACGTTGTAGCGGTCAGCTTGGCGCCATACGGTCTCAGATTGTGGCTCAACGCCAGCAACGCCATCGAATACGCAGACAGCGCCGTCAAGTACGCGCAGTGAGCGCTCTACTTCTACGGTGAAGTCAACGTGTCCCGGTGTATCAATAATGTTGATCAGGTTGCCCTTCCACATACATGTGGTTGCCGCTGATGTAATGGTGATACCGCGCTCTTGCTCTTGCTCCATCCAGTCCATCGTGGCGCCGCCATCGTGAACTTCACCGATCTTGTAGTTGATACCGGTGTAGAAAAGGATGCGCTCAGTAGTCGTGGTTTTACCCGCGTCGATGTGCGCCATGATTCCGATGTTGCGAACCTTGGCGAGGTCGATTGCTGTATCTACGGCCACTTAAATGATCCCCTTAATTCCTATTATTAGTCTCTTGAATAATCTTCTGCGATTACCAGCGGTAATGAGCAAAAGCCTTGTTAGCTTCAGCCATCTTGTGAGTATCTTCGCGACGCTTTACAGCTGCACCAAGACCATTGCTTGCATCGATAAGTTCATTTGTGAGGCGCTCTGCCATTGACTTCTCACGACGTGAGCGTGAGTAATCAACCAACCAGCGAAGACCCAACGTAGAAGAACGTGCAGCCTTAACTTCAACTGGAACTTGGTAGGTAGCTCCACCAACACGGCGTGAGCGAACTTCTACTGCAGGCTTGATGTTGTCGAGAGCGCGCTTCAAAGTGATAAGTGGATCTACTCCATTTGTCTTTGTGCGTGCACCTTCGAGTGCTGCATAAACAATGCTTTCAGCAGTTGAGCGCTTGCCGTGAAGCAATACGCGGTTGATCAACTGTGTTACAACTGGAGAGTCGTAAACAGGATCTGGAACTACTGCGTTCTTAGTGACGGGACCTTTACGTGGCATTAGGAGGCCTTCTTCTCTCTCTTAGCACCGTAACGGCTACGAGCCTGCTTACGGTTCTTTACACCTTGGGTATCAAGTGATCCGCGAATAATTTTGTAACGAACACCTGGAAGATCTTTTACACGACCACCACGAACGAGAACGATTGAGTGCTCCTGCAAGTTATGTCCTTCACCAGGAATGTATGCAGTTACTTCCATGCCACTTGTCAGACGAACACGTGCAACCTTACGAAGCGCAGAGTTAGGCTTCTTTGGGGTTGTTGTGTAAACGCGAGTACAGACACCACGACGTTGCGGGCTCCCCTTAAGTGCAGGAGTGCTTGTCTTTGATGACTTCTCAGCGCGACCCTTGCGGACCAGCTGTTGAATTGTTGGCACTTCGGTCTCCAGTTCGTAATTAATTAATTACTTCTTATTTATATAGTGCAGTTCTATTAGTGCTGTGTTCGATTGATTCACGCTCTACTCTCCGACCCACGCGGTCGGGTGTGTTGCCCAACTACATGCGATTGCTTTGCAAAAAATTGCGCAGCGGAGGTAGCTCGATTCTTCAAAGGAGCAGAGGAGAAAGGTATCTTGCCGAGCCCAAAAAGGTCAAAACGGGTCCCTTATAGACCTGCTCCCCCCAAGGTGACCCGCGACACGCCGAAGATCCTTTTTGGCGATATGTGCGTAGGCTAGTCAGGTGACCGAGACTTTGGAGAAGCCAATCGAGGCAGAAAAGCCACGCCTACGCGGGCTGATCCACCTCATTATGAGCCCGGTCTCCCTGGTGGCTGGCCTGGTCCTGGTGGCCCTAGCCGACAAGCTCCGTGGCCGCATCGCGCTGGGCATCTTTACCCTAGCGGCGGTGACCCTTTTCACCGGAAGCGCCCTTTATCACCGAGTGCGCTGGAAGCCTAAGACCAAAGAGCTCTGGCGCCGCATCGATCATGCCAATATAACTGTCCTAATCGCAGGCACCTACACCCCTTTTGCCATATTTCTGCTCGATAAAGACCAGGCGATCGTCCTTCTCTCGATAGTTTGGGCAGGAGCGGTAGCCACATCGCTGATTCGAGTGCTCTGGCTCGACGCCCCCCGGTGGCTCTATGTACCTCTTTATATTCTCCTGGGCTGGGCCGCGGTCTTCTTCTTGCCGGAGTTCTGGCGCAACGGAGGCGTCGCGGTATTCCTTCTCATTGCATTGGGTGGACTCTGTTACTCACTCGGCGGATTGATTTACGGCGTCAAGAAGCCAAACTTCTCTCGCACTTGGTTCGGATTCCATGAACTCTTTCATGCTCTGACTGCAGCTGCATTCGTGCTTCAATTTATCGCGGCTGGGATTGTGGTCTACACGCATAATTAATCAGTAATAAACAATAGAAAGCTTGGTTCATGACGTCTCATAAAAGTAACTTGGATGCCGCTGCAGTTTCAGAGTTTCTAGCCTCACGGCGCACCACCCGAGATTTCATAAAAGATAAGCCAGTCCCCCAAGACAATCCTGGATCAAATTCTTACCGATGCACTGACCGCTCCAAGTTGGTCAAACACCCGCCCCTTCAAGATTGCCATTGCAACAGGGGAAACAAAGGACCGGATCAGTGAAGAGTTCTTGAGACGTTGGGATTCACTTGCCAAAGGGTCGCAATGGAAATTGGTTAGCAAAATTAAAACTCTTCACTTCGCGCTACGGGCTACCCACCAGCAATCGTGCCAGCGCCAAACCTTATGTCGCAGAACTCAAACCTCGCGCACACCGAGTAGGCGCAGAACTATATTCAGCGCTCGGGGTTGCTCGGGGAGATCGCAAGGAGCGCGACGCGCAATGGGCGAAGAACTACGAATTCTTTGGCGCTCCAACTGAACTCTTTATTTTCATCCATAAGAGTTTGGATATCTGGTCCGCCTCCGATGCTGGGCTTATGCTCGAGAATCTGATGCTCTCCGCACATGCTCATGGGCTTGGAACCTGCGCACAAGGCGCCGTGGTCATTTGGGACGATGTCGTGCGCAAAGAGTTCGAGGTCAGCACGGATTACCGCCTCCTCACGGGTCTTGCGATCGGTTATCCAACCGATGCATCTGTTAACTCCTTTGGAGCACACCGAATCCCCCCATCAGAAATTATTCTTAAAAAACACTAGCAGGGATAGATTTGCGCCCCCTAGGATTTAACGATTCGAGGGGAAGTTGCAGATGGCACATATCAAAGTGGGACCGGCTAGGTATAAGAAAGTCGGATTAGCTGTGGGAGCTATTACCTGGCTTTCGGCTGCAACCGTTAACTTTTTTATGCGAGTCAATTTTCTCTCAGCCTTTCAATTGGCTGGAGTTTTAATTTTTCTTGTCTTCGGTGGAACGTATGCATTTAGGCATCCCATTGAAGTTGAATTTACAGTTGGTGACAATGAAAAACACATAGTGAAGTTTGTTTACAAGCAGACGATCGGTGAGACTCTTAATTCGTGTAGATAAGCGGCAACTCGTTAAATCAGATAAGCCTTGGCATTCGCCACACAAAGAAGAATTTAAATTGGTCGTGGGAAATCGCGAGAATCACGAAATTATTATTCAACGAAAGAAATCGCTCTTTGCCGCTTTCTCGGGAGCGATCTTGTTAGATATCTAGGTTGATGGAGTGTCTACTCAAATCAAAAGCAAGTAGAACATCAGACACATTTCACTCTAAGAAAACAAAAGAGCCTCGCACGTTAATAAGAGGCTCTTAATTATAATTTAGTGAGTGCTTTATCCAAACTAATTATTTTGAGACCCGTGATCAACGGAGGTTTTGTCAATTTGAGATACGTTTAGCTTACGATATTGAGTTAAAATCTGCATAACTCATTGTCGAATCCAATGCTAATCAAAAAGAAAGGCAGGAAACTAAGACGACTCCTGCTTTAGCAATAACTTTTAACAAAACTTGCATCCTTAGAACGAGGGGTCTTCTAACGGGTTTTCACATGCAATTAAATGAGAATGACCATTCGGATCACAATTGTGTGAGGCGTTCAATCGCCGTAGGTGAACTCCAAAATCCTCCAGGTCCAACGGTCTCGGCTGTGATTCCACTATTGGTTCCTTGCGAACTTGTAAGAACTTCAACAATACTAAGCGGGAGTGCTCCTAATAATCTACGGGGAACTAAAAGTATTTTTAGACCGACAATATAAAAAGCCCCACCAGTCTCCTGATGGGGCCTTGCTCGAACTACTTCGAATTTATCGAACTTCGATATCATCCAAACGAATTGCTTCTCCTGAGCCTTGTGCCTCAAATGGAGTGAAGTCATATTCATCGTAAGCAGCGTAGACCGCAGCCTTTGCCTCCTCTGTTGGCTCAACACGCACGTTGCGATAACGAGCAAGTCCAGTACCAGCAGGGATCAGCTTTCCGATGATGACGTTCTCCTTGAGACCGAGCAATGGATCGCTCTTCTCGGAAGCGCTGCATCGGTAAGAACCTTTGTGGTCTCTTGGAAGGATGCTGCTGACAACCATGACTCGGTTGCAAGAGATGCCTTCGTGATACCCATAAGTTCTGGACGACCAGATGCTGCCTTGCCACCAGTGGTGACAACGCGACGGTTCTCGTTCTCGAAGCGACCGCGCTCAACGAGCTCACCTGGAAGAAGATCGGTATCGCCTGGCTCAAGCACGGTAATGCGCTTAAGCATCTGACGAACGATGATCTCGATGTGCTTATCGTGAATCGATACGCCCTGTGAACGGTAAACCTCTTGGATCTCGTTAACGAGGTGAACCTGAGTTTGACGAGGTCCGAGGATACGAAGAACCTGCTTTGGATCGATCGCACCAACAACGAGTTGTTGTCCGACGCCGACCTTCTGGCCATCTTCGACCTTGAGCTTCTGACGACGAGTGATTGGATATGCGACCGGCTCGCCACCATCTTCTGGTGTAACGATGATCTTCTTACCCTTTGCATCTTCTAGGAAGCTAACGACACCGGCGGTCTCAGCGATTGGCGCAACACCCTTAGGGGTACGTGCCTCGAAGAGCTCGACGATACGTGGAAGACCGTGTGTGATGTCATCTCCAGCCACACCACCGGTGTGGAAGGTACGCATTGTGAGCTGAGTTCCAGGCTCACCGATTGATTGCGCTGCGATGATTCCAACTGCTTCGCCGACATCGACAAGCTTTCCTGATGCCATTGAGCGGCCGTAACACATTGCGCACTGGCCAACCTTTGAATCACAGGTAAGTACTGAGCGGACTTTAACCTCTGCAACACCAGCAGCAACAAGAATGTTGATGTTCTTGTCACCAAGATCGGTGCCTGCAGGAAGTACGGTCTTGCCGCCTACAACAACATCGTCAGCCAAGTTACGACCGAACATTGCTGTCTCGACATGCTCATCGCGAATCAATTCACCTTGAGCATTGGTTGCAGCGATCTTCAGTGTGAGGCCACGGTCTGTACCGCAATCCTCTTCACGGATGATGACATCTTGAGCCACGTCGCAGAGACGACGGGTCAAGTAACCCGAGTCAGCGGTACGAAGCGCAGTATCTGCAAGACCCTTACGGGCACCGTGCGTAGAGATGAAGTACTCGAGTACTGACAAGCCTTCACGGAAGTTGGACTTAATTGGGCGAGGAATAATTTCACCCTTTGGGTTAGCTACAAGTCCACGCATACCAGCGATCTGACGGATCTGCATCATGTTTCCACGAGCACCGGAGTAAACCATCATCCATACAGGGTTGGTCTTCGGGAAGTTAGCTTCCATCGCGGCAGCTACATCGCTGGTGGCCTTGGTCCAGATCTCGATGAGTTCTTGACGACGCTCATCATCGGTGATCAAGCCCTTTTCGTATTGAGCTTGTACCTTCTCTGCAACCTTCTTCAGATGCAGCCAAGATGATTGCCTTGTCCTTTGCAGGAGTAACAACATCTTCGATACCGATTGTTACACCGGCGCGAGTTGCCCAGTAGAAACCGAGTGACTTAAGTGCATCGAGAGTTGTGCAACGGTGACCTTTGGATAGCCCTCAGCCAAGTTATCAACGATCAGACCAAGAAGCTTCTTGGTGACGTCGTAATCAACGAATGGGAAGTCTTCTGGAAGCACTTCATTGAAGATCACGCGACCAAGAGTGGTCTCCTTAACAATGGATTCACCATTCTCATTCGTGCGGATCTTGATCTTTGCTTGCAGAGAGACGCTACCTTGATCGAATGCCATTAGACCTTCAGAGAGGCTTGAGAATGCACGACCTTCTCCAACTTGATTCTCACGGAGAGAGGTCAAGAAGTAGAGACCAAGCACCATATCCTGGGTAGGAGATGTGATTGGGCGACCTGATGCAGGAGACAAGATGTTGTTGCTCGACAACATAAGTACGCGAGCTTCAGCTTGTGCCTCTGCAGACAGTGGAAGGTGAACAGCCATCTGGTCACCATCGAAGTCGGCGTTGAATGCGGTACATACCAATGGGTGAATCTGAATTGCCTTACCTTCGACCAGTTGTGGTTCGAAAGCTTGGATACCCAGACGGTGCAAGGTAGGTGCGCGGTTCAAGAGAACTGGATGTTCTGCAATTACTTCCTCAAGAACATCCCACACGACTGGACGAGCACGCTCGACCATGCGCTTTGCGGACTTGATGTTCTGAGCGTGATTGAGATCAACCAGACGCTTCATTACAAATGGCTTGAAGAGCTCGAGCGCCATCTGCTTTGGCAGACCGCACTGGTGCAATTTAAGTTGTGGACCAACAACGATTACAGAACGTCCAGAGTAGTCAACGCGCTTTCCGAGCAGGTTCTGACGGAAACGACCTTGCTTACCCTTCAACATATCTGAGAGTGACTTCAATGGACGGTTTCCTGGGCCAGTTACTGGACGACCACGACGACCGTTATCGAAGAGTGCATCTACTGCTTCTTGCAGCATGCGCTTCTCGTTGTTGACGATAATTTCTGGGGCACCGAGATCAGCAAGACGCTTCAAACGGTTGTTACGGTTAATAACACGACGGTAGAGATCGTTGAGATCTGAAGTCGCAAAGCGACCACCGTCGAGTTGAACCATTGGACGAAGATCAGGTGGAATAACTGGTACGCAATCCAAGACCATTGAAGCAGGCTTGTTGCGAGTGTTAAGGAATGAAGAGACAACCTTCAAACGCTTGATCGCACGAGTCTTCTTCTGACCCTTACCGGTTTGTGAGAGCTCAGTGAGCTTCTCGTACTCAGCTTGGAGATCGAAGGTTTCAAGGCGTGCCTTGATTGCAGCAGCGCCCATATCTCCCTTGAAGTAGACGCCATAACGATCGCGCATTTCGCGGTACAAACCTTCATCACCCTCGAGATCTTGAACCTTGAGGTTCTTGAAACGTGACCAGACTTCATCCAAGCGATCGAGTTCGCGTTGTGCACGATCACGAATTGCCTTGAGCTCACGCTCTGCAGATTCGCGAACCTTGCGCTTGATATCGGCCTTCTCGCCAGCAGCTTCGAGTTCAGCGAGATCGCCTTCGAGCTTCTTCTGACGGCTATCGAGATCATTGTCGCGACGGGTTTCGATCTTCTTGATATCTGAAGCAAGACGCTTCTCAAGTGATGGAAGATCCTCGGCGCGAGCCTCGGTATCAACCTCGGTGATCATGTAAGCGGCGAAGTAGATGACCTTCTCAAGATCCTTTGGAGCAAGATCGAGGAGGTAACCCAAACGGCTTGGAACACCCTTGAAGTACCAGATGTGAGTTACAGGAGCAGCAAGCTCGATGTGACCCATGCGCTCACGGCGAACCTTGGCGCGAGTAACTTCTACTCCGCAACGCTCACAGATGATGCCCTTGAATCGAACGCGCTTGTACTTACCGCAATAACATTCCCAGTCACGAGTAGGTCCGAAGATCTTCTCATCGAAGAGTCCGTCTTTCTCGGGCTTGAGTGTGCGGTAGTTAATGGTTTCAGGCTTCTTAACCTCACCAAAAGACCACTCACGAATATTGTCCGTTGATGCTAGACCAATACGCAGTTCATCGAAGAAATTAACATCTAACATAGTTGTTTATCCTCACACTTCTTCTACGCTGCTTGGCTCAACTCGTGACAAGTTGATACCTAGCTCTTCGGCGGCACGGAATACTTCTTCATCGGTATCGCGCATTTCGATTGCGATACCTTGATTGTTGAGAACTTCAACATTGAGGCAGAGAGATTGCATTTCCTTTACAAGCACCTTGAATGATTCAGGGATACCTGGTTCAGGGATGTTCTCGCCCTTAACGATTGCTTCGTAAACCTTTACGCGACCAAGCACGTCATCAGATTTGATGGTGAGCAACTCTTGCAAGGTGTAAGCGGCGCCATAAGCTTCAAGGGCCCAAACTTCCATCTCACCAAAGCGCTGTCCACCGAACTGTGCCTTACCGCCCAATGGTTGTTGGGTAATCATTGAGTAAGGACCTGTTGAACGAGCGTGGATCTTGTCATCTACCAAGTGGTGGAGCTTCAAGATGTACATGTAACCAACAGTGATTGGTTGCTTGTATGGCTCACCGGTACGGCCATCAAATAGTTGGGCCTTTCCGTTGCCACCAATGAGGCGCATTCCATCCTTGTTTGGATTTGTGGAACCGAGAAGACCAATGAGCTCTTCTTCCTTAGCACCATCGAAGACTGGAGTTGCGACCTTGGAGTTTGGAGCAACATCTGCGTAGCCATGGGCGCGCAGATCCTTCTGCCAATCCTCATCGCCTTCGAACTTCCAACCGGACTTTGCAGCCCAGCCGAGGTGAACTTCAAGAACCTGACCGACGTTCATACGACCTGGAACACCAAGTGGGTTCAAGATGACATCGACCGGAGTTCCATCCTCAAGGAATGGCATATCTTCTTGAGGCAAGATCTTTGAGATAACACCCTTGTTACCGTGGCGACCAGCGAGCTTGTCACCATCTTGGATCTTGCGCTTCTGGGCTACATAAACTCGAACAACTTGGTTTACACCAGCTGGGAGTTCGTAATCCTCAGAGTCAGCGATTGATACGCCGATGACCTTGCCGGACTCACCATGTGGAACCTTGAGTGAGGTATCGCGAACTTCGCGAGCCTTCTCGCCGAAGATGGCACGGAGCAAGCGCTCTTCCGGAGTCAGTTCGGTCTCTCCCTTAGGAGTTACCTTTCCAACCAAGATATCGCCAGGTACTACATCGGCACCAACGCGAATGATTCCGCGATCATCAAGATCGGCGAGAACTTCTTCAGAGACGTTAGGGATGTCGCGAGTGATCTCCTCGGGTCCAAGCTTGGTATCGCGAGCATCGACTTCGTACTCCTCGATGTGAATCGAGGTAAGTACATCATCTTGAACCAGACGCTGAGAGAGGATGATCGCATCTTCGTAGTTGTGACCTTCCCATGACATAAATGCCACGAGGAGGTTCTTACCAAGAGCCATCTCACCCTTTTCGGTGCTTGGGCCATCTGCAATAACTTGACCTGGATCAACGCGATCGCCTTGTGAAACAACGACCTTCTGATTGCGGCTTGTTCCTTGGTTAGAGCGAACAAACTTTTCAACGAAGTAGTGCTCAGTGGTTCCATCATCGTTCATAACGGTGACTTCATCTGACTGTACTTCGGTGACTACGCCACCCTTGCGAGCGAGTGTTACATCGCCAGCATCAACAGCTGCACGGAACTCCATACCGGTACCAACGAATGGTGCCTCGGCGCGAAGTAGTGGAACTGCCTGACGCATCATGTTAGATCCCATGAGCGCGCGGTTAGCATCATCATGCTCAAGGAATGGAATCATTGCGGTAGCAACAGAAACCATCTGACGCGGTGAAACGTCCATGTAATCAACTTCGTCAGCGAGGATGTATTCAACTTCTCCGCCACGACGACGAACAAGTACACGCTCTTCTGCGAAATGAGAGTCGGCGGTCAAGTGGAGCGTTTGCCTGCGCGATGATGTGTTCATCTTCTTCATCAGCGGTCAGGTAATCAATCTGATCTGTGACCTTACCCTTTGATACCTTGCGGTAAGGAGTCTCGATAAATCCAAATGGAGTTACGCGAGCATAGGTAGCAAGCGATCCGATAAGACCAATGTTTGGACCTTCAGGAGTTTCGATAGGACACATACGACCGTAGTGCGATGGGTGCACGTCACGAACTTCGAAGCCAGCGCGCTCACGTAGAGAGACCGCCAGGTCCGAGCGCTGAAAGACGACGCTTGTGGGTCATACCTGAAAGTGGGTTGGTCTGATCCATGAACTGTGACAATTGAGAAGTTCCGAAGAACTCCTTGATTGAAGCAACTACTGGACGAATGTTGATCAAGGTCTGAGGAGTAATAGCCTCGACATCTTGTGTGGTCATGCGCTCACGAACAACGCGCTCCATACGAGATAGACCGGTACGAACCTGGTTCTGAATCAACTCACCAACGGTACGAAGGCGACGGTTTCCGAAGTGATCGATATCGTCGGTCTCAACGCGAACTTCCTTGTGATATTCCATAAGAGCATCGCCCTTATGAAGTGATACCAAGTACTTGATTGTTGCGATGATATCTTCGATGTTGAGCAAGCCCTTTGAAAGTTCGAGCTCAAGACCCAACTTCTTATTGACCTTGAAGCGACCGACCTTAGCCAAGTCATAACGCTTTGGATTGAAGTAAAGGTTCTCGATGAGATTCTGTGCAGCTTCCTTCGTTGGTGGCTCACCTGGACGAAGCTTGCGATAGATATCAAGCAGTGCTTCATCTTGCGTCTTGACGTTATCTTTTTCGAGAGTCAAGCGGATTGATTCGAACTCACCGAATTGCTCGAGGATCTGCTCTTCTGTCCAGCCAAGTGCCTTCAAGAAGATGGTTACAGATTGCTTACGCTTACGATCGATACGAACACCGACCATATCCTTCTTATCAACTTCAAATTCCAACCAAGCACCACGGCTAGGGATGATCTTTGCAGTCAAGATATCTTTATCAGATGCCTTCTCGATGGTGCGCTCAAAATAAACGCCAGGAGAGCGAACGATCTGTGAAACAACTACACGCTCTGTTCCGTTAATAACGAAAGTTCCGCGAGGTGTCATCAATGGGAAGTCACCCATAAATACTGTCTGAGACTTAATTTCACCGGTCTCATTGTTTGTGAATTCAGCGGTCACGAATAGTGGAGCGCTATATGTCATGTCACGGTCTTTGCACTCAGCGATGGTGTACTTCGCTGGCTCAAAGCGGTGATCACGGAAAGACAAACTCATCTTTCCTTGGAAATCTTCAATAGGTGAGATCTCCTCGAAGATTTCTTCGAGACCAGATTGCTTAGGGACTTCGCCTCGACCGCTCTTCTCAGCCTCAGCAAGACGACCGCGCCACAAGTCGTTACCAAGTAACCAGTCAACGCTATCTAATTGCAGCGAAAGTAGGTTTGGTACTTCAAGGGGTTCGCGGATCTTTGCGAAAGAGACTCGTGCGGGGGCAAATGATTTCGACTTCGCGGCCAATGTTCCTCCAGATGCGTGGGACTTGCGTGCAGGTCTATCGAGGGGTTACGGCCGCTATATGCCTAACCTCTAGATTGTGAAAATTTGCGAACGCTCAGGGTACCCAACCCTTCCCGTTCCTGTCCAATCCGTGCTATAAGCGGCAGCTCCACCCCGACCGCCAAGGACCTCGTGGGACGCAAAAAGCGACCCTTTTCGGCCGCCAGATCTCCTGCCACCCCCAAGAGCGACAAAAAACGACCTCCAATTTGGGGTAAGTCGGCGGCTAAAAAGTCTTTCGGGGCCCGAAGGGCCCGACGCCGACGACCCAAATGGAGGTCGTTTTGTTGAACTTCTAGATTATTTACTTGACTGTGACGGTTGCGCCAGCTGCCTCGAGGGCTGCCTTTGCCTTGTCTACAGCTTCCTTTGAGCCCTTTTCGATGAGGACTGCAGGAGTTGCATCTACAAGATCCTTCGCTTCCTTCAAGCCGAGGCTTGAATTGATTCCGCGAACTTCCTTGATAACTGCAATCTTCTGTGAACCAGCGTTCTCAAGAACGAGGGTGAACTCATCTTGAACCTCAGCAGCTGGTGCTGCTGCGCCGGCGCCGCCTGCGACAGCTACTGGAGCTGCTGCAGTTACATCGAATTCCTCTTCAAATGCCTTTACGAAATCTGAGAGTTCAACGAGGGTCATCTCTTTGAATTGAGCCATTAAATCTTCTTGTGACAACTTAGCCATGATTTTTCCTTTTCTTATTCAGCTGGAGTTTCGGTTGCTTCAGCAATTACATCTGCCTCGGCAGAAACCGCCTCAGCAATTGGAGTTTCTGTTGCTTCAGCTGCTACAGCCTCAGCTTCAACGGTGGCTTCTGCAGCAGGAGCTGCTTCTGCGACGACATCAGCAACTGGAGCGGCAGCAGGAGCGCCCTCTTCGAGCTTGATGCGCAGTGCGTCGAAGGTACGAGCGGCCTTGGCCATTGTGCCCTTCATTGCACCAGCGAGCTTGGACAGGAGAACCTCACGGGACTCAAGATCAGCAAGCTTCATGATCTCTGCAGTAGAGACTGACTTTCCTTCGAAGACGCCACCCTTGATAACAAGAAGTGGGTGCTCCTTCTGGAAGTTCTTAAGACTCTTTGCTGCATCGATTGGGTCACCCTTGATGAAGGCAACTGCAGATGGGCCAACGAGAAGATCATCAGAGAGATCTACCCCTGCAGCCTTTGCAGCAATCTTGGTCAAGGTGTTCTTCACAACGGAATACTTAGTATCGGTACCAAGTGATCGGCGAAGTTCCTTCATTGAGGAGACGGTTAGACCGCGGTACTCAGTGAGGACAGTTGCGCTTGCGCTACGGAAATCTTCCGTAAGTTCAGCGACAGCTGTTTCTTTATCAGAACGAGCCATTAGCTCCCTTTCTACTCTTCACCACGCCAGGAAGGCTTTATAAAATAAAAAATCCCCGGCGCATAAGTGCGCACGAGGTCTCGTGTGTACCTATGCGGGCTCTCTTTCGAGAATTATTTCTAGTCAGCCTTTTGGGGGCTAACCAGAGACCTGCAGTCTTTGGTGATGGACAAAGGGTAGGTCATCGATCCTTCACGGGTCAAACCCGCTCGAATTGATGCCTACCCTTTATTAATCTGGTGGCTTTAAGCCGACTACTGGATAGAAGGTCCGCCCTCGCGGGTCACTGTTGGGTCAACTGGAATTCCAGGTCCCATCGTGGTTGAGATAACGGCCTTCTTGAGGAAACGTCCCTTAGATGAGCTTGGCTTTGAACGAATAACCTCTTCGATCGCAGCTTGGTAGTTCTCTGCGAGTTGCTCGGCAGTGAATGAGACCTTGCCGATCAAGAAGTGGAGGTTTGCGTTCTTATCAACACGGAACTCGATCTTTCCGCCCTTGATATCTGTAACGGCCTTAGCAACATCTGTTGTAACGGTTCCGGTCTTTGGGTTAGGCATCAAACCGCGTGGTCCAAGAACCTTTCCAAGGCGACCGACCTTACCCATCAATTCTGGTGTTGATACGACAGCGTCGTAATCCAGGCGACCCTTTGAAACTTCTTCAATCAATTCATCTGCACCGACGATATCGGCGCCAGCTGCGCGAGCTTCTTCAGCGCGCTCTCCACCAGCGAATACCAAGACACGAGCGGTCTTACCGGTTCCGTGTGGCAGGTTAACTGTGGAACGAATTGCTTGATCAGCCTTCTTTGGATCTACGCCGAGAACAAGCGCAACTTCAACTGATGCGTCGTACTTGGTAACCGAAGTCTCCTTCGCAAGCTTGACTGCAGCTAGTGGTGAGTACAAGTTCTTGGCATCAACCTTCGCTGCTGCCTCGTTATATTTCTTACTGCGCTTCATTTCTTCTCCTTATGTTTGTTGGAGTTGTGGTTTGACGGAGCAGCGAGCTCCTCCCACTTCCCAGTTATTTATTTGTATCTAAGTCCTAGAAGTTGGTCCTAGAAACTAGTTGGAAACCGTAATTCCCATTGAACGTGCGGTGCCTTCGATAATCAAAGTTGCAGCATCAATGTCATTTGCATTGAGGTCAGTCATCTTGATCTTGGCGATCTCTTGAGCTTGAGCCTTGGTGATGTTAGCTACCTTGGTCTTGTGAGGGATAGCTGATCCCTTTTCGACTCCAGCAGCCTTCAAGATCAAACGTGAAGCTGGTGGTGTCTTTGTGATGAAGGTGAAAGAACGATCCTCGTAGACGGTGATTTCTACTGGGATGATCTGACCCTTTTGTGACTCTGTCTCAGCGTTATATGCCTTAACGAAGTCCATGATGTTTACACCATGTTGACCGAGGGCTGGACCCACTGGTGGAGCTGGGGTGGCAGCGCCTGCCTGAATCTGCAACTTAATAAGTGCAGTTACCTTCTTCTTTGGTGCCATTTGTTTGGTTTCCTTTTTTCTTTTTTAACTGGGGTTAAATCGATTAAATCTTCTGAACTTGATGGAAAGCGAGCTCTACAGGAGTTTCACGTCCGAAGATAGAGACAAGAACCTTGAGCTTTGCCTGCTCAGGCATGATCTCGGAGATCGATGCTGGCAAGGTTGCAAATGGTCCATCCATAACAGTGACGGACTCGCCAATTTCAAAGTCAACGACCTTGATATCAGCCTTCTCGCCCTTCTTAGCAGGACGTGGAGCAAGAATGTTCTCTACCTCTTCCAAGCTAAGTGGAGAAGGATGATGAGCATTGCCAACGAATCCAGTTACACCAGGAGTGTTACGGATACATGACCAAGACTCGTCGGTGAGATCCATACGAACTAGAACGTAACCAGGGAAGACATTGCGCTTAACCTGCTTGCGTTGACCGTTCTTGATCTCGGTAATTTCTTCTTCAGGAACTTCTACTTGGAAAATGTAATCTTCCATGTTGAGTGCCTGAACGCGGTTGGCAAGGTTGCCCTTTACCTTCTTCTCGTAACCAGCGTACGAGTGAACGACATACCAATCACCGGCTGCAGTGCGAAGCGCACGGCGGAACTCGGCATTTGGATCGTTCTCATCATCTTCTGATTCGACTCCCGAATCAACCGCTGAATCATCAGTAGCGAGCGCATCGGCACTGACTGCCTCTGGCTCAGCGACAACTTCTTCAACTACTGGTTCTGCGACAGGAGTCGCAGTAAGAGCAGCCTCAAAGGCATCTACTGCAGCAGGAGCGCTTGTTGGTTCAACCGACGCTTCGAAAAATGGATTCTCTATTGACATTATCTGCTCCTACCCAAAAATCCAGAAAACTATTTTGGTGAGGGCAAGATCAAGAATAGATACAACCGCGATGATGAATCCAACGAATACAAATACAACAGCTGTATAAGTAGTCAGTTGCTTCTTGGTAGGCCACACAACCTTGCGAAGTTCAGCGACAACCTGGCGATAGAACAGGTTGATGCGACCGAAGAGGCCAAGTTTTTCCTTGCCTGCTTCAGTATCGTGCTTCTCGTCGACCACGTGTCTTACCTCTCTTAATACATCAACTCGTACATTTAAGTTCGCCGTGCTGGTACTGCTGTCGTACATCCTGCATAGATCGCATCTTGCAGGGCAGGAGGGACTTGAACCCCCAACCGCCGGTTTTGGAGACCGGAACTCTGGCCAGTTGAGCTACTGCCCTTCGAGCGTTGTTAAGACATGAGTCATCATGACCTAATGCAAGCGCCAGAACGAGGAGTCTAAGGCCCAGCGGGGGTGGGAGTAAAACCGGGGCCTTTTTGGTCGGCTCCAGAGGCCTTCCATGTTTGGCATACTTCCCCATATGAGCGCAGATAAGCCAAGAATCTCTACCCGAATCGCAGCCATCGCCGAGTCAGCCACCCTGGCAGTGGATGCAAAAGCCAAGGCGCTAAAGGCAGCGGGAAAGCCGGTAATCGGCTTCGGAGCGGGAGAACCTGACTTCCCAACTCCTGATTACATCGTGCAGGCCGCCATCGAAGCCGCCGCCAAGCCCGCCAACCATCGTTATACGCCAACTCCAGGTCTACCCGAGCTTCGCGATGCCATCGTCGCTAAGACGCTACGCGACTCCAACTATGCAATTACTCCAGATCAAGTACTCGTAACTAATGGTGGCAAGCAGGCGGTCTATCAGGCCTTCGCCACGATCATTAATCCAGGCGATGAAGTCATCCTCCCTGCTCCGTATTGGACCACGTATCCCGAATGCATCAAGTTGGCTGGCGGAGTAGCAGTTGAAGTATTCGCCGATGAAACACAAAATTACTTAGTCACAGTTGAGCAACTGGAAGCTGCACGCACAGATAAGACAAAGGCACTTTTATTCTGCTCACCTTCTAACCCAACTGGCTCCGTTTATTCGCCAGAGCAAGTGAAGGCGATTGGTGAATGGGCGCTCGCTCATGGAATCTGGATCATCGCCGATGAAATCTACGAACATCTTCTCTATGACGGTGCGACTGCCCCTAGCATGCCTGTTGTAGTTCCTGCCTTGGCAGACACGACCATCATCCTTAACGGTGTCGCTAAGACATATGCGATGACCGGCTGGCGCGTGGGTTGGATGATCGGCCCTAAGGATGTAATTAAGGCAGCAACTAATCTGCAATCTCACCTCTCTTCAAATGTATCCAACGTTTCGCAGCGCGCAGCAATCGCTGCTCTCACTGGTGACCTAACTGCGGTACATGAAATGGGAGTCGCCTTTGATCGTCGCCGTAAACTCATCGTGGGTCTGCTTAACGAGATCCCAGGTGTTGTATGCCCAACTCCTACTGGTGCTTTCTATGTTTATCCATCAGTTAAGGGAGTGCTCGGCAAAGAGATTCGCGGCAAGCGACCACAGACTTCCGCGGAGCTCGCAACTTTGATTCTTGAAGAGGCAGAGGTTGCTGCGGTGCCAGGTGAGGCTTTTGGACCTTCTGGATACCTGCGCTTTTCTTATGCTCTCGGGGATGCAGATATTGTTGAAGGAATTGCTCGCGTTAAAAAACTTCTTTCAGAGGCGCGCTAAAGCTCAACTCCTACAAAGCGAACTTCGGGAACGAGGGTAATTCCAAATTTCTCGCGAACGCGATCTTGCGCACTTCTAGCAAGAGAGATGATGTCATCCGCCTTAGCATCACCCGCGTTGGCTAACGCAAGAACATGGTGCTCTGAAATCTTGGCGCCGTTAAGTTCTTTCACCTTTAACAACTCCCGCATGTTCCATCAACCATGCTGCAGAGACCTTCACCGTGCCATCGGTTTGCGGCCAACGCGGCGCCGCCTCTGGCAATGTTGCAGATATCTCCGTAGAGATAATGGGATTTACAAAGAATGATCCCGCCGATTGGATGTGGTGATCCGCATCTACCAACATTCCCTTCTTGGCTCGCAAGGCGAGTACAGCTTTACGAAGATCTTTCGTGGGAACGCGAGATTCAAGTTCTACACCCAAAGCATCAGCCAACTCTTTGTACTTGATAGGAAGTGAGTGTTCGCCACGTCGCAATTGAAAAGTCACATCCAATATTACGTATCGACCCGCTTCTCGCTTAAATATTGAGTCGCGATAACTAAATTCACATTGATCCGCGGTAAATGTCTTGACCGCTTTTTCACGCCGATCATAGGTACGCACCCGCGCAATAACTTCTGAAACTTCGTGTCCATATGCGCCGATATTTTGAATAGGCGCTGCGCCAACAGTCCCGGGAATTCCACTTAATGACTCTAGATTTGCTAACCGCTTCTCTAGCGTGAAGGCAACGAACTCATCCCAATCCACTCCAGCAGCCACTTGCAACATCCCGCCACTGCAAGCATCAATTTCGTATGAGTTTCCAGTGGTCGCAACAACAATGACCGTTCCAGCAAATCCAGAATCTGATACAAGAAGATTTGATCCTCCGCCAATAATTAGCAAAGGTGTTCCGGCATCCTCTGCCTCTTGAACTGCCGGAATAATTCGGCTTCGGTCTGAACTCGTACCAACTTCTGTGCAGGACCTCCAACGTGCTAGCGTGGTGAACTCAGAGAGGTTGGTCATGGGTAAAGGCTAGCGCCGTGCTACCAAGATCTCATTCTTGCCGCGGAAGCGCTCCAAGAATTCGATCGTAAGTTCTTCTTGGATTGCTCATCGCGATAGGTCGGATCGGTGTCGTAATAGCCATGATGTCTGGCTTGCTCGAGCGGGAGCTCGATCTGCAGCAATTTTCCATGAGCCTGACGGAGTCGGAGCGAAAATTCAATATCTGCGTTGCGGTAATAGATGGCGCGATTGTTAAACCCACCGCACTCGATTGCATAATCCCGATTTAGAGCGAGGAAGTAACTAAAGAGAACATCGACCTCTCCGGCTCCTTTGTCCTCCACGCTACGCCAATCATCTTCAATATTTATCAGACCACCATGCCAACCAACTGCTGCCCACTCCCCTGAGCAAGAGCCGCAATCGAAGGAGTAATGGCATCCCCGAGGAAATCGAGTGGATGGATCCATGATGATGACATAGGGGGCTGGTGCGAATTTAAGAAGTGCATTTGCTGCCTCTGCCCATCCTGCGCCTTCCTGGATCTGGGTGATGAAGGTACGAGAATCAAGTTGAGAAGCAAGATCATGAAGATCTGGTTGGCCAGAAATCAAAATTAAAATGGCGCAATCTTCCGGCTGCCCATTGCTTTGCTGATCTTAATAGCTTCTACGAGGTCATCGATGAATTCGTCTGCAATGAAGGCGATCAGCACTGGCAAATGTTCTTATCTGTAAATTTTCTTAGATCGCCGATTCGAGAGACGATCGGAAATGGAGACTTCAATTTAAACTCGAAACCATCTGCTACATCAAAACTTCGAAGCCGTATTCAGCGATCTTGGCTCTTAATTGATCCGCGATGGCCCAATCCTTAGCAGCACGCGCAGCGATCTTGCTCTAGCTAATTCAACAACGACTTCTGGGGCGCTCATAGCAAAATTACGGCTTTAGTCATTCCTAAAACTTTAACGTCATTACAAGTTGCACGTTACCTCTAACTTTGCACAACCATCAACTATCTCAGCCACTGTAGCGCTAACAACTAATTCGACATCTGTATCAGCAGGAACAACTACTGGCTTGGTGAAACGTGCTGAAAATTCCTTAACCTTAGAGCTGCCGCCCGCGATCTCACTGATGTATTGACCGACAAGGCCCATCGTGTACATCCCATGGGCGATTACATTTTCCAGTCCTACGGATTTCGCAAACTCTTCATTCTGATGAATCGGGTTCTGATCTCCGCTCGCATTGGCATAAGTAACTAATGCGGCTCGATTGATGATGTAAGTCTTGGGCGCAAGTGCCTGCCCAGCAGTTAAAGTGCTCATGCTCGAAATACCAATGTCGACCAACTCGAAACCGCTACTTCTCCGGATTCACATGAGATCTGCATCGCACTGTGACAATTTCATTTCCGGCAACCATGCGAGCGCTCTCGATGGTTGAGTTACACGGAATCACCATGCCCGCAGTGAGTGGCTTGTTGATTGCAAACCTCTGATCACCATGAACTACGCGGCTCCAATCCAATCCCGAACCTTCCAGACAGCTTGGGATTGCTCCAGCGAGATGGTGATTGCATAGGTTGGAGGTGCGATGTGAGTATCTGATTCGCCAAGAGCCACAGCAAATGCGGCAATAGATTCTGCAGAGATGGTCGTACTTGTGGCACCCTCAAAGGTGCTCCCGACGAGGTCGGGGTTAAGCATTAATTAACGAGTTTCGCGGTGAACCGTAGAAAGTTTGCAACGTGGGCAGAACTTCTTGAGCTCAAGGCGATCTGGGTCGTTACGGCGGTTCTTCTTGGTGATGTAGTTACGCTCTTTGCACTCGACACAGGCCATAGTGATCTTAGGGCGGACATCCGCGCTCTTGCTTGCCATGGTCGTGCTCCTTTTAGTGTCTTCTTAATCTCAGAGTTGATCTTGAAGACTAATTCAATGTAAGAGGTGAAGGTTACTTCATCCCCTGGCTTTCGTCTAAATCACGCTTAATTCATCAGCCGAACTCGGCGTAATTTTGGTAGCGGAGGCCGGACTTGAACCGGCGACACTGCGATTATGAGCCGCATGCTCTACCAAGCTGAGCTACCCCGCCAAGAGTATGTGAAGAGATTTTTCGAGCCCCCCAACGGAATCGAACCGTTGACCTTTTCCTTACCATGGAAACGCTCTACCGACTGAGCTAGGGGGGCGGACCTTCGCCCGCAAGGTTACAGGCATAGGGCAGTTCGGGTGAAATTTGCTGAAGAGGAGCCAGGACGGGCCAAGCAGGCTTGTACCAACTCTCCCCTGTTGAAAGGATGCCCCCATGAGCGGACCCGAAATCCACATTCGCAAGGTCCCCCACTGGCATCGACCCCACATTGGTGAGCACCGCTGGCCAGTCTCCTTTGTCGTGGCTGTCGTAATTCTGCTTCAGTACCTACTCCCTAAGTCGCTCTCGCTAAAGATCCAACCAGAGATCTGCATCGTTGAGGCTGTACTCATGCTGGCCCTCTTTGCCATTAGCCCGGGGCGAATTAACGCCCATCGAAATGCAACATGGTGGACGGGAATTGCCCTGACTGGAGTAATGACCGCAAGCAATATCGCCTCGGCAGTTCAACTGGTTCAGCGTCTCATTGATGGAACCATTAAAAGTCCCACAAGTCTTCTAGCTTTTGGAGGCTCTATCTGGCTTACCAATATGGTGGTCTTCAGCCTTTGGTATTGGGAGTTTGATCGCGGAGGTCCTGGGGCCAGAGCGGAAGCAATTGATCCGTATCCCGATTTTCTCTTCCCGCAGATGACCAATGCCGAGTACTCCCCTGAAGAGTGGAGACCGACATATTTCGATTACCTTTTTACCTCATACACAAATGCCAGCGCATTTCAGCCCGACCGATGTCATGCCACTAACTCGCTGGGCAAAGATGTTGATGATGGTTCAGAGTGCGACATCACTAATTACCGTCGGACTAGTTATAGCCCGAGCAGTAAATATTCTGCATTAATTACTCAACAGTTACAGTGAATGCGATCGTCGCTCCGTTGTGATTCAACGTGACGATCGTCGTTCCCTTTTTAAGTGGCTTTAAACCCGGGTTAGTTGTGTACGTACCCTGATTGCCTCCAGGAGTGAATGAGACGATGGTTGGATCGGCAACGGTTGCGCTCCACTTATCTGGATCTGGAACAGTGAAGACGATGACATTGGTAGAGAGACACTGCAGCATTAGTTACGACTGTTGGATCGACCAAGATTGGCGGAACGAGCGTGCTACCAGGAGCGGTATAGCGCGGTACTAAGTGGCGAAGAATTGATTGAGTTGAGCGCGCGCTATACCAACGCTGATCACCGCAACTTGAGTTGAAGTGAGGTTTCCTGCACCTGGCTTAGTAACGACGGTGCGAGTTGCTCCTCGAATAAGCATCATGTTGAGAGGGCAAATATTTTTGGTTGAACTTTCGGTGAGCAAGAAATACTTCTTGCCGCTCCCGTAATTAACATTGAGAGCTAAATCCCCAACTCCGCATTTGTGCATCCCAAAATGTTTTAAGAGCAAGTCCAGCGGTATAGCTTGGTTGATAGACCACGTAGTTCAGACCAACCTGAGCATCCTCGTATGGATTACCACTTCCCATCGCTAGAGCGGGAAGTGCGGTGGTTGCTAACGTTGCAACAGCGATAAGTGATACGAGGGTGCTCTTTATTTTCATAGAAGAAGGTTACAAGGAGCCGCTGAGAATTAACTGAGTCAAAGGAACTCGAGTACGTGCAGAAATCTCGCGTTCAACCATCTTCTCATCACCGAGTGCGTCTGCAGGAGCCTGCTTACCAATGGCCAGAATGGCGATCGGCGTGATTTCAGGAGATAGCCCAAAGTCCTTTATTACTGCCTCTTTATTAAATCCACCTATTTGATGCACAACCTGGCCACGGTGGTGTGCCTCCACAGTCATCAATGATGCAGCGAGTCCAGCATCATAAAGAGCTCCGGTCCTAAGAGTTCCATCGGGCTGTGTAGTGACCGCCGCCACCAAAATTAGCGCCGAAGCCTTGGGGCTCCACACTTTATTGAAGCCAACCATCGAATCTACTAATTGTGCGAAGCGATGATCTCCACGACGTGCAACCACAAATCGCCAAGGTTGCGAATTGTTTGAAGATGGCGCCCAGCGAGCAGCCTCCAGAATGCCAGTCAAATCAGAGATTGAAATCTCTGCATTGCCATCGTATGAGCGAGGACTCCATCGCTCGGCCAAAATTGGGTGGATTTCTACCGAACTATCTGCTTTTTTTCTCATAATCCCTTAACAAATATTGGTTCGTGTTTATTTCAACCCTATACTTCCGCAATACCCATCGACAGGGCCGCCGGTGTCATTGTGATCTTAGATACTGGTTTGGAGAGCCCGCATGGCGCACTTTCAAGCGTTAGATGAATTTCTGGTCGAAGGCCAACCTCGCGAACTTGTTGCAACTCTTTGGCAAGAGCTAACCAAAATCACTCCGCCAGATTGGATCTCTAAGGCCAAGCAACGTGATCTCTATCTCGCTATGCAAGGAATCACATTTACTCTTTCAGGAGTCGAACGCCCACTCCCCGTTGATTTAGTTCCGCGCATCATTGATGTCGCCGAGTGGAAACATTTGGAAGCTGGGATTAAACAGCGCATCAAAGCGCTAGAGCTTTTCCTCGATGATGTGTACGGCAAACAACAACTATTCGCAGACCGAGTTGTTCCAAAATCTCTGATCGTTACCTCAGAGCATTTCCACAGAAGCGCACACGGAATTAAACCTGCGAACGGTGTGCGTATTCACGTATCTGGAATCGATATTGTTCGCGATCAACACGGCGTGCTACGTGTTCTTGAAGATAACCTCCGCTCACCATCTGGAGTTAGTTACGTATTAGAAAATCGCCGAACTATGGCTCATGTGGTTCCGGAATTATTCAATGACTATTCGATCCGAAGCGTCGATGAATATCCAGAGCGTCTCCTTGCCGCTCTCGTCGCAGCAGCGCCAGAGAGGAAGTCTCATCCCAACGTCGTAGTACTGACTCCTGGAGTACACAATTCTGCCCACTTCGAACACGCTTTTCTGGCCCGTCGTATGGGTGTTGAGCTCGTCGAGGGACGCGATCTGTACTGTAAAAATAATCAAGTATTTATGCGTACAACTAAGGGTTCGGAGCAGGTCGATGTCATATATAGGCGCATCGATGATGATTTCTTAGATCCCATCCACTTCAAACCCGATAGTGTCTTGGGTATCCCGGGCATCATCAATGCCGCCCGCGCCAACAATGTGACTATCGCAAATGGCGTAGGCAATGGAGTGGCAGACGACAAGGCGCTCTATCCCTATGTGCCAAAACTGATTGAGTACTACCTCAATGAAACACCGATAATTCCTAATGTCGATACCTATGACCTGCAACTACCGGATGCACTTGATTTCGTATCTGAGCAACTTATCGGAACTCGTTGTTAAACCCGTTGCTGGCTCTGGAGGTTACGGAATAACCATTGGACCACGCGCCAGCAAAGATGAGTTGAAAGTGGTCGCTAAAGAGATCTCCAAAAATCCTCGTAACTGGATTGCACAACCTTTAATAGCACTCTCAACCTGCCCAACTGTCGTCGAAGATGGAACTATCGCCTCACGCCATATTGATTTTCGCCCCTTCGCAGTAAATGATGGAAACGAGGTATGGGTACTACCTGGTGGACTAACTCGAGTAGCACTTGTTGCTGGCAACGTAGTTGTTAACTCCAGCCAAGGTGGCGGAAGTAAAGACACGTGGGTTCTTGCGGCGAGCGAATCTGAACCACAGTCATATCCAGAGATCGCTGTCGGATGAGCTACAAGATCCACTCGATTCCGAAATCATTCCCGCAACCGCAGGTCCCGATGTACTTCCGATTACTCGGATGCAACAACAAGAGGAACAACAGCAGCAGATCGGAGCTATCCATGCTTAGCCGACTTGCGGAATCATCTTTCTGGTTAGGGCGCTATTTAGAGCGCGCCGAAGGCATGAGTCGACTACTGATCGAATTTCATCAACTATCTAATTCAAGATAATCGAACCCACGTGAAACGCGGCAGTGCGCTCATTAGCCATGGGCTTGGGTTAGAAGGAGAACCAAAGACCGCCCGTGAGTTAGTCGAGTTGGCCTATGGTGAACCACTCAATCCAGGAACGCTTTTGGGCTCTATTTACAGCGCCAGATCCAACGCCAGATTAATTCGCGACATTCTTCCGAGCGATTTTTACCAGGCGATGAATCACGTCAGCGCCGCAACCGATGAATTCAGTTTGGCTGCGCCAGGACGCTCACTTCGAGTGATCTTGGATCGCCTCGCCGTCGTCAATGGGATTTTTGAATGGCTTGCTCCCGAAGATGAGTCGGCCCATTTCTTAACTTTGGGTCGTAGTTTGGAGCGCATGGATTTGATGAGTCGCCTGCTCTCGCTCAAACTTGAAAATGAGTGGCGCGATCAAGGTCCGGCAACCACGCTTCGCTCGGTTGGAGCGCTTAAATACCTATCTGCGAGAGCGAGTCCCGCTCACCTCCAACGGAGTGCGCAAATTTCTTGGTGGAGTCAGATACCTTCCCTCGTTCCATTGCAGAATGTGCGAAGCGAGCGGATATTGAATTGCGTGAAGTTGCAACTATGACTCAACTGCGCGTGGATGACATCTTGCGCCCTATCGGAATGCTAGAAAGTCAGATCAAATATCTCGAATGATGATTCCGATGAACTAGAACGAATCATCTCGGAGACCACCTCCGCGGTTGCCCAAACGACTGATGGAATTGGATTGCGATTCTTTAGACCTGTCGGCTCAATTGTTTGGAGTAATTAATGGCTTGGCGTCTTAGCGTTACTCACTCCACAAGTTTTCAATATGAGTCTGAGGTCTCTGCCTCATTTAACGAGGCGCGAATGACTCCTATAAATACTCCAGATCAATTTGTGATCAGTCATGATCTCAAAGTAAATCCCTTCGCCTCAATCTTTAGTTACAGCGACTATTTTGGAACAGCTGTGAAGGCCTTTGATGTACAGACTCCACACACCTATCTTGAAATCGTCTCGCAGAGTCTGGTGGAGACGGCAGACGCCAAAACTTGGAAATGTAAATGCCAGTTGGGATGATTTTCAGCGAGCGATGAATTGGCAGATGATTTGCGGGAGTATCTCGACTTCACCGCTCTTGTGAATCCCATTGAAGCACCGTTTGAATTGCGACTACAGAAGACTCCGCTCGATGCAATCCACTTTCTCAATAAAGCGATGCGGGAGCAAATTACATATGCGCCTGGATCTACCAGCGTCTACTCCCCTGCAAGTGAGGCTTGGGAGAAGCGAGCTGGCGTCTGTCAGGATTTCACACATGCCTCACTCTCGATCTTGCGCTCGGTCGGAATTCCAGCTCGCTACGTCTCGGGCTATCTCTACAACGGCTCTGGTGAGATCGGCGAAGAAGTCATTGGGGAATCCCACTCGTGGGTCGAAGCGTGGGTAGGCGATTGGTTGCCCTTTGATCCCACAAATGGCAATCCAGTGGCCGAAGACCATGTCCTTGTTGCTCGTGGTCGCGACTACCACGATGTCTCACCGTTCAAGGGGATCTTTAGCGGAGGCAGAAGCCGCAAGATCGAGGTAAAAGTTTCGCTCACCAGAATTGCCTAGTAACCTCACCGTTATGACGCACGAGAACTTGCCGGAATTTCCTGCCAAGATCGATGAGGAGCAGTTGCGCCAGAAATTAGATCCGCTTTCCTACGATGTCCTGCGAAACGCTGCAACCGAGCGCCCCTTCACCGGTGAGTACAACGACACCGATGTTGAAGGTAGTTACCGTTGCAAAGCCTGCGGAAATGAATTGTTTCGAAGCGAGACGAAAGTTTCATTCTGGATGCGGTTGGCCATCTTTTTATGCGCCGACCAAGGATGATGCTGTTCTCTTGATCGAAGATTGCTCTCTTGCGCCGCGGATTCGGACCGAAGTTCGGTGTGCAAATTGTGGCTCCCACTTGGGACATGTCTTTGAAGGTGAAGGATATGAAGTCCCTACCGATCAACGGTGGTGCATAAACTCTGTTGCGCTAGTACTAGAGAAGAAGTGATTTGTAATCCACTTTAAGACAGCGATTTTGCACAACGTGTAACCCGTTTTTCACTGCGCGATTGGCAGAAAGATCATCTTGCAATCCAAGTTGTAACCATAACGTCTTGGCTTTAACCGCAATTGCCTCATCCAAGCACTGTTGGCACATCGCTAACTTTGCGAAAGACATCCACAATGTCGACCCACTCTGGAATATCGGCAATCGAGGGATAGACCTCGTGGCCAAAGAGTTTTTCTAATCGAGGATTTACGAAGAAAATTTGAAAATGCGAATGATCAAGTAGCCACTCACTCACTCCATAAACGGGGCGCTCTGGATTGTCGGATGCTCCGACGATAGCAACAGTCTTTAGATTCGCGAAGAAGTGTGGTGATCTCTTCATCCGTCGGTGGAACCCACATTATTGTCACTAGATGGCGGCCATTTCAGTTGCAACAAATTTCTCAAACTCTGCAACCTCGCGAGTGATATCTGCCTCGCTCCAACCAAGAGTAGGCGCGATCAACTCTGCGAGTTCTCGAGCGACGCTCACTCCATGATCGGCATGCTCCATAACTAGTCGCAATCTACGCGCTAAGAACATCGACCAGAGGTGCGCGCACCTTCATGTGTAACGGCATACAAGACTTCCGCCTTTGATATAACCAGAGCCAGGCTCGACTTCGAGACGCCAGAGATGGATCTTTAGCAATTACCTGGAAGATATCGCTGATCAAGCGAGCCATATCGATTGAGCATTCGCTCAACACAAGCAGTGGAGACCGAATAACTCTGAGCCAGTGTCGCAATCTGCTTGATCAGCATCTTGTAACCCGCGGCGCCGATAATAGGAATGGTTTTTGTGGAAGATTTAGGAACTTTCTGATCTAGATCTTTTACGGCTGCATCTACCGCATCGGCAGCCATCACGCGATAGGTCGTGTATTTGCCGCCAGCGATACTGACAAAACCCTTGAGTGGATGATCAACTGTATGTTCACGAGAAATCTTGGTGGTTGAGGAATCTTTAGCTGGCGACACCAACGGACGTAACCCGGCATAAGTACTGATAATTTGCTCTCGACGAATTTTAGGAAGCAAGACCTTGTTCGCCTCATTAAGAATGTAATCTATATCGGCACTATCCGCTAATGGAAATTCGCGATCTGCCGTGTAGTCAGTATCCGTAGTTCCAAGAAGCCACTCATTACCCCAAGGAATAATGAAAAGTACTGATAGCGCGGTCTTTATAATTATTCCGGTCTTGGCATCAATCGCATCCTTAGGCAAGATGATGTGAACACCCTTACTCATTTTGATTTTGTAGCCAGGCTTGATACCGAATTGTTGGTATAGCTCCTCGTTCCAAATTCCCGCTGCAGCAATTACAACTTTCGATTTCACATTGAAACTGTGGCCATCAACGCTCACCACTGCGCCAGTAACGCGCTCGGTGTACGAGTAATTTGAGTAACAGTTGCGCCAGTAACTATATGAGCGCCATGATCCATGGCAGTTCGGGCAACCATCACCGTATGCCTTGCATCATCGACTTGTGCATCGTAATAAACCAACCCACCCGTGACTATCTCGGGGTTAAGCGATCTAGCCTCATTGCGCATCTCACCGAAAGAGATGTGTTTGTGCCATGGCACGGCACGCAATTTGCCACGCAATAAGTCGTAGAGCATGAGCCCTGCACCAACATAAATTCGATCAAGGTACTTCTTATGAAGCGGATAAACGAATGAGAGAGGCTTTACCAAATGTGGGGCCTGCTCGGTAATCATCATCTCGCGCTCATGGAGAGCCTCGCGTACTAACTTGAAATCAAACTGCTCTAAGTATCGCAGACCTCCATGAATCAACTTGCTAGACCGCGATGAAGTTCCGGCGGCAAAGTCATCGCTCTCGACAAGTGCAACGCTTAAGCCACGAGCGGCGGCATCTAATGCGATTCCACTTCCGACCACTCCCCCGCCGATCACGAGAATGTCGAACTCCTCCGACTTCAAGCTTTTCGATATCGGCACTGCGTTGTTCTGGATTAAGCACTGACTTATTAGAGGCCACGCGCTTACAATAGTGGCATGTCTTATATTGGGGCGATCGATCAAGGAACGACCAGTACCCGCTTCATGATCTTCAACGAAACCGGAGCCATCGTTGCGGCAGCCCAGAAAGAGCACACCCAATACCTTCCCCAAGCAGGATGGGTTGAACACGATCCCCTTGAAATTCTGCGGGCTACCGAGTCGGTCATCAAAGAGGCGCTGGCCAGCGCTGGATTAACAGGAAAAGATTTAGCGGCGGTAGGAATCACTAACCAACGCGAAACTACAGTTGCCTGGATGGCCTCTAGCGGCGTCCCTCTTCACAATGCCATCGTCTGGCAAGACACTAGAAGCCAGCAGATCCTCGATCGCATAACCCCTGAGTCTGCCTCCGCCATCACCTACAAGACGGGTCTACCTCTCGCCCCATATTTCTCGGCTAGCAAGATGAGTTGGATGTTGGAGCACTCCCCTCTCGTTAAGAGTGCAGTCGACCAGCAAGAGTTACTCTTTGGAACAATTGATTCCTGGCTAGTCTGGAATCTGAGCGAAGAGAATATCCACGTCACCGATGTTTCGAACGCATCGCGAACGCTCGTTGATGAATCTAGAAACTCTGCAATGGGATGAGGAACTTCTCTCGATATTCGGATCCCGCAAGTTCGTTAGCCCAGATCAAAAGCTCTTCTGAGGTTTATGGCTATACCTCTTCATCTGGAGTTTTCGGTGCGCGCATTCCAATTGCTGGAATTGTCGGCGATCAACATGCAGCGCTTTTGGGACAACTCTGCTTCAACAAGGGTGAGTCAAAGACGACATATGGAACTGGCAACTTCGCTCTGATCAATACAGGAACTGACATCATCCGCTCTAAGAAAGGTCTCCTCACGACTCTTGGCCTTTCAACTTGGCGACGAGCCAGCCAAGTACGCTCTCGAGGGTTCGGTTGCAGTTACTGGATCTGCAGTGCAGTGGTTACGAGATCAACTTGGAGTGATCGAAAAATCATCCGATATAGAACCACTTGCCGCCAGCGTGCCGGATAACGGAGGGGTCTACTTTGTTCCCGCCTTCTCAGGACTCTTCGCCCCTTATTGGCGTGGAGATGCACGAGGAGTAATTGTTGGGCTTACTCGGGCAGCGACAAAAGCTCATATTGCCCGCGCAACTCTGGAGGCCATCTGCTATCAGACCCACGATGTCATTCGCGCAATGGAAGAAGAAACTGGAGTCACGATAAAGATACTTCGAGTTGATGGCGGGCGTTACTCAGAACAACCTCTGCATGCAGTTGCAGGCCGACATACTCCAGACCGAAGTTTCGCGACCAGTAGTTGCTGAGACCACCGCACTGGGGGCCGCCTATGCAGCTGGACTTGCAATCGGAGTTTGGAAGAACACTCACGAGCTACTTACTCAATGGCAGGAGAGTCACCGTTGGGTCCCTGCAGTTAGCCATGAGGAGCGCCAACGAGGGATTACAAAATTGGAACAAGGCAATCGAGCGAACCCTCAACTGGAAATAACGTGGGCCCCAGCACTTGGTAAAGAAGTAAAAAATCGCGGTGCTTTAAAACCGGCATCGCTAAATGCTTTCGTTATCGCCGCTTCACAACGCTTAACATGATCGGCTTTGATCAGAGCAATCGCACTTCCACCAAAACCACCACCAACCATGCGCGAGCCAAGTGCACCTTGTGCCAACGCTGTATCTACCGCGAGGTTAAGTTCAGGACAGGAGACCGTGTAATCATCACGAAGTGAACGATGGGATTGATTGAGTAGTTCACCTAAACGGGTGAAGTTATTACCTTTTAGCGCCTCAACCGCATCAAGAACTCGCTTCATCTCAGTGACTGCATGGAAACCGCGAATGTAAGTAACGGGATCAAGTTCTGATTGCCTGGCCGCATATTGCGCGACGCTGATATCTCGCAGAGAGGTAATTCCAAGATCGGCAACCGCCTTTTCGCACGAGGCGCGTCGCTCCGCATAACCACCATCGACCAACTTATGGTGCGCCTGGGTATCGATAATCAATAGTTCTAAACCTTGAGGCGCTATAAGAAATGGGATGTTCTCAGATGTTAGATCGCGACAGTCGCAGCAATAGCGCAGATCCTGATTTAGCCATGAGCGAGACCGATTGATCCATAATTCCACATGGCACTCCTACATAGTCATTCTCCGCCTTTTGAGTAGCGCGAGCTAATTCGGCAAGTGAGAGACCTTTAGCGAATAGATGATTTACTGCAGTCGCGATCGAACATTCAAGCGCAGCGCTAGATGAGAGACCAGCCCCGAGCGGAACTCGTCCATCGATCAGTAACTCAACTCCGGTATCTACTCCCAGGACCCATAGAACTCCGAGCGCATATCTAGCCCAACTCTCACCAGAAAGTGGTGCCAGATCGTCGACGGGTAGTTTCAAAAATCTCGGCGCTCTTCTGCGACTGAGGCAATCGAATAGTGCGATCGGAACGTCTAGCCAGCGCCACTGTTGTTGTGTCGGAGATCGCGAAAGGCAAGACAAAGCCATCGCTGTAGTCGATGTGCTCACCAATGAAGTTCACGCGCCCAGGGGCAGCAGCGACTATCTCTGGGGCGTGACCAAACAACTCATTAAAACGCTGTGATATCTCTTGCACAGTTCCTCTACTTATAGGTCAGGGTGTACGCCAAAGTGTACTTGCCAGGCTTGATCAGATACTGAGGCAAGGTATCGGGGCCGCACGAGGCAGTTCCTACACCGCGATGAATGGCGTCAATAGCGACCACGGTGAAATTGGATGCACCAAGTTCGACATCATGAGTAGCCGTCTGCCAGGTCACAGCGCGATAAGGAGTGACTGAAACTTGAGATGGCTTGTCAAGTTCGATGCGAATGGTCTCATGATGGTTGTTGAAGATTTCGAGCCAACGCACATCGGCATGGCCGCCATTTTCCTGTGGCTTCACATAACGCAACATACTGCTCGGCAACTTCAGACTCATATCTCCCAACAGGACTGAGTTTGCGATCTGGGTAAGTTTCATTTGGTCCAGTTCCGAAGTAGCGCAGACCAGAGAAGTGCTTATCCAGTTCAAAGACTGTACCAACTCGAGCAACATCATTGAACACCTGCGGCAAAGTCGTCTCTTCAACGATCCGGAAACCATCGATAACTTCGGTCACCAATTTGCGTCTGCTTGATCTCAATTCCTGCGATGTCTTGTAGATCAGATGTAACTTTGAAAGAGTTGCCGGATTTAGTGACTCTTAACCTTGGTGCGTTCAGATTATTCAATCCCCACTCGTGCCAACGCTTAGAAATATTTCCGATGCGATCATTATCGGTTGGAGCGCGATACGAGATTGAGATGAGCATTGAAAGAGCCAAATCCCATATAAATCGAGCCATCGCTGTTGAGCTGATCCAGTTAAAGTCTTTGGTGGCATCGCCTTCGCTTTATGCAAAGACTTAGAAGGCAGTTTGAATTGAGCCCAACCGACTTCCGCAAATGCGGGAGCCCAAGCGGTCTCAGATTTACGAACAATCGAGAATGTTATAAAACGCTCACCAAGTTCCTGAAGTACTCTTGAGAAATTTGGAATTTACCTTGATCGCGGCGGTAGCTTGCGGAGCAATAACTGGAAGCTTTACTCGACCGTAATCGAGAATCTCTCCATCAACAGAGATATTCCAATTGATTTCATAGTCCTTGGTATCAACGAAGAAGTTCCGATTCTTCACCTTGAAAGTTCCCGATGAAGCGCTGGTGGCTGTGATAATGAGTGGCGCCGCAATTGTCTTGAACTCCAACATCGCCGGCTTTGGAGTGCGATCCGGGAAGACCATTCCATCGCAGCAGAAGTTGCTATCATGGCGTTCTTCGCCAAAATCACCGCCATATGCCGAGCGCCTACTTCCATCTGGAAGTGTCTGCTCAATTCCGTGATCCCAGAATTCCCAAATGAACCCGCCTTGCAGACCGGGAAGGGTGTGGATCGCCTGCCAATACTCAGCCAAGGTTCCATTCGAATTACCCATCGCATGCGAGTACTCGCACATAATCAGCGGACGAGTTCCGACGCTTGATTTAGCGTAAGAGATGATCGCGTCGATCGATGGATACATCGGGACAGACGACATCGGTAAGCGCGGGATTTGCAGTCCAGTATGGTCGAATCGCACCTTCGTAATGCAGTGGACGTGATGGATCAAACTTGCGAACATATGAAGCGGCAGCTTCATGGTTAGAGCCGGCACCAGACTCATTACCGAGCGACCACATAACCACGCTTGGATGATGAATATCGCGTTGCACCATGCGCGCAACTCGATCAACCCAAGGAGTCAGATAGCGCTGGTCATTGCAGAGTGAATCTTGGAAGGCGTGGGACTCGATATTTGCCTCACCAATCACATAGAAGCCGAGTTCATCTGCCAGATCCAGAAGCGCTGGATCATTTGGGTAATGCGAGGTACGAACCGCATTAAAATTGAATTTCTTCATCTCGAGTAGATCGGCGCGCATATCGGCAACAGTTACTACGCGGCCGGTCTTTCGGTTGAAGTCGTGGCGATTTACGCCGTAGAAGATCACTCGCTTGCCATTCACAAGGAAATTGCGACCCTTGATTGTTACATCGCGGAAGCCGATGCGCTGGGTAAATCGCTCAATGACCGCTCCGCTTGGATCCTTAAGCTCAATATGTAGGTCATAAAGATTTGGCGATTCAGCAGACCAAGCCTTAACATTGGGAAATTCTGCGGTGAGGTGAACCATTCCTGGAGTTGGTGGTTCGATCTGATTTACAACTGACATTACTGAGGCTGGAACTTTGCCATCCCAATATGTGCCATGGAAAAGTCTTTACTGATCGCCTGAATCTCTGCGGGCATCTCGGTCCACTCAATTCGAGGAGCTACCTTGAACAGTGGCGCTCAACGCTTTGGTACGCCCTACTCCTTCAACCTTTGCGCTGAATGAAAATCCGATGAAAGCTTGCATCTTGCGCCGCCGCGATAAAGGCTCGAATATCGAGTGTGCCGGTCTTCCCATCTGCCTTAAGCCCAGCCGTTGGATAAAAGCGTGCGATGTGAACCTCGTGGAGTAATGAATAACTTGACGCTGCGCGTGATACCGCCGTGCCACCATTGATCTTGATCTTCGATATATGTGGCATCTGACCACTTAACGACTTTGATCTGAATCCGATTATTTCCAGGGATTTACAAAGGCGCTGATATCAAAATCCGCAGCCAGTCTAGAGTCTTTTGCCATACCAACTTCATCGACCATTGACGCTCAGAATTGCAACAGATTCAAATCCGCCGATTTGGAGAACAATTCGTTCGCCAACCCAATTATCAAGAACGGTGAAGTCACGCTCGTAAATTCCAGTGGGATTGAGTGTTGGAACGAATGGTGGAAGTTCATCAAATGGCATCTGCACATTTGTGTAGATCGGGCGATCCCAGAAATGGTGTGACTCTGGTTGCGCGGTCCACAAACCGGGAACAGGAATCGTGGTCCAACTTCGCCTGGTTGATCATCTGGAGAGCGAAGTAATTGGAAATCCCATTGACCATCTAAGGAGAGCGCATCTTCGTGAACAATGTTGAGCATTGGTTCACGATTGATTGCAGTGGTTTCTGGGCTATTCCAATATTTCATTCGTTTACTCCAAAAAACTTTGATAGTAGTATCAAGGAATTAGCGCCGAAGGCACTGAACCACTCTAAATCCCATTACTAATCAAGTAAAGGATGCACCTCGCGTGCAACATCTATCTGAGGAGGAACGATTGGCCAATTCAGAAATAATCACTCTTATCCTCACCAACGTCCTCAATTGTTTTTGATGCATCAGATAACAATTTAGTTATCAAATATTGGGGAGCTCCGATTGCAAGCGCACAGGTGGATGATCTCAAGGCAGCAACTACCGATCCTGTTGCGCACAGTAGCTTTGATCTACCGCTTGTCACTGGAGTGATTCGCGAGCACTCGCGGGGTTTTTGGGACATCCAACAATTAGCGGTCATCGCAATGGAAAAGCCTGGTCAACCTCTTCTCTCTGACCAATGTGATCACACGACATCAATTCGCTAACCGCACACTTCATTGACTCCACTGCAGCAACTAAAACTTGCATTGAATTATCAACTCAATGAATTTGGAATTCTTAAAGTAGCGGCGCTCCTTACAAATACCGGTAGCGATGCTTACAACCTTGAAGCATTCACATATTGGTTGCCTCTCCCGATCGAGCTAACTGAGGTCTTGGATTTCACTGGCCGTTGGTCACGCGAACGCCATCCACAGACGGAACCAGATTAGGTATGGCTTAACTTCACGTGAGATCCGCGAAGGCCGCAGTGGTCACGATTACACCATCGCCCAATTAGCCCTCGCTGGCAACGCGCAATTCCAGCCACGGCGAGGTATGGGGTCTATCGGTTGCTTGGAGTGGTAACTCAGTCCATCACGTTGAACGTCTAGCCACTGGTGAGACATCCATTGGAGCAGGTGAACTCCTTGAGCCTGGTGAGATCATCTTGGCAGCTGGCGCAAACTACGAGATTCCTCCGGTGATCGCTAACTATTCAGATCAAGGCTTTGATGGCCTAAGCCATAACTACTATCGCTGGTTACGCGCCAGGCCTAACCACCCAACAAATATTCGTCCTCGTCCCATCACGCTCAATGTCTGGGAGGCGATTGATTTCGACCACGATGATGAGAAAATCAAAGCGATTGTTGATGCCGCTGCTGAGGTAGGCGTAGAGCGCTTTGTACTCGACGATGGTTGGTTCAACCTGCGCCGTCACGATCAGGCGGGCTTGGGCGATTGGGTTGTCGATAAGAGCGTCTGGCCTAACGGCTTAGGACCGATCATCAAATATATCAACGACAAGGGCATGGAGTTTGGTCTCTGGTTTGAAGGCGAGATGATCAACCCAGATTCAGATCTCTATCCGCGCCCACCCAGAGTGGATCCTTCATGAAGCAGGCCGCACTCCTCCCCTATGGCGCCACCAGCATGTTCTAGATATCACCCACCCTGGCGCCTACGAACATGTCCTTGGGTCAAGTCGATGCCATTTGAGCGAATACAACATCGCCTACATCAAATGGGATCACAACCGCGTTCTTGTTGATGCGGGCCACCTAGGGCAGGCTGCGGTTCACAATCAAACCGCCGCTATTTATCGCCTCTTTGCCGAACTTAAGAATCGCCACCCTAAGCTTGAAATTGAAAGCTGTGCCTCGGGCGGTGCACGCATCGATCTTGGAGTCATCGACTATGTGGATCGTTTCTGGACGAGCGATAACAATGATGCGCTAGAACGTCAGACCATTCAACGCTGGACCGGAATCGCTATTCCACCTGAGTTACTGGGCACACACATCGGCCCTCGCCCCGGAAATCAAAATCGCACGAACTACTGAGATTAACTTCAGAGCAATCACCGCACTCTTTGGTCATGCTGGCATCGAATGGGATATCACGCGAGCAACACCTGCAGAGATAGGTGTGATTAAGAGTTGGATCACTCTCTACAAGAGAAAGCGCGACTCTCTTGCATTCAGGCAAAACGATTCGAGTGGATCATCCAGATCAGAACTCCTATGTTTATGGAGTTGTAGCTCAGGATAAGTCGGAGGCGATCTTTGCTATAGCGGCGCGAGATATGTCTGAATCAACATTCCCAGCGATGGCTCGCATTCCTGGTCTAGCCCCTGATCGCTTTACACCGTGAAGGCACTTCCAGATGCAGGTGTAGCCCAAACTATGCAACGCGGTATATCCCGCCTGGATGCTAAATCCTGCTGGTATCACCTTGAGCGGAGCAGAGTTGGCGAATATTGGAGTACGCCCACCAATACTCCCGCCGAGAACGCAATCTTGATTGAGATCTCAGGCAATTAACCGTTAGGAAGCGGAAATTAACCCTTGGTCGAACCGAGGGTTAGGCCTGCTACGAAATGTTTACGCAGAGCGAAGAAGACAAGCAGCGTTGGAATAAAGGCCATAACAGCGCCCGCAGCAAGCAAGTTGTAATCAGTATTAAACTCACCTTGCAGATTAGATAACGCTGAAGTGATCGGTCGTTTATTACCTGTCTTAAGTAACACCACCGCCCAGAAAAAGTCGTTATAAATCCAGGTAGTCATCAGAACACCCAAAGATGCCAGCGCTGGCCGCAACAACGGAAGAATGATACGGAAGAAGTGATTCCAAACATTCGCACCATCGACTAGGGCAGACTCAGAAATCTCTTTTGGCACTGTGCGCAGATAGTTGGTCAGAACGAAAGTTGCGAAGCCAATTTGGATCGCCACATGTACCAAAATCAAACCTAGTTGAGTGTCATATAAAACGCCGTTGCTATTTATGAAATGCGGAACGTGAATCTTTAAATAAATTCTAAAGAGTGGGATGAATAGCAACTGAGGTGGAAGGAGGTTGCCAGCGGTAAACAGCATCAAGAGAGGTACGCTGAATTTCGACTCGTAACGACTCAAAACGAAGGCGATCATAGAAGCCAAGAAGAGAGTAATTACAACGGCTGGAACAGCTACCTCGACTGAGTTGAAGAAGAACAACCACATCCGAGATTGAACAAAGGCGTGGATGTAGTTGCTAAAAGTCAGATGCTTTGGAAGAGAGGCTGGACCACTTAGTACCACGTCCGAAAAGGGCCGGAAGGATTGATAAATCGTGAAAACAATAGGCAGAACCCAAATCAATGAGAATATTGTTAGAAAACCAATCGTTAGCCGTTGCCAGTTTTGCTTTTATCACCGGTAACCATTTAATCATTTCCTTTACTGAAGTTCTGATAGAGGTAGATCATGATCGGCCCCAAACAAATAATGAAGAGGAGGGTCGCGTATGCAGCGCCCCAACCAATACGAGTCGATTCCCCTTGAATATTTTGATAGACCAAAACTGCTAAAAGTTGCAGACCATTGGTACCGCGATTGAGAATGTAAACCAGGTCGAAGGCACGAAGGGACTCAATGATTGTAACGACCACGATGATCACATTGACTGGCCGAAGTGATGGAATGATTACTCGGCGGAAGGTGTACCACTCTGATGCTCCGTCGATAGCTGAAGCTTCACGTAGTGATGGATCAACCGACTTCATGCCTGCTAAGTAAAGCAACATGATGTATCCAATGTGTCGCCAAGCGGCAATCACGAGAACTACCCAGATATTTTTACTGGGGTCTCCGATCCAAGAAATTGCAGTATCGGGATTGGTATTTCCGAACATTGAGTTAAGCAATCCATCGGTGCGGAGGATGTTGTCCCAGATGATTCCAGTTACAGCCAGCGAGATCACGATGGGGAGATAGAACGAGGTCTGATAAAACTGAGTTCCCTTTAAATTCTTGTCAATAAAGTATGCGAGCAACACACCAAGTGGAGTGGCGACTAAAGCTAAAACGGCAAGCCACAAAATGTTGTTACGAATAGCAATCGGCAAATTTTCATCCAAGGTAAAAATTTGACGATAGTTTGTGAATCCAACCCACTTAATATCTTTAAATCCACCGATCCCGTCCCAGAACGTGAAGGAGAGAAGAATGGTACAGATCGCGGGAATCCAGACAAAGAGCACATGCAGCACCGTCGGAAACCCAACGAAGGCGCCGAGAGTTACTCGATCGCTCCCACTAAAGTTGTGAGACTTCTTCTTCTTCTTTTTATTAACTCTCTTTGGCAGTGACTCTGCCTGTGGTTGTTCCATAACGCTTGTCAATTTTCTAATCCTTCTCCTCGTTCATTACTACATAATATTAAAATGGAACCTCCGCTGGAGAAAAAACTCGCCAGCGGAGGTCCACACTAGTATTGAACTTTTCTTGCTTAGGCAGGAGGTAGAGCAGCCCATTGCCTTCGCGAGATTTGAAGCAATCGCCTTTGGATCGCCACCAGTCAAGAACTTTTGCAGCGCTGAAGAGAAGATTGGGCGATGCGAAGTCCGGACGTGAGTCACGGTCGAAGTACTGAGCAACATGCTTTGTTGCCTGGACCAATTTAACCTGTGATTGGATGAATGGATCAGCAGGTACTGTTGAACATGCTTGTTTGAAACAAGTCCGGTGAGCGATGGCTTGAATGATGCCAGCGAACTTGGTTGATCCGATGAACTCCATCAACGCTTCAGAAGCAGGCAAGTTGATGCTAGCTGTTGTTGATGCCAAAACTCCATCGATAGGAGCATCGATCGAATCTGTGCCATATGCAGGGTCGATGATTGGGAATGGAATCAAAGCTAGATCTGGATAGTCAGCCTTTGGATATAGACCAGATGTGAATGATCCCATGATGATCATGGCAGCCTTCTTCTGGATTACAAGCTTTCCAGCATCCTGGTCGCTGTGATCGAGTGGATGTGCACTCATGTATGGAAGAAGAGCATTGACCAGTTCGCGAATACCTTCTGAACGCGTGGATCGGTCCAAGGACGCGACCAGCTGTTAGATCGGTGTGGAACTTGTAGCCGTTGGTGCGCATGTTGATGATGTCGAAGACACCCATCGCTTCCCATCCGCCCTTATCTGCTTGAGCAATTGGGGTGTAGGCCCTTTGACTTGAAAACCTTACATGCGTTGATCAAGTCAGCAATTGTCTTGATAGAAGCTGGGTTAACTCCAGCCTTCTTCCAGACAGACTTGCGGTAGTGGATTGCCCATGGATACCAGTCGGTTGGAACAAGATACTTCTTGCCATCAAGACCTGTTGATGCGCCAGCGAAGCCAGCGGTGTAGTTAGCACCAATTTTGCCAAGTCATCAATTGGAGTCAAGAGACCCTTTTGTGCGAAGAACTGCATACGGTAACCAGAGAACCAGTCGAAGACGTTGTCTGGTGTGCCTTGCAGATATGAATTGATATTTGTTTGGAAGGTGTTGTGATCGACAACGTTCAGCGCAACGTTGATGCCTTCTGACTTTGCAGCAGCCACCCAAGCAGCGTCTTCTTCTGGTCCAGGAGGGGTTGTGTTATTTGAACCGAAGCTAACGTTCATTGCATCAGCAGCGCTTGCTGCCGGAGCTGCAAGAGTAGAAGCACCGACACCGCCTGCGGCTAGCGCAGCGGCGCCGGCAGCGGCACCCTTAAGTACGGAACGACGTGAAACTTCGTTCTCGGTAATGATCTCTTTCATGTTTTTCCTATTCTCTTCAGCAGAAGTTATTGAAAAACGACCCCACCTGCACAGGGGAGACAAGGAGAACCTAACCCCGGGCAAGGGCTTTTACAAGGAAATTTTGATAACAAAGAGATAACTAAAGTAAAAGGGCCCTTTCTCGGGGCGCTCTGGTAACGACCTTATAACTCTTAGTACGCGGTGGCCTTGAATACCCCAGAAACGATCAAACCACCACTAGGGTTCCGTAACTCTGCCAAAACCATCTCGGTCCCAACGGGAATATCTTGAGAACAAATGCCAATATCTCGGGCAAATTCATGGGGTTGCAAAGTAATTGAGATTTTGGGTTTGCAATAACTTTCGCCATTTCCCATGCGATTGGGGTCAGCCGGGCCGAAACGCCCTCCCGCGCTTGTTACAAGGTCTGGAATCCCATTTAGTATCCGCACCACTCCCGTTTTATTTTTAATATTTATTACGATATGACAGACAGCACCGCGACAAGTCATGGGATCTTGCGATTCCAGGACGGTTAACTGGAAAATATTGCTCGAACCATTATCTCTATTGGCATCCAAATTAGTGATGCTGACTCGAACTGCTGCAGCCGCAAAAAAAATGATGAAAATTCCGATCACGATATTTCGGATCAAATGATGTTCGAGCGCAAATTTCAATCGGCTCATAAATCGTCGATCCTCTATTTTAGCTCCAGGAGCTAGAGTCTCCTCAATAACTTCTCCACAACTCTTGCAGTAATAGGCATCGCGTGCGACTTTGGCGCCACACTTTGCGCAGAGCATGTGGGGAAGTTTTGCATTGAACATGTATTAAGTATCGCAGAGCAGAGGTCATTATTCACGACCTTGTAATCGCGCTCACAATGGAAGAGTGATTTTTACTCGTAACCCACCAAGCGATCCTGGCGAAAGTTGCAAAGCTCCGTGATAACGCTCAACAACACTATTTAATATATTGAGGCCTAAGCCGCTTCCACCCCCTTCGGTAGATCGTTGCGAGGAAAATCGTTTGAAAGCACGGGCCTTCTCAGGGTATTCAATGAGCCCTGGCCCTCCATCTTCTACGATCAGATTTAGCTGACCATCTTCTTGCGTAAGTGACACCGCAACGGGAGCGTTCTCGGGTGTGTGACGCCTGATATTTGAAAAGATATTTCCAATCATCCGATCCATCAATTTCGGATCTGATTGGTAATAAATCTCTTCGGTAATTCCACAGAGATCGCACGTAATGGCGCCAGCGCTCGCATAACCTCGATATGGTCCTTGAGAATTGCGGTTAAATTCACGGGTACGCGCTCATCGCTGGCGCTCTCCCCCACCTCGGCTAGGAAGAGGAGGTCGTTAATGATGGACTCCATCCGGAAGATCTCAGTTGCACTCTTATCGAGATAACTCGCCTGCTTTGAGGCTCCGTCGTCTTACGCGCTAAATCAACATAACCTTTAATCACCGTCAGCGGGGTTCGTAGTTCGTGGGAGGCATCGCCTAAGAATTTCTGCATTGCACGCTGCTGCTCTGCAATCAATCGGCTAACTTGATTGAGCTTGCCATCTCTGCGGAAGAAGATAAAGGCCACTAAACTTGCAAATATATCAATGCAGATAATAAAGATTATTAAATCGCTCGTGAGATTAGAGACATCTGAATTTATAGTGGCAAGGAGATGCCGCAATAATCAATTTCTTCGAATCGTCGGCATTTGGAATGTGCGGATCCGCAAATTTTTACCGAAATTAACATCGGTGTGCCGAGACTGAGATAACAATGACGCTGGGGGAAGTGAAGGAATATTTGGACCAATAACCGTTAGAACTGTCACTGTACCGCTATCGCTCACATACTCCACCGAAACTGGAATCGCCGAAACCTGAGCTAGATATTGAGCGACAGTTAATGGATCCTCTTTCGTGCTCTCTAAAGCTTTAATCTTAGAGTTAAGAGAGTCATCTACTAAATTAATCTGACTTGATTGATATTTAGATATTGCAAAGTAACCGATTGCTGCAGAAGAGATTGTTAAAAGAAGAAAGATTGCCAAAGTAACTCGAGCAACTAATTTCATGCTCTTTCGACAATCTGAAAGCCAACACCTCTTACTGTTTTAATTCCTTCGAAGCCATCTCGATGTAGCTTCTTGCGCAAATATGAGATATATGTTTCAACAACCGTTGAGTTGTTCTCAAAGTCAATTCCCCAGATGGCGTTGAGCAAGGCATCTTTGCGCACAACCTTGTTTTTTCGTTCAATGAGATACTGCAACAAGTTGTACTCGGTAGGAGAAAGTTCAATGATTGAGTCTTCAAACTTCACGAGGTGCTGATCTAAGTCAATCGATATTGGCCCACATCGCACAACATTTGCACTCTGTTCATTGCGCGTGCGGCGAAGAATCGCCTCGACCCGAAGTGCCAACTCTTCAATGCTAAAAGGTTTGGTCACGTAATCATCCGCGCCAGTCCTAAAGCCGGTATGAACATCATCTTTCTCACGCCTGGCGCTCAGAAGTAAGGCAGGAGTTGAATCCCCCGCTGCTCGAACCTTCTCAAGAAGCACCAGCCCATCAATTTTGGGCATATTTATATCTAGGACATAGAGGTCGAACTTTCGCTTTCTTATGTGGGCGAGCGCATCCAGCCCGTCTATGGCGACCGTGACCTGGTAGCCCTCAAGTTCAAGGACGTCGCCAACCAACTCGCGTACGCCTGAGTCGTCATCGACGACCAATATCTGAGCCTGGTTCATGTCATGGAAGCCTAACTCCCCCGCTCCGACCCGCAAGGGGCTGACAAGGTTTTCACATGGATCTCACAAAGTCAGCGTTGATGCTTACGCCATGGGAACAACCGATCCCAGTGCTTACACGAGCACCAGGTCTCGATAAAAGGACAAAAAGAGGAATAAGAATGAAGATTAGCCGCAGAAATCAACTGGTTGCCGGTGCCATCGGAGCAGCAATGTTGCTTGCTCCTACAGCTGCATTCGCCGATGCAACGCCATCACCTACAGCAACAACCACGACCACAACCAATAAGCCAACTGCCGACCAGAAGGCAGCATACAAAGCAGCCCTCGATGCTTACCGTGTTGCTCTTAAGGCTTGGCAGCAGACTCGCGATTCAGATCGCGCTACCTATAAGACAGCCCTGGCTGCATACCGCGCTGCCATAGCAGCCAACAAAGCATCTCGTCAGCAAATTGATGCAACCTTCAATAGCGCAGTAGCAGCAGCAAGAGCAGCATATGCAACCGCAACTGCTGGCTCACCAACCGCAGCTGCCCGCCAGGTAGCTCTCAATGCACGCGTCGCCGCAGTCGCTGCTGCAACCAACGCTCGCGCCGCCGCTATCGCTGCGCTTCCAACGATTCCGGCTAGGCCTTCGGTTCCAACGGTAGCTCCGAAGCCAACTCCACCAGTAAAGCCTTAAAAGCTTTCCTCATCGGATACTTACCTGTCGGGGGTAAGTCCGGATCCACCCTCTCCATATATGTGGGGAGGGTGGATTTTTTTATTCAGCCACCTCTCAGAAAACTCCCACCTTCGACTGACCAGTAGTGCAGGTTCGCCACAGATTAGCCCTGGAGGATCTCCCCAGATCCCACAGAGGGTGGGTTTGATAGGAGTAAATCTGATGATCGCACTATTCGCACTCTTCCCAATTCTGATGTTCGGAACCGTTGTCTTTGCCGCACTTTCAGCACACACCGAACACGAAGCTCGCGAAGCAGCAAATGAGCCCTTCGCATGCTGTGACGAACGTCGCGCTCTCATGAGTGAACATCAATTGGTCGCCTAAGCAAAGAGAGAAGAACGTCAGGCGCTGTTCACCTAGGTTGGTTACGCTTAACAAGGTACTGGTCGGTCAATCACACGACACCGCAAACCAGTCTTTTTAAGTTAGCAACCAGCAAGCGTTAATCAATAGGAGAAGCGATGAGCAGCGAGAGCAAGTGCCCATATACCGGTAGCAAATTAGCTAGCGAAGGAACTTACAACCAAGACTGGTGGCCAAACCAGCTCAACTTGAAGGTGCTTCAGCAAAACTCACCGCAGGCAGATCCAATGGGATCCGACTTTGATTACGCGGCCGAGTTCGCGAAGTTAGATTTAGAGGCGCTTCAAGCAGATCTACGCGCACTGATGACAGACTCGCAGGATTGGTGGCCAGCGGACTATGGACACTACGGGCCCTTCTTTATCCGTATGGCTTGGCATAGCGCCGGCACCTATCGCACCTTCGATGGTCGCGGTGGTGGTGGAGCTGGAATGCAGCGCTTCGCACCTCTCAATAGTTGGCCCGACAACGTCAACCTTGATAAGGCACGCAGATTGCTATGGCCGATCAAGCAGAAATATGGCAAGCAGATCTCTTGGGCAGATCTACTTATTCTGACTGGAAATGTCGCCCTTGAATCTATGGGCTTTAAGACATTTGGATTTGGTGGAGGACGTGTTGACGTCTGGGAGCCCGACGAGACTTACTGGGGTAAAGAGGCGGAGTGGTTAGCCGATAACCGTTACACCGGCGACCGGGAATTAGAAAATCCTTTAGCTGCAGTGCAGATGGGATTGATCTACGTTAACCCAGAAGGACCTAACGGAAATCCTGATCCACTTCTCTCAGCGCGCGACATCCGTGAAACCTTTGCCCGCATGGCGATGAACGATGAAGAGACCGTGGCATTGATTGCAGGTGGACATACATTTGGAAAGACACATGGAGCGGCAGATCCCAGCAAGTATGTTGGCGCCGAACCAGAAGGCGCACCAATTGAGCAGATGGGTCTCGGTTGGAAAAATACATTTGGTACCGGCAATGGTGGAGACACTATTTCGAGCGGCCTAGAGGGAGCTTGGACACCAACTCCTATCACATGGGATAACTCCTACTTCCAAGTTTTGTTCGGCTTCGACTGGGTCCAGACCAAGAGCCCTGCAGGGGCAACGCAGTGGATTCCGGCAGAGAATCTGGCTGCACAAGCAGTTCCAGATGCACATGACTCAAGCAAGAAGCATCCTCCGGTCATGCTCACTAGCGATCTAGCACTTCGATTTGATCCTGCCTACGAAGCGATCTCGCGTCGCTTCTTTGAACATCCTGATCAATTTGCCGATGCATTTGCTCGCGCTTGGTTCAAGTTAACCCATCGCGATATGGGTCCAATCGCGCGCTACTTAGGACCACTCGTCCCAAGCGAGCAACTTATTTGGCAAGATCCGGTCCCTGCAATTGATCATGAACTCATCAACAACGATGAGATTACAATTCTCAAATCTAAGATTTTGGGATCTGGTCTCACCATTTCGCAACTGATAAAGACCGCGTGGGCTTCGGCATCTACATTCCGTGGCACCGATAAGCGTGGTGGAGCAAATGGCGCTCGCATCCGTTTAGAACCACAGCGCAATTGGGCGGTAAATGATCCAGAGGAGCTGTCGCATATTCTTGCTGCACTCGAAACAATTCAATCGGAATTCAATTCAGCTTCCAGCAACAAGAAGGTCTCACTTGCTGACCTGATTGTCCTTGCTGGGTCGGTGGCGATTGAAGAAGCTGCAAAGGCTGCTGGTGTAAACGTGCGCGTTCCATTCACTCCTGGTCGTACCGATGCAACACAAGAGCAGACCGATGTCGCATCCTTTGCAGTGCTCGAGCCAATTGCTGATGGATTCCGCAATTTCATCAAGAGCGGAAGCCACCACCCTGCCGAGTTCTACCTTGTAGACAAGGCCGCTCTGCTAAATCTCACCGCGCCTGAGATGACAGTTCTTGTCGGCGGATTGCGAGTGCTGGGAGCTAATTCTCAAAACTCGAAGCACGGCGTCTTTACAAAGACCCCTGGAGTCTTGACCAATGACTTCTTTGTTAATGTGCTCGATATCGGAACTGGCTGGAATGCGCAGTCGGATTCTGCAGAAACATTCGATGGTCGCGACACCAAGACCGGCGAGATCAAGTGGAGCGCAACCCGAGCCGATCTAATCTTCGGATCGAACTCAGTATTGCGCGCACTTTCTGAGGTCTATGCCAGCGCCGACGCCAAGGAGAAGTTTGTTAATGACTTCGTCTCAGCGTGGAGCAAGGTTATGGAGTTAGATCGCTTCTAACTTCTACTTAGGTAGCTCTTACTTTTCTAGTTTGTCGAGGAAGTAGCGGATCTGGATTGCAGCCGCTGCTCCCTCGCCTACTGCAGATGCCAGCTGTTTTGTAGAACCGCTACGAACATCTCCAGCTGCGAAAACTCCACGAGCAGAGGTAGCAAACATCTGATCGGTCGCTACGAACTTGCGTTCATCGAGTGCCACCGATCCACCTAGCCACTCCGTGTTGGGATCCAAACCAATGAATACGAAGGCTCCCTTTGCCATGTGCTTGGAACGCTCTTGCGTGATGGTGTTCTCAAGTTCGACAGCCTCAAGTTGACCCGCCTCATTGGCAATAAATGATTGAACTGCCTCATTGAGCTTAACTGTCATCTTGGGATGGCTAAAGACCTTGTCTTGAAGCAACTTCGATCCGCGCAGCTCTCCCCCACGTTCAATGACAGTTACATGATTAGCAAATTGAGTAAGGAAGAGTCCCTCTTCCAAACCAGAGTTGCCGCCACCTAGTACAACGACCTCATCGACACCCTTATAGAAAGGTCCATCACAGGTTGCGCAGAAGTGAATGCCTGCACCAATGAGATCAGCTTCACCCTCTGCTCCAGTGCGACGATATGTCGATCCAGTGGCAACCAAGAGTGCGCGAGTCTGCACCACAGCACCCGTTGAAAGAGTGATATCTAATCCAGCATAGCCTTCAGAGGTATCAACCTCTTTAAATGAGTCCACACCGACCGCCTGAAGAATTTCAACTCCGTACTTGCGAGCCTGCTGCTCAAAGCGACCAGCAAGTTCAGCTCCACCGATACCTTCTGGGAAACCTGGATAGTTATCAAAACGCTCAGTCACTCCCGCTTGTCCACCAACGGCAGATTTCTCAACGATCAATACCTTGAGGTTCTCACGGGCTGCGTAGATAGCCGTCGTGAGGGAAGTTGGACCTCCACCGGCAATGACCACATCGTATGAATCCATCGAGGCTTCGCGGACGATTCCCAACTTCTCGGCCAACTCATCGTTAGATGGCTCCGTGAGAATTGAGCCGTCAGGGAAAATAATTGTTGGAATGATCCGCTTGCCATCATTGATTCGCTCAACTTCCTCTTGGGCAGATGGATCTGATTCCATATCTACCCAGTCAAACTCAATACGATGTTGACCTAAGAAAGTTTTTGCGCGTTTGCAATCCGGACACCAAGAAGCGCCGATCACTTTGAGTTTTGTAGTCATTACCTTTTCTTCTCCATTCAGTGGTCTGTGCGATATCTCGGATTACTTCTTTGGTTCTAATTTAAGTGAGACAGAGTTGATGCACCATCTCTCATCGGTCGGCACCTTGTATCCCTCGCCCTTGAAGACGTGGCCCAGGTGCGAACCGCAATTGGCACAGCGCGCCTCGACTCGCTTCATTCCAAAAGAACGATCTTCAATCAAGACAACTGCATCGGCCTCTGTCGGTGCATAGAAAGATGGCCAACCGCATCCAGAGTGGAACTTGGTCTCACTTCGAAAAAGCTCCTGGGAGCAGACCTTGCAGGAGTAGACACCCTCAGTCTCGGTATCGGTGTACTCGCCACTGAAGGCAGCCTCGGTCCCCGCCTGGCGAAGCACCTTGTACGAAAGTGGGTCTAACTCCTGACGGAGCTGGGACTCATTGACCTGATGCGGATATAACGTGCCATCTGGCTTAATTGCAGAAACGGACTCATGCTTCATAACTTCACCCTCCACCGCGATAAGCAGCAAATCTAGTCAGAAACTAGGCGCTGGTATCCCCCACAACAAAGATATTGTGTGAAATGTTCCCGATAGTTTTGGGCAATAAATCTAAGGTTTAAGCGCTCACTTCGACTTCAGCGGGCTCCACCGATAGATGAGGCAGACTCTTATCAAGCCACTTTGGAATCCACCAATTGGATTTACCAAAGAGATGCATAAGTGCCGGAACCAAGATCGTCCGCAACACAAAGGCGTCGATGAAGACTGCCGAGGCTAAGCCGATTCCAAATTCCTTAATCACCTTTTCGCCGCCGAATACAAATGATGAGAAGACGGTGATCATGATCAAAGCCGCAGAGGTGATGATTCGACCGGTCTCGGTCTGACCAACGATCACGGCCTTACCGTTCTCTTTGGTATGTACCCACTCCTCGTGCATACGGCTAACCAAGAAGACCTGATAATCCATCGAAAGACCAAAGAGGATCGCCAACATAATCACAGGCAAGAAAGATTCGATCGGACCAGATCCAATGTTGAGAAGCTTCTGACCCCAACCCCACTGGAACATCGCAACGACGATTCCAAAAGAGGCACCTGCCGCGAAGAGATTCATGATTCCTGCGGTCAGTGGGATAACCAGACTGCGGAAGGCGAGCAACAAGAGAAGACAGCCGAGCAGGATGATCACGCCGATAAAGAGCGGAAGCTTGCCGCCAATAACCGTTGCAAAATCATCAAAGATCGCAGTCAATCCTCCGACGTAAATTTTCGTCGTACTACCCGCTAACGCTTGCGGAATAACGGAGTTGCGGAGTCTTTTAATGAGCTGACTCGTCTTTACATTTTGCGGCCCTGTAGTCGGAATAACTTGGAGCAATCCCACACTTCCATCAGCAGATGTAATAACTGGGCTGACTGCAACGATTCCAGGAGTAGAGGCGAGCGCAGTTGCAACTTGTTGGAGCGCAACCTTATCTGCAGGCGTCTTGAGTGCAGCAATTACTTGAAGTGGTCCGTTTGTTCCGGGACCAAATCCCTGCGCAAGCAAGTCATATGCCGAACGGGTTGTAGTCCCCTTGGGATTATTGCCCTGATCTGATGAACCCAGTTGAAGTGAGAAGAATGGAATTGCCAGAATCACAATTACGGCGATAGCCCCAAGAGCCAAAGAGCGAGGTGCCTTGGCAACGGTGCGAGACCACTTTGCCCAGATGCTCTGCTCATGATCCTTTGCAGTACCTGAATCAATGCTCTTGCGTGAGCGACGAGAGTGAACTCTGCGCTTCATAACCCCGAAGAGTGCAGGAAGCAGGGTGAGAGATGCAGCCATAGTGACCAAGACGGTCGTTGATGCTGCGACAGCAACTCCATTCAGGAATGAAAGACGCAACACAAAGAGTCCAAGCAACGCGATACATACCGTGGCGCCAGCAAAGAGAACTGCGCGGCCTGAGGTATCGATTGATTTAGCAGCAGCATCTTCGGGATCAACGCCCTGCGCAATTTCGCGGCGATAGCGCGAGACGATGAAGAGTGCGTAATCCACGCCTACTCCCAAACCAATCAACGAACCAAGGATTGGAGCAAAGCTGGCAATACCCATGGCATGCGTCAACAAAGTGACAATTCCTGTTGCGGTTCCTAAGGCCAATAGAGCTACTCCCAGTGGAAGCAACATTGCAAAGAAGGAGCCGAAGGAGATGAAGAGAATTACTCCGGCGGCGATGATTCCAATGAACTCACCAGGACTTCCCTTAGGCGCATTTAATTCACCGACTGCTTGGCCACCAAATTCAACCTCTAGATTTGATGTAGTTGCTGCTTTACCAATGTTGACGAGTGATTGGACCTCGGAATTTTTGATGAGACGAGCATTGATTCGGAAAACAATCGGCGCGTAAGCGGTCTGCTGATCCTTACTGACTTGGAGTGCATTCTGTGGATCGTACGGAGATTTAACGATTCCCACGGAAGGTAGTTGTGCCTCTTTGGCAAATACCGCCTGCATCGCACTCTTAACAGACGGATCATTAACGCTTCCACTCTTGACGTGGAAGACGATGGTTTCGGTATCGCCAGCTTGTGCCGGGAAGGCCTTGCCGAGGAGTGCGAGCGCTTTGGTCGAGTCTGTCCCTGGTAGCGAGAAGGAGTCGCTGTAATTTGATCCGACTGACTGGGAGATAGCGGTAATCCCGATAAATGCGATTAACCAGAATCCGATGATGTAATACTTCTTGCGGAACGCGAAACGGCCTAATGCCTTCATGAGTACCTTTTTATTAGTAAGAATTCAACGCTGAATAGAGATGAATGGTGACGAATAGGGGCGAATAAGCGGGAAGTCTATCGGCTACGCCTGAGAGCGCATTTTGGTGGTGGCGGGTGAAGGATTTGAACCTTCGAAGGCAGAGCCGGGGGATTTACAGTCCCCTCCCATTGGCCGCTCGGGCAACCCGCCAGGGCTATCTGTGAAGCAGCGAGCGTAGATTACCCCATTTTGTAGGGGTGAAAAATCGAGGCTACGAGAGGCTAAAAAGGCTCTTAACGGCGCTCATTTATTGAGAGGTACCAACGGAAACCAGATCTGGGTTTTCAAAGAGAAAATTATGTTTGACCAGAGTCTTTACATTCTCTACTTGTAGCGCCGATTTGTATCTGGCCTTGGTCGCATCGGACCATACGATTTTTGAGTTGCTGATCGAAATTGATTCGGCGTTTATCAAGGTCATCGCAGAGTGTGGTTCACGGATGAAATCAACTTCGCCATTTGGACGCAGATCAATTCGAGCTGGCCACTTCGAACTCTGATCCATGTAAATATTTACTCGATCAAATTCCACATTTTTTATTAACTCTGGTCGAGTCGCCCAGACCAAGACCGCTGCCTCAGTGTGCACTTCGATGTTAGCGAATCGAACTCCATCAACCTTGCCCTCAAGAAGTCGTTCTGGATTCCCGGGATGAGGTTCATCGGGATGATCCCACGAAGATGCAGTGACGTGTATTGCCTCTCCGTGCCCCCACCACATCTCGCTAAACGCCCGTGTGGTAACTACGCAATTTGAGAAGAGCACATTGGAGACGGTGCCGCCTTCGCGAGGTCGAACTGCAAATCCGCGATGACTATCTTCAACGGTGCATTCTGATACGAGGACATTTCTAATATCTCCGCAGGCCTCGGTTCCTAAAGTGATCGCACCTGATGTCGACTTCATATATGTATTAGAAATTAGGATATTTTCGACGACGCCGTACTGTGCGGTACCAGCGCAGGACTTCAATGAGATGCAATCATCTGCTGTAATCAACTTGCAATTCAAAATCTGAACATTTTGACAGCGATCAATGTCGATTCCATCCGCATTAGGAACCATAAGATCGGTAAGAATTTGAATTCCATCGATCATCAAATTGTTACACCCGGTGGCGCGAAGAGCCCAGAATGCCGGATCTTTCAAGGTGAAATCTCGGAGCGATACTCCATGCGATTCGATGATAAAGATGGTGAATGGACGCTCTAGGTACTGCGAACGACCTCCTACCGGACCGCGCATGGTGTGAATATATTGACCGCGTTCAAGAATGAATTCATCGGCATTTCCACTAATCACACCGGGCCCTGTGATTTGGAGATTATGCGCTTGAAATGCAGAGATAAAGGCTCTGCGCGGCAATACCTCTTCCTTAACCGTGCCAGCCGTAATGACATCGATTGCATGCTCTGGCAAATAATCTTCATACCTAGAAGAGGCGAGGATCCTGGAACCCTCTTGTAGATGAAAATCTATATTCGCTTTGAGTTGAAATGAACCGCTCAGAAAGGTGCCCGCTGGAACAACAACACGTCCTCCCCCAGCGGCAGAAGCGGCATCGATTGCCTTTTGAATCGCGGTGCCATTATTTGCAACTCCATCGGCGACGGCGCCGTAGTCAGTTATGAGGAAATCAGACACTATCCCGCAACCACTCTGTTGTGAGACCAAAGAATGTCTGCAAGTTGGCTCTCGATCCGATTCAAGAGATCGTCTGGTGCAGTGACTATGAAGGTGTGGGACTCGCCAGGTAGAAGGCTTACCAGTTGAGTATCAACTTGAGTTCCTAAGTCAATTACCTCGGAGAGCAATGAAAGTTCGTGCACATATTCATTAGCTACAACTGTGACTTTAAGCGAATTACCAGCGCGTTCAACCGAAGACGAAATATTCTGTTTCGGAGCAGACTTAGCCGGATTCAATGTAGTTCTCCGTGCAACCCGAACATCGAAGGCATCTACATGGAGAAAGCCTTCAAAATCCAAGGTTGCGATTTGCGGAAATACTTCGACCAGTGCACTCCTTGAAACCTCAAAGGCCTCCAACGCGAAATGGATTGTGGTCGCATCAACAATCTTGCCAGCTGCATCAACGAGGGAGACTCGGGCAGATGATTCCCATCTCTCCAGGGTGTCATTAATGATTGTCAGTTGCGCACCCTGATCAACTCGGCCGATCGTAATTGTGCGAGGTTGATAGGCAGACTTCATGGCATGCCACGCAAGTTTGCGATAGCCGGTGTAGTCGAGAACCGCCCAACTAATTGCAGGCCACATATCGTTGAACTGCCACAAGATTGCACCTGAGCAGACTTCATAAAGGCTTCTGAAATGCTTTAGCCCGATCTCAACCGCACGCGCCTGATCAAGCGCTGCTGCAAAGTACCAAGCCACACCTTGTGTTGGTGGCGTTGCAAACTCTCGCGCGAGTCCTGCAGCAATCTTCGACATGCCATCAAAGGCTTTTTGATGGATCGCGACATCAACATCGTTGGAGTCGAGGTTCTCCTTGTGAATCGCGCGAGTCAGCATCGACCATGAACCTGGACCATTAAATCCAAATTCTGCAGCAAATGAAGGGGTGTACTGCTCGTAACGTTCATATCCCAATTCATTCCATACATCCCAAATATGGTTTGTGCCTGACTTGAACGATTTCACATCGTCGCTGTGACTTGAGAATGGTGAGCCTGGAATATATGGCCGAGAACCATCTACACGTGCGACCACATTAGGAATTGTTTGGCGATAGAAGGTCTCGCCCCATGGGCGACCTGCAAGATCATCTTGCCAACCCCAATATTGGAAACCTTCGAGGCACTCGTTCCCACCGCACCAAATAACAAGCGAAGGATGACTTTCGAGGCGACTAACCGCTTCCTCGACCTCAAGTGCAACCTCTTCAAACATCTCTGGAGTCTCTGGGTAGGCAGCACAGGCAAATAGAAAGTCTTGCCAGACCACTATTCCTTGTTGATCACAGAAATTGTAAAAGTCTTCTGATTCGTAGATCCCGCCACCCCAGACGCGAATTCCATTGATATTAACTTCCAACATATCTTTTATGCGCTGCTCGTATCTTTCGCGGGTAACACGCATTGGGAAAGGATCATCAGGAATCCAGTTGGCTCCTCGGATCCAAAGTCGCTTGCCATTTACCTTGATAGCAAAGAGGTGCTTATCGGGATATTCGGCGGAGTCGATTGCAGAGGTATCAAGTTCGACCGTTCGAAATCCAATCTGCTTGCTCTCCTTTTGGAGAACCTTCTCTCCGTGAAGGAGGGTGATCTCAACGGTATATAGCTGCTGAGCACCACGCCCGCGTGGTTGCCAGAGCTCTGCCGATGGGAGGTCAAACTCATATGAACTCAAGGCCGCATCAAAATTCTCAGCGGCGATCTCGGTTTCACCATCAAGTACGCGAACGAGAACGCGATGGCTCTCCCGGTCTCCTTTAACAACCGGCTTGATTAGTAGATGCGGAATCTCATTAACAACCGTTGGCAGAACCGCAACGCTGGAGAGATAAGCAGACTCCCATTGCACCAACTCAACTTTCTTCCAGATGCCAGAAGAGATTGTTATGGGACCCCAATCCCAACCATAACTACACGCCATCTTTCGTTGATAGTTATATGGCATGTCATACGGGCGAGGGTACAAACCCAGCGCCTTTACTTGCTCCTCGGCATCTGTGAGAGGTGCTTTGAAGTGAATTTCTAGACGGACATCGCCCGCGGCAAGTTCAGAACTGATATCGAGTTCATAAGAGCGATGCATATTCTTTGTGCTAAGTCGCACCACATCATTTACATAGACAGTCGCCAAGGTATCGAGACCATGAAATTTCAATAGGGCATGCTTTGAAGTTGCAGTGGATTTCACGGTTGTCCGATAAATAGAGTCGGTCCGCCAGATCCACATCTGATCCTCTTCGCGGCCATCAACAGAGATATCCGCAATGAGACCGGCGGAAATTAAATCTGTATGGATGCAACCAGGCACCGTTGCAGGGATAGATTTCGGTAAATCGACGGGACTTAAAATGGTCTGTTGATTTCGCCAAACGTTATGGCCGTCAACCGTTGCAGATGCCGCAAAGGCATCTGGGCGTGGATTTAAAGATAGAGTCCAGCCATCAACTACTTCAGTTATTTGGTTCATCGACCGAAGTCATCTTCTATGCGTTCAATATCATCTTCCCCAAAATAAGTTCCGGTTTGAACTTCAACAAAGATAATCTGTTCGCTTCCGGTGTTCTCGATTCGATGCAGTACGCCAATTCCGAAATCGACAGTAGAACCTGGAGCTACAGACTTAATCTCACCATTGATGGTGATCTGACCAGTACCTTGAACAATAAACCAGTGTTCAGCTCGCTTTGCATGTCTTTGATAAGAGAGGCGCTTGCCTGGGTCTACCCAGATGCACTTCACCTTATGGGTATCGCTCTCCTGCAAAACCTCGTATTTACCCCATGGTCGATCTGATTTTTCGAGCTGCATTGATTTCCTTTCAGGAACTACTTTGCGTTTTGAAATAAAGATGTAGCTGGAGTTTCATCGAGCACTCCAAGTGCTGCTCCAACAATTCCTGCGTCGCGTTGTAACTGCGCAAGTCTTAAATCAATATCCGAGATGAAATCTGTGAAGCGTGCCTCATGGGCTATGTGGTGGCGCAAAGGTTTCCAGTAAACATCTCCAGCTTGAGAAACTCCGCCGCCAACAACAACGGTTCTGATATCTAAAGAGCCAATTGAATTGACTATTCCAATTGCCAATGCGCGAGCCCCTTCATCAATAACTTGAAGCGCTGTGGAGTTACCTTGTCGTGCAGATTCTGCTAAGGCAATGAAACTTGATTCACCATTCCAACCGCGGTCTTGAGCGATAGCGACCATGCGGGGGCCACTCGCATATGTTTCAACGCAACCCAACCGGCCGCATGCACATTGGAGTCCATCAAAATTGATGGTGTGATGGCCTATGAAATAGGCGTTACCAGTCTCTCCGGTATATAGAGAATCATTAAGAATCAATCCACCACCGATCCCAGTGGAAACGACTATACCCAGCATGTTTGAAACGCCTTGCCCTGCTCCAAGTCGAAATTCTGCATGGGCTAGCGCCATTGCATCGCCGTGCAGAATCACATTTTGATTCTCAGTTAGTTCAGCAAATTTGGAAACGATGGGAAAGCGGCGCCAAACAGGAATATTGACTGGGCTGATGGCTCCGCTATCTAAATGGAGCGGCCCGGCAGAACCAATGCCCACTCCGATAAAGGATCCGCCAGCCTGATTGAGTAGTTCTTCTGTAACTTCGGATATCTCATCCCAAAGTTGCGGATTATCTTTAACAAACACCTCTTGCTTGAATTCAACTGAGAATTGGCGATCGACTAGCGCCAGTGCGACTTTTGTAGCGCCAACATCAACGGCAAGGGCGTATTTACTCATTACCGAAGAACCTCGTTATTTTGATTATTCAAATTGAGTTCAATCGTGTGCGTGACAAAATTTTCATCTGTTGGATGCTCAATGCGGTCTAGGAGTGCAAGCGCTGCAGCTTTGCCGATTCTCTTGGGATCATGATTAAGAGTAGGAATTTTCATTGTTCGTGAGGCAGGAAATTCATCGAATGAGACCATATGAATATCAGAGCTTCCAGTAGCCAGAGCATGGCCAACTCCAATTGCAATCAAATCGTTCGTTGCAATAACGCCGTCGTAAGGTTGATTGTGGTTGATCAGATCTTGCGCCACATTTTCTGCTTGCTCAGATGTATGAATCCCAGAAATAACCTTGCTATTTGCAGCTTGTAATCCATGGGCAGTAACAGCCTTCTTAAATCCCTGGATACGTTCGGTCGCGGTCCAGATCTCGGTTTTATCCGCGATGAGAGCGAGTCGTGTGCATCCCTTGGAAACGAGATATGCAACGCATTCATCGATGCCGCCCTGATTATCGGCTAGGACCATATCGGCATCTAGATAAGCGGGTGGGCGGTCAGCAAAGACGAAAGAGAATCCGCGCTTGCGCTCTAGATGTAGGTATGAGTAATCGTGGCCTGAAGGAATGATGATCAACCCACGAACGCGACGCTCGAGAAGTGACTCAATCAAATCTTTCTCGCGATCGCCATCATCTCGAGCCGTGGCAATGATCAGATCGAGACCGGCCTTGGTCAGCTCCTCTTCGACCCCTGATGCCATGCCGGCATAGAAAGGGTTTGATAGATCGGAGATGACCATTCCCACCAGATTAGAAAGCGCTCCGACTCGAAGTTCGCGCGCTATCCGATTAGAGCGATAACCCACTAAATCAGCGGCTTTCTTTACTTTTTCGAGAGTGATTGGCGAGACGTTATCCAACTCGTTGAGCGCTCTGGAGGCGGTTTTAACGCTAACACCTGCGATAGCCGCAACATCGGCGAGCGTTGGATGGGATGTGGTTGAGAGTTGTGGTTGCACTCTAAAACCCTACCCACTGGGGGTTTTGAGAGATATGGCAGTTATGAGCGGTTGCAGCGAATATGCGTAAAAAACGAGTATCCACTGCAGCCACCCCCCTCTATCCCGAATAGACCCGAAGCCTGCCAAAAAAAGGTAAACGATGTCAAGATCCTACAACCCCAAGTCTCCTATTGTCCTTTTATGTCCTAAAGTCCTTATAAGACAATAGTTTTAGAGCATTTATAACGAAATTGAAATCATGTTATTCATTGACAACGATTACATGCGCCTGATTATTGTTCTCCAAACGGAAAGGCTCCCGCTGGACCGAAACTCTTCAGATCGAAAGGAAAACAATGCGCAATCGTCTAGTTGCCGGTGTGGCCAGCAGTGTCTTGGTCGCATCGTTCCTGACGGTAGTTGGCTACACACCTGCACAGGCAGCACCTGCCGGCTGGTGTAAGCAGATCACCGTACTTACAAACCGCACAGATATCGCACCTACGACCTTCACAAAGGTTTACGGTCCACAGTTCACCGCAGGTCCTGGTAAAGGCACAAAGGTTAAGTTCGAAGCATTCACGAACTACAACCAAGATGTGCTTACCATGATGAACACCAAGAACTACGGTGATGTCTTGGGTATTCCAAACTCGGTTACACCATCACAATTCCCTAAGTTCTTCTCACCTTTGGGTAAGTCCTCAGTTCTCTCTAAGACCTATCGCTTCATTAACGAGGGTTCTTATAACGGAACCGTCTACGGTCTGGCACAGACCGGTAACGCTGGTGGATACGATGTAAACCTTAAGGATTGGAAGGCTGCTGGAATCACAACACCACCTGCTACACCTGCAGAATTCATTGCTGACCTTCAGAAGATCAAGGCTGCAGAGCCTGATGTAATTCCTCTGTACACCAACTATGCAACAGGTTGGGCTCCAACTGCTTGGACTAATTCCTTTGCAGGTTATGCAGAAGGCCCTGATGCCAATAACATCCAAGCTAAGGACAAGGCTCCATGGACTGCAGGTAAGGATTCATACATTGGTGACGACCTTCTCTACCAAGTAGTCGCTAACAAGTTCACCGAAGCAGACCCAACAACAACCGATTGGGAAGGCTCCAAGGCCCTCATCAATAATGGGCATATCGCAACAATGTTCCTCGGTTCATGGTCGGTCTCGCAGTTCCAGGGTGCAGGTCCTAACCCACAAGACATTGGCTTCTACCCAATTCCTGTGAAGGATCCAAAGACTGGAAAGTTCCAGACTTACATCAGTGGAGATATCAAGCAAGCCATCAACAAGAACTCAAAGTGTCAAGCATCTGCACAGGCTTGGCTGACTTGGTTTGAACAAGATTCTGGTTATGCATACAGCCAAGGTGGAATCAACCCTTACCTCAAGGGACCTAACGGCGAGAGCTACAGCATCTTCGACAAGTTGGGCGTTGAGTACAAGTCACTCAACCCAGCACCTGCCGGACACGATTCAGACCTCGCAAACGTTCAAAAGGCTTCTGGAATTCCTACAGATGGCTCCCTTGAACAGAGCATCATCGACACAGCTCGTGGTGCAAAGTCTGGTTCAGAAGCAGCAATCTTCGCAAACTTGAATAGCGAGTGGGCCCAAGGAGTTGCCTCACTCGGTTAGTTCAAGAAGGTGAAATAAACGCAAGGACCCCAACGACATTGGGGCGGAACATACGGGCCGCCCCAATGTCTTTCCATAAGAAGTTCAAAATAAGAAGTTGAAAGGAAGATCAATGTTTAAAGAGAAGAACAAGAGGAAGGTCATTCCGTGGTTATACCTCGTATTGCCTATCGGACTCTTGGGCTTACTCATCTATCTCCCAGTGATAAACATGTTCCGCTACAGCGTGACGAACTGGGACGGCATTGATCCAGTTAGGAAATTTGTTGGCCTTCGAAATTACGATCAGATTTTTCACAACCCTGATATTTGGCACTCTCTCTTTAACAGCGTTTACTACTTCGGAGCTTCGATCGTTCAGATCTCGCTCGCACTCTTCTTAGCTACAGTACTTAGTTATGGATACCGCGGATTCAATGTATTCAAAGGTTTTCTCGTTTATCCCTTTCTTCTCAATAGCGTCGCAGTAGCTCTAGTCTTTCGATACCTCTTTCAGGGGCCAGGAATTACCTCAAGCGCTGGTGGCTTAGATTGGCTGCTCCAACATTTGGGACTTGGACATTTCATAACTCAGTGGACGGGAAATTCTGCAGTAATCAATTACTCACTCGCTGGAGTCTCGGTATGGCGTTACATGGGCTTTAATCTCATCCTCTTCCTTGGATCGATTCAATCCATCAATCCCGAACTCTTTGAAGCTGCCCAACTAGATAGAGCTAACCGTTGGCACCAGTTTCGTTACATCATCTTGCCTGGTATCCGAAGGATCACAGCCCTAAGCCTAATCTTGGCGGTGAGTGGAAGTATTGCGGTCTTTGAAATCCCATTCATCGTTGCAGGTGGCGCAAATGGTTCATCGACATTCGTTATCGAAACCCAAAGAATTGCATTCAACGAAGGGCGTGTGGGTTATGCATCTGCACTCGCGGTCGTTCTCTTAGGAATTGTTCTCCTCGTAACTTTCGTTCAACGAACTATTTTCAAAGATGAACAGGTGGATCTTGTATGAAGCGCCTAGATGCTTTCAAAGTCACGATCTATATCATTCTCGCGGTAATTTGTTTCGCAATGGTATTTCCGTTAATTCCGTTGATTTTCGCGGCTTTCAAAGATCACACGGAGTTTTATGATTCCGGCCCCCTTGCGCCTCCGAAGAATTGGTTCAATTTTCACAATTTCGAAATTGCCTGGTCTCAAGGCGATCTCGCCCATGCCTTCTTCAATACTGGAATTCTCCTCTCTGTCTCCTTGGTTGGAACAATTCTCATTGGCACGATGACCGCCTATGCCATCGATAGATTCGACTTCAGAGGGAAAAAAGCAGTGGTATGGGCCTTCCTATGCGCCACCCTCGTTCCAGGTGTGACCACGCAAGTTGCGACCTTCCAAATTATTTCTAAGTTGAATTTATATAACACCAGGTGGTCGGCAATCTTGCTGTACACGGGAACGGACATAATTTCGATTTATATCTTCCTGCAATTTATGCAATCCATACCTAAGGCGCTCGATGAATCTGCACGCATTGATGGGGCTGGGCATTTCACGATCTACTTCCGGATCATCCTGCCGCTATTGCGGCCAGCAATTGCGACCGTGGTAATCATCAAAGGAATCGCCTACTACAACGACTTCTATACCGCGTATTTGTATATGCCAGATCCGAATCTCGGAACGGTATCTACTTCGCTCTATAGATTCATCGGCCCTTTCAGTGCAAGCTGGCAGGTAATTTGCGCAGCAACTCTGTTGGTTATCGCCCCAACAATTGTGGTCTTCCTTGCTTTGCAGAAATTCATTTATAAGGGACTCTCAGCGGGAGCGGTGAAATAACGATATGGAATTCAGGCGCCTTGGAAGCACTGGCATGTACATCTCAGAAGTTGCCTACGGTAACTGGATCACCCACGGCTCCCAGGTCGAGGCGGAAGGTGCCACCAAGTGCGTTCACGCTGCCCTAGAGGCCGGAATAACCACCTTTGACACCGCAGACACGTACGCAGGTACTCGTGCCGAAGCGATCCTGGGAAAGGCGCTCAAGGGAGTTAAGCGCGAGTCCTATCGAGCTCTTTACCAAGGTCTACTTTCCAACTGGTGAAGGTAAGAATCGATCGCGGTCTTTCACGGAAACACATTATGGAGTCGGCCCACGCCTCCCTTAAGCGACTCAACACCGATCACATCGATCTCTACTTCATGCATCGCTTCGACCATGAAACTCCTGTCGAAGAGTCACTCCAAGCCTTTGAAGATTTAGTTCGCCAAGGCAAGGTCAACTACATCGGATTCTCGGAATGGAATATTCGTGAGATAGCACCTGCGCTCGATATCCAGAAAGAGCGTGGCTGGACCCACTTTGTGGCGAGCCAGGCGCAATACTCAATGCTTTGGCGCGTCATTGAAGAGGAAGTGATTCCACTCAGCGAGCGCGAGGGAATTGGTCAGATTGCATATTCTCCCATCGCCCAAGGTGTCCTCACCGGAAAGTACTCAGTCGGTGAAAAAACCTCCAGCAGGATCGCGCGCTACCGATAAAAAGTCGGGTGGCGAGATGATTTCAGGTTGGTTACGTGATGAGATATTGAATGCAGTAGAAAAGTTGAAGCCGATCGCCGCTGATCACGGTATCTCAATGTCACAACTAGCACTTGCCTGGGCTCTCGCTAATCCCAATGTATCTGCGGTAGTAATGGGAGCTAGTAGACCTGAACAAGTTGAGGAGAATGCAAAAGCTTCTGGAGTAAAACTCGATTCAGCAACTCTCACTGCAATCGATGAGGTACTTGGTAACCTGCCAGAAAGAAATCCAGCCCACAATCAGAGTCCCAACCCAAGGGCTTAGAAACCATCCACTCAAAGAGGAGACACCGATTGAATTTTGAACCATCATGGGAGTCACTCGAAGGCAAAGAGACCCCTCAATGGTTTAGAGATGCAAAGTTCGGAATATTCCTCCATTGGGGAATCCACTCTGCGACTGAACACCACGCTTGGTATGGGCGCAAAATGTATTTGCAAGAGAACCCCGGAGACCCTGAAGGCAATGAGGTTTATCGAGTATCACCTTGCCAATTTTGGTCATCCGAGTGAATTTGGTTTCAAAGACTTTTTGCCGCTCTGGACGGGAAGCCGTTGGGATCCGGATTCCCTAGCCCAACTCTTTTCAGAGTGTGGAGCCAAATACTTAGTGCCAGTAACGATGTACCACGACAATTTTGATAACTTCGATTCCACGCATCAACCTTGGAACTCGACAAATTTCGGCCCCCGCCGCGATGTCTTAGGAGAGTGGGCTCAAGCAGCGCGTAAATATGGCTTACGCATTGGGGCAAGTGATCATGCCTCTCGGGCATGGGATTGGCTCGCTCCCGCTCATGGCGCGGATGTTACGGGCGAGAAAGCGGGAATCCCATATGACGGAGCACTAACGGCAAAAGACGGCACTGGCACTTTCTGGGAGGGCTATGACCCTCAAGATCTCTACTTAACACCACACAGGGAATCAGATCCAACCCCCGACCAGCTTCACTCGAGAATTGGCAGCGACGCATATTTGAGATGGTTTCAAAGTACGAGCTTGATCTCCTCTACTTTGATTGGGATACCTTGCCTCACGATCAGATTGGATTGGAGATCGCGGCAAAGTTTTACAACGACAATCCGAATTCAGTTGTTACGGTAAAGAATCCACGATCAACCAAAGCGGTAGTTCACGACACTGAAAAAGGACGATTTACAAATTCGCGGCCGATGTCTGGCAGTGCGACACGACGCTCAACCACGATTGGTTCTATATCAAAGATCAAGAACTGCGAATGAGCCCCACCGATGTCATCCACTCTCTCATCGATATCGTGAGCAAGAACGGAAATCTGCTTTTAAATGTAGGGCTTAGTCCCGATGGAGCGCTCGAAGATCAACAGAGGCAGGCACTTAGAAATTGTCGGAGAATGGCTGCAAGAAATTCGGCGCCGGGATATTTGGAACGCGACCTTGGATTCGTTTCGGCGAAGGTCCCACAAACATCTTAGAGGTAGGACATGAGCTTGGTGAGGGACATTTCAATGAAATCTCGCTAACTTACACTTCGAGCGATCTACGATTTACTCAAAATAATGAATCGCTATTTGTATTTGCAATGGCTCATGGTCCGGAGATTAAATTTGAGGTTGAACAAGGACGATCGGTCACAAAGGTCACTCGTGTTGATAGTGGTGCATCCCTAGAGTTCGTTCAAGTAGGTCAATCTCTCTCTATCCAAACGCTAACAGAGGATATTGATCCGGTAGCGATGTGTTACCAAATTATTTAACTCGACTCTCCAACATTAAATCTAGAAGTGCTCGATCGATATTGAGCCCTTCGAAGTTTTCGTAGACCGTCCCTGGGCGGCCATGGTTGGCAATCCCAAATGAGCCATCAAACTCCCACAGCGAATAACCCCAACCAGATTCCTTGTAAATGCTGAAGAGATCTTTAAACCACGCTAACGCGACTGCGTTATCCGTGTATCGATAACAGCCGAACTCTCCTATATGGACTGGCCTACCGGCTGCCTGAACCTCTCGCCAAGGGGCATAAAAGTCCCAGAGCGCTTCCCTATCCCACCACTGACCGTTGTATTCGCAAGGATAGGTTGGAACGGGCATCCCCACCGAACCTGACCACCATTCGGCCTTGTAGTGCGAGACCAACATGGGTTGATATCCCCGGCCGCTATGCACTACTTCTAAGTCTGCTAACTCAGGCATCGCGAGATGGCCTCCAGCTAAGCCATTAATGACTACCTGACGATCTGGATCAATAGCGCGAATCTCACTTACGATTCGACGAATCACCTTCTGGTGGATATCTCTGGTAAATCCACGCTGACCAATCTCCGGTGGCTCGTTCACTAAATCAAAGCTCATCAAGGTTGGATACTTGCCTTGGTAGCGCTTGGCTAAGGTGCTCCAGAGCTCTGAGAAAGCATCTTGTGCAATCTCATCTGCCCACAAATTAGTGCTCTCCCTCTCCCAACCATTGATGCAATATCCAGGAGCGCGATGCAAGTTGATCGAAATGTGAATGCCACGCGTAACGCTTTCATGTACATACTGATCAAGAACTTTTAAGAAAGATTCACTTTGAGGGCCACCAATCTCTGGTAACCAATAGCGATAATCCAGCGGCAACCTCAAGAAATTGAATTCATATTTCGCCATGAAATCGAGCATTCGAGTATCTGCCGGTTTCACCTCTTCTGTAAAACTGGAGTACGCCCATTGGGCATTGAAACCGTAACCAAGGTGAGTGATTCCATTGAGGGCCATTAGTTACCTTCCTTGGCAAGCAATTCATTGAGCCACGTTGCCTGTAGCAAGTTTTGATCGCTAGCCCCGCCCTCATGCATATTAAATTCCCATACCTTTGTTGTGACAGGTCCGGCATAGTGATTTCGCATGCCAAATACGGTGTCCGGTGGGCAGATGGGATCATGCATCCCAATGCTAATTAAGGCATAAGCCTTCGCAGAAGTAACAAGGTTCATCACATCAAAATAAGTAAGAGTGTCAAGAGCGCGAGCAGAATCGGTCCGATGGATTCGGCAGTAATTTACGATCTCTTGATATGGATATGCATCCGTGAGTTCGATAGCGCGATGAATGTGGCACAAGAACGGCACATCCGGCATCGTTGCAAATACTTCGGGAGCAAGCGAAGCGGCAGCTAAAGCAATGCCCCCACCTTGGCTACCACCCGTTGTGATAATTCTCTTGGGATTAACGCGCGGCAAGGTCTTGGCTGCGCGCACAAATGCGACTGCATCTGAAAAGACTCTGCGGTAGTAGTAGTCCTCTTTCGACTCGATCCCCATCGTCATAAACCCTGCCGTTGACGAACCGCGTGGATATAGACCATCTGGAGTATCGCCTCTGCGGTGACCTCCACCTTGCCCCCGTGTATCCATCACGAGCGTTGGGTAACCACAGTTAGCCCAGAAGAGCCACTCATTGAAATTGCCGCGTCCTCCCCCATAACCTTCATAAATTACGACAACTGGTCGATCCTCTTTCAATTCACGCGGTGTTAAGAACCAACCTTTTATCGGATCGTTATTAAATCCTGGCACCACCACATCGAAGATATCTATCTCGGTGATCGGAGAAGAAATTTTCGTAAGTTCGGCAACGGGTTCACTTTGGACATACTTGGCTAAAGTCTCACTCCAAAATCTTTCAAAGTCACTCTTCTTAGTGAGAGTGGGACGATAAACCTCAAGGTCAGCAATTGGTTGGCCAAGCAGCATTAGTGATCTCCTCTTTCGTCGATAAAGATTTGAGCCTCGTAAAGTTTTTGATAGAGCCCGCCCGAGTGAGCTAGGTCAGAATGCTTGCCGCTCTCAACCAAGATTCCGCGATCGAGCACCAAGATTCGATCTGCTTTTTGAACCGTAGAGAGGCGATGAGCAACTACAAACGTTGTTCGATTGACCATAAGAGATTCCAACGCGGTCTGAATCTCCTTTTCGGATTGCGAGTCGAGCGCGGAAGTTGCTTCATCCAAAATCAAAATTCGAGGATTTCTAATGAGCGCTCTGGCGATCGCTAATCGTTGTTTCTGGCCTCCCGAAATTCTGGCCCCGCGCTCCCCAACAAGTGTGTTGACTCCGTCAGGTAACTCCATCACAAAATCCCAAGCATTTGCAGCGCGCAAGGCATCAGCAACTCGTTGATCAGATACGGAACCTAGCCCGTATGTAATGTTGTCACGCACCGAACCCTCAAAGAGCACCGACTCTTGCGGAACTACAGAGATATATTTCCGATAAGAGCTGAGATTGAATTCCGACATATTTCGTCCATCGATTGAGATGGAACCGCTCTGCGGACGTAGGAATCCAATGACAAGGTTGATGAGTGTTGACTTGCCTGACCCGGATGGTCCAACCAGTGCAATCATCTCCCCTGGCTTGGCGCTTAAACTTAAATCAGAGATCGCATTTCTCTCGCTCTGCGGATATGCATAACTAACCTTGTCGAAGGTAACGATTCCGATTACCTCTTCGATATTTTTCTTTCCTGAATTCGCTTCAATGTCAGGTGATTCAAGTACATCACCTAGCGAACGTATTGAGGAGAATCCTTTAGAGATTTGCGGCATCAAACTTGATAGCAAGATTACCGACCCGATGAGTTGGCCGAAGTAGGAAGTTAAAAGAACCACATCACCCGTGGTAACTCCGAATTTGCCTTTGAGAGCACAGTAAGCCGCTACTCCAAGACACGATACGTTAGCCAATTGAAAGGTAACCCAAGCAAGCGCATTAAATTTCGCATTGAAAATATCTAGCTTTAGACCAGCGCTCTTCACATTGCTGAAAGAGTCGTACATGGTCTGTAGGGCGCTCTTCTCCAAGCCGTGGGCTCGAGTAATGGGCATCAAGGTTGTCATCTCGTTAACTCGCGCCGACATATTCTCAATCTCGCCGCGGAACTCTTCATTTCTGGAATTGAGTCGCTGCCTCAATTTTGCGATAAAGAGCGCAATTAAGGGTGCCAAGACTAAGAAGAAGGGTAAAAATAAAGGAACCTTGATCGCAGTGATCAATACCGCTCCCACGACACCATTGATGGCGGTGAAGCCACCATCAGAGAGGTTGCGCACCATTTGCTCAATGTTTTCCACGTCTCGTACAACTTTGGTCTGCAATACGCCGGCATTGGTCCTTAGGTAGAAGCCCATACTGAGCTGTTGCATTCGTTCGACGAGAGCAGAGCGCAGACGATTTTCAACTTCGCGGATCGCTCTACTCTGAAATCTCACATACAAAACGTTCACTGGCCAGTTTTGCAGTGTCACGACGATCAAGATTGCTATGTTGATGAGGAGAGTTGAAGTGCTCTTGTGCGATGTAATGATGTCAATAATGTTTGCGGTGAGGAGTGGAATTACCCAAGAAGGTGAGTGCTTTATCGAGAAGAATATAAATGCTATGAGAACTCGTACTTTCTGTTCTTCGAAAAGGTAGAGCAGAGTTCGTATTGGACTCTCCCCCACATAACCGTGCTCGACTTCAGAGACATGTGAGTCAACGGATTTCACTCCCATACCGTAGACCAATGTCTTACGGGACATTCATCAATTCCTAATGCCGTCTCCTCGGCCTATACCGCTTTAAGAGAATTAGGCGCCTTGCGAAATTACGGCATCGAGAGCCGTCTTTAAGCGACCGGCTAGCGCTTGCGAAAATGTGGCGGTCATATGACCTGTATCAAAATACGTTAAGAGATTTCCTATGACCACTGGACATGGGTCAGTGGGGCAAACCCATAATTGGGGTTCGATCAATGAGATGCCATTGGTCTTGGCAATCTGGTGCTCGACCGCGATCCAGTCGCTGGAAATCGCGGTAGCTGCAGGCGTAGCACAAGCCAAGGTGCTCTTGGGATGGGCGGATAAGCAGACAAGAGGATCTTGGGCTTGGGCTGGGGTATCGGACATCATGACTACTTGGGCGCCACTTGTCTGTAACTTGGCAATGGTTCTATTCATCCCCGCGGTGTAGATCGCGGTCCGTTGCGCACCTTTTATCTCCACGCCATTTATCGCGGTTGCAAATCCCGATGTACCTGCAACAAGTATCAAGAATGGGTGTGCGTTGATAATTCTTTGAATAGAGGCTTGTCTCCAGATCGGACAATTGTTCATGAGTGAGGCGGTACTGGGGTTATAGGCAGGTATATCGGCAGGGGTACAAGCGGACATAGTGAGCGATAGCAGTTTCCAATGCTTCTCCTTGGCCACTTGATTGAGTGCAGGAAACCATGAGAGTGCATGACTATCGCCAAAGAGCGCCACAGTTATATCGGAGGTGGTATCACCATAAATACAGGGTCTTGTGGATGGTTTGAGGTTCTCTTGCGTGTGACAGTGATCGGCATAGGTAATCGGACGATCTTGGATGGCATTTAACAGGCTGGGCTGGAGGTTCGCCGGCACTGGAAAATCTACTGTCGCTGGTCTAACTGGTGCGACGTTGAGTGGGGCCTGCTTAATAGTTAGTGAATCAATAAAGTTTCGCTCATCCGCAGCGCTCTCAGTTGAACCTTTTCCGCGTAGCTCACTCGTTGAAACATAATCTGCTCCAAAGGCCAAGACTGCGATAAGGGATGCGATGACTCCTGCAATTGCGATATTGCGCAAGGGTTTCAAAGAGATAACAAAACCTCTTCTAAAAGGTCTCTCCACATATTTCTCGGTGATCGCAGCAAGGAGAATTGATAGCACTGCTAAACCGATACGCTCTAAAATCCGCAGATGCGTTCCACTAATCACTTGTGGAATCACAAGCACCGGCCAATGCCACAAATAAAGCGAATAACTGATCTTGCCTAAAAACTGCAACGGCTTTGTAAGCGATAATTTTGCTGGGCAGAGTGAGCGTGCGTAGAGGTGCCGCCAAGATGATCAGGAGCGCACCGATCGTAGGCATAAGCGCTGCTGTACCAGGAAATTTAAGTGGATCGCTCTGCGTGAATCCCGAGAAGAGCACCATGAGCAGACCAACTGCCCCAGCTAGCCCCGCAATCGCTCGCGGTAACTTCGCGACTCCTTGTGCCGCACTCGCCAGCAAGGCACCGAGAATCAACTCCCATGCTCGAGTAGGAAATGAGAAGAAACCCCACGGTTGATTCCGATCAAGCAGCCAATTTGCAAAGGTGAACGAGGAGATCAATACCGCGAGGGACAACAGGAATATTTTTAGTGCCGGGTTCTTCCGTCGAAAGGTGACTAAGGAGATAAGAAGTGGCCAGAAGAGGTAGAACTGTTCTTCAACTCCAAGCGACCAGAAATGTAGAACGGGAGAAGGAATCACTGATGACGCGAAGTAATCGGTGGCCCGAATCGCGAAATCAATATTCGAGCCGTAAAGTCCCGCACTAGTGAGGTCAACAGCAAACCCGGCATTAAAGCGGAGGGAACCAGAAAATCGCGGCGATTAAGGTTGCAAGCAATACGAGGATGAGGCTGGCAAAAGCGCCTTATGCGGCGGGCATAAAACTCCTTAAATTGATCCGGCCATTGGTCTTTTATCTCGCGCAACAGATTGCCCGTGATCAAATATCCGCTCAGAACGAAGAAGATATCTACTCCAACAAACCCACCTCTAAAACCCGGAATAGATGCGTGAAAAAGAAGAACCAGGCCAACTGCGATACCGCGCAATCCCTGAATATCGCCTCGAAAATGCGCGTCGGTATCAACTCTCTGCGCGGGAAGCTCTTCGGCGATAGTCATGCCGAAATTTTAAGTACTTGAATTTGGTACGTCTACGCGAAAAAGGTTCTTCTCAAGATATTCGCAAGATTTGTCTGGCAGATGACTTTCTAAAGACTTAATGAGAGCGGGCTGAGTTCACTTTCTGCATATGATGTCGGCGGCAGAGCACTTCATATCCGATGGTCTGCGGTGTTCCTACATCACCAGGCAAGATTTGATCGCCCTCGGTAACCATAACTCCATTCGCTACACGAGCGTTATGAGTTGCCCGAGCTCCGCACCAACAAAGCGCCTCGACCTGAAGTGGAAGAACGCGATCTGCTAACTCAATCAATCGTTCAGAACCAGGAAACAACTTGGTTCGAAAATCTGTCAGAATTCCAAATGCAAAGACATCTATGCCCATCTTCGTCCACGACGCGAGCCAATTGTTCAATATGTTCGCGCTCAAAAAATTGAGTCTCATCGCATATGACGTACTCTATTTTGCGGCCCGCAGCTCGCTCGCTCTTTATATACTCATAAATATCAAAATCTGGACTTACTTCATGAGCTGCTGACTGTAGGCCTAATCGACTTGTGATGACACCTGTACCACCGCGATCTCGATTAGTGAGAATTAACCCCTCGAGTCCGCGACTCTTTCTGTTGTGGGCAGTTTGCAATGCAAGTGTGGATTTACCGCTATCCATTGTTCCGCAGTAATAAATCATCTCAGCCATGCGAGAAAATTAGCGCATATCTCGGTAAAGCCCAGCGATTGGACTAAATTACATCTGTGACGGCCCCAACTGCAGAACGCGTGCAACGTGCAAAATGGGGTCTACGAGCCACATTCTTCTTCATGGGAGTCGCCGTCGCTGCAACGTCAGCGCGCTTTGCGGAGATCAAAGGCCAAACTCATACATCTGACGCAATCTTCGGTTACTGCATCATGGTCGGAAATCTCGGTTCGATATTTGGAAATTTTTTTGGTTCACGAATCAGTCGCAAGATAGGGACTCGCAGAACCGCTCAACTCATTATGTTCGGAATCGCAGGTTCTCAGATCGCCTATGGATTTGTTAATCGAGTCTGGGAGATACCTTTAGTCGCCTTTGCTGCTGGCTCCAGTTATGCCCTTATGAATATCGCCTGCAATGCACAGGGGTCGATGATTCAAGAGAGCGTCGGTCGTTCGCTCATGCCATCCTTCCACGGCTCATGGTCTGTCGGTGCCTGCACAGCCTCCTTTGCGGCTGGTGCAATCGCGAAATATGTTCCCGTCGATTGGCACCTTTTGGGCAACTCTCTTATTGCACTCTTTGGGTGCCTCGTCGTCTCGCGAGCGCTTCTGCCATATTCGGCTGATAAACACGATATCGCCAAGAATTCAGAGGTTCCGCATCACGCACCTATACCTCTTGAGATCAAGAATTTCATTTGGATGGTTGCCATTGGATCATTTTTGGCAACGATTGCCGAAACCTCGGTTGGTGACTGGTCCTCTATTTACCTGAAGGAAGATCTTCACATTCCTATTGGTGTAAACACTTTGGGGTACACCTGTTTCGTCTTGGCGCAGATTGCAGGACGCTTCTCTGTCGGAAGACTCATAGATAAATATGGAATTCCATTTGTGATTCGCGTTGGAGGACTCTTGGGTGGCTGTGGCTACCTCACGGGGCTTCTCATTGCCAACGCCGAGCGAGGTCGGCATAACTACACCGCACTTGTAGTGATGTGCGTTGCCTACGCCATCTTGGGATTTGGTGTTGCTCCGATGCCACCTTCATATGTTTCGGTTGCTGGGAGTATTCCTGGAATTCCAACCACGAGAGCGCTCACCAGATTAGCTGTGATTGCATCCACGGGATTTTTTATTGGAAGATTTTCTATCTCAACCCTTGCCGGATTATTTGGACTTCCTACCGCGTTACTCTTCCCCGCTACCGCGTTGATCGGTAGCGGGTTGCTCGCTCACTTCTTAGATATTAAACGGATTAAAACTCCTGCTTAACCGTTTGTCGATGGAGCTGAATTATTTGGAGTTGCATTTCCAAAGCCATATCCAGGCATCATACCTTGACCATTATTTGTAGTTCCTGGTTGTTGCTGATTTGTGAATCCACCAAAACGTTGGTGCATCCCGATTCCACGATGACCAAATCCATCACCAAAACCGTGACCGTGTCCACTCACTCCCACCAAGAGAACTAGTGCGAGAATGGCGGCCCAAGCAAGAGTTCCGATGGCGCCAATCCAAATTGCTGCAACTGCAAAAGCTGATCCGCTCTTAGTGTGCTCCGACTTATCGATCTCGCTCTTAGCCTTAATTCCGAGGATGAGTCCAATGAGTGGAATAAATAAACTAAGTACAAATGCGATGACTGAGGTGTGAGTTGCCTCTTGTAACTTAATAATCTCTTTGCGATCTTCTTCTTCGAGCAATTGAAGCCCTCCTCGATTAATGCGGCTTGCTGCCGGGTAGCCATAAACAATTACCATAGCCAATTGACTATAAAGGCAAGTATCACACTTGTAATGTGCCTCCACAGTTCGGCTCCCGTTAGAGTGCACCTGTGAATATTCTGAATTCAATTGAGCCTCATGGCACAAACTTCATTTCTGAGAGCGAGCGCCACGGAACCGCCCGTTCGCTCTTCTGGCCTTGGGCGGCAGGAAATGTCTCACTCTTAGCCCTGTCGTATGGCGCTTTCTTCCTTGATTTCGGTATCTCCTTCTGGCAGGCGACCTGGGCCGCCATCATTGGCACCGTCGGATCTTTCTTGCTCGTTGGTGTTAGCTCGTTAGCCGGTAAGCGATCAAATGCACCAACGATGACCCTCTCCCGCGCTGCATTTGGCGTAAAGGGAAACGTACTTCCTGGCTTACTGTCATATCTCATCTTCGTGGGATGGGAAACAGTGCTCGTATCCCTGGCAACCTTGGCCGCACAAACGGTCTTCGCCAGACTTGGACATATCAATCACAATGTCGCTGGCATCCTCGGATTTATTGTCGCAGCTGGTTTAACTGTCTTTGGTGGAGTACTTGGATTTCATACCATCATGAAGATCCAGCGTTGGCTCACCAGCGCCACAATCATCCTCACCGTTGGATACATAGCGCTAACAATTCACAAAGTTAATTGGCATGCAGTTTCATCAATCCACGCCGGCAGCAAAGCTGGCTTTGTAGGTGCAATGATTTTGGGAGTAACTGGAATCGGTCTTGGCTGGGTCAACTCTGCAGCTGATTACTCACGTTACTTACCTCGCAAAACTTCTACCAGTGGTGTTATTTTCTGGACCGTTTTTGGATCATCACTAGTCCCTATTGTTCTGGTTGTTTATGGCGCCCTATTAGCGGGCAGTTCAAAGAGCTTAAGTAATGCAATCAGTGCCGACCCAATTGGCGCTCTCACCACAATCTTGCCAACCTGGTATCTCATACCATTCGCCTTCGTTGCGATTTTAGGTTTAGTTGGCGGAGCAATTCTTGATTTGTACTCCTCTGGAATTACCTTGGTCTCAATTGGTTTGCCGGTAAAGCGACACGTCGCCGCATCTCTTGATGCCACCATCATGCTCCTCGGAACTATCTATTTTGTTTGGATCGCTCCAAACTTCACAACACCATTCCAAGGCTTCCTCATCACACTCGGTGTACCGATCGCAGTTTGGTCAGCGATATTTGTGGCAGATATCTTGATGCGAAAGGTTGATTACGCAGAGTCAGAGCTCTTCGAGCCAAGCGGGAGATATGGCGTCTATAACCTTCGCTCAATTCTTCTTATCATCGTAGGAACCGTAATTGGTTGGGGTTTTGTAACCAACCCGCTGGCCTCCTGGCTCTCTTGGCAGGGTTATTTCATGCATTTCATCGGCGGGAAGACGGGTACCTGGGCGGGAGCGAACGTCGGGGTCATCTTTGGGCTAGTAATAGGCTTTGTTGGGCATATTCTCTTATCTCGTACCAGCATCAAAAAGCAGGAGGCACACAATGGCTGATTCCAGTTTCGATATCGTCTCAAATGTAGATCATATGGAAGTCGATAACGCATACAACTCCACCGACCGAGAGATCTCAACACGTTTTGATTTTAAAAACACTGGAACTTCAATTGTGAAATCTGGCGATAAATACAATATCGAGGCGGATACCGAAGATAGAGCCAAGGCCGCCCTAGAAGTTTTCAAGGATAAATTGGTGAAGCGCGGAGTATCACTCAAGCATCTAGATGCTGGAGAACCACAACTCAGCGGCAAGATTTACAAAATATCCACTTCTTTTAAAGAAGGAATCAAGACTGAGGATGCAAAGAAGATCGCCAAACTCTTGCGTGATGAGGGTCCTAAGTCGCTAAAGACTCAGATTCAAGGTGAAGAGCTCCGCGTTTCCAGCAAGAGCCGCGATGATCTGCAGATCGCCATTCAAATTGTTAAAGACCACCCATGGGAGTTCTCAGTCCAATTCCAAAACTATAGATAGCGCGGTAGATGAAGAGTTACAGAATCGGTTTAACGCTTGGAGTATCTGCCTACCTCACATGGGGTCTCTTCCCTTTGTACTGGCCACTACTCGAACCAGCCAACTCGATTGAGATCGTCTCTCATCGCGCTGTCTGGACCTTTGTCTTCTGTATTGGCTTACTTCTTTATACCGGAAAACTGAAGAGCACCTTTGCTCTACTCAAAAATAGAAAGATTGTTCTTCGTCTAATTACCTCGACGTTACTTATCTCCGTGAATTGGCTGGTCTACATCTGGGGAGTTAATCATGGGCACGTTGTTGAATGTGCGCTCGGTTACTACATCAATCCTCTGATCATCATCGCTTTTGGAGTCTTCTTACTCAAAGAGAAGATGCGTAAATTGCAGTGGATATCTGTAGCGATCGCAAGCCTTGGAGTAATCGTGCTCGCCATTGATTATGGAAGACCTCCTTGGATCGCAATCGCCCTGGCTACCTCGTGGGGAAGTTATGGATTAGTAAAGAAGCAATTGGGGCTAGGAGCGCTGGAAGGTTTAGCGATCGAGACAACTCTCTCCCTGATTCCCTACGGTGGATATCTCATCTGGCTCGGCCATAAAGGCACCGGTCAATTTGGGCATCACTTAGGACTCACCATCTTGCTTATCCTGGCGGGAGTTGTGACCGCGATACCGCTCTTAATGTTCAATGGCTCAACAAATCGCCTGAAGTTCACAATTATCGGTCTGCTCCAATACATCACACCATCAGTGCAGTTCATCATTGGAGTCTTGGTACGTCACGAAACGATGACAACGGGACGCTGGATCGGATTTCTAATCGTATGGATCGCCCTCATCACCTTGGGCTACGACCTAGTTAGATCAGGAAGTTCTAGTGATAATCGTTTCGCAGAGCTCGATTAGCGCACGCTTTGCCGCACCATCAGGAAGTACATTGAGATCCAATTGAGCCTCATCTGCATACTTATGTAGAAGATCTCGTGAGGCCTGCATCGCTGGGTGGGTGCGAAGATCCTTAAGTGTCTGTGCGACTACCGCTTCATCTGTAATCGGCGCACTCAGAATCTCTTTGAGAGCGGCATCGCTTGGATCATCGGATTCAAGCACAAACAGTGTCACCAAGGTTGGAACTCCTTCTCGGAGATCGGTACCTGGAGTCTTTCCGCTCTCATTAGATTCTGAGGCAATATCAATTACATCATCGGCCAACTGAAAGACCACACCAATCTTCTCGCCAAAGCGAGTAAGTGCTTCGACAACTTCAGTAGGAGCACCAGAGAGCATCGCACCAAACCTGGCAGATGTAGCAATCAGCGATCCAGTCTTATCGGCAACTACCTTGAGATAGTGATCCAACATAGATAGACCTGCGGTAGAACCTTGCGTCTCGGTTATTTGACCGATTACAAGACGTTCGAATGTGCGCGCTTGTAAGCGAACTGCTTCGGGCCCTAGATCCGCTAACAAATCTGAGGCTTTTGCGAAGAGATAATCCCCCGTTAAAATCGCAACGGTATTGTTCCAACGCGCATTTGCGCTCTCAACTCCGCGACGCAGTGGCGCTTCATCCATTACGTCATCGTGATACAAAGTCGCTAAGTGAGTTAGCTCGCAGACAACGGCAGCCTCAATGATCTCCTTGCGCTTTGGATCTCCAAATTGAGCTGCAAGTAGAGCCAATAGGGGGCGTAAACGTTTTCCGCCTGCCTCAACAAGGTGGCGCGATGTCTCAATAACAAGCGGGTAATCGCCTTGGATCTGTTGGCGCAATAACTCCTCAACTCGCTTCATATCTGAACGGATAGAAAGCTCGAGCTTTACATCTAAGTGAGGAATTCCAAATGCCATTTTTGAATTACGCATCCTTGAAAGCGATATGTACTGCCACGATTCCGAAGGTGAAATTCTGCCACGCGACACTTCCCCAGCCTGCCGCCTTGATCTTCTCTGCAAGGTGCTCTTGATCCGGCCAAGCTTGAATGGATTGCGCTAAGTAAATATATGCATCGGGACTGGAAGAGAATTTGCGAGCCACTTTAGGAAGCAACCCCATTAGATATTTCATATACACATTTCGAAAAAATTTATTGGTCGGATGAGAGAACTCAACAACTACGAGTCGCCCGCCAGGCTTGGTGACTCGAAGCGCCTCCTGCAAAGCCTTGGTGACATCGTGGGTATTTCGAAGACCAAATGAGATTGTCGTGACATCAAATTCATTCTCTTTGAAGGGAAGATTGAGAGCATCAGCGAGAGTGAAATTTAAATCGGGGTGACGCTTCTTGCCTGCGTCCAGCATGCCCTGCGAAAAATCCGCCGGAATCACCTCTGCTCCAGCATCCGCGAGCGGTCGACTCGATGAACCGGTACCAGCCGCAATATCTAGGATCTTCATCCCACTGTGAGGGGCAATAATCGCGGTGGCCTTCTTGCGCCACGCCTTGGTCTGTCCCAGGCTCAGCAGATCGTTCATGAAGTCATAGCGCTTGGCGACCCCATCGAACATCGAGGCGACTTCCTCGGGCTCCTTATTTAGATCTGCAGACTTACTCACGGGTTTATTCTTTCGGTAGTACGCTCCCTTTACAACTTCAAGAGGACTTCAAACCCGCCAAGGCTGCTTTGGCGAAGGCTCGAAAGGGATAGACATGTCGATATCTTCAACCGCAACGCTGCGGGGCGCGCTCATTGCACGAACCACCATTGCGACTCAGATCGCTTTAGTTATTGGTGGAACCGCCTTTCTCGCGCTGATGGCTCAGATCTCTTTTCCAGTACCTGGCTCACCAGTGCCAGTAACCGGTCAGACCCTTGGAGCGCTACTCCTTGGAAGCGCATATGGCGCATCTCTTGGATTCACAACCTTTGCTAGTTATTTGATCGTTGGATTCATTGGTGCGCCTGTCTTCGCAGCGGGAGCACACGGCCTATCACGCATCACGGGAGCAACCGGTGGTTACCTCGTTGGAATGTTGCTTGCATCACTTATCACTGGATTTCTTGCGGGTCGCAAATGGGATCAAAAGATTGCGACAGTTGTTCCTACAATGATTTTGGGAGATCTCGTTATTTTCACCGCTGGTCTCTTCTGGCTACATCATTCAATTCACGCCTCATGGGCGGTCACCTTTAAAGCTGGCCTCACTCCATTTATCTTGGGCGAAGTGATCAAGATCGCTATCGCCAGCACCGCAATGCCAACGCTCTGGCGTTTTGTTCCTAAACGATAAAGGGACTTAACTTAAGCCTATGGCTGTACGCATCACCACGGAGTTGCTGGGAGATCATCCTCGGTTAAGTGAAATCTCAACCCACCTTCCTATCAGCGCAAGTTGGATTCGCGGATCCGATGGCTTCATCGCATTTGGAACATATAAGAGCCATGTAGTCCAGGGCAAGAAGCGCTTTGCCGAAAGTTCTGCTTGGTGGCAGAACGAACTCTCGCAACTAGAGATTAAAAATAATGTGCACGGCGTTGGAACCGGTCCAATTCTCTTTGCCTCATTTGCCTTTGATGAAGATCAACCTTCGTTATTAACAATTCCAGAGATCGTTGTTGTACAAAAGAACGGAAAGTCATGGATCACCTGGATCGGTCCGGAACAGCCCGAACTCTTTAAGCGCGTTATCGAGAAGAAGGAGATCCAACTCACCTGGGAACAGGGAGCGCTCTCGGATAGCGAGTGGTCTCGCGCGGTAGAGGAATCTGTTTCACGCATTAAGGCAGGAGAACTAGAAAAAGTCGTTCTCGCTCGTGATCTAGTTGCGCATGCCGATCAGGAGATTGATCCCGCTGCGCTTATTCAATCTTTGGAGACCGAATATCCATCTACCTGGTTGTTCTTGGTCGACAATTTAGTTGGCGCAACCCCCGAGTTGCTAGTTCGCCTGAGCAAATCTTTGGTGACATCAAGAGTGTTGGCTGGAACTATTCGTCGCACTGGCAATGAGGAACGAGATTTTGCACTTGCAGGATCTTTAGCAAAATCTTCCAAGGATCTAGAGGAACACGAGTACGCCGTGCGCTCAGTGGCGCAGGCCCTTGAACCTTTTGCCTCCTCAACAAACGTTCCAGATGCTCCCTTTGTATTACACCTTCCTAATGTCATGCACTTAGCTACAGATGTCACTGGAGTTATAAATGACACCGCGTCGAAAGTTGATATCTTTAAATTAATTGCAGCGCTTCACCCTTCTGCCGCAGTATGCGGAACTCCTACAGAAGATGCGCGAAATGTGATTACAGAACTTGAAGCCATGAACCGGGGTCGTTATGCAGGACCAGTGGGTTGGATTGATGCTCACGGTGATGGCGAGATGGGTATTGCATTACGTTGCGGTCAGATCTCTCCGGATCAAAAATCAATTAGAGTCTTTGCAGGTTGTGGAATTGTTGCTGGGTCTAGCGCGGATCAAGAGTTAGCTGAGAGTCAGGCTAAATTGCTTCCCATTCGCAGCGCCTTAAGCAGACTCTGAGTTACTTCTTTCAATTGCGCCGCATTAGTAGCGCGGTCTGGAACTTCTACAACAACAAAGTTGAGTCCTTGCTCTTGATGGTTGAGTGAGTGAAGTAAATCCGATTCGCTCTTCACCTTGGTCACCGTCGCGCCAAAGCCTCGAATTACCTTCTCTATATCTAGATTGTGAGGAGTTCCAAAGATCTTCTCAAAGCCTTCTACCCCGGCCTGAGGAAGAGTGCTAAAGATCCCTCCACCGTTGTTATCTATGACAAAGATGGTCAGGTTTGCGGAGATCGGATTAACCAGCGCAGATATATCGTGGAGAAATGTGAGGTCACCCAAAATTGCGTAAGACCGCTCAAATTTCTCTGCTATTCCAAAGGCGCACGAGATATTTCCATCAATACCCGCAAGACCGCGATTTGCGAAGGTATGGACTCCATCGCGGGGAGCCGCGAAAGCTTCGATATCGCGCACGGGACGACTACTTCCCACAAAGAGAGCTGCATCGCTAAGAATGCCCGCACTAATTAACGCCAGCGCCTTCTGCTCCGACCAACCCAAATTCAAGGATTGGCGAGCAACCGTCGCGACCTGACGCCACTTCTCCTGCCAATCTGGATCTGGCGTGGCCTGAATATCAGGAAGAGAATCGAAGATCTGGGTTGCTGACCTTGCCGTATCGATGGTGCTCGCACGCGGATCCACTACAACTACATCTGCACACTCTTTAATAAGGGCATTTATGCTCCGCGAAAGAGTGGCACGGCCTATCACGACGATCTGATCTGGTTGCAATGAAGCGCGAATATCAATATCGCTCAGAATGAGCGCGGCATGCGCAATGGCATCGGGAAATGAGAGTGGATCTTCAGTCAACAGTGGCCAACCTGCGCTTCGCGCGAAATGCGAGATCGCAGAGGCATCGATTCCTGCCCGATCATGTCCAACGATTACTACACCTCGCGGTTTTGGAGAAAACACCTGAGGAGAGAACTCCCGAATATAAACAGGGGCGTGCGGTGCAAGTCCAGCTAACCAATCAGTGCGATCATCTGAAAGTAATGGCTCATCAAATTGCACATTGAGATGAAGCGGTCCATCGGTTAAGTATTCTGCAATAGAAATAGTTGCCGAGATATCTATAGTTTTAATTGGTTCAAGCAAACCAACTTGTAAGGTCGTCTGGTTAGACCCGGTTCTGCGTAGGTAAGCCGGACGATCTGCGGTAATTACAAGCAACTTGTTGTCAGAGTGATATGCCTCAAGTGCCGCAGGGTGAAAGTTTGCGGCGGCTGTTCCACTGGTGCAGATCACCGCGACATAGTTGTCAGAGGCCTTACTTAATCCCAGTGCAAAGAATGCGGCTCCACGCTCATCAATGCGCACGTAAAGATTGACCAAACCAGCCTGCTCAGCTTCATATAGAGCAATAGATAAAGGGGCATTCCTGGAACCAGGCGAGAGCACGAAGTCGCTGACCCCGTTCTCAATTAATTGGCGAACGAGATTGCGCGCAAGCGTGGTCGCATTCATGCACTCCGCCTTTCAATAAGTTCAAGCACTCTAACAATACGTTGCTTCCAATACTCTGTCCGCTCCGGAGTTGCGAGGTACCTCTCAACCAAATTCGGCTCACGGCGTTTTACTTCAATATATCCATCAGATGGAACTACCGCTGGATCGCAAATGTCGCCTTCAAAGAGAGCTACTGTTCCAAGTCCACATGCGAAGGTTGATGTAGGAAATGATGCTGCTAGCGCCAATCCATGCGATATTCCGATACCAGTTTCGAGAGCACTTGAAACTACGACCGGAAGTCCAATCTCTGCAGCGATTTGATGAGCTCTTTGAAAGCCTCCAAGTGGTTGCCATTTAAGGATTGCCACATCTGCATATGCGGCAAAGTCAGCAAAGTCGCTCCCCAAATTTTTACGGATAGATTCGTCGGCAGCGATGCGAATCGGCACCTCTGCTTTTACTAGCCGAAGTTCGGCAAGAGTACGACAGGGTTGTTCTACATACTCGAAGACGTTGCCAAAGCGCAGGTGATACTCCAGCAAATTACTAATTGCCTCATCACTGTCCCAACCACCATTTACATCCAAGCGAATCTTCATATCTGGGTAGAGATTCAATACTTCCTCAACAACACCTGCTCCAGATTCAAAGTCATCGACCTTTATCTTCACCGTGGCACTTCCAGGAAAACGTTGCAAGATTCCTGCCACTTGATCTACTTCTACGATAGGCAAGGTTGCATTAATTGCCACCCGATCTCGATGAAGTTTCGGCCAGGGATTATTAGCAGCTTCTAGCGCTGCCTCCATCCATGTACTCGCCTCAGCATCGTCATACTCCAAGAAAGGCCCGAACTCACTCCAGCCTGCACTCCCCCTAAAGATTGCTACCTCTCGCGTAGTTATGCCGCGAAATTTGTTGCGTAATGGAATGGAGAGGACCTGTAAGTCAGGACAGTACTTCTCTAACATTTTTAAGGGCGGCGTGGAAACTTATTGAAGTCGGGATCGCGCTTCTCTTTATAAGCATCACGACCCTCTTGACCTTCCTCTGTTAAGTAGAAGAGGAGGGTTGCATCGCCTGCCAATTGTTGAACTCCAGCTAAGCCATCATCGGCAGCATTGAGTCCAGCCTTAAGCAGACGTAGGGCCATTGGAGAGTGTCTTAGCATCTCGCGACACCAAGAGACAGTCTCTGCTTCTAACTCTTCGATGGGAACAACAGTATTTACCAATCCCATATCGAGCGCCTCGTGCGCGTCGTATTGGCGACACAGGAACCAGATCTCGCGAGCTTTCTTCTGACCAATATGTGCGGCAAGTAAACCTGCACCGTATCCACCATCAAATGAGCCCACCATCGGTCCGGTCTGACCAAATTTGGCATTCTCTGCTGCGATCGTGAGATCGCAGACGACATGGAGAACATGTCCCCCGCCTACCGCCCAACCAGCCACCATTGCGACAACCGGCTTAGGGAGTCTGCGAATTTGAATTTGGAGATCGAGGACATTGAGACGTCCGATTCCCTTCTTACCAAGTGCATCGCTTCCGATATATCCATCATCTCCGCGAACGTTGATATCGCCACCAGAACAGAAAGCTTCAGTACCCGCACCAGTGAAGATGATCACTCCAACAGATTCATCATCGCGCGCTAATGAGAATGCCTCCTGCAACTCGTGCAAGGTCTCCGGGCGAAAGGCGTTGCGAACCTGCGGACGGTTAATCGTTATCTTGGCCATTCCCTCGGCCACCTCGTAAATAATGTCCGTGAACTCTTCGCCACCAACGCCGATGCTCCATTGTGGAATCGTTCGGCTACCTGGCTCTCGCTTAAACGGCTTACTCACAGTCACTCCTTTTCAGCGCCGGATTTTCACTTCCGGTATTTCGTTACAAGCCGATAGCCTACGGGGGCTATGGTTAATAAGTCACCGCGAGAGTTGCTCCAAGTACCCTCAGCGTGGTCAACCACACACACCTTGGAGGCGCTCGACGCCGCTTTGACGGGAACCGGCCCCGCTCTCGCCTTTGGTCCAACTCAATTCAGTGAGGTCGACTCGCAGATAGCAGTTGTGATTCCCACCAGCGGATCAACTGGTTCAGCCAAGGAGGTTGCACTTACCGCAGATGCCTTGCTTGCAAGCGCCCGTGCCTCACATGCGTACTTGGGAGCGCAAGAGGGAGAGCGTTGGTCATTGTTATTGCCAACTCATCACATCGCTGGGGTCAATGTTTTGGTCAGAGCGTTGGCGCTACAAAGCGACCTCTCTGATGACGACTTTGAATACACCTCCATCGTTCCGACACAACTTTTTCGCGCGTTGCAGGAGCGAGGTCGATTTCTAGTATCTCTCCAGAACGCAAAGGCAGTCTTGGTAGGTGGGGCGGCAACTTCTGCGGAACTCCTCGCGAGTGCGCGTGAATCTGGAATTAACGTTGTAACCACGTACGGAATGTCAGAGATGAGTGGAGGATGCGTTTATAACAATGAACCACTTCCAGGGGTAGAAGTTGAAATCCGAGCTTTGGGCGCGATTGCGTTGCGTGGGCCTATGCAAGCCTCAGAATATTTAGGTGGCGCTCTTACCTTGTCTGATGGCGCTGGTTGGTTTGTGACGAGCGATGCAGGATATTTAAAAGATGGAAAATTATTCGTAACTGGAAGACTCGATGATCAGATCATCTCCGGTGGTGAGAAGATCTCACTAGGAGCACTTGATAACTTTCTTAATGGTTCTGGAGAGTTGCGCTTCATGAGTTGCGCTATCTCTCACCCGGAATGGGGCGAACAACTCTGTCTGGCAAGTTCACTCGAAATTGATCAGAGCGCCATCTCGCAACTTTTGCGCGAAAAATTTGGAAACCATAGCGTTCCTAAAGTATTTCTCAGCGGAATTGAACTTCCTCTCACCTCACTCGGGAAGCCAGATAGGCGGCGGTTAGCCCAAAGGTTTGAGATGATTGTCTAATGAGTTCACTTAAAGTCTGGGTAGCTGGATCGCGCCCGCGCACTCTTCCCGCTGCCATCGCGCCAGTTCTAGTGGGAACCGCGCTCATCAAGCGCGATCACCACGGAATTAACTGGCTAAATGCCGCTATGGCACTTGCGGTGAGCCTTCTGCTTCAGATCGCCGTCAATTATTCAAACGATTACAGCGATGGGGTTCGTGGCACCGATAACAATCGAGTTGGCCCGGTTCGGTTAGTCGCTAGCGGTTTGGCTTCAGCTAAAGCAGTAAAGCGAGCCGCGATCCTCTGTTTTGCCATTGCCGCTTTATTTGGAATCCTTTTAGCTGCACGTACCTCTTGGTGGCTAATAGTGGTTGGCGCAGCAAGCATTCTGGCCGCCTGGACCTACACAGGTGGCAAACATCCTTATGGCTACTCAGGTTTTGGCGAGGTCTCGGTATTTGTCTTCTTCGGGCTCGTTGCCACAATCGGAAGTTACGTGGTGCAATCTCACAAGGTAAGTTGGCAGAGTTTTGTGGTCGCGGTGCCAGTGGGAGCGCTCTCCTGCTCACTCCTTGCAATCAATAACCTTCGTGATCTTCCCAAGGACTCCTTGGTTGGGAAGCGCACGCTCGCGGTGCGAATCGGCGATAAGAGAGCCCGCCAGATGTTCACAGGATTGCTGGTGCTGGCTCACATTGTGGCGATAGCAGCTGCCTTTATTACTCCGTGGACCTTAATCACGGTGCTATTCATTCCGATAACCTTAAATATCATCAAGGGAATCAGATCTGGCGCCAAAGGTGCTGATTTGATTCCAATGCTTGGACAAGTCGGAAAGCTGCAACTCTTTCTATCAACATCCTTGGCCATCGCACTTTTGATTTAACGGGTAAACTCGGTTTCATGCTTGATGCTCTGATCGTTCTTGGAAGTTTAGGTCTTTGGCTCTATGGCCTCATTGATTGTGCCCGCACCGATCAAGATGTTGTGCGCAATCTTCCAAAGTGGGCCTGGCTCATCATCATTATCTTCTTTGGTTTCCTCGGCGCAATAGTCTGGCTCTTTGTGGGTCGCCCAAAGGGAGTTTCACTTCCCAAGCGCAAGGTCACTCGTGTACTGCCCCCGGATGACAACCCGGATTTCTTAAAGCAACTCTAAAGCGAGGTTCTCTTACAAACCGGAGTAGGTATGAAGGCCGGTTCCCCAGATATTTACGTAAATGTAATTAAAGAGAAATGTCGATCCCGCAAAGATACATAGCCAGGCCGCTCTCTTCCCACGCCAACCAACAGTTACTCGGGCGTGCAAATATGCAGCGTAAGCAACCCAGGTAATAAACGCCCAGGTCTCTTTGGGATCCCAACTCCAGTACTTACCCCAGGCCGACTCAGCCCAGATCGCTCCAGCAATAACCGCAAAGGTCCAGAGCGGGAAGACAAATGCAACCAAGCGATAAGAGAGTTGATCCAAACTATCGAGGGTAGGAATTCGCTCCGCCCATTTTGGACGGCCACCCTTGGACTCGTAGCGCTCCATGACTAAATATGTAGCAGCGACCAAATTGGCCACCAGAAACACTCCCCCGGAGATGATCGCTGCGAGTACATGTATCGCAAGCCAAGGCGACTTAAGTGCAGGAACTAGCGGAGCACTTGGGCGGTAGAGAACGGTGATTGCAGTTCCCAAGGTGAGCAGTACTGAAATTGAAACTGGCAAGCCCAACCAGCGCACCTTGTACTTTGCAAAGGCAAATAAGTAGGCACCTGTAAGCATGAGAGCACCGGTAATAGAGAATTCATACATATTTCCCCACGGCACCCGGTGGGCAGAGAGTCCTCGAGTAACCACAGCAACTGCAAGCACTCCAAAGCCAAGAATCATCATTGCGGTACCGATACGTCCAGCGCGCTGCGTCTTGGTGAAATCAAATTCAGTCTTGTCGTTACTTTCAGCGTTCTTAACAGACCACGAAACTTCAACTGCGTGTGCAAAGAAGGCAATAGTAAAAATGATTAAGCAGGCGTAGATAGCACCGTTTGAGAAGTATGCAAGATTTGTCGAAGTCACTCTTTGCCTCCCGTAGCCTCTTCAAGCGCCCGCGCTAGCGCTGTGAGTTCTGCTTCAAGCCCAGGTATTCCATTCTTGGCTAGACCCGCAATTTCAACACCTTCTCCCACCTTTACCCAAATCCGTCGCTGGCGTGTAAAGAGTGAGATCAGTAACCCTAAAATGGCGAATATCGCACCGAAGAGTGCGTACATCTTCCCAGGATCATCAACAATCTGCAGGTTGACCCAAGATTTCCAACCATCAAATGTGATTGTTCCCGCACCAAAGTCATAGGTGCTTCCCAAGGTAAGGGCCTTGAGTCCAATCTTGGTCATCTTGGAGGTATTGAGCGAATACACAGATTGTGGAGTGCCGCTGTCGAGTCCCAGGTTGCCCTTCCAGGCAGATAAGACCAACCGTGGATCAAGCACCTCAGGATAGGTCGAGAAGATTCCGCGCGCTGCGCTACTTCCAGCTGTAGGGATGAAGGAGGCGATGAATCCGATCTGAGGATTCATATCAGGAATCTTGATCGCACCTAGTGAGCTCAGATTCGCATCTTGTGGCAAGAAGATGACCGGACCCTGGAATGTGATGTTTCCGGATTTATCTCGGACCGTAACAACTGGGGAATATCCATTCGCTTGGAGATAGACCTTGGTGCTGCCAGAAGTCCATGGCTTATTAACTTTAATAATTACTTGCTTCGCCTTGCTGCCAAGCGGATTTGCGATCTCGGTCGTCAGAACATAATCGCTGGGCTCACCAGTTGTTGGATCATACGTTGCAGCGAAATTGGTAACCGTTAATGAGAATGGAATCAACGAACCCTGACCCTGAAACTTTCCATACGAGATGTTGTCGTATGAAGTTGGAGTATTGATAAAACGATCACCCACATTGAGAATCGCCTCTCCCTTCATACCAAAGAGCGAACCGAGGGCTACGCCGACCAAAATCAAAATAAGTGAGAGGTGAAAGAGCAGGTTCCCGGTCTCGCGTGCATATCCTTTCTCCGCGGATATCGAATTACCATCGATTCGAATCCGAAAGCGATGGCGCTTGAGCCACTTTGAAGAAAGTTGAATTGCACTGTCGGGGTCAGAGCTAACAACTCTGTAACCCTCCATGCGATCAAGATTTCGAGGAGTGAGTGGTGGTTTCTTGCCGATAGCTCGCAGATGATGGAAAGTGCGTGGAAGCACACAGCCAATCAGAGAGATAAACAACAACAAGTAGATCGCGCTAAACCAAGGCGAGGCATAGACATTAAATAAGTGGAAGCGATCCATCCACTTCGCCAAGGTTGGATCTGTAGTGAAGTACGAATCAACCTTCTGTGGATTTTGATTACGCTGCGGAAAGAGAGATCCTGGAATTGCGGCAACCCCAAGCAACATAAGCAGAATGAGGGCGGTGCGCATACTTGTTAGTTGTCGCCAACCCCAACGAAGCAATCCGATAAACCCGATATCGGGCACAGAATTATTTTCTTGGCTCATCAGACGCTCGGAACAAAGCTAGAAATTGAGGAGCGCAGGTGGTTCAAAATATCGCCCCATAACCCGGTTGCCTGCAGAAAGCCGATGATGATCAGAAATACTCCTCCAAAAATAGTCAACAAATTTCCGTGGCGCGAAATAAAGCGGCGCAACTTTGCAGATTGATCAAAAAATAGACCAACAACAATAAATGGAACACCGATCCCAAAGCAATAACCCACGCTGAGGATCGCCCCACGTAGCGCACTTGAACTTTGGAATGAGAGTGCCTGAACTGCGCCAAGGGTTGGACCAATGCACGGTGTCCATCCCAAACCAAAGAGAAATCCTAAGAGCGGAGCTCCAAGAAGACCCGCCGTCGACTTCCATTTTGGTTTGAAGGAGCGATAGAACTTCTGGTTAAAGAGAAAGATGGTGCCCATCAGAATCGTGAGCACCCCCAGGATGATTTGGAGCCAGCGTGAGCCGCTGGAAATCTTGGCTCCCAGGGAGCCGAAGAGAGCTCCGTAGCTAATAAAGAGCACCGAGAATCCCGAGACGAAGAGAATGGCGCCGAGCGCGGTTCTCCCCTTGTTCTTCACATCGGTCATTCCAGCCGAATAAGCCAAATAGCCGGGAACTAGCGGAAGAACGCAGGGCGAGAAGAATGAGATAAGTCCTGCAATTAAGGCGACAACAAGGGCAAGGATCAGATTGCCAGAGAGAACCTGGTGCACGAAGAAGCTATGCATGGGGTGGATCCTTGAGAACTCTATCGATGAGATCGCTCAACAGAGCGACAGTGACTTCACCACTTACTCGCGCTGCAACATATCCATGCGAGTCAATAATTAGAGTTGTGGGGATTGCATTTGGTACAAGTGAGTTACGAAATTCTGCGAGCACCGAGTCATCTGTAAAAGTGGGATAGGCAATCTTGAAACGCTTGACGAACTCGAGTGCCGACGAGGTGTTATCGCGGGTCAAGATTCCGGCGAACTGCACACCTTGTGCCTTATATTTTTGCGCAAAGTCAGAGAGCAGCGGCGCCTCAGCACGACATGGCGAACACCAAGAGGCCCAGACGTTAAGAACTGTGACTTTGCCTGAGGGAAGTGTTATTGATCCATTCTCGAGAGTCGCACCTGAAATCGTTGGAGCTGGCTTGCGATCAGCGGCCTTCACATAAATCGCAACTCCATCGCCAGAGATAAATGCATTTTGATTCGCCGTTGAAAGTCCACCACTTGAACATCCAGTCAATAAAAGTACCGATGCTAATGAGAGTAGAAGTAACTTCTTCATTTCTTCACCGGCAGGAGATGGCGCGCCGGTTCGGAGTAACTCACTCCCTCGATATCGCCCGCACTATCCAAATGAAAACTAGTGACCGATGCCAGTGTGCACTCCCGCTTTCTAGGATCATGCATCATGCGTCTTCCTTCTACAGCAGAACGCAGAATCCAGATCGGAAGTTGATGCGAAACCGCAAAGGCATCTTTTCCATTCGCGGCATCTCTGGCGGCAAAGAGCGCGCGCAACATGCGTGCTACTTGTTCTTCGTAAGACTCTCCCCATGAGGGAACCCAAGGCTTGGTGAGATATCGCCATGATGCCGGATGACGTAATACGCCTGAACCCAACTCAAATTTCTGACCTTCGAAGACATTAGCTGCTTCGATCAAATTCTCATTAGTAATGATGGATAAACCATGCGCCTGCGCGAGTGGAGTTGCGGTCTCTTGTGCGCGCTGCAGCGGCGAAGCTAGAACAGCACCAACCTCAAATTGTTTTGACCACTCGGCAACGGTACGAGCCATCTCTTCGCCGCGCTCCGAGAGGTGCCATCCAGGCTGGCGACCGTAAAGGATTTTCTCAGGATTGAAGACTTCTCCATGCCGTAAGAAATGAATGGTGGAGGTCTTTGCAGGCATGGCGTAAGCATAAAGGGAGCCAGTCCCCACCTGCGCTATAGAAGGGTGAACCTTGGTTAGGCTAGTGATATGGCGCTCACACCGAAGCGAGTAGCTTTCTTTGATGTCGACAATACCTTGATGCGTGGCTCCTCTCTATTTTTTCTCAGCAAGGGGATGTACCAACGAGGTTTCTTCACTAGGAAAGATATCTCTAATTTTGTGATGGCTAATCTCCGTTATCGCCTCTCTGGTGTTGAGAACAAAGAGGAGATCGCGAAGATCCAAGGGGCCGCCTGTGAATTTTTTAGAGGACACGATGCATCAATCATCGAGAAGATGGGCATCGAGGTTTATGACGAATATGTATCGCCAGCTCTCTGGCAGGGAACAATCGAAATCGCTAATAATCACCTCGATCAAAATGAAGAGGTTTGGCTAGTTACTGCGACTCCCAAAGATCTCGCCGATCTCATCGCGCAACGCCTGGGCTTTACGGGTGCGCTGGGCACAGTTGCTGAAGTAAAGGATGGCGTCTATACCGGAAAATTAATTGGTCAACTACTCCATGGACCAAATAAGGCGATCGCAGTAAAACTCTTGGCCGAAGAGCGCGGAATTGATCTCGCAAACTCTTACGCCTATTCCGATAGTCATCACGATATTCCGCTCCTACAAGCGGTAGGAAATCCACGCGCGATCAACCCAGATACTCTCTTACAGCTCCACGCGCTGCACGAGCACTGGCCAATTTATGACTTTAGAAGAATGCGAGCCTTAAAACGCCTCGCCGCCCCGGTTCTGGGGCGGATAGTAAAACTAGCCACCTTGCTCTCCCCTTGGAGTTGGCGTCGCGGTAGGTAGCTAAACCCCAGTAATGTAGGGCAGTTATGTCTAACTCAACGATCTCCTTCACCTCCTTTACGGAGGAGCTGCGCAACCGATCTGATGATCAGATCAAAGCGCTCTTTTCGTTGCGTCCAGACTTAATCTCCCCAGTCCCGACCGATCTCATGGCGCTTTCCGCGCGAGCGAATTCGACTCCAAGTTTGCTCCGCGCTCGTGAGACTCTCGATAAATTTAGGTTAGATATTCTCTCCGCGATCTGCACTCTCGATGAACCTGCCCCATTGCTGCAGATATTAAGCGTTACAAGTAAAGAGGCGATAAGCGCAGTTGAATCGCTATGGGAACTCGCCTTGCTCTATAAAGATGGTGAGGGTTATCGCGTTCCATCAAATTTGCGAACCATCATGGGAGAGAGCCCGGCAGGTCTCGGACCCAAAGGATCACGGCCCGTTGATTTTGCAGCGTTGGAGCAAGCACCGAAGGGCGCCCGAGAGACCCTCATGAAGATGGTCTGGGGCCCTCCTAAAGGTCAGATCGCCGATGTTAAGAAAGCACCTCCGGCAATCAAATGGTTATTAGAAAATAATTTCTTGATCCCCTTTGATTCGCAGACGGTGCTACTTCCGCGTGAAGTTGCCATGCATCTGCGCGATGGAAAGGTATTTAAAGAGTTAGTACCTACCTGTCCAGCGCTCGTTGGAGCATCGCGTAAGCAGAAAGCAGTAGATCAAGCTGCTATCGCCAACATCTCCACCTTTGTGCGTTGGGCGGAAGAGCTCGGCCACAACTGGTCGGATGAGCCTCCGACTGCACTTCGCTCCGGTGGATTGGGCGTTAGAGATTTAAAGCGCACCGCTGAACATTTGGGGATTTCCGAGGCCTGCGCTGCATTTGTTGCAGAACTACTTTATATCGGTGGACTCATTGTCATAGATACAGATGATCAAATTCTTCCCACAAATTCCTTTGATATCTGGCTGACAAAGAGCATCGAAGAGCAGTGGCATGCTTTAGTAACCCTCTGGCTGGAGACCTCCAGAGTGAGTGGACTGATCGGCAAGAGCGAATCCAAGAACATTGCCGCACTCGGACCTGAGTTAGATCGCGGTGGAGTTTCAACGCTCAAGAGAGTCATGCTCAATGTTCTTAAAGATCACCTGGAATTAGATCCAACCCTTGACTCGATGAACGCGTCCCTGCAGTGGTTGCTCCCCACCCGTGCAAATAGAGATTATGCAGAGTGGATCTTGCGCGAGGCAGAGTGGCTAGGTCTGACTGGCCAAGGTGCGCTCTCATCATTCGGGCTCGCACTAATAACGAACGAAGAGCTAGGAATTGAAAAAGCGCTTCCTAAGCCAGTAGATCACATTCTTATACAGGCTGACAACAGCGCAATTGCCCCTGGTCCGCTGACCTTAGAACTAGCAAACGCGATCGGCACGATTGCAGATATTGAAAGTCGTGGTGGTGCAAGCGTCTATAGATTTAGCGAAGCCTCGATTCGTCGCGGTCTAGATCATGGTCAAACCGGAGATCAAATAAAAGATTTCTTGAAGAAGATTTCTAAAACTCCAATGCCACAACCCTTGGAGTACCTCATCAATGATGTTGCTAAGCGACATGGAAAACTTCGTGTCGGTAACACCACTTCATACATACGTTGTGAGGATGAAGGTCTCATCCAAGAGATCATCCACGATAAGCGGATTGAAAATCTTCGTCTGCGAAAGTTGGCACCGCAAGTATTGGTGAGCGATGTTGATAGCGTCGAATTGATGCGAGCGCTACGAGAATCTGGTTACCTACCGGCAGCCGAAAATGCGACCGGAGTTTTAGTAACCGCTCCGCAGGTCAGACGCGCCAAGTCCAGACCCAAGCCTCCTCGCGTAATTTCAGAGTTCACCTCCCCTAGCGAAACGCTCATTAGCGCCGCGGTTCGTGCGCTTCGCGCCGGAGAACGTGCGAGCGCCCATAAGCCGCGTGAAGTTCCAAGAACCACGGCAAATGAGACCGTTGACCTCTTGCACCAATACATAGAGGAACGGGCCAGCTTGACCATTGGATACGCCGATACCAACGGTGGGGTCTCCAACCGCCTCATCGATCCTCTCTCGATCTCGCTCGGCACATTGGTCGCCCGAGATCACGCCACGGGCGAGATCGCGCACTTCCGCATTCCTCGCATCACCGGCGTGAGCCCCGCCAACTAGGCTTATCCCATGACATTTCTAGCCGATCTCCGAGAGTTGGTTGAGTTTCAATCCCCGAGTGAAGACCTAGCAGCCTGCCAAGGGGTTATCGACTTGGCGGTAAAGATCGCGGCTAGGAACCTCGCAGAGCCCGCTGAAGTAACCACCGCAGGTGGTCGCCCAGTCTTCTGGTGGGGAAGCAAGGACCCCCAAGTTGTACTCCTCTGCCATCTAGACACAGTGTGGCCAATCGACTCATACCTACCTTTGTGGCGCGAGGAGGGCGATCAGATCTTTGGTCCGGGAATTTTCGATATGAAGGCCGGGTTCTTACAGGCGATGTATGCCATTAAAGATCTCCCCGGTGCCTTTGAAAAGGTAGCTCTAGTTGGCACTACCGATGAAGAGATCGGATCTCATGCCTCGCGCGAGTTGATTGAGAATTTAGCGAAGAGCGCCAAGGCAACACTGGTCTTTGAATCTTCAATCGACGACACAGTCAAGATCGGTCGCAAAGGAACGTCGATGTACCGCATCACGGTTCATGGTCGTGCAGCGCATGCGGGTCTGGAACCTGAAAAAGGTATTAATGCCACAACTGAGATCGCAAAAATTGTTCTGCAAATGTCGGCGCTAGAAAATCCCGAGCATGGCACGACCGTTGTTCCGACAGTCATGCACTCTGGGTCGACAACCAATACTGTCCCCGCAACTGCAACACTCGATATTGATGCGCGTTCATTCCTGTCATCGGAGTTGGTGCGAGTAGATGCTGCGATTCGATCCTTGCAAGCATCTCACCCAGATGCTCGAATAGAGATCTCTGGTGGAATCAATCGTCCACCGCTAGAGCATGCAGCAACTGCCGAGCTCTACCAACTCATCGAAAAGGTGGCGGCTGATCTTGGTTTCCCACCAGTTGGTCATGTATCTGTAGGTGGAGCGAGTGATGGAAATATCGCCGCCGCTGCCGGGGGCAAGGTGCTCGATGGTTTGGGTGCTTCAGGTTATGGAGCTCACGCCGCCCATGAACATATTTTTGTAAGCAGGATCGAACCCAGAATCTCGTTGATTGCGGGATTCATTAAGGAATTGATTAATGGTTGATGGTCCGCTGATTGTCCAGAGTGACAAGACTCTGTTACTCGATATCGACCATCCGCTCTCCGATGAATGTCGTAGAGCAATCGCATCATTTGCGGAGCTGGAGAAATCTCCGGAACATATTCATACCTATCGCTTAACTCCGCTCGGTCTCTGGAATGCCAGAGCTGCTGGACTCGATGCCGAGAAAGTAATTGACACCCTCTTGCAATACTCACGCTTTGCCGTGCCTCATGCTCTCCTTGTTGATATCGCGGAGACCATGTCCCGTTATGGACGACTGCGGCTAGAGGCGCACCCGGTTCACGGATTGACCCTGGTCTCGAATGATCCTGCGGTACTCCGCGAAGTCACGCGGGGCAAGAAAATCGCACCTATGTTGGGCTTGCAGATCGACGATGAGACGTTGGTGGTTCATCCAGGTCAGCGTGGATTCTTAAAGCAGGCTCTCCTCAAACTGGGATGGCCCGCTGAAGATTTTGCCGGCTACGTCGACGGTGAGCACCATGAGATAGCTCTGCGTGAAGATGGATGGTCTATCCGCAAGTATCAGGCGATGGCCGCTGAGGGTTTCTGGCACGGTGGTTCGGGAGTTGTAGTACTCCCCTGCGGCGCCGGCAAGACAATCGTTGGTGCGGCGGCAATGGCGCACGCCAAAGCAACGACTCTGATCTTGGTTACCAACACTGTGGCCGCAAGGCAGTGGCGCGATGAACTCTTGCGCCGAACAACGCTTCATGAAGATGATATCGGCGAGTATTCCGGAGCTAAGAAAGAGATTCGTCCTGTCACAATCGCGACATATCAAGTGATGACTATGCGTCGCAAAGGCGTCTATGCCCACCTTGATCTCTTTGATGCTATCGACTGGGGACTAATCATTTACGACGAGGTGCATCTACTCCCCGCACCGATCTTCCGCTTCACCGCCGATATTCAATCGCGCAGGCGACTTGGTCTTACCGCCACCCTAGTCCGCGAAGATGGCATGGAAGGTGAAGTCTTCTCTTTGATAGGACCAAAACGTTTTGATGTTCCTTGGAAAGAGATCGAGTCACAGGGTTACATAGCACCAGCAGATTGTGTAGAAGTTCGCATTACCTTGACTGAGGAAGAGCGCCTTAACTACGCCACCGCCGAGCAAGAAGATCGATATCGCTTCTGCTCAACCACACTTACTAAACGCAAGGTAGCTGTTGCACTTGCGCGGGCACATGCCGATGATCAAGTACTTGTCATTGGACAATATCTCGATCAACTTGATGCGCTGGGTGAAGAGTTAGGTGTGCCAGTTATTAAAGGTGATACCCCTGTCAAAGAACGCGAGCGCCTCTTTAATCTTTACCGTAGCGGTGAGATTAAATGTCTGGTTGTCTCCAAGGTTGCGAATTTTTCAATCGATCTTCCTGATGCCACGATCGCGATTCAAGTATCAGGGACCTTTGGTTCCAGACAAGAAGAGGCACAACGTTTGGGTCGAATTCTGCGTCCTAAAGCAGATGGTCGTGGAGCGCGCTTCTATTCACTTGTTGCGCGAGATACGATCGATCAAGACTTTGCCCAAAATCGCCAACGCTTCTTAGCAGAACAGGGATATGCCTATCGCATCATCGATGCAGATGAGGTGCTCTCAAAAGAGAATTAATCGAGGGTTTGAAAGGCCTTACGAAATCGCTCTGGATTAACGGTAAAGAAGTCATGAGGGGCATGATCTATATGGATCACTGGTACCTGCTCGCCATATTTGTACTCTAAATCTGCATCGCCATCTATAAAGATCTCCACGATCTCAAAACTCAGTTCATTCTGCAGCTTTTCTAAGGTTACTAAGGCATCGTTGCAGAGGTGGCAGCCTCGACGAGAGTAGATCTGAACCTGGCGCATGGTGCCTATCTTCCCAGAGGACTAGGATTTTTCACTATGCGCGGACGAAAAGTGGTCAAACTCCTCGTCGCATCCCTCTCGGTAACGCTTTTGATCGGAATATCGCCCGCTCACGCACTCTCGCTCGAGAAAGTTGCGGCGCCTTACGAGAATCTCTATCGCGCAGATTCAAGTACCTCTGCAAAAGTTACCTCCAAAACTGCAACGCCTGCTGGGAAGCACGTTGGACTACTCAGTAAATTCAATGTGAATTACGTGGGCGTGCCAGTGGCAGAGCAGACCGCGGTTCAGGCGGCAATTGATATCTGGTCTGATAACTGGAGTTCGACTGTCCCGGTTAACGTGGTTGCGAATTTCGTTCCAGATGGCATCTCATCTGGAATATTGGCTTCAGCCTCCCCCGTTAGCTTCTTCCATAATTTTCCCGGAGCACCGGATCCGACTCTTTGGTACTCCTCCGCGATGGCTAATGCGCTTGCAGGAAAAGATCTCGATCCAAGCAGTCCCGAGATTTCAATCAACATAAACTCGAGCGTCTCCAACTCTCTCTATCTCGGCACAGATGGAAATTGCCCTTCCAACATGTATGACCTTGAGTCGATCATCTTGCACGAAGTAACTCATGGACTGGGATTTCTCTCCAACGACTCTTACGATCCAATCTCGGGATATGGCAGCATCGATCAGCCAACGCCTTATGACGCTTACGCCCAAACTCCAGATGGCGGACGTCTCATGGACCTCGCCTCCCCTTCCTCAGAATTAGGTGCGGCGCTACAAAATACTTTGGTCTGGTCTGGCAAGAATGGCATCGCGGCAAATAACGGAATTAAGCCCCTCTTGTACACCCCGATCCCATATGAGAATGGATCATCTGTAAGCCATCTCGATGAAGCCACATTCCAGAACTCTGGAGCAAACGCGCTGCTCACTCCATCCTGGCCTGGCGGTGCGGTATTCCACACTCCTGGATCAATAGTTCTAGGGATGCTAGCGGATATGCGTTTGAAGCCACCTCCTGGAATTCCAGTTGGAATTCCAGATGCTCCACGCAATGTCTTTGCAATTGTGGGAGATCAATCTGCCCTCGTTAGTTTTGATCCACCAGACAATGCCCGTACCTCGCAAGTGACTTCATACTCGATTAAAGTCAACGAGACAGGTCAGGTTGTGCAAGCAACTTCAAGCCCAGTGAAAATTACTGGGTTGAAGAATGGATCGCACTATTCATTTACCGTGACTGCGAGCAATCAACTAGGTGTTTCACCGCCGCAGACGAGCAACGCAATATTCCCACAGGCAGCTTGGAAATCAACTGTCCTAGATGGAACTGCTGATGCCAAATACCTGGCAACTACCACTTTTAGAGGTTTTCCGGCAGTCGTCTATACAGATAGCCAGCATGGTTATCTCAAGCTAGCGACATGGAATGGAAAAACTTGGAGCAAGAGCATCATTGATGGAAATGGTGGTTCTAGTGGTCGCACCACCGATAACGTCGCGGGAAATGTATCGGTCTGCACATCTGCCCCAGGCAAGAACCAGAGACTTGATGTTGTCTATGCCGATGTAACTCAGCGACAACTTCGCTACGCCGGTTATAACGGTAAGAGCTGGAGATACAGCGTGGTTGATGGCGATGGGGCGCAGGTAGTCAAATACTCCGATCCCAACCGCAGAAAAACTGCTAGCGATGTGAGCGGAGCAAATGCCTGCGTCGATACCCCAGATGGAATTCAAATCTTCTACCGCGATCAAAGCGAAGGAATCATTCTCGCAGCTGTACAGGTAGGTACGGCTATTGGCAATTGGCAGTATCAACTTGTCGATGGAGACACCAACAACAATGGACATACCACCGGTGACGTTGGTTTCCATCTTAAGGCGCTAAATGTAGGTCGCACCGTCTATCTTCTCTACGACTCAATCTTGCAGGTCAATCAACAGAAACAAGCGTTACAAGGTGAGGTTCGTCTAGCGACGCGTGCCAGCCTCTATCCTGAAGATTGGCACTACACAGCGCTCGATTCATATGGAACTGACATTGCAGTGGCTGGTTACGATGTCGCACTTGCAGTAAGTGGCAAAGATGTGAGCGGTACCTGGATGGCCGCGAGTGGCACCTCAATTCCAAATCCAAACCAACTTCGTTGGGTTGATATCTCTGGAAGTGGAGCCGTGATCTCAACCAGCACCGATATCTACGGAACACCGAGCGCCCCACTTAGTAGCGATGGAGCTCATACGCTCTTTAACTGCCAGAACCGCCTATGCGCGGTAAATAATGCCGACCAAACAGTTTCCTTGGTGACGAGTTTGGATCTATCTAATTCGCTTGGCGCCACCTGGATAACGATCAACAAGGTTCGCTACGCCCTTGTAGGAGTCGGCGGTAAGTTACAACTCTTCAAAGCCACAACTTTTATTTAGTATGAATCACGGTTAGTAAATAACTTCCAGAAAGTGAAGTTAATTCGACTACCCCGATGCCACTCTGATAGGTCAGTGAGATCGGCGCACCCTGCACCGAATATATTCCTTTGAGAGACCTATCTTTGAGAGAGCTTTTGATGAGAACCGTTGTGCTCTGGTGCAATGGCATACCGAGCACTCCGCCAATAGGTTTGGGTGATACATAGCTAAGCCATCCATAAGCAGCGCTAGACGCGCTAAATATTTGGGAGTTAGCAATTGATTTAGTAGGGCTGTTCTTAATGCTCCCTAACTTTCCAAGTGGAGTCATTGAAAGTGTAAAGGTTGGAGCACCGACTCGACTAGATAAGCCCTGAATAATGAAATTCGCACCTTTGAGCGTTATAGAAGTTGGGATATCAACATCGGACGAGTCTTTGGTAAAGGTATTGAGCAGAAGTCCTGCAGAACTAATCTCCCAGACCGTTAATCGATTTAGCCCTGCCGCAGGTGCCGCGCTTGTTGCAACTGCCGAGGCTCCGGCTACCCAAATATTGCCTGTTGTATCCACATAACCGGTGGAGGCTACGTCATCCCCAGAAGTTCCCAGACGCAGATCCCAGTTATGTGTGCCATTGGAATTGAGTGCGATAACGTAACCATCGCTACCGCCTAAAGGAGCACTAGTGAGCAATTGGGATGTATTGGTCTCGGCTGTTCCGACTAAGTAAATTGCAGAAGGTGAAGTGAGGAGGGTTGAGACTTGATCTCCACCCGAGAAATTTGTTGTGACGGTCGGGGATAAGTTGTTGATGGTCAAAGGGGCTACCGTTGTTTTGGTTGCAGCCACCGCATTAGAAGTGAAGGCGAAGAAGATCGCGGTTGCGAGAAGAAGTGCTCTCTTCACGCCAATTCTCTCGAACGATCTGCAGCAGCTTTCATCGCCCGCGAGACCAGACCCGTTAGATCTGCCTCGCCGAATACTTTGAGACCTTCATATGTAACGCCTTTAGGGCTGGTCACATTTTCGCGCAAAGTTGTGGCGCTTTTGCCTGTCTCATCCAACATTTTGGCTGCACCCACGATAGTTTGAACTACGAGCGTTGTAGCCGTCTGCTCATCAATTCCCATCGCGACAGCGCCTTCGACCATCGCTTCGACAAAGGCAAAGAAGTAGGCGGGACCAGATCCACTAGTAGCGGTGGCGGCGTCTTGAAGTTCTTCAGCAACTTCAACGCTCTTCCCCGCAGCAGCTAAGAACTCTGAGACGAATCTTTGTTGATCGGGACGAACCTGGCTGCCATAAGAGACGATCGACATACCAACACCTAGAAGGGTGGGGGTATTTGGCATAACGCGCACAACAGCAGGGTTGCCAAGACCACCTTCTATCGTCGCTATCTTCTTACCAGCCAAGAATGAGATAACCAGCGCATCTGGCTTCAGGTGAGGTGCACACCGCTCCATAATGGACTCTAAATCTTGCGGCTTAACGATGAGCATCAATACATCGCTCTCGGCAGCCATCTCTTCGACGGAGGCAGCGGTAATACCGTAACGCTCCTCGATCTCATGGTTTCGCTCTGGCCGACGCACTGCAAATTTAATCTTGGCGGGATCAGCTCCGGCTTTAAGTAAAGCCACTAGCAGCGCCTGCCCCATGTTGCCAACGCCAATCAGACCCACATGGGCGCTCTTGATATCGATCTCGTTCACGGGAGTTAGCCTAGCCAATCGCACATCCCCAGGGGCTCATAGAGTCTTCACCTGTCACAGTGCCCTAGTAGGCTCTCGCACTATGCCAGAAGTTAAAGATGGATTCGCGCGCGACTTTGTGGAGTTTGCTGATCCTGCAAAACCAGATGAGATTTTTCGTTGTGACCTTACCTGGCTGACCTCGTATTGGCAGTGCATTTACGGGGCAGGCTGTTGCGGCATTGATGCTGATAAACCTGATGCTGGATGCTGCTCAGATGGCGCTTACTACTCCGATGCCGATGATGAGGCTAGAACCTTGAAGGTTGCTGAGAGACTCACTCCCGAGATGTGGCAGTTCTACCAAGAGGCGCAACCCAAAAAATCCAAAGGAGTACTTAAGATCTCTGAAGTTGGATTAGATGGAGATCGCAAAACTCGCAAGGTCGATGACTCTTGTATCTTCCTCAACCGCAAAGGTTACGAGGCTCCTGGATATACCGGAAGTTTTGGTTGCGTTCTCCATCACCTCGCCCAGAAAGAGGGAGTCCACTTTGTTGAGACTAAGCCCGATGTCTGCTGGCAATTGCCGATCCGCCGCTCCTTTGAGACCCGCCAATTCGGCGAGCAAGAAATTTCTGTAACTGTAATTGGTGAGTACGAGCGCTTGGCGTGGGGAGATGGCGGAGCCGAATTCTCTTGGTACTGCACTGCAAATACTGAGGCCCATGTTGGTCGCGAACCGGTTTATATCTCTAATCGACACGAACTTATCGCCCTTATGGGTGAGGCAGCTTATGCCGAACTTACAAAGTATTGCGATGCTCGTATCGAAGCGATCGCTGCACTAGCGGCGGAGACAAAGAAGCGTTCACTTCCACTCTTCATCATCCACCCCGCAACCCTCGAGGCACAGAGATAATTCACGATGGCAAAGGCAACCGCTAAAGATCCATTCCGATGTAGCGAATGCGGCTGGAGTTCTACCAAGTGGGTCGGCCGTTGCGGTGAATGTCAGGCTTGGGGCAGCGTCGAAGAGATCGCCGCACCCAAGAAACTCTCGCTCGTTGCAGGTGCGGTTTCACAAGCAGCTGTTCCTATCGGTGAGATCAGCGTAGAAAGCGCCCGATCCCGCTCTAGTGGAGTCGGTGAACTCGACAGAGTATTAGGTGGCGGGCTAGTTCCGGGAGCCGCGATTTTATTGACCGGCGAACCTGGGGTTGGAAAATCAACTCTGCTTCTCTCTGTCGCAGCAGAATCTGCCAGAGCGCAGATGCGTGCGCTCTACGTGAGCGGAGAGGAATCCGCTTCTCAAGTTAGATTACGTGCTGATCGACTTAAAGCAATTGATCCACAACTCTGGCTGGCTGCCGAAAATGATTTAAGTGCGATCATCGCGCACCTCGAGGCGGTCAAACCAGAGCTTTTAATTATTGATTCCATCCAAACTATTTCAAGTAGTGCTGTTGATGGTGCACCTGGTGGTGTAACTCAAGTTCGTGAAATTGCAGCGGCGCTAATTCGCATCGCTAAAGAGCGCAACATAACGCTCGTTTTAGTTGGCCATGTAACAAAAGATGGTTCGATCGCAGGTCCCAGAATTCTGGAACACCTGGTAGATGTCGTCCTTAACTTTGAAGGTGAGCGTCACTCACGTCTTCGTTTGATACGTGCAACCAAGAATCGATTTGGCGCTGCAGATGAAGTTGGATGTTTCGATATGTCTGATGTGGGAATCGTTGGGCTTCCAGATCCCACGGGACTCTTTACGACTCGTCACACCGAACCAGTGCCAGGTACTTGCGTTACCGTCGCACTCGAGGGACGCCGCCCACTTCTCGCCGAGATTCAAGCACTCGTTGGAGTACCCGTTGCCGAGGGACGCGACTTTGGAAATGCTAGGCGCGTGACATCTGGTTTAGATAATCCTCGCACCGCAATGACACTCGCAGTCTTAGATCTACGCGCAGGTGTGCGCCTTTCAGGACGTGACGTCTATGTAGCAACTGTGGGTGGAATGAAAATCTCTGAACCTTCTGCAGATTTAGCAGTTGCTCTCTCTGTAGCCTCAGCCGCTAAAGGTTTAGCACTTCCCGCAGACCTAGTTGCGGTTGGCGAAGTTGGGTTGGCCGGCGAAATTCGTAAAGTCACAGGAGTCCAACAACGCATCGCAGAGGCAGCTCGGCTTGGCTTTAAGCGCGCCATGGTTCCAGTCGGATCAGAGTTAAAGATCCCCGGAATTGAAATCATGGAGGTCTCCCGCCTCGAACAAGCCCTCGCCAAGGTCAAAATTAACTAGTGAATCAGCAGGTTCTGCTTGATTGGTATGACGAGAACAAGCGAGATTTACCTTGGCGCAAGACCACGCCATGGGGAGTCATGGTCAGTGAATTCATGTTGCAGCAGACGCCCGTTAATCGCGTCTTGCCGGTTTGGAGTCACTGGCTCAAGGAGTGGTCCACTCCAGCCAAATTAGCCTCTGCTAGAAAGTCCGAGGTAATCACTGCCTGGGGGCGCTTGGGTTATCCACGTCGTGCTATCCGCCTGCACGAGAGCGCGCAGATCATCGCCCAAGACTTCAGCAACAAGGTGCCAAAGAGCATAGAAGATCTACGCACGCTTCCTGGAGTTGGCGAGTACACAGCCGCTGCGATCGCGGCCTTTGCTTATGGCGAACCGACTCTCGTTTTAGATGTAAACATCCGCAGGTTCTTTGCGCGTCTATTCGATGGCGTCGAACATCCCACTAACTCCATATCAACGATCGAACGCGAACTTCGACAGAAGTTGATTCCACAAGATGGCGCAAGATGGGCTGCAGCCACAATGGAATTCGGCGCTTTGATCTGTACCTCAAAGAACCCTGCATGTGATCTCTGCCCTTTGAAACGCCAATGTGCCTGGCGCAAAGCCGGTTATCCAAAATCTGATTTGGTGCGTAAATCGCAATCTTGGAGCGGGACAGATCGCCAATGTCGCGGCACGATCGTTCAAGCACTTCGCGAGAACTCGAAACTTTCAACAGTTGCCCTCAAAAAGTTATGGCACGACGACTCTCAAGTCGAAAAAGCTCTCGAGTCACTTATTGCGGATGGTTTGATTGAACCTAAAGGACGATTGTTTGGATTGTGCGACTAAATATCGTGAAAATAGAGTAATTTTTAATTGATCTGGAAATAAACCCACTCTCTCTGGAATCATGAAATACCCTTCTACCGTGCGAGAGAGTAAAAAGCGATCAGGCGTGAAGCCTGAGACATCGGCTGCGGGACCACATTCACAGTTGACACAGCAATCCAGCGCTATATTTTGGAATGCTCTAGTTGAGAGAACGAAACTAATTCCCAACGTAATGCATGGAGTGAGTTCTGTATCTCCCAGAACAAGCATTGCCCTTCTCTTTGATGATTTAACTGCGATCAGTTTGCCCGAATCTTCATTGAGTTCTAAAGCCCCGTTAGAACCAGTTCACATTCATGGCCCTCACGACACCTCTCTTCATCTTTGTCTTCCACTCGACCGAGCTCAAGAAGTGTGTGAGCTGGGATGGGGAGAACCGCACCAATTTGCAGATTTTGGGACCCAAATCATGATTTATGGTCCTCGAGATGAGTTAGAGCTAGAGACTGTTTTGGGGTTTATTCAAGAGAGCCTTGCATTTGCTAGAGGTGGCGATTCAAAATCCTAAAAAATTGCCGATGGCCTCATCGAGACCACCGGCAAAAGTTTCAGACTCGCTAAATAATTAGTTAGAGCTTGCAGCCTCAAGATCGCCAGGTGTATCTGGCATCGTGGACTTAACCACACCTGTAAATGTGAAGGTCTCCTTCTCATCAACAGTTGCAACATCAACCAGAGTGATCTCTCCTGGCTTTACATCACCAAAGAGAATCTTCTCTGACAAGACATCTTCGATCTCGCGCTGGATAGTGCGACGCAATGGACGTGCTCCCAGTACTGGGTCATAACCACGCTTTGCCAGCAGAGCCTTTGCAGCAGATGTGAGCTCAATGCCCATATCTTTTGCACGTAGACGCTCATCGAGGTTTGCGATCATCAGATCTACGATCTGAATAATCTCGTCCTCTGACAACTGGTGGAAGACCACGATGTCATCGATACGGTTGAGGAACTCAGGGCGGAAGTGGGTCTTTAGCTCATCGCTAACTTTGCCCTTCATGCGCTCGTAGTTACCCAAGACATCATCAGAGTTATGGAAGCCAAGTCCCAAGGTCTTTGAGATATCGCGAGTACCCAAGTTTGTCGTCATGATGATGACGGTGTTCTTGAAGTCAACGACGCGACCTTGAGAATCTGTGAGTCGTCCATCTTCAAGTACTTGGAGAAGCGAGTTGAAGATATCTGGGTGAGCCTTCTCGATCTCATCAAAGAGAACTACGGAGAATGGCTTACGACGAACCTTCTCGGTCAACTGACCACCCTCGTCATATCCAACATATCCTGGAGGTGCACCGAAGAGACGTGAAGCGGTGTGCTTCTCGGAGTACTCAGACATATCGAGTTGGATCAAGGCATCTTGATCGCCAAAGAGGAAGGCAGCCAAGGTGCGAGATAAGCTCGGTCTTACCAACACCAGAAGGACCGGCGAAGATAAAGGAGCCACCAGGACGCTTTGGATCTTTGAGTCCAGCACGGGTACGGCGGATCGCTTGTGACAAGGCGCGGATCGCTTGATCCTGACCAATGACGCGGCGATGCAACTCATCTTCCATGCGAAGCAAACGCGCAGTCTCTTCCTCGGTCAACTTAAAGACAGGAATTCCAGTTGAGTGTGAGAGAACTTCAGCAATGAGTTCTTCATCGACCTCAGCCACGATATCTAGATCGCCGGCCTTCCAGGTCTTCTCGCGATCAACCTTCTCAGCGATAAGGGTCTTCTCTTTATCGCGGAATGAAGCGGCCTTCTCGAAATCCTGAGCATCGATAGCAGACTCTTTATCTCTACGAGCCTTAGCAATCTTCTCATCGAACTCACGCAACTCTGGTGGAGCTGTCATGCGACGAATGCGCAACCGTGATCCGGCCTCATCAATAAGATCAATCGCCTTATCTGGCAAGAATCGATCAGAGATGTAGCGATCAGCAAGTGTTGCTGCTGAGACTAAAGCGGAATCAGAGATAGAAACCTTGTGATGGGTCTCGTAACGATCGCGCAAACCTTTAAGAATCTCAATGGTGTGAGTCAAGGTTGGCTCAGCAACTTGAATTGGCTGGAAGCGACGCTCAAGAGCGGCATCCTTCTCCAAGTGCTTGCGATACTCATCAAGTGTTGTTGCGCCAATTGTCTGCAACTCACCACGAGCGAGCATGGGCTTCAAGATGCTAGCGGCATCGATAGCGCCCTCAGCAGCTCCAGCACCTACGAGAGTATGAATCTCATCAATGAATAGAACGATGTCACCACGTGTGCGAATCTCTTTGAGAACCTTCTTGAGGCGCTCTTCAAAGTCACCGCGGTAGCGGCTTCCGGCAACGAGTGCACCGAGATCGAGTGAATAGAGTTGCTTATCGCGCAGGGTCTCAGGGATATCTCCCTTAACGATCGCCTGTGCTAAACCTTCAACAATCGCGGTCTTACCAACACCTGGCTCACCAATAAGAACTGGGTTGTTCTTGGTACGGCGCGAGAGAACCTGCATGACGCGCTCGATTTCCTTTTCGCGACCGATAACCGGATCGAGCTTGCCCTCACGAGCGGCTTGAGTCAGGTTGCGACCGAATTGATCAAGAACCAATGATGTTGTTGGGGTGCCTTCAGCGGGACCACCTTGTGCAACAGCCTCTTTGCCTTGATATCCAGAGAGAAGTTGAATGACTTGCTGGCGTACGCGATTGAGATCTGCACCAAGCTTTACTAGTACTTGCGCAGCAACGCCTTCGCCTTCACGAATAAGGCCAAGCAAAATATGTTCGGTGCCAATGTAGTTATGTCCAAGTTGTAGCGCCTCCCGAAGCGAGAGTTCTAGAACCTTCTTGGCACGAGGTGTAAATGGGATGTGGCCGGATGGAGCTTGCTGTCCTTGACCAATGATTTCTTCGACCTGCGAGCGCACCGCCTCAAGCGAGATACCGAGAGCCTCTAGGCCCTTGGCTGCGACTCCTTCACCCTCGTGGATAAGTCCTAGGAGGATGTGCTCAGTGCCGATGTAATTGTGGTTGAGCATGCGGGCTTCCTCTTGTGCGAGTACGACTACTCGGCGAGCCCTATCTGTAAAGCGCTCAAACATGGGTGGCACCTTCTTTCTAATTACCTTGGATTAGCCTACCTGTAACGCCAATTCGAGGTGATTTATGCCCCTGTGGGATCACTCAGAGAATTCGAAGCATCCTCGTGTTTCCAAGGGTGTTTGGTTTGACCCTCTCGAGATCCAGGAATTCGGCCACACCTTCATCGTAGGAGCGCAGGAGTTGCTGGTAGACCTCAGGTTCTACCGGGGTGCCCTCAATCACTTTAAAACCGTTGCGCCCAAAGAACTCAGTCTCAAATGTCAGACAAAATATCCGTTCTACGCCGATATTTTTGGCGCGTTCCACGATGTTGGCGATGATCGCGTTACCGACGCCCTTGCCGCGCATCTTCTCTAGGACGGCAACGGTACGGACTTCTGCTAGGTCCTCCCATAGGACGTGAAGGGCGCCACAACCTACGACTTCACCATCGAATTCGGCCACGGTGAACTCCTGGACCGTCTCATAGAGAGTCACGGTCTCTTTCGCCAGCAGGCGACGTCCTAAAACATAGGTATCGATAATGGCGCGGATCGCCTTGATATCAGAGGTTTTGGCAGGACGGATTATCAAACTCATTGTTCCTCGGGTTTCACGAGTGGGAAAAGGATGGTCTCTCGAATTCCAAGTCCGGTAAGGGCCATGAGCAATCTATCTACGCCCATACCCATGCCACCCATTGGTGGAATTCCATATTCCATGGCGCGCAAGAAATCTTCATCGAGGTTCATCGCCTCAACATCACCCTTAGCTCCCAAAGCTGCCTGTTCGACAAGTCGCTCCCTTTGAACAACGGGATCGATCAACTCGGAATATCCAGTGGCTAATTCGAAACCTTCGACATAGAGATCCCATTTTTCAACGAGGCCTGGAATCTGGCGGTGTGCTCTCACCAGTGGAGAAGTATCGACGGGGAATCCCTTAACAAAGATCGGTTCGTTGAGTTGACCCTCTGTTACATGCTCGAAGATCTCCTCGGCTAACTTTCCGGCAACCCACTTCGGATCAATCTTCATGCCAAGCTTGGTGGCGATTACCTTTAACTCCTCGAGAGTTGTTTGCGAAGTAACAACTTCTCCAACTCCTTCTGAAATCAGATCAAAGAGATTTGCCTCGCGCCAGGTTCCACCCAAATCTAGTTGGCGGCCATCATGATGAGTGACAACGTGTGAGCCAAAGACTACCATGGCAGATTCTTGAATTAAGTCGCGAGTGAGTACAGCAATTGAATTCCAATCACCATACGCCTGATAGGCCTCGATCATCGCAAACTCGGGAGAGTGACTTGAGTCAGCTCCTTCGTTGCGGAAGTTGCGATTAATTTCAAAGACTCTCTCGATGCCACCGACGACGCATCGCTTCAGGAAGAGTTCAGGTGCAATGCGCAGGTAAAGATCCATATCGTAGGCATTGCTATGCGTTTTAAATGGACGTGCAGCTGCACCACCATGCATAACTTGAAGCATCGGTGTTTCGACTTCCATGAAACCACGCGATCCGAATGATTGACGCAATGAACTCATAACTTGCGGACGTAGACGCGCGTTAAATCTCGCTTCAGGACGAACAATCAAATCTACATACCGCATCCGAACTCGGGTCTCTTCAGAGAGAGGCTTGTGTTCAACGGGAAGCGGGCGCAATGACTTCGCGGCAAGTTGATAAGAGTTAGCCAAGATAGAGAGCTCACCGCGCTTAGAGGTAATAATTTCTCCGGTCACGCTGACGAGATCGCCGATATCGATATCGCTCTTCCATTGATCGAGTACCTCTGCACCGACCTTGTCCAAGGAGAACATGGCTTGTAACTCAGTGCCATCACCCTCACGGAGCGTTGCAAAGCAGAGCTTGCCGGTATCGCGCTTGAAGATCACTCGTCCAGAGAGGCTCTCGATAATGCCTGTGGCAACATCAATCTCGAGCCCTGCGTGACGTTCCCGGATCTCTTTCAGTGAGGCGGTGCGAGGCACAGCAACGGGGTAGGCCTCGTCGCCGCGCGACAAGATAGCTGCCCGCTTCTCACGGCGAATACGCAATTGTTCTGGTAGGTCGTCTTCGACTATCTGCTCACTCATAATCGGAGAAGTCTATCGCGCTATTTTTTAGCCCTTGTTGCTCGGCGAATTCCGATCAAAAACCATGGCCAACCCCAAGAGGGTTAGGTCTGGTTCATGTGTGTCGATTGTTTCGCTAATACCAATAACTAGCGGAGCCAAACCGCCTGTGGCGATGACGGTTGTGGGACCGGTTCCAGGATAGAGAATCTCAAGCTCCTCAATGATTCGGTTCACGAGTCCGTCGACCTGGCCTGCAAAGCCATAGATGGTTCCAGATTGCAGCGCCTCGACGGTGTTCTTCCCAATAACCGATTTTGGCTTAACGAGTTCTACCTTGCGCAGCTGGGCGGCGCGCGCCGCTAAAGCATCCACAGAGATTTCAATTCCGGGAGCTAAGGCTCCACCTAAGAATTCACCTTTCGGTGAGACCACATCTAAATTAGTTGACGTTCCAAAGTCGACGACGATGCAAGGTCCTTCGGAACCGAAGAGGGTATGGGCGGCAAGAGTATTAACGATGCGATCGGCGCCTATCTCCTTAGGGTTATCTACCAGGAGCGGAACACCTGTCTTAATTCCGGGCTCGACAATGGTGACAGGTAAATCACTGAAATAGCGCGCCACCATATTGCGCAGTTCGCGAAGAGTTGCTGGAACGGTTGAACAGATGGAGAGTCCATCAATTTCAATTCCATCGAGCAAGGCTCGATATTGCAACCACAACTCATCGGCGGTATCTCGAGGATCAGTCTTCACCCGCCAAGATCGGACTAACTTCTCACCATCAAAGGCTCCGAGAACGGTATTGGTATTTCCTACATCTACTGTAAGTAACATTTAGCTTCCCATCTTTAGATCAAGCCCAATATCAAGTGCCTTTGCGGAATGTGTCAGCGCACCAATTGCAAGATAGTCGACACCGCTTTGGGCATATGCGGCAGCGTTACTGAGTGTGATTCCTCCAGATGCTTCCAATTTCACCTGGCCACCCACGATTGCGACAGCCTCGGCACACATCTCTGGAGACATATTGTCGAGCAGGATTAAATCTGGTTTGCCAACTAGTACTTCACGAAGTTGATCCAAATTATCAACTTCCACTTCGACACTTACTCCAGGTTGAGCGGCACGTACCTTCTCAAAAGCTTGTAGCACTCCTCCTGCGGCAACAATATGGTTGTCCTTCACCAGCGCTGCATCAGAGAGTGAGAGGCGATGATTTGATCCACCTCCGGCGCGCACCGCAGCTTTTTCGAGTAATCGCCATCCCGGGGTGGTCTTGCGAGTATCTCTGATCTGACACTTTGTGTGTGCAACCGCTGCAACCCAATGTGAGGTCAGCGTTGCAATGCCACTCAAGTGAGTAAGGAAATTGAGAGCTGTTCGCTCCGCGAGTAACAGCTTGCGGGTATTTCCTCGTGCAACTAAGAGCACGGTGCCTGTGGGAACCTCTTGACCTTCGGCTACAAGCACCGAAATATCGTTTATTCCAACGTACTCAAGTACTCGTACAGCCACATCGAGTCCCGCGATAACGCCAGGCGCTCTATTGACGAATTCAGCAACACTATTTTGAGATTCGGGAATAGTTGCATTTGATGTTATGTCTTGGCCACCCGCTAAATCTTCAGCGAAGGCAAGTTCAATAAGTGCCTGTAAAAAGTCAGCCATGATTGATCTCCTCCAGGGAAGAACTCCATGCGCCTGATTCATCTAGCCGTTGAATGATTCGCTTCTGCCACTGCGTACTTGTCTCTAAATAATCACTGCGCCAATGCGAACCACGAGATTCGTGGCGCTCTAATGCGGAGCGAACAATTGCGGTAGCCAAGAAGTAGAGATTAGAAACCTCCCAGGCATCTACACCAGGCTTATCGGTATGTCGTGATCCGAGTTGCTCCAACGTTGCAAGGGTAGCCCGCAAACTCTTATCAGAACGCATAACGCCAGCACCCTCGCTCATAGCCAATTGGAGTGGGATACGAATGGCGGGATCAATCAAAATTCGCCTTTCGCTGCTGTCATCTGCAGGTTCTTGATAATCAACTAAGTGATGCGCAATGTGTTCAGAGATGCGAGCTCCAAAGACCAACCCTTCGAGTAATGAATTGGATGCCAATCGATTTGCTCCATGGGCGCCAGTGCAAGCACTCTCACCGCAGACATATAAACCGGGGACGGTGCTCTGCCCATTCATATCTACAAGCACGCCGCCAGAGGCGTAGTGCGATGCTGGGGCGACAGGAATCAATTGCTTCTCTGGATCAATCCCATTTGCCATACATGAGGCGTAAATCGTGGGAAATCTCTCTTGGAAATCCTTGACCGCGGTTGCATCTAGCCACATGTGAGGCACATGGGCTTCGCGCATCTGGCTAAAGATCTCTTTCGCCACAATATCGCGAGGTGCGAGATCTGCCTGAGGATGCACGGAGGCCATAAATCTCTCGCCCTTGTGATTTAGCAATACTGCTCCCTCACCGCGTACCGCCTCACTAATAAGCGGTTGCTGACCAGCGGCAGAGGTATCACGCCAGAGAACTGTTGGATGAAATTGAATAAATTCAACATCTGCAACTGCTGCACCAGCCCGGAGCGCTAGTGCCACACCGTCTCCGGTCGAGACTGAGGGATTAGTTGTCTGTGAATACACCTGTCCTAAACCACCAGTAGCAATAACAACAGCGCGCGCCAATGCTCGACCAACACCAGTGCTTGAACCTGCACCGATTACATGCAGGGTGACACCACATACTCGTCCATCGCCACCTTTAAGTGCATCAATAACGAGTGCATGCTCGATGACCTCAATGCCAGAGTCATTTTGCACCGCAGCGAGAAGCGCACGCGATACCTCGGCACCAGTGGCATCACCACCTGCATGCAAAATTCTGTTGCGGTGATGGCCACCCTCGCGAGTGAGGGCGATCTCTCCGCTCTCTGCTTTATCAAATACGGCGCCACGAGCGATTAATTTGCGAACCGCCTCGGGTCCTTCAGTTACCAAGACGTTTACCGCATCTATATCGCAAAGTCCCGCGCCTGCAATCAAAGTATCTTCTTTATGCTCTTCGGGTGAATCACCGGGTCCAAGCGCGGCGGCGATTCCGCCTTGCGCCCATTTGGTAGAGCCTTCATCGATATGAGCTTTAGTTACAAGCAAGACCGAGAGATTGGCAGCGCGAGCATTGAGTGCGGTCGTCAATCCCGCGACTCCAGAACCGATCACGATTACATCGGCGCGGGCAGTCCATCCTGGGGTTCCTGCAAATAACTTCATCGGGCTAATCCCATTGGACTATTGTCAATCAAACGGACCCCATTTACCCAACCAGCGATTATTCCCCGCTTGAAAGTACTCGCTGAAGAAGCGATTTCGAAGGTCTCCTCGTCGATGATCTCGGCGTAATCGAGTGTAAATCCCGGTTCGCGCGCCAGGATCTGCAGCATCTCTTCCTTTGAGGCGGCTACGAGAGCTCGATGAATGACCAGCGCACTCTTCCTACCTAGCGCGCTTAAGCGTTGATTTCGTGAGGATAGGGCTAGACCGTCGCTATCGCGCACCGTTGGGTGGGCAATAATCTCTACAGGTATCTGATTTTCCTTAACCCAGTTCTTGATAATAAAAAGTTGCTGGAAATCCTTCTCGCCAAAGATTGCAAAATTGGGTTTAACTAATTCAAAGAGGCGATTGACCACGGTCAAGACCCCATCGAAGTGTCCGACTCTTTCGCGCCCTTCAAATCTCCGGCCTAGTTCTCCAGCAGAAATCTTGATGATCTCAGATGGATAAACCTCATCATATGAAGGAGCCCAGACTCGCGTAGCACCTGCGCTCAGTGCTTTTTCGGTATCTCCTTCAATATCCCTGGGATATTTAGCAAGGTCATCGGGGTTTTCAAATTGCAGTGGATTAACAAAGATTGATACGACCACCTCATCGCTCAAGGTTCGAGCGCGCTTGATCAACTCCAAGTGACCAGCATGAAGCGCACCCATGGTGGGTACAAAGGCCACTGTCTCGCTCATCGTGCTCCAGTCCTTTCGAGGTACCGGGCTAGTGCCATAAGTTTACTGCTTAATCGCCTCAAGCAAATCTTTTATCTGACCCTTACCCGCTAGCACTCCTTCAGGATCAATCTCGAGCCAAGGCCCTAAAACAAATGCGCGTTTGTGGGCTCGCGGATGAGGAAGTTCTAGATGTGGCTCGTCAATAATCGCATCTCCATAAGTAATCAGGTCAAGATCAAGTGTGCGCGGGCCCCAATGAACATCACGGGTCCGTCCCGCCAAAGTTTCAATCTCTTGCATGGCGACCAGAATGTCGAGTGGATCTAAATCACTTTCAGCAATTAATACCGCGTTAAGGAAATCATCTTGTACAGGGCCACCCACTGGCTCTGTCTTGTAGAAACTTGAAACTTTAGTAATTGAAATGACTTTACCTAGCTCCTCTATTGCATGATGCAGGTGTGAGTTTGTATCACCGATATTTGAACCGAGGGCAATTACGACTTTCATTGGGAGCGCTTTATTCGAACCGCGATATCTCCCACTGGCAATCCCACTGGTGCATTAGCTTTGTGAACAACTACCTCTACGGATTTAAGTGGAAAGAGATCTAGAAGTTCTTCAGCTATTAGCTGGGCTAGATGCTCAATGAGATTGACTGGTTCGCCAACAATGTGGGCGTAGACCAATTTAGCGACCTCTGAGTAGTCCACTGCATCATTAATGTCATCGCTCTTTGAAGCCTTCTTCTTTTCTAATTCAAGTTTTACATCTACCGCAAAGCTCTGACCATTTTGACGTTCGTGCTCAAAGAGTCCGTGATAACCAAACCCCGATATGCCTTTAATCTCTATATAGTCGCTCATCCGAATAACTCCTTTACTACTTTGATGGCATCAAGGTGAGGCTTCACGCTATGGGTTCTAACTCCCCACACGCCTTTACGAGCTAATTCAGTTGTAAGAGCGACTGTAGCGGAGTCGCGATCATCCGGGTTCGGAGAACCTACTAATTCACCTAAGAAGCGCTTACGTGAGACGCCAACCAAGAGTGGGTATCCCATGAGTTGCAGGCGATCGATCTGGCGGAGCAGCTCCCAATTGTGAGCACTGGTTTTGGCAAAACCAATGCCGGGATCAAGAATTATTTGATCTGGATTTACTCCTGCTTTTATGAGGGCATCTGTTCTCGCTTCGAGCTCTTCACGAACTTCCTGCACGACATTCTTGTAAACAGCGTGTGATTGCATATCTTTAGACTCACCCCGCCAATGCATAGCTATGTACTGTACCTGTGGATGTGCCGAGATGACTGAGGCCATCTTTGAATCAGATAAGCCTCCACTAATGTCATTGACATAACTAGCCCCCGCATCAATTGAGAGTTTGGCTATCTCCGAACGTGTCGTGTCGATACTGATCACAGCACCTAACTCTTTGAGTGCGGTGATAACTGGGATAACTCGATTGCGTTCTTCTTCACTCGATATGCGCTCTGAACCTGGGCGAGTAGATTCACCTCCGACATCGATGATGTCGACACCTTCTTTAAGCATCTCCTTGGCACGTTCAACCGCATTACTTAGTTCAAAGTGACGGCCACCATCTGCAAATGAATCTGGTGTGATGTTGAGAATTCCCATCACCAGAGTGCTCTGCACGGCAGACATCAGCGATCAGAAGCGGTTATTAGAGCCATTGCCTCAGCCCTGGTAGCAGCGTTGCGTAGGTGACCACGTACCGCAGAGGTTGTGGTCCGCGCCTGTGACTTTTTTACACCTCGCATCGACATACAGAGGTGTTCGCAATCAATAATTACTATGACGCCGGCCGGTTTTAAGATCTCAACTATCGCATCTGCTATCTGAGTTGTAAGCCGCTCTTGTACTTGGGGGCGACGTGAGTAGAGATCAACCAGGCGAGCTAACTTTGATATTCCAGTTATACGACCGGATTCACCGGGGATATAGCCGACATGAGCGACGCCATGGAAAGGAGTTAGGTGATGTTCGCAGTGAGAGAAGACCTCAATGTCGCGCACGATAACTAATTCCTTGTGCCCTATATCAAAAGTTGTTGTCAGAATATCTTCTGGGTTCTGCCACAGACCTTCAAAATTTTCGCGATATGCCCGCGCTACTCGTGCGGGTGTATCTCGAAGTCCATCTCGAGTTGGATCCTCTCCAATCGCAAGGAGTAACTCAGTTATCGCACGTTCAGCACGAGCTTGATCGAACTCTGCTCTCGCCTTACCGTCATGAGGTCCCATCGATACCGGCGAGAGATCATCACTCATCGCTACTCTGTTCTGGAACGACCTGCTCTGGGGCAGCTGGCTGCCCTGGAGGAGCAACTTTCTTCTTGCGAGGCTTACGTGCTGGCTTCTCTGGGTTTGCCTCTGGATCCACTTGTGGCTTCGCCGTGACTAAACCAACTGGCGGAATTGTCGAAGGAATTCGATTTGGTGAACCGGTCCAAGCGGGGCGTGGCTCGACTAAAGCAACCTTGGCAAATATGCGCTCAATATCATCTTTGAGCAGTGTCTCGCGCTCCAAGAGCTCCACGACCAAGGCATCCAAGATCTCGCGATTAGCGACCAGAATATTGAAAGCCTCTTGGTGAGCATTCTCAATGAGAGCATGGATCTCCTCATCAATAATTCCTGCGATCTCCTCCGAGTAATCACGTTGATGTCCATAGTCGCGGCCCAAGAATGGATCGCTATCACCAGTACCAAGCTTGATCGCGCCAATACGTTCTGTCATTCCATATTGGGTGACCATAGCGCGAGCCAAATTAGTTGCCTTCTCGATGTCATTGGAGGCACCAGTAGTTGGATCGTGGAAGATCAACTCCTCGGCGGCACGTCCACCAAGTGAGTATGAGAGTTGATCAAGCATCTGATTGCGCGTTGTTGCATAACGATCTTCATCTGGAAGAACCATGGTGTAACCGAGTGCACGACCACGCGGCATGATCGTAATTTTGTGTACTGGATCGGTATTTGGAAGCGCATGAGCAACGAGGGCATGTCCACCTTCGTGATAAGCAGTAATGCGACGCTCTTCCTCTGTCATAAGTCGGCTGGTGCGTTGTGGTCCTGCCATTACGCGATCAATTGATTCATCAAGAGCCATCGTGGTAATTACTTTTGCATTCTCACGCGCAGTTAAAAGCGCCGCTTCATTTAAAACATTCGCAAGATCCGCTCCGGTAAATCCAGGTGTCCGCTTGGCAATTTCGCCGAGATCTACGCTCTTGGCAATCGGCTTGCCCTTGGCATGTACCTCAAGAATCGCCTTTCGTCCCATGAGATCTGGACGGTCAACTGGAATTTGACGATCGAATCGACCTGGTCGCAAGATCGCAGGATCGAGCACATCTGGGCGGTTTGTTGCCGCGATCAAAATGACTTGGGTATTCGCCTCAAATCCATCCATCTCCACCAAGAGTTGATTGAGGGTCTGTTCCCGCTCATCATTTCCGCCACCTAAACCAGCACCGCGTTGACGTCCTACTGCATCAATCTCATCAACAAAGATGATCGCTGGCGCAGCTTCTTTCGCTTGATTAAAGAGGTCACGTACTCGAGATGCACCAACTCCGACGAACATCTCTACAAATTCTGAGCCAGATATAGAGAAGAAGGGAACGTTGGCCTCGCCCGCAACGGCGCGCGCAAGCAAGGTCTTACCGGTACCTGGAGGGCCGTAGAGCAGAACTCCCTTTGGAATCTTTGCGCCGATATCTTGGTACTTCTTAGGGTCAGAGAGAAAATCTTTAATCTCGCGAAGTTCTGCGACGGCCTCATCCGCTCCGGCAACATCTGCAAAGGTGCTCTTTGGCGCCTCCTTTGATAGCAACTTCGCCTTTGATCGTCCGAAGGAGAAGATGCGATTTCCACCCTGCGAATTAGACATAAAGAGAAGAAGAAGAAAACCGATAAGCAGAAAGGGAGCAAAGCTAAAGAAGAGCGACTCCAGGAATGAGGTGGTCGGTACTTTTACATTCCAAGCCTTTGCAGGAGGGTTGCTGATCAAGAGTTCAGTGATTTGCTGCTCTTCATTTGAGAGATAAGAAGCGACGAGATGAGTCGCCCCGTTTACAGATTCACCGCTCTTGAGGATAACTTCGATCTTCTGATCTTTATCTATGACCAATGCGGAATCCACTTTGTTAGTAGAAATCTCATTGATGATGGTTGAGGTGTCTACCGGGGTGTAGGTGACTCCGCTTCCTGAAACTTTTCCAAGAGCAACCACCAGAATCAAGGCGAGGACAATCCAAAAGAGAGGACCACGCATCAATTTGCGGATCCGCTTGCGGGGAAGTTTTATCTTTGTATCTGCCATTGCTCTTCTCTATTATCTACGCTCGGAGTAAACGGATAAATCAGGCGATTTATTTCCAATAATCAGGAGTAAACGCCTTTAGCCAATATTCCAATAAAATCGAGGTTCCGATATTTCTCGTTGTAATCCAGCCCGTACCCAACGACAAATTCATTTGGAATATCAAAGCCAACATATTTCACATCAACATCGACCTTCGCCGCATCTGGTTTACGCAACATCGTGAAGATCTCAACACTCTTAGTTCCACGGGATTGCAGATTTGATTTGAGCCAGGCAAGAGTTAATCCAGTATCGACGATATCTTCAACGATCAAAACATCTCGTCCAGATATATCTCGATCAAGGTCTTTAAGGATTCGCACAACACCACTCGATTTAGTGCCAGAACCATAAGAGGTGACGGCCATCCAATCCATCTCAACATGTCGGTTGAGAGAGCGAACGAAGTCGGCCATCGTCATCACCGCACCTTTAAGGATGCCGATAACTAAAAGATTGCGTCCCTCATAATCTTGTTCAACTTGGAGCGCAATCTCTTTTAGGCGAGCTTGGATCTCTGGCGCTGAAACTATGACGCGATCGATATCTTCGCCTGCGGTGCTTAAATCCACGATGCTCCTTTATGAACTCAGGTCTTATTAACTCTGGTATGAGAGCGAAAGTCTGCCCGAAATTCGCTCCACCTTCACACCACCAGGGAGCGAAATCTCCCCCTGACCGTGCCAATTCGTGATCAACGCCTCAACTGGGGCTACATGTTCGGCGCTCAATGACCCCTCGGGGGCACCCATTGCATAAATGGAGAGCCTGAGTAGGCGAATTCGAAGGGCTTTAGGCAGGCTCTCTAGTTCGGAGACCTCTAGATTGGCGGGATCAGCCCCTGCAAATAGCTCCCCTGCCAGCAGATCTAGGGCATCGGCATCCTCTCTGAGTATTGAGGCACTACGTGCCAGCGCACTCACAATTCCAGGGCCAAGGGTTGATTCGAGGAGTGGTAAAACCTCTCTGCGAACTCGAACCCGGGCATATTGAAGATCGGAATTGTGCGGATCCTCCCAGGGAGTAATTCCATTCTCCTGGCAAGCCAGTTCAGTAATCTCTCGACCCACCTCCAACAAGGGGCGAATAAATTTTCCATTAACTTGCGCGATACCGGAGAGCGACCTAGTTCCAGATCCGCGGGCTAAGCCAAGGAGTACCGATTCGGCCTGATCATTCTTGGTGTGAGCCAAGAGGAAATAATCTGGTTGGTATTTAGCGATTGCTTCATCAAAGGCTTGGAATCGAGCTCTTCTCGCTGAGCTCTCCATCCCATCGCTGAGGACGACATCGACCTTTACAACTTCAACAGTTTCAAATCCCAACGCTTTCAATTTCTCACTGGCATTTTTTGCTACATCAGCTGATCCTTCTTGCAGTTGATGATCAACGATGATTGCAATCACCTCGATGCCCGCGCTCTTGGCCTCTAAAAATGTGGCGAGCGCCAGCGCCATGGAGTCGGCACCGCCCGATACACCAACGAGGAGGCGAAAATCAGATCGCTCAATCCATGGACGAACCGCATGTCTGATGACCATCGTCGCCTTCATGGCGCCAAGCCTAATTGTTAAACCCGACCACCTGAAGGCATTAGTCCGCTAACGCTGTACATGCTGGAATAGAGAAGCCCTGTGCGAGTTGAATTGGCCTCCCACATCATTCCATTTCCAGCGTAAATAGTGATGTGGTGAATATTTTGAACGGTGCCATCATACGAATAGAAGAGTAAGTCTCCTGGAATCAATTGAGTGAGTGGTACGCGCTCAGTATCAACGAAGTAGAGAGCGGCATTGAGGCGGGACCAGTTAGGCCAACCTAATCCTGCTGCGTGATATGCGGCGTAGACCAAACCAGAACAGTCGAAACTATTGGGTCCTTGCGCTCCCCAAACATATGGCTTTCGTGCAAGGACTTGGGCCTTGGCATATGCCAGCGCTTTGGCACGAATCGCATCTGTGCCACGAATCGTGGTTCGTCCGGTAAATCCTCGATCAGGCCAGATCTTCGCCTGCCCTTTGGTATGAGCCGCGGTATTTGCGCTTGATTGCTCCAACTGCCAGAGAGCCAACTGTTGCTGCAAGGTGATTCGCACATTGCGAGCCTTCACAAGTTCTGCCATGAGTTGGGCCTGAACCGCACGCAATTTCGCAACCTCAGACGCTTGTGCAGATTGTGCTGCTGCGGCAGCAGCCTTTGCTGCAGCTACCTTGGCCGTTGCTGCAGCTTGGGCATTCTTTGCCGCCACCGCTGCCGCCTGGGCCGCTTGCGCAATGACGAGAGCGCTCTTATAACGCGAGAGAGCGACAGAGTCCGTTGCCCCAACTTGATTCAAAATACTTAATCGGTCTACTAAATCTTGTGGTCCATTGGAATCAAGGACGCTATTGAGAGTCGTGAATCCCCCGCCCATGATGTAGGCGTTGGCAGCCATTCGACCAATGGTCTTATTTGCTTCAGCCACTGCTACCTCTGTGAGAGCCGCATGCGCAGTCGCTAAATTCGATTGATGAGTTGCAACCACGAGCGCCGCCTGCGCGTTCTGAAGTTGAACCTGCTTCTGTTGGGTAATCGCAGTTAACTGCTGCAAAATATTTTGAGCCGAATTTAATTGGCTCGTGGCGGCGGCAGCCGCGGCGGCTTTGGCATTTTCTGCGGCTTGAGCTGCGGCAATCTGCGCCTTCGTAGGAGCTGTGACCTTTGGCTTCGGTTTAGCGCTCGGAGTAGCTGCGAGCGAGGTTGCAGGGATCGACATGAGAACAGCAGCGCACAACGCTACATGCCGAATATGTCGCTTAGAAGTCATGGAGCCAACCATTCGTGGGGGAAGTAACACTCAAGGATAAGCGATTTTCTTATGTGGAGCAGTTAATGACTCGGTGTGAATTTGCTGTGTTCTTTAGTTTGCAACATCCCGACGCTTGAAGAGTACGGAGACGATAGAGAATCCAAAGAGCAAATAGATTGCAGATAAGGCTAGCGACCATTTGTAACTGACCGTATCGGAACCGCCTTGCGCAATATTGTCAAAATTCTGGCCGGGCAGCCATTTTTGGGTGCTCGAGATAACTCCACCGAGAATAGTCTCGAGGATCAGAGACCAAATAACTCCAGTTGCGATTGCGCTAATCGGAGATCTAAAGAGCAGGCCCAAGATCATTCCAAAAGTTCCGAATGCGATGGTGGTAAGCAGAACATTGGCAAAGGTTCTCCCCAACAGACTCAGCGCATTAGCGGTAAACCATGCAGAAGTGGTGACCTTGGCATGAGGAGCAAGTCCATATGAGACACCTATTGCAACGATGGCATCAAGGAAGACGAGAGCAACTCCGAAAATAATCATGGAGATATATTTTCCGAAGAGAATCTTCATGCGAGAAGGTTGCCGAACTAAAAGGTTGCGCAAAGTACCCAGTGAATACTCTTGTGCAGTCTGTGAAGCAAATACGCAGAGAGCAGTTATCCCTAAGAAGAACGAGACGATTTTAAATCCATAAACCAAGCCCGTTGCCTGACTTAAAGTTTCCGGCGAGATGATGTCACCACGCCTGCCGTTACCTTGACCAGAGTTGGCGCGTAAAAAGACGATCGATGTAAAGAGGGCGGTGAGCGCTGCAACTACCAGAATCGTAGATATTAAAAGTGTGGGGCGGCGAAGCTTGCGTAGCTCTGCGCGTACGACGTTAAACATTCTTACTCCCCCGTCATTTCAAAGAAGGTTTCTTCAAGCGTCGGCTGTGTCGCAGTCAGCGAGGCGAGAGTAACTCCCGCATTAAAGGCGAGACGATTAAATGCCGCGCCCCACTCCGCATCAGCAACTATGTGTACTGCGCCATCAGAAACGCTTGCCTCACGACCATGGCGAGTAGCAATCTCCAACAACTTATTGAGATCGACCGAAAATTCTGGCCGTGCAACCAACGTTGCGATCTGTGCCGCGAGTAAATCTTTCGTTCTCCCTGAAAAGAGAACTTTTCCTTCGCGCAACATGACAAGGGATTCTGCAATCATCTCTAGTTCTGAAAGAAGATGTGAGGAGACGAAGACGCTGGTTCCATCAGATGCTAGATCCTTGATTAAATTTCTAACTTCTTGAATGCCAGATGGATCTAATCCATTGGTAGGTTCATCGAGAACCAAGAGTTTTGGATCTGGTAGTAGCGCAGCTGCAATTCCTAAACGCTGTTTCATACCCAGTGAATAAGTTTTATATTTAGAGTTACCGCGATCTGCCAACCCAACCTTCTCTAGAAGATGTGGGACGCGATCTTGTGAAAATCCGCCGAGTGAGGCCAGAACTCGCAAATTTTCGCTGCCGCTAAGGCCGGGATAGAAGGCGGGGCCTTCGATCATGGCACCTACCCTTGGCAAGTAGCGCTCTGGATGAGCAATGCTCTCGCCTAAAACAGTCCCGGTTCCACCAGTAGGAGCGATAAGCCCAAGGAGCATCCTGATGGTGGTTGTCTTTCCGGAACCATTTGGACCCACAAAGCCACAGACTGTTCCGAGAGGAACCTCAAATGTTGCGTGAGAGAGCGCGCTGCGCTCCCCATAAACTTTGCTCAGATCTGTAACTGAGATGGCAGTCGTCATTTGATAACCATACGGGTACTCGCCGAGAAATTCCTGAGTCGAAACTAGATGTGGATGAACTTCGTGCTGTTTTAGACATCTTGCTTAGCCAGTGTCTCCTTAGGCGGTGTGTGCTTAGGAGCTGTGCTTAGCCAATAGGGTCGCAATTACCAGGATCAGCGAATAGACGCTCAAATAGGTTATCGACCAATGAAATAGTTTGATTGCAGATTGCTGCGACTGCGCTCCAGAGATCTTTGTAAGTTCGATGGCGAATCCCAGCGCCAAAAGCACCGTGACTAGGTAACTCCACCACGGTAGATGCGCGCTGGTGAGAACTAGAACCGAGAAGAGCACCATGAAAATGGTGTGGAACCACATCTGCTTCTGCACCGATTTGATGCTGGCAACAACCGGAAGCATCGGAATCCCCGCTGCTGCGTAATCCTCTTTGTACTTAATGGCCAGTGCCCAGAAATGAGGTGGAGTCCAAAAGAAGATGAGGAAGAAGAAGAGCCAGGCGGTTAATGAAAGCGAGTTGGTGATAGCGGCCCAGCCAATGAGAACTGGCATACATCCAGCTACGCCACCCCAAACAATATTTTGCGAAGTACGACGCTTGAGCCAGATTGTGTAACCGACGACGTAAAACAAGATTGCAAGAAGAGTGAGGAGAGTTGCAAGTATCGTCGTAAAAATTAGAAATATCAGAAGTGAGAGGATGGTGATGACCAGCGAGAATGCAACGGCTTGTTGTTCGTTAATCTCACCGCTCACCAATGGTCGCTTGCTAGTTCGCTTCATCAGGCGATCTGACTCGACCTCAATCACCATATTGAAAGCGTTGGATGCGCCAGCTGCGAGGGTGCCGCCGATGAGAGTTGCAATCGTTACACCGAGTGGTGGAAAACGGTGAGCATGGTTTTGAGCGTAGGTTGCCATGAAGAGTGCGGGCAGAGTTGTTACGAGTAGAAGTTCTACAACTCGCAATTTCATCAATGCCACATAGGCGCCTACATGGCTCATACCTAGATTCTAGCCTCCAAAACCTTAGTTCGGACTCTTGGCTATAGAGCCCAACATCTGGTCAATGGTTACCCGCGCCGCTTGCCGAGCGCTTTCAAGGTTGTGAATGTGATTGGCGATAATCGCGAAGATGTACTGATTTGACCCCACCGTAACAAAACCCGCCAGACTGACCGTGGTATTTATCCATCCAGTCTTCGCGTGAACGAGCCCAACCGCATTTGGCGCATCATTTACGAATCGAGTCTTGAGAGTTCCGGTCTCGCCCGCGGTAGGAAGACCAGCCATGATCGGTTGAAATTTCGGGTTACTGGAAATAGCAACGAGTAAGTCGGCTACCTCTCGTGCACTCACCCGAGTCTCGTGCGAGAGCCCGTTGCCGTCATAAATATGCATACCCGCATGGGGAACACCCAAATCATCGAGCACCTTTTCGAAGGCTGCTTGTATTCCCGCTGCATCAGTTCCAAATCCCAATGTATGGGCAGCCAAACGGGCGAGCCGATCCGCCAGCACGTTATCGCTGTATAACAATGTGAATTCAATTATCTTCCCCAGCTTGGGAGATTCCACAGATGCGATCTCATTCGTACCTTCAGTAAGGCTATTAACCTTCACCGCGTTGATGGTGAGTCGCCCCGAGAAGTAACGCTGTATCGCCTTAATATCGAGGGCATACATGTTGTTGTAGTCCAAGGTGATGGATTTACTATCGGGATGCAATTCCAATACCTTATTAATAAGTGTTGGTAAGAAAGCACGCTGATACTTCTGTGCTTCAAATGGGCTCTCGGTCATCCATGGATCGCCACTTCCCGCCAAGAGATATGTATCAGGTGTTGCCGTCTCGCTAATAGTTGTTTTAAAGACCATATCTGCACTGAGGGCGCTTAAGACGGTTGTCATTGAGAACAATTTGAGGACTGATGCCGGAGCTCGGCCTATATCGGGATCAAGCGAGTAAATAGTTTCATGCGTAGCAGGATCGATAACGACAATCCCAGGATGATTGAGCGTTGGCGAAGCAGAAAGATTTATGAAAAGCGTGGGAATTGCAAGAGCTTGTGCCGGCACAACCGATGAGATTAAGAACGAAAGGGCGATCGTTCCGATAAGCGCCAGTGATCTCCTGCGAAGCATGGGGTGATTATGCCTGCCAAGTATGGGAATTCATGGATTAAGGTGACGGGGTGGCTGCAGAAATTGGACCTGGTGAATTCTTTCCCGTTGTAGGTGTCGGACCTCACGAAAAGCCCTGGCCAAACGATCCCCGGCTCGACTCAGAGCTGTTAGAGAACGGCGACCGGCGCAATGTTCTAGATCACTACAGGTACTGGAAGGTCGAGTCGATCGTCGCCGACCTTGATACCAAGCGCCATCCCTTACAGATCGCAATTGAAAATTGGCAACACGATTTAAATATTGGCTCGGTAGTCAGAACTGCAAATGCCTTCAATGTGAGCTACGTGCATATAGTCGGTAAGCGGGATTGGAATCGACGCGGCGCCATGGTGACGGATAAATATCTACATGTGCTCCACCATCCAACTGTCGCCGACTTTGCGATATGGTGCCAAGAGAATGAAGTCCCAATTATCGGTATCGATAATCTTCCGATCTCGCAACAACTAGAAAATTATCAACTTCCAGAAAAATGCGTTCTCTTCTTTGGCCAAGAAGGTGCCGGAATGTCGGATGAAGCGGTGGCAATCTGCTCAGTGGTTCTGGAAATTGCACAGTATGGATCGACGCGCTCTATGAACGCCTCAGCTGCAGGTGCAATAGCGATGTACGCCTGGGCGATGCAGCATCTAAATCCGCATCTCTAACTTATTCGTCCTCAATTACCTCAGTGACGGAGGTTAGTCGGCGTTCGATCTCATCGGCCTCATCTAGTCGACCTAGTTGACGTAGAACTCCTGCAATGTGGCGCTCTATCTCAACAATGAATTCGAAATCTTTCCACTCACTCTCAGTGGCGATTTCAAGCACGCGCTCTAAGGTATCAAGGCCATCTTGCTCTTGACCCGTCAGAATCTGTGCCTTGCCAACCTCAAGGAGTGAATAGGTCTCGCGGCGATGATCATGAGCAGTGACAAAGACGTCGAGAGATTTCTGTGCGGCAATGAGCGCTTCCTCGCCGAGTCCGAGCTCTATCAAGGCATGTGCAATCTTCTGATCGCAACGAGCTACATTGATAACCTCTTTGAGGCTCTTAAATAGGGCGCGCGCTTCACGAAATGCTTCAAGTGATTTCTCGTGTTGACCGAGTTCACGGTGGGCACAGCCGATCAGATGTAGATCATTAGCCGCGCCAGATTCATTGCCATCTACTAAATGCTCTTGGACGCATTCGCGCATGCACTCAATCGTCTTCTCGTAATCCTTAGCGCCGAAACACCACTCACCGAGGGTGCAGGCTAAATCAATTGCTAGAGGCGATTTCGATTCACGCAAGAGATCAACGGCCTTGCTCATCGCGGTGGCCGCCTCGGAATTTCGCTTGAGCTGATTGAGGTTGTAGCCAATTGCGGAATAGGCCTGAGCTAAACCATCAGCAGGTGCGACAGCGCCCAACTCGGTGTAGATATCCCGCGCGGTCTCAGCGAGGGCTAGCGCCTCGTCGTATTGTCCGCGAGCGTAAATTCGAGCGCTCAATTCGTAATAAGTATTTGCACGTTCTAGGCCGGTGGTTTCAGGAATGCGCTCCCACAACATCTCTTCCGTGACGATGTCATCTAAGCCATTGTCTTCATCTTCGCTCAAGGTTTTACCCCCTGTATGCCCTAGGTCACCTGTCTATGCGCTTCCCACGCCGGAAGGCGCACGACTGAGTGCTTCCCTTACAGTAGCAACTCACGGCATAACCGCGCTGCGCAACGCAGCAAGTATCCTTAAGCCGTGACCCTCGATCGACGTCGATTCCTGAGAAATAGCGCAGTAGTTGCTGGAGCGACACTTATTTCGGGCATTTCGGACCTTGAAATTGGGACGGATACCGCCAGCGCTGCCAACCCTGATATTGCACATGGTTCGCGAAAGAAACCGCAGGTGGCACTAACTTTTCATGGCGCTGGCGATCCTGCGATGGTGCAGAAACTCCTCTCAATATTTAAGAGCAGTTCAACTCCCGTTTCAGTATTTGCCATCGGAAAATGGTTGCAGGGCTATCCCAGTGTCGCTAAACAGATACTTGATGCGGGATATGACTTGGGAAATCACACCATGAATCATTACCAAATGAAAACACTTAATGCCAAGCAAGTTGATGCAGAGATCGCTGGCTGCGCCGCCGAGCTCAAGAAATTAATTGGCAATCACGGAAAGTGGTTTCGCCCGTCCGGCACGCAATACTCAAATGCAATTATTCGTAACGCTGCCCTGAAATATGGTTACAACCAATGCATTGCTTACGATGTCGACTCACACGATTATCAAGATGTCGGGAAACGCATTGTGTTAGCGGACATCAGCAAGTCCATAAAAAATGGAAGCATTGTGAGCATGCACTTTGGACATCAAGACACGATTGATGCCATGCCGACTCTGCTGGAAAATTTACACGCTAAAGGGCTAACTCCCGTCACGCTCACCACATTGCTTGGAGCATATCAATGAAGAAATCCGCTGTAATTCTTGCGCTGGTAGCAATCGCTATCCCATTTAATGTGCAAGCGGCGACTCCGTTAGCAGGAATGCCTCCTGTCACCGATCCGAACAATATTTATGCAGCCGATGGGCCGAACAATTTCAGTTCTGTCGTGGCCAACTTCCCAGAGCGGGTCTACGTTCCAAACCACACCGGTAACAGCGTGACCGAGATTGATCCTAAAACTTTCAAAGTCATTCGAACTTTTTCTGTCCCTAAGGGGCCACAACACGTTGTTCCATCCTGGGACCTTAAAACCTTGTGGGTCAATGATGATGAGGGAAATCATCTAACGCCTATCGACCCGAAAACGGGACTACCAGGCAAATCGATCTACGTACACGATCCCTACAATCTCTACTTCACACCCAATGGAAAATACGCCATTGTCATGGCCGAGGCAGATAAAGAGATGGTCTTCCGCGATCCTCACACAATGGCAATCAAGAAGATTGTCCATGTCTCTTGTGAGGGCCTCAACCATGCTGATTTCACTGCAGATGGCAACTTCTTTGTCGCTTCATGCGAGTTCTCTGGAACTCTGATTCTGGTAAATACCGCGCAAATGAAGGTCGTCAGCTACTTCAAACTTCCATCAACATATTTAAATGGGAAATTTCTTCCAACGTATCAACATATGAATGCCGCTGATGCACCCACTCCGCAAGATGTAAAAATTTCACCTGATGGCAAAACTTTCTATATCGCAGACATGATGGAGAACGGCGTCTGGGTTATGCCCGCCGATCACTTTGGCAAGGTCTCACTAATTCATACCGGCGTTGAGGCCCACGGACTTTATGTAACTCGTGATTCAAAGTACCTTTTAATCTCCAACCGAGGTGAAGGCAGCGTTTCGGTGCTGCGCTTTTCGGATAATAAGATCGTTGCAAAATGGAAGATCCCGAACGGGGGCTCTCCCGATATGGGAAGTATCTCCGCCGATGGAACCCAGTTCTGGGTCTCGGGTCGGTATAACAACGTGGTTTACGTCTTTGATATCGTCCACGGAAAATATCTACGCAGCATTCCAGTGGGTAAGGAACCACACGGCCTATCCTTCTATCCACAGCCTGGTCGTTATTCGCTCGGACATACGGGAGTATTTAGATAATGAAATCTCAACGCTGGGTACCCGTCTGGATTGGTCGACTAACTTTTCTAGTTGGCCTCTTCGACATACTTGCTAACGTCTCTCGCAAATTTCGAACACCAGTACACAAACTTGATCACGTAATACCGGTCTTCCTTAACGGAACCGCTTTAGCTACTGCGATCTTTACCGGTCTTGTATTGATGATCTTGGCTCGCGGACTTTCTAGACGCAAACGTCGCGCCTGGATACTTGCCCTCATCATCCTCTGCGTTAATTTGGCGACAGAACTTTTTAGAACTAACCATCATCCGCTCCAAATTGCTCTCTCACTAGGCAGCATCGCCCTACTGCTGGTATTTCATAAATCTTTCTACGCAAAATCTGATCCCAGCACCAAGATGCAACCACTTATTGGTTTTGGAATAGCTTTAGTAGTCCTATTTCTCGCGAGTTTGCTACTCCTGAAATTCCGTAGCAACTACGAGATCATCGGGTCACCTTCTTATAAAAACATCTTCCTCTTTATCGTTGAAGGTTTCATTGGAATCACTGGTCCAATTAAATTTACATCGGAGCGCTCTTCCGATCTCATCGCATTTACTCTAGGAACATTTGGTGTCTTCACCCTCATCGTTCCGCTCTGGCTCTATTTCCGTAGGGTCAAACCCATTCCTAAGATGTCCGATGAAGATATGGATCAAGTTCGTAAGTTGATCAAACATGATCTAGAGCAAGATTCTTTAGGTTACTTCGCGACCAGACGCGACAAGAGCGTCGTATGGGCTTCAAATCGCAAGGCGGGAATCGCTTATCGAGTACAAGGTGGCGTGATGCTCGCAAGTGGTGACCCATTCGGTGAGTACAGTCTCTGGCCAGAGGCAATTGCCGAGTTCATCAAGATTGCCGATGAACATGCCTGGACTCCAGCGGTCATGGGTTGCAGTGACCGCGGTGGTGAAGTCTGGGTGGAGCATGCCGGAATGATCGCGATAGATATCGGAGATGAAGCAATCATCGAGGTCAAGGATTTCACTCTTGAGGGCCGACCTATGGCAAACGTTCGTCAGATGGTGAACCGCATCAAGCGCAAGGGCTACTCCTGCACCACTCACAAGTGGTCGGAACTTGATAACGACACGCGCAGTCAACTTCGCAAGTTGGCTCACGAATGGCGATACGGGGTTGCCGAGCGCGGATTTTCTATGTCGATGGATCGTTTCGGTGAAGATTTCGATCCTGATACCTACATCACCATAGCTTGGTTGAACAATGAGATAAAGGGTCTGCTCTATTACGTTCCATGGACCACAAATGGCTTATCTCTCGACCGTATGCAGAGAGAGCGTGGAACCGATCCCGGTGTCAATGAATTGATGATCGTCGAAACAGTGGAGTATGCGCGCGCAAATAATTTGGCTCACGTCTCTCTTAACTTTGCCGCCTTTAGATCACTCTTTGAACGCGCCGACAAGATCAGCGCTGGTCCCATCACGCGCGGAATGCGAAATCTCATTAGGTTCTCCTCAAACTTCTTCCAAGTTGAGTCCCTCTACCGTTTCAATGCGAAATTTCAGCCAGGGTGGGAGACGCGCTACGTTCTCTATCCGCGCGCCGCAGATCTTCCAAAAGTTGGTTGGGCCGCGCTTCGAGCCGAGAAATTTATTTCTGGGTTCCGCTCGCGCTAGGAGCTGGATTAGCCACCGGAGTAGAGATGTCATTTACTCCGCTGATCCATAGGAAACCGGTAGAGACAAAGGGCTTCCACACTCCTATGTTGTGGCCACCTTTAGGAATTTGAACATACTTAATAGGGATCAAAGAATTTGCGCTCTGCATAAATTGCTGAGCAGCCGAGTTCGCATAATGATCTTTGAGCGAGGAGATGATCATGATTCTGGTGTTACGAGGATTGTGCTTTAAATAATTGATGAGGTCGTAGTGATTGCCAAGATAATTCTTCTCGCGCTTTGATAAACCGATGGAGAGAATTGGTTTGAAGTACCCTGCCAGTGAAACTCCAGATGAATATTGATCTTGATGAAGCACGGCAACTTCTGCGGCGCACCAGCCACCCGTTGAGTAACCGAATGAAGACCAGAGTCGATTATCTATTCCCATAAATGTCTGCATGAATGTCTTCATATCTTTGGTGATCCAGGTTTCCACCTTAGCTCCGCCGACAAAGTTCATGCACTCGGTATCTTGACCAGGCTCTACGTTAATTGCCGGAATAACTGCCAAGGTAGGAGGGATCTTGCCCGCGTTCTCCAGATCTTCCATAGTTGTAATCCCATCAAGGGTGCCGATCCACGTTTGAGGAACTCCAGGTGTACCTGGGAACAACTCAACTACTTGATATGTATTTCCGAGAGCGTGGGCTGGACTTTCTAGTTCTCGCGCCAATGTTGGCGATGCAACGACGTATACGACATTTGAGATTCCAGATGCAGCACCTTTAATCACTTTGCGAAAAATTAAACTTCCACCCTTAGTTTTGGTGGCAGAGAGTAGATCTTTAACGCTAATTTGCGAGAGCGCTGTAGGACTAATGGCGATTTTTTGGTACTCCCCTTGAGCACCAAAGAGGTCAGACCATGAGGAGTAAAACTCACCGGATCGATTGATAGTTACGCCCATTGAGGCCAAAGCAAAACATTGAATAGCAATGATCAACGAGAAGCGAACCGTGATGTTCTTCCAGTTATGAACCGCGAACTTATGCCAGAAATAGACAGTCGCCATCAAGAGCGCCGCTGTGGCGATCCAGAAGTAAACCTCGGTTGATAGCGATAAGAGCTGAAACATAAGGGTTTTAGTTTACTAAGTGAATCCTTAATCAATCTCTCTCGGAGGATCTTCTGAGTCGTCGTAGGGTTCTTGCGGCTGAGAAAGTTTCCAGTACATGTAGTAGATGAAGACTCCAAAGAAAGGCCACTCCAGTACATAAACCCAACTCAGGTGGTTTCCCCCTAGAGCGCGGTTGAATTCAAAGACACCCATTAATCCGCAGAGAGGCAACCCCCACAGGACCCAGCGACGCTTTGGCTCTGGGCTATTTTCAGAGTTCTGGTTGAAGCTCATCTTCCTCTTCCGCTATTAGTTGCTCATGGGCGAACCAATCCTTGGCAGCAAGGACGATCCAGATGGTATCTATCAACATTCCCATCGCCCACATAATCGCTCCGCCTTGGTGCTGATCGGCGAGCCCCATCTGCATTGAGGTATGCGCCGGAAGTGAGTGAAGTACGCGATTTCCTGAGTATAAAAAGAAACCCACCATCGTTTCAGGCAACATCATGGCAAAGAGGGAGATCACGCGGAGGGAGTATGGAACGAAAAATGGGTGCGGGTTGCCTTCCATCACAGGGTAGTAATAAATCAAACCACCCAAGAGAAAGAGCATTAACTCAAAGCAGTGAGCATTGGGGTTTGTCATCCCCCAGTTTGCAAGCGGAGAGAAGTGGGTGCCAATCAAGACAATGAGAAATATGGTGAAGCCAACTTGGGGTCTGAAGAGGTTGCGAACCGCACGATTGCTTCCAATGCTGCGAACAGTTGTGGCGAGCTTGGGCCGTTTAGAGGCGAGCGCAACAGTTATGGGAGCACCCAGCACGAGAAGCGGCGAGATCAACATCATCAATCCAATGTGTTGAATCATATGCACCCAAAAAATTCGCACTGCATAATGCGGGACTGGACCCACTAGCAAACCAAATGTCAGCACGAGGCCTGTAAAGAAAGATATCTGACGGAGCAGCGAAATGGATTGGCGGGCAACCTTCTCCGAGATGTACCAATACCCGGCGCCTAGAATGAGTAGCGCAAAGAGGGCATCCCAGATTGGGTTAAGTCTCATTCTCAATAACCTCTCAACTGATACTCAGAACTATTCAAAAGGGCACATGAGTGCTAACCCTCAACCACCTAAAACTTTTCGCGAGTAGTTAGCAATAAAGTGTTTCCCAGATCACATATTAGGCGTATTGTCCACCTAATCATTCTCAGACACCCCACACTTACCCTCAAGAAAGGATGTCCGTGGACACAGCCACACCCTCAAAGGCGAGGACCACGATAGGGGCGCTGCTCGCAGTCGTTCTTGGAATCGTAGTTGTCGCTGGCGTTGGCTTAACTCTTCACAAAGTATCAGCCGACCCACAGCCAAAACTTTATGCGACAAAGGTAGGAACGATCACCACCGCCGATGGAAAGACCTACAACCACTACACCATCGCCGACGGGGTCTATCCAGATCCAATCAACTCCAAAGCTCACGGTGGTTGTGCCACCTGCGACGGTGGACACCCAAGTTGGCCTTCTTATGGTCCATACACAGATTTCGTCTTGCCAGCCAACTCTTACATAACTGTCACACTCACTGTCTATGACAGCGGTGAAAAACTAAACACGCCATATTTTGGCAGTGTCGTTGGAACAGTGGATGGCACCGTTTCATATGACGGCGTTGCAAAGACCTCGCTTCCACCTGATGGAGTCGAGCACACATTCACGCTGCATGGACTTCCAACTTCCACGCAAGATCCACTCTTTGTAAATGTTCCTCTGCCAGTTAACACTGACGATGAGATGAAGGCCTACAACGCCGATCCAACGAAGTTGCCGGTTGGTCACAAGGTTGTCTTCTCCTTCTTGACTCATGGAGCTGGAAACTATGTGTGGAACTGCGAATATCCATGTGGTGACTCCACCTACCGAGGTTTTGGCGCAGTAATGGGCCAACTTGGTTATATGAGCGGAAAGGTGAGTGTCGTAAATGGCTGACCATGAAAACGAAGCGTTGACTCCTACTCCAGGAGCTCGAGTCTCAACATTCTTGAAGCGGAAAGACGTGAGTCAAACCCTGCTCTTGTGGATCTTCTTTACTGCAGTATTTGTGGTTCTCGGTCTTTGGGCCTATCCAAAGTGGATGCCAGTCGTACTGAGCAAGCAGATGCAGGCAAATGAAGACATCATGATCTGGTTCACGGTGATCTCCGCCCCTATCGCGGGCGTGGTTCTATCTATTGCTGCTAAATCCTTCCTCAACATGCATCGTGGTGATACTCCGCCAGAAGACGGCGTTGCCATCCGAACAAATGGACCTGTTGTCATTGTCTGGACAGCTACTTCGGTTCTATTTTGCATTGTTGCGATCGTCTGGGGCTTGGTTGCGCTCAATACTGAGTCAATCGCTGCAGCCACTGATGCACCAAAGTCCCTCATCGTTGATGTAACAGGTTCACAATGGGTCTGGTCTTTCTACTACCCACAGCAGAACATTCATACCCACACACTCAATCTGCCAGTCAATCAACCTGTCACATTCAATGTGAAGTCGGATGATGTCAATCACTCCTTCTGGCCGGTCCAACTAGGTGTGAAGATCGATGCTAACCGACTCGTCACGACTGTCGCCCATGCTGATCCAACTGCAACGGGACCACTCGATGTTAAGTGCGCAGAGCTCTGCGGGCTCTATCACGCTTACATGGAGACAAGTGGTGCCGTCGAAAGTCCGACAGATTTCAATAATTGGGTCTCATCAATTCAGGCAACAGGAGGCGTACAACAATGACAACACTTTCGCACGCGCCTGCTTCATCGCGTCCAATCCCTAACCCCAAAAAGAGCTTGATCACCAAGCTCAATATGGGAACCGGAATTGTCGTCGGTGTAATTTTTTGCTGGGGCACTTATTTTGCGATGAAGGCCGGTCGCGATATGACCGACTCTCACAATGTAAACAAGGTCCTCCTGATGTCGATGTTCGCATGGAGCATCGGATTTCTCATCGGAATCGGTGCATTCATTGGACCATTCCGCTGGTTGATTGGAAAAGATCTAACCGATGAAGAGCAGCTCTACCTTGCCGGTGACGGACAAGGTTGGAAGCGCTACTTCAAATATTGCACCGACCATAAGGTGGTTGGTATCCAATATTTAGTTGGTGTGATGGCAATGCTCGGAGTCGGCGGAACGATGGCGATGATGATTCGCACAAATCTGGCAACCCCAGGTTCACATTTCATCACCCCAGTTGTTTACAACTCACTCGTTGGATTGCACGGAATCACAATGATTGTTGCGATGATCATTGTTGCTACCGGTCCTTTCGGTAACTACATCATGCCAATCATGATCGGTGCTGCAGATATGGCATTCCCTCGACTCAATGCACTGAGCTGGTGGGTTCTCTTCACCGCCATCCCAGTTCTTTGTAGCGCTTGGTTCCTGGGAGGAATTCCTACTGGTTGGACCGCCTACGCTCCATTGAGCGATCAAGCTGGTCCAGGTATGAATGCCTTCCTTGCCACAATCATTATCTTTGCGGTTTCAACGGCAGTTGCCGGTATGAATATCACAACGACAGTTGTCGCAATGCGCGCAAAGGGCATGAAGTGGAATCGTGTGCCGATCTTCGTTATTGGCGCAACCATTTCTGTTGCTCTCGCAATTCCTGCATTCCCAACCTTCATGGTTGCGATGATTCAAACGGGACTTGATCGCACCATTGCTACGGGCTTCTATGATGCCAATGTCGGTGGAAGTGGATGGCTCTATGCCAACCTCTTCTGGATTATGGGCCACCCTGAGGTTTATGTAATCCTGATTCCAGGTGTCGCTGCGCTGATGGAGATTGCTCCAGTCTTTGTCCGTAAGCCGCTCTTCTCCTACAACGCCGCTATCGCAGGCTTTGCCGGAATTGCAGGGTTGTCGGTACTCGTCTGGGCCCACCATATGTATATGGCGGGTTGGATGCCATCACTCAACGGTCCATTCATGGTCACCACCGAGTTCATCTCAGTACCAACAGGATTGCTCTTCTTGGTACTTATCGGAACCTTGTGGCGCGGTAGACCTTGGATGAAACTTCCTATGCTCTGTGTTTATGCATTCATCTGGAATTTCTTGATCGGAGGAATCACTGGAATTTATCTTTCAGATGTGCCTGCCGACAACTATCTCCATGGATCCATGTATGTTACGGCGCACTTCCATTACACCTTGATGGGTGCTGCACTCACCGGCGCTATTGGCGGCCTCGCATACTGGTTCCCTAAGATGACAGGTCGCATGCTCAACGAGCGAGGCGGATACATCTCTTTCTGGTTTATTCAGATCGGATTTAACGTCCTCTTCCTTGGAATGTTCATAGCTGGCGCCGAAGGACAACCTCGACGGGTTGCCGACTATGCCCATCTCTTCGCACACGCCAATCTGATCAGCACAATAGGTGCTTACAGTGTGGGACTTGGAATGATCATTCTTCTCTGGGCCATCGTCCACTCGTGGCGTAGCGGAAAGATTGCTCCAATGAACCCATGGGGAGCGAAGACTCTCGAGTGGACCGTTCCTTACCCTGTGCCACTGGTCAACTTTGACCAACCACCCGTTGTGACTAGTGATCCATATGGATACGGAAGGAGTGCAAAGTAAATGGCACATGACACCGAATTTCACGTGCATCATGACTCACCAGAGGCAGTTGGTCGTCGTGAGCGTCTAGGAGTTCGCCTCCTGATTGTGGCAGATGGAGCATTCCTCTTTGGAATGATCTTCTCCTATTTCTACCTGCGAAATCTCAACGTCAATGGTGGATGGCTACCAAAGGGAGTGCACTCATTTAGTACCGCTTCCGGATGGGTCGCCGCACTCGGATTAATTGTCGCTGCTCTTGCTCACCGACTTGGGGAGTACAACAAAGCAGTGCGTAATCTCACCGCAATCGTCGTCTTGGTAGCGCTGCTTATTGGTGGCTTCTACCAGTGGCACCAGATGGCCCATATGCCATTTATCGCTCATGATGACGCTGGTCGCCCCTTCTACAACGGTGCCTATGCCTCAAACTGGGTTCTTGTTGCAGGAGCAAATATGTTCCACTACATCGTTGGAGCTTTCGTTGCTCTCGGATTACTTCTACGCGGCTATCGCGTAAAGATTGATCCAACTCTTGAAGAGTGGCGTCAAAGAACTGCAGGATCATGGTTTACCTGGATAGCAATTTCAGGAATCCTCTGCGCTTTGGCTACATCCTTCAAGTAACTCACAGCCCTAGAAAACCCCACGAGAGAAATCTTGTGGGGTTTTTCTTTATCTAATGCGAGATATTCGGGTAACCTAAGGCAAGGTTACGAAGGAGAAATCATGGCAAACAAAGAACAGAAGGGCAACGCAAACACTAAGAAGGAGCCGAAGCTCTCTCTCAAGGAGAAGCGTTTACAGAAGCAAGAGAAAAAGTCCAAGAAGGACTAGTTTTCTAGATTTTTATGGAGAAGGTAAGCCGACGTTTATACGGATGGCTTGCCTTCTTCGCTTTTTTCGGGCTGACCTTCTCACTCTTTCTCAATGCATTTAATATCGATCCCGTCGCCGTTTCGGATCAGACTCTCTTTCACCAGAACACGGCGCCAATCCGCATCGTAGGTTTCTTTAGTTACTTCACCATTTGGTCGAACCTAGTCGTTATTTACATCGGCACTGCAATTGCCCGAGGTAAGACCTCCTTTAAATATTTTGGAAATCTATTTGCGACTGGCTTGATCATGATCACCGTAACGGGATTGGTTTACAACGCGGTACTTCTCCCCGCATACCCACCTAAGGGCTGGTATTGGCTCACATCAGCGCTTATGCACGTAGTCGCTCCGGTGATGTACATCTACTTATGGCTCAAAAAGGGACCACGCGGATATATAAAGACCAAGGACTCCCTAAGAATTCTGCAGATTCCTATTATCTACATCATCTACACGGTTATTCACGGTCTAGCAATCAAACAATGGCCTTATAAGTTTCTTGATCTCACCTCAGCAGGGGTGCTGCTTTGGGTGATTAGCGTGGCCGTGATATTTGGCTTCGGAGTCTTTTTGATATTTATGTTTGCGAAGCTAGATCGAAAGCCTATAAAGAGCAATTAAAGATTAAAGGAGATCTGGATCGATCTTGGTCTGCTCTTTTATCTTCGCCAAATCTGCAGAAGCGCTCTTTGCGATGATATTGGTATCAGTCGCAATATCATCGAGGTGTTTAGCAATAAAGGTCTTAGGGTTCAGATCTTGGATATCCATGTTTGCGTACTCAGGACCAAGTTGACTCTTAAATTCAGTCATCGCTTCACGGCTCAGACCACGAATGCGTTGGATCAACTTCGCTGCATCTACCGCGAATTGAGGCAACTTATCTGGTCCAATGAGGATCGCAGCCAATATCGCGAGCGTGAGAAGCTTCTCGAAGCCAATTCCGAACATACTTCAACGATACCGTCAGGTGTATAGTTAGGCAACGTGCATTTCTTAAGCAGCCCCCTCGCCGGCCAAACACACGATCTCACATATGACGATGTGTTCATGGTTCCCAACTACACCGAAGTCGCCAGTCGTATGGATGTCGACTTGGCTACCGACGATGGAACCGGCACCACAATTCCAATTGTCGTAGCTAACATGACCGCGATAGCAGGTCGTCGTATGGCTGAGACCGTGGCACGACGTGGTGGGTTAGTAGTAATCCCACAAGATATTCCGCTTGAGATCATCGCTGACGTCATCGCTTGGGTAAAGACCCGAGACAGCATCTTTGAAACTCCAGCGACCTTAGAAGGAACTGAGACCGCGGCGAGCGCACTCGACCTTATTACTAAGCGAGCTCACGGCGTACTAGTGGTCGTCAACGAGACCAAACCCGTTGGAGTAATTACTCAGAGCGATCTAGAGCGAGTTGATCGATTCACACAACTGCGCCAGATCATGCATACCGATTTCACAACGCTTCCTAACACCATTGATCCCCGCGCTGCATTTGAAGCTCTCGAGGAGAGTCGTCGCGAGTTTGCCGCAATCGTGAATTCGCATGGTGATTTGGTGGGAATCCTTACCAAGGCTGGAGCGCTTCGAGCTACTTTGTATAAGCCTGCCCTCGATTCTAAAAACCGTCTTCGCATCGCGACCGCCATCGGTATCAATGGAGATGTCGCCGGCAAGGCCAAGGCTCTACTAGCGGCAGGCTCCGATTGCTTGGTTATCGATACGGCGCACGGCCATCAAGCCAAGATGATTGAGGCAATCAAGGCAGTCAAGGCGCTCAATCCAGGAGTGCCAATCGTTGCGGGAAACATTGTTACCGCGCAGGGCACAAAGGATTTGATCGAAGCTGGTGCAGATATCATCAAGGTTGGAGTCGGACCGGGAGCTATGTGCACCACCAGAATGCAAACTGGGGTGGGACGTCCTCAATTCTCTGCAGTTCTCGAATGTGCCAAGCAAGCTCGTTCCATGGGTAAGCATGTCTGGGCAGATGGCGGTGTACGCCATCCTCGTGATGTCGCCTTGGCACTCGCCGCAGGTGCATCGCAGGTCATGATTGGTTCGTGGTTCGCGGGAACTCTCGAAAGTCCGGGAGATCTCATTCGTGATACCAACGGAAAACTTTATAAAGAGTCATTTGGAATGGCCTCTGCTCGCGCGGTTAATGCCCGCACATCTCAAGAGAGCGCCTTCGATCGCGCTCGCAAGCGAATCTTTGAAGAGGGAATCTCCTCGAGCCGGATGTATATAGATCCAGCGCGACCTGGGGTTGAAGATTTAATCGACCAAATTATTGCTGGCGTACGCTCATCATTTACCTACGCTGGAGCCACCACTATCAATGAATTCCATGACAAATGCGTCGTGGGCATCCAATCTGCCTCGGGATATGCAGAAGGACGCCCACTTCACACTTCTTGGTAACTACTTAATTACTGCTCTCTGCCTTAACTTTCTTGCCAGCAAGAATCAGGTAGAGAACAAATGCAACAATGAATCCAACCCAGAAGGTGAGATCACCAATCTTTGGATGGTGTTGGACAAAGTAACCGTTGATGTAATCCGTCGGATTCTTTGGATTACCGGTATTCCATGTCTGGTTAACAAATCCCCAAATGGCGAATGAGATAGCCACAACGAAGGAGACTGGGCCAGCCCAGTTTTCGCGCTTTGAGTAAAGCAACTTCTCAACTGAAGCACCTTTGCGCAAGAACTTATCAGCCAAGACAACGCCCAACCATGGACCAATCCAATAGGACATGGTCAAAAGGAAGTTGGTGTAGTTGTTGTTTGGGTTGCCCATTGCCGACTTAGCTAGGAAGAATCCAGCGATACCAAAGATGGTTGCAAACAATCCACGACGGATATTGCTTCCAAGCTTTACGCCAATGGTCAAGAATGACATCGAACCTGAATAGATATTAAGGACGTTGGCGCAAATTGATCCACCGACGATACCTAGCAAGAACAATTTTCCAATCCAACCTGGCATAAAACTAACGATGCCGCCTGTTGGATTTGAACTGCTATCAAATCCAGTTCCATTTCCTGCGGTTGCCGCTGCTGCTCCAACAATCTCGAGCACTGCAGCAGAGAAGAAGAGACCGAGGCCAGCAAAGAGACCTGCTGACTTACGCTCCACTGTCTTTGGCAAATAACGTGCATAGTCGGCTGCGAAAGGATTCCAACCAGCTGCATATCCATATACGGATGCAACGGTGATCAAGAAGCCACCAGGTGTCTTACCTGCTCCAGCAGCACCAAGGTGAAGGTGTGAACTTGATAGAACATAAATACAAGCGACACCAAAGACGACGATCAAGTAAGGGAATAGGTAACGCTCAACAACGAGAACCAAGTTGTGGCCAATGAATGCGATGGATACCTGAACCAAAACTACGATGACAAGGCTTGGAATCACATGTAAATGATTCTTGGTAAGGCTAGAGAGGGCCCATGCGCCAGAGACGCTGTTGACCGCAAACCATCCGATACCGGCAGCACCAGCATTCGCGATGGAGGGAAGAATGTTTCCGAGTTTGCCGAAAGCGGAGCGGCTGACGACCATCTGTGGCACACCGTAGCGAGGGCCATCTTGGGTCAGAATAAATTGTGCGGTTGCTCCGAGGGCATTTCCGATCACGATCGCCAAAACGGATTGCGCAAAACTCAACCCAAATACAGCAACTGCGAGAACCCCAACAAACATGGTGGCGAATTCAAGATTTGGGCTCATCCAGGTTGCAAAGAGGTTTCGTGCCTTTCCGTGACGCTCAGAATCGGCGATAGCTTCGATTCCTCCTGGCTCAAGCGCGAGGACCTTGTCCCCGTACTCGCCTTCACGAATTTCTAAATTAGACATGAGTCATCTCTCCTAATTTTGTTATCGGGGGTGTTTGCGACCCCGTATGAAATGACGGCTCATAGACCGAGGGAATGGCGAAACCGTATAGGGAAATGCGGCCGATGTTAAGCCCACACTCAGGCGAATTTCACCTAAAGTTAGCCTCCACAGGGCGAAATGGGGAGATTATGGACGACCGCGAACTACTCGAATATGCCATTGCAGCCGCGCGCCAAGGGGCCTCAGAGGGTGGCGTTCCGATTGGTGGGGCACTGGTCGTAGACGGCAAAGTCCTCGGCGTCGGCTACAACAAGCGGGTCCAAATGGGTAGCGCCATCCGCCATGGAGAGACCGATTGCCTTGAAAATATTGGCCGCCTACCAGCCAGCGTCTATGCCAAGGCCACTATGTATACAACCCTCTCCCCCTGCCATATGTGCAGCGGAGCGATCTTGCTCTATGGGATCCCGCGGGTTGTCTTGGGAGAGAACGAGACATTCATGGGAGCCGAGGATCTTCTCCGCTCGCATGGGGTGGAGGTCATCAACCTCAACTCTCAAGAGTGCAAGGATCTGATGGCGAAGTTCATTGCAGAGAAGCCAGATGTATGGAACGAAGATATCGGTGAAGAGTAAGTTTGCAGATTATGCATACCGTCTGGAGCCAATGGCCCGAGCTTAAAGTACCCGTAGGTTTCCAAAAGCTATCTCCCCTAGATTTCCCACTTGAGAGTTCAGATCTCTCGCAGATCACAATCTATGTACAGCCTTACATGACGGGTATCGAGACGCTGGAACCTGTTCGTGCCATGAGCAACTTGCAGATTCTTCAAGTGCCTAACGCTGGTTATGACGCAGCGGTTCCCTATGTTCGAGAGGGCATCACCTTGTGTAACGCACAGGGCGTGCATAACGCCTCCACGGCAGAGTTGGCTGTGGGACTCGCTATTGCGATGCGACGTGGTATTCCGCATTTTGTACGTGAGCAAGATCAGGGCTTGTGGAGTCATGAACGGATGGGCTCGCTCAACGATAGTTCTATCGCAATTATTGGTGCGGGTTCGATCGGTCAGACCTTGGTCTCCTACCTCAAGCCATATGAAGTCGAGATCACGACCTTCTCCCGGAGCGGAAGTAATGGAAGTCGCCGCATGACTCAACTTGATGAACTACTTCCCACATTCGACATAATCTTTTTAATTCTTCCGCTTAACGCGGAGAGCAAGCACCTTTTCAATGCCAGAAGGTTGGCGCTCATGAAAGATGGAGCAACACTCATCAACGTCGCTCGCGGCCCAGTAGTTGATACCGATGCTCTTGTAGCAGAATTAAATTCTGGGCGGATTAGCGCGGCCCTCGATGTAACAGATCCAGAGCCACTACCTCAAGATCATCCACTCTGGAGAGCTCCGAATCTGCTTATCACGCCGCACGTCGGTGGAGACTCTGCCGCTTTTGAAAAACGTGGAAAGCGGTTTATCGAAGCACAATTACAGCGCATAGCGGATGGGTTTGCTCCACTCAATATCATTGAACTCTAACGATCCAAATAGCGCTGCATCTCTGCAGCGATAACCTCCTCACCTGGAATTCCGGAGGTAAATAAATCTTCAACAATCCGCTCACGCTCCTCACTGCGTTTGTTCTGGCTAATCTTGGATTTCGCCTCCACCTTAGTAATGTGCAAGATGACGGCAACAATTCCCTTCAATTGCAACTCAAAGTAATGCGGATCAGATTCGCTGGCGAGCCAGGGATCTTCGCGTTGTGATTCATGAAGTGAAGTTAGGTCGGTAACGATCTGACGCAATAACTCAACATCTTCACTAACTTCAACAGTTCCACTTAAATGAACAGACTGATAATTCCAGGTTGGAACAACTTTATGATCGGTCTGCTTATTTGAGTAGTTGGAGGGCGATATATATGCCTGCGCTCCATGCAATATCGCTAGACCTTGAGTGCCGGGTTGGATCGACCGCCACTGCTCGTTACCTCGAGCCATATGCATGACGACTCGTCCATAATTGTTTTCAGTTGGATTTGCATCGACCCACACCATCGGCATAAGCGTCGCGATAGGCAACCCATCAGGATTAACCGTGACAAGATCTGCAGCACGTACTGAGCTAACGAAGCGCTGAATCTCTTCCCAGTCCTCGACCAGGTTGATTTTCGGGATGTACATGCGATGAGTCTAAATCAGGCTGTCTCTTCTACAAACTGCCAATCTGTCACATAGTGGTTGAGTGGCGCCCAGCGCAGCGTGCCTGTTCCAACCGCCATAAAACTTGTAAGTTTCACAGTGCGCTTCTGCCCCGCGCTTAAATAGAAAGATTTGGTTCCATCATCAAATTGAACAGGCCGGATCAAAGCATCTTCACCATCTAGAATCCCAAAGTCGCGGATATCGATCAAGGTTCTTCCGGTCTTCTGAATGAAGGTGAAGATAAAGGTTCCGGGCAAGGCATCCGCTGAAATCTGAGGAATGGTGGGTCCGTTCAAGAGAACCTGCGTGATCCCGGTACGGAGTGTTACATCCACAGTATCTCCAGGAATCGCCAACTGCGGATGTAGTTGCGAGGCCTGCAGCACCTGGTGGATTTTTGAGGTTGAATTGACTTTGTAGAAACGGCGAAGGCGCCGACCGGAGTAAAAACTCCGGCCAGCGCAATCGCTGTTAGCGCCGTTAGAAGGTAACGGAACTTACTTGTTATTGAATACATCGCTTCCAAAGGCCTTGAGACCAGGTTGTGCGGCGAAGCCGAGGTGGCCCTTGCCATCCAAACCAGGAGATGCCTTGGCTACCGCAAAGAGATCTTCGAGGGAGCGCAAGAAGCTGTAGTGATTGTAGAAGGTGGCATCTGTAGTTCCTGGCTTGTTGAACTTAGAGATCAAGACCATTCCTACATCTCCTCCACCAAGAGTTGCATGCGTTGCATCAAACATTGGGTCTGTTGCTGCAGTGCGAGCACCAAGGGTGATTCCACTTACTGGACCGGTAGGCGCAGTTGGCTTGCCATTTACGAGCAACTGGAATGAGCCAGTAACTACGCAAGAGTTTGGACAGGTAGATGTACTTGTCTTTGGCAATGATGCCCAGCTTGGGAGATCGTAAACAGTTCCGACAGTTGCTCCATCTGGGATGTTGTTACCTGTAACGGTGCGTCCTTCATCGTAAGCCTGAATCGAGTTGTCAGAGATGTAAGAGGAACTTCCATCTGCTGATGCAGTTGCATCGGTACGCGCTCCAGGAATTGGAGAAGCGCCGCCCATGACAATTCCAGGAATAGTGGAGTCACGATCAACGAAGGCGTTATCGCCAGGTCCTGGGTACAACTGGTTGCCAGATGCATCAGTCTTGACGATGGCATTCGGTCCAGTTGGCTCAGTATTTACATTCACTCCATTGATGTTCTCACCCGCAGAGTCAGCTGCAAGAGAGGCAGCAACTGAAACATGGGTAGGAGCATTCTGGAAGCTGTTTCCGGTAAAGGTGTAAGCAGGGAAGCCTTCATCGAATGAGACGATGATCAAGCCATTATCCTTGAATGCAGGTGAGGCCTGAATTTCAGGGATGATGTGCTCGAGGAAGAGATCTCCTGCATAGAGGCCGCCGGTGTAGTTAAGCGGAGCAGCAGGTGTATTTGGATCGATCCAACCACCTGAGAGGTTGTTGCCATAGCAGACAGCATCATGAGCATCTGAGCAGTTATTAGGTGAGATCCAAGAGAAAGCAGGTGTTGTGCTCTCACTCTTCAAATCCTGATAGAGGCCATTGGCTGGATCAAAGAGATTTGCAGCGTGCGATGAGTCGCACATTGTTGCCGCGTTATCAATGATCGAGTGGAACCAAGGAAGTGGGAAGTGCTTAGCCACATACTGATCGGTGGCATTTGCGCCACCAGGGTTGGCAACTGGAGAGTTCGTTGGATCAGTTCCAGGTGCTCCGCAAGCAGTCACTGAGTGAGGTGCTCCGCTTGCATCAGTGTTTCCGAGATCTTGAGCGTATGCCTTCCAACTTACATTGGCTGCAGTGAGTTGGTTAAAGATTGTTTGAACTGAAGAGGGATAAACCGAACCCTGAAGTGTGTACGGATCTCCGGCTGCCTTAAATTGACCATAGTTTGGATCTGACTTATCGGTGATGACTGATCCAGCGGCGTCCTTATAAGTAGGACTATCCAGCTGTTGGTCATATAGCGGAGCCTGACCTGAGACCAAGGCGGTGTAGTTATCTTGGCTGTAGTGGCCAGTTCCATAATAATTTGTTAACAAGGTCCCTTGTGATGGGAGGGTCTTCCAAAGATATGTGTTGTTATTGAGACCAGTAAAGGTTGCATCGTAGGACTTGTTCTCCATGATGATGTACCAGATGTGCTTCACCTTAGGAAGCGCTGAGGTGCTAGCGACGGTCTTAGTCGCAGCGGTTGCAGAAGAGGTGAGGGTGGCAACTCCGAAGAGGAAGGAGGCGCCCACAACGACTGCCATAACAACGCGGGAGCTCTTGCTCGCCACGTTTGAGATATATCGGTGAGAGTTTATGAACTTTGTCATGTCCGAACCCAACTGCTACAACGTGGAGCAGGACTAACGCGAAGGTGAACAGGTCCGAAACCTTCGCTTAAGTCTTAACTTACAAAGTAAACTCCCCACCATGGAAGAGGTCTTAAAAAATCCCTCGGTCAAACGAATCACCGCTGAGATGCGGGAGCGAAATATTTCCGGAGAAGTTCGAATCTTGAGCGACAGCGCCCGATCTGCGGCCGAGGCTGCAGCGGCGCTCGGCATTGAGGTCGGTCAAATTGCCTCCTCAATAGTCTTTAAACTCCCTGATGGGCGGCCACTCCTAGTGATTACCTCGGGGGCACATCGAGTAGATACCGCGCTTGTGGCGAAGGAATTAGGTGTAGAAAAATTGCACCGTGCAGATGCCGACTTCGTAAAGTCCGCATCTGGAATCAGTATCGGCGGGGTAAGCCCCTTCGGGTGGCAGCATGATGGCACGCTTCCCAATCCAGAACCTGTCGTTCTGATCGATACTGCCCTCGCGCAATACGAAATAGTGTGGGCGGCGGCCGGACATCCGCACGCAGTTTTCCCAACGAGTTTTGAGGAGTTGCTCAGGAACACTGGGGCACGCTCTCTGGTCGTCGGGGAGTAGTAACCATCTAACTCCTCGATAAAGTTTGACTTTAGTGGTTTTGACACTGCTCCAATACTCAAATCATGATGTGCCCGACTCGTGAGAGTCTTCATCAGGATGAACCCCGGAAGCCAAATATATTCTCATCTGTGGACTATTGTTTGAAGACAAGAGTCTGGAATAGTTTCGGAACACTTCCAGATCCCGGTGGAGACTTAGAGAGTCATTTCTTGCCGATCAGATTATTTAGGGAATAGAGAATATGCCAACTTTTAGACGGACAGTAATAAAGCCTTCGATTTTTCTTGGATTGGCATGCGGTTGGTCGGTTTTAACGATTATCTGTCTATTCAACTATCACTTTAATGAACCTGTTGGCACAACCTCGGTCTTCATAAATGGGCGCACCTATTATGGAAATCCACCGGCGCTAACCCTAATAGAGCGCGACCCGCTTTCGTCGGCGATTGTTATCGCAGTGTTAATTTTGGGTCTACTTATTTCATTATCAAATCTTGCCCTTCGAATCTTTTCCCGCTCTGAGCGCAGAAGTAAACCTGCATTGGTTACCGGAATTATTATGGTTGTGTTTTCGCTATTTGGACTTGTTTGGGGACTTTTAAGCTTAGGAGTTGTGGGGCTTCTAATATTCCTTGCGGCGTTTTCAAATCAATACTGAAGCATGAATGTTAATCTCGGGACATCATACAGAATCTTCGAATGCTTCCTATGAACAATGCAATGTGCACACTTAAGTTAGAATTCAAACTTGCCACACCACTTAAAGTTGGAGAATAAAGTTGGAGATTAAGATGAAAAAACTCTTCATTCCCTTTGCGATCTGCCTCTTGGTTCTCACTGGATGCTCGACGACAAAGGGAGTGTTTAAGTTAACGCTCTCACCAACGCCACTGGTTATGAATGTCGATCCCGGCGATCGTGACGCACCTCCAGGTAGCAGAACCAAAAGACTCCTTCGCCAAACAAGCGACCAAAGATGGAGCAATCGCCCAGACTCATTGTCTATTACATTCCTGATCAAGGCACAAAGCTTATCTTTATGTCGGTCTATGAGTTCCCGGCTGCAAAATTCGATCGACTCAAGAATCCAAATCAGCCGCCCGCCTATGGAAAGAAGTACTTCGGAAGGATGGCAAGGTCTTTAGCGTCGCGGGGCCAAAGACTCGATCTTCGATCCGAAGAGCGCAGACGGTAAGCGAGTGACGGCCCTCTATGCGACTGATTTATTAAGCAATCTACGTACTCCACGCCATGATTCTCTCGCCGCGCAGCGTCAAACTCACTACCCGTAGTGGAACCGAGATAAGTCGCACGCTGCCGCATAGGTATATCCGGACGATCGGAGCGTGGTGCTTCGTTGATCACTTTGGACCCACAACTCAGAGTGATGCAATGAGCATCGCCACGCATCCGCACACGGGGTTGCAAACGGTGAGTTGGTTATTTGCTGGCGAGGTAGAACATCGCGACTCTCTAGGCAGCGTGCAGATCATTAAACCTGGAGAACTTAACTTGATGACGGCTGGGCGAGGCGTTGCCCACTCTGAACTCTCTACCGAGAACTCTTCTGTTGCTCATGGGGTCCAGCTGTGGACTGTTCTGCCCGATCGAGATCGCAAGAGCGCTCCACTCTTCGATCACTACGGGCAATTGCCAGAGTTTCAACGTGACGATCTCAAGATTCGGTTATTTATCGGTGAACTCTTCGGCGAAAAGTCACCAGCTCGCATCTTCAGTGAGTTATTAGGCGCTGAAATTTATATATCACCGGGCGCTACTGCAGTGATTCCTTTGAAAACAGGGAATGAATATGGAACCTTGGTTGTCGAAGGAGACTTTTCGGTCGATAACGAAGAAGTTCCCTTGAAGAGTCTGCATTACAGTCCAGCAGGAAAGTCATCACTGCAACTCAGCACTAAAAATGGGGCTCGCATCATCTTCCTCGGCGGCGAACCTTTTCCAGAAGAGATAGTGATGTGGTGGAACTTTATTGGCCGATCACATGAAGAGATTGAAGAGATGCGCACCCGGTGGAATAACGAAGATCCAAGCATCCCTACATTTCAAGCGGCAGTTGAGGGCCGAATTCCAGCCCCCGAAATGCCTAATCTGCGATTAAATCCGCGCGGGAATGTAACTCCTCCGCTTATTTAACCTTAAAACTTACCGACACTGTAACAGTAACAGTCTTAGGAATTGTTGTGGTGTCATACATTCCCCCACCAGATGTATCTACTGAGTCAGGTGAAGTTACTTGTACAGGTCCACTCGAGACTGCAATAACGCTTCCCAATTTAGAACCAACCGCCTTTGTCATAGATATTCCTCGCGCCTTAGCATCGACCATGGCCTGCGCAAGAAGCGTAGGACGCAGCGCAGCTAAATTAGAGACATAAAATTGTGGACCATAGTTATTGATGTTCACACCGGTCTGCAAAAGTGTTCCGATGCCATTGCTCAATGAGTTAACGAGATTTACATCTTTAGAACGCACAGTCAGATTCTGGTTGGCTTGATACGAGAGGACTCGTCCAGTCGGATTGCCATTGATGTATTCATTTATTGCGTTTGTGTTGACGCCGCCAGTTTCAATTGCAGAAGCAGGGATGCCACCAGCAACCAAATAATTAGTGAGTGCAGCTACGCTCTTCTCGACCTTTGTTACTGCAGCCGCTGCGCTCTGCGAACTCTCTTGTGCGTTAAGTGTCCATACCGCATTATCTGCTGTTGCACTCGTACGAGCCTGTCCAGTAACTGTAACCGAATTACCCGCGCGCGCCGCTAATCCTTGACCAACCAAACTCAACCCGTAGCCAGTACCAAAGGCAAGGATGATCGCTGAAACAATGAGGCTGTAGACCTTAGGAGAGATACGGCGGGGTTTATCGAATTCGTTCATAATCTAAGAATAGAGCATCTCTCTTACGATTAACTTTCGGATAGTGGCTAGTGCTAAGTGCTACCCCTAAAGTGTCCACAATTCACGCTCTGTGGTCACTGGAACACCGCGCAGCGCAGATTCATCAATCGCTAAGGAGATGAGGTGATCCTGGCAAGCCTCCCGCAATGGGTATGGAGCAGTATCTGTTCCGGCGATCCAGTGAGCCATGCGAACTAACATTGTTGCAATAGCAATCTCTTCATCCATTAAGCGCAAGCCAACAAATGGGTTCATATAAACAACTCTGCCGTTAAGCGATATATGTTCGGTATCAAAACCATCAAGATTGAGGTCGTGTCCCAGTTGATGACGTCGGAACTCCGACTCAACAATGATCGGGCCATCGGTAAGAGCGATCAAGGTGTCATCCACGATCTCGCCCGCGCTTCCACGAATTACTATGCGGCGCCGACGTAACTGGTTATGCCATTGGTTCTCTACGAAGTTGTAGATTGCCGACTTGCCATCACCAAAATCGATAGTTGCAATAGTCGTGACTCTGTCTCGTGCAGATAGATCGTCATTCCAGCCTTCGCGTGAAAGAGGATCGATCAGCGGAGCAGAAAAATTGTGGGCGTTAACCGTCGTTGGCTCGAATCCCGCACTAAGGTAGCCACGAGCCATAGATACCGCGTGATATCCGTGCGTAGAAGAGACCTCTACGGAAGTTGGCTTGCCAATCGCCTCTTGCCCGATCGCAGTCAATCTCGCAGCATGTCCTGGTAGGTATAGGTATTGCTCGGCAACCTGGACCAAATCACTACCACCTACGACTGCCCAGAGCTCACGTAACGCTGGGGCATCCGGAGCCGGAGGAGTTTCACATAAGACGGGAATTCCCATTGATACAAATTCTTTTACAACTTCTGGGTTTGAAGCCCAAGAGACCGCAACGATTACAAAGTCGGGTCTGGCAAACTTCATGAGTGCGGATATAGATTCGAAGATGGGTATCCCATAATCGGCTTGTAGAGATGCGGCCCGCTCAGAATTGCGAACGACTGCGCCTAGAAGTTCAAATTTCTCGGGCATCAGCAGCCCTAGCCGAATGAAAAACTCGCTTCGCCAACCAGCGCCGATGATGGCGAATGTACTCACACGTACAACTTAAACTTCACGAGAGCTTGCTGAAGAAGAAATCTAAAGTTCGCTCCCATGAAAGTGCTGCTGCGACTGGATCAAATACCTCAGGGCGATCATTATTAAAGAATGCATGTTTAGTCCCAGAGTAATCCAAGGCAGTTGCAGTACCTCCAGCAGCCTCTATCTCCCGAAGCGCCTCTTGAATTCCTGGGGCAGCTGAAGTTCCATCCCCCTCAGCGCAATGAAATAGCGCTGCCTTACCGGAGTAATTGCTCCATACCGGTGCATGGCGCTCCCACGAGGAACCTGGGTAGAAACCAACCGTTGCGGTGATTGATGGTGAGAGCGTTCCACTCCAGATAGCCAAACTACCGCCCATGCAGAATCCAACCACACCTACATGCTCTGTTGAGGTCTCTGGGAGTGAGATTAAATAGTTGGCGGCATTGACGATCTCGGTTCCGGCGAGATCCAACTTCAATTCCATCATCAATTTTTTAGCGGTGTCAGGTTCAGATGCAGCTTGTCCGTGATAGAGATCTGGCGCAAATGCCACAAAACCTGCCGCTGCAAAGCGATCAACAACATCGGTGATATGTCCAACAAGCCCCACCACTCTTGAATAACGATTACCGCAGGACCACTCTCGCTATCAGGAAGTGCCAAGTAACCCTCTCCGGTAACGCCATCGTGGTTATATGTCAGATGCATTCCCATTTTATTTACTCCGAGTCTTTCGACCGACTAAATATCCCACGCCAAATCCAATGAGCAAGAGCGTCGCAAAAATAACAAGTGTGACTCCAGGGCTGTGGTCATCCCCACCCATATCTGAGATATGTGGACGCATCGCATTCCCATCATCATCCGCCCATGCAATCGAGTTCAAGAGAAATAGCGGAGCGAGCACAACCGCGGTCAAAACTCTTCTCTTCACTGTAGCCTCCTTGGTACTTAAGTACCTAGTCTAACTACTGCTTAATCGTGATGGGTAAGTACTTAAGGATGTCTGAGGAAGTTATCGGGCTCAACTCCGCCGCCGCCGCTCTAGCAGCCAATGCATGAGCACTCACCGCTTTATATACGACTACAACAGCTTCATGAATAGTTTCGGGTCTCCAACTGGCAAGCATTGAACCAATCAATCCAGCCAGAATATCCCCAGTTCCTGCGCTAGCTAATTCTGGTCCTGCCAGATCATCGACGACCACCAATCCATCTGGGGATGCCACGACGGTGTGCGCTCCCTTGAGCACAACGATGCATCCAAGCTTCTCAGCCATCTCCTGTGCGCATTCTTGCCGCCCCTGCTCGCCTTCACCGATGGTAAAACCCAATTTGCGCGCTTCACCTTCATGTGGAGTAATCACAACAATTTCCGCATTTATCTTGCGCGCCAATCTCATGGCGCCAGCATCTAGAACTGCGAACCTACTTCGAGGAATGTTGAAACGACGCTTCTAATTGGGGGAGCCAGAGCCAATTACCCATGCATCAACCCGCAGATCCTTTACCTTCTTCCGAACAACTACATCCGGATAAGCGACTAACGACTTGCGTGCGGGTGAACTCATCGCGATTGAGAAAATTGATATAGCCCGATCCGCCTCGCCTAGCTCCACCAACACAGAGAACTGCTGCCCCTGGATATTCTGAACTTCCAGCGATGACAGCGACAGTTCCATGCGAATACTTATTTGAATCACGTAGGTAACTTCCGCAAGAATTTCTGATTCATGATCGGCCAGTATCCTCTTGTTCGCATTGAACTGGAAAAGGGGGTACTACTTGTTAATGCTCAGCCATCGCTTCCCCTTGTACCCCAAAGACAAAGTAAACAGCCAGGGCCAGGCAGATAATAGAATGCCACAATTGGCGCAATCAGACGAGACCAGCCAGAGCCACGAAGTAGGCCACGATGCCAATATAGTCCTTTACGCAATAAGAGACTTGAAGGGTGACTCCAGTTGCGTGGGAGGCTAAATGTTCATGCCCCATCAGGTGGTGAATAAGCAATATATATGTGGCCGAGACATACACCCAGTTTGCGCAATAGATCCCGATCGCCCATTTGGCGTTCGCACCTTGGTTGTACCAAATCGCTGCCAGAGGAGTTGTAAATGGAATCGAGACTATTCCGAGCAACAAGAGCGAGATTGATAAAGAGTAACTCTCTATCGGCCATCGCGATGCGATCGAGAATAGAGTGATGGTTTACCCAACAGATTCCTATAGATAAGAAACTAATGACATAGGCGAGATATGAAGGCCACTGATGTCCCAAGGCGTTTCTGAGTGTCCGCCCGCTACATCAGGAACTTTCAGATTAAATACCAGGAAGGTGATCGCAACAGCAAATACTCCATCACTAAATGCTTCCAGGCGACTTGGTTTCATGGGATAAGTCTGCCTGAAGAGAGAGCTCAACTGGGTGAACTTTTAAATCATTCCATTGAGGAGAGTTTGGCTCCGAGCGATGCCCTCACATCGCTCGAGCCGTTTCTCTCGCGTTACTTAAGACCAGCCTTAGCTAACGCTGTACTAAAGAGATCTAAAAACCTTGCGCTGTAAATGAAGCGCCAGTGATGTTATTGATATTGGAAGATTGAGCCGCAATTACTTCTTGCTCCAACAGCGGAATAGCCTGAGCGTTAATCTGCTGATCTCTGAATGTACCAACCGGGTAAACCGGAGCAGTCACCTTGGTGATCTTGCCGCTCTTAACGGTGACAGAGACTTGAACAGCGCCATATCGAGTCTGCACTGCGCCACCTAGGAAAGTTCCGCTCTTCTTTGCAGTGGTCTTCGTCGTTGACTTTGCGGCGGTCGCCGCATTCGCAGTGGCAAATCCAGCAGGGACAAATGCACCGATTCCACAGATTGCCGCTGCTCTTTACGAAACTTCTGTGATGCCACATTTAACTCCCTCAATTCGATATCTAATGAGTGAATTAAAGAGGCTTGATCTGAGAGATCTCTGAGAGCCCTCTGAAACTGGCCTTCGGATCTGCTCTAATTTTGAGTAGGAAAGCCCAGGTTGATTCCGCCGTGGCTGGGATCCAGCCAGCGGCTGGTGATGACTTTGCCGCGGGTAAAGAAATGGAATCCCTCCGTGCCGTGCGCGTGAGAGTCGCCGAAGAGCGATGATTTCCATCCGCCGAATGAGTAATAAGCAACGGGAACCGGGATAGGAACATTAATCCCAATCATGCCAACCTCAATCTCATTTTGGAATCTACGCGCGGCCCCACCATCATTTGTGAAAATTGCGGTGCCATTTCCATATTCATGGGCATTAATGAGAGCAACGCCCTCTTCATAAGACTTAACCCGAACAACTGAAAGCACCGGTCCAAAAATCTCATCGGTATAGATCGTCATATCAGTCCTACATGATCAAAGAGAGTTGGTCCGAGCCAGAATCCGCCAGGCTCTCCATCGACAACTGGATTGCGACCATCAACAACCAGAGTCGCGCCAGCTGCCACTCCTGCATCAACGTAACCCTGTACCTTGTCGCGGTGCGCTCCAGTCACGAGTGGACCCATGTCGCATCCTCTGCGACCATCGCCCGTGCGCAGTCCTGGCATCCGCTCTGCAATCTTCTTGACCAGTTGATCGCCAATTGGATCGACGGCGAGCACGACCGAAATCGCCATGCAACGCTCTCCAGCAGAACCAAAACCAGCATTGATTGCCTGATCCGCTGCGAGATCTAGATCGGCATCGGGTAAGCACCAACATGTGGTTCTTAGCGCCACCGAGCGCTTGAACGCGCTTCTTATTCTTCGTTCCGGTCTCGTATATATATTGTGCAATAGGAGTTGACCCTACAAACGAGATGCTCTTGATATCGGGATGTTCAAGAAGGGCATCAACCGCCTCTTTATCTCCATGAACCACGTTAAATACTCCATCGGGCAATCCAGCCTCTTTGAGAAGCCCTGCGATGAAGTTGGCGGCAGAGGGATCTTTCTCGCTCGGCTTAAGAATGACGGTGTTACCAGCGGCGAGCGCAATTGGGAAGAACCACATGGGGACCATGGCGGGAAAGTTAAAGGGAGAGATGATCGCAACCGCACCCAGTGGTTGGCGGACGGAATGAACATCTACACCACCAGAAACTTGCTCTGAAAATCCACCTTTAAGTAGGTGACCTAAACCGCAGGCGAACTCAACGACTTCCTGACCACGAGTTACTTCACCCAGTGCATCGCTTAAAACCTTGCCATGCTCTGAAGTTATTATTGCAGCGAGCTCCTCTTTTCGAGCATTCAGAAGTTCGCGAAAAGAGAAGAGGATTGCAATTCGCTTTGTCAGCGAAACTTCGCGCCACTCTTTGAATGCCGCGGTCGCGACGCCGACTGCGTCGTCGACTAACTTTTTTGAAGCTAGGTCTACGCTCTTTGTGGCAACACCAGTGGCTGGATCAAATACTGGAGCAGTTCGCTCGCTTGCTCCGGTCCAAGATTTTCCAGCAATAAAATGTGTGATTCGGGTAGTCATACCCCAATCTTAAGCGTGAACAATCACCACTGGACACTTCGACTTAGCGGAGCAGCTCTCAGAGACAGAGCCGAGTATCAGGTCTGCGAATTTGCCATGGCCACGTGAGCCCATTACGAATAATTCCGCCCCTTTAGAGAGTTCTACGAGGGTGCGAACTACGCTGCCTTCAACGGATGTGGTCTTAACTTGATCTGCTCCAGGTCCAAAGACCAGACCGACGCCTGATTTAAGAATTTGATCAGACCAGATTTTGGGATCACTCTCCCCCACATAGGCGCTCGTTCCAAAACCCACTCCAGCCATATCCAATGGTGACTCCGCATACTCCCAGACATTGACCACTTCGATCTCAAGCCCTAACTGAGCGGCGTGCTTCGCGGCCCAATTGAGTGCCGCAATCGATGATGGAGAACCGTCAAAGGCTACAAGTGCAACATGTGCGATCTGGGTCGTGCTCATTTTTCTCTCCTATTTCTAATTTTCTAAGACCCAGAAGATCTGACCTCCTAGTGCTCACTTTCAGTATCCTCTGATTTCGCCACATTGACTCCGTTATGTGACCTCACAAAATCTTGAATAAGTGATAGCCCTAAGTGAAATTACGTATTGCTAAGGATCCAATAGAGCGGATAATTGACTTAACGAAGCAACGTGCTTCAAAGGAGGAAGAATGCTCAAGCGTCATGTTCCTTCACATCCCGCCTTCGCCGTAATTGGCAAGACGCGGACTTTGATTTGGGAGGATGGCTTAGAGGCGCATAAGAGACCTACTGCAATTTATGACCCAGATCTCGCCCTACGTTTCACCAGCGTGAGTGGACCTCGATCAACTTCAAACTACGACTATCGCGAAATTTCTTCTGGGTCAAAAGCAAAATTCCATCTCTTGCCACCCTGGATGAAGCCAGGTCTTAATCAACATTACTGCGAATTGATTTATCACAAGCTACAGAAGTTTGACCATATCTACCTTGTTGGAGGTGGGGTGGGAAGATGGAGTGGCATAAATAACTTCATTTGGTATGTCGAGAGCGAACACGAGGAATTTCCTGGGAGAATTTATCCAGCCCGATTTTTCAGACTCACGGATTTCCCAGAAGATAAGTTAAAAAGGATTTTTAAAGCAATGCGGGAAGATAATAGGTAAGCGGGTTTTCCCTAGAAGGCAGTCGTGTAAGCATTGATAGCTGGCTGACCACCAAGATGTGCATAGAGAACGCGACTTCCTTCTGGGAAGAATCCTTCCTTCACCAGATCTATGAGCGCGGTGATGGATTTACCTTCGTAGACCGGGTCGGTAATCATTCCATCTAGACGGGCCACTAATTCAATTCCTTCAATCGTGTGCTCGCTTGCTACGCCGTAAATTCCATCATGCCATCGATCTAAAAGCACGACCTCAGAGTCATTGAGCTCTCGACCTAGTTCGATAGCAGAAGCGGTGCGTGTCGCGATCCGCTTGATCTGATCCCAGGTCTTTTCAACTGTTGCTGAAGCATCTATCCCAAGAACTGAAGCGGCGCGATTGCTATGTGCAAAGCCCGCAATCATTCCTCCTTGAGTCGAACCTGTTACGGAACAGACGATGACATTGTCAAAAGTAAAACCTAGTTCGGCTTCTTGATCTTCAACTTCAAAAGCCCAACCGGCAAAGCCGTGGCCGCCGAGAGCATGATCAGATGCTCCGGCGGGAATCGCATATGGCTTGCCACCGCGCGCAATGACGTCGGAGATAGCTTCTTCCCATGACTTTCTAAAGCCGATATCAAAACCAGCAGCATCGAGGCGAACTTCAGCTCCCATAATCCGGCTCAAGAGAATGTTGCCGGTCTTTTCGTAGTTGACCTCGTCCCAATCAACCCAATGCTCCTGCACCAATACGCACTTAAGGCCTAGTTTTGCAGCAACCGCAGCGACCTGGCGGGTGTGATTGGACTGCACTCCGCCGATCGAAACTAGCGTGTCACAGCCTTGAGCCAGTGCGTCAGCAGCAAGATATTCAAGTTTTCGGGTCTTATTGCCGCCGTATGCCAAACCTGAATTCACATCTTCACGTTTAGCCCAGATCTCAACTTTGCCACCCAAGTAATCGGTAAGGCGATCAAGGCGATGGACGGGAGATGCTCCAAAGGTGAGTTGAACTTTTGGAAAGGATTCTAATTTTTGTCGCGACATAGCCAGAATCCTCTCACTTGTAAGCACGAATAACCAAGCAGGGCAAATTCGTGGTTCCCCTAGACTTGAAGCGTGATGGCGAGATGGACGCGATTCATTTTAAGGAATCGCATAGGCGTTCTCGCACTCTGGCTACTCATATTTATTCTAGGAATACTAAGTAGCCTAAATCTAAATTCCCATTTGACGACCTCTTTAACCGTCCCTCACAGCCCTTCGGCGCAGACGGATGCGCTCTTAACTCAGCACTTCAATGAAAATATTGAGGGAACATTCACCGTTATTTTTCCCTTTAAAGAACGCCACTAACTCCCAGATATCCACTTTTGAAAATCAAATATCACTCGCAGCAAAGATGATTCCAACCGCCTCGATCGCCGAGGAGAAAGCCCTAGGTGGCATTCTCTTAGTCAACATCAATACCTCCCTCTCTCTTACTAAAGCAGCTCACTACACACCGCTCCTTCGAAGCAGAAATTCGAAAGAACGGACTGGTGGGCGCATTAGTAACAGGCCCTCCAGCTATTGAGAGTGATGTAACTCCGGTTCTCAGTTCAGATCTTCATCGCGGTGAGATTATTGGTTTGAGCATTGCTCTTCTTCTATTAATCCTCATCCTCGGCTTCTCACTCCAAGTGCTACTTCCATTTATATTCGCTGCCGCTTCAATATCTGCCACCATATCTCTGGTATTTCTAATTTCTGAGCGCTCACTCGTCGTTCTTTATACGCCTAATATCGTCGAGCTCATAGGACTGGGCTTGGCAATTGACTACTCCCTCCTTCTCCTTTTTCGATTTAGAAGAGAGTTCGGTGGAGAGTCGGTTGTTCGCGATGAGGCAATCCTTCGCACCATGGCGAGCGCTGGACGCACCATCGCCATCTCTAGCGCCACGGTTGCCCTGGCGCTCTCAACCCTGATTTTTGTTCCAGTCCCATTCATTCGCTCACTTGGAATTGCAACAGCGCTAGTCCCACTTATCTCCCTGGCAGCCACATTCTCCTTGCTTCCAGTTCTTCTCTCTTTCCTTTCCAACTCCCGCCAGATTCGGAAGAGCTCAACAAAACCATTCGCCTCATTAGCCACTTTTATTGTGAAAAGACCCTTAGTCGTCGCGATCAGCTCTGTCGCGATCTTGCTGGCTCTCTCCGCATCCGCGCTTGCCTTACACCTCACGCCAAGTTCTTTGACGGCTATCCCTGATCAGCTCGAATCACAGCAGGCTCTGAACATTGTGAGTTCAAAGGTCGGATCTGGGGTGATTACGCCGGATCAATTGGTGATTGATCTGGGAGCGCCTAACCTTGCCTCGACACCAGTCATTGTGGCCGCGCGTAATGAACTCTCGGCACAATTGCTCAAGAAGCCTGACATTTTCGTAGTAGCTACCGGTAAAAAAACTCCCTATGTAGATAAGACAGGCCGCTACCTACGGCTCTTTGTTTTTCCCAAGGAGAGCTTTGGAAGTTCCCAAGCTCAGAATTTAGTGAAGCAGTTACGAGACATTGCGCTCACCGAATACCGCTTCCCACCCACCGCCACCCTCTACATCGGAGGAGCTGCTTCACAAGGCGCAGACTTAATTCGAGAACTCTCTCGAACATTTCCCTGGATAGTTCTCTTTGCCTTACTCGCTACCTTCATTTTGCTCTGTGGGGCATTTAAGTCAGTCGTCATTCCTATTAAGGCGATTGTGTTGGATTTAATCTCTCTCAGCGTCGCTTATGGAATCGTCGTTCTCGCCTTTGGTAACTCCGCTATCTCTAAATTCCTCGGGATCTATCACCTCAATCAGATTGAAGCGTGGGCTGCTCTCTTCCTCTTTGTATTGCTCTTTGGCATATCGATGGATTATGAGGTCTTCATCATCTCTCGCATTAAAGAGGCGAAAGATGCCGGCTTAAGTAATTCCGAGGCAATATCTGAAGGCGTTACCCAAACAGGAATTGTTGTTACCACAGCGGCGCTTATATTTATTGGCGCGGTCTCCGGATTAGCCCTTGGACATTTCGCAGGACTCCAAGAAATCGGAATCGGATTAGCCTTCGGAGTCTTTATCGATGCAACTATCGTCCGTGGTCTTCTACTCCCGAGCGTTATGGTCTTGCTCGGCCGTTGGAACTGGTGGGCTCCTGAATTTATGCGAGGCCAAAATAAAACTAGCCCCACGCCTCTTCATGAGGAGCGGGGCTAGTTAGCTTTACTACGGTTTACCGAGTAACCCTAATTGCGAAATGGAATGATGGAACTTGATATCCGAGTGCCAATCCTGGGAAATCGCGATCTGAGGATAGAACTGGCAGCATTCCATAAGGGGTATTGGCGAAGGATGGTTGATTTGTGTAAAGCAATGGATGTAAGTCGATGATGTGCGTACCAGGAGCACCAGTAGCAATCAGCTTTATGACCATATATCCGTTTGAATTAAATCCACATCCATAACCGATGTAATTGTTGTCGTAAGTGACAGCAAGGGTGTTGTCTAGTTGAGTCCAGCCGACTCCCTTGATGCTGATAGTGAAAGGTTCACCATTCTTAAATGTAGTTGATGGGTCACCGGCTTGTCCCCGTGCAACCGAATCAGGTGAAGTAGATGGATCAAATTTAGCGACACCCATACCGATGACGGTTCCCTTATGTCGTAGAAAGGCATGATGCTCTCTTTTACATAGAACGGTGTTTGAGCTTCGATAACACTGCCTTTAACCATCTGGATCACATGCCATCCACCTAAGTTGTCAGGGATCGTCACATCAGTGGATGAAGATCCATTAACTACCGTTGCCGTGCCCAGTGGAATTGAGTTAAAGGACCAGCATGTGCCAGTGCAATTAACTCGGTTACCAACCACTGTCGACCACACGAGCTGATAGGTGCCGTCGGCAGCAACTTGCGATGTCTTTACATTGACCTTGGACAGGATGTCGCCACTCTGCTGGAGAAGGGTCATGACTGCCTTTGGTTGCAGGGTCTAATCCAACCGTCGATAAAGTTGTGCGTAAAGTCGTAGTTGGTTGAACCACAGCTGGGAATGTGACGGAAGGCTGTTCCGACTCCTGGATCACTTGTAACTTGGAATGGAAGTGATCCCCCATTTGCATATGGAACAGGTGATTGGATGATGTTCATGTAGGTCACACCGATGGCGTCTCCAACATTTATATAGTGCGTTCCACGAGGCCCGGCGGCACGAATTACTACTTGACCAGTTCCGCGAGTCCATAATGCTTGCATCTCACCAGCCATGTTGTTATCCCAGTGAACTGCAGCACCCGCTGTATAAAGAGTTGCTCCCATTCCCGTATAGGTGATGGTGATTGGAGTTCCGATAGGACCGCTTGTGGGTGAAATGGAGAGAGAGCGCGTGGTCTGGTATCCGCCGTGAGCGATTGCGGCACCATTTACTACCGCATAAATATCATGTACGCCGCCGAAATCGGATGGAACGGTAGTTGAAAAACTAAATGCTCCAGAGGCATCAGTGGTTACCAGCTGCCATGTTCACATTGAACTTGGAGATGCTGTCACCAAGATAGTTCACAGAACTTGGTTCAACATCGGCGACCCATGTACCAGAGGCCGTACCCCAGGTGAGTTGAAGGGAAGTGCTCGCTGGTAATCCAGTTCCAGATACCACCATCGGCGAACCCACGATTCCCTGGTTAGGGGTTACCGTCAGGTTTTGCATGGTAGTTGGAATGGTGAAATTCGCAGATGTCACGCCAGTAAATGGAAGCGGTGCGACATTGGGAATGCCAGATGGAGCCACCAAGTTGATTGGTGTGTACTGCGTGTCAGCAGCTAGGGCCGGGGCCACCAGGAATACTGAAAAGAGCGACACTACGACGCCTTTTGCTACTAGTGCTAATCGAGGTGAAGCTATTTTTGTTTTCATGATGGACCCTTTCCTAGAGTTCTATTGGTTTTTTGGTAGGAACCGCGTCAGAGGTTCTTACGTTTAACTAGTTAATTGTTTGGATTTTTCTTAGTTTGTTGGAACTGCATACAAGGTGAGTTGTGAAGATGGAGTGAAGTTGGATTGCCATACTCCAGTAGCGCCCTTTAATGCAGGGTTAACAGGGACTGTGCGGTAGTAGCTGACACGGTCATAAACTTGATGACCAGAAGCGTCTCTTACGCGAACTCCGTTAACCATCCGTGGAGACAACTTAGTTGAAAGTACTTTCACAGAATTTTGATCCTTAGTTGTAACGGTAACTTTGAAATTAATTACTCCGAGAGTGCTATAGAGACCAGGATCAGTTCCGGTCTTCAGAACACCACTCCAGAAAGCAACTCCGCTGTGGTTGCCATATGCAAGTGGGATTGGATTGGCAACTCCAGCTATCTGAATGGTTGCACTAGCGACATTGGTAGGATCAAGAACGGCGCCACCGAGGTCTGCATCGTTTCCATATACACGGAAGACGATGGTCTGTCCGAGAATATATTGACTTGTTACAGCGCAACTAACTCCGAATCGTGGGGCAAGTGCACCAGTTGATCCGCTGGCAATACCTCATCAACATAAAGGCTGATTGGTGAAGGAACTATGCCTTGCACAGGTGTACCGGTCTTTACATTGAGGGGTGCAGATGTAACAGATGTATAACTGACTGTATCGGTTGGGGTGAGTACACCGGTGAGTGTTGCAGGACCTGCAGCTGCAGGAACCCATGAGCACTTAGCAACAAATGGAGCAACAGTTGTAGTGGCTACTGCTTCGCAGCCTGTGATTACCGTTGTGCCAACTGAGAAGGCAACGTTTCCTGGGGCGCTTGCAGTGGCCACGATAATTGCTGGGCTCAGTCCGAAGACTGTGCTTCCGCCGGAGAGTGACGAGGGTTGGAGTTGTAGCTGCAGCAAATGCTGACGAGCTTCCAACTATCGCTGATCCTGCTAGGGCTAGAGCCACTATCAGGGCCTTGGACTTCTTACTTTTCATTATTTTCTGCTCCTTTTGGTTGAGAACTATGTCATGAGACCTAGTCGATGGAAGTTATTTCGTTGTGAAAGTTCCGGTGACGGTCAAAGTAAGAGCACCAGAATCTTTGGTGCCTGCGGTTGTTGAAGAGACTGGGAAACTTCCAGTGAACTTGAGAGTTCCAGTGGCTCCTGCATACTTTCCGGTTCCACCGTTAACGATGATGTTTCCACTGATCTCGACGGAGGTAGGTGCAGCTCCATCTTTCGCATGGCCGGTGGCGCTTGGATCGAAAATTGCCTTTACAGTGTTGGTGCCATCAGAGATAGTTCCTGCGCCAGAGATGGTTGCATCTTGACTAGCTGGAGAGGACGAACCGCTTCCAGTCAGTTGGGTTAGTCCGAGTGTTGTTCCAGTACCGGTTGCAGTTACGGTGCTCTGAACATCTGAATCGCTCCAGAGGCTGGAGATCTTTCCTGTATATGTGGCGTTGAGTGTGAAACTCTTTGAAGTACTTGCTGCAGGTGCTGTCTTAGCAGCGGCTGGCTTTGTAGTACTCCAACCAGCGGGGCACTTTGGAGATGCAGCCTTAACTACCTTTGAAGTGCTGCCCTTATAACAAGTAATGGACTTAGTTGCAGCGTTTGCTGCGTTCGCTCCGAAGAGTGCGCCAAAGAGCACAACTACAGCAACTATTGAAGATACTTGCTTTTTACTAGAAATCCGCGTCATTTCTCTTTCCACCATCTCTTGTAGTTATCTTGATGTGGCAATTGTTTCTCTGGATCAAGATGAGGTCACTAGAAATGACAGGGGGTAGCACTTTGGTAACTATCTACTGGATCACATGGATTTCTAAGGTGTGTGATCTAGCAGACAAGGTCTGGAAAGGTGAAAAGTCATGATAATCACAAAAAAGAGGTGCCAGCGTTAACGCTGACACCTCTTAATTGGTAAATACAGGTTGGGTTTATCGACCTTTTTCTGGATTCAAAACGCCACCAATTGGAACAACACTATTTGCGGGGAAGCCACCACGCGCAGCATGTTCGCGAATTACCTCTTCCGATGAAGCGGCATAGATGCAATAGATCTTGTCGCCAGCGGCGTAGCTCTCGATCCATTCGATTGCTGCGCCTTCTTGATGCATGGTGTCTAGGACTCCATCGCTCACTTTGGAAATGCTCTTGAGATCATCTTCGCCCAACGAACCGGCACCTGGAATCTCTCTCTCGATGATGTAACGCTGCATGAATCTGCCTCTCTAATGGAGATTGCGTCGGGATTGGACGTATGAAGCCTCCAGTAAATACATTCAGGAGTAAAGGGTCAGAAATTAAATGTATTGCCTATATTGACTCTCCTCGGTGAGCGGGTTTAAGCGTGGAATACTGCTCGCGTGAAGAATTTTCTGTTGGTGATCGGTTCTTGCTTCATCGGCTTTTCAGCCCTTTTTCACGTCTATATCTTCTATCTCGAGAGCATCGCCTGGACCAAGCCGAAAACATGGAAGGCTTTTGGGATCGCCAGCCAAGAGGCGGCAGAGACCATCCGACCAATGGCGCTCAATCAAGGTTTCTATAACCTCTTTCTTGCATTAGAGATTGGGGCAGGATTTGTAGCTCTTGCTTTCAATGAGAAGATCGGTTTCGCACTGATCATCGCTGGAGCGGCAAGCATTCTCGGCGCTGGGCTCGTTCTCTTCTTCAGCGTTAAAACTTCCAGGCGAGCCGCGATCATTCAAGCTACGCCTCCACTTATCGGATTAGTTTTCCTTCTTCTTGGAGCGCTTAGCTAAATATTAATTGAGTGCTATCTCTGTGGTTCCCAAAAATGTGGTTCTTCTTTCCACAATAGAGAGGAGAATGTACGTATCAAATTAACGCACGTTAATGAGAGAAGCAGAAAATGGAAAGTTACGTTCCCAATCGAAAAGTCTTTGTAGTTCTATCTAGAACCCACACCAAGATCTGGAAAGATGATTTTGAACCTGGGGCCAAACCGGAAAATATTTCAGAGGAATTTATCGGCCGCGAATACAAAAAAGTTCTGAACCAGTTCTTCAGTGGTCGCAATCGATCGAAGCTCGATCCTCATTTCGCTGAAGAAGTTGCCAAAGAATTAGCGAGCTTTGAACGCATCTATTTGGCAGGTGGTGGGAAAGGTAAAGCCAGCGCCGTTCACAACTTAGCTTCCTATCTCAAGACACATCATCATCTTGTTGCGCAACATATTCGCGCCATTGCCGATATCGATGCAGAAAATATGTCAGATGGTGAACTGCTAGCCGAGGCACGAAAGATGGTAATCCACGATCTCTAGCGCAAGAGGTTGCTATCCCTAACCCTTGATCGGTTGCAGGATATTGAAGTTGGGAGCAATTCGAATCTTGAAGCCAAGTTTTTCATATAGGCGAATTGCGTTTGTATTGCCAGCACCGGTGTGAAGAAAGGGTGTCTGCCCTGACTCTTGGATTCCTGCTGCAACAGCTAACACGAGCCGCGCGGCATAACCTTTTCCACGATGTTCCGGTGCGGTACACACTGCGCTAATTTCAACCCAGCCGGGTGGATTGAGTCTGCGTCCAGCCATAGCCACCAACTCACCGTCGACACGAATTCCGAGATATCCGCCCAGTTCAACTGTCCGTGGCAAGAATGGACCAGGTTCAGTTCGCGCAATGAGATCGAGCATCTCCGGAGCGCTAGATATATCAAGTTTCACGAGTTCTGGATCATGAACTCCGACAACATTTTCACCAGACATTTGAACTCCAGGAAACGCTTCTACTATCTGCCAACCTTCAGGAACTGCAACGCTATCTGCGACAACGATCGCTACTCCATCGTCACCAATGAGCTCTCGTAGGTCAGCCCAGGCTTGAGGATTGGTCACGTCTTCTACAGCATTAAAGGGCGAGATATCGACTGGGTAGCGACGAGCCATTCCATGTACCTCTGCCAAGTGCGCGTGTGGTCCATTAAGCGCCTGCCATGCAGCTCGATCGAGAATATGTTCTCCAGAAGGAACTCGTGTTTCAATGCTGCTCATCATCACTTCCCGTTGAAAGATGTATAAAGGTGTTCTTTTAAAGTTTCCCGCGCGTCTACTAGGGCATAAATGTACGGCAATCCTGCGACGCTACTGTTCTCAACAAGGAGGTTCAAAGATGAACCAGTTCTTAAGAATCGCCCTATTTGCTTTCACCGCGTTCTCTTCATTCTTTATCAAGAATACCTATGTATCAAATCTGGAGTTGGAAGATCTTCGCCAAGCCCACGTCAAAAATCACTGGCATAAACTCTAATTTTCAGAGAAGGTAAAGGTGGCACTGATCGAGTGCGCTCCCGATATACCTAAATTTGCCGCATCTGGTGGGGCCGTTTGAGGCTCCACACAAATCGCCAAGGGATCTTCGTTATAAACCACCCCACCATGGGGCGCTTGTAACTATATCCGTAATCTGAGCCAGATCTCCCCAACTTATAATTGGATTGACCTTTAACTTCTGTGAATGCATCATCCCAAGGACCTTGAGGCATTGAGGTGTACTCGCCTGTGGGCATGTAATCATCACCCCGAACAAGCATCTTCTCGGCGTGAAAGTGAAGTTCAAGCCGATCAACCCCATCAATCGAACGTGGGAACCACGGATGAAATCCCACCCATGCAGGAAGAGTGCATCCATTAGCTTCGTACTCAAGAGTCCAGGTCATCGAATTACCCTCAAGCGAAATCCTCTGGCGAGCAAAAGCAGGGGCGTAAGGTTCAGGTAAGGCTAACTCTGAAGTATTTGCACCCGTTGCCTGCCACTTTGAATGAAATCCATATCCATGCTCTGCATGAGGTGGATCCCAATGCGTTGGAAGTAGATACTCGGTGCCGTCACTATCGGCAATTAACCCTAAGTTGATGCGACCCGCCCAGGGAACCATGCCAAACCATCCCCATGTCATTGGATCTGCACGCTTGGGGAGCGCAAATTCAAATCTGCGCCACCGAAAGGAACTTATGCGTCCTCCATGTTCTAAATCGATAGCGACAAAGAGTTCCTCATTCGAAATTTCTTGCACGTTACTTTCCAATTCCGGCAGTCAATCCATTTACTAATTGACGCTGGAAAATTAAGTAGACAACCACAGCAGGAATGGCACTTACTAGTGAACCCGCCATGAGGACTGGAATATCAGTGGTGCGGCCGGCTGATAGGGCCCCAAGACCCACAGTGATAGTTCTGTAATTTGGATCTTAATAAAGAGGAGACCAACCAATAGATCATCCCAAATCTGAATAAACTGAAGGACGATGATTGTGACAACCGCCGGAACCGCTAGCGGAAGGGCGATTCGAGTGAAGACACGTTGATAACTAAGTCCATCACAGATCGCTGCCTCGACTAAATCATCAGGTAATCCCCGGAAATATGAGGTCATCAAGAATGTCGCAAAGGGAGTTCCAAGAGCGGAGTAAAGCAAGATCGCGCCCCAGTACCCAGAAAGTAGGTTGAAGTGGTTCGCTTCATTTACATAGGCGTTGATGATGATTGATTGCAATGGGATCAGCATGGCGCCAACGATGCCCAAGAAAAATATCGGCGATGCCTTAGATCGCATCTTGGCGAGAGAGAAGCCGGCCAGGGTGCTGACGGCCAGGATAATTAAAATCGATGCGGTACAGACGATCGTCGAGTTCAAGAGTTGTCGTCCGACTGGAAGCGCTTTGAAGAGTTTGTGCCACGAGAGCAATGAGTGACCGGGCGCGCCTAAGAATTGGGCATTCGATTTGAAGGAACTGTTGATCATGAAGTAAAAGGGATAGATCATGACTACAGCAAGCAGCACCATAATGATGAAGATCAAAATCTCTTTGCGGCTCATTTTAAGTTTCATGATCAGTCCTTATTCCGCATAATTGCTAATTGACCGATTCCCAAAACCGCCATCATAAAGAAGAGAATCACACCGAGCATGGCGCCTGTGCCGTAGTCAGAGTGCGAGAAGGCACTCTGATAGATAAAGAATTCGAGGGTTGTTGTACCAAAGCCTGGCCCACCTTCAGTCATAACAAAGATCAGGCTGAAGAGAGCCGTAAAGGCGCTAATAACGGTGATAATAAAAGAGAATTGAATGAAGCGCTGTAGTTGAGGCAAAGTAATGCTACGGAAGATACGGAAATTACTTGCGCCATCCATACGTGCCGCCTCGTTGAGAGAATTATCTAAGGTGGCCATTCCGGTTAAAAAGATGATGGTATTAGTACCCACCATCGACCAAATAAATGTGATCGCTACCGCCAATAAGGCTCCGCGCTCGGATGAGAGCAGATCGGTGTGGATGAATCCCAGACCAAAACCTTGGAGAATTCCATTGAGTAGACCTTGTTGTGCAAAAAATCTCAATGAAACCATTCCAATGACTACCCACGAAATTGCAGTGGGTAGGAAGTAAATAGAGCGGAAGAACTTCCAACCTGGCACCTTCTCATTGAGAAGGAAGGCAATCCCAAGTGGGATCAACATAGCAACTGGGATTCCAAGGAGAAGAAGTCCATTGTTCTCAAGAACTCGCCAAAAAATGGGGTATTGCAGCTCATGTGTGTACGTGCTGATTCCCACCCATGTGGCTGTAAGTCCATCCCACTGAGTAAATGAGTAATACACCGCTTGCAAGATGGGAATTCCGAGGAAGGCAGCTACCAAGGCAAATGCAGGCAACATAAAGAGAATGCCCACGCGTCTGCGCTGTCTACCTAGATCTCTTCTGCGAACTTTCATATCACCATTTCGACTAATTCTTAAGCGCGGCCTACGGACTGTATTGAATAGGTTGGTCATAAATGTGAGAGCAAAGTTTTTTCTCTGCTCTCACATTTCGACTTACTACAGGTTATGCGATCTACCCTACGTAGGTATTACCGCGTTTAGCTGGGGCAGTCTTCCAAACCTGTTCCATCTGCTTGAGACCTCCGGTAACAGAAGTCTTTCCACCGAGGATCGCTGGCAAAATTGTGTTACCAGCATTGACCACATCTCCTTGGAGAACGTTGTCGAGCATTGGGAATCGGGTGTAACCACCCTTTGCCGCAAAGTCCAACATCTCTTGATTTACGGGATTAGAGGTTTTTGAACCGTTGACGTCCGAGATAAGTCCAGCAGCGTCAACAATCTTGGCAGCGGCAGGAGTTGTCATGAATGCGAGAAAGGCAGCAGCGGCGGCCTTGTTCTTTGAATAGTTGGTCATGCTCAAGCCTTGACCAGCAAATTCAACGACTCCATTGATTGGCTTATCTGAGAATGGTGGAACGAAGGCAGCAACGTTTGTGCCGAGCTTGTCGGTGAACTTTTGCGTATCCCATGTTCCATCGATGATCATTGCGGCTTTTCCACCGAGGAAATCATCCAAGTTGTTTGTCTTGGTGAGGACGTCTGAGTTGGTGCAACCCGAGCTCTTCAACTTTGCATACTTTGTGTATGAAGCGATGTTTGCTGCTGAGTTCCACTGGTTAGCTCCAGAATAGAGATCTTTCATACCTGTAGGACCTTGACCGATGGCAATATAACTCGCGTCATACCATGGGTAGTACGAGGGCGCCTAGGCTCTGTCCGCCATTGCCGTAAACGATTGGTGTTACACCAGAACTCTTCAACTTTGTGCAAGCCGCATACAGTTGATCCCAGGTCTTTGGAACCGAAGTCACGCCTGCTTTAGCGAAGAGGAGCTTTGTTGTAGAAGCCGATGTAGAACTGGCGATCAAATGGCATGACATATGGACCATTTGCTGCATCAAAGTTAGGTGAGGACCAGTTAAGTGATCCAACATTTGCGAGGGCAGATGCTGGGACTGTTCCCTTGAGATTCTGTAGGTAGCTCTTGTATTGAAGAGCGAAGAGACCTGTCCACATGAAGGGCAAGATCTGGACCCTTCTTGGAGATCGCAGCTGCTTGAAGCAGTGCAAAGTAATTGTCAGCAGGTTGGCTAACTAATTTGAAGGTGACATCAGGATGCAACTTTGTATACGCATCGGTGAGACCCTGCACAGCGGTCGCGTTCTGAGTCGTACCTAGATTATGCCAAATGGTGATCACAGTTCCACTGGCATTTGCGGTTGGAGCGGTCAAGCCAATTCCAGTAAACGACAAAGCCGCAGCTAAGACGCCCACCAGGAATCTTTTTGTTTCGCATTTTTCCTCCTGTAGTAGCAGTTGTTGAACCTTTGTGGCGACAGTGGCAAAGTAATCATCATGACCTTCCAACAACTGGCGGAACAAACCTACGTGCCTGCGGTGAGGTAGGACGTAGGAAATCTAGATCGCAGCCTTGATCTGCTTGTAAGACGTGTTGTTGATAGAGAGCTGGCCAACCGCGCAGATGTGCGGAGGTGGGCGCTTTCCAATCGCGAAGGCGTGCACTCCGCTCCGCCTCATCTTATTAGTAGATTCAATTTTCCAGCAGGAACATCAAGCTTCAATCACATCACCATCACGCACAATTCCAAGAGGTCCGCCCACCGAAGATTCAGGTGAAACGTGAAGAATGCAAGTCCCAAACGATGTTCCACTCATTCGCGCATCCGAAATACGGACCATATCGGTCACGCCTTGGGCAAGCAGCCGCTTGGGAATTGGAATCATTCCCCACTCTGGCATTCCCGGTACTCCCACGGGACCACAATTATTGAGAATTAAAATTGAATCTTTAGTTATATCTAAGTTCTCATCATCGATCCGCGAGCGCATATCTTCATATCCGTGAAAGACAACAGCCCTTCCGGTATGCACTAATAATATCTTTTGAGGCGGCAGAAACCTTGATGAGTGCGCCATTAGGGGCAAGGCTTCCAGAGACAACGCCAAAGGCGGCGGTTGAATAGGCCGGGGCTTACCAAACCTTGAAATGACTGAGCCAGGTTCTGGTGCTTTGACGTTCTCGGCCCACGTGTTGCCAAGCGCCGTGAACTCTTCACTCTCAAAGTTTTGACCAAGCTTGATGGATCAATGCGGGCAAGCCACCTGCCGCATCAAAAGCCTGAATCAACTCAGAGCCAGATGGTTCAACATCAACAATGACTGATAAGCCCTCACCGAGTTGAACGATCTGATCCAGAGTTAGTTTTCCATCGACGCGTCCCGAGAGGGCGAGAAGATGGATGATTGCATTCGTTGAACCCCCACAAGCCTGTAGAACACGTACCGCATTCCTAAAGGATCCCGGCTGTCACGATCTTCGAGGGGCTCCAACCATTCTTCGTCATCTCTACGATCTGTTGCCCAGTGCGATAAGCCGCTGTCATACGATCAACACTGTTCTCCGCATGAGTTGACGTACCTGGAATCGTGAGGCCCAATGCTTCAACCATCATCGCAACAGATGATGCAGTACCCATTGTGTTACATGAGCCCAGTCCACAATTAAGACAGGCTTCAAACTCTCTCCACTCTGATTCGGTGATCTTTGCGGCGCGATAATCCGACCACATTCTCCACAATTCAGTGCCGGTTCCAACTTTTTTACCTCTGTAGATCGCAGGTGGCCGGGCACCTGCCGTGAACATCAGCGTAGGTAAATCAGTACTTAAAGCACCCATCAGCGCTCCAGGCACGCTCTTATCGCAGTTGGCCATGAGCACAACCCCGTCAATGGGGTACGAACGCAGATACTCCTCGACCTCCATCGACAGCAGGTTGCGATAGAGCATGGCGCTTGGCTTCATGAGATCTTCGCCCAATGACATCACGGGGAAGACCATAGGTATTCCCCCAGCATCGAGGATGCCCCGCTTTACTTCCTCGACGAATTTACGAAGTGGAAGGTTGCAGGGATTGAGGTCGCTGGATGAATCCGCAATTCCAATAATCGGCTTGGAATTATCTGCATCAATCTGATGCCCAACAGATGCCATAACAACACGGTGCGCCAAGGCAACTTCATCATTGCCAGCAAACCACTCGCTACTGCGATAGTTGATAGGGAACGTGGGCAGAGTTGTCATAGCTGAGGAATGCCCAGCCCTTCTGCACCAGCTTTAGACTGAACAAATGGGCGTGAGTCGCGTTTCAACCATTCCAATGCAATGCTCGCACGACGGACCTTCTCACGTGCGATGATTGCTGCATCATTATCGAGATGTAGCCCCGATGGGTAGAGTGGACGAGAATTTCGGAGGCCAAACTTCACGTAGAGAGGTGCTGCGGCAGCTACCAAGTCAGCAATTTCGTTTCCACGCACAACTCCACCAAGCCCATCTGGTGCCTCAACATAAAGATCAATTGGCAAATTTGTCACCGAGCGCATCTCGTAAAGTTCATTCAAAGTTAGATCGGTTGGCAGATTTACTGTGTCTCCACCCAAGCTCTCCAAAACTTTGAGCGTTGCGGGATTAGATGGTGCTTTCATCACAGAGACTTTAAAAATTACATCTGCCGGAATCTTCCCGGCAGCACGAGCTTCGCTTAGGACTTGCAGTAATCCCAAGTCTGCAATCAAGAGTCCGCGTATTCCACACTCAATGGCGCGAAGTGAATCTTCGACTGCATATCTCAATTGGCGCATTCCTCGAACTGATCCTCCGAGTGCTGGACCTTCCGGACTGCGGGACATCGCTCCCACACCCCACTCTTCGCGAGGTCCAATAAATAAAGAAATCTCCACACCGGCATCGGCCGCAATACGAGAGAACTCACGCAATTCAGCCTCTGAGTGCAACATCGCTCCACTACCTTGTGAAACGCGATTGACCGTTACGCCGCGTTGCTTGGCCTCATCGAGTACAGCTTGAAGCACCTTGGGACCTTCAACTGACGGAATTTCGATGCGAAAGTCGGCGCCGTCAGGGAATTTAACTTTGCTCGAAGCGGGAATGAGTTCCGAAGGAAAGCCACCTAAAAGCGAGTCAGCCAACATTTATTGTCCGTTCTGTATTGCCGAACACCGTTCGGCTCTTTAGTATTGCGTAGTAGCGTTAATTGTCAATGATTCGCAATCCATTATTCCTAGGGAGATCTCGTGGCAGAAGGCTCGTCAACTACCGTCGGTAGCGTCGCGCGCGCTCTCGACCTAGTTGAACTAATTGTCGGTGGTCCCGACGTTGGAATGCCGCTCTCCGATATCGCAAAGGCGGTCGGAGGATCTAAAAGCGCCGTCCTTGCAACTCTGCGAACGTTAGTTGATTACGGCTATTTACGCGCCGTAGAACCGGGGCCAAAATATCTGCCAGGGATGATGTTAATTAGGCTCGGCGATTTGGCCGCCGCGCATGATCCACTCATCGCAGTTGCACGTCCTATCCTTGGCTGCAACTGAGCGCCAAATCTGGACTCACGATTCGCGTTGCTCGCAACGACGGCGGATATCCCGTCTTTATTGACCGAGTGGATGGGCCAGGCTTTGTTCGATTCCATACTCCGCTCGGAATTCGTGAACTCCCACACGTCAGCTCTGCAGGAAAAGCAATATTGGCCGAACTATCAGATAGTGAAGTTGAGTCGGTTGCGAAAGAGTGTGGATTGGTCTCACGAACCAAGAACTCAATTACAAAGATTTCAGAGTTAAAGAGAGAGTTGGAACATATTCGCAGCGTTGGATTTGCAACGGATGATGAAGAAGATGCTCAAGGAATTTTCTGTGTAGGCGCAACCTTCTTTGATCACTTTGGAAAATGTATCGGTGCAATCAGCGCAACAGGAGTCAAGACAGATCTTTCAGATACTCAAGTCGCTACTTTAGGAAAACTAGTTGTTAAGCACGCAGATCAACTCACCAAAGAACTCCACGGCCGAAAAATAAGGAGAAACGCATAGTGAAATCATTAACCGCATACGGTCACGAGAGAGTTGAGATAGTTGAATCAAGCGCTCCACAGATTGAATCTGATCAAGTCTTGGTGGCGCCAATCTTGACTGGAGTGTGTGGCACAGATTTAGAAATTATTCATAGCAAGATCGATCCAGCTTATGTCATCTACCCAATTGTGATTGGCCACGAATGGTGCGGTCGGATCGTAGAACTTGGCAGCGATGTAAGTGACCTTAAGGTCGGAGATCGCGTTGTTGTTGAAGGAATTATTCCTTGTGAGAGCTGCTTTGAATGTTTGAGTGGCAATTCAAATCGTTGCACCACCTACGATGAGATCGGCTTTACTCGTCCCGGTGCTGCTGCAGAATTGATCACGGTCCCGGCCCGGCTTGTACACACCATCGCCGACTCAGTAACAAATGAATCTGCCGCGCTTGTTGAACCCACTGCGGTAGTCACCCAAGGAATCCTCAAAGCCGCGCCTAAACCAGGGGCCAAAGTCTTAATTATTGGCGATGGAACGATTGCCCTTATCGCCGGCAGGTTGATTCGCAATTGGAGCCCCAGCTCGGTGGATATGGTGGGGCTTAAAGCCGGCCAAGGTGAGTTGGCTACGAAGGCGGGTGTCGACCGCTTTTTAACAAGTCAACCCGATGAGAAATATGACCTCATCATTGAAGCCGCCGGCTCCAGTGAGCGGATCTCCGAATCAATTCGCATGCTTGTGAGGGGCGGAAAATTACTTTTGCTTGGATTTACTGGTTCAGATGTCACTACACCGATCTCTATTGATGATGTTGTAAATGGTGATCTAAGTATTCTTGCTTCATTTGGCTATTCACGCGCCGCCTGGAAGGCAACTGTCGACCTTCTTAATTCGGGAGAACTAGATCTCACATTCCTGGTTACACACAGATTTGCACTTGCGGATTTTGCTGACGCAATTGAGGCCTTACAAAGCGCACCGGCCCCACGCGGGAAGATCGCTTTGGCGATAGGTAAATAATGGAAATCGAAATCTTTGATGAAAGAATCTGTGTGCTTGGTGAGTCGCCGTTTGCCTATGGTGCAAACAATTCTCAAGTCTCATGGGCCGACATCCTGGGGTCACGAGTTCTCACGCGCAATGTGGAAACCGGAATAACTTCTGAATTCTCGACTGGAGAGAATGTAGGTTTCGCAATCCCTCGCACTAATGGTGGGTTTATCTTGGGAACAAACTCCGGTCCAATTCTGCAAGACCCTGATGGAACTTCAACAACACTGTTTTCTTTGCAGGAAGTTGATCCCAATACCGCAACGCATTCAATACGCTGGAACGATGCCAAGGTATCTCCCAATGGAAATTTGTTCTTAGGGACCATGGGTTATGAGATGCTTCAAGGCACTTCAACTCTATTTCGATTTTCGCCGAGCGATCACCAACTTACAGTGGCCCTTCCCGAACTCACCATCAGCAATGGAATGGATTGGAGCGATGATGGAACATCCATGTATTTCATTGACTCTCGAACTCACGCCATCGGCAGATACGCAGTGGACAATGATCAACTAACTTTCCAGGAGTATGTGATTGAGATTCCTGAAGTAGATGGCAATCCAGATGGAATGTGCCTAGATAGTGAGGGCGGACTCTGGGTAGCGCTATGGGGCGGTTCAGAGATACGTCGTTATGACACCAAAAATAAATATGCACTCAGCGAGCGCGTGAAGTTGAGCGTCCCCTTTGTAACATCGTGCGCCTTTGCTGGAGCAGATCTCGCTACTCTGGTCATTACCTCCGCGACAGATGGCTTAACGGGATTACCTCCAGAATCTGGAATGACCTTTGCCATCAAACCTGGAGTTAAAGGCCGACCAGCTAGAGCCTTCTCGCTTTAGCTGTTAACTAAGTAGCTTGGCGATCACACTCGCAGGGAAGTTTTGATAACTGACGGGGCGAAGGAATCTTTCGATTGCATGCAATCCAACTGAGGTATGGATGGATGAGGTGGAGGCAGGGTAAGGACCACCGTGCTGCTGACCAATCGACACCGCAACTCCTGTTGGCCAGCCATTCCAAGAAATCCGACCACTTTCTTGGCGATAGCAGCGCTTACATCTAACGCGGCAGCATCATCAGCCCCTGCGAAGATTGAACCGGTTAGGGCACCCTCCAGCGAGTCGATGGTTTCGATTAACTCGCCCAGGCTTGAGTAGGTAACGACGACTCCGGTTGGTCCAAAACATTCAAGACGAAGCGCTTCCAGATTGAAAGTGGGTGAACCAATCTGCGTAAAGATCACGGCTGGAGCGGAGTAGAGCCCGCCATCATTGTTCTCTTCGCCCACGACAGGGGTTGCTCCTAACAACGAAGCAAGTTCACTCCGATTGGCGTCGTGCCCACTTTTCGTCGCAGGACTTAAGAACGGAGTGGGTTTGCGCTCTTTAATCTGACTTTCGATCTCTCCTACTACTGATGATCCCGCAGGTACAAAAAGGATGCTGGGATTGGTACAGAACTGACCATTACCAAGAAGCAATGAATCGAGATAAGCAGCAGCAAATGCCTTTGGATCGGTCAGTCCAGATTCGAGTGCGACGACTGGATTGACGCTTCCAAGTTCGCCATAAAAAGGAATCGGATTCTTGCGTGATGTTGCAATATCAAAGAGGGCGCGGCCGCCACGAAGTGAACCAGTAAATGCACCGGCAGAGATAGATTCAGATTTAAGAACTTGAGCGCCAGCTTCGACTCCATGAATGAGCGAGAGTGTGTCTTGGAATCCATGCGCCGCGAAAACTTCTGCCGCAATCTCAAAGACCGCTGTTGATGTCTGTGGGTGTGATGGATGTGCTTTTGCAATAACAGAACAACCCGCAGCTAGTGCTGATGCGGTATCTCCACCGAGAACACTGAATGCAAATGGGAAGTTGTTTGCTCCAAATACGACTACTACTCCAAGGGGTTGCACACTTCGAATAAGTTCTGGATGTCCTACTGGCAGAGGTGCATCAACGAAAGCATCTACCTGCGGTGATACAAATTGACCAGCCCGAATAGCCTTTGCGAATTCTCTAACTTGAAAAGTGGTTCGACCGACCTCACCTGTTAAGCGAGGAACCCCAAGACCGGTCTCTTGATCGGCAATATCGATCAATGAAGCGGCTTTTGAATCAATGGCATCAGCGACGGCAGTTAAAACTTCGGCACGGACGCTTGGAGAGACTGCGGCCCATTTCTTAAAGGCATCTTCCGCACGTGAAACGATCGAGTTCACTTCGGCAGGAGTGGTATCGGAGAAAGTGGGACCGAAAGCAGCGCCTGTGCGGGGATTGACCGATTGAACCATTATTGAATTTCCGTTCTGCTCTACCGAATTGGATTCGATCACTAGATTACGCTAAAAATCATCGCTCACTTTCGCGGCTTAAGATAACCTTCAATTCAGAGTGCATATTTAGGCAAGTAGCGGAGGCGCAAGTGGATAGAGGTATATACCCAGTTCTGCAGATGCCTCTCGATGAAGCAGATGCCATAGATCCCGAGGTGCTCGCCAAAGAGATTGACTGGCTTATCGGACTTGGGAGTAAGCGGAGTCGTAATCGCGATGGTCTCGGAGGTAATGAGATTTAGTTCGCAGGAGCGCCGGGAGCAATGGAAGTCAGTGATCTCCCTCGCCGCAAATCGCGTGCCCGTAGTACTCAGTGTTGGAGCCGAAAGCACGGCGATCGCAGTCGAGTTGGCTCGTCAGGCAACAAGTGATGGGGCTAACGCCCTCATGGCCACCCCTCCCGCAATATTTCCCGCAACGTCGGAAGAGATCTTTAATTATTACCGATCTATCGTTGAAGCAACCTGGTTGCCAGTAATCGTCCAAGATGCCAGTAATTACATGGGGCAACCTTTATCACTCGATCTTTATGAGAAGCTCCTCACAGAATTTGGTACCGATCGAATTCAATTCAAACCAGAGGCAAAGCCAGTCAAAGATCGGGTAGCGCACATTCAAAAATTTACCTATGGCGCGGCCCATGTCTTTGAAGGTCAAAGTGGCATGGATCTACTCGATACTCATCCACTTGGTTTATTCGGCACCATGCCGGGCAGTGAAATTGTCTGGGCAATCACCGCACTATGGGATGCCCTAGAGCAAGGCAACGTAGAGCGAGCAGAAGAAATTCATCAGGCAATCGCAAAACTCATCACATTTCAATCGACAATCGATTCATACGTGGCAGTTGAGAAATTTTTGCTCGTCAAGCAGGGGATCTTTACCTCAACCAGGCAACGCGGTCCGGTCAGTTCCATTTTGAGTCCAGAGACCAAGATTGAAATTGAAGCGACGTACGATGCGTTAAGAGCAGCGGTATTTAAATAATTAAGTAAGGGTGTAAAAGTAGAAGCCGGTCGCCTCAGGGTAGCCGAGCTCTGCAGGAGTTAGGTGAACTTCGCTCTCTACCCATTGTGGTGCGTTATTTTTCAACCAGATTCTGTGATCGCGAAAGCGGTTGTGTTGGGCCATTTTCTCTAACTGCTCTTCTGTCGCGGTATTAAAAATTCCCACAAATTTCGTGGCAGAGGCCATCAAATTTCGCATGTAACTCTCATAACGAAAATCTTCTGTGAGGTGCAGGATGACATCCATACTAAGCGCGATCTCCGAGAGTAAAGAGGCATCGGGGTTGAAATTGTCAGGGTTATATTCAAAGAAGGTTTTTGTGGAATCTCCGGAATAACGCTCCCGAATACTCTCGATCGCCTTTGCCGATACATCCAGGCCAATGTATTTGGGTATTGTGAGGAGACTCAATTGATTGCCATCGCCACTTCCATATTCAATGGCGCTCGAAATGCCATAACGCTCGACAAAGCCATTTAGCGCTTGGGCTTTAAAGTCCGCTAGTGCTCCATATGAGCCGGCCCCGCTATTTCCACCTGATTCATATCTCTTGCGCCAATATTCTGCGGAGTCGAAGGTCATTGGGCAACTATAACTTTGACTTACCCATTTCGGCTCGTAACGGTTAAATTCGAATTATTAACCGACACAGAGACTGTGATCGACTTACTGTTCTGACTCGATAGAGCTCGCAAACGGGCGGTTCCACCTGCTGCAATGACCATCGAATATGCGGTGGTCGTTAATGGTGAGGTGGCCTGGGTTATTGAGGCAATGGTGTTGACCTGGCCAACACATAAATTGTTGGTCTCGTCCCACGCTAAGTTTGTGGTTCCAGCGCCGCCCGTATTACAGGATTGCAATTTCATAGTAGCCGCACCAGTCACCGTAACTGTATCTATCAAATTGACCTGTGAAATTCCCGCAGTACCCGTGTTATTCAAACTTAAATAGGTCGCCTGACCAGTGCATGTAGCAAAGGTGATGGTGGCTCCGACTGACTGTGTACTACCTCCGATACCCAACGTCACGGTGGAGCCAGCAATTGATGCAACCCAGTTTATGCCGGGGCTGGCTATGCCAGTTCCAGAAACATCCATCCCCGCTTTCAGACCTGTTGTGTTATTCAACGTAATGACGTTGCCTCCCGTTAGAGAAGACTCTGTCTTAGTTTGATTTGCGGCACAGGCGCTTGAGGTCGTAAATGGTCCCGCGGCGGAACCAGTACAGGCTGTTCCTGAATTAGCTCCGGCGCAGATCAACCACTTGGCAGTCCCGATGCTCTGTACCGATGAATTGAAACTTTTAGAGGTGAGTGAGGCAAAAGCTTCAGAGATAGGCAGCACTACTAGCGGCACGATGGCCGCTAGTAGTGCAAACGCTATCTTGCGCTTCATGAGTTCAACTCTTCAGAAAATCTGCAAACCCAGATTATCCGTTAGTTGAAGTTGAAGCGCGTTGTGCTTCATTGACAGTCCATGTGACCGTGGAGGTCAAGTTCTGAACTGATGGCAAAGTCGCTGTAGTCCCCGAGTGAGGCGCCGGTACCTGTGCTGGTTGTAGTAAAGGTGGTTCCGCTTGTGACCGTGAGTATGTAGGTACCGTTGTAAGCAGGAACTGTTGAACCAGAGATGACAATTTGCTCACCTGTTGATAAACCAGCGGTGCTTGCAACCGTATATGTTGCAACCGAACCAGTACCACTTGTTGCGGTCACTGCCAATGGGCTTCCAGCAACCGTTGCTGCACCGCCATTAGCGGTCGTCTCTGTAATGCCGGCAGGCAAAGTAATCGCGAAATCCAAGTGGCTGACAGCAGAAGGCGCGAGTTGGAATCCAGCACCTAAAGCGGTTGCTGACTTAAGAGTAGCGAGTGGAGTTGATGCAAGGACTGCAGTTTGTGTTCCACTACAGGTTGGGGCGGCACTCACTCCTAGTGAATACGTCCAGTTCACAGAACAGTTGTTGATCGCAACAGCTAGTCCGCGAACTGAATCTGCAGTCAAGAGCGTTGATGCACCATCTGTGATCTGCAGAGTTGGGTTCAAAGCGGTTGAGTTGGTGGCAGCTTGGGTGTAATTCACAAAGCGATACTGAGTATCGCCAGGCACCATGCTTGAGATGGTCGTAGTAAACCCACTACTCGTGCCGTCTGTCGCAAGTGTGAGCGAGAGCGTTCCGGAGTTGATTGACTGAGGCGAGGTATTAAACGCCGAAGCGTTCAAAGTCGCACTCACTGGAGAGGTGAGGTAGGCAAGTCCCAGAGACTCCTGCGACTCCAACTCCAACAACTGCAGCGGTCGTCGTGTGAATGGCCGCCGCTACGGTATGGATGAATTTATATGACTTCATATCTGTTACCTGTTTTCTTTTAGGGGATATTGCTGGAGAGATTGCAGGGCGTGGTTCATTTGCGTTTCTTCCCTTCCCTTTCTTCTCTTTCTTTTTCTTCTTCTCTTTCTTTCTCTTTAAGTTCTTTCTTCGCCTTCTTTTATCCTTCTTCTTCTTCTTTTTGGCTTTATCTACTTCATGGGAGAAAATTGCCTGCTCTTGAAATTCCGCTTCCAGGCGTTCTAACTCAACGTCAGACCGCGAGCTTGATCCAAAGAAATTGCAGCTAATTGGCGATCATTTTTCAATTCCGAACTCGTTGGTTCGGAGATCCAGAACTCTTCTGGAATGGAGGTCTGTACTTCAATCATCGGACCAAAATCGTGAGAGTGCTCCTGCACCACAACTTCATCTACCTCTTCAACCTCGTCGAGCTTCAGAAGGTTCGACTCTATCTCGATCTCTTCGGCTTTCGTTCAATGTGATCTTCGATCTTCTCCTCATGTACTTCGGAAGCGATTTCTTTAGGCTCCTCCTCAAATGCTGCTGTCAACCTCAGTATCTCCGCATCAACGGCGACCTCATCTCTTATCAGGACTCTCCGGTTCGATTGCTGCGATCTCTTCCTCGACGTCTCTTTATGTTGGGAGCGCAGAGTCTTTCTATGTCGTTCATAGAAGAAGGAGAGCGCGAATAGGATTGCAATTAAGAAGCCAAGTCCAACTTTCGCTACGGTTGAATGCAAAGCCGAAACGATAAATCCGACTCCGGGCAGGACACCGATCACTGTCGCTATTGGTACAGAATTTGGCTCCAAAATTGTGGGGTCCGCCTTGGCGTTCGCATCACCTTTGGTTGTGATGCTGACTTGATTACCCAAGTGATTTACTGCAATAACTCTGTGTGAAACTGGATTATCGGTCTGAGTATCGAAGTAGAGAATTACATGGCCCTTTTTAATATCTTCGGCCTTTACTAGTTTGGTGAGGACAACCGCGCCAGGTTGAATCGCGGGGCGCATACTTCCGGTTGTAACTGTATGCAGCTGAACACCAAGACCAGCAAAGAGGGCAGGCGGCAGAAAAAAGACAATGAGCAATGAGAGCACGTATGTGGTTCTGCTGACTTTACCCAATTGCATATTCCCCCTTTGTTACACGTCAGTGTGCATCCAGTAAGAATCAGGCTTAATCGCCTAATAGTCCTCCTATTAGTAAAGACAAACTAGTATCTGTTTGTTGCCTCTAGATCTTTAAAATTCCCTAAGAATCGGGATAGAAATTAATTGGAGACGCTATAAGTAGATGCAATTAATACAGGAAAGTCTAGAAACACTGTGCTTAATAATTGCAGGTGCAATTGCAAATAAATTTAGACGAGCCTGTGCGCTCTATGAACTCAGCAACGGTGATGACCGTGGCCTGCCGTGGAAAGAGTTTCTCGACCAAAACTTCGTGCACCTGAGGATCAGCATCGGTACAAGCATCCTTGAGACGATAATTCGATAATCCTTATCCGCAGCATCCCTTACAGTTGATAAGACAACTCCGCCGGTGGCGATTCCACACAAGATTAAGGTATCGATTCCCTTTGCTTTCAGATCTGCCTCAAGATCCGTGGTCGACATAGCTCCGACTCGAACTTTGCGATAGGTCTTTTCTCCTTCAATGGGAGCGATCGCAAATGCAACCTGACTATCGGGTGCGGCCGCTGGGAAACGCCTTGCTGCAGCAAAAGTAGAGAAAGTCTTATTGGTGGGCTGGAACGGACTCGTAATCTGAGTCTTCGAAGGCCACACGCACAAATCCAACGCCAATTCCTTGTTCACGCGCCAGCGTTAGAACATCCAACGCCTTCGCAAGCAGATACGGAGCGGCATCGGGATAGTTCGCGAGAATTCCATTCTGAAAATCCATGAGTAAGAGAATTGTTGTTTCTGGATTGACTTTTAATTCGTTAGCGCTCACGAGCGCTACCTTAACAACCTAAGTGTTATGCGACTAGTTTTGAGTGATGCGGTCGGCAACTCAAACCAGCGCAGCCCTTCGAACCTGGCCCCAACCAGCTCAACAAGCTCAGCCTCATTGGAAGGGCTGCGCAACTCTTTTTTGGAGGCTAATTCAATCGCTGAGCTCAAATAATCCTTGAGTGCACTCTCAGGCGCGCGATCTTCCCGATCGGGTAACGCATCTCTATCGGCATTGATACGAAATATCTGTTAGCGAAGCGGTGGTTCAACAGGTCCAGCCTTATGGCGCCACATCCCTGATGTGGGATCAAAGAGGTAATCGCTCAGAAAGAGATGCCCGTGCCTAGCGATAAAACTACGCTCTCAATGATGTGCTTAGCAACCGTTCAGATAGGAAGTAATTGAAGTTAACCCGAACCCATCCAGGCTTTATTCCTTCACACCCTCCACCGATTTGTTCTTCAAATTCATGACTTCTCTCTAAATCAATTCCAAGAAGTCGATGGCCATAAGGTCCGGCACAAGAACAACCACCACGCGATTGAATCCCGAAGAGATCGTTGAGAAGGCGCGACTACAAAGTTGTGATGAAGATACTTGCCACTTGGGACTTTGATCACAAATGAGACGATAGATAAGCGCTCCGAATTCAAATTGCCAATACTTCTATATTAGGTTCAACAGCAAATGCCTCGAATGCTCGCTTTAAGAACTTAGCCTCGAGGATTTGAATAGCGGGAACGCCTACAGCTTCTTTTAATTGGAATACCAGACCAGCCCGAATCGATTCGATGATCGCTGGAGTTCCACCCTCTTCGCGATGTTCAATATCCTGCAGATACATGTGTTCATCGCTATTTACATATGCAACTGTTCCTCCACCAGGTACGACCGGAACAGAATTATGTGCGATGGATTTACTAATGACGAGCACACCAGGGGTGCCTGGTCCTCCAATAAATTTGTGGGGACTAAAAAAGATGGCATCTTTTCGCGCCATCAGTCACTCTGGATGCATATTTATTGCGACGTATGGAGCAGAAGCGGCGTAATCCCAGAAGGCCAGCGCACCATGCTCGTGAATAAGCGGGTGATCGCATCAGTCTCAGAGATGATCCCAGTTACGTTGCTGGCTGCAGAAAACGATCCAATCTTCAAGCGGACGATTACAAAACGAATCAATGCAGCACTTGAAGGTTCTCGATATCAATATGGCCATCGGCATCCTCTGAGATTGTCACTACATGAGCGATTGTTTCGCGCCACGAGACCTCATTGCTGTGATGCTCATATGGCCCAATAAAGACGACGGGCCGTTGATCCACTCGGGATCTGATCAGACAATCTCCAGGTCTTGTCTAAATCAGCCGGAATACGAATATTAAGTATTCCTATCAATTTATCGATCGCTCCAGTACTGCCCGACCCAGCAAAAATAACTGCATCCTCCTCCGTTGCCCCCACAGATTTACGAATGATATTTCTGGCATCTTCGCGGAATCTAGAAGTTTGTAATCCCGTACCGCTCGACTCCGTATGAGTGTTGGCATAACGCGGCATTACCTCATCACGAATGAAATCCTCAATAAAGGAGAGTGAGCTCCCGCTGGCGGTGTAATCAGCATAAGTTACTCGACGCGCCCCATAAGGTCCATGCATCACTTGATCGTCGCCGATAACCCCATCGCGAATTCTTTGGAGCAAGGAAGATCATCCATGGAGTTGATAATAACTTGATTCGTAAAGGAATTGAAGAATAGATAAATTACTTTCGAATATAGGTTAGATGCCTGACGCTCGCCGTATAACTGGCTGCGTGGATTCATAGATTTCTAGTTGCTTGCCGGGATCCGAAAAGAGCAATTCACCTGAACCTAAATTAATCGGAGCCTGAACTGTATGGATCTCATCTAGTAGCCCAGCTGCCATAAATTGATGGAGAACATTGGCTCCCCCACCAACTCGAACAACTTTCCCTTGTGCAGCACCGCCGCCAACTCCACTACTTCATCTATACCACCCGTTACAAAGTGAAAAACAGTTCCATTTCCCATGTCGAGCGGAGCTCTCGCAAAGTGAGTCAGGATAAAAACTGGATGTTGAAACTTAGGTTCTGGGCCCCACCACCCTTGCCATCCATCTTCGACTCCAGGTCCTCTACTAGGTGTAAACATATTTCGGCCCATGATGCTGGCGCCAATATTCTCGAATCCCCTAGCGGCATAATCATTATCAAGACCAGTCTCACCGCCAGGAAGTCCAATCCACTCTCTAAATGCCTGAGTCTTGAAGACCCACTCATGGAGCTTTGTTCCATTTTCCCCTAGTGGATTTTCTGCTGACTGGTTAGGTCCAGCCATAAACCCATCTTGAGAGACCGAAATATTGAGGGCAAGAAATTTTGACTTTGCCATCCGCGCTGAGGTCATAATGAACTATAAAGTATTTATCTTTGACATTGATCACTGCAGTAATTAGGCTTAACAAATGAGTTTCGCCGATAAGATATTTGCCACCACCTTATTTGTTGCAGATAAAGAGGTGGCCAAAACCTTCTATGAGACGGAGTCTTTGAAAAGCAATCCGATCTACGAGGATGAAAACTCTGTTGTCTTTAAGTTCGGTGAAACTATGATCAATCTCCTTGTGGACTCCGAAGCTCCTGAATTGATTGGTCCAGCTCTGGTGGCTTCTCGGGAAAGTGGATCTCGATATCAATTCACTATCCAAGTAGAGGATGTCGATGCTCAGGTCAAACGTCTAGCTGCGCTCGGGTATTGCACTAATAAATGGTCCGCTTGATCGGCCTTGGGGAATAAGAACTTTATTATTTGCAGATCCCGATGGACACCTTTGGGAATTTGCTAAATAGAAAGTGGAAGCTGCTACTCGAGCCAGGAACTTTGGTGGCGCCCGGTCATGTAGCTGACACCAAAGGCCAAGAGCGCAATTCCAGTAATTATCGCTCCACCCCATAAAGGCGACGAATACCCCAGGTTTAATGAGATTAACCATCCACCGAGCCATGCACCGAGTGCATTACCTAGATTGAATGAGGTGATGTTGGCTCCCGATGCGATCGCTGGGGCTTCCCCCGCGTAATGCATTACACGCATCTGAAGCGCAGCCGATTGAGCAAATCCCAGCGCTCCCATCAAGAAGAGCGCAATGACTGTGCAAATCTTGTTATGCGCGGTGAAACTAAAACCTAATAAAACAATGTGAGAAGTAACATCTCCAGCGAAAGAGCTCGATTGAGTTTCCAGTCCGCCAACTTTCCACCGAAGTAATTGCCAACAAATACGCCAACGCCAAAGAGCAGGAGCAACGATGGAACGGTGGACACTGCGAACTTCGAGACATCCTCAAGAGTGAAAACAATGTATGTGTAAGCGCCAAACATTCCACCAAATCCGAATACCGTCATAAGAAGTGAGAGCCAGACCTGCTTGTTACGAAAGACGAGGAGCTCAGTCTTTAAACGGAATTTTGTGAGTGGAGTCCCCGTGCCCCAGTCTTTGCGGTAGAAACCAGGCTAATCCAACCAGGGCCAACAATCCGATCACGACGATCGACATGAGCGCTACACGCCATCCGTAGCGCTGCCCAATCCATGCTCCGAAAGGAACCCCAAGGACATTGGCAACGGTAATTCCACCAAACATAATAGATATAGCCGTGCTTCTTCGCTCTCGTGAAACAAGATTTACTGCGACAACGGCGCCAATCCCAAAGAAGGCTCCGTGACAGAGTGCGGAGATACATCTTCCGATAAGCATGAGATCAAAGGAATGTGCAAGAGCTGAAATCAAGTTTCCAATTACGAAGAAGAGCATCACGCCGATCAAAGTTTTCTTGCGATCTAGTTTTGTTAGAAGACTAGTAAGAAAGACTCCACCTACTGCAACAGCGGCCGCATATCCAGAAACGAGCACACCTGACTTTGCGGTAGAGACATGAAAGTCGTGGGCAACAATTGGGAGCAATCCGGCGATGGCAAATTCAGTTAGGCCGATGGCAACTCCACCGAGTCCAATTGCATATAAGCCCGCAGGTAGTCGGCTCTTCTGACTCTGCTCCGGAGAATTCACGGCTAAACCTAACCATAAAAGTTCTATAATTCGTATCTCACCTCTGGGGGTATCAATGGCATTCGTAAGTACCTACTTGAATTTCATGGGCCAAACCGAAGAGGCCTTCAATTTCTATGCAGATGCCTTTGGCACTCAAGACTCCCTCAAAATTATGAGATTTTCAGATATGCCAGCCACACCAGGCGCTCCCGAAATACCAGAGAATGAATTAAACATGGTTCTACACGCGGAGCTGACAATAATTGACGACCATATTTTGATGGCAACAGACATGTTGGAGTCCATGGGCCATAAAACTCAAATTGGCAATAACACGATTATCAGTCTCAATGTGGATTCGCGAGATGAGGCAGACCGCTTATTTGGAATCTTAAGTCAGAGTTCCGAGCAGAAAGCTGGCATGATGGAAATGCCATACGGATATTGGGGAACAGCGCTAGATAAATATGGAATCCGTTGGATGTTCAACTTCGCGCCAAGGGAAAACTAAGCAATGACTTTCCAGGTCTATTCGCAATATCTGAAAGACACTGTTTTTGAATTGCATTCGTTCTGAGCAGAAGAGGATGTTGAATGACCATTGAGACCAATGTTCTAGTACGCGAAGCAACTACGGCTGCTGACGACGAACTAACTGTAAATTTGAACATCGAATATCTAACGTGGTTTTTTCTCCGATTTTCAGAGAGAGCTCGGTATATCTCTCCCACCGGTGGAGGAAAATGACGTTCGCGAGACACTTGAAAAATTTAGACGACCCACAGGAATGGTCCTGCTAGCAGAAATCAATGGAGAATCCGCGGGAGTTGTAGCCATCCGAACGTTGCGTGAAGGTGTGCTAGAAATTAAACGGATGTATGTTCGACCTGGTTGGCGTGGTGCGCGTATTGGTTCAGCTCTCCTTGATCGTGCGCTCCAGGAGGCCTCATCCATGGGGGCCACAATAGTTCTACTAGACACCAACAAATTCATGACAGATGCGCAGCGGCTTTATCGCTCTCGAGGATTCTCTGAACGCACTCCTTACGAAGGAACGGAGATCCCGACCGACGTTCAAAAGTATTGGTTGTTTTTTGAGAAGGATATGACCAATGATCCAGGTCGTGACATTCTCCCGAACTAATTGGCATCGCCATAGCACGCTTAAAAGATGAATCTGGGAATTATTCCTTCCTCTGACGCTCACGCTCCGCTTGCTTCAACCACTGCATGCCCATACCTTCTCTTTGTTCAGTCTCGCGCCACTTCGAACGCGCATTGAGATAAATCTGTTCTTCCTTCTTCGAGACAGCCTCAAACGCGAAGAAGAGTGCATCCGCCTCCAGCAAAAGTTGATAACGTTTCTCAACGCTCCAAAGGTGTTCGTTTTGAAATGCATCACCTACCATCGCATTTAGGGCCCCCACCACTTCAAGAGCACGTCGGCGAACATCTTTAGCATTCGGTTGTGGCCAGCGAGTTTTGATTGTTAAGTGGGTCAAGTCGGCGAATACTTCCATCATCGTCTTCCATTGGTCGCGATACTCGATGGAAGATGGATCGGTCAACAAAAACTCTGGATTGAATATCACCGAAGAAAAGTTGACTGCTAGATTGCGAAGATGTAGCCAAGTCTCCTCGCTCGCCTCGCTTGTGGATCGAAGCCACTCAGCTGTGACCATTCCAAGGATGATCGTGAGTCCGCCAATAACACCACTGAGGATCTCTGTGTAGTGATGCAGGTGATAAGCAAAAGCAAGGACGAATGCCCCAGCCGCAGTCGTAACAGCGAGGGTGAGTGAAGTGCTCTTCGAAAACCTCCAGGAATTAAACATCAGGAAACTCTAGGTAAATATTGGCCAGTAAGGAAGACCTACTTTTCAATATCGCCTCATATTGGCGATCGCGTGAGAAGCCGTTCCACCGATGTCTGAACGAATCCAAGACCAAGATAGAGACTAGATGCAGCCTCGGATTCAAAGCCCACTTTTACGCTCTTTGCACGTCTTTGCGCCAGACGTTCGAGTCCGGTTGCGATCAGAAAACTCGCAAGACCACGTCTCTGAAAGTCCTCCTCAACCCTCATCGGTTCAAGCATTTCCGGTCTCGTCATGGGGTCGAACCAAAAAAGTCCATAACCCGCGACGTTGCCATCTTTATCTTCGATTACTAGTCAAGAGACGGGTCATAAAGTGAACACTCTTGCAGTCGTGACTCAACGAGCTCACCGTTTCGAGCAATCATGTGATGAGGAAATTTAGTTCTAGATCTTCGATCGGTAATAGAAAATTTATCTACATGCTTGATCTCTGGACGATCATCGATATTCATCCACGTAGTTCCAGAAATCTCATCCGTCAAAACAAATCCACTTGCGAGTGCAAGATCCATGAGTTCATGATTTTGCTCAGGCAAAATCAATCGCAATGCATGAGTGGCATACTGATTGGCAGCAGCAAGGGCCTCGTTCCAAACCTCTTCCAATCCGATGGCGGATGACGTGGAGAATGCATCGACTTGCCAGGTGTCATTCCAAGCAGTTAGTCCGGCTGTCTGTAACAGGCCCGTTTTTCATCGAACCAGACGGGAAGTGCAAGATCATCAGTTGGACGCGGACGTCGCCACCACCATTGGACATCTGCCGCATACCAGATGCCTTGATTTGGCTGTGCCATTCGAGCCCTTTTGGAGGATAAAAGATGTGGCTTCGAGCCTCTCTCGGCCCTGCAATAGTTCGCGCCTCACGCTCATGTCAAAGAAGCATAGAGGGGATGGCTTGAGCAATTAGTACAGCGGGGAAGAAATATCTTCATTGTTCCGAGGTGATAAATCGTATAGGATTATTTCTATGGCGTTTAAGACGAAATATCGTGCAGCGCCTTTATTGATGATCTCCCCATATCTTGCATTGATGTTGTTTTGCGGATTTATCCCTCTTATTTATGCAATTGATGAAGTATCAAAGCCATCTTGGAAAAATTTGAACGGCAGCTTCAGCACTATCTATAAGATCCTTGGAGATTTTAGAGTCATCCCAGATTTGGGACATTCTATTTTTCTATTGGTTGTATACGTACCCATCACCATTGTCGCAGTCTTAGCACTCTCACTATTCTGGACTCCACACATGTTCCCGGAAATACATTTATGAGGTTGGTTTTTCTATTACCAGGAATTGTTTCCGGTGGAATCTCGGTATTTATTTGGATGTTTTTTATCGGCAATCATGTGAACTGGAATCTAAATAATGAAGCTTGGATAATCGCTGGAGTCGCATTCTCATCAGGGGCGGGAAGTTGGGTTGTAATTCAATATGGTTCGCTTCGATCTATTCCACATGAAGATTTTAGAGGCAGCTCGAGTAGATGGTTGTAATCGATGGGAGTTGGCAATTCAAATAAAGATTCCGATGATTAGTAGATATATCGGATACATGGGTATTTTATTGACCGCTTCTGCGATTCAAATCTATAGCGAACCGGCACTACTAACGAAAATTGGATTACCCTCTAACTGGTGGTCCCTCAATCAAGTGGCATATAGCTACGCATTTCAGGCCGGTGACTTTGCTGCCGGAACAGCGCTCTCGCTCGATATGCTGATTCCAAGCGTTATCATTGCCATCATCTTTATCCGCAAAACAGATTTCCTGAAGCGAAGTTCTTACTAATGGATAAAAGAACCGAAAAGCGCAATTCCAGGTTAATCAACCTAACGCTGTGGGGCTTAACAATTTTGGTGTTAATACCTTTTATTTGGTTAATCAGACAGGCGGGACCTCAATACGTTCTGAGCACCAGATTTGTCTTTATGAATCAAAACGGAATTGTGCTTGCTTGGCTAAAGAATTCGCTACTTTTCTCCTTGACCGCACTTGCGATCTCAGTGATCAGTAGTGTTACAGCCGGATTTGTTTTAGCTGTTCTACAAATTCCTTTTCGAAAATTCTTACTTTTCATAACTCTGGTAACCATGTTGATTCCTATAACCGCCATGGCACTCCCACTTTATGTGCTGGTGGACAAGGTTCATTTAACTGACAACATTTGGGGACTGATTATTGCCAGCTCCTACTACCCCTTTGGCACCTTTCTCTCGTATCTGTATTTCGTATCTGCAATGCCCGCAGACTTGATTGGTATGGGTCGAATTGATGGATTAGGCGATTGGGGGTTGTTTTGGCATCTTGGAATTCCGCTTTCACGCTCACTCTGGTCTGTTGTAATTTTCTTCTCGTTCCTAAACCTTTGGAACAGTTATCAATTGCCTAAGGTTCTACTCAACGATCCTCGCCATTACACCTTACCCATGGGGCTTGAACTGTTATATGGAAGTGGAACTGCGATAGTGGGGGTCTTAATGTTGATCCCAATTCTTGGGGTGTATTTACTATCTCAGCAGGCAATTGAAAGAGGAATATTTAGTGGTGCGGTGCATGGCCAGTAAGTCGGCTATAAAAGTGCGCTTGAAGGGATTCGAACCCCTAACCTTCTGATCCGTAGTCAGATGCTCTATCCGTTGAGCTACAAGCGCCGGTTGAGAGAGTGAATACTACCTGTAGACGGGCGTGAGCCCAAAACCAGCAAAAATGGCATATAAATAGGGCACATTCCGTACTATCCAACCGTGAGTCAGAATGAATTAACGAGAGCCCGCTTAGCTACAACTCTGGCATTCATGATGAATGGATTCTCGGTAGGAATCATCGTTTCGCAACTTCCTGACTACAAATTTCATTTAAAAATTAGCAATGGCGCATTGGGAATGGCGCTCTTTCTATTGGCAGCAGGAGTTTTGTCTGCGCTAGGACCCAGTGGTCGTTGGTCCGCTAAACATGGAAGTGCTCGCGTAACCATTCTCGGGTCATTAGCGATAATTCTTTCGATGCCGTTAGTTGGACTTTCCTTTAATTACATCACCTTTTGTATCACTCTGTATTTCTTTGGGTATGCCATCGCTTTCCAGGATGTCGCTATGAATACACATGCGGTCACCTTGGAGCAAAGATTCAAACGTCGTGTGATGAGTACCTTCCATGCCTTGTATTCTGTTGGAGCTCTTGCGGGCAGTGCCATCGGTGGATTGATGGCTCAAGGTCATGTCAAAGAGATCATTCAAGAGTGTTCGGTATCAGTCCTCTTTATCATCGTCTTGTATTTCATGAAGTCTCGATTCTTGCCAGCATCGAGTGATCAACAAGAGCCCCGAAAGCACAAGCGTCCTAAGCGACCAACGATCTTCTGGGTTATGGGCTTGCTGGGAATGTCTGCCTCTATTGGTGAAGGTTCGGCGGGCGACTGGGGTGGCGTTCTGGCGCGCACAACATTCCATACCTCTCCATTTATAGGCACGCTTCCTTACATCTGTTTTTCAATAACCATGGTTACAGGTCGCTTCCTAGGTGATCGGTTGGCGCACAAATTTGGTCCAGGTCAGTTGCTCTTCTTCGGTGGGTTGATCGCCGGTACTGGATTGGCAGCTGGACTTCTCATTGGTGGAATTGGCGGAGAGATCTTCGGTTGGACGCTGCTTGGAATGGGCATGTGCATCGTCATTCCGATGATTTATAGCGAGGCGGGAACCATTGCGATTCATAAATTTTCAGGAACTATCGCACCCTCTGAAGCGGTTGCAACAGTTTCTGGAATCTCGTACTTCGGCTTTGTTGTCGGCCCACCGATCATGGGTTACATCTCTGAAGCCATTACCTTGCGCTGGGCCATGCTCGTTCCAGCTGCCCTGGGCTTAGCATTAGCGGCAGGTTCCAGATACGTTATTCGGCAAGAGCAATAAGTTTTGCGATATCCACTTCTTTGACTCGAGGCTTACCTAAAGGTTCTCCCGCTGCAATCTCGGCGGCATTAATTTTCGCCCATCCTGCTTGATCGATAATCGTGATTGCTTGTGGGATCACAACGGAGATATCTCCACCATTCTTTGGCTCTGGATCAAGGTCTTCAATCAAGAGTTTTACAACATCTGAGGCATCGCTCTTATTGGTACCAATTACACCTGATGGACCACGCTTAGCCCAACCTACGGTGTAAATATTCGTTCCAAGGACTCGCCCATTATCGTTTTCGATCTTGCCATCGCGGACAGAGATTCCTTTGATGTGATCGGCGTAGTAGCCAATAGCGCTTATAACAAGGTTGGTCTTAATTGAATACGTCTCGCCGGTATCGATGACTTTGCCGCCTTTAATTTCGTTGATTCCGAAGACAACTTCCTCAACGCGATCGCTTCCTTTAATCTCTTTGGGAGTTGATAGGAATCGAAACTCCATCGTGCGCTCATGTCCACCATGTGGGTGCTCCGCAATCAAGCGCCATGCCTCAAGATTTGAGGCGAGGTGTTTTTCAATTTCGCCGGCGGCCTCTGCTCGTTCATGAGCAGCGTGAACTGCATTTGCATCAATAACTACATTTGTATGCTCTAACTTTGGAAGTTCGCGGAGCTCTGGTGCAGTAAACGCGGCATGCTCTGGACCACGGCGACCTGCGATGTAAACGTGACGAATATTGCTTGCGTGTAGTGCTGCGAGCGCATGCTCGGCGGTATCGGTGGGATCCAACTCGATGGGATTGATTCCAAGTATGCGAGCGCAATCCATCGCCACATTGCCCGCGCCAATAACGACTGCAGTGTCACCATCGAGTGGAACTTGGACGTTGGCGAAATCTGGATGACCGTTATACCAAGGCACGAATTCGGCGGCAGATATCGAGCCAGGTAGATCTTCCCCTGGAATTCCTAATTTCTTTCCGATACTAGAACCAGTGCACATTACAACTGCGTCATATCGGGGGCAGATCTCCTCGATATCAAGATCGCGACCAACTTCAACATTTCCAAAGAGTCGGAAGTTTGGTTCTGCCGCTACCTTCTCAAAGACCTTGGCGACTGACTTAATTTTTGGATGGTCAGGGGCAACTCCAGAGCGGACCAATCCCCACATGGTGGGTAGGCGTTCAAACATATCTATAGAAAAAGTGAGTTCCTCATTCTGCGCATTTTGAAGCGCTTGGGCGGTGAAATACCCAGCAGGACCAGCGCCAACAATGGCTATCTTGTAGTGCGGCAAGGTGACCTCTTCTATTAGGAACTGTAAGAGCGCACTTTACAGGCGCACGCGGCTACCGATCGGTCACAATGAATGACCTACTCAATAGGGAGAATGACTTCGTTGTGACGTGCGAATGGTGGTTTCCACGGCGGATCAAAGCGAGCGATGCGAGCCTTTCCAGTGACCTTAAGTCCTTGGGCCTTAACTAGTTCGAGGAGTTTTAACTCGTGCTCCAATACTGCTTTTTCAGTCGTGCGGCCGTTAAAGCGAAGGGCGGCTGCTCGGTGAGCTGGCAATTCCCGCAAGACAACTGGTGACCCAACGGGGTTGGGAAGATCAGAAATCTTAGAACCTTCAGGCATTACAAAGGAGACCCGCCATTTCTCCGTAGATAACTCTTCTTCGATGACGGGGGCAGTCATTGCAATCTGATTGCTAGAAATGTAATTAAAGAGTGGTCTGAAGGCTTGGCTTCCGGCCGATGAAACATCCCCACTAACTTCTACATTGGCAACGACGCAGGCGGCAAATTCTCGGACCTCAAAGCCGTCATACTTCTGATGAACTTCAAACTTCTGATGCGCTGTCATAAAAGGACTATAGCCTCATAGCAGTGCAGGAGCGCGTTTCAAATGCGTTCATAAGTTCTTCGCCAAAGAAGTGTCAGGTAGATAACAGTTATCTCTCAGGCAACGCATAGAAAGTTATGAAACTCTCTTCCATAAAGTGATTTACCATCCATCTATTGCTGAATTTCCCTCTTAATAAAAGGATAAAAATGTTCCGTAAGATTTCAATAAGCCTTCTCTCGCTCTCACTCGTTGCAGCTGGAATTTCAATGACGGGTGCAGCTCAAGCAGCAACTGGTTCATGCTCCTCAATCACAAAGGCGCTGGTTGTAGCCGATGGATATAAGGCGGCGACTGGACCAACAATCACTCCTTACAACTTTGCGAATACATCTGCCAATCAGGCAAATGCGCTAGGAACCACGATCGACTTCGGTGCAAAGGCTCTCGTTGTTGGTTGCATCAGCCCGGCCGATATTGCTAAATACTCTGTGGCTGCCAATGGTGCTAAGAAGCCGGTTATGACTGCAACTCAATATCTTGCTTATGTTGTTAAGCAATCAGCAGGTGCGATGAAGAAGACTCCCGTCGGTGGAGTGAGCGATTATCTGGACTTCGGTAACGGTAAAGAAGATGGCGTTGGATCAACTTCTAAAGCCGGCAGTTTGCGTCTTGATGCTTGGGTCGCTGGTAAGTATGTGATTCTTACATTTTCGGCACCAGCTGTAGCAACTCCTCCAGCAGCGCTTTTGGCGTTCATCAAATCAACTCAAACTCTTCTATAGAGTAGCTCCACTAAAACTAAAGGCACCTCAATGATGAGGTGCCTTTAGTTATTTAATCTCTAGAACAATTGACTACGCAACACGCGTCTCTAATTTAAGAGCCGACATGAATGCATCGACGACCTCTTGCTTACTCCAAGGCTTTGGCGCCATGGTGATGAAGAAATCTTCGAGTGCGATATCTGCCAGGTTATCGATATCGGACTCCACAAAGCCAAGGCTGGAGAGAACCGGGAAGTTGAGCTCTGCCAAGATTCTGCTGACAGCACGCACCGCGCGGGAACCATCTTTGCTGCCATCATCGGGCTCGCCCATGGCATCTGCAACCCGCTCCATCTTCTCGGGGACGACTCGAGCTTCACGGGTAAGCGTTTCGGCGAGAACGAGGCCGATAGTTAAACCGTGTGGCACATGCTTAAGTCCACCGATTGCTTGACCCAATGAGTGTTCAGCGGTGCAATCTGAAATATTCATGGTGAGACCAGCCATCATGCTGCCCGCTGCCATTCCTGCGCGTGCCTCTTTATTAGTGCCATCTTTATAAGCGGCAACAAGTGCTGGGGTCATCATGCGAATCGCCTCGTAACCAATTGCATCTCCGATTGGAGTGCTGCACTTAGCAATGATGCCTGCAATTGCCTGAGCAAGCGCATCGATACCAGTGTTGGCGGTCATCGATGGAGGCATGCTGTAGGTCAAGTACTGGATCGACGATCGCAACTTGTGCGCGCAAATTGCCATTTGCAATACCTGCTTTGCGACCAGCAGCAGGATCTGAAATTACTGAACCACCAGATACTTCTGAACCAGTTCCGGCTGATGTAGGAAGCGCGATCAATGCGACGGTAGGAACTGGATATTGAGCAGGTTGCGATTGGAATTCACGGAAGGTGATTCCAAGTTGAGAACATAGGCGTGCAGCTTTGGCGGTATCGATAACCGATCCACCACCAAGTGCGACTACAACCTCTGCCTTTGATGCGGTGAGCGCTTTGGTGGCGTCATCAACCATATCGATCGTTGGTTCGCCAGCGGGTTTCTCAAATGTAGTGACGGTTAAGTGTGAATTCGAGGTGAGGGCATCCACGCAGGCCTTAGCGGCGGGATTAAATTTTTCGATTCCCTCATCGACCATCAGGAAGACTCGTGTTGCATTGAACTCCGCAATCACATCGGCGAGCGTCGCCGCTTTGCCTTCACCGAATCGAACTTTTACTGGGAGATGATTATTAAACGCTTCAATATTATTCACATTTGTATGCTACAACCCAAAGCCACCATCGGCAGCCAGGGTTACCCCGTTCACCCAAGCCATATCCTTGCTGGCGAGCGCAGCTATAACGGTCGCTATCTGTTCAGGTTGGGCGAGAGAAGGAATATCGAAATCGGCTTTGACCGGAGCTCTTCCTAGGTATTTATGAAGCCACTCCTCCGATAAGGCTGTTCGTACCCCACCAGGCATAACTGCATTTACCCGCACGCCAGAGTCGCGGAAGTCCAAGGCCAACCCTTGGGTTAAATTATTGAGCGCGGCTTTGAGTGAGTCATAGAGTTGATTTCGGCTTGCTGGGCGAATTGCATTGGTCGATGAAACATTGATGATATTTCCGCGGGTGAGCTCTAAATGCGGAAAGGCTTGCTGGGCTAAAAAGAATGGCGCTTTGAGATTAACGGCAAAGATCCGGTCCCAATCCTTCTCGGTTACCTCTTCAACATCTTTATGACTAATCACTCCAGCGCAATTAACCACGAGATCGATCCGATGAAAGATCTCCAATGCAGCGGCGACTATCTGCTTTGCTGCCTCTTCTGCTCTGATTAAATCAGCCTGCATAAATCGGGCAATTGCCCCACGATCCAAGAGTTCTCTCTCCAATAAGTAGGGATCCTCTTGCCCCACTAAGAGCAGGTTGTATCCACGATCGGCTAACTCCCGAGCAGTGGCCCGGCCAATGCCAGTCGTCCCGCCAGTAATGATCGCCGTGAGAGTGGTTGGGTCTAATCCCTTGTCGTGCATGTAAAAATCATATAGGATTTTAAGGAACTAGCGAAGGGCTTGCGGTGACCACTTCCAATTCAATTCCAAAAATATGCGCTGACCAGGTTGGCGAATTTCCGAAGTGGGCTCTTCTTGAGCGAGCCCTGATTAAGTTAATCGATGACTCCTCCCTCGAATTTGCTGATCGTTACACTAACTCCGACAACACCTTGATCTGGCGCAGCGAATGGCCAGGCTTCGACGGTTCAGATGATCCCTATGAGGGATTTATGAATTTCACGCTGCATTACATAATGGGCGGCGATCCTCGCCTCGATAAACGCCACCGCGAAATCTGGGATGCAATCACATGGCAGTGGACCGAATACGGTCAAGTGGTTGATGAATTTGATAATGCCTATGACTGGATGCACCATGGCGAAGCGCTACTTGGTTTCTATTGGTTCGCCCTGGCAAATCCTCATGTATTAAAGGATCGGCAACGCACCAAGAAATTTGCCGCGCTCTATACCGGTGAAAACCCCAATGTAGATAATTGGGATCCGATTCATAAAATAATTAAAGCTCCGATCAATGGAAGCGGTGGTGCTCACTACATCCACACGTGGGAAGACTGGGGACCGAACCGACAGATCTTGGAGGAGTACCTACCTCCTTTTGAAGATTTAACCGGTCAAGATCCATATCAAAAGCGCACGCCTTGGCACGATAACAAGATCTATCGCGAAATCCTCGAGAAGATAAATGAACGAATGGGAATGGGAGATGTTCCCGTCAATCTCACCGCTACAGGATTAGCCACACATGCATTCATGTATAACCACGAGGAAAAATATAAAGAGTGGACATTGCAGTATCTGGCGGCTTGGGAAGAGCGCACTGCGCGTAATGGCGGAATCATCCCGGACAACATTGGACTAGATGGAGCCATAGGTACTTATAACGATGGTAAGTGGTGGGGTGGGTACTACGGATGGCGTTGGCCGCATGGAGCTATGACTATCTTGGAACCTCTCACGGTTGCTGGAGCAAATGCAGTACTACTTACTCAAGGCGATATGAGGCATCTAGATTTGGTGCGTTCGCAGCTCGACTTCCTGTGGCAGATGCGTATTGAAGAAGATGGCGTCATCAAAGTTCCTAACCGCCACTTCGATGCAGGCTGGCGTGACTTTAGAATCCAACGCGCCATTGATCCAATAATTGTTTGGAACATCTCGCAGGATGAAGCCGATGCACAACGCGTAGAGCGAGGTTGGGATGCCAGCAACGAGGTCATCTCTACTGAAGGTTATGTTCTTGGAAGCGCCAGACCACAGCACACTGCTGCTTGGTATGGATATATCCGCGGATATATGCCTGACTACCCAGAGAGAATTTTGCAGAACAATATTGACGCCGTTAATTTCCAAATCGATCGCTTCCGCAGCGCAGAGTGGGATCCATACACGATGGATCATTATCGCGAGGCGATGTCGATTCATGATTGGCAGATATTGCAACCAGCAATTCTTGAAGCGCTGGTGCATCTCACGCTAGGTGGCCCGATGCCGGCATATCACGGTGGGCATCTTCACGTAGCAGTGCGCTACTTTGACGCAGAGAAGAAGCGTCCAGGTTTGCCCGCCGATGTAGCTGCGCTAGTTTCGAAGATAACCGCGAATAAGGTCGAACTCACTCTGGTGAATACCTCACCAACCGCGGCACGAAGCGCAGTGATTCAAGCGGGAGCGTTTGCAGAACATCAGATCATCAGCGCAACCGATCACTCTGGTGTTAAAAGTGCCGTGAATGGAGCTCACCTTCAGGTGGATTTGGCACCGGGAGCGAAGATCTCACTGACTCTAGAGGTCGCCAGGTTCGCGAATCTTCCGACCTATGAGGGACCTTTTGCACCAGCCCAGACAGAGGTGAGTATCCCCGCAACGATTAAGGGTCGCGATCTAACCTCTGAAAATTAGGGGTAGGTGTGAGCAGCCCCTCACTGGGGCGCGTTTACTAATACCCAATAATCCTATATGATTTTCGAATTACCTGAGGAGGCGTAGGCGTGGAAATTCCTAATGTAAAACGGCAGTTTCCCAAGGTCTCTGAGCTTGCCCCCCTGCTGAAGTTCACCGGGCCAACTCTGCACCGCAAGGAGCGCCGCCTCGCTAGCGCGCTAACGATCTGGGATCTGCGTGAAATTGCTAAGAAGCGCACCCCCCAAGGTCCCTTTGATTACACAGATGGCTCTGCCGAATCAGAGGTAACGCTGGAGCGCGCTCGCCAAGCCTTTTTAGATCTGGAGTTTCGCCCCAACATTCTTAAAGATGTAAGCACCCTCGACACCTCTTGCGAGATCTTGGGTAAGAAGTTCGCTCTGCCCGTCGGCATCGCCCCAACCGGCTTCACGCGCATGATGCACACTGAGGGTGAGCGCGCAGGTGCACGAGCTGCAGCCAAATATGGAATCCCCTTCACGCTCTCCACACTTGGTACTACCACCGTAGAAGATGTTGTCGCTGCTGCGCCAGATGGTACCAATTGGTTCCAGTTGTATATGTGGAAAGACCGCGATCGGAGTATGGAGTTAGTGCGCCGC
>CAVQBB010000001.1:0-64828 GCA_963710655.1 uncultured Actinomycetota bacterium | reverse complement strand
CTGAAGCTGCCGGCGTCGACCACCTTCTGCTGACCGTTGACGTTCCCGTTGCAGGTGCGCGGCTGCGCGATGTTCGTAACGGATTAACGATTCCCCCTCGCTTGACCGGAAAGACTTTGGCCGATGCCATTCCAAAACCTGAGTGGTGGATTAATTTTCTTACTACACCTGGAATTAGTTTCGCCTCGATGTCTAATTGGAACGGAACTGTTGCTGAACTTCTCGATTTTATGTTTGACCCATCCATGACCTTTGAAGATCTGAAATGGATCAGAAAACAGTGGAAGGGCAAGCTCACCGTTAAGGGAATCCAAACATTGGATGATGCTAAGAACGCAGCAAAAGCGGGAGCAGATGCGATCTTGCTCTCCAACCACGGTGGTCGCCAACTCGATCGTGCACCTGTTCCTCTTCATCTATTAGTAGATGTAAAGCGAGAACTCAAAGGCGATACCGAAATTCATTTAGATACTGGCATCATGCATGGCGCCGATATTCTGGCTGCAATCGCCCTGGGAGCTGACTTCACTTATATTGGTCGCGCTTACTTATATGGCTTAATGGCAGGTGGACAACAAGGTGTTGAACGCGCCTTAGAAATTCTCAAAACTCAGATCATTCGCAACATGAAATTGCTCGGCGTTAACTCACTTGCAGAGTTAGAGCCACGGCATGTCCGTATTTTGCAAACACATCAAGGCTTAGGCAGACTTCCACAATAAATCACAACTAGGCGGGGGAATATGAAAATAGCTCGAGTTGGCGCAGTCGGTAAAGAGCGTCCGGTAGTCGTCGAACATGATCGCGCCTATTTCGTGGATTCACTGATCGGGGACTGGAGCCGTGAATCACTAGAGAATGGCGCTGTCGCCAAGGTCAGTATGGCTGACCTCTCGAAGCTAGAGAGCACAGAGTTTGGTTCAGAGAGAATCGGCGCTCCCCTAACACGTCCTACCAAGCTGATCTGCGTGGGGCTTAATTATGTAAAGCACATTGCCGAGACAAACGCAGCAACTCCTGCCGAGCCCATTATCTTCATGAAGGCACCAGATTCATTCATTGGGCCGAATGATGATGTCGTTATTCCACCAGGAAGTACCGCCACAGACTACGAGGTAGAGCTTGCGGTTGTGATTGGTAAGCGCGCCCTGTACTTGAAGAGCCCTGAAGAGTCTAAGAAACACATTCTTGGTTACAGCATCTCGCAAGATATCAGCGAGCGCCACTGGCAATTGGAGCGTTCAGGGCAATGGGTAAAGGGAAAGTCTTTCCCGAACTTCAATCCCATGGGTCCCGTAATCGTGACAGCGGATTCCATCAATGCATCTAACCTGCATATCTGGTGCAAGATCGTTGGCGAGGTTCGTCAGGATTCACATACTTCTGATCTTCTCTTCGGAATCGATCATCTGGTCTGGTACATCTCGCAGTTCATGGAGTTATTCCCTGGCGATGTAATTAATACTGGAACACCTGGTGGCGTAGGTATGGGCTTCAACCCAACGAAATACCTGCGTGCAGGTCAACTCATTGAGACCGGTATCGCCGGAATCGGTGAGATCACCTCAAAGGTTATTGATTACCAAGCTTGACGCTTAAACCAGTATCCATCGATTGGTAGAGCGCTTCTACTAACCGCAGAGTTCCAACCGTATCGGCAACGCTTGTCCGTAGTGGTGCACCTATTGCAATAGCGCGCATGACAGATCCGATCGTTCCTCTAAATGCATCAGGGAACCAACGTGTTGTTACTGGGTATGGCGTCCATCCATCGGTTGGTACAACCTGCGAATTAACTTCCAAAGTATCTACTCGTCCAACTGGATAGTCGTATAACAACCCAAGAGTTCCTCGTATGGAGCCACGATCGCCATCGATGCGGAACTCAGCGCGATTATCTCCGCCACGATTGATGTGGTTGGCATGAACTAGCGCTGTAACGCCTTCGTCGTATGCGTAGGTACTTATGGTGCGAGTCTCACCGATTGGGTATTGACCGTGCGTCCGACCTGCAACGCAGAAGACGGCATTAGGTTCACCTAAGAACCAACGAATAACGTCATGATAATGAATTGAGTGGAGCATGATCTCTAAGCGCTCTAAATCCTTAGCCCAAGGCCACATCTCCCACGGTGTAACGAGGTTGACCTCAATCGTTACATTGGTGACTTTTCCGACCCATCCCAGCTCCACCATTCTGTAGGCGGCAGCCATGCCCTCTTCAAAGCGGAGTTGATGATTTACCGCGGCGATGATTCCGTTATCTTCAACGGCCTTCGCCATCTTCAGTCCATCGGCAACGGTCGTGGCCATGGGTTTCTGCGCCAATATATGTTTCTTAGCGGCGGCAACTTGGTAGAAGATCGCCGGCTGGAGAGCAGCTGGAACTGCAATATCCACTATTACCGATTTGGGATCTGCAAGTAGCTCTTCAAGTGAGCCGTATACCTTGGGAATCCCATGGCGTTCAGCAACATCCTTGGCTTTAGCCTGATCCACATCAAAAATTCCGATCACCTCAACTCCGGCAATCTTGTATGCCGGAAGGTGAGCTCCATCAACAATTCCACCAGCTCCGATAATCGCAATGGGAACCTTGTGTGCATCTGCAATCTCAAAGCTGCAGAATTCCGAGACATCCTTAAATAGATCGATCATGATTGAGCCTGATTCTCTTGTTGCGAGGTACGATAAAGAACGGTCTGCAGATGCTCGGTGTAGAGAACTAACTCCTCATTATCGGCACGAAAGACCTCGTAACTCACTCGGAAGAGCCCCATATTTTCGTACTTTGGGGTCTTCTCCAGGAGCGTACGCATGGCGTAGATCGTGTCACCAATAAATACTGGCTTGATGAATCGCAATCTGTCATAGCCATAGGAAAAGGTATTTACATTGTTATGCGCAAATAATCCCATTCCATAACTAAAGACCAGCGCTCCAGGGACAATCCTTCTGCCGAACAGTCCTTCTTCACGGGCCCACTTGTCGTCAGCGACATAGGGGTGGAGATCAACCAGAAGTGAACTAAAGAGCATCACCTCACCTTCAGATATCGTCCTTCTGATGGAGCGATCAACTTCGCCTACTTGATAGTCCTCGTACAACTTCACATCTTGATTCCACACCGGAACTTGATATCTAGCGGTTGGATCTGGATTTGGATTTTGCATTACTCCCCCTTAAGCAACTCTTCACGAATTTTTGCGGTGTCTTCCCCGACATGTGGAGCACCTTTGCCACTCTTTAAAGGTCGACCATCAATACGTAACGGCGATCTAGTAGTAGATATTGAAATTTGGGTACTGCCGTCGCTCGAACTACGTGTGGTCTGCTGCATCATGTCTAACTCTTTAAATCCCTCATGATTTACCAACTCTGGAAGAGTAAGTACAGGTGCGCACCACACATCAGCACCATCCAAAATCTCAAGCCAATGCTCGGTCGTATTGGTAGCCAGTTTCTCGGTCAGAATTCGCATGATCTCCTCTTGATGAGACCACCAGGTATTTGGATCGGAGTATCCAGAGAAATCGATTCCAAGTAACTCGCCAATTTTAGGAATCGGGTTCATCGCGATTGCAATGTATCCATTGCTCGTCGCATAAAGTCCATATGGAGCAGGTAGAAAAGCATGGGCAGAGTTCTTAGCTCCACGATTCACCACTACATCCTGATCAAACATGTGAGCGCTCAGCAGTTCAAATTGCAGGTCGAGCATCGATTCAATAAGACTTGACTCAACGTGACCACCTACACCTGTGCGCTCTCGGCGAAGCAGCAGTGCAGTAACTCCTTGAGCGATGTGGGCTGAGGTGAAGATATCGGCTACCGCGATTCCAACTGGAATAGGTGGCATATCTTTAGAGCCATTGAGCCAAGGGAAACCAGAGATCGATTGCGCTAATAGATCTTGGCCTGGACGATCTTTCCAAGGTCCTGTAGCGCCATAACCAGAGGCGCTGGCGTAAATGATTCCTGGATTAACCTTCTTGACATCCTCATACCCAAAGCCCAGTCGCTCGATCACTCCGGGGCGGAAGTTTTGAATGATGACATCAGCCTGCTTAATGAGTTCCCATACCTCGGCCTTATCGTCATCGATCTTAAGGTCGGCGGCGAAGCTCTCCTTGTTGCGATTCATGATGTGGAAAGAGAGCGTGTCCCCATCACTTTCTAGACCTGCAAAGGCCAGGGTTCGACCGATATCTCCAGAACCGGGGCGTTCGATCTTAATTACTCGTGCGCCTAGATCTGCCAAGCGCATCGCCGCGACAGGTCCCGCCAAAAATTGCGAGAAATCGAGAACCAAAATCCCGTCGAGGGGAAGTTCTGGGCGGGGCTGGCGGGTAATCACATTATCTCCTTATAAGTAGCTAATTAATCGACGTGAAAGATCTCAGGGATATCAGACCACCACTCGCCGGGTTTGCGATCTTCGACTGGTGTTTGAAGTGGCTTGCAGATATCCCACCAACGTTGAGTGGTTGGATCCTCCGCCATCTTCGCCATATCTCCTTCAAAATCATCTCCTACATACTCAAAGTAAGAGAAGAGAAGTTCGCCATATCGATAGATCGAGTAGTTCCGAATATTGCTCTGGTAAATCTGCTTGAGAACGTCGGGCCATACATCGGCGTGTAGACGTTCGTACTCCTCCCGATGCTCTGGCTTCATTCCAATAACAGATGCATAACGTTGCATGGTTTATCCCTTCAATCCATAGACTTCAATTGCGGTCTTGCTCTTAATCCACTCTTGATCCTTCTCGCTGTAGTTGGCAACCGCCGCTACCTGAGCCTTCCACACATCGACGTAGTTATTCATCAAAGTGATAACTGGCCAATCGCCCCCCATCAAGATGCGGTGCGCTCCAAAACTCTTCACCATGTGATCTACGTAAGGCTGCCAATCGGCTACAGTCCATCCCGCAGCAGATGCGGTATTAAGTCCTGAGAACTTTCCATAAACATTATCGAACTCACCAAGCTCCGACATCTGTCCCGCCCAAGGCTCCATTACCTTGCCAGCGATATTTGGTTTACCGAAATGATCGATCACAATCTTGAGACGTGGGAATTTCTTTGCCAAAATCGAAACGTTGGCTAGATGCGCCTCATTAACGACCACATAATCAAAGGCAAGTCCGCTCTCCTCAACAATCGCTAGGGTGTCTAGAACTGCGGGACGCAAGATCCACTTGTCATCTGACTCATATTTCTTATCTGCGTAATTATGGGTCAAATTTCGCACGCCTTTGAAGTAATTGTCTTTTGAGAAGATCTTGAGCGCTCTGGCGGCTTCTGCGGTGCGATCTAACGGAATGAAACCCACGACGCCACGAACAAATTTATATTTGTGGGCAATATCTAACATATAAAAGGTATCTTCGTAAGTATCAGCCGCTTGTACGAGAACGCTCCCGGTAACTCCTGATGGCCCGATCTCTGGTTCAAGCCTTTCTGGAGTGAAGTCATCATAAATAACTCCATATGAGGGCTCGATCCAGTCGTACGCACGCTCGCTCATCACCCATAAGTGCTGGTGTGAATCAATTAATTCGTGACTGCTCATAGTGTGTTACCCCTTCTCTAGAGTAGATGGTGCTTATCCCAGGCTTCGCGGACGGTACTGCCCGCCTTTAAATCAGCTAATACCTGGTTTTCGCCCTGTGCTCTCGCGTTGGCAGCGGTAAAGACTTTTTCAATAGCGAATGCAGGCACCACAACCACCCCATCGATATCGGCGATGATGAAATCTCCTGGTGCGACCGCGACTCCTCCACACACGACCTCTCCGCGAACCTTGCTCACGCGCATTCGACCTTTGTAGTCGTATGGCAGCGTCCCAGCGCCGAATGCGCTAAAACCAACCTCAAAGATCTCATTGACATCGCGTAGCGGACCATCACATACAACCCCGGTTGCTCCACGTCGTAGCGCGGCAGTTGAAAACAACTCTCCCCAGAACGCTGATCGAGTGCTCTGGCCCGTCGCAACAATCGCCACCTCACCTCGTTGCAGCGAATCTAGATATTCAATTGCTGGTCCGTAAGGGTCATTGGGATCAAACTCCTCCGAGAGTTCAAACTCAATAGTTGCGGCATAACCCGTTACCTTCATACCACGATCTAAAGGTCTGATCTCTTTGCTCATTACATTATTTCGAATCCCGATCAGATCGAGAGAGTCCGAGATCATTGCGGAACGGACCGCTGGGTGTAATGAAATTGTGCTCATGATTTATCCACCAAATAGATATGTGTAAATGCCATTACAGTCTCATTATTCTGATTGGTTACAACGACGTTCTCGTCGATAAATCCATACTTCTCGGGGTTCTTAACATGTTCACGCTGAGCCACGATCTCAGAATGGGCTTGTATGGTGTCATCGATATACACCGGAGCTATAAAACGCACTCTGTCATATCCATAACTCATCGCCGCTTCATTGATCTCATCGGCGAGCGAACCTACCGCAACCGATAGCACCAAAGTTCCATGAGCCATTCGCTTCTTAAATGGTTGCGTTGCGCACCACTCTGCATCCATGTGATGCGGATAGAAATCGCCGGTCTCCTTCGCGTGAATCAAAATGTCGTCTGCGGTAATAGTGCGAGTTGGTCCGACCCGCTTGCTACCAATAACAAATTCACCCCACACCTGTCTCATACCGACTCCTTGATATGAAGAGCGTAGGTGCTCTCAATTGCATCTATATCTTGCGCGCTAAATCGCTTCTCGGTGAGAACTCGATGAATGATCTGCGAGGAGGCGAATTGAACTTCTGGCCAACCGAAGATCCGGGGCCTTACCCATGCCCGCTCCAAAGTGCGCAAGGTATTGATGAAGAAGTTATGAGTGAACTGATTGGCTTGAGCGCTCTTCCAAGCGATCAAATTTCCTGGTTGTCCGCCGGCTTGCATGTAGGCGGTCGATTGAATATCTGGCGAGGAGAGCAACAGTGCGATCTGTGCCGCTCGCTCTGGATCCTTTGATTTACTCGAAACCGCTATGCCAGCTCCGCCTAATTGAGATCCGGATGCCTGACCGTCGAAGGAGGGCACATCGTCATAAGCCAAAAGACGCTCTCGGAACCCCGCACGGGAATAGTTGCTATACCCATACATGCAGACCCCATAGGTGTAGCGCTCATCGCGCGCCAAAATTTCAGCGATATCTATGGGATTGCTGGTCAAGCAGAAGTCAGGAACTTTGGCAGAGAGTTCGACCATGAACCCCAAAACTTCGGCGGCTACCTCTTTATTAATGAATCCGCCCGTGCTCGTTAATGGCGCCTCGCGTTGCGCCATTAACGTAGCGAACGTACTGAAAGCATCGACTGGTTTCTGTGCCCAGAGCACAGTTCCTGCCTCCGCAAAATCCAGAACCTCTTCCCAATAAATTGGTGCACGATCTGCCTTATCGGGTCTATAGGCAGAGACTTGTGCTGCGGTATCTATCGCCAGCGCCCACTGACTCCCGCGATATTGATAGCTTGCGTGAGATTGGCCAACGGATGTCTTGCTCAACAGCTCTAATTCCTCGGCACTCAGCAGCTCATCGAAGGCCATAACAGCCTCGGCATGGACTGCATCTGGAACGTGGGGATGATCGATGATCATCAGGTCATAGTCGTTGTAGAACTCGACGATTGGTTGATCGCCAAAAGCTAGAAGCGATCTGGCATCCCAATCGACCGATATACCGATCTCATTCAATAAAAGTTGATTTGAGTTAACGACAGAGTCGAGACCTCGAGGGTGATCCCAGGTCATTCCCTTAAGGTTCGATGGCATCTTATCCCCGCAGAATCTGATTAATAGAATCGACGAGAAAACTCCGAGCGGCAATACCCTCATCAATGACGCTGCCGTAGTTAAAGAATCCGTGAATCATTCCAGGGTAATCCTTGTAAATAACTGGAACTCCCGCATCCGATAACTTTTTAGCGTAGAGCACTCCATCATCATGCAACACGTCGTACTCGGCTGTGAAGAGTATGGCAGGGGCTAACCCTTCAAAATTAGTTGCATTGAGTGGAACCGCATATGGGTCACTAAAATCCTGCGGACCGTTGAGATACAACTCCCATAGCCACATCATGTTGTTACGGGTCAGACCATAATCATCAGCGTTAGCCAGGTATGACTTGGTTTCAAAATCCAGCCCATTGCAAGGATAAATAAGCATCTGATAGGCGAGATGGTGTTGATTTACATCCCGAATCTTCTGTGCAACTCCAGAGGCTAGGTTTCCGCCAGCGCTATCTCCACCAATGCCAATCTTATTTGTATCAATGTTAAATTCTTCGGCGTGCTCGTGTAACCAGACAAAAGCTGTATAACAATCATCGAATGGAATTGGATACTTATGCTCTGGTGCCTTTTGGTAATTGATGGCGATAATCACCGAATTAGTCCGGGCTGCCAAATCCTGGAGTTGAGCATCATATTTATTGATGTAATTAAAGGCCCAACCACCACCATGAAAATATGCCATTCCATTAAAAGGTCCCGCCCCTGGTGGCTGGTAAATATTTGCAACTACATCTGCAGTAGGAGTTGTGATGAAACGCGTAGAAATCTTCACATCATCACGGAGAGGTCCAGAAAATTCTCGTGGCGTATGACCGATGAGCCGCGCGCCATGTGGCCCAAGCTCCGGCATTGGTGGCAGGTTCTCCTTAGCCGCCTCAGCCAAAAAGAGAGCGCATTGGGGGTGCAGCGCCATTAGAGATCCTGCTTTCTGTGTTTAGCAATTAATTCATCGACTACTTCCCACGCTTCGACAGGAACTTCGCGATCAAAATTCTCAATATTCTGATTGAGCGAGGCAGCGCTGCGACAACCAACAACCACACACTTAACGGCAGCATGACGTAGCGGGAATTGGATCGCTGCTTGTTGCAACGTGACACCAAATTGTTGGAGTTCACTCTGGAACTCCAGGGCGCGAGCCACGATCTTGGCGGGAGCGGGTTCATAGAAATAGTGCGAGTCAGGTGATGGATGTGCCAGGACTCCGGAGTTGAAAACCCCTACCGAGACTATAGATACGCCCTTTTTGAGTGCGGCCGGGAAGAGTTCATCTGCCGCGCTCTGGTCTAGCAAGGTATATCGACCAGCATTCATCACAACGTCGATATCGGTCTCATTAACCATGCGAGTTGGTATCTCGTTGTAATTCATACCAATACCAATTGATTTAACCAGACCCTCTGAGCGCAATTTCTCGAGCGCTGGGTAGGCGAAGTTGATCGCCTCCTCTGGGTAGTCATCTGGGTCGTGGATATAAACAATATCTATTGATTCAAGCCCAAGACGGACCAAGCTCTCTTCAAAGGAGCGACGGATACCCGATTCCGAGTAATCGTTGAGACGCTCTACCGAATTATCTGCGTCAAGAAAGAACGAATCATCCTCTTTATCAGTGGGAACCAATAACCGACCGACTTTAGAGGAGAGCACCCAACTATCTCGTGGATAGTGAGATAGGTAGCGTCCCAATCGCTTCTCTGAAACACCTTTTCCATAATGCGGTGCGGTATCGAAATAATGAATGGCACGATCCATAGCGGCATCAATGAGCGCTTGACCCTCTTCATCGGCAACTGATGAATAGAGACCGCCTAATTGTGCAGTGCCCAGACCAAGCCTTGATACAACTGCTCCGCCTTTAAGTTCTGTTAATTCATCGTGCTTCATGCCGTTGCCTTTTCATCGTGCGTCATCAATCTCCTATTTAAAACTGCGGCTCTACCTGCTTCTAACCTCGCTATTGGAACTCGATAAGGGGAACACGAGACATAATCCAACCCAAGTTGATGGAAGAAGTGAATACTCTGCGGATCTCCACCGTGCTCGCCACATACGCCTAACTTGAGATTCGCTTTGACTGCCTTCACCTCTTCATATGCAATGCGAAGTAGTAGTCCAACTCCATCTTGATCGAGAGACTCAAAGGGACTGAATGGAAGAAGTTCTAGATCAAGATAACGTGGCAGGAAACTATGCTCAACATCGTCGCGGCTAAATGCCCAGGTGAGTTGAGTTAAGTCGTTAGTTCCAAAGGAGAAGAAGTCGGAGTAATCGGCCAACTTAGCCGCGGTAATTGCAGCGCGAGGGGTCTCGAGCATGCTTCCGATAGGGATATCGATCTTTACATCTAACTTCGCCAGCAATGAATGTATCTCTGCCTCCAGAACTCCGCGGAAATAGAGCAGTTCTCTCTGGCTGGCGACGAGCGGGATCATGATCTCTGGCTTTACCGAAATTCCCTCTTGGCGCAGATCAGCCGCTGCTCTCGTTACGGCACGCACCTGCATAATGAAGAGTTCAGGGATCAAGACCCCGAGTCGAACTCCACGCAGACCCATCATGGGGTTGGCCTCGTGGAGTCGATTCACTGCTGCTAATAAGGCTCTTTCATGCGCGCTCACTTCAAGACCTTGGGCATCCTTGTTAGCGATACTCAGCGACAACTCGGTCTTGTCCGAGAGGAACTCGTGGAGCGGTGGATCTAATAGTCGAATGGTGACGGGCAGGCCTTCCATAGCGCGATAGATCCCTACGAAATCTTGATACTGGAGCTCTTCCATCTCCTCCAAAATCGCGCTCCGGACCTCGGGGGATTCGGCCAAGATCAGGCTTTCAACGAGTATGCGGCGCTCCCCTAAGAACATGTGCTCGGTACGAACGAGTCCAACACCTTGCGCTCCGAAGTTCCGTGCTAGTTCGCTGTCGGCTGCGGTATCCGCGTTGGCACGTACCTCTAAGCGACGAACTAAATCTGCTCGTGTTAAAAATCGCTCGATCGCGCGGATCAAAGGGGTGAATTTTTGTGGAAGAACAGAGTTTTGCAGGTACTGACTCACCGATGATTCAACAACCTTCATCTCGCCGAGATAGATCGCACCTGTCGCCCCATCAATCGAGATCAGGTCGCCAGCCTTAACAACATGGCCATTTACTCTAAATTCTTGTGCAGCGAGATCAACCTTCACTTCTTCTGCGCCACAGATAGCAACTCGACCCATTCCTCGGGCGACCACCGCAGCGTGTGAAGTCTTACCGCCACGTGAGGTCAAGATTCCTTGGGCCGCAACCATGCCAGGTAGATCTTCTGGTGAGGTCTCACTGCGCACCAAAATTACCGGCACACCTTTCATTGCCTCATCTACTGCACTCTTAGAGTCAAAGACAACGCGACCTACAGCCGCACCAGGTGATGCAGGAATTCCCGTTGATAATCTCTCGTTCGCAGCACTTAAATCAAATTGCGGGAACATCAGGTTCATCAACTGTTCGCCGGTAACTCGAACAAGTGCTTCATCAATAGAGATGAGACCTTCATCTACCAATGTGCTTGCGATGCGGAAAGCAGCTTCTGCAGTGCGCTTACCGACTCGAGTTTGCAAGATCCAGAGCTTTCCCGATTCGATGGTGAACTCGATGTCGCACATATCGCGATAGTGATTCTCCAGCTTGCTCATAATTATCTTGAGCTCTTTATAGGCCTCGGGTGCAATCTCAGAGAGGTCCTGCAAAGTTAAAGTGTTGCGAATTCCAGAGACAACATCCTCACCTTGGGCGCAGACTAGATAATCTCCGTAATCGCCGCTCTCCCCGGTTGCTGGATTTCTTGTGAAGCAAACTCCTGTCCCGGAATCTTCGCCAAAGTTTCCAAAGACCATCATCTGTACATTGACTGCGGTTCCAAGTGTGGCGGGGATGCGTTCGCGGCGGCGATAGAGGGTTGCCCTCTCAGAGTTCCAAGAGTTGAAGACCGCCTCGACAGTTCGAAGAAGTTGCGACTTAGCATCCATGGGGAATGCCCGCGCCGTCTCGTCCTCAATCTTTGCAATAAATAGGTAAGAGAGCTCTTCGATCTGAGCAGCCGAGAGCTCCTCACGAGAAGCAAGAGAGTGATCGACGAGGAACTTCTCGCGAATCTCTTCAAAGTGAGAACCAGAAACTCCGCACACTATGCGGCCATACATCTCCACGAAGCGGCGAAATGAATCCCAAGCAAATTTAGGATCTTTGGACTTAACTGCAAGGGCTGCGACCACATCTGGATTAATTCCAACGTTGAGCACCGTCTCCATCATGCCCGGCATAGAGAACTTTGCTCCTGAGCGAACAGATACCAAGAGTGGGTTCTTCAGGTCACCAAAGCGACGACCAGTGCGGTTCTCCAATTTGGCGACAGCGAATTCAATATCGGACTCGAGTTGAGGCGAGAGGCTCTTGCGTTCAAGAAAATCTCGGCAGGCCGCAGTAGTTATGGTGAATCCATCGGGAACCGGAATTCCCAGCGAGATCATCTCCGAAAGGTTTGCACCTTTGCCCCCAAGGAGTTCGCCCATACTGCGATTTCCCTCGGAGAAGGGAAAGACCAAGCGTTCCATGATGAACCTTTCGTATAACCGCTCTCGGAAATAATTACTCTTTTATAGATCCAGAAAGCATTCCGCGAATAAGTCGCTTCTGAGAGATCAAAAATACGATCATCACCGGCACCGCGATCAGAATACCTGCGAGAGCGATTTCTGGTTTAAGAATCGGGACAGATGTAGCACCGTTACCTGGATTGATTGCTGGCGTGGAGAAGAACAGCGCTCCAAGTCCCACTGGGAGCGTGTAATGCTCGGGTGATGGAAGCATGATGTACGGCATGAAGTAGTTACCCCAGTTGCCAACGAAGGCAAAGAATGCAAGTAGGGCGAGAAGCGGATAACTAAGAGGGAATGCAATCTTCGTATACAGTCGAATATCGCTGCAACCGTCGAGCCGTGCAGATTCATAAATTTCTGGTGGAATCGTGTTGGAGTAATAGATGTAAGAGAGAAATGCCCCGAATGGGTAGAGCGATGAGATCAAGATTACGGACCAAGGATTATCAATCAAATTGGCCTTGTTCATCTCGATAAAGAGTGGAATAACCAAGGCAACTGGTGGCACCAGCATCATAATCAGCGTCGAAATCAAGAATGCTTTCTTGAAGCGGATTTTTGAGGCCGTAATTACAAAGCCTGCGAGGGACGCGGTCAAGCTGGCAATAAGAACAATAGCCAGGTTATATGTAATCGAGTTAAAGACCCAACGGGCGAGTACGCCGCTGTTAAAATCCTGCAAATTTTTCCACGCATGCCAATATCCTGAAATATGGCCAAATGAAAGCGGATTCTTGTAGGAGAGATTTCTATCGCTCTTTGAGGGCGCGAGAATGAGCCAAAGCATCGGGATAACACTGATTACGGCCCAAAAAATCAACCAAACATTTACCGCATAATGACCGATTCCTACTTTGCGGCGCTTCTTAACACGCTTTGTGGCAGGCGTGGATTCTTTTCCTTTTAGATTAATGCTCATGCTCTAGCCGCCTCACGCTTACGTGCTTCCTTTGCCAATTTCTTAGGACTTTTTAGTGTGACATCTTCAAACATGTCTGTCTTATAAATTACGAGAAGTGCGCCAATCAAACTTGGAACTAGAAGCATGAGCGAGAGAGCAGAAGCTTCACCAAAGTTTCCGTTTTGGAAGGCCAGTGAATAACTCAACTGGTCGAATGACCACTGGTTTGCGATGCCGGCATAAATGCTGGTGTTGAGCAATTGTGGTTCGACGAAAATCTGCAGCCCTCCAGCAAAGACAAGCACGCTCATATAAATTACATACTTGCGAATCAGTGGAAGTTTGATGCGCATGGCCATCTGGAATTGTGAACAGCCATCAACACGGGCAGCTTCAAGTATCTCAGTTGAAATAGATTGCAACGATCCGAATTGAATGAGGATCCACTGTCCCGCTAGGGCAAAGAAAGCCATAAACGCGAGAATGAAAGTGAGGTTCTGGGTCTTCCAAATTTGAGATGCTTGAGTTATCCCGAACCAATGCATGACGGATTTAAATGGGCTAAGTGTAGGTTCTAGCAAGACATACCAAAGAAGAACTGCGACGGAACCCGATACGCAAGCGGGAACGATATAAGCGAGCCTTACATATTTTTTCCATGGAGCCGAGTTGACATCCAACATGAGAGACATTGCCACGACAAAAAAGATCATTAGCGGAACAAATATCGCCATGAATCCTAAAACGTGTTCAGCCGCCGGAACTAAACGGAAATCATGCAAAACGATACTGAAAACTTTCCATCCGCCATTGGGATTAGACGGCGATTTACTTGGAACGTTAAAAATTGCCATGATAAGGGGCAAAATGCCAAAAAGAAATAACAAAACTAGGTACGGGGCAAGCATAAGAATCATCAAGAGGTTTTTTGGTTTGTAATGTCGACCTTGGCTCACATTAACTCCTCGGTTTAGCAATTTTAAGAAGCCTCGCAGGACCATCTAAAGCCCTGCGAGGCACTCTGATACGTTTTTTACTCGGTATTACTTGCTAACTACCGCGTAACCCACTTGGGTCGCTTCGTTAGAGGTGTATGTAGCGTAGGCATCTATCGCATGTTGCATATTTTTATTCTGCGCCAAGTCAGGATCGAATGATGCACCCCATGCGCCATTGGCGTCATAGCGAACTGGCTTAGTACCGCCCCAGATCAATTGTGCCTGCGTATCAAGTGCAGGAACAATGTTCTGAGCATAGTAAGGATCCTTAGCTACAGCCTGAGTCCAGATCTTGTTTCCAGGTCCGAATGCAGGATAGGTAGGAGCACCATGACTTCCGTCAGGGTTTGCTACGTCAACAAGGTTGCGCTTGTCTCCGACCATGAACATTGCGAAAGCAAGAGCTTCCTTAGGGAACTTTGAGTGAGGAGAAATGGTGTAGATACCTCCACCATACTCACCAGAGTAAGCCTTTGTCTCTCCAGGCCAAATAGGCATTGGAGCGGTTGCAATTTGCCCAGCAGGGATGTTGTAAGAGCTGGCAGGGCGTAGAACGAATTGACCCCACCATGATGGACCGATTTCCATCAACCACTTGCCGGCTTGTCCGACATCCTTAATGTAACCAGCATCAAACGGGCTACGTACATCAAGTACGCCATTGTCGATGAGAGGTTGTACAAGTGCAGAAACTCGAGTGCAATGTGGATCCTTCGAGTTAATTACTACAACTGTGTCATTCTTTGCCTCATTCAATGGGCACTGTGATGGCTCGAGGAAGCCAGAGTATGCGGCTTGATCACCGAGGGTACCAAGTGAATATCCTGGGTGATTCTTTGCAACGTCCATACCAATTGCTGCAAATTGAGCCATTGTTGTAGGAACCTTGTATCCGAATTGATCCATCAGAGTCTTGTTGTACCAAAGCACTGTCTGCGCCAGGTCATTCTTTACGCAATAAATGTGGCCATCTAGTTCGCACCAGTTATTACCGTTGCCAAATTGCTTCCACACACTTGCAGGTTGGAGGTTGTCGAGTTGAAGAACGTCGTTAACCAACGGATTCTTCAAAAAGGCAACGTCATTAGGTGGACCGAAAACTACATCTGGCCAGCCTTTTTTAACGGTGTTGAATAGTTGTACTTTCGCAACTAGATCACCTTGGGCGTGAAGTTGAACATTGACATTCACTTTGCCCTTCATGAGCTTTGCATACAACTGTGCACCAGGTAGGCGAGGTGAATCGACCCAGATGGTGATTGAAGGAATCGCTGCTTGCGTAGCGACTGGAGTTACTAAAGAAGCTCCCAACAATGCTGCCGTTGCTACGACAAACAAGGAATGCTTTCTTTTCAAGGTTTTCCCCTTTCGTTGCTAACCCACCTATCGAGGGAGAGGTGGCCAGTTGGCATGAGGTTAGAGGATAAATACTATTTCGTATAGTATTTTTACAAATATTTCTCTAGGATGTCCCACAGTTTCAAAAACGGTCTGGCTTTTTATGCGGGGAAAAGTTCCCCGTTATCAAAAAGTTACAAACCGGCTTCACCAACTAGCTAAGGAGTTGAACCGATGAAGATCACCAATGTAGAAGTGATTCTCGTAGATCGCCCTGCATTTAAGCCAGCCTTCATCTGGCGCAAAGGTCTTCCAGGTTCAGATCCAGCCACAGTTGGCGGCTGGTTGGTAATCGAAACAGATGTAGGAATCACTGGATTTGCCACAGCAACTCGTGGCGTCATTCTTAAAGATTATGTAGATCGCAGGTTTAAGGCAGAACTTATCGGCCAAGACCCTCTCAATCGTGAATACCTATGGGAGCGCGCTTGGGAGTTAGATCGAATTGAAAGATTCGCTCCCAATATGGCCCACGTTGTTGATGTAGCCCTTTGGGATATCGCAGCTAAACAAGCTGGGCTACCTGTATGGAAATTATTGGGTGGTTATCGCGAATCAATTCAGGCTTATGCATCAACAGTTACATTCTCTACTATCGAAGAGTTTCTTGATGTTGCAGATCAATGCTTAGCGCTCGGCTATCCCGCAATCAAATTGCATGCATTCGGTGATGCTAAGAAAGATGCTTTGCTCTGCACCAAATTGCGCGAACATGTTGGTGATGACATCCCATTGATGTATGACGGGTCTGCAGGATTTGATCTACTTGATGCCACATATTTAGGACATGCCTTAGCTGATGCCGGTTATCTCTGGTACGAAGAACCGATGCGCGAATTTAGCGTCACGGCATACAAGTGGTTGGGCGAGAGAGTTCGCGTTCCATTGTTGCTGGGAGAGGTCACAGATGGTGCTCACATGAGTGCTGGTGACTTTATCGCCACAGGAGTGGCCTCGGCCGTGCGTACCAGTACCTTCCTTCGTGGCGGATTTACTGGTGCAATGCGCATTGCGCACCTCGCAGATTCTTTCCACTTGCGCGCAGAAGTACACGGATATGGACTTGAGAGCGCACACCTTTGCATGGCCATTAAGAACAATACTTATTACGAATCATTGGTCTTTGGAAATCCAATAGAGCGGGAAGCACTCGTAGATACCAATGGTTTAGTTCACGCCCCACAAGATCCCGGTATTGGATATGAAGGCGTATGGGCTGAAAGCGGCATTCCTAACGGCTTAAAGAAGTATCTGGACTGATATGGCGCACTCCATAATCCGCGCAGAGACATTTGATGTCAGGTTCCCTACATCAAAGATGCTCGATGGTTCAGATGCCATGAACGCTGACCCAGATTACTCCGCCGCCTATCTGCGTCTATTTACCGAAGATGACTCACTAACCGGTGACTCACTTGTCTTCACTATTGGTCGAGGTAATGATGTTCAGATAAAGGCGATAGAGATTCTCGTTGGGCAAGTCGTTGGCATGAACACTGACGATGCCTTCAATAGGATCGGTGATATCGCTCGCGCCTTATCTGCAGATAGTCAATTGCGTTGGTTAGGTACCGATAAGGGCGTGTTCCACATGGCTGCAGGAGCTGTTCTCAATGCTCTGTGGGATTTATTTGCCAAGGAGCACAAGGTTCCACTGTGGAAGTTGTTATCTGATTTAACTCCAGAACAATTAGTAGCAGCAATTGACTTTCGCTATATAGCCGATGCTCTTACCCCAACTGAGGCTCTAGAGATTTTGAAGAAGGCACAATCACAGCGTTCTGAAAATGAATCGATACTTCGTGCCCACGGCGTAAAGGCGTATACGACTACTCCAGGATGGCTCGGATATACCGACGAGAAGATGCTCGATCTGACTCGCGCCGCAGTTGCTGATGGTTTTAGCCTCATCAAATATAAGTGTGGCAAATCGATCGAAGATGATCGACGTCGTCTCACAAAGGTGCGCGCCGAGGTCGGACCAGATTTCAGGATCGCGATAGATGCAAATCAAGTGTGGAATGTTGATACCGCGATTGATTGGGTCAACCAATTGCAGGAATTTAAATTGGAGTGGATTGAAGAACCAACTCATCCCGATGATGTCGTGGGTCATGCACGCATAGCTCGGGAGGTAGCCCCCACCAAAGTTGCGACCGGTGAGATGGCGGCAAATCGCCTTATTTTTAAGCAACTTTTGCAACTTAACGCCATCTCTTACATGCAGATCGATGCAACGCGGGTTGCAGGTGTAAATGAGAACATCGCCAACATTCTGCTCGCAGCTAAGTATCAGATCCCTGTTGTTCCACATGCTGGAGGAATTGGCCTCTGTGAAATGGTGCAACATCTTGCGATGTTTGATGCAGTCGCCGTCACAGGACATCACGAAAAGAGAATCGTCGAATACGTCGACCATCTCCACGAGCATTTCTTAGAACCTGCGAAGGTGGTTGCAGGCGCCTATCAAGCGCCTGCACTACCTGGGTCCGGAGCCCAGATGATCAACGAAAGCATTCAGAAATTCACCTACCCCACGGGAAGCTATTGGGTTTCTGAACTATCAACGAATGGAGACTCGCTATGAGCAATGAATTCAAAGGGCTCAACGTCATAGTTACTGGCGCTGGATCTGGAATTGGACTTGCGGTTGCTAGGAAGCTCAAGAGCGAGGGTGCCACGGTCTTTGGTTTCGATATAGATAAAGGCTCCATGGATGGAGTAGCAAGCTACATCGAGTGCGATGTGGGTGATACCGCGAGCGTCGCTGCTGCTGTTGCAAAAGTTAGTGCAGAGGTTTCGACGATCGACATACTCGCGAATAATGCCGGAGTGGGAGCCGTTGGTTCAGTACTCGATGCGACAGATGATGAATGGGCTCGCTTGTTCAATATCAACGTGGCAGGTATTGCTCGAGTGAGTGCTGCGGTGCATCCACTGCTCCTCAAGAGTAAGAACCCAGCAATCGTCAACACATGTTCAATCGCAGCAACTGTGGGGTTGCCAAAGCGTGCTGTCTATAGCGCTAGTAAAGGCGCTGTCATGTCTTTGACCCTGGCAATGGCGGCCGACTTTGTGAAGCAGGGAATTCGAGTCAATTGCGTTAACCCTGGGACCGCCGATACGCCGTGGGTGGCCAGACTCCTGGCTGCAGCGAGCGATCCCGTCGCTGAACGTAAGGCACTTGAGGCGCGCCAACCAATGGGGCGTTTGGTATCTGCCGATGAGGTCGCAAATGCGATTCTCTATCTTGCTAGTCCTCAGCAGAGTTCGACTACGGGCACAGTTCTAGCCGTCGATGGCGGAATGGACGGATTACGATTGCCCCACTAGTCAGCGTTGACGAGTAAATCAAACCATTTAGAAAGGAGGATAGGCGCATGACCCAAAGCAAGACTGTAAAAATTAAGCCACAGCCACGTCGCTCAATCCTCTCCGATGAAACGTACTCGATGATTCGCGCCATGATCTTTGCTCATGAGATCGTGCCGGGTGAACGAGTAAATATTGACGCGCTCTCAGTTCAACTTGGAGTTTCGCAGACACCTATTCGCGAAGCTCTTGCCAGACTCGAGTCAGAAGATTTGATTGCAAAAGAACCTCTCAAGGGTTATCGCGCGACAAATTTATTATCGAAGAAAGAGTTTGCCGATCTTTTTAGTTTCCGACTTCTCATCGAACCATATGCTGCTGAGCAAGCCGCTATCTTGATAGATGCTGAAGGAATCAAGAAACTTCAAAATGAGATCATGAGCGCCAAAGAGGCGCTTACCTATGATGATGAGCATCTGATCGAAGCAATTACCGAACACGATGCTCGTTTTCATACCTTGATCGCAAATTACTCAGGTAATAAGTCGCTCGCAGCAGCATTTGCGAATACTCATTGCCATCTTCATTTATTCCGTCTGTATGTGGCGACCCAGAAACATCTGGTGGAGCCTGGAGATAAATCAAATTTCGTGCAGGATCTATTTGCTCGCTATTACCACTCTGATCGCGGCCAATTGGCAATCAAGCAACACGTTGCGATCGCCAAAGCAATAGCCTCACATAACTCCGAGAAGGCAAAGGCTGAGATGCACAGCCATATTGAATCTTCTCTCAAAAGGTTTACTCCAGACCTTCAACTCGTCCATACAGAACGGAAAGCACATGAGCGATAGCACGATAAGTAAGATCGAGATTCGAGCTTGTCGAGGCGGTGATGAGCTCAACAATTTAGATGCTGTTGAAGCAGTACAACTGCCTGGAGGATCGCGTCCTGACTTCACCGTTGTGACTATCACTACCACCGATGGAGTTACAGGTACTTCATTTGGCTTTGGCGCACTCGATGCGAAGGCTGCCGCCGGAGCCCAATCACAGGTAAAGCCATTCTTCATGGGCCGTAGCGCGCATGATGCCGCGAAGAACATGAAGGACTTTGAACTCTTTGATCGTCGCTGGAACCACGTACCTATTTATGCCTATGCACCATTTGATAACGCCTGCTGGGATATCGTCGGAAAGATGGCGCACCAGCCTGTCTATCGCCTGCTAGGCGCAGCTCGCGAAAAAGTTCCCCTATACGTCTCCTCTATGTTCCTGCCTGGCCCTGCCGAATATGTGAAGCAGGCTCTTGAGGTTAAAGCCAAGGGATACAAGGGTTACAAGCTCCACCCACCAGGAGATCTCGCTCTCGATATCGAGTGCTACCGTGCCGTGCGCGAAGCAGTTGGTGATGACTTCACCTTGATGGCCGATCCAGTTATCTCTTACACCTACGAGCAGGCAATTAAGGCCGGCCGCGAACTCGAAAAATTAAATTACCGTTGGTTAGAAGAGCCGCTTCTTGATGTGAACTTCAATGGTCTACGTAAATTACGTGAGAAGTTAGATATTCCAATTTGCGGAACTGAAGTCGTTGCAGGAGCACAATATTCAACTGCGCAATACATCAGCGAAGGTCTAGCAGATATCGTCCGTAGTGATGTTTCGTGGCGTGGTGGAATCACAGCTGTTATGAAGACCGCTCACGTCGCCGAGGCCTTCGGAGTCCAATGCGAACTTCACACCACGATCTATCACGGCATGGAGCAGATCCAGTTGCATCCATCGCTTGCCCTTACCAACTGCGAGTTCTTCGAAACACTCTATCCGTTCGATGATTTTGAATTCGGTACCAAGACCAAACTCAATATCGAAGATGGATATGTAATGGCGCCAAAGGGTGAAGGACTCTGTATTGAGTACGACTGGGATTTCATCGAGAATCACACAGTGGCCGTACTTTAATCAGTTTGTTGTAGCGCAAGTCGCTGGCCAGCTTCAACTAGCCATTGAAAAGTATTGAACATAGCCTCATCTAAGGATGGGGCTATGTCTACGAGCGCAACTCCTCGATCTCCTAAGGGATCTTCGCTACTTCCAACGCAATACTTAATTTGTTTTCCATATCGGGAGGCAATATCTGCAATTGTTCCAACAACTTTTCCTGATCCACTTTGCGAATCAAATCTTCCTTCACCCGTAATTATGAGATCGCAATCGCTGATGTGAGATTCAAGGTCGATCGCTTTAGCAACAGCGAGCGCACCGGAGCTCAATGCGATATCCCAAGCAACTGCCAATCCATACGGTGTTCCACCTGCTGCACCTGCTCCGGGAAAGTCAGGCAGACCTGCCACTCGTTGCAAATTCTGCAAGCCCGCTTCCAATTCAATAACTTGCGCAGAGCTTGCACCCTTCTGAGGAGCAAAGACTGCGGCACTTCCCTGGCTTCCCAAGAGTGGGTTGGTCACATCCACTAGGCAGGTAACACCTCCCGGTGGAGCATCAATCACTCCAGATAGATCAATCGTCTCTAGCTCCAAAAGTCCAGCACCACCAAGGGATATCGGGAGTCCCGCTCGATTGAATAGCCGTGCCCCCAATCCGCTTAGGACCCCAGCGCCTCCGTCGGTGCTAGCAGATCCACCCACGGTGATCACAATTCTTTCGACTCGAGAGTCCGATACGACCTCTCTGAGCGCTCTCCCAAGCTCATAAGTGCTGGCCTGCATAGGCCTCAACTCTTGATACAAAGCAAGCCCACAGATGCTTGCGAGCTCGACCACTGCAGTCCCATCTGCAAGCAGAAGCCATATTTGCTTATGCGGCAATCCAATTGGAATTCCAATTGAATCGGAGGCACTTGCGGCAATCGTTTCGAGAGTCCCCTCTCCACCATCGGCCATAGGAGCCACAACAAGTTGATCATCTGGGCGAACCGATAACCATCCTTGCGCAATAGCGCGAGCTGCATCGAAGTTCGAGATTGAACCCTTGAATGAATCAGGGGCAATGACGACCTTCATGCGGCAACTTTAAGGCGATTTCAGGTGTTTGGATCCACAAGAAGCCCAATGAGTTTTCACAAAGATTCCACAAGGTCGGGATCAACCATTCAGTCAAGGGCAAAAAGCCCGCCACATATAAGGTAATAAGGAGCGAGAAATATGAAAAAGAAGAGCCTCATCGCAACAGCCCTCCTCACTTCTGGGCTATTGCTTGGAACTACAGCGGTCGCGATCGCTGATGAAACACCTGCCCCAACGACAACCCCAGTCACAACCCCAGCACCAGCTAAGACCCCTTCGCCAGCACAAGCTGCATATAAGGCCGCTTTAGCTCAATACAAAATTGATGTAACAAATTACCGAGTCGCACTCGTTAACAATGACATTGCCTACCGAGCAGCAATGCAAAAGTATTGGTCAGATTGGACCGCTACCAATAAGGCTTATTGGGCAGCATGGGAGGCAACGATCGGTACCTATCGTACCGCCGAAGCTGCATACGATGCTCAGCTAGCTCCTTTGCAAGCCGCACACAAAACCGCAAATGATGCAGCTGACGCCGCATTCCTCTCAGCAACCTCAGGAACTCCAACTACTGATCAACTTGATGCAGCTTTGAAAGCCTTCCACACTGCAACAAGTGCTGCGGATTCAACATACAAGGCTGCAGTAACTGCTCTTGGACCAGAGCCAGTACGTCCAGTTCAACCACCACTTCCAGTAAAGCCGGCTGCACCAGTTAAGCCTGCCGATCCTACAAAGCCAGTTCCTCCAGTAAAGCCAGGTAAGTAAGTAATAGGTGAGCAAACAATTAGTAACAATAAATAAGTAATAGGCAAATGCAGAACCTAGGTTCCGAAGGGCCCCTCAGTCCACCAAGTATGAGGGGCCCTTCGGCTTGTCCTGTGAGGTTCTCTCGTTGAAGTAAGTGAGATGCAGGAAACGAGATCTAAAAAGTTAGAGCGGAGACGAGAGGATTTGAACCTCCGAGGCCGTTTAACGGGCCTACCTCATTAGCAGTGAGGCGCACTCGACCGGGCTATGCGACGTCTCCAAGTGGTGAGGGGAGTTTACAGGCAATTGCGGTGTCGGGAATCCCCTTCATATCAACCAACTTCTCGCATAGAAACTAGACTCCAGAGGACCAAAGAGGCCATAGGAGATCATCATGAGAACCGCCATTATCACTGGGGCAGAGAGTGGAATCGGAGCTGCCGTTGCTGAGCGCTTTAGAGCTGCCGGGATCAAGGTCTACTCGCTCGATATGGCAGCGACCGCAGATTATCAAGTTGATGTTTCAAATAGCGATCAGGTGAACCAGGCTGTTGCCGAGATTGGCTCCGTTGACATACTTATTAATTCAGCTGGAATTACTGGGCCTAATACTCCGTTGATTCAAACTACAGATGCCGATTGGAATCGCACGATTGCGATCAATCTCAATGGCACTTTTAATACCTGTCGCGCCGTTGTCCCTGGAATGGTTGCAAAGGGTTGGGGACGGATCGTAAATATTGCGAGCATTGCCGGCAAGGAAGGCAATCCAAACCTAAGCGCATACTCAGCTTCGAAAGCTGCTGTCATCGGCCTCACAAAATCTCTCGGTAAAGAGCTAGCAACCACGGGCGTGTTGGTCAATGCGATCACACCAGCCTTTATACAAACTCCCATGAATGTGAATACGACTGAAGAGACTTTGAAATATATGATCTCGAAGATTCCTATGAATCGAGTTGGCGAAGTCGAAGAAGTTGCCGCTCTGATCTCATGGTTAGCCTCGGATGAATGCTCGTTCTCCACCGGGGCGGTCTTCGATATTAGCGGTGGGCGCGCCACGTACTAAGATCCAGCCACTATGAAGCTTCCCTTTTCGCTCCGCGCTGCCTCATTAATTGCCGCGGTGATTGTTGTCTCATTGGTCCTCGGTGGAGCCGTTTCTTATTTATTTCTGCAAAAGAGCCCTTCTGAACCTAAGTTTCCCCCGATTGTTAAACATGCTGATCTGCCCTATATCCCAATGGAGACCTTTGCGGAATCACAAAAGACAGTTCTTCCTGCCGATACCACTCCCTTTGCAAATTCAACCTGCCCTGCGCTCTCATCGACATGGGTCAAAGATGAGAATCAAAAACCCGGGGTGAAAATGACTGCCGCCGACTGGAAATCGATGGATCTCTATGCGGCAAAGGGAAGCGCCTTATGGCTCGATCAAACCGCGGTCTCATGCGGTGCTCAAGTAAAAATCCACGCCGCGCTCTACTACTCTCAGAATTACCCAACTGTAAAAGGTCCTAGAACCTTTGCTGCCTGGCGCATTGGTTACTACAACGGAGCAGGAGCCCGCGAAGTGTGGCGTTCTACTCCCACTAAATTGAAGCCAGGTGTTTCAACCATCTCTAAGGACGCCACTCGGTACACGGAGGCAGACTGGCCAGTTACGACAACTTTTACCGTAGGAAATGATTGGACCCCTGGCCTCTATTTAATTGTCTCACTCTCGCCATTTGGAGAGATAGAGAACTTTGCACCGCTAGTAGTTCGAAGCCCAGTGGGCTCCTCCAAGTTAGTGATGATGAATTCATTTTTGACCTGGCAGATGTACAACAGCTTTGGTGGACGATCTGGATACCAAGGACCTGGAAAGGATGGAATTGCGGACTCTGATGAGCGCAGTCGCCTCGTCTCCTTCGATCGCCCTTTGGTGGGAAGTGGAGCTTATTCAGTTCAAAGAGATGCTATTCCATTCATTCAATTTGCCGAGAAGCAAGGAATTAACATTGATGAGGAATCAGATTTAGATTTTAATCAGTGGCCATCGATCACGACAAAGTACTCCGGTGTAATCGTTGGCGGTCACGCTGAATATTTCACACACCGGATGTTCGAAACCTTTATTGCCGCCAGAAATAACGGGACCAATATCGCAATCTTTGGTGGAAACACCGCATATTGGCAGACGCGTCTGGAGCCTTCAAAGTACGGACCTGATCGGCATGTAGTCATGTATCGCTTTGCAACAGATGACCCAGATCGAAATCTCAGCGACGTAACCATTGAATTTAGTAATGAACGAATTAATACACCGCCAAATCTGATTTCAGGAGAACAGACAACCGGAGTTCACGTCTATGGAACGGTGAAGCCACGTACAAATTCCGATCTGGCTACACGTTCCGAAAACAGATGCGATCACCGGGGTATCACCGGACACTGAGGTAGAAGCAACGACTCCGAATCGCGCCTCACCACCTGGAGTCCATATTCTTTACAGCGGATTAATGTCCTGGCGAGATGAGGCAAGCCATAAAACCATCAAGAAGCCTCCGGTGGCTCAAGTCGACTGGATCTCCTTCCCTTCAGGTAGCGCACTTTTCAATGCGGGAATGACTACGTGGAGTTGCCAATTAAGTGATGCTTGCGTCGATATCTCGTATGGAAAGCAATCTCAAGAGTTGATCCAATCGATCACCCTTCAGGTTCTTAATCTCTGGCAGATACCTAAGGTTGGTAACTCACTTAAATAGGGCTGGATTCAGCACATTAGATTGATAATACGGAGTCTCAATTGCCAAAGTTGGCATAAAACACACTCCCGCTAGGGTTAGCACTCGCTTTTTCCCTGTGTAGACACTGTGTTTTTTGCCAAGATTCCCCCATCAGATAGGGGAAATTAATGAGCGCATTAGACCTTGCCAGATGGCAATTCGGTATTACCACCGTCTACCACTTCATCTTTGTGCCAATCACCATCGGTTCTGGCTTCTTAGTAGCCGGTCTGCAAACCGCTTGGTATCGCACAAATAAAGACAAGTACCTCAGAGCTACCAAGTTCTTTGGAAAGCTATTCCTAATCAACTTCGCAATTGGCGTTGTTACAGGAATCGTTCAGGAGTTCCAATTTGGAATGAACTGGTCCTCATACAGCCGCTTCGTTGGAGATATCTTCGGCGCACCACTCGCAATGGAGGGCCTACTCGCCTTCTTCTTAGAGAGCACATTCCTTGGAATGTGGATCTTTGGTTGGGATCGCCTACCAAAGAAATTCCACCTCGCATCGATCTGGCTTGCTGCTACCGGAACACTTCTCTCCGCTTACTTCATCCTCGCCGCAAATGCATTCATGCAACATCCAGTTGGATATGTATTAAATGGAACTCGCGGACGTGCAGAGCTCACCAGCATCTTTAAAGTGCTCGGTAACTCAACTGCAGTTGCCGCCTTCTTCCACACCATTCCATCAGCATTCCTCACCGCAGGCGCTCTATTTGCTGCAGTCGGTGCCTGGATGCTCTTCCACAACAAGGATGCAGAAGTCGCTAAGCCAGCCTTAAAAATTGGTTTGATCACAGTCTTGATCTCGTTTGTGTTGGTTGCCGTTTCTGGTGATACCACCGCACGTCTCATGACAACGCAACAACCAATGAAGATGGCGGCTGCTGAAGCGGTATATGACACAAAGACCAATGTGCCTTTCTCGCTTCTTACCATCGGAACTCTCAATGGAAGCAAATCTGTCTTTCAGATTGGCCTTCCATCTGTGCTCTCCTTCATGGCTACCGGCAATGTCAATGGAACAGTTGAAGGTGTGAATAACCTCGAGAAGAGTTACGAACAAAAGTACGGTCCTGGTAACTACACACCAAATATTCCATTTGCATACTGGAGCTTCCGCTTGATGATCGGCTTTGGTGCACTAGCTGCGCTGATCTCGTTCCTCGCGTTGCTCTTTATTCGGCAAGGGCGATTCCCACGCAAGCGTTGGTTTGTCCGCAGCATGATCGTGCTGCCATTCCTACCAATCTTGGCAAACTCATTTGGTTGGATCTTCACAGAGAGCGCACGTCAGCCCTGGGTTGTCTTTGGACTCTTTAAGACTTCAGCTGGCGTAAGCCCAGGAGTGAGCGCCGCAAGCGTTCTCTTCACAATGGTTGTATTCACCCTGCTCTATGGAGTACTTGCAGTGATCGAATTTGGTCTCATCCTTCGCACTATCAAAGTGGGACCAGAGAAGACTAAAGAAGTCGATGCAAACTCCCAGACACTCACGATGGCTTACTAGGAGGAAATAAAAATGTCACTTAATTCATTCTGGTTCGTCATCATCGCAGTCCTATGGATTGGCTACTTCATCCTCGAAGGATTCGACTTCGGCGTAGGTATCTTGCTACCCGTTGTTGCAAAGAACCAAGCGGAACGTCGAGCAGTGCTCACCACGCTTGGACCACTATGGGATGGAAACGAGGTCTGGCTACTCGTCGCAGGCGGAGCCACCTTCGCTGCATTCCCGGAGTGGTATGCCACCTTGTTTAGTGGCTTCTATCTCCCTCTCTTCCTGATTCTGCTCTCACTTATCGTCCGAGGTGTTGCCTTTGAATATCGCAGCAAGTACGGCAGCGATAAGTGGCGTTCACGTTGGGACTTGGCAATAACTATTGCGAGTTTCTTGCCAGCGTTGCTCTGGGGTGTTGCCTTCGCCAATATCGTTCGCGGCGTTCCGCTGACAAAAGAACCTGCTGGGTATATTCAATACACAGGTGGTTTCTGGAATCTGCTTAATCCATATGCCCTACTCGGTGGATTAACTACCCTCGCTCTCTTTGTCTCTCACGGGGCCTTCTTCTTGGCGCTCAAGACAGATGGCGAGATCCGCGTCCGCGCCAATAAGTTGGGGCAACGCGTTGGTCTTGTGACCGCTCTGCTCGCCGTTCTCTTCCTCGGATGGACCTTGTTGGGTCTAACTTCAAAAGGCGGGGTGATCGCAGGTTCTGTGGTTGTCGTCGTTGCTTGGCTTACTGCACTTGCAGCAAATGCGAAGGGTCGCGAAGGATATGCCTTCCTCTTCTCAGCTATTGCTACGGCGGCGGTAGTCATCACCCTCTTCACCGGCCTCTATCCAAATGTGATGCCTAACCTCAACGCAGGTCCAGGCCTCAATATCTTCAATGCATCCAGTACCCACTACACCCTGGGCGTTATGACCTGGGTAGCAGTTGTAATGACCCCTATCGTCCTTCTCTATCAAGGTTGGTCGTACTGGGTCTTCCGCAAGCGGATTAATCCAAATCAGATCTCTACCCCTGAGGTAGGAGTTTTGGATACCGTCCACTAGTGAAACCATTTGACCCCCGGCTGCTGCGGTACTCCCGAAGCAGCCGGGGTTTTATTTTCGCCCTGGTCCTAATCGCCACATTGGGTGCAGTTTTAACTATTACTCAAGCACTCCTACTTGTCGACCTGATCTGCAAATTTTTCCAGCACAAGAAAACCTTTGCCAGTGTGCATGCGGAAGTGATTGCCTTAGCACTCGTCTTTCTTGGTCGCGCTCTTCTTGCATACATCAACGATCGAATGGCGGTTCGGGCGAGCAGCAAAATGCGCAATGAGTTGCGAACCCAGGTGATGGCAAAGACTTTGGAGAATGGCGGAGTTGACTCGCAAGAACAGGGGACTGCAGCTCTAGCGGTACTTGTTACAAAAGGCATCAACAATCTCGATGGATACTTCGCTAAATTCTTACCTCAATTATTTATTGCAGTAGTTGTTCCGATATTGGTTGGGGTCACAATCACATTTCGGGATTGGAAATCTGGCTTAATAATTCTTCTAACGATTCCGCTCATACCGATATTTGGAATCTTGATTGGAAGATTCACTGCTAGCGCAACCGAGAAGAAGTGGCAGACTCTAGGTTTGCTGAGCGGATATTTTCTAGATCTGTTAAGTGGATTAACAACTCTTAAGGTTTATGGTCGTGAAAAGTTGCAGAGCAAAAAACTGCATGAGGTCGGCGAGAGATACCGGGTCGAGACTATGCAGGTCCTGCGTATCTCCTTTCTCTCTTCCCTCGCATTGGAGTTAATTGCGACACTTTCAGTTGCGCTCCTTGCAGTAACGATCGGACTGAGACTTGTTAATGGTTCGATGCCACTCTCGGTTGGATTACTCGTCTTGGTACTCGCACCTGAGGTCTATTGGCCAATTCGACAAGTCTCGGCCTTCTTTCATGCGGCGGCTGATGGAGTGGCGGCCTTCAATCAACTCTTTGCAATCTTGGAGAAGCCCGCTCGCTCTGGTGGAGATGATCTTGAGGATCTCAGCACTATCGCCTGGAGTGATTTGGTGGTGAGCTACCAAGATAGAAATGAGATTCGAATCCCGGCAGGCAAGATTTCGCGGGGAGAGGTGCACGCTCTGGTTGGACCTTCCGGCAGCGGAAAATCCACTCTGGCTGCGGTTCTATTGGGCTTTATTCAACCTACCTCTGGCGAGGTAACCATCAGCACTTCGGCCGGCGAGAAGAATCTAAAAGATCTTGACCTCTCCGCTTGGCGCCGCCAGATAGCTTGGCAACCCCAAGAGCCAAAGTTCCCACTTGGCACCGTAGCTCAGATATTGCGCCACGCTAAACCAGGTTCAAGCGAGGACGAGCTCAGCGATCTTTTGATTAGCGTGGATTTGAACCTCACCGATCTTCCTCATGGCCTGCAAACAGAATTGGGAACTGTGCAACAGAGATTATCTGTCGGACAACTTCGCAAAGTCGCTCTTGCGCGAGCCATTCTTAAAGGCTCTCCCGTCATCATTCTCGATGAACCAACCGCTTCCGTCGATGATATTTCGGAGAGCACCATCGCAAGTCTTCTCGCCACCAAGGCCGCTGAGGGTGCGATGATTCTTGTGATCTCGCACCGCGAACTATTGATAGGTGCTTCTACAGTGGTTACTCACATGGGCGTGAGCGCATGAAGAGCGTGGTTCGAATCTTCCGCCAGTATTGGCGCGAATTGGTCGGAGCGGTACTCCTCGGAGGCGCCTCGCTAGGAGCAGCAGTTGGGTTATTGGCCACCAGCGCCTGGCTGATCTCGATGGCTTCCACCCGACCACCAGTTCTCGTACTCGAAGTCGCAATCGTAAGCGTTAGATTCTTTGGGCTCTCGCGCGGAGTACTCAAATATGCCAGCCGCATCTTGGAGCACAACGGTGCGCTTAAAGTGCAGACGGCGCTACGAGTCAAAATATATGAACGCTTCAGTCGCCTGTTGCCTACTGATTATGCTGAACTCCATCGTGGCAATCTCTTAAGTCAGATCATCAATGATGTCGAGCTCGCACAAGATTTATGGTTACGGATCGCATCTCCTTGGCTGGCAGCTCTCATATCTGGAACTGCGGGCGTCACCATAATTCACTGGCTGCTCCCCAGTTGTGGCGAGGTAATCGCGCTCATATTTTTAGCGACCGCATTTCTCGTGCCATTTCTCGCGATGCTTGCTTCTAGTAAATCAAATACTCGCAAATATGAGAGCGCACTCTTTGATCAAATAATGCAGATTGCAGAATCTGCACCAGAGTCATTGATATTCAATTTTGGAGGTGAGTTACTCACTCAGATTGAACAGGCGCAACAGAAGATTGCAAAAGTTGAATCAAAGAATGGGTTACGTTCTGGCTTTGCCGCCGCCCTTTACTACATGGCACTGGGATCTGCGGTAATTATCTCGCTCTGGTTCGCTGCCGACGCCGCTCTTTCGCATCACTTGGCGGGAATCAATGTGGCGGTAATTTCACTTGTTCCACTCGCGATGTTCGATGGTTTAAGCACCCTGCCAGCTGCCTTCTCACAGTTGCGCCAGGTGTTGGGCGCGATCAAAAATATAGAACCGCTGCTGCAAGAAGTACCTTTGGAACCTCTCGATACTCCAGAGATTCCACGCTCGGTGACGCTGGAATTTCGAAAGTTTCTTCCAATGCTTGAAGGTGCCCGGACCCGAGAAATAACCGCCAAAGTTGGGCCCGGCCATACCCTGCTCATCACAGGCAGATCTGGCTCCGGAAAGTCCTCCATCATCAACGCCCTGCTTGGATTTCTCCCATACTCCGGGAAGATTGATATGAATGGAGAACCCTTCAGCACCGCATATCTCAACTCAATCTCTACCTTGTTACAAGACGACTATCTCTTTGGTACCTCCATTCGCGAGAATCTCAAGATAGGAAATCCCGAGGCTACAGATCTGCAGTTGTTCAAGGCACTGAGTATCGTTGAACTCGATAACTTTGTGAACTCACTCCCTGAGGGTCTAGATACCATGATCGGGTCTCAGGGTTATAACTTCTCTGGTGGCGAGAAGCAGAGACTAAAACTGGCAAGACTCTTGCTTCGAGATACCCCGGTTTACATATTGGATGAGCCTTATGAATTCCTCGATTCGAAGATGGTGGAGCGGATTTCTTTGCGGGTGAATTTAGAGCTTAAGGAGAAGACGGTCATCGTGGTCTCACACCTACCGCTACCAATATCTTCAACCACCATCACGCTCTGATTGGCGCTAAAGTCTCCGTATGACTTTGACACGAACTCTTGGACCTTATGAAGTAACTGCAGTAGGACTCGGATGTATGCCTCTCTCTATGGCAACAGATCGCAACAAGTGGATTCTTGAAGATCGCGAGGCAGCGATCGGTGTGATTCACGCGGCTTTAGATGCTGGAGTCCAACTACTAGATACCGCAGATATCTATGCCCCGGCGTGGAACGCAATGGGTCACAACGAAAAGATCGTCGGTGAAGCATTTAGAACATGGGCAGGTACACCTGAGCAAAAATCAAAGGTCGTCATTGCGACTAAAGGTGGAATAACGAGAGCTAAAGGCGACAATTGGTGGGGCATCCCAGGACGAAATGCATCGAAACATTATTTGTATAGAGCGGTAGAGGCTTCAGCGGCAAAGATGGGCCTCAGCAAAATTCCACTTTGGCAACACCATCGCTTAGATCCTTCGATTACTTTCGAAGAACAATTCGAAAATGTACTAACTCTTAAAGATCACGGTTACGTAGGAGCAATCGGATTGAGCAACGTCAATGCCGAACAATTGCGTCGTGCTATCAAAATCGGTGGTACTCCAGCAGAGGGTGGCGTTGTTTCAGTACAAAATGAATATAGCCCGCGTTATCGGTTGTGGTCTGAAGTTATTGATATCTGCAACGAATACGGAATTGCCTATCTCCCCTGGTCCCCACTCGGTGGAGGCTCGAATTTCCAGAAGATTGCATCAGGAGAAGCTCGGAGCCTTCGATCGAATCGCCGCGAGAAAGGTGTATCGCCATATGCCCTCACTATCGCTTGGCATCTCAACCAATTCCCGACATCGATTCCAATCCCAGGCGCATCCAAAGCGGCATCGATCCTGGATTCGTTAACGGGAGCCTCAATCACATTGAGCGCAGATGAGATCGCAGAACTTAATGCCAGCTGCCCACCAGATGGAGCGCTACAAGAAGAGTTAGTAGATCAACCAGCCTTCAGGGATTAACTCACTCGGTTGGGTATTTAACGCCGATCTGAGCTCGAAGAGCATCCATTACCTTCATGATCTCCACCGTCTCAGTGATGCTCATGATCGGGCTCTCGGCCAATCCAGCTGCTACACATTTCTCTAGGTGTAAACCTTGGAATTGTCGACCGATTCCATCAATCTTCTCGTTGTAACTCTGAATGACTTCTCCACCTTGGTTGTACACCCGGAAAGAAGTTTGATTGTAAAAAGGTTTATCGATCTCGATACGCCCGAAAGTTCCAACGACAACTCCAGTTACAGGACCTGCCGCTGACATGCAGGTCGTCAACGTTGCCTGTGCTCCGTTGGCGTATTCAAAGATAATAGATGTGGTCTCATCGACCTTGTCACTGGTGAGGGTTGATTTTGCGGTCGCTTTCTCGGGTAGACCTAATACGCGCACCGCGAAGGAGACTGGATAAATTCCCAGATCCAGCAGCGCTCCGCCACCGAGCTCTGGCTCCCATAGCCGTGGAACATGCGGTAGATATTGGCTGTGATCTGCAGTCACCAATTTAATCTCGCCGAGAATGCCCGAATTAATTACCTCGAAAATTGCATCCATTGAAGGCAAGAATCGTGTCCACATCGCCTCGAGAACAAATAGATTCTTGCTCGCGGCAAGATCCTTAATCTCTTGTGCTTCACGAGCATTGATGGTGAATGGCTTCTCTAATAAAACATGCTTGCCAGCGTTGAGAGCCAGGAGAGCATGTTGGTGATGCCAAGGGTGAGGGGTGGATACGTAGACAACATCTACCTCAGGGTCGTTCACGAGAGCTTCATAACCTTGATGGCGATTAGGAATCCCAAACTTATCGGCAAATTCATTGGCCTTCGCCAAGTCACGTGCGCCAACTGCCTGAATAGTTATCCCTGCGATTCTAAAATCATCGGCAACCGCTGTCGCTATTCCGCCTGCACTTAAGAATCCCCAACGTAGTCCACTCATATCCTTAGCGCCTTCTCTCTCGAATCAAAATCGATTTGATTACTCGGTGATTGTAGGGGAATGTGGCTACTCTGAACCAGACTGCTTAAAGTGCCCAATCTAGAATAGTCTTACCATGTGAGCCAAAGCCCTGATGCGATTGTCATAGGCGCAGGAATCGTCGGTGCAACAAGTGCACTCGCTCTCACAAATGCTGGATTGAAAGTTTTGGTGATTGATCGCGGTCAGATTGCAAGTGGTACCACAAGCGCCGGTGAGGGAAACATTCTGGTGAGCGATAAAGAGCCAGGTCCGGAACTAGATCTTGCACTTCGATCGAGAGATGCATGGTTTGAACTCGCCGATGACGTTGGTGGTGGCTTTGAGCTCGAAGCCAAGGGTGGAGTAGTGGTCTCATCCAGTGGTGCCGAAAGCTTGCGAACCCTCACCGCGAAGCAACGTGAATCTGGAATAGATGCGCGGGATATTTCTTCAAGTGAACTATGGGAGTTAGAACCACATCTCTCTAGATCTATCAATGTAGGCGCTTACTATCCGCAAGATGCGCAATGCCAACCGATGCTGGCAACGGCTCGAGTACTTCAAGCGGTAAAGCAGCGCGGAGGAGATGTAGTCACTGGCTCTGAGGTGCTAGCGATTGAAAATCCGCGTGGCGTAGTGAGTTCTGTTGTAACAAGTAGAGGAAGTTACAGCGCACCGGTTGTTATTAATGCAGCAGGAACCTGGGCAGGTGCAATCGCTCGTTTAGCGGGAGCAGAGTTACCTATTGCGCCAAGGCGGGGTTTCATACTGGTTTCAGTCCCTACCCCTCATCGTATTTTTCATAAGGTGTATAGCTCTGATTATGTCGCCAATGTTGCGAGTGGCGATGCAGACCTCCAATCGAGCGCCGTTGTTGAAGGAACCCAAAGCGGCACCATCTTGATTGGTGCATCGCGAGAACGTGTGGGATTTAAAGAGGGAATTGATTATTCAGTTGTTCGCATTCTGGCTCGCCAAGCGATAGAACTCTTCCCCTTCCTGGCCAGCGTGCAATTGATGCGGGTCTATCGCGGATTTAGACCGTATGCACCAGATCATCTACCTGTAATAGGTCAAGACCCAATCATCAAAGGTTTATGGCACAACGCTGGTCACGAGGGAGCAGGAATTGGTTTAGCTCCAGCGAGCGCACAACTTCTGGCGGATACTATTTTGGATCGTCACTCATTTATGAACGCTGCTCCATTCTTTCCATCCAGATTTTTTGGCGGTAAGTAGCTGCATGATTACTTTCACCTTTGAAGGCGAACCAATTTCAGTTGAACCTGGTACCTCGGTGGCAGCGGCTCTCCTCTCTCACGGTGAAAGGATCACCAGACTGACGCGAATCAATTCAGCCCCGCGTTCAATTTTCTGTGGGATTGGAGTTTGTTTCGATTGCCTTGTCGAGGTAGATGGAGAACCAAATCAACGTAGCTGCATCACGACCGTCAAAGAGGGAATGGTGGTGAAGGTGCAACATGGAAGTTAGATTTCAGGTCATCGTTCTAGGAGGTGGCCCTGCAGGACTTAACGCCGCAAAGTACGCCGCCAATGCAGGGTATGAAGTTGGGCTGATAGATGCTGGCAGCAGATTAGGTGGTCAATACTGGCGTCACACCGGGTGCGAAGAATTTGATCAATCAGTACACCACAATTTTGATCAAGGTTCTCTCTTAATGGATGCCGTACTGGCCAATCCGCGAATAACCGTTCACAGTGAGACCAATATCTGGAGCGCATCTATCATCAACGATGAGGTTGTCATACGTACCAACAATGGAGCCTTCATCACCCAACGTTTGATTCTCGCTACTGGCGCCTACGACCGTTCGCTCCCCTTCCCTGGTTGGGATATCCCAGGAGTGATGACACCTGGGGCGGCGCAATCTCTTCTCAAAGGTCATGGTGTGCTGGTCGGAAAGAGAATAGTTGTTGCGGGTACAGGTCCATTCCTTCTTCCGGTAGCAACTGGATTGAGCAGCCATGGCGCTAGCGTGGTTGGCCTACTTGAAGCATCCGGCAAGTACTCGTGGGCTAAGAACTCACTGGAGCTCTTACGGAATCCGGCAAAGGCTCTCGAGGGTGTTGGCTATCTCCTGGCCCTGCGAACCAAAAAGGTCGAGACGCGCTATCGACAAGCCATCATCGCTGCGCACGCTGGCGCTAATGGCTCACTTGAATCTGTCACCATCGCAAATCTTGATTCTGAATGGAAGATTCGTTCAACCTACAAACTCTCCTGCGATGTCGCTGCCGTCGGGTGGGGATTCACAGCCGATACCGCAATCGCCTCCTCCTTGGGCCTTGCCTTGGATGTTGATGCATCGGGTTCAGTTTCGGTTGTTGTCGATGAGAATCAACGCGCTAGACAATCTAACGAGGCAATAGCAATTTATGCGGCAGGAGAGCTCACGGGAATTGGTGGATCTGATCTTGCTCTTGTTGAGGGAGCGATTGCGGGGTTAGCAATTGCAGGCTCCACTCAAGATTTGAAGACACTTAAAAAGAGGCGCAAGAAGTTACGCAGCTTTGCTCAAGCGCTTACAAAGGTCTACCCGGTGGCCTCTGGATGGAAGAGTTGGTTGAGCGCAGATACGACCATCTGTCGCTGCGAAGAAATCTCGTATTCTGATATTAACGAAGCACGAGAAGAGTTTGATGCGAGCGATGCTCGGACTATAAAACTATTAACTCGATGCGGAATGGGGCAATGTCAAGGACGCATCTGTGGTCGAACAATCGCAGACTTGATGAATAGCACGCCACAGGAACGAATTAATTCCGCCTCTCGACCAATTCTCTCGCCCATCACTCTTGGTGAAGTTGCTCAAGAGGGATTATTGTGAGGCTATGACTACCTCTTCTCGCACTGAAAAGCCATGGCATGGAATTTTGACTGCAACAGCAACACCATTCACTGCAGATCTTGCAGTCGATTTCGATAAATATGTGGAGCATGTGCAGTGGTTAGCAGAGAACGGAACTCATGGCGTCGTAACAAATGGTTCTTTGGGTGAGTATCAAGTTCTCACCGCTGAAGAACGCGCGAAGATGCTCGAGACCGCCGTCGCTGCTGCTCCGAGTGGCTTTCACGTGGTCGCAGGAGTAGGCGCATACGGCGCCGCGGAATCACGACGTTGGGCGGAGCACGCTGCAGCTGCCGGTGCAGGCGCAGTAATGCTCCTTGCGCCTAATGCTTACCGCGCTAATGATGATGAAGTTGTTGCACACTTCAAAGAGGTTGGAAAAGTTGGAATTCCGATAATTGCGTATAACAATCCTTTCGATACCAAGGTTGATCTCCTTCCAGATCTCGTAGCGCGCATCGCAGATGAAGTCCCCAACGTCGTTGCGATTAAAGAGTTCACTGGTGATGTAAAGCGCGTCTGGCAGATTCATCACAGAGCACCTCGCATCGAAGTGTTAGTCGGCGCGGATGATGTAATGCTTGAGCTAACCACTGCAGGAGTTGTCGGTTGGATCGCCGGTTTCCCAAATGCATTTCCAAAAGAGTCTTCTGAACTCTATAACTTGGCGCTCTCTGGAAAGTATGCTGAAGCTGCACCGATGTACGCCGCAGTTCATGAACTCTTCAACTGGGATTCTCGCAAAGAATTTATTCAAGCGATCAAACTCTCCATGGATATTGTTGGTCGTTATGGTGGTCCAACCAGACTTCCACGCCTTCCACTGCCCGCTGCCGATGAGGCGAAGGTTCGAGCCGATACCGCACGCGCCATCGAATTTTTTAAGAATCGCTAAATGACAACTCTTCGTTCGGTACAGACCGTCGAGTCACATACCGAGGGGATGCCAACCCGCGTCGTGCTCTCAGGCATAGGTGAAATTCCTGGCGCTACCGCCTTTGAAAAACGCGCTTATTTCATGGAGCACTTGGATCATCTGCGCCAATGGCTGATGTTTGAACCGCGTGGACATAGCGCGATGAGCGGGGCAATCATTCAGAAGAGCACCAGGCCTGATGCTGACGTGGGTGTTATTTATATTGAGGTATCGGGCTGTCTGCCGATGTGTGGACACGGAACTATTGGATTAGCCACGGTACTGGTTGAGAAGAAATTGGTTACCGTCGTAGAACCTGTGACAACAATACGTTTGGATACACCAGCAGGTTTAGTTGTTGTCGATGTGGCTGTTCGTGATGGCAAGGCCGAATCGGTCACCATCACAAATGTCCCTTCATTTTTATACCAACAAGATCAAGTGGTAAACGTGCCAGGGTATGGCGAGATCACTTATGACATGGCGTATGGAGGGAACTTCTACGCAATAGTTCCTATCGACCGCGTTGGTATCGCCTTCGAGCGTGAGAATGGCTCCAAATTTCTAGAGGCTGGGCTCGCAATTTCAGATGCCATCAATGAGCAGAATCGTCCGGTGCATCCAGAGAATCCCGAGATCGCCATCTGCCATCACATCGACTTTGTCACGCCTGGTGAAAGCCCCCTGCATTGGAAGAATGCGATGGCAATTTACCCTGGGTGGTTTGATAGATCTCCCTGCGGCACAGGAACGAGCGCCAGATTGGCACAGTTGGTGGCTCGCGGAGAATTTAGCGACGAAGATGTTCTTATCAACGAGTCCTGGATCGGTTCTCGCTTCGAAGGCCGAGTTAAGGCGCACACCACAGTTGGTCAGTATCCAGCGATAGTGCCGACAATCACGGGACGGGCTTGGATCATGGGAGAGGCGACGTGGATCCTGGATTCAAGCGATCCATTCCCTGACGGATTCGTTGTTTAATCCCATTAAACTCGCACTATGAACAAACTTCCCGAGCGTGCTGCTGGCACCCAATCACATGACATCCCCAAGGGGGAAGCTCTCTCCGATTTTATGTCGCTCGGTTGGGCCGATTCTTCTTTAGAGAATGTGCAGGCAGCAGAAGTCGTTAAGTACGCGGCAATACGTCGCACCAAACTCTCTTCCCTTTATCCCGGAGTGCGGCTGGTAATTCCCGCCGGGACTTTCAAAGTGCGAAGCAATGACACTGACTACAAGTTTCGAGTCCATTCTGCATATGCCTATCTAACGGGGATTCTGCATCCGACTCAGTCCCAGATTCTGTTCTCGTCCTTGAGCCAAACGAGATTGGCCATGAAGCCTTTCTCTATACCCACCCACGCTCTCCGCGCGATACCTCTGAATTCCACTCAGATCGTAGACATGGTGAGTTCTGGATTGGCCGACGCCTCTCTGCACGCGAGACGGAGTTACGTTATGAGATCCCGGTTCGGCATATCGACACTTTGCCAGAACTTCTCTCTGACGAAGTCGAAACTTTAGCGATCCGCGGTGAAGATCCAATTGTTGATTCTTTAGTCGAAAGACATAAGAAGCGCGAAGCGAAATTAGTCAGTGTAATTTCAGAGATGCGTCTTATTAAAGATAGTTATGAGATTGCGGAATTGCAGAAGGCGATCGATATCACTGCTCGTGGATTCAACGACATGATTCAAGCCTTTCCTGCCGCTACCTCTGTTAAGCGTGGCGAGAGAATTATTGAGGCCGCCTTCTTTGGTCGCGCGAGACTAGAGGGAAATGAATTGGGCTATGACACCATCGCTGCAAGTGGAGCTCACGCATGTGTACTTCACTGGGTGAAGAACGATGGAGATGTTCTGCCAGGAGATCTTATTTTGATCGACGCTGGTGCCGAAGTAGAGTCGATGTATACAGCTGATATCACTCGCACAATTCCAGTAAATGGAAAATTCTCTCCAGCACAGCGCAAGATATATAACTTGGTTTATGAGGCGCAAAAGGCAGGAATTGCTGCTGTAAAACCTGGAGCAGGTTGGTTCGATTTTCATAATGCTGCGAGTGCGGTATTGGCAAAGGGGTTAGAGGAAGCTCGGAGTTCTGCCTGGAACCGCAGAGGAATCACTGGCAGAGGAAGCTGGTTTCCATCGTCGGTGGACTGTCCATGCCACGGGACACATGTTGGGACTCGATGTGCATGATTGCGCTCAGGCTCGGCATGAGAGCTATAAAGGTGCCGTACTTCAAGAAGGAATGGTTCTCACGGTCGAACCCGGGCTCTATATTCAACCTGACGATCTCCTCTTCCCGGCTGAGTATCGTGGCATCGGTGTCCGTATTGAGGATGATGTTCTGGTGACTAAGAGCGGCGCGCAAGTACTTAGTCGCGCTCTTCCTAGCCATCCTGATGAGGTCGAAGTTTGGGTTGCTAACCTGCTTCGCTAAATCGAATTACCGATAGCCGCAGCACCTACTCCTAGGATGAGAGTGCAGGCTAGGTATCCCCACGCAACTCCATGCTTCTTGGATCTAAAGAGATCGTGTGTCTCAATTGCAAAGGTGGACCAGGTTGTAAAAGCACCTGCAAATCCTGTTCCGAAAAGGAATCCAATATCTGCGGAGCGATGTACGGTAATTCCCAAAACAAAGGATCCAAGAACGTTAATGAGTAGGGTCTCAAGTGGAATATGGTCTTTGCCGCTTCTGCGTAAATATTTATCGATCAAATATCGTAATGGGGCACCGACGCCGGCACCGAGTGAGATAAGAAGGGCTCTCACTTTTTCACCCAACGCTTATCGAGAAAGTCATAGGTCGCAAAGACCAGCACAGCAGTTCCGACAATTGAAGCCAAGGCATAAGTAAGTAGGCCGTGGTAATTATGAGAACTCAGATCTTGATTTATTTTTACTGCAAAGGCTGAGTAAGTCGTGAAACCTCCGCAGAAGCCAGTCCCTAGAGCAGGTCTCCACCACCAGCGCGGACTTTCATGGTGCTTTATATAAACGACTATGATCGTGAGCAGAATAGATCCGCACGATAGTTGACCATCAAGGTCGCCCAGGGAAAACCAGGTTCAACGATTGCTAACGAAACTCCCCACCTGGCGAGTGAGCCAACAATTCCGCCGAGTGAGACAACGGAGAGTGTTTTTAGCTCCAATTTCTCTTTGAGGTGAATCTTGAGCCTGCACCAGAGACCAAACTAATGATGATGGAGGCGAAGATTGCAGACCAGAAAGATTTAATGGTGAGCGCGCTGCTGATGTGAGTTGTTACTTCAAGCATCGCGGCATTAATCACGATCAAGAATAATCCGGCGCTCAAAATGACGGCGGGAAGGGTCATCAACTTTAAGAATGAACCCAAGAAGGTGTTAATAAGGGAGAAGATGAGGGCCACCCAGAGGTAATCCCAGGCTCCACCATGAACCTTTATTCCTGGCACCAATCCAGTTGCTGCCCATACTGCAAGAGCTAAAACACCCCAACGAACAAGTATCCTCATACTTAAAGGATACCGTCTCGCTTTCTGATAACCGAGCCAAGCCAGCGCAGTGGGTCGTACTTAACGTCAACAACCCGCTCCTTCATAGGGATGATTGCATTGTCAGTAATCCGAATATGTTCTGGGCAGACCTCTGTACAGCACTTGGTGATGTTGCACATTCCCAGTCCGTGCTCCTCTTGAGCGCTCTGCTTGCGATTACGCAGAGTATCGAGTGGGTGCATATCCAACTCCGCTAAGCGGATGAAGAATCTAGGACCGGCGAAGGATTTCTTATTCTCTTCGTGATCGCGAATGACGTGGCAGGTGTTCTGGCACAGGAAGCACTCGATGCACTTACGGAACTCTTGAGAGCGCTCGACATCGACCTGCTGCATGCGAGCCTCACCTGGGGCTAGGTCTGCAGGAGGTTCATATGCTCGAACTTCCAGGGCCTTCTTATAGTTGAAGGAGACATCGGTGACGAGATCCTTGATGACTGGAAATGCGCGAAGCGGGGTAATTGTGATTACCTCATCTTCTGGGTAGGCAGAGATCTGAGTCATGCAAGCAAGGCGTGGCTTGCCATTGATCTCCATGGAGCAGGAGCCGCACTTGCCGGCTTTGCAGTTCCAGCGAACCGCCAGATCACCCATCTGAGTTGCTTGCACGCGGTGAATGATGTCGAGAACGACCTCGCCGCTATTGGCTTCAACGGTGACATCTTGCAGACCACCATCTTTATCGGTTCCACGCCAGATGCGGAGTTTGAGTGTGCGCGCCATTAGTTGGAACCACCTTTCGCAATTTCTTCTGGAGTCATGTACTTCTCGAGTTCATGCACATCAAAGAGATCAAATAGTTCTTTTGGAAGAGCAGGAAGAGGTTGCGCCTTGATGTTGACCTTCTCTCCATCAAAACTGGCGATGTGGTTGACCTGACGCCAGGTCGAACTCATTCCAGGGAAATCATCGCGAGTGTGTCCGCCGCGTGACTCTTCACGCAACAACGCAGACTTTGCAGTGCTCTCTGCAACCAACAACATATTGTCGAGGTCAAAGACCAAGTGGAAACCTGGGTTGAATTTCCGATCACCGGTAACGGAGATATTGGCGCTGCGCTTACGAAGTTCAGCAATCTTTTCAATCGCCTCTTGAAGCTCAGCACCGGTACGGATAATTCCAACGAAGTTGTGTGTCACCTCTTGTAGCTCTTGGTGCAACGAATACGCATTCTCTCCACCGTGACTTACGAAAGGTTGAGCAATTTTCGCTGCTGCTTTAGCCATGGTTGCTTCGCTCACTGGGTTTTCACCATGCGACTTCACATATTCGGCAGCGCCTTTTCCTGCGCGGCGACCAAATACCAAGAGATCGGTAAGTGAGTTTCCACCAAGACGATTTGAACCATGCATACCACCAGCAACTTCACCTGCCGCAAATAGCCCATCAACACCTACTGCAGCTGCACTATCAGGATCTACTTCGACTCCACCCATCACGTAGTGACAGGTTGGACCAACTTCCATTGGCTCCTTGGTGATATCTACCCCAGCGAGTTCGTAGAACTGATGCCACATCGATGGCAGGCGCTTCTTAATAACTTCTGCGGAGAGGCGCTTAGAAACATCGAGGAAGACTCCGCCATGTTCTGTTCCACGTCCCGCTTTGACCTCGCTGTTAATTGCGCGCGCAACTTCATCACGCGGAAGCAACTCTGGAGGGCGGCGATTATTATCTTGATCGATATACCAGCGATCCGCCTCAGCCTCGTTGTCGGCATACTTATCTTTGAAGACATCTGGGATGTACTTAAACATGAATCGCTCGCCAAGAGTGTTGGTCAAAATTCCACCCTCACCACGAACCGATTCGGTAACAAGAATTCCTTTAACTGAAAGTGGCCAGACCATTCCAGTTGGATGGAATTGCAAGAACTCCATATCAACCAGGTTGGCTCCGGCCTTAAGTGCTAAAGCGTGGCCATCTCCAGTGCCCTCCCATGAGTTGGAGGTAATTTTGAAAGTCTTTCCGACTCCACCTGTGGCAATAACAACTGCAGGCGCTTCGAAGAGCACTTCGGCGCCATTTTCACGGCGGTATCCGTATGCTCCAGCAACCTTGCCATTCTCTTTGAGAATTTCAGTGATGGTAACTTCGGCAAATACCTTGATGTTCTTTTCAGGATCGCCAGTCTCGCGGCCATCTTTCTGTTGCAACGCAACAATACGTTGCTGCATTGTGCGAATAAGTTCCAGACCAGTACGGTCACCAACGTGAGCCAAGCGTGGATACTCATGACCGCCAAAGTTACGTTGTGAAATCTTTCCCTCTTTGGTGCGATCAAAGAGCGCGCCCCATACCTCTAGCTCCCAAATACGATCTGGCGCCTCTTTAGCGTGAAGTTCAGCCATGCGGTAGTGATTAAGGAATTTGCCTCCGCGCATAGTGTCGCGAAAGTGCACCATCCAGTTATCTTTTTCGTTGACATTACCCATGGATGCAGCAGCGCCACCCTCAGCCATAACTGTGTGCGCCTTACCAAATAGAGATTTGCAAACGATAGCGACAGATAAACCTGCCTCGCGTGCCTCTACCGCTGCACGTAAACCTGCACCACCAGCACCGATTACGACGATGTCATACTTGTGACGTTCAATTGTGTTAGTCATGTCAGTCGCCTTTAGAAGAAGTAGAGGTTGCGGATGGAGTGACCAGAAACCTGGCGGACATAAAGATCTGCGAGCGCAACACCGAAGAGTGAGATCCAAGCGAAGTTCTGATGCTTGTGATTGAGAATCGAGACCCAGGTCCAGAGCTTGTAGCGAATTGGATGCTTCGAGAAGTTACGCAGGCGTCCACCCACTGTGTGACGGCAGGTATGGCACGACATGGAGTACAACCACAAGAAGGTTGCATTTGCGAGTAGTACTAATGTGCCAACGGACATGTGGCCCCATTGACCCTTCTCATTTCTAAAGGCACCAATCGCATCAATAGTAAGGAATACGTTAAAAACGAGTCCAGCATAGAACGCGTAACGGTGACCATTTTGAATAATGAGAGGAGCGCGAGTCTCACCTGTGTACTTAGCGTGTGGTTCTGCAACTGCACATGCAGGAGGTGACATCCAGAATGAGCGGTAGTACGCCTTACGGTAGTAATAGCAGGTCATACGGAAGGCCAACGGGAAGATCAAGATGAAGAGCGACGGCGAAACTGTCATTCCAAAGATGTGATACGTGCCGAAGATAGTTCCGATAAATGAAGGGGAACCTTTTACGCACGCGGTCGAAAGACATGGAGAATAGAAAGGTGAGATCAAAGGCGCGGCAAAGTACTTTCCATTTTCAAATGCGCGGAATGTCGCATAAACGATAAATGAGAGAAGTACGAAGACGGTGATCGCTGGTTGGATCCACCACTTATCTGTACGTAACGTGCGAGCGCTTAACTTTGCTCGACCCTCTGAGAAGACGCCATTGCCTGAGGTATCAATTGCCATGGGAGAAGTTTCGTACCAGAGCCCCATTAACGCTAGATAAGTACCTAGTTGGTAGGGGTGAAATCGCCCACAAGGGTAAAAAACGCCCGAATACGGGATAAAAATGGCGGAGGGCGTGGGATTTGAACCCACGAAGGTTTCCCTTGCCGGTTTTCAAGACCGGTGCACTCGGCCGCTATGCGAGCCCTCCGTGGGCAAACTTAGTGGCACACCTATACGGAGGCAAAATTGGTCAGACTGGAAGTTTGAGTAACTCCTCAATAACCATGGCTACCCCATCCATGTGGTGGGGTTCAGCCACGAACTTGGCATATTTAGGTGCATCGCGGTGGCCATCGGCCATCGCCCATGAACGCTGCGCCCAGGCGAGCATCGAGAAGTCATTTGGGTTATCGCCAAAAGTCACGACATCTGCGGCGGTAAATCCCATCCGTGCGGTGAGTTTAGCTAGCGTCTGACCTTTACTTACTCCGAGCGCTGATATTTCTAAAAGAGATTCCCCGGCATTGGAATGAGTAATTGTTACCAGATCCCCGACCTCGCGCTGTGCAATCTCCAAGAGTTCGTCGGAGGTGTGTTCGAAATTGGAGCAACGGGCCAACATTTTAAATGCGGGTTGAACCAACTTCTCTTCAATGTATGTAACTGGCGAGTGATCGACTCCAACATCCCATCGTGGAACGTAAGCACTCTCATGATGAAATTCGTTGCCGTACTCTGTAGCAAAGGAAATTGATGGAACTGCGCTTCGCATCCGTTTAACAAATTCAAATTGAGAGTCGATTGGTATCAACCACTCTTCAATTACCTTCTCATTAAGCAGGTCATAGTGCATCGCACCGTTTGCACAAATGGCATTACCGAAACCAAATGCCTCTTTGATCTCCGGCATCCAACGTGGTGGGCGACCGGTAACAAAGAATATTTCGATCCCTAATTCATGCGCAGCGGTAAATGCCTCGATGGTTCTATTCGTGATGCGCTCATATGAAGAGACGATCGTTCCATCAAGATCGGTTGCAATGACCTTTGGCCTGACACCTGCTACGCCGGAAGTAATCTGTCGACTCCTAAGAAGGGGCGAAGCGCAACGGGAACATTAACTGATCCATCTGCCTCTTGGTGGTTTTCTAGAATCGCAACGATCATGCGTGGGATTGCTACGAGTGTTCCGTTGAGCGTCGCAACGGGTTTTGTGGATTCACCATCGCGATATCGAATATTCAATCTACGCGCTTGGAACTCAGTGCAGTTAGAGGTACTTGTAACTTCACGATATGCGTTTTGAGTCGGAATCCATGCCTCGATATCGAATTTGCGAATTGCACTCGCTCCAAGATCACCTGAGGCGACATCGATAACTCGATAAGGGATCTCCATTGCGTTGAGGAACTCTTTCTCCCATTGCAATAATTTCTGGTGTTCAGCGAGCGCATCTTTTGGCTCACAGAAGATAAACATTTCGACCTTATCGAATTGGTGTACACGAATAATGCCGCGGGTATCTTTTCCGTATGTACCGGCTTCGCGACGAAAACAGGTGGAATAACCTGCATATCGCAGAGGTAACTCCGTGATGACTTCATCCATGTGATAGGCAGCGAGGGGTACTTCGCTGGTGCCGACGAGGTACATGTCATCTTCTTCAAGACGGTAAACATTCTCTGCGGCTTGACCTAAAAATCCTGTTCCTTCCATTGCTGGAGGATTAACAAGTACAGGCGGAATTACTGGCGTAAAGCCCGCCTTAGTGGCAGATGAAATCGCATAATTAACAAGCGCAAATTCCAGCAGCGCACCGACGCCAGTTAAGTAGTAGGAACGAGAGCCAGATACTTTCGCTCCGCGCTCAGTATCGATCGCCTTAAGAATCTTGCCGAGTTCGACATGATCTTTCGGTTCGAATCCAGCTTGAGAGAAATCTCGTGGTGTGCCGACGTGTTCAAGCACGACGAAATCTGCTTCTCCACCAACAGGCGCCTCTGGACTTATTAAATTATGGATTTGAAGTAACGCAGCATCGGCCGCTGCCTCAGCTGCAGCTCGGGCGGCATCGGCCTCTTTAACTCGAGCTGACAATTCCTTAGCGCTCTCTAGGAGGGCGGCCTTCTCATCACCTTTGGCTGCACCTACAGATTTAGAAAGGAGATTTTGTTCAGCACGTAGAGCTTCGAAGGTAGTTATTGCACTACGGCGCGCCTCATCAAGTGCCAAGAGTTGATCCACGATCTCAACGCTCTCGCCTCGTACCTTTTGAGATTGGCGAACGCGATCTGGATCTTCGCGCAGTATCTTCAGATCAATCACGGGGTTAGCCTATCTATTTGTCGCTCGTGGATATGAACCGAGAACTCGGATGTCCTCACAGATGGAGCGCAGGCCCTCGATAGCGAGCGCGACCGCAGCATCGCTCTGATGACCTTCCACATCGATGATGAAGTGGTAGTGCCCCAGCTCGCGACCAGTTGGCCGGCTCTGGATAAAAGTGAGGTTCACATTATTTTTAGCGAACTCGGTCAGGATTTCTAGTAACGCACCCGCATGGTCAATATCTATATAGGCGACCAAAGAGGTTCGATCATTTCCCGTCGGTGCCGGAACTTGTCCAGGCATGCGTGCGAGGACAAATCGAGTTACCGCAGCATCGTTATCACCGATATTTTCCGCGATGACACTAAGTCCATACTTATCTGCGGCGATCTTCGCTGCAATTGCTCCGTCCCAATTGCCCTCTTTTAGCCCCTCCGCAGCGGCTGCCGTAGAGGGTGTTGTTATTACCTCGGCACCAGGGTATTCACGAGCAATAAATTGTCGGCACTGCGACTCTGCATGTGGATGGGTTGCTATGCGCGTTATTTTTCCCGATGCATTTTCCGGAAGAACCATGAGAGCAAAACTCACTGGAATCGTAGTTTCAGCCACTATCTCTAAGGCCTGACCGGTGGCCAACTCATCAAGGGTGCGGGCAACGACACCTTCGACGGAATTTTCAATAGGGACCAAAGCGAACTCCGCGCCTCCCGACCGAACCGCATCGAGAGCAGCGGTTACATTGGCATAAGGGACTAAGTGATCATCCTTAGTTGTGATCCTGATGAGGGCCGCTTCTGTAAAAGTTCCTGAGGGTCCAAGATAGGCATAGGTGCTCACTCGCCAACTCTAACTGAGTGAAATGAGTGCCCGAGAGGGGATTTGAACCCCTACATCCTTGCGAATACACGGACCTGAACCGTGCGCGTCTGCCGTTCCGCCACTCGGGCTTACTTATAAGAGGTTATCACCGTTAGGCTAAATCTATGAATCGCTCATTCAAGGTTATTGCGCGGAGCGAATTAGGACTTGTGCGCGATGGCAATGAAGATGCGGCTCTCGTCTCTCCTCAATTGGTTGCAGTCGCCGATGGCATGGGTGGCCATGCCGGTGGTGAGGTAGCCTCAAAGATAGCTATTACCTCTGTAAAAGAGTTGAGTGGAGTGCTCAGCGATCCAGCGTTAGATACCGAATCCCGCGAAGATCTCTTGCTCAATATCTCCTTCTCTATCGATCATGAGATTGCAACTGCAGCTAACTCCGATCGCAGCCTGCAAGGTATGGGAACGACTCTCACCGCGTTACACCTCAACGGTGAGCATGTAGAACTTCTACATATTGGAGATTCGCGCTGTTATCAATGGCGTGGCAAAAAATTAGTGCAATTGAGTTATGACCACACTGTTATGCAAGAACTCTTAGATCAGGGACGTTTAACACCTGATGAGGTCGTCAATCACCCGCAGCGCTCATTGCTCACGCAAGCTCTTATCGGCGACTCTGGAATCGATCCTATTTTGCACCTCTTCGAAGCAAAGGTCGGAGATCAATACCTTTTATGCAGCGATGGTTTGAGTTCAGTTCTCTCTGATCACGAGATCGCCACCATCATCAAGAAATCAGAGCCAGAGAAGGTCGTCGACCACCTTATAGATGCGGTGCATGAAAAAGGCGCTCCAGATAACGTCACCATACTTTGGGTAGAAATTGTTGAAGGTTCTAATGAACCGAAGTTGGAACTTCTGGGAGCGGCACAGGTATGAACAACAAGATTTTCAATAGTCGTTACGAAATCGGAGCCATGATCGGCACTGGTGGAATGGCCGATGTTTATATTGCAGAGGATTTGAGACTACATCGAAAAGTTGCGGTAAAGATATTGCGCAGTGACTTGGCTCGCGACCCAGCATTTGTGGCACGGTTCAAGAAAGAGGCGCTCGCTGCCGGTGGATTAAATAATCCAGGAATTGTTGCGGTCTTCGATTCAGGCGAAGATGGCGCGGATTCTTACATCGTCATGGAGCTGGTCAAAGGTCATACCTTGCGTCAACTCCTGCAATCAGGAGCGGTGATCTCGCAAGATGAAGCTGTAAAAATTGTTACTGAGATCTTAGAGGCACTTGATTACTCACACAATCAAGGAATCATTCATAGAGATATTAAACCTGGAAATATCATGATTACCGAGTCCGGCAAGGTCAAGGTGATGGACTTCGGTATTGCACGAGCACTGGATGACATTGGCGCAACAATGACCAATACATGGAATGTCGTTGGTACTGCGCAATATCTTTCACCCGAGCAAGCAACTGGTGAATATGCCGATGCTCGAAGCGATATTTATTCAGTCGGTTGTTTGATGTATGAACTATTAGTGGGGCGCCCTCCTTTTGTTGGCGATACTCCTGTCTCGATTGCTTTCCAACATGTCTCAGCTCCGCTCCCGGCTCCATCTGACATTAATCCTGATATCGATCCAAACCTTGAAACCATTATAAAAGTGGCACTTCATAAGGATCCCAACGATCGTTATCAAGATGCAGGCGCGATGCTTGAAGATTTACGCCGTGCTGTCCGTGGTGAGCAAGTTACAACCAAGATCAGAAGAACTAAGCCACGTCGTAGATTTATGTTGGTAGGTGGGGTAGTTGCCGCGCTCATCTTGATCGTGGGATCAACTCTTTTAACTAAGACCCATTCACCTGCAACTCCATCTCTGCAAGTCCCTAATGTCGTCGGATTAACTGAGGCACAAGCTCGAGCACTTCTCACAAACTTTCCCACGATTACAATTCAACCTGCTCCCTCATCGACAATTCCGAAGGGTCGAATTTCAAGCCAGCTCCCACTTGCCGATTCCAAAGTGATTCCTGGCAGCAGCATCACGCTGACTGAATCATCAGGAACAGGCAATACATCAGTACCAATCAATTTGATTGGGCTCTCACTTGCTGATGCTCGCAATGCTCTTACCGCCGCTGGACTCACTATTTCGCAAACCGTCTCGCAGGATTCAAACCAGTCACCAGGAACTGTTCTCAGTGTCAACCCTTCACCGGGCAGTATCTTGCAGGCCGGTACGGGCGTTATCTTGCAGATTGCGAGTGGAAGTTTGCAGGTTCCAAATCTTGTTGGTTTGACGCAAGTGCAAGCAATTACAACGCTGACTCAAGCTGGGTTCTTAGTGCGAACTGCAACCGCTTCTGATTCAACTCAGCCAAATCAAATTGTTTTAGCACAAGCTCCAGATGCAGGGACTACTCAAAATATTGGTAGTACCGTCACGATTACCGTAAACACTCAAACGAGTAATCCATCTCCGCAACCGTCTAATCCGTAATTAAGCGCGGATCACAACAGGAGATAAACCCTCTGAACGTGCGCGAGCGCCTACATCTCCACAACGCTCTAACCAATTGCCAAGCATTTGATGGCCATGTTCAGTAAGAACTGACTCGGGATGAAATTGAACTCCTGAAATTGGAAGAGTTCTATGTTCGATAGCCATCACCACGCCAGAATCAGTCTTGCCCGTTACTTCTAATTCATAGGGCAGGGTTTGCGGTTCTATCGCAAGCGAGTGATACCTAGTTGCAGTAAATGGAGTTGGAAGATCTGCAAGCAAACCTTGGTTTGTGTGGTGGACTAATGAAGTCTTGCCGTGCAATAACTCTGGAGCTCGCGAGACCGTTGCCCCAAAAGCTACGCCGATCGCTTGATGGCCGAGGCAGACTCCTAGTAGCGGCATCTGATGTGCTGCGGCATATTTAACGAGTTCGATACTTGCTCCGGCCCCTTCAGGAGTTCCGGGACCAGGCGAGATAAGGAGCCCATCGAAATTTTGGAGGATCGAAAAATCCACCTCATCATTTCGGACCACGGTGACTTCGGCGCCTAACTGCCCCAGGTATTGGACCAAGTTATAGACGAACGAGTCATAGTTATCCACGACAAGTATGCGAGCCATGGGGTAAGGCTATCTATTCTGGAGAATCGGGGTTTTCTAGATTGGCTTTTCGGGATTGCTCTTATGGTGGTGTACCTTTTGCTCATGCCTAAGTCCAAGAGCCGCAAGAAGGATTCGGTCTACATTCCGGATGAGATTGCCCACCTGGCTCCACTGCCTAAAGAGAGCCCAAAGTGGCTCGCGCCTCTCATGTTGGCAGGCTTTCTAATCGGACTGGTCTGGATCGTTATCTACTATGTGAGCAATACCGGCTACCCAATCCCGCATATCGGGGCTTGGAACATGGTTATCGGCTTTGGCTTTATCGCCGCTGGCTTCAGCCTCGCCACTAAGTGGCGTTGATTTAACCCGCTCAATTAACCCTCTAATTACCCACTAATTACACGGCTGTAATTCTCCACACCGTGGATAAACCCTGTGGAAAACTTCTGCTATTTCTCAGGAAATCCCCAGTCAACTAGAGAATCCTCTCACCTGTGCCCATCTATGGGCATAGATACAGTTCCGTGGAGGATTAAGAAATGACCGCACTTAAAGAGAGAGTCACCGTGGCAGATTCATCCAATTCCAATTTGCAGAGAATTCTCGTTGTAGATGATGAGAGTTCTATCAGTGAACTAATAGCGACCAGCCTTCGTTTCGTTGGCTTTGATGTCCGCACTGCAGCGACCGGTTCGCAGGCCCTGACCATCGCCGAGGAGTTCAAACCCCACGCCTTAATCCTTGATGTAATGCTCCCAGACCAAGATGGCTTTGAGGTCTGTCGCCAACTTCGCTCAGAAGGTCATAGCGTCGGAGTTCTCTTTCTGACCGCCAAAGATACTGTTGATGACAAGATCGCAGGGCTGACCATCGGTGGAGATGACTATGTCACCAAGCCATTCTCACTTGAAGAGCTCGTTGCTCGTCTGCGCGCCCTTCTCCGTCGCATCGGTGCCGTTGAGGCAACAGTCGATGAAGAGAAGATCCGCTTTGCAGATCTAGAGCTCGATGAGGCAACTCATGAGGTTCGCCGCGCCGGCAACCTTATCGACCTCTCCCCTACAGAATTTCTTCTCCTTCGCTATTTGATGATCAATGCAGATCGCGTAGTGAGTAAGTCGCAGATCCTTGATCATGTCTGGCAATACGACTTCCGTGGCGATGCAGGCATTGTAGAAACCTACGTTTCATATCTGCGTAAGAAGATTGATATCTATGAGCCCGCACTCATTCACACTGTGCGTGGCGTCGGCTATCGAATGCGAATTCCTGCCGGAAACTAAGATAATTCTTTCACTATGAAGAAACTCCCTCTCTTCTCGCAATGGAGCCTGCGCAATCGACTTTTGCTCGCCACCGTAGTTGTGGCTGCAATCGGAATCGGTGCGTCAGATTTTGCAGCCAATGCCGAGTTGCGGGGATTTCTTATTCGCCAGGTTGACTCTCAACTCTCAAGCATCGCTGGCGGAACTGTAGGTCGTTTAGTTCGAGCTGGAATTGATCCAAACTCGGATGACTCAACAACTACGCAATCACAAAACCAACCATTTCGAACTGTTAGCCCTTTGCGCGGTGTGCCTACCGCAACATCAGTAACTCTCTTAGATCCAACTGGTGTTGTCCTCGGTCAACTTGGCGGAGATATCTCGGCTGGTGGAGCGCAGGCCACTTTTAGTGGCATGACCCTCGCTCAAGTAGCCGCGACAAATGGAAAGCCATTCACAGTTCATACATCAAACCCTGACTCTGAGACGCGCGCAGAGGCCTTTGTATTACCGTCTGATTTGGGATCGGTTGTTGTTGCTGTTTCGCTCTCGAGTGTTGATAAGACACTGCATGAACTGAGTTGGCTCTTCTTGCTGATCAGCATCGCAGTACTCATCGTCATTGGTTTAGTCTCACGTTGGTTGATCGGAATTAGCCTGCAACCATTGTTAGAGGTAGAGGTAACTGCCGCCGCGATTGCAGATGGAGATTTATCTGCGCGTCTTCCAGAGTTAAGACCATCCACTGAGGTGGGTCGTCTCACGCAATCACTTAACATCATGTTGGGGCGCATTGAAGAGTCTTTCGCACAGAAGAACGCTTCAGAATCTAAACTTCGTCGATTCGTTGCCGATGCCTCGCATGAGTTACGTACTCCACTCACGGCAATCCGCGGTTTTGCAGAGTTACATCGCCAAGGCGCAGTCACCGGCGAAGAGAAGACTAAGGAACTCGTAGGAAGAATCGAAAAGGAATCGATTCGTATGGGTTCACTCGTAGAAGATCTGCTTCTCCTTGCTCGCATGGACGAATCACGGCCGCTGGCTCTAGAACCCGTCGACCTCACCCACCTGGTTGAGGAGTGTGTCGCATCTGCCCGAGCAGCGGGTCCCGATCATCCAATCACTGTAAATGTTCCCTCAGAGCTCTACGTTCTTGGAGATAACAAGAGAATTCATCAGGCTCTCGCCAATCTGTTGGCAAATGCTCGCACCCACACTCCACGAGATACCCAGATTGAGGTAACTGCTACCTCCGACGATCATGAGGTCACGCTCTCGGTTAAGGATTCTGGTCCAGGGCTTTCAGAGTCAGATCAAGCCAAGATCTTTGAGCGCTTCTTCAGAATCGATCCATCTCGCGCTCGCCACTCCGGCGAGGGAAGCGGATTGGGGCTATCGATCGTTGATGCAGTCATGAAGGCACACGGTGGAAGCGTGAGCGTTACATCAGAGCTAGGTAAGGGTGCAGTCTTCACTCTGCACTTCCCGCTCAACTCGTAAGAGAAAATTAATTCTCTTTCTTATTTACCAATCTTGATATTAAAGATCTCATTAAGTGCGCCATAAACTGCGGCGGTCGACCAGAAAGGTTGCTCCGGCTTAATCAGATTCGACTTACCTGTACTTGAAAGATAGGTATACAACTTAGCTGGGACGACATTCTTACTCTGCGGATTACTTACCGCAGGAGCGCCTAGATCTAGCCAGCGCCAATGCAGATTGGGACCAATTATTACGATCGCATCTGTATGGTTAACGTCGTAAGTAATTTGCTTTCCTGTCATCCAATCAATAACGCCATCATCGGGTTTAACGACTTGGGAGTAGACCCCAAACCATGACCAGAGCGTTGCCAAACCTTTGGCAGATCCTGTTGCGACCGTCCAGTTGGAATCATTAAAGAGAGCTTGATAAGCCTTGAGGCGGGCTGGTGTATCGCGCTTGGGATCTACCGTTACTTCTAGGCTCTCAACCGAACCAGTAAGTTTCGCTTTTGCGATTGAGTCGCCAATCTCGCGCATATTGACGCTTGTCATTGGACAGATCTCATTACACAAAGCCAAAAAGTCAGTCAGCACAATGGTCTTTCCCTTGAGGCTGCCTAAGGTAAATGTCTTACCGGATGCACTTGTCAACGGGATGGAGAGAAGTTCGGCAGGGATGGGGACATCGAGTACGGTACCGCCAGCCTTTGCAGCATGGCCCACTAGAGGTGGAGTCGTCGCTCCATAACTTGGATTCACAACTGTAATGGTGAGAGCAACTACAGCACCTATTATCATCTTACGCATTATGCATTTCCTTCCATCGCGCGAAGCGTTGCAATCCGGGTTGCTAGTGGTGGGTGGGTAGAGAAAAGTTGGGAAGTCTTGCTGCCATCCAATGGAGACTCGATCCAGATATGTGCAACTGCTGTTGATTTCTGATGAACCACCGTGTTATCGGCGGCCAGAACTTCGAGTGCGCGCCGTAGACCAGTTGGGTTTCGCGTGAATGCAACGGCGGTTACGTCAGCGAGCGCCTCACGCTTACGCGAAATCGCCAGTCGTAGGAGTAGCGCTGCAAGTGGAGCCAAAATTAGAACGATCAGCGATGCAATCAATGCAAGAGGGTTTTGATCGTTGTTATTGTTATTGCGTCGATTACCGCCACCAAAGATCATGATGCGCAACATGAAGTCACTCAGCAATGCCAGAGCTCCTGCAGTTGTTGCCGCGATCGCCGAAACCAAAGTATCGCGATTGGCAACATGTGCCATCTCGTGCGCGGTCACACCTTGTAGTTCTTCTCGATCCATCACGCGCAAGATTCCGGTTGTAAAAGCAATAACAGCATGGTCTTGATTTCTGCCAGTGGCAAAGGCATTTGGTGCGTTATCTTCCACAATCGCAATCTTCGGAGTTGGAAGCCCGGCGGCAATACAAACCTCTGACACTAAGTCATACAGCTGCTTATTATCTGCCTCTGTAACTATCTTGGCACCAGTCATGGTTAATACGATTTTGTCAGAAGTCCAGTAAGAACCCCAGACCGAGAGCAGTGCAATTCCAACTGCAAACGGAACTACCCCAATACCTGTCTTACCAAAATAAGTTAGTAGCGCCCAAATAACAACCCCGACGAGCAGGGCCATACCAAAGAGAAGTTCAGTGGATTTAAGTTTGTTCGCCGATTGGAGTTTGCGAAAATCCATAGTTAGAACTTGACCTGTGGAGCCTTGCGATCCTGTGGATCATCAACTTCATAGAATGGGCGTGAAGTAACGCCTGCTGACTTCACGAATAGGCTGCTTGGAAATGTCTTGATCGCAGCATTTAAAGTCCGCACATTGTCGTTGTAAAACTGACGGGCGAACGAGACTTTATTTTCGGTGCTAGATAGCTCCTCTTGGAGAGCTAAAAAGTTAGTGGATGCTTTGAGATCTGGATAATTCTCGGTAACTGCCAGTAGACCACGGAGCGCCTGCGTTAGCTGGCCATCCGCGGCCGCCACATCGGCGACCGTGGTTGCTGTTGTTGCTTTAGCCCGCGCTGCAACGACCGCCTCAAATGTTCCAGATTCATGAGATGCATAACCTTTAACCGTCTCAACTAAATTAGGAATCAAATCTGATCGACGCTTTAGTTGCACCTCAATCTGGGCGAAGGCTTCATCAACTGAGATATTGGCGCGAACCAGACGGTTGCGCGACATTATTGCTAGTAGGGCAAGGATGAGAAGAAGAGCAACTATTAAGACGACGGCTTTCATTTCAAGCTCCTTAAGTTTTAACTTTTACTATTGAATTTTTGACTGGTGAAAATTAAGCCAGGACTTGCTCGGCGTCGGACCGCGCTGCCCCTGGTACCTAGAACCGTACAGGGCTGAGCCGTATGGATGTTCCGCTGGAGATGAGAGTTTGATGAGACAAAGCTGGCCGATCTTCATTCCTGGAAATAATTTAACTGGCAGGTTAGCTACATTGGAAAGTTCCAGAGTGATATGCCCTGAGAAGCCTGGATCGATGAATCCAGCTGTGGAATGGGTAAGAAGTCCTAAGCGACCGAGTGAGGATTTTCCCTCTAAGCGACCTGCGATGTCATCGGGCAGAGTAATGATCTCGTAGGTGCTGGCGAGTACGAATTCACCAGGGTGCAAGATGAAGTGCTCGTCATGATTGACCGATACCTCTCGGGTCAGTTCGGCCTGCTCAATCGAGGGATCAATAACTGAGTATTTGTGATTTTCAAAGACTCGAAAGAATCTATCGAGTCGAACATCCACGCTCGAAGGCTGAATCATCCCCTCGCTAAAGGGTTCAACCTTCACCCGTCCAGCAGAGACCTCAGCGGCGATATCGCGATCACTTAGTAGCACGGTCAAAACCCTATCAGCAGGGGAATCTGGTCGATGTGGCTCTTTGGTCGAGAGCGAGCCGATAAGTTTGGACAATGAACTCCCGCCGCCCCTATCTCCTTCTGATCGCGGCGGCGCTCCTCTACTCCATCAACGGGATCGTCTCGAAATGGGTAATGGAGGCGGGGCTAACGCCCTGGCGCCTTACCGAGATTCGGACCACCGGTTCACTCGTGGCACTCCTCATTTATCTAGCTTTCAAGGGCAGGCTCCCTCTACTCCGGCCAGGAAAGGGAGAGCTTGGACTGCTCACCCTCTTTGGAGTAATCGGAATCGCGGCAGTTCAATCTTTCTACTTCTTCTCAATTCTGAGATTGCACGTCTCGATCGCCCTTATTATCGAATTCACTGCACCGATCTGGATTGTTCTCTACCTACGCTTCTATAAGAAGGTAAAGATCTCCAATTCGATGTGGTTGGGATTGGTCGCAGCTTTCCTAGGGTTGATCTTGGTTGGTGAGGTGTGGAAGGGATTAACCCTCAACGGACTTGGGGTTATCTCTTCATTCTTAGATGCTCTTAGTCTGGCTGCCTATTTTGTGATGGGTCGGGCGCTCGGCAAGCGCAGAAGCACAGACACCATGTTGGTCTGGGGTTTTGGCATCACCTCCATTCTCTTTGCCGTTGTCCAACCATGGTGGTCATACCCATTTCATATCTTTAAGGAAGAGATAAATCTCAATGGCCACTTCACGGGACACCATCTTCCTGGTTGGGCGCTGATCGTATTCATCATCATCGTTGGAACAGTGCTGCCATATCTCTGCGTTCTCAAGGGAGTCAACGCCCTCTCGCCACAGGTGGCGAGCATCATTGGAATGTTGGAGCCAGTTCTTGCAGGCGTTTTTGGTTGGATCTTGCTGAAGGAAACCTTCACTACTATTCAACTTATTGGAGCGGCAGTTGTGCTCGTGGGAATTTTTATTGCAAATGAAAAAATTCCAGATGAGAAAGTGGAGGGATAGGCGATGGATAGATTTGATGATGTCCTTGCTGCCAATCAATCCTTTGCACAAACCTTCACCTCCGAAGAGCTCACCGGCACTGCGGTAAAGGGCTTAGCCATTGTTACATGTATGGATTCGCGTATAGATCCGCTACGCATAGTGGGTATGCATGCGGGCGACGCCAAAATTCTTCGAAATGCCGGGGCGCGTGTTACAGATGACGTCTTACGAACGCTGGTGCTCGCCACCCACCTTCTAGGAGTAAACCGAGTTCTTGTCATGCCACATACCGATTGCCGGATGGCTAGCACCGACGAGGCAGGAATTCATGCGGCAATCTCGCAGAAGAGCGGTGTAGATACTCGGAGCTTGGATTTTCAGACCACAGAAGATCAACTCGAGGCGCTGCTAAAAGATATTGTGAAAATAGAGAGCTATCCGCTACTTCACGATGAAGTTCGGGTCATGGGAGCGATCTACGACGTTAAGAGTGGCTTGCTAACCCCTGTAAATTAACCGCGCAATCTCTTGAATCGCCTCGCGCCACTCTCTACCCTTTTCTTACAAATCTTTCAGCGGTGAGGGAGTGTTTCATGGCACATGATGTAATTACCGAGCAACCCAAAGATTTCAAAATCATTCCAACCAGTGCGATACCGCTTGTAGCTATCGTCTACATCGGACTGATTATCGCGGTAGCTACGAACCGACTCTGGGCGTTGGATTTCTTCCATGTCGTTGGCGGTGGATTGTGGACTGGAATCGATCTATTTCTCGGATTTGTTATTGGACCAATCATCGGAAAGATGAGTATTCCTGCACGTATGGAGTTCTCTAAGAAGTTCATGCCGAAGATGGTTCTTCTTATGCCGACTCTGGTGATTGCTACGCTGGCTGGAGGATGGCAGTTAGCTCGCCATGAGGGATTCATTCTCTCCTCAGATAAACATCATGGGTGGGTAGTTGCATCGATGATCGTCGTAGGAGTTATGGCGGTTGTTGCGCTTGGATTCCTAGAGCCTGCCAATCTCGGTGTTCTCTTTGAACTGAAGAAGGAGAGACCTAACGGTGAGGTTATTGGAAAGTTAATGAAGCGCTTTCTCTATACCGCCGGGCTCACAGGAGCGATGCAGGTAGCTACCCTGATTATTATGACAAGGATTGCAACGCTATGAACACAACAAAGAAGTTACCTCCAGTTTCGGAGATCTCCGTTGTAATTTTGGCTCTCGTTGTTGCAGGTGGTGTCTTCCTCGCTGCCCACCTCCCAAAACATACCTCGCTAACATTTACAACGCTCACAGTTGTCGTAGCAGCTCTGCTTGTTCTAGTGAATCTCGTTCTGCTGACACGTCTAACAGGTTTTGCCTGGAAGACCTTCTTCCTAGTAGCGAAGTGGACCTTGTTGGCCTACTCGATTTTTGCGGCAGCGCTAGAATATATCTTTATTAAAGATGGGGTGCGTGGAAGCGTACTTGCTCTCATGAGCGCAACGATTGTGATCTTTGCGGTGAATCTACCGATTCATTTCGGATTTACTGTTGCTAGATACGCTGATAAGTGAAGATAAGAATTAATCTTTAACAAAGTTCTCGCCACCACTGTAAGCGGGAGCGATATCAGCAAAGCGCGCAAAGTGGAGTTGTGCTGCAACGGTTATGGTGCGAGTTGGACCATTACGGTGCTTGGCAACGATTAAATCCGCCTCACCAGAGCGATTCTGGTTGTCGTACAGATCATCGCGGTGCAGCAAAATAACCATATCTGCATCTTGTTCGATAGAGCCAGATTCGCGGAGATCGGAGAGCATTGGCTTCTTATCAGCGCGTTGTTCTGGTGAACGGTTGAGCTGCGAGATAGCGATGATAGGAACGTTAAGTTCTTTAGCCAATAATTTGAGGTTACGCGAGAACTCTGAGACCTCTTGCTGACGATTCTCTACCCGCTTGCCTGAAGTCATCAACTGTAGGTAGTCGATCACGATGAGCTTGAGGTTATGTCGTTGCTTTAAACGTCGAGCCTTAGAACGAATCTCCATCAGCGAGAGATTTGGAGAGTCATCGATAAAGAGCGGGGCTTGCGAGATCTCACCCATTCTCTTCGCTAGCCGTCCCCACTCATCATCTGAGAGTGAGCCAGAGCGAATGTTATTTAAACCAACCTTTGCTTCGGCAGAGAGCATGCGCATTGTGATCTCAGAGCGACTCATTTCGAGAGAGAAGATGACAGAGGTATCACCATTGTGAATGGAGGCGTGTCTAGCGATATCTAGACCAAGCGTTGATTTACCAACAGCTGGACGCGCTGCTAAGACGATCATGTTCCCTGGATGAAAACCGTTTGTCAGCGCATCGAGATCTCGAAAACCGCTCTTAACGCCTTCATCTGCGACACCAGATGAGATAGCTTCGATCTCATCAAGCGCTGCTGGAAGTAGCTCTGAGAGTTGGATGTAATCCTCACTCATGCGTGACTCTGTTACTTGGTAGACCTCGGCTTGCGCAGCATCTACTGCATCATCGACATCGCCAGCCTCGGAATATCCGATCTGAACAATCTTTGTGCCGGCCTCGACCAGTCGACGCAAGATTGCGCGATCACGAACAATGCGAGCGTAGTAACCAGCATTGGCGGCAGTAGGCACTGAAGAGATCAGAGTGTGGAGATATGGCGCGCCACCTGCACGCGCAATATCACCACGCTTTGTGAGTTCGGCTGCGACGGTCACTGGATCGGCAGGATCGCCACGGCCATATAGATCAAGAATTGCATCGTAGATAAGTTCGTGAGCGGGGCGGTAGAAATCGCGCTCTTTAATTATTTCGACAACGTCGGCGATGGCATCTTTGGAGAGGAGCATTCCACCGAGAACAGATTGTTCGGCGACTAGGTCTTGAGGAGGAGTTCTCTCAAACTCAACAGGTCGAGCCGGCAGGCTGGTATTCCCTCGATTTGGAAGTTCAGCGATGCTCATGCCCGTATCTTCTTATGGGGCACCGACATTCCCTACTTTCTTCTTAGGGCCATGTGTACCCAATTGTGGGTAAGCAATCTTTTGCTGGGGATAACCTGAAAATCTGTGTGGAGCGGTTGTGGGTAACTCACCCTGGACTGGGGATAGTTCTGTGAGTTTGAGCTAATTCACGCTCAAATTGGAGATTTGGGTTGGGGATAAAGATAAATTCGATCATCTCAATTAATGAGAAAACCCCACCTAGCGAGCTAGGTGGGGCCCTCTTTTACTACTAATTTGGTCTGCTAATTAGGCAGCGACTACCTGTACCTGAACATTTGCTGCAACCTGAGCATGGAGGCTTACCTTGGCGGTGTAGTTGCCAAGCTTCTTCATGACTGGTGCCTTCAGACGATGGCGATCGATATCGATTCCGACTGAAGATTTGATCGCAGCGATCAGATCCTTCTCGGTGACTGAACCGAAGAGTGAGCCGGTTCCGCCAACCTTTGCCTTAACAACGATTGGAGCCTGCTCCAAAGCTGTCTTGATCTCACGGGCGTGGTCGAGATCGCGGATCTCGCGAGCGCTGCGTGCACGACGAATTCCTTCAATCTGCTTCTCTCCGCCTAGTGACCATGCAATTGCATTGCCATTTGGAAGTAGGAAATTGCGAGCGTAACCATCTTTAACAGTTACAACATCTCCGGCCTGACCTAGCCCGGCAACTTCGCGAGTAAGGATGAGTTTCATTTGTATATCCTCCCCTTATCTTGCTGTTGAGGTGTAAGGCAAGAGCGCCATTTCGCGGGAGTTCTTAACCGCGGCAGCAATTGCACGTTGATGTTGGGTGCATGCACCCGTTACTCGGCGAGCGCGGATCTTGCCGCGATCAGAGATGAACTTACGAAGTGTTGCGATGTCCTTGTAGTCAATATAAGTGACTTTCTGCTGGCAGAAAGAACATGGCTTCTTCTTAAATTTCTTTAAAGCCGCAGCCGACATCTTCGGCGCGACCTTCTTTGGTTTTAAGGTCTTATTACTTCTTGCTCCCACTGTGGTGCTCCTTTAAGAGGGCCCTGTTTATTAAACAGGAATGGTTGGTTTCTAATGAGGTACGTTCTAATAAATTAGAACGGAGGTTGATCATCCGATGCTCCTGTTGCCCAACCGCCACCGACTGGGGCTGCTGACCAAGGATCATCTGATGATGCAGTTTCAGATGTAGCGGTGAAGCCGCCGGAACCCGCGCCGCGGGTGGTCTTTGTGACCTTTGCAGTTGCGTTGCGAAGTGATGGACCTACTTCGTCAACTTCAACCTCAAATACGGTGCGCTTCTCGCCTTCTTTAGTTTCATAAGAGCGTTGCTTGAGACGTCCAGAGACAATTACTCGCATTCCGCGAGTTAATGACTCTGCAACATTCTCTGCAGCTTGACGCCAGATTTGGCAGTTAAGAAAGAGGCTATCGCCATCTTTCCACTCGTTCGTTGCCTTATCGAGATAACGAGGAGTTGATGCAACGGTGAACTTTGCAACTGCAGCACCTGATGGTGTGAAGCGCAGTTCAGGATCGCTTGTTAAGTTACCGATCATTGTGATTGTTGTATCGCCAGCTGCCATTTTTCTCTCGCTTAATTAACTGTTATCTGATTATGAATTGAGTTGATCTGGACGAACGACCTTGGTGCGAAGCACCGCTTCGTTCAAATTGAGTTGACGATCAAGTTCTTTGATCGCATCTGGACCACAGTGCAGATCAGCAACAGCGTAGATTCCTTCGGCCTTTTTATTGATTTCGAAGGTCATGCGACGACGTCCCCAAATATCGAGCTTGTCGACGGTTCCACCACTGTCTTTGATGATCTTGAGGTATGTCTCAAGACTTGGTGCGACTGTGCGTTCTTCTAGGTCAGGATCGAGAATGACCATGATTTCATAATGACGCATGCGTTAACCCCACCTCCTCTGGACTAAAGCGGCCGTGGGATTTCCACGGCAGGAGGGTTACTGCTCCTACAGTGAAAAGGACGGGTGCCCTGAACCTGTAGGAAGGGTAAGCCTAACCTCCCGTCTGCAATAGGAGAAATTCGTCCTCCTGTGCGGGCAGATCCCGTGTGGATAAGAGGATCCTCCAGGCGAAAAATAGGCTGGTCGCCACCCTAAGAAGGATTGCCCCCGCGTACCACTTGGCCGGGAGCGCAAAGTTGGCCCCGGCAAAGCCGCCGAGGTACTCCCAAATGGAGAAGTGGTAGATCGCCTCAGCCCCCTGCCAGATCCAAAACGCTCCCCTATCTCGATTATTAACCAGAGCCATAACTCCCAATGGGGCTAACCACAATACATATTGAGGGGAGTAGACCTTATTGAGAGCGGTGAATAGGGCGACAAAGATAAAGGCTGTTTGCGCCAGCGTCGGAGTGCTTACGTTCCGAATCAGGTGTCCAACAACTACAAGAGATGCAAGAACGAATAGCGCCATCCAGTAGACATTGATGTGTGGCGGATTAATATTAAAAATATTTATTGCCTGCCAGAAGGAACCTAGATCCGCAGGTCGATCGGAGTTCAATTTAAAGAATCGCCACCAACCCTTGGGGGTGAGGATTGCAAATGGTGCATTAATAAATGTCCAGAGCAGGACGGTCTGTAGGAGATAACGGAGACCCGTCTTGACCTCTCTCGTCTTCAGAAAGATAACCGCGATTGGGATAAGTAAAACGATTGGAAAGAATTTGGTAGCAATCGAGATCGCCAACGCCGTCGAGCTCAGTAGATACCTCTTTCGATCAAACCAATAAATACTCAAGACTGCAGTTGCCACCGCCCACATATCCCAATTGATGTACATCGATGCGATGACTGCCGGTAAAAGCGGAAGCAGATACCACTTTGCAGGATTTATTTTAGAGATCAGAATGGAGGTAAATACAAAGAGCGCGGCTAACAGCACAATATTTATTAGAAAATAATATTTATCCGAATTTTGGCCATGCGGAGTTATGAGAGCAGTCGCCCACATAACAACTCCTGTTAGTGGTGGGTACTCAACAGAGTTTGTGGCGCTGGAATAGGGCCAAACATGATTCACTAAACCTCGTGCATCAAAGAGCGCAGGTAGATCGCTGTAGCACTCATGTACATCCACTCCAACACCAGTCCAGTTGGTGTTGTAACAGTGATCAAACTTTGCGAATGAAAGTAAGCCAGCAAATAAGGCGAGTGCGATAACTGCCTTTGTTGTAAAGGAGAGTTTCATACTCTTTCCAGTTTATTTACTTCTTCTTTTTAGGTGAAGGAGCTGGTGTGGGTTTAGGAGTAAGAAAGGCGAGTTTAGGATCCATCGTTGGAACCGCGCTCTGCATAGGTGTTGGATCCACACCGCCAATATTCGCTGGAGGTGGGAAATCCATTACAGGAGTGTGTGCCAGCGCCTCTCGCATATATTGGTCCCAGATCTTTGCAGGGAAGGTTCCACCAGTAACGGCGTTGAGACCACCAATTCCATTAAGTGACTCTGAGGCGTTATCTCTAAAGAGTGCAACGCTAGTAGCCAACTGAGGCACAAATCCGGTGAACCATGCGCTCGCATTATCGGTGGTGGTACCCGTCTTTCCGGCACTAGGTCTTCCCAGATCAGCTACCGCACCTGAGGCGGTTCCATATGTAGTTACGGTTTGTAGCGCCGTTGTTAAATCAGCCATTACATCGCTAGCAAATACCTGATTTGTCTGAGGTTGCGCTTGATAGAGGATTCCTCCATTGTCACCAATAACCTGCGAGACGATGTAAGGCTTTGCATAAATTCCTTGCGCCGCAAAGGTGGCATATGCCGAGGCCACGTCTATTACATGTGGACTTGCAACACCGAGCGTGACGGAAGGTCCTGAAACCATCTGCACTGAAGTCGGAATACCCGCGCGCCGTGCAACATCAATAACCTTATCGGGCCCCACCTTGATGCCAAGTGGAACGAATACGGTATTTACGGAGTTAGCGATTGCATCGAGGAGATTAATGTTGTTGTACTGCTCGTTACCGTAGTTAAATACTGGGTATGGACCTTGCGAGCCAGGGTCATAAAAGACTTGTGGGGATCTTCCATTCCAGACCGAATGCAGACTAATTCCAGCCTCAAGAGCAGCGACTAGTGCAAATGGTTTGAATGATGAACCTGCTTGAGTAGTCGCCTGCGTCGCGTTGTTGTACTGACTCTTCAAATAATCTTGACCGCCATACATTGCGAGTACCGCTCCGGTTCCGGGTTGAATCGAAACCAAGGCGACACGAAGGTTATTAAATGGCGCCCTAGGAGTCCGCTTTGCACTGGATCCACTGCTGCCTGTTGATCCTTCTTGACCAGAGTCGTCTTTACGACCAACCCACCTTGCATTAGCTGATCTTGGGTGAAGCCAAATTGCTGTAATTGATTTTCAATCCATGAGATTACATATCCCTTTGGACCCGCTAGAGAACCAGAAGCGACTCTAGGTTGAATAAATGAAAGACTTGTATGGCCTCTTCGGCGGGAGTGAACCACTTCGCTTTCACCATCCATCGAGTACATACTTCCAGCGCAATTTCAATCGTGCTAAATAACTGGGGCCGTTTGCGGGATCGTAATATCCCGGGGCGTTGAGAATGCTGGCTAAGACTGCGGCTTGCGAGACATTGAGTTGATCGACTGTTCGACCAAAGAAAACTTGTGAACCTGTCTGCACTCCGTATGCGCCCCGACCAAAATAAATGGTGTTGAGATAATCTTCAAAATCTGATCTTTAGAGAGCTGTTGTTCCAACTTAACCGCAATGACAATCTCTTTTATCTTACGCTGAATACTCTG